>NZ_JADKSJ010000001.1:2539070-2540737 GCF_015351235.1 Plantibacter sp. VKM Ac-2880
ATCATCGTCGATGTCGAAGAACTCCTCGACGACGACCATGGTCTCCCCTTCGTCGTCGGCGGCCGACTGCTCGAGCGCCTCAGCGGCGATCGTCGCACGATCGTGCCAGACGGCTGCCTCGTCCATCCGGCCGAGCACCTCGAGCGTCTCGGCGTAGGCGTTGAACAACGCGGGGCTGTAGGAGAACGCCCGCTTCGGGTCGAGCTGCGGAATCTGCAGCTCCGTCAGGGCGTCCTCCGTCTGGCCGAGATCGAGGCGGGCCCCGGACATCGCGATCGCGAGTGCGACACGGACCGGGACATCGAGCGTGGAGCGGTCGACGGATCGGCCGAGTTCCAGGGCACGCTCAGGGCGGCCGACACCGCGCTCACTGTCGACCATGAGTGGCAGCTGATCGTCCTTGCCCGAGATCCGTCGGTAGGTCCGGAGTTCGCGGAGCGCGAGGGCATAGTCACCGGTCTCGTACGCGGTGATCGCGAGGGTCTCTCGGACCATCGCGATCCGACCGGCGCGACGTGCAGCGGACATGGCGTGCAGGTGCGCGAGCGCTGGGTCGGTGTCGATCAGCCGGGCCGCCATGGCCAGGTGCTGCGCGACGCCGTCGGCGTTCTCCTTGCTGAGCGTCTTGAGCTCGTTCCGCGCACCCTTGTCCAGATCCTGAGGGGTGACGTCCGCAGGAATCTCCGGGTCGTCGTGACGAGGACGGATCGACTTGAGCTCGAACGCGATGCGTTCCTCTTCCGTCAGCTCACGTTCTTTCCGGAACGCGTCGCGGTCGCCTCGAGCCGGCGCTCCGTCGCGCGTCCACAGTTCGCGGCCGCCGCTCCGTGCGCCGCCGTCGCGTCCGCGGTCGGGACGGCCACCACGATCGGACGAGTGCCCGCGATCCGTGCGGTTCCCGCGATCCGGTCGGTCGCCCGATGCAGGACGGTCGCTGCTTCGTGCGGGACGATCGGAACGCTGCTGGCGGTCACCCGATGCGGGGCGATCACGCTGCCAAGCAGGCCGATCGGAACGCTGCGGCCGATCACCGGACGACGGGCGGTCCCCGCTCCGCGCGGGACGATCGGAACGCTGCGGCCGATCACCGGACGACGGGCGGTCCCCGCTCCGCGCGGGACGATCGGAACGCTGCGGCCGATCACCGGAGGCAGGACGATCCTGTTGCCAAGCGGGTCGGTCCGACCGCTGCGGGCGGTCGCCGGAGGACGGACGGTCGCCACTCCGTGCCGGCCGGTCCGATCGCTGCGGCCGATCGCCGGACGACGGACGGTCCCGCTGCCAAGCGGGTCGATCAGAGCCCTGTGGCCGGTCGCCTCGAGGACCGTCACCACGCTGCGGGCGATCGCCCCGCGGGCTGTCGTTTCGTCGACCAGGGTTCGTGTTCGAGCGTCCATCACCGGACGATCGCGGTGCTCGTCGCTCGCCCTTGTCGGGCTGGTCTGCTGACTGGTCACTCACGATGATCTCCACGGTGTTCGAACGCCGTCACCCGGCGACTGTGTGCTGAATCCTGTATCCCACGCTACTCGTGAGACGTCGACTTCACGCGGTGCGTGTGCTCAGGCGTACTGCCTGACGCACACTGCGCGTTAACGCAAAATGGCCACCCAAGAACCTTGGGTGGCCATTTCAACGAAGAAGTCCGGCGGTGTCCTACTCTCCCA
>NZ_JADKSJ010000002.1 GCF_015351235.1 Plantibacter sp. VKM Ac-2880
TGCACGCTGTTGAGTTCTCAAGGATCGGATGCTCCTGCCTTTGGCCATCACGACCGCCCTGCAGGGCAACTTCTCTAGCTTACCACTTCTTCGGTTGTTGTCAAGTTGAGCGGGAGTCGATCTCGTTGAGCCGAAGCCCTCCGGATCCTCACCGTCTCGATGACCCGAGATCTGGGAAGTTCCAACCTAGTCTTGAAGCGAGACAATCTCAAGTGTGAGTCTTGCTCACGATGAGACGCTCAGCTTTTGGCTGGGTGTCGGTCCCACTTGAGGCCGGGAAGCTCTTCCGCTTCCCGCACCTTTGGGGTGACGAGTGATTACTTTACGCAGACCGTCAGGTCGTGGCAAATCGCCCTCGCATCCCGGGCGTGTCGCCCGGATACACGGGGATCACCGCGCGTCATCGTCGCCGATGCCCATGACCGCGGGGGTGTCCGAACCGGCGGCGGTGACGGACGCGACGGCGAGCGGGCTCCCGCCCCAAGCGGCGAACGTGTACTCGTCGCCGGCGGACGCCACCGACCAGCTCCGCTCACCCGTGGTCGCATCGATCCCGACGAGTCCACCGTCCAGTGTGAGGAGCAGCGTCCGCTCGCCGTATCCGACGAGACTCCCCTCCGCGTCCTGTTCCTCGTAGCGGATCTCCCCA
Source organism: Plantibacter sp. VKM Ac-2880 (assembly GCF_015351235.1). Lineage (GTDB taxonomy): Bacteria > Actinomycetota > Actinomycetes > Actinomycetales > Microbacteriaceae > Plantibacter. The sequence continues at coordinate 650 of NZ_JADKSJ010000002.1, forward strand.
TCGCCGGCATCGACGCCGGTGTATCCGCCGTCACCGTCGCTGAGCATGATCGTGTCGCCGACGGTGTACGCTCCGTCCCACGTGCTCGTGAGTGCGCTGCGCCATTCGACCTCGCCGGATCCGGGGTCGAGACGACGCACCCGCTCCCCCGACTGGTCTGCCACGACGAGGAGCCCGGTCGCGTCGAGGACCACCGGCAACGCGCCGGTCGCCTTCCATCGCTCCGCGCCGGTGCGGGCGTCGACCCCACGGATGGTCGTGTCGTTCCCGGAGTAGTCGATCGCGACGAGATCGCCACCGACCTGCTGGTAGTACCAGGAACCGTCACCCTCCCAGTCGATCGGCGAGCCGTCGGTGAGCGAGTAGACCGCTCCGTCGAAGAAGAGCTTGTCGCCGGCGGTGGTCGCCCGCTCCCCGGCGTCACCCTCGACCTCCCAGATCGGCTCGGTCAGATCCGTCGACCGGTACCGGCCGATCGTTCCTCTGCCGTCCGTGGTGGTCGACGAGATCAGCAGGTCCCCCTCGAGCCCAGGGACGAAGGCGGCCGGTGCAGCGAATTCCGCGAAGCCGATCCCCTCGACACTCGAATGCTCCTGCGACGTGGAGACCACGTGTCCGTCACGGCGACTCACCGCGACCATCAGATCGCCCTGGTTGAGCACGATGGCGGCAGCATCGGGAGGCGAGACCACCACCGGGGCGTCGAACCGGTCGAACTCCGGGGAGAGCTCGGTGACACGGCGATCCCAGAGCGTGTGCCCGTTGGCGGTGTTCACGAGGGAGATCACGGTCTCACCGGGAGCGTCGTCGACGGTCGCCTGATCCAAGGGCCGGTCGGTCGACCACACCAGGAGCGCCGTGCTCGGACTGGCCGTGTACCCGTTCACGTACAGCTCGTCCCCCGCCGGCACCTCATCGTCGAGCGGGTGGGCGAGATCCCAGGTCCCGACGGTCGGCTTCGTGGGGAGGTCGCGCAGCAACGCCAGCCCCTCGACGCGGTGCGGGACGGACGCCACCACGATGAGCACGACGACCACGATCGCGGCGACCACGGCGGCCGCGAGCCCACCGAGGAGGAACCACCGACGCCGCGACGGGGCCCGCTTGGCCGACGCCGGCAACGAGTCGGGATGCCAGACGGCGCGGGCGCCGGTGGTGCCCGCCTCCGCCATCTCACCCGTCGCGGTCGCAGGGAGCGAGTCCCGCGCCGTCGCCGCAGACAGGTCGGCGGCTGGCGACGAGACCGCCGGGGACGCGGGCGGTGCCGACGTCGTGGGCGCGGGTGCCGCCGACTGGTCCGTCTCCGGGGAGGGCACCCCGCCGGGAGTGACGGCGGCGGTCCCGTCCTGGTCGAACGCACCGGTGGACGTCGTCGGCTCGTCCATCGACGCCGTCCCGGACGTCGGCGCGATCCCGGTTTCGGACTCGGCCTGCGTCCCGAGATCGCCCTCCGCCTCCGCGTCCGTGTCGGCACCCGTCACCGAGGGCTCGTCCGAGCGCACGGGCAGCATGCTCCCACAGCTCGGGCACACACCATCGCGACGATCGACGATCTCGGTCCCGCACGCCTCGCAGAGCTGCACTCGGAGCATCCCTCTCAGGTTCGACGACGATCGTGACGCCGTGGTCGGCGGATCAGGCGGACGCGTCGTCCAGGAACACACCAGCGAGCGTCCGCTTGCCGCGACGGATGACGGCCACCCCACCGGGGAGGAACCGACCCGCGAGCGTGGCGTCGACATCGTCGATCTTCCGGTTGTTCACCGAGACGCCCCCCTGGGTGACCGCGCGCCTGGCCTCGCCGAGGCTCGAGCAGAGGTCCGTGTCGACGAGCGCCTGGATGACGAGGGTGCCCTCGCCGGTGGCACGGTTCGGGAGTTCTGCGACCGCGGCGCGGAGCGTGTCCACGTCCAGTGCCTCGAGCTCGCCCTGCCCGAACAGCGCGGCGGACGCGGCGATGGCGGCGTCCGTGGCCGTCGTCCCGTGGACGAGCGCGGTGACGGCGTACGCGAGCGTCTTCTGCGCCTCACGTCTGAACGGCTCGGCCTCGGTCGCGGCCGCCAGTCGCTCGATCTCGGACCGGTCGAGGAAGGTGAAGACCTTCAAACGGGCGACGACGTCCGCGTCATCGGTGTTGACCCAGAACTGGTAGAACGCGTACGGACTCGTCATGCTCGGGTCGAGCCAGACCGCGTTGCCTTCGCTCTTCCCGAACTTCGTGCCGTCGGAGTTCGTGATGAGCGGGGTCCCGATCGCGTGGACGTTCGCCCGCTCCACCCGGTGGATGAGATCGGTGCCGCTGGTGAGGTTGCCCCACTGGTCGCTTCCACCGGTCTGCAGCACGCACCCGTACTCGCGGTAGAGCTCGAGGTAGTCCATGCCCTGGAGGATCTGGTAGCTGAACTCGGTGTAGCTGATGCCCGCCTCGGAGTTGAGGCGCGCGCTCACCGCGTCCTTCTTGATCATCGTGCCGACGCGGTAGTGCTTCCCGATCTCGCGCAGGAAGTCGATCGCGGACAACGGCGCCGTCCAGTCGAGGTTGTTGACCATGCGAGCTGCGTTGTCGCCCTCGAAACTCAGGAAGCGCTCGATCTGGGCGCGCAACGACTGCACCCATTCGGCGACCGTGTCGGGGGTGTTCAAGGTGCGTTCGGCGGTGGGCCGAGGATCGCCGATGAGCCCCGTCGATCCGCCGACGAGTCCGAGCGGTCGGTGACCGGCCAACTGGAGGCGACGCATGACGAGGAGCTGGACCAGGTTCCCGAGGTGCAGGCTCGCCGCGGTGGGGTCGAACCCGCAGTAGTAGGTGATGGGGTCGCCCGCGAGGAGAGCCTTCAGTTCCTGCTGGTCGGTCGACACGTGGACGAGCCCACGCCACACGAGTTCGTCCCAGATGTCCTCGAAGGTCGGATCGTTGCGCTGTTCAGGGAGAGCGAGGTTCGGCACGCGTGCAAGGCTACCAGCGCCGGATCCACCGCCCGCTCGATCGCAGGCGCGCGCGGCTGGGCCGGTCCGGAGACTTGCGGGATTTTCTCTCAGTTGTGTGAGTTGTTGAAATTCCTACACATGGGGTCTACGGTGAAGGAGGACCGACTGACGGGAGGAACGCCGTGTTCGTGTTGACCGTCGACCAGATCGCGAGTCGGTCCGGCCCCGACCGCGCCGGAACCGTCATCGAATCCATCAACGATCGGTTCGGAGACCGCCTGCTCCTCACCGCGGAACGGACGGCGGGCGACGAGTTCCAGCTCGCCACCGAGGACGCGGACCTCGCGCTCACCATCGCCCTCGACCTGCTGCGTGACCGAGGGTGGAGCGTCGGCATCGGTCAAGGCGACGTCCGCCGACCGCTTCCCGAATCGACTCGCGCGGCCACCGGGCCGGCCTTCTACGCCGCGAGGGACGCCGTCACCCGCGCCAAGCGCGCACCCTTCCGGTTCGCCCTGGACGCCGCCGACCGGGAACGAGGCGCCGACCTCGAAGCGCTCATCGTCCTGCTGTTGCACCTCCGCGACCGTCGCACCGCCGGCGGCTGGGAGGTCGCCGACCTCCTCGCCTCGGGCACGACGCAGACGGAGGCTGCGGAACGGCTCGGCATCACGGAGAGTTCCGTGAGTCGCCGAGTGGCCGCTGCCGGCGTGCGCGCCGAAGCCGCAGCGACCACCGCACTCGTCCGGCTCCTCGTCGCGCTCGACCAGGACTCGGACACTTCCCACACCGTCGATCGAAAGGATGAGCGATGAACCTCCTCGTGCTCACCCCACTCACCTGGCCGACCATCATCGGCCTCCTCGGGAGCGCGCTGCTCTTCCTCCTGCTCGGGCGGCTGCTCGCCGCGCGGCTGGCGAACCGGCTCATGGTCGTCCTCGCCGTCCTCATGGCGACCGGCGCCCTCGCGACGGCTCTCGTCCCCGGCACCCCACCGAGCGGCCCGGCCCTCCTGCTCCTCAGCACCTTCGTCCTCGCCGTGGCCGTCGCGGGCGGTGGGCCGGTCGCGTCGTTGGTGCTCTCGCTCGCGACGAAGGGCACCGTGGCACCTGGCGTCCATGGCGGCATCCTCGTGGGAGAACGACAAACAGGCGAGTCGCAGGTCATCGGCCGTCCGGTCGAAGTGCTCCGGGGCGGGATGGCCATCGGCGTCCTCGAACGGCTCGCCCTCGTGGCTGCACTGTTCTCCGGCTATCCCGAAGCGATCGCCGTGATCGTGGCGGTCAAGGGTGTCGGCCGTTTCAGCGAACTCGACTCGGCCGAAGCACGCGAACGGTTCATCATCGGCTCGCTGGCCAGCCTCCTCTGGGCGGCAGGCGTCGCGTCGATCCTCGTCATCGCGCGGGGCTGAGCCGATCGTCAGTCGACGGCCCGGGGCGACCGACGATAGGGCGAGACGGTCGCTTCCCCGGGAAGGACGAACCGCCACGGATACGCCGCGCCCCCGCCGACCCCGCTGACACCGGTCCTCGGCCCGCTCACCGGATCGGACACCCGCTTCGGCACGGCGAGGTCGAACGGTGGAGCTGCGAGGTCGACGCCGGACTGGGCGAGCGTCACACCGAGGGCGACCGTCAGCCGTGCCGGCCCTCGGGCGAGATCACGGGCTGACACACGCTCGCCTCGACGCCGTCGGGCGAGCTCCTCGCCTCCGACGACCTCACCGGCTCGCAGCAGCACCGCCGACGCGGTTCCGACCGGCGAGCACACCACGTTGATGCACACGTGCATGCCGTAGCTGAAGTACGCGTACAGATGCCCGGGCGGACCGAACATCGGACTCGTCCGCGGCGTGGGTCCGCGATGGGCGTGCGAGCCGGGATCCTCACCGACGCCGAGATAGGCCTCGACCTCGGTCAACCTGACCGACACGGTGCCCTCCGGCGTGGTGTGGGACAGTACCGCGCCGAGCAGCGCCGGCGCGACCTCCAAGGCCGACGCCGAGGTCAACGCGTGCAACGCACCGGCCGCCGTCATGAGACCCAGCAGCCGCTTACAGCGAGAGGGCCTGCGACAACGCGCCGACCCGGCCGACGAGCGTGACGAGCTGGTCCTGCACCCGTTCCGGCGCCGTGCCGCCCGCACCGAGTCGGCTGCCGATCGAGCCGTCCACCGTCAGGACGCTCCGGACCTCCGGGGTGAGGTGCTCGGACACGCCGGCGAGCGCGGCGTCGTCGGGTTCGTGCAGTGCCAGACCCCGCTCCTCGCAGTGCTTGACGAGGGCCCCGCTGATCTCATGCGCATCCCGGAAGGCGACCCCCTGCTTCACCAGCCATTCGGCGACGTCCGTCGCGAGCGAGAAGCCCTCAGGTGCGAGCTCGCGCAGTCGCGCCGTGTCGAACCGCAGCGTCGCGACCATGCCGGTGAACGCCGGGAGCAGGACCTCCAACTGATTCACGGAGTCGAAGACCGGCTCCTTGTCCTCCTGCAGGTCGCGGTTGTACGCGAGCGGCAGCGCCTTCAACGTCGCCAGCAGACCCGTCAGGTTGCCGATCAGCCGGCCGGACTTCCCGCGGGCGAGTTCGGCGATGTCGGGGTTCTTCTTCTGCGGCATGATGCTCGAGCCGGTCGAATAGGCGTCGTCGAGCGTCACGAATCCGAACTCGCGGGTGTTCCACACGATGATCTCTTCAGCGAACCGCGACAGGTTGATCCCGATCAGCGAGGTGATGAACGCGAACTCGGCGACGACGTCGCGACTCGCGGTCGCGTCGATCGAGTTCTCCGTGGGGCGGTCGAGGCCCAGCTCCCGAGCGACGAGCACGGGGTCGAGGCCGAGCGAACTCCCGGCGAGCGCTCCGGACCCGTAGGGTGACGCACTCGCGCGGGCAAGCCAGTCACGGAGGCGTTCCAGGTCCCTGGTCAGCGGCCAGGCGTGCGCGAGCAACTGGTGTGCGAGCAGCACCGGCTGGGCGTGTTGCAGGTGCGTCCGGCCGGGCATCGCCGCGTCGGGGTGTGCCTCCGCTTGGGAGACGATCGCGTCGATCAGGTGGACGACCTCGCGGGCGATCGCCCGACCGTGATCGATCAGGTAGAGCCGGACGAGCGTGGCGATCTGGTCGTTGCGGCTGCGGCCGGCGCGCAGTTTCCCGCCGAGTTCCTTCCCCGCCCGCTCGACGAGCCCGCGTTCCAGCGCGGAGTGCACGTCCTCGTCGCTCTCCGCGGCGACGAAGACGCCCTCGGCGACATCCGTGTCCAGTCGGTCGAGCGCGGCGAGCATGTCGCGGAGTTCGGCGTCGTCCAGGTAGCCCGCTGCAGCCAGCGCCTTCGCGTGGGCGCGGGAGCCGGCGATGTCGTAGGCGGCGAGGACCCAGTCGAACTGCGTCGACTTGCTCAACCTCGCGAGCTCCGGCGACGGCCCGCTCGCGAACCGTCCTCCCCAGAGGGCTCCCGATTCGCCTGCACGGTTCTGCTGTTCTGCCACGATGGGCCTCCTGTACTGCTCGCGTCCGAAGCGCTCCGGACGGGTCGATGTGGCTGGCGCCGGGGTGGGTCAGGCCGCGAAATCGGTGTGCTGCTGCTCCAACAACCAGACGAGCAGGGCCTTCTGCGCGTGGAGGCGGTTCTCCGCCTCGTCCCAGATGATGCTCTGCTCGCCGTCGATCACCTCGGCCTCGACCTCGAAGCCGCGATCGGCAGGCAGGCAGTGCATGAACACGGCGTCGTCGGCGGCGAGCCCCATGAGCCTGCGGTCGACGCGATAGCCGCCGAAGATCGCCACGCGCTGCGCCTTCTCGTCCTCTTTGCCCATCGACACCCAGGTGTCGGTGATCATGACGTCGGCGCCCCCTGCGGCCTGATCCGGGTCGGTCGTCACGAGGATCGACCCGCCCGTCGTCTCGGCGATGCGTTCTGCGTCCGCGACGACATCCGGCGCCGGAGCGAACTCCGCGGGTGCCGCGACCCGCACGTGCATGCCGGCGGTCGCGCCGGCGAGCAGGTAGGAGTGCGCCATGTTGCTCGCGCCGTCCCCGAAGAACGACATCGTCAGGCCGGCCAGCGCGCCCTTGTGCTCACGGATGGTGAGGAGGTCGGCGAGCAGCTGGCACGGGTGGAAGTCGTCGGACAGGGCGTTGACCACGGGCACGGTCGTTCCGGCGGAGATCTCCTCCAAGCCGGACTGCGCGTAGGTGCGCCAGACGATCGCAGCGACCTGGCGTTCCAGCACCCGAGCGGTGTCCGCCGCCGTCTCCTTGCCGCCGAGCTGGCTGTTCGCCGTCGAGATGATGAGCGGCGACCCACCCAGGTCGGCGATGCCCACGGCGAACGACACCCGCGTGCGGGTGGAGGACTTGTCGAAGATGACCGCGACGGTCTGCGGGCCGGCCAGCGGCTGGCGGGACCAGCGGTCCCGCTTGAGCTCGGTGGCGAGATCGAGGATCTCGGCCTGCTCGGCGGGGCTGAGGTCGTCGTCGCGGAGGAAGTGACGGGTCATGACTGAGGATCCTGTTCGTGAGGGTCGGTGGCCGGTCAGGCCTGGACGGCGTCGAGCGCGGCGCGGAAACGCGTGGTGAACTCGTCGATCTCGGCGTCGCCGATGATCAGCGGGGGTGCGATGCGGATGCTCGTCGCGTTCGGTGCATTGATGATGAGGCCTCGCTCGAACGCGGCGGCCGACAGCTCCGCCGCGACGGGTGCGCTGAGGCCGATGCCGAGGAGGAGACCGTGCCCGCGGACCTCCTCGATCAGGGGCGATCCGATGGCCGTGATCACCGCCCGGAGCTGCTCGCCGCGGACGGCCGCGTTCTCCACGAGACCGGCCCGCTCGATCTCCTCGAGCACGGCGTTGGCCGTCGCCGTCGCGAGGGGGTTCCCACCGAAGGTGCTGCCGTGCTGGCCGGGACCGAACAGCTCGGATGCGGCACCGAAGGTCACCAGCGCGCCGATCGGCATGCCACCACCGATGCCCTTCGCGACGGTGATCGCGTCCGGGACGATGCCGGCGCGCTGGAAGGCGAACCACTCCCCCGTCCGGCCGGCGCCGGTCTGGATCTCGTCGATGATCAGCAGCACCCCGTGTGCCTCGGTGAGCGCCCTGGCTCGGGCGAGATAGCCCTCCGGCAGGTCGACGACGCCGGCCTCGCCCTTGATCGGCTCGACGATCAGCGCCGCCACCCGGTCGTCGAGTTCCGCCTCCAACGCCTCGATCGTCGTCGGGATGTGCTCGACTCCCCCGGGAAGCGGGTGGAACGCCTCCTGCAAGGCGGGCTTGCCCGTCAACGCGAGTGCGCCGAAGGTGCGCCCGTGGAAGGAGTTCTCCAAGGTCAGCACGCGAGTCCGGGAACCGTCGCCGACATTGAGGCGCGCGAGCTTGAACGCGGCCTCGTTCGCCTCGGCACCCGAGTTCGCGAAGTAGACGCGACCGCCGTCGTCGGCGCCCGCGAGCCGCTTCAACCGGGCGGCGAGCTCGAGTTGCGGCGGGGTCGAGAAGTAGTTCGAGACGTGCGCGAGCGTGCTCGCCTGCCGGGTGACCGCGCCGACGAAGGCCGGATGCGCGTGCCCGAGCGCGTTGACCGCGATGCCGGCGAGGAAGTCGAGGTAGCGGTTGCCCTCGGCATCCCAGACGTGGCAGCCCTCACCACGGGTCAACATCGCGATCGGCGTGTTGAACGTGCGCATCATGTCCCGTTCGACGCGGGACTTCCAGTCGCTCATGCGTCCTCCGGGACGACCTCGGTGCCGGAGCCGTTCTGGGTGAACACCTCGAGCAGGATGGAGTGCGGCACACGGCCGTCGATGATGGCCGCCTTCGCGACCCCGCCGTCGACGGCGTCGAGGCAGGCGGTCATCTTGGGGATCATGCCGGACTCGAGGCTCGGGAGCATCTGCCGCAGCTCGGTGGTCGTGATCCGGGAGACGAGCGAGTCGCGGTCTGGCCAGTCGCTGTAGAGGCCGGCCACATCGGTCAGGATGACGAGCTTCGCCGCTCCGAGCGACACGGCGAGCGCAGCGGCGGCCGCGTCCGCGTTCACGTTGAGCGTCTGTCCGGGGTGGTCGAGGTCTGGAGCGATCGAAGACACCACCGGGATGTTGCCGGCGTCCAGGTAGGCCTGTACGGAGGTGGGGTCGACGGTCACGACGTCACCGACGAGGCCGACGTCGACGGGCTCCCCGTCGACGACGACGGAGCGACGGCGTCCGCCGAACAGACCGGCGTCCTCGCCCGACAGGCCGGCCGCGAGTGGGCCGTGCTCGTTGATGCGACCGACGAGCTCGGGGTTGACCTGGCCGGTGAGCACCATCCGCACGACGTCCATGGCCTCCGGCGTCGTGACCCGGTATCCGCCGCGGAACTCGCTGTGGATGTCGAGGCGTTCGAGCATGGCGGAGATCTGGGGTCCTCCGCCGTGGACGACGACGGGCTTGAGCCCCGCATAGCGCAGGTAGACCATGTCCTCGGCGAAGGCCTGGGCGAGCTCGTCGCTCACCATGGCGTTGCCGCCGAACTTCACCACGATCGTCTGGTCGCGGAAGGCCTTCAGCCAGGGCAGGGATTCGATGAGGGTGGCCGCCTTGATGGCAGCCTCCTCGGGTGAGTTGTCTCGGTACTCCGTCATCGTCAACTCGCGTAGGCGCTGTTCTCGTGCACGTAGTCGTGCGTGAGGTCGTTCGTCCAGATGGTCGCGCCAGCCTCGCCGGCGTGGAGGTCGATGAGGACGTGCACGGCTCGTGGCGCGAGGTCGACGAGTTCGCGCGGCTGATCGGGCTCTCCCGCGGTGCAGACCTGGACCCCGTTCATCGCCACGTCGATGCCGTAGGGGTCGAATGCGGCGCCCGTGGTCCCGACGGCCGCGAGCACGCGACCCCAGTTCGGATCGTTGCCGAAGACGGCGGCCTTGAAGAGGTTGCTGCGCGAGACGGCGCGAGCGACTTCGACGGCGTCGTCCTCGGAGGACGCCCCGACGACCTCGATGGCGACGTCGTGCGCCGCACCCTCGGCGTCGGCCTGCAGCTGGAGGGTGAGATCCCGGCAGACCTCGGTGAGTGCCGCGATGAAGTCGGGCAGGTCCGGGGTCGCTCCGCTCGCCCCGGAGGCGAGCAGCGAGACGGTGTCGTTGGTGGACATGCAGCCGTCGGAGTCGAGACGGTCGAAGGTGACCCGTGTCGCGCTCCGGAGCGCCTGGTCGAGTTCGGCCGGCTCGAGGACCGCGTCGGTCGTGATGACGACGAGCATCGTGGCGAGCCCGGGAGCGAGCATGCCGGCGCCCTTGGCCATCCCGCCGATGGTCCACCCGTCGGCCGATCGATGCTTCGCCTGCTTCGGCTTCGTGTCGGTCGTCATGATCGCGGTCGCGGCGTCGAGACCTGCCGCCTCACCGGCGCCGCCATCCATGGTGATCGCCCGGGTCGCATCCCAGACGCCGGCGGTCAGCTTGTCGAGGTCGAGCTGCTCGCCGATCAGTCCGGTGGAGCAGACGAGGACGTCGCCCGCGGAGATCTCGAGTCGCTCCGCGACCGACTCCGCCGTCGCATGCGTGGTCTGGAATCCGCGCGAGCCCGTGTAGCAGTTCGCGCCACCGGAGTTCAGGACGATGGCCGAGACGATGCCGTCCGCCATGACCTGCTCGCTCCAGAGGACGGGGTTCGCCTTGCACCGGTTGCTCGTGAACACCGACGCCGCATGCTGCAGCGGTCCGACGTTCTGGACGATGGCGAGGTCGAGCCCGCCCGAGGTCTTGAGGCCGCAGGCGACCCCCGCCGCCACGAATCCTGCTGCTGCTGTCACACTCACGGTGCCACTCCGTTCACACTGAGGCCGGTCGACTCGGGGAGTCCGAGTGCGAGGTTCGCCGATTGGATCGCCGCTCCGGCGGTCCCCTTCACCAGGTTGTCGACGGCGGTCACCACGACCACGCGTCCGACGGCCTCGTCGACCGCCAGCCCGATGAGCGCGGTGTTCGCACCGAGCACATCCGCCGTCCGCGGGAAGGATCCCTCCGGCAGGACCTGCACGAAGGGTTCGCCCTCGTAGGCCGACTCCCACGCGGCACGCACCTGGGCAGCCGTGGTGCCCGGGACGATCCGCGCCGTCGAGGTCGCCAGGATCCCCCGCGACATCGGCACGATGACGGGGGTGAAGGAGATGGTCGCCACGTCAGCTCCCGCGGCTCGCAGACTCTGCGTGATCTCGGGGATGTGGCGGTGGGTCCCGCCGATGGCGTACGGGTTCGCGGAGCCGAGCACCTCGCTCGCCAGCAGGTTGAGCTTGAGGCTCTTGCCGGCGCCGGACGGGCCGACCGCGAGCACGGAGACGAGGTCGAGTGGCTCGATGACGCCCGCGGCGATGCCCGGCGCGAGCGACAGGGCGACCGTGCTCGCGTTGCACCCGGGGGCGGCGATCCGTTTGGCGCCGACGAGTGCGTCGCGGCCCCGGCCGGTGGTGGTCTGCAGCTCCGGCACGCCGTACGCCCAGGCACCGAAGTAGTCACCGCCGTAGAACGCGTCCCAGTCGCCCTCGTCGACGAGCCGGTGGTCGGCTCCGCAGTCGACGACCAGCGTCTCGGGCGGGAGCGACGCCGTGACCTCCCCCGACTTGCCGTGCGGGAGGGCCAGGAAGACGACGTCGTGCCCGGCCAGGGCCTCGGGCGTCGTCGCCTCGAGGACCAGATGCCGCAGCGATCGGAGGTGTGGTTGGTGGTCGATGAGTGGTTGACCGGCGTTCGCGTGCGCGGTCACCGTCGTGACGTCGAAGTCGGGATGGTCGGCGAGCAGCCGAAGCAGCTCGCCTCCTGCGTAACCGGATGCGCCGGCGACGGCGACAGAGAAGGACATGGCTCTACCTTATTGAGTGGACGCTCGGGTGGCGGAGGCGGCGACTCCTGGACGACTGCACCGTCTCATGGACCGTGCGGGCATCGGGGTCGCCTAGCGTCGCTCTGCGGTGGAGCGCGTGGACACGCCACGGCGGAGGGCGCGGAGCGTGATCGCCCGCGAAGAACCCTGTGCCTGGAAACGTGCCATGCCGAGAGCGTACTACGGCGACGAGGATGCGGACGAATCCGGACCGGCCGCCGCGCGCTCCGCGATGAGCGCCGCCTGGACCCGGGACCGGGCATCCAGCTTCACGAGGATCCGCGACACGTGGGTGCGCGCCGTCGCCTCCGACAGGCTCAGCGCGGCGGCGATCCCCGCGTTGCTCAGCCCGGCTCGGAGCTGCGCGAGCACCTCGCGTTCCCGCGGTGTGAGGGTCGCGAGTCCCGGGTGGACGGCGACCGGGCCGGCGACGACGGGAGCACTGGTCGCTGCGAGCCGGTCGAGCACTCGGCGCGTCACCTCCGGAGCGAGGACCGCCTCCCCCGCATGGACACGACGGATGGCATCGACGAGACCGGCGGCCGAGACCGTCTTGACCAGGAAGGCGTTCGCCCCGGCGGCGAGCGCGTCGTCGACGTAGCGGTCGATCGCGAAGGTCGTGAGCACGATGATCGCCGGCGGCGGGTCGGCCGCGGCGAAGATGGCCGGGATCGCGTCGATACCCGAGGCCCGCGGCATTTGCACGTCGAGGAGGACGACATCCGGCCGGTAGCGGGCGGCCTGGGCGACGACGGACTCCCCGTCCACCGCCTCGGCGACCACCAGGATGTCGTCCGGCTCGGCGAGCAGGGCACCCAGACCGGCTCTGACGGCCGCGTGGTCGTCCGCGATCAGCACGGAGATCGTCATGTCGTCACCCCCACGACGACGGGGGACGCCGGCGTTCGGAGCGTCCCGGTCGGCACCGTCACCGACAACCGCCACTCTCCGCCGTCCGGGCCTGCGGTGAGGTCACCTCCCACCAGTCGCGCCCGCTCCGCCAGGCCGACGAGGCCGACGCCGCCGGAACCGACGAGGGCCGAGACGATGGGCGACGACGGAAGCGCATTGCTGAGCGCGACCGAGAGTGCGCCGGGCGGCAGCGAGATCTCGACCCGCACGCGCGAGCCCGGCGCGTGCTTCGCGGCGTTCGTCAGCCCCTCGACGAGGGTCCGGAGTCCGACGATCGACGTCTGCGCCGGGACCTCGGCGAGCGCCGCGTCCTCCGGCACCCGGAGGTCGAGCTCGACACCGCTCGCGCGGGCGACGTCGACCGCACGCGCGATCTCGTCGCCGGTGAGACGGTCGGGCGCCGATACCGGCACGTCTGCGGAGGGATCCCCACGGAGCACGTCGATCATCGTACGCATGTCCGCCAAGGCCTCGAGACTGCCGGCTCGAACGAGTTCCAGGGTGTGGCGGAGGGTCGTCTCGTCGGCAGGCGTCCGTCGTTCCAGCACCGCGGTCGACTGCATGGCGATCGCCGACAGGTGTCCGGCGATGACGTCGTGGAGTTCGCGGCTGAGTTCGAGCCGCTCCCGGGTGACGGCGTCCTGGCGGAGGGCGGCGGCAGCCTGCGCGATCGTGTCGGCACGCTCCCGCTGGCGTTCCGCCTCGAGGCGCGGGTACCGCACCATCCTGCCGAACCAGATCGAACTGGCCAGGATCACGGGGACGGTGATGAGTGAACCCAACAGGACGCCACCGTCCAGACGCGCGGCCGCGGCGACGTCGTCGGTGAACCAGAAGACCGCGAAGACGCTGACCGCTGCGACCGCGATCGCCGTGCACACGAAGGCCGCGACGTCGACGAGACGCGACCGCGAGTAGAGGGCGGCCGCGTAGGCGAGGTCTGAGAGTACGACGAGGACCCCGACCCCGCTACTGCCCGTCGACAGCGCTTCCGCGAGGGTGATCAGCGCCCCCAGCAGGAGCATGGTCAGCGGGCGGCGTCGCCGGAACACGTGCACGACCAGGACGGCGGCGAGGAAGACCAGCATCACCGGCGCCGACGACGGAGACGCCGTCGTGCTCCAAGGGATCTGAAATCCGATCAGCGCGAACAGGAGCCCGACGATGGCGCAGACGACGGAGACGACCGGTTCCCGGTGTCGGCTCACCCATGAGCGAGGTCCTTCGAGCGCAGCCATGCGTCCATCAGACCAGTTCCCGGCCGCCGACGCGAGCGCCGGAGGGACGACGAGCCCGTACGCAGTTCCGCTGACGACGCCGGCGCAGGATCCGCAGCTCGGTCGATGTGGGGTGGCAAGCCGCTGCGGGAGCATCTAGACATGGACAGCTTCACGGAACTCTTCGGGACCAGCCCGCTCATCTGGGCCATCCTCGGCGCGGAGGGCGCGTTCTGGATCCTCCTCTTCGGTGGGCTGGCGGTCCGCTACCTCCTGCGGCGACGGCTCCTCAGTTCGATCATGCTGATCGGGGTGCCGCTCGTCGACCTCATCCTCGTCGTCCTCACCGCGATCGATCTTGCCGGCGGCGAGGAACCGAACCTCACGCACCTTCTGGCGACCATCTACCTGGGATTCACCGTGGCCTTCGGACACGCGCTCATCACGAAGGCCGACGTCTGGTTCGCCCACCGGTTCGCCGAGGGCCCGGCACCGCAGGCGAAGCCGAAGTCCGGGCCCGCGTACGTTCGGGCCGCGTGGCTCGAATGGCGTCGGGTGCTGCTCGCCGTGATCATCGCCATCGGCGGACTCCTCGCGATGCAGGCCATGGTGGGGTGGTCCGTGCCCTCCTCGTTCGCAGAGGCGAACGACGATGTCATCTGGGGCATGATCGTCAAGCTGCTCGCCATCACGGCGATCTGGTTCGTGGCAGGGCCCGTGTACGCGGTCCTCTTCCGACGCACGGCGCCGTCGCCCGACACCACGGAGCGGGTATCCGATCCGATTCGGTTGCACCCTCAGCCCTAACGGGGGTGCACTATCTCATATCTGAGATAGAGTGACGCCATGGAAGATACGGCAACGTTTGAACGAACGGACCCCGCTGCGCCGCTCCGGCAGGTCGGGGCACTCATCCGCGGGGCGCGTCAGGGACGCAAACTCACCCAGGCTCAACTGGCTGAACGCGTCGGCACGAGCCAGAGCGCGATCAACCGGATCGAGCAGGGCAGCCAGAACATCAGTATCGACCTTCTGAGCCGGATCAGCACCGCGCTCGAGAGCGAGATCGTCAGTTTCGGCGAGCAGAAGAAGAACTCGCACCTCCGCGTACAGGGCGGACGCCGACTTCACGGGAGCATCGAGGTCCGTTCGAGCAAGAACGCCTCGGTCGCCCTGCTCTGCGCGGCGCTCATGAACCGCGGCCGCACCACCCTCCACGGCATCGCCCGCATCGTCGAAGTCGACCGCATCATCGACGTCCTGCGCAGTCTCGGCGTCTCCGTCGTGTGGTCGCCCGACGGCCAGGACGTGGAGATCCACGTGCCCGACGACCTCTCGCTCGAGAGCATCGACGAGGACGCAGGACGACGTACCCGCAGCGTGCTCATGTTCCTCGGCCCGTTGCTCGGCCGATACGACACCTTCGCCCTGCCCTACGCCGGCGGCTGCGACCTCGGAACGCGCACGGTCGAACCCCACCTCATCGCTCTGCGGCCCTTCGGCCTGTCCATCGAGGCCACGGCCGGGTGGTACCAGGCCACCGTCGCTCCCGATGTGCCCGAGGAGCTGACCGTCGTGTTGACCGAACGCGGCGACACCGTCACCGAGAACGCGATCATGGCCGCCGCCGTCCGGGACGGGGTCACGACCATCCGCAACGCCAGCCCGAACTACATGGTGCAGGACCTCTGCTTCTACCTCGAGCTCCTCGGCATCACCATCGACGGCATCGGCAGCACGACGCTCAGGATCACGGGCCGCAGCGTCATCAACGAGGACGTGGACTACTGGCCGAGCGAGGACCCGGTGGAGGCGATGAGCCTGCTCACCGCAGGGATCGTCACCGATTCGGAGATCACCGTCACACGGGTCCCGATCGAGTTCATGGAGATCGAACTGGCCACGCTCGGTGAGATGGGACTGCGTCACACCCGCTCCCCCGAGTACCCGGCTGCGAACGGTCGCACCCGGCTCGTGGACGTCACCGTGCACCCGTCGAAGCTGCACGCACCGATCGACAAGATCCACCCGATGCCGTTCCCCGGACTGAACATCGACAACCTGCCGTTCTTCGCCGTCATCGCCGCGTGCGCGGAGGGCGACACCCTCATCCACGACTGGGTCTACGAGGGTCGGGCGATCCACCTCACCGACCTCACGCGCCTCGGGGCGAACGTCCGCTTGCGCGACCCGCACCGCATCGACGTCTCCGGTCCGACGCACTGGTCCGGAGCCGAGGTGAGCTGCCCGCCGGCACTCCGACCCGCCGTCGTCATCCTGTTGGCCATGCTCGCGGCGAAGGGGACGAGCGTCCTGCGGAACGTCGACATCATCGCTCGTGGGTACGAGCAACTGCAGGAACGACTCATCACCCTCGGCGCCTCGATCGAGACCTTCCGCGACTGAGCCCCCGACGACGGACGCGGCCCCGCAGATCATCGATCCGCGGGGCCGCTTCGTCTGTCCTGGACCGACTCAGTCGCGGATACTCGCGCCGAACCGCTCGGCTGCCGCCGCCGCGCCGGCGAGCTTCGCATCGCTCGCCTCCGCAGCCGTCAGCGTGCGGTCGGATGCTCGGAAGCGCAGCGCGAAGGTGAGACTCTTGCTCCCGGTCGGGACCCCCGTGCCCCGGTAGTCGTCGACGAGGCGGATCTGCTCGAGCAGCGATCCAGCGCCGTCCCGCACGGTCTCGAGCACGGCGCCTGCGGCGACCGTCTCGGGCACGAGCAGCGACAGGTCCTGCGTCGCCGCAGGCAGCGTCCGGACGCCGACCGCCTCGGGTACCGCGTCGCCGAGGGCGATGATGCGGTCGAGGTCGAGTTCCGCGACCGCGACGACCCGCGGCAGGTTGGCAGCCTCGGCGACCTGCGGGTGCAGTTCACCCGCGTACCCGACCAGCACGTCACCGACATGCAGGGCCGCAGCACGACCAGGGTGCATCGCCTGGTGTGCGCCCTGGGACACCGTGATGTCGACACCGGTCGCGACGGCCACGGCCTGGACGGCCTCGAGCGCCTCGGCGATCCCGGCAGCGACCGCAGGCTGACCCGGTTGTTTCGGCACACTGTTGCCGACCGCGAGGAAGCCGAGGTGGCGCGGCTGTGCCGGGACGCCCGCTTCCAATTCGTCGAGCTGCTCGTCCGATGGTCGGGCCGCGCCCTCCGGCAGCACCGACTGACCGAACGCGCCGTGCCGTGCCGGACGGAACACCGACCCGAGCTCGAAGATCGACAGGTCGGTCAAGCCGCGCGACACGTTGCGGTGGGCGACGGTGAGGAGTCCGGGCAACATCGACGCCCGGAGATAGGGAGCCTTGGCGTCGAGGGGGTTCGCGAGCTTCACCGACGGGAGTTCCCCCGGCTGGGCGGTACCGAAGCGGGCGTTCTCCTCGGCCGAGACGAACGGGTACGACAGGACCTCGGTGGCACCGCCGTAGGCGAGCGCGTCGGCGACGCCTCGGCGGAGTCGCTGCGAGCGGGTGAGCCCGCGACCGGGAGGGGCGACCGGGAGCACGGACGGGATGCGGTCGTACCCGAGGATGCGGGCGACCTCCTCCGCGAGATCCTCCTTGCCGGTGATGTCGTGGCGCCAGCTGGGCGGTGTCACGAGGAGTCCGCCGTCGGTGGAGGTGACGATTGCGCCGATCTCGGCGAGGGCAGAACGGGTCTCCTCCGACCCGAAGTCGACACCGACGAGACCGTTGATGTACCCGTCAGGCAGCAGGATCGCTTCACGATCGGCAGCGGCGGCCACGGTCGATCCGAGCGCGTCCGGTCGACCACCCGCGAGGTCGACGAGCAACTGCGCGACACGGCCGGCTGCTGCGACCGCGACCTGTGGGTCGACGCCCCGCTCGAAGCGCTTGGACGCCTCGCTCGGCAACTTGTGCCGACGGGCGCTCCTGGCGATGGACACCTGGTCGAAGTTCGCCGCCTCGATGAGGACGTTCCGGGTGGCGTCGGTGATCTCGGTGTTCAGGCCGCCCATGACGCCCGCCAGACCGATCGGACCGGAGCCGTCCGTGATGAGGAGGTCTTCCTCGTGCAGCGTCCGTTCCTGACCGTCGAGGGTGACGAAGGTCTCCCCCGCCCGTGCGCGTCGCACGACGATGCCTCCGGTGAGCGTGTCGAGGTCGTAGCCGTGGATCGGCTGTCCGAGCTCGAGCATGACGTAGTTCGTGATGTCGACGACGAGCGAGACGGAGCGGATGCCCGCGAGCTTCAGCCTGGCGACCATCCAGGGCGGCGTCGGCCGGCTCGGGTCGACCTCGCGGACCACGCGCGTCACGAAGACGCTCGAACCGACGCGGCCTCGGATCGGAGCCGCGTCGTCGATGGTGACGGGGAACCCCTCGAGTTCGGTCGTGAAGGCCTCCGGCACGCTCGACGCCGGGTCGCGGAACGGAGCTCCCGTCGCGTGCGAGTACTCGCGGGCCACGCCGCGGATGGAGAACGCGTAGCCGCGGTCGGGGGTGACGTTCAGCTCGACTGCGGCGTCGTCCAGACCGAGCAACGCGATGGCGTCCGTACCGACGGGAGCCTCCACACCGATCGTCGAAAGACGCAGGATGCCGTCGTGGTCCTCGCCGAGGCCGAGTTCGCGGGCGGAGGCGATCATGCCGTCGGACACGTGACCGTAGGTCTTCCGCGCGGCGATCGGGAACGGACCGGGCAGCACGGCGCCCGGCAGGGTGACGACGACCTGGTCGCCGACGAAGAAGTTGCCGGCACCGCAGACGATACCGCGCACGGCACCCTCGTCGTCGCCCTCGGCGACGCGCACCTGGCACCAGCGGATGGTCTTCCCGTTGGACTGGGGCTCCTCGACGAACTCGAGCACCTCGCCGACCACGATGGGACCGGTCAGCTCGAAGACATGGATGTCCTCCTCCTCGAGCCCCACACGGACGAGGGCAGCGTGGACGTCATCAGGGGTGGTCCCCGGGGCGAGTTCTACGAACTCCCCGAGCCAGCTCAATGGAACACGCACGACTACACCACCATCCCGAACTGCTGGGAGAAGCGGACGTCGCCCTCCACCATCTCTCGCATGTCCTGCACGCCGTCGCGGAGCATCAGCCCGCGCTCGACACCCATCCCGAAGGCGAAGCCCGAATAGACGTCCGGGTCGATCCCCGCCGAACGGAGCACGTTCGGGTTGATCATGCCGCAACCACCCCACTCGATCCAGCGCGGGCCGTCCTTGAAGGTCGGGTGCCAGAAGTCGAGCTCAGCGCTCGGCTCGGTGAACGGGAAGTAGCTCGGGCGCAGTCGTACCTTGGCGTCGTCGCCGAAGACGCTCTTCACGAAGTGGTCGAGCGTGCCACGGAGATGCGCCATCGTGAGCCCCTTGTCGACGGCGAGGCCCTCGAACTGCATGAAGACGGGCGTGTGGGTGGCGTCGAGTTCGTCCGTGCGGTACACCCGGCCCGGCGCGAGGACGTAGACGGGCAGCTCGCGCTCGAGCAGCGACCGCACCTGGACCGGTGAGGTGTGGGTGCGGAGGACGAGGTGGGACTCGAGCGGATCGACGAAGAAGGTGTCCTGCATGGCACGCGCCGGGTGGTCGGCGTCGAAGTTCAGGGCGTCGAAGTTGAACCACTCGCTCTCGACCTCCGGCCCCTCGGCGATCTCCCACCCCATGCCGACGAAGATGTCCGACACCCGGTCCTGCAGCAGGGTGAGCGGGTGCCTGGCACCGACCGAACGCCGCAGGGGCACCGCCGTGACGTCGATCGTCTCGGCCGCGAGCCGTGCCTCCGTCTCAGCGGCGATGATCTCGTCCTCGCGAGCGCCCAACGCCTTGGCGACCCGACCACGCGCCTGGCCGACGAGTTTGCCGAGCGCGGCCTTCTGATCGTTCGGCACGCTGCGGAGCGACCCGTTGAGGGCGGCGAGCGGGGAGGCCTCGCCGGCGTGGGCTGATCGGACCGCTTTCAGGGCGGCCGAGTCGGTGGCGGCGGCGATGGCTTCGAGAGCGGCATCGACCGCGGCGTTCACCGCTGGTTCGGAGATTGGGGATGCGTCGGACACGAGAGCCAAGTCTACCCAGGCGCCCGCCTCGCGGCGCGACCGGGTGGAAGACACCCGGCCGGCGCCGTCAGGGGGTGGGGCGTCCGGGCTGGTCGCCGAGCTGCACGCCGATCAGCTGGGTGGTCGTCACTTCGGGGGCGGCCTGCTCCTTCGGCGTCCGAGGGGAACGGCGCGTGCGAACCTCGACGATCTTGGCGACACCCGACAGGATGAGGCAGAGCACGATGTAGATCGACCCCATCACGATGATCGACGGGATGATCGGACTGCCGTACAGCGCCTGCGAGCCGAACTGCTTCGCCAGGTACAGGAGCTCCTGGTAGGTGATGAGGAACCCGAGCGCCGTGTCCTTCAACGCGACCACGAGCTGCGCGATGATGACGGGCAGCATCGCCCGGATCGCCTGCGGGAACAGGATGAGACGGAGGACGGAGGACTTGCGCAGCCCGATCGCGTACGCGGCCTCGCCCTGCCCCTTCGGGAGCGACTCGATGCCCGCTCGGAAGATCTCGGAGAACACCGCCCCGTTGTAAAGCGTGAGCGCCACGACCACCGCGACGAACGGTGTCACGAAGGTGAAGCCGAGCGGCGGCAGGCCGTAGTACATGAGCATCATCAGGATGAGGACCGGGACGGCCCGGAAGAACTCGATGAAGATCGTGAACGGGACGCTGATGATCTTGTGGTCCGACAGTCGACCGATCGCCAGTACCAGTCCGAGGATGACGCTGCAGACGGCCGCGACCGCGAAGGCGGACAGCGTCGCACCGGTCGCCTGGAGGATCTGCTCCCACACCCGGGGGAAGGTGAAGAGCTTCCACTTCGAGGCGGTGAACTGCCCGGTCTCGATGAACCGGAAGACGATGAAGGTGAGGATGCCGGCGACGACGAGGACGGTGGCGACGCCGATCCACCGGTAGCGGACGACGGCCTTCGGGCCGGGGGTGTCGAACAGGACGGAGCTCATCGCGCGATCCTCCACTTCTTCTCGAAGGCCCGTTGGGCGAGGGACAGGAGCGACACGAGGGCGACGAAGATGAGGGCCACCCAGAGCAGTCCGATGAGGAGCGGCTCACCGCGCTCGGACAGGTTCGCGCGGATGGCGCCGGCTTCGGCGACGGAGAAGCCCGCTGCGACGGTGGTGTTCTTGAGCAGGGCGATCAACACGCTGAACAGCGGCGGCAGCACCGCACGGAACGCCTGCGGGAGGATGACGAGCGTCATGGTCTGCCCGAACGGCAACCCGATCGCACGAGCGGCCTCGGCTTGGCCGATCGGCACCGTGTTGACGCCGGAACGCAGGACCTCGGCGACGTAGGTCGCGGTGTAGAGGCTCAGGCCGATGATGGCGAGCGTGGTGTAACTCACTTCCGGCAGCCCGAGTTTGGGGTAGCCGAAGGCGAAGAAGAAGAGGATGAGGGTGAGCGGGGTGTTGCGCACCGTGTTGACGTACACGGTGCCGAACAGGCGCATGGCCGGCACCGGCGACACCCGCATCGCACCGACGATGGTGCCGAGCACGAGCGCGAAGAACCCCGACACCACGAACAGCAACAGGGTGTTGCGGAAGCCGGTGACGAAGAGGTCGAGATTGTCGAGCAGGACGTTCATGTCGCGCACGCCTTTCGGGAGGGGGACGCCCGTGGCGGGCGCCTGGGCGGAGTCGACGGGACAGCTCCCCCGGACGGCCACTGGTGCGTGGCCGCCCGGGGCGCTGCTTAGTAGTCGTCGACCGCCGGCTGCGTCACCTTGGTGCCCGAGGCTCCGAGGGTCGCGTCGTAGATCTTCGTCCAGGTGTCGCCACCATCGGTGAACATCGTGTTGATGAAGTGGCGGAGCGCGTCGTCACCCTTCGGGAGACCGATGCCGTAGAGCTCGGTGCTGAACGGCTCGCCGACCACCTTGAGGGTGTCCGGGAACTGCGCCGCGTAGCCGATGAGGATGGCCTGGTCGGTGGTGACCGCGTCGACCTTGCCGTCGTTCAGCGCCTCGACGCACTGCGAGTAGGTGTCGAACTCCTCCGTCTTGGTGTCGGGGAAGTTGTCCTTGATGTTCTGGATGGGCGTGGAACCGGTCGCCGAGCAGACGGTCTTGCCGGCGAGGTCGTCCTCGCCCTTGATGTCGTCGTTGTCCGCCGCGACGAGCAGGCCCTGGCCGGTCTCGAAGTACGGACCGGCGAAGTCGATCTGCTCCTTGCGCTTGTCGGTGATGGAGTAGGTCCCGACGTAGTAGTCGATGTCGCCGTTCACGATCGCCGACTCGCGGTTCGCGCTGGGGATCGCCTTGAACTCGATCTTGTCGGCGTCGAAGCCGAGCGATGCGGCGATCCACGTCGCCATCTCGACGTCGAAGCCGGAGCGTTCGCCGGTGGCCGCGTCGAGGTACCCGAGACCGGGCTGGTCCTCCTTCACGCCGATGCGGACCTTGTCGGCCTTCACCATCGCGTCGTAGGTGGGGCTGCCCTCGAGCTGGACGTCGGAGGCGACCTCGAAGAGGGCGCCGCCGTCGGACGCGCCGTCGGTCGATCCGGTGCCGGCGTCGCCGCCGCTGCACCCGCTGAGCGCGAGCGCTGCTGCAGCGACTCCCGCGGTGATGAACATGAGCCTCTTGCGCATGTTGTCCTTCCTTCCTTGGTGCCCGGGACGGGCCGATCGGTTGGTCAGTTCCGGGTCGCCGCGCGGGGAGCGCGATCCGGAGTGGGATGGGTCAGTGGGTGAGGAGCTTCGACAGGAAGTCCTTCGCACGCTCCGACTGCGGGTTCGTGAAGAACGACTCCGGATCGGTGTCCTCGAGGATCTCCCCGTCGGCCATGAAGACCACGCGGTCGGCGGCCTTCCTGGCGAAGCCCATCTCGTGGGTGACGACGATCATCGTCATGCCCTCGCTGGCGAGCTGCACCATGACGTCGAGCACCTCGTTGATCATCTCGGGGTCGAGCGCCGAGGTGGGCTCGTCGAAGAGCATGACCTTGGGCTTCATGGCGAGGGCTCGGGCGATGGCGACGCGCTGCTGCTGTCCGCCGGACAACTGCGCGGGCAGCTTGTCGGCCTGTACGCCGATACCGACGCGCTCGAGGAGCACCTTCGCCGCGTCGTCGGCATCGCGCTTCTTCTGTTTGCGCACCTTGATCGGGCCGAGCGTGACGTTCTCGCGGATGGTCTTGTGCGCGAACAGGTTGAAGGACTGGAAGACCATGCCGACGTCGGCCCGGAGCTCGGCGAGTTGCTTGCCTTCCTCGGGGAGGCGCTTGCCGTCGATCCGGATCTCCCCCGAGGTGATCGTCTCGAGTCGGTTGATCGTGCGGCACAGGGTCGACTTGCCGGAACCGGACGGCCCGATCACGACGACGACCTCGCCCTTGTTGACGGTGAGGTTGATGCGCTTCAGGGCATGGAAGTCGCCGTAGTGCTTCTCGACGTCCTCCATGACGACGAGCGGCTCACCCCGGCCCGCCTGAATCGGATTGCTGGTGGTCTCGTATGCTCCGGCGGATCCGCGCGACGACGGGGCTTCGGGTTCCGTCGGGCCGGAGTTCGGGGACGCTGTTGGCTCCATGTAACCCAAACTAGGTGACCGCGTGTTTCATGCGCATGACGGAAGCGCTACGGTTACCGTTTCGTAACCTGGCCGATCGTGGTCAGGCGTGCTGCGCGAACGCGCTCTCGAACACGCAGACCGACGCGGCCGTCGCGAGGTTCATGCTCTCGGCCCGTCCGTAGATCGGAACCGTGACCGCGCGGTCGACCAGTGCCAGGTGCTCATCGGTGAGCCCTCTGGCCTCATTGCCGAACACCCAGGCCGTGGGCTGCGCGAGCACGCCCTCGGACCGCGCCGCCAGCAGGTCTTCACCCTTGATGTCCGCCGCGAGCGTCTGCAGACCCGCGGCACGCGCGCGTTCCAGGACGGCGGGCAACTCGACGCCCACGGCGACGGGCAGGTGGAACAGCGAGCCGGTCGTCGACCGGACGACCTTGGGGTTGTAGAGGTCGACGGTCCGTCCGCTGAGGACGACGGCGTCGGCTCCGGCGGCGTCGGCCGCCCGGATGATCGTCCCGAGGTTGCCCGGATCGCGGACCTCCTCCAGGATGACGACGAGCTGCGGCTCGCCGGCGAAGATGTCCTTGATGGAGGTCGGGAACTGCTGCGCGACCGCGATGAACCCCTGCGGTGTGACGGTGTCCGCCATCGACTCGAGCACCTGCTCCGTGACGAACTCGATCTCGAGGCCCGCGGCTGACGCGGCGGAGGCGATCTCGGTGTAGCGCTCGAGCGCCGTCGGCGTGGCGTACAACTCGAGGATCAGGTCGGGCCGGAACTGCAGGGCCTCCGACACCGCCTGTGGTCCTTCGAGGAGGAACAGGCCAGTCTCCTGTCTCGCCGGACGCTTGGCGAGCTTGGCGACGGATCGGACGCGCGGGGACCGCGGATTGTCAAGCACGCACCCATCCTAGGGCGCAGGCTCCGGACAGACGAAACGGCCCGATCCCCTGAGGGATCGGGCCGTTCGAACACGTCCGAGGACGAGCGCAGGGCTTGCGACTAGGCGGAGACCTTCGGCGCCGAGGTGTCGGCGGGCAGCGCGGCCTTGGCCGAGGCGACGAGCGCCGCGAACGTGGCGGGCTCGTGCACGGCGAGCTCGGCGAGCATGCGACGGTCGACCTCGATACCGGCGAGGCCGAGACCCTGGATGAAGCGGTTGTACGTCATGCCGTTGGCGCGCGACGCGGCGTTGATGCGCTGGATCCAGAGGCGACGGAAGTCACCCTTGCGCGCACGACGGTCACGGTACGAGTAGACGAGGGAGTGAGTGACCTGCTCCTTGGCCTTGCGGTACAGACGCGAACGCTGACCGCGGTAACCGGCGGCGCGCTCGAGGATGACGCGACGCTTCTTGTGAGCGTTGACCGCCCTTTTGACTCTTGCCATGTTCCTAGTTCCTTACGGGTAAACGGTCTAGCGACCGAGCAGCTTCTTCATGACCTTGGCGTCGGCGGGCGCCAGCACCTGGTCCTGGTTCAGGCGACGGGTGCGACGGCTGGACTTGCTCTCCAGGTTGTGTCGCATACCGGCCTGCTGCTTCATCAGCTTGCCGCTGCCGGTGACCTTGAATCGCTTCTTGGCCCCGGAGTGGGTCTTCTGCTTCGGCATGGGATTCCTCGTTTCTTATCGGTTCTCGTCGGTGGATGACTCCACCGGAGCAGCCTCGTCGGCTTCGTCGGCTTCAGCCGGACGTGCCTTCGATGCCGCACGTTGTGCGTTGGCTTCGGCCTTGGCCTCGGACTTGTTCTTGAGTGGCCCGACGACCATCACCATGTTGCGGCCGTCGACCATCGGGGTGGACTCGACGGTGCCCCACTCGGACACGTCCTCGGCGAACTTCTGGAGCAGGCGGACGCCCTGCTCTGGGCGGGACTGCTCGCGGCCGCGGAACTGGATCATGGCTTTCACCTTGTCGCCGGCCTTGAGGAAGCCCTCGGCGCGCTTGCGCTTGGTCTCGTAGTCGTGCTGATCGATCTTGAGGCGGAACCGGACCTCTTTGAGGATGGTGTTCGCCTGGTTGCGCCGGGCCTCTTTGGCCTTCTGCGCAGCCTCGTACTTGAACTTGCCGTAGTCCATGATCTTCGCGACGGGCGGCTTGGAGTTGGGTGCGACCTCGACGAGGTCGAGATCCGCTTCCTGCGCGAGGCGAAGGGCGACCTCGATTTTGACGACGCCGACCTGTTCTCCGCCGGGACCGACGAGTCGGACCTCCGGAACGCGGATACGGTCATTGGTACGGGGATCGCTGATGCGGAGCTCCTCTGACTGGGTGGGATGCCACACGGCAGGTCCGATACCTGCGACGCGACGAATTCGGTTCACCACACACCCGTACCCCCGAGCGGTGTTCATGAACACCGTGCCGGAAGGCACCACGCCCTGGCTACCCGAAGCCGTGAAGCGTCGGGCGGAGCGTGACAACCCGGTAACCTAATGAAGCGGTCAAGCGCGGGTGGGAGAATCTCCTCTTTCGTACCGAGACATGTCTCGGAGCACCGCACGAGTCTAACAGAGGATCCACGTGAACAACACCACCAGCCCTTACGACCACGACGACGAGTCGGGCGGAGCCGATCAGGCCACCCGCGACATCGCGGACGTCCCCGCCGTCGAAGTCATCACCACCGCCGCCGTGCACCTCATGAGCGCCGCAGCGGTCAAGTGCGGCCTCGCCGACGCCCCCGACGCCCAGACCGACCTCGACGAGGCCCGGAAGCTGATCAACGCCCTCGCCGGCCTCATCACCGCGGGGGCTCCAGAGATCAGCGACATGCACGCCCGTTCACTGCGCGACGGCCTCCGTTCGCTGCAGCTCGCCTTCCGGGAGGCCTCGGCCATCCAGGACCCCATCGGCAAGGGGCCCGGCGAGAAGTGGACCGGCCCGGTCACCTGATCCGGTTGCCGCCTCGCCGGCCGGAGAACGGTCGGCGAGCGGCGCGGTCAGTCTGCGGGACGGAGCGAGACGGCGAGTGAATCCACCCGGGTGGCGATCGTCTCGTCGGCCGCCCACCGCTGGGCGAGCCGGGCGAGTACCGCGTCGAGTTCCTGCTGGGTGAGGCCCTGCAGCAGCCCGAGTTCGACCACCAGCTCGGATCCGGCCAGCTTCGCTTCGGGGTCACCGGCACGCAGCCGCACGGTCACGACCGCGAGTTCCGGTTCGATCGACCGTTCGAACGCCTGCCGAACCGATTCGTCGCTGAAGCTCGGCGTCCACGGCTGTGACTGTGCGATGGCCCAGAGCGCCGGCCGACGGATGGCGAACTCCGTCGTCGACGTCGGATCGAGCACCACGACGTCGGTCTGCTCACTCGCGGCAGCCAGCGCGACCCGGACACCGTCGGCGGGGATCGGCCGGGCCGTGCCGTTCCAGACTGACATGGCCCCCACCGAGCTGAACACCGGGAGGACCGTCCGACCGTCGGGGCCGGTCACGGTCACGATCGACAGCTCCTGCGACTTGTCCACCAGCTGACCGTGCTCATTGCTCCCGGCCTCGCCGAGGTGCGCCACGAGCGGGATGAGCAGTCGTGAGTCCCGGAAGGCGTCGACGACCTCCGCCTCACCGACCTCACCGGCGCGGAACCGCCGCAGGGCCTCGATCAGGCGTTCCGGCGCGCTGCCGTCGTCGCCCGAGCTCGCGTTCTGCTGGAACCGTCGACCGGCCCAGGGCTGGCCGGCGGAATCGGCGCCACCCGGCGTCGGGTGGTGGTGCTGGCCGGGCTCGGGACCGTCGTCAGTTGCCGGAGACATCCAGCGCCTCGGCCAGGGTGAAGGCACCGTTGTACAGTGCCTTCCCGATGATCGCCCCTTCGAGGCCGAACGGGACGAGTTCACGCAGCGCGACCAGGTCGTCGAGGCTCGAGATCCCGCCGGAGGCGACGACCGGCCGGTCGGTGCGGTCGATCACCTGTCGGAGCAACTCGATGTTCGGGCCCTGCATCGTCCCGTCCTTGGTCACGTCGGTCACGACGTACCGGGCGCAGCCCGCCTCCTCGAGGCGGTCGAGTACGGTCCAGAGGTCGCCCGCGTCCTGCGTCCACCCGCGGGCCGCCAGGGTCGTCCCCCGGACGTCGAGACCGACCGCGATCGCCTCGCCGTACTGGGCGATCACACTCGCCGCCCATTCGGGGTTCTCGAGCGCCGCGGTTCCGAGGTTCACGCGCTTGACGCCCGTCTCCAGCGCCTGCTCCAGGGAGGCGTCGTCGCGGATGCCACCGGAGAGTTCGATGTTCACCCCGCGCGCCTTCGAGATGACCTTCCGGATGATCGCACGGTTGTCGCCCCGGCCGAACGCGGCGTCGAGGTCGACGAGGTGGATCCACTCAGCGCCCTGACGGGCCCAGTCCAGAGCCGCATCGACGGGTTCCCCGTAGTTCGTCTCGGAACCGGCCTCGCCGCGCGTCAGGCGGACGGCCTTCCCGTCCACGATGTCGATCGCCGGCAGCAGGGTCAGGCCGGCCGTCGTGTTGAACTCGTTCATGATCCACCGTCTCTTCGGAAGCGGCCAGCCCGTCGGGCGTCGGCGCACAGGATGCCTCGTGGCACAAACACCTGATCCTAGTCGGGCTAGAGCGTGCCGAGCCAGTTGGACAGGAGGCGGATCCCGGCGGTACCCGACTTCTCGGGGTGGAACTGCGTCGCCGACAACGGACCGTTCTCGACGGCGGCGAGGAAGGGCACCCCGTGGGTCGCCCAGGTGAGGCGTGGCTCGGGGAACGGCGGCATGACCTCCAGGGTCCAGGACTGGGCCGCGTAGGAGTGGACGAAGTAGAACCGCTCGTCGGCCAGGCCGTCGAAGAGGACCGAGCCGGCGTCCGGCGCGACCGTGTTCCAGCCCATGTGCGGCAGCACCGGTGCGGTGAGTTCGGTGACGGCGCCCGGCCACTCGCCGAGCCCCTCGGCCTCGGAACCGCGCTCCACCCCGCGCTCGAACATGACCTGCATGCCCACGCAGATGCCGAGGACCGGTCGGCCTCCGGCGAGACGGCGGTCGATGACCTCGTCGCCGTGGGAGGAACGCAGGGCGCCGATGACCGCGTCGAAGGCGCCGACACCCGGGACGACGAGTCCGTCTGCGGCTTGGGCGGCCTTGCGGTCCCCCGTCAGGACGACATCGGCGCCGGCGAGCTCGAGCGCCTTCACGGCGGAGTGGACGTTGCCGGAACCGTAGTCGAGGACGACCACCGACGGGCGCGCCGTCACAGCGAACCCTTCGTCGACGGGATGCCCTGGACCAGCGGATCCAGCGCCTTCGCCCGACGGAAGGCACGCGCGAACGCCTTGAACTCCGCCTCGGCGATGTGGTGCGGGTCGCGGCCGGCGAGCACGTTGACGTGCACCGTGAGACCGGCGTTGAAGGTGATCGCCTCGAAGACGTGACGCACCATCGACCCGGTGAAGTGTCCGCCGATCAAGTGGAACTCGAACCCGGCAGGCTCACCCCCGTGCACGAGGTACGGGCGGCCGGAGATGTCGACCACGGCCTGGACGAGCGCCTCGTCGAGCGGGACGAGGGCGTCGCCATAGCGCGAGATCCCCGACTTGTCGCCGAGCGCCTGGCGGATCGCCTGCCCGAGGGCGATGCCGACGTCCTCGACCGTGTGGTGGACGTCGATGTCGACGTCGCCGGTCGCGCGCACGGTCAGGTCGGTCAGCGAGTGCTTCGCGAACGCCGTGAGCAGGTGGTCGTAGAACGGGACGGAGGTCTCGATGCTGCTCGTACCGGTGCCGTCGAGGTCCAGTTCCAGCTCGATGCTGGATTCGCTCGTCGAGCGCTGGATCCGGGCCGTTCGCTGCTGCGTGGTCATGCGTTCCAGTGTATCGAGGGCGTGAGCGTCACACGCCGTGTGTCGGACGACGGTGGTCGCCACGTCATCCGGGAGCGACCGTCCGACACGACGCCTATCGTTGAGAGGTCATGACTTCCTCACTCAGCACCACGCCGGCCGCCGCTCTCGACCAGGCGGAGATCGCCGCACTCCGGGAGCGGTTCCCGATCCTCGCCCGCGAGATGAACGGGCACCCGCTCGTGTACCTGGACTCAGGCGCCACCTCCCAGCGTCCGACCGAGGTCCTCGACGCCGAACGGCACTTCGCGACCCATGCGAACGCAGCGGTCCATCGCGGCGCCCATCTCCTGGCCGCGGAGGCGACCGAATCCTTCGAGGACGCACGGGCGACGGTCGCAGCATTCATCGGTGCGGACGAGCGCGAACTCGTGTGGACGTCCGGTGCCACAGCCGCCCTCAACATCATCGCCGGGGCGATCGGGAACGCGAGCGCCGGACTCGGCGGCGCAGCGGCCGAGCGGTTCGGCCTCGGGCCCGGCGACGAGATCGTCGTCACGGAACTCGAACACCACGCGAACCTCATCCCTTGGCAGCAGCTCGCCGCACGGACGGGCGCCACCCTCCGTCATCTGCCCGTCGACGAGAACGGCGTCCTCTCGCTGGACGCCGCCACCGCCGTCATCGGCGACCGCGCCCGGATCCTCGCCTTCGCGCACGTGTCGAACGTGACCGGCGCGATCGCCCCCGTCACCGAGCTCGTCGCCCTCGCCCAGCGCGTCGGCGCGCTCACGGTGCTGGACGCCTGCCAGTCGGTGCCGCACCTCCCGGTCGACGTCACGGAGCTCGGCGTCGACTTCCTCGTGTTCTCCGGCCACAAGATGCTGGGCCCGAACGGCATCGGTGCCCTCTGGGGTCGCCGTGCGTTGCTCGACGCGCTTCCCCCCTTCCTCACGGGCGGATCGATGATCACGATCGTCACGTTGGACGGCGCCGAGTTCCTGCCGGCTCCGCAGCGGTTCGAGGCCGGTACGCAGCCGGTCTCGCAGGCGATCGCGCTCGCGAGCGCGGTCCGATTCCTGCAGGACGTCGGCATGGACCGCATCCATGCCACCGAGGCCGCGTACGGCCGCCGGCTCGCGGCCGGTCTCGCCGCCGTCCCCGGGATCCGTCTGATCGGGCCGCAACCGGGCTCACCTCGAGCCGGCCTCGCGAGTTTCGACGTGGCGGGTGTGCACGCGCACGACGTCGGGCAGTTCTTCGACGATCGCGGGATCGCGGTGCGGGTCGGGCACCACTGCGCCCAACCGTTGCACCGCAGGCTCGGCCTGACCGCTTCGACGCGCGCCAGCAGCTACCTCTACACGCTCGAGTCCGAGATCGAGGCGTTCCTGGACGCCGCCGCACTCGTCGGTCCGTTCTTCGGGGTGGGGCGATGAGCGGTCTCGAGAGCCTGTACCAGGAGCTCATCCTTGACCACGCCCGGCAGCGGCACGGGTTCGGCCTGCAGGACGACCCCGCAGCCGAATCGCATCAGCTCAACCCCACCTGCGGCGACGAGGTCACCCTGCAGCTCCACCTCGAGTCCGACGGCAGCCTCCGGGCGATCGCCTGGGAGGGGCACGGCTGTTCGATCTCCCAGGCCTCGAGCTCCTGCCTGAGCGACCTCGCACCCGGCCTCACCCCCGGCGAGCTCCAGACCCTCATCGAGGAGTTCCGCACGGTCATCCGATCGCGCGGCACCCTGCAGTTCGATGAGGAACGCTTCGGCGATGCCGCGGCCTTCGGAGGCGTCTCGCGCTACATCGCCCGCGTCAAGTGCGCGATGCTGCCCTGGGTCGCCGCCGAGGAGGCCGTCTCACGGCTGTGAGCGGACCCGGTGCACGGTCGATCGGCGCGCCGACCGCCCGCGTCACGCAGGGCTGATGGCTGCCAGCGCCTCCAGGAACGCAGTCGTCTCCGACTCCGTGCCGGCGGTGACCCGCAGGTGGTTCGGGATGCCGACGTCGCGGATCAGGACGCCCCTCGCCAGCAGCGCCTCGAAGGCGGCGTGCGGGTCTGCGACACCGCCGAAGAGCACGAAGTTCGCGCCGCTCCGCTTCGGGTCGTAGCCGAGGCGCCCGAGTTCGACCACCAGGCGATCCCGCTGCGATCGGATGTCGTCGACCATCGCCAGCATCTCGTCTGCGTGGCGCAGCGCGGCGGTGGCGGCGGCCTGCGTGAGCGCACTCAAGTGATACGGCAGCCGGACCAGCCGGAGGGCGTCCACGACGGCCGGGTCCGCAGCGAGGTAGCCGAGCCGGACACCCGCGAAGGCGAACGCCTTGCTCATCGTCCGCGACACGATGAGGCGGGGCCGCCCCTCGAGCAGACGCAGGGCGCTCGCCTCGTCATCGTGGGCGAACTCCGCGTACGCCTCGTCGACGACGACAATGCCCCGCGACGCCTCGTACACCGCGGCGACGGTCTCCAGCGAGAGCGGTGTGCCCGTCGGGTTGTTCGGCGAGCAGAGGAACACGAGGTCTGGGTCGGCCTCCGCCACCTGCCGTGCCGCCGTCTCCGGTGAGAGTTCGAACTCCAGGTCGCGTTCCGCCGGGATCCACGTCGTGCCGACGCCCGCGGCGAGCAACGGGTACATCGAATACGTCGGGACGAATCCAAGCAGGGAACGGCCGGGGCCACCGAACGCCTGCAGGATGTGCTGCAGGACCTCGTTCGAACCGTTGCCCGCCCAGATCTGTTCCGGAGCGACGCCGTGACCCAGGTACTCGGCCAGGGCCTTCCTGAGGACGGTGAACTCGCGGTCCGGGTAGCGGTTGACGGTGAGGACGGCGGAAGCCAACGAGGCGACGATGTCGTGCGCCACGGCCTCAGGAATGGGATGCGTGTTCTCGTTGACGTTCAGCGCCACCGGCACCTGCGCCTGTGGGGCACCGTACGGACGCTGTCCTCGGAGGTCGTCGCGGATGGGGAGGTCGTCGAGAGCAGTCACCCGACAATCGTAGCCAGTCGCACGCGGCGGTAGCCGCGCTCCGGAACGCTACCGAGCAGCGCGCTGCCCTTACTCCGCTGCGTACCGCTGCGGGATGGCCAGACGTTGCCCGGGCTCGACGCCGGCGGTGCTCAGCTGGTTGAGGTTCATGATCTCGGCGATCACGTCGCGAGGGTCCGCATCCGGGGCGATGGACTCGGCGAGCTGCCAGAGCGACTCACCCGGGTCGACCGTGATGTAGCTGAAGGTCGTCCCCGCGACTGCGGTGTTGGCGGCAGCCCCACCGGCAGAGAGGCCGACGACCGCGACGCCGATGACGAGAGGGATGGCGGCGAGCGTGGTGAAGACGACCCGCCCGCGTCGTGTGAGACGGAGCCGACGCGCGGGCCGCGCGTCCGACGCCGGTGCCTGCGCGGTGCGCGTGGAAACCGTTGCGTGTGACCCGATCAGTGCTGCGCTCATGTCAACCCTCCAAGTGTGTGCTCATCGTGTGATGAGGACTCGTATCCGGCCCTCGGCCGAGAGAGCCGGATACGAACCTGTGTTCCGAATATATCTTCGATTGTTCGAATACTCAACCCTGTATTCGTACCTTCACGTCGGCAAATCGACGACACGCTCGAACAGATGTTTGTCTGGTCGAGCTGGGGCGGATACAGTTTCGAGTGTTGGAAGCAGTACACCACCACCCACCGACATCGGTCACCGACAGCCGATCAGGGCAGGAGCGAAGATGGCAGCGAACACGGCGGGCGACGGCGCGCGGGAGCGTCAGGTCGGCGGCACCCGGCGGCGGAAGAGTCTGAGCGACAAGCAGCTCGCGATCCTCGACGTCATCCAGCGCTCGGTCTCACAGCGGGGGTATCCGCCGAGCATGCGCGAGATCGGTGACGCCGTCGGGCTCGCGTCGCTCTCCAGCGTGACCCACCAACTCGGTCAGCTCGAACTCAGCGGTTACCTCCGGCGCGACCCCAACCGCCCCCGCGCCATCGAGGTGCTCATCGACCTCCCGAGCGCGGTCGAAGGCAGCGACCCGGACACCGCTCCCCCGGTCGGTGACGCGGCGATGGTGCCGCTCGTCGGTCGGATCGCCGCCGGTATCCCCATCACGGCAGAGCAGCAGGTCGAAGAGATCTTCCCCCTCCCGCGCCAGCTGGTCGGGAAGGGCAGTCTCTTCATGCTCAAGGTCGTGGGCGACTCCATGGTCGACGCCGCCATCTGCGACGGTGACTGGGTCGTCATCCGTGAACAGAAGACCGCGGAGAACGGCGAGATCGTCGCCGCCATGCTCGACGAGGAGGCGACGGTGAAGGTGTTCCGTCAGCGCGACGGCCATACCTGGCTCCTCCCCCGCAACTCGGCGTTCGAGCCCATCCTCGGCGACCACGCCGAGGTGCTGGGCAAGGTCGTCGCGGTGCTCAGGACCGTCTGACGACAGCACGGCGGACGACGACGGGCCGGGACGATCAGACGATCGTCCCGGCCCGTCTCCGTCTGAACCGGTCCGGTCGGCTCGACTCGACGCAGCTCGGCCTTGGAGCGGCGCGCAGCGAGATGTTCCCAATCCGACACCCTGGTCCTACGCTGAACGCATGGACGCCGGCCGGAACGCTCGTAGGAGTCGGCCGTCCCGCCGTGCAGGCCTCCTGAGCGCGTCCTCACTCCTGTGCATCGCGATCCTGGTCGGCTGTGCCCCCGCGCCCGACGGTGGCTCGACGACCACGGCCGTTCCGACCGACGCCACCGTGGGACTGCGTCAGAACCGCGATCAGTACGCCGGCCGTTCCGCGATCATCCGCGTCGAGAACGGGAGCGACGACGACCTCGTCATCGTCGGCCTCGAGCTGTCCGGGTCCGCCTTCGACGGAACCACCGACCGCGACCGGACCTCGGCCGTACCCGCGGGGCAGACGAAGGATCTAGCCGTGGAGCTTCCCCCGCCGGATTGCGACACGGCGACCTCGGACCTCCAGGCGGACATCGTCCTGCACCTCCAGGACGGTGCCGTGGTCACGATCGAGGCAGTGGAGGACCCCACCGAGGTCCTCCCCCGTCTACACGGAGCCGAGTGCACCGTCGTGGGCGTCGAACGCATCGCGAGCATCACCGGCGAGTCCTCCGTCCGACTCGAGGGCTCCGGCCCGTCGACGGTCGCGGTCCTGACGATCACCGCCACGCCGACCGGCCGGCCCGGCCGCCTCGACCTCGTCGAGCTGCGGTCCACGGTGCTCCTCAAACCGGCGCCCGACGCATCGATGCCGACCGACGCCTCGGCGTGGCCGCTCGACCGCACCGTCGACGCGACCAGCGGTCCTCAGTCGATCGACGTCCGCATCGTCCCGACGCGGTGCGACCCGCATGCGCTGGCGGAGGACAAAGTGGGGACGCTCTTCCCGCTCGTGGTGCGCATCGACGGTGGACCGGTCTCGGTCATGACGCTGCCGTTGCCTCCAGCCACCGCGACCGCGCTGAAGGACGCCGTCCGGATCCGCTGCGGTTGACGCGCAACCGACGCGGCGATGGCCCGGAAGCTCAGGACGTGGCCGGCGGTGCCGGGAAGATCTCTGCGAACGGCTCGAGCGCTGCCGCCAATTCTGCGCCGACCAGCGCGTGCACGATGGTCCCGCGCTCGTCGTAGTCCGTCGACAGCACCTTGCCACGTTCGTGCAGCAGGGTGACCAGGTCGCCGCGGTCGAAGGGGACGAGCACGTTGACCTCGTTGCTCGGCGCCGGGATGAGCGCCTCGATGCGCTTCATCAGCTCATCGATCCCGACTCCCGTCCTGGCGGAGACGAACACGGCGTCCGGGACCAGACCGCGGAGGACGAGCAGCTGTCCGTCGTCGACGAGGTCGGCCTTGTTGAAGACGACCAGTTCCGGGATGTGGCGCGCCCCGACCTCGCCGATCACATCGCGGACCGTGGCGATCTGACCCGCGGGGTCGGGATGCGCGGCGTCCACGACGTGCACGATGACGTCGCTGTCGGCGACCTCCTCCAGCGTCGACCGGAAGGCCTCGACGAGCTGGTGCGGGAGGTTACGGACGAAGCCCACGGTGTCGGCGAGCGTGTACTCGCGACCGTCTGACGTCTCGTTGCGTCGGACCGTGGCGTCGAGCGTCGCGAACAGGGAGTTCTCCACGAGGACGCCGGCCTTCGTGATGCGGTTGAGCAGACTCGACTTCCCGGCGTTCGTGTACCCGGCGATCGCGACCGACGGGACGGTGTTGCGTCGACGGTTCGCCCGCTTCGCCTCGCGCGCCGGCTTCATCGCGGTGATCGACTTGCGCAACTTCGCCATCCGGGTGTGGATGCGTCGGCGGTCGAGCTCGATCTTCGTCTCACCGGGCCCTCTCGAGCCCATGCCGGCCCCGGCGCCTCCGACCTGCCCACCGGCCTGACGGCTCATGGACTCACCCCAACCGCGCAAGCGCGGGAGGAGGTACTCGAGTTGCGCGAGTTCGACCTGCGCCTTGCCCTCGCGGCTCTTCGCATGCTGGCTGAAGATGTCGAGGATGACGGCGGTGCGGTCGATCACCTTGACGCCCACCGCGTCCTCGAGGGCTCGACGCTGGCTGGGTGCGAGCTCGGTGTCGGCGATGACCGTGTCGGCGCCGAGCGCCTGCACGATGGCCTTGAGCTCCTGCGCCTTGCCACGACCGAGATAGGTGCTCGGGTCGGGATGCGGCTTGCGCTGGAGCAAGCCGTCGAGGACCACGGCCCCGGCGGTCTCGGCGAGCGCGGCGAGTTCGCGCAAGGAGTTCTCCGCGTCGTGCAAAGCACCCTGCGGATAGACACCGATGATCACGACGTTCTCGAGACGGAGCTGTCGGTACTCGACCTCCGTGACGTCCTCGAGCTCCGTCGACAGGCCGGCGACGCGTCGGAGCGCCTGGCGGTCCTCGCGGTCGTACTGCTCACCGTCGTCGGACGAGCCACCCGTGGTGTCCGACGTCTGCAGGGCGGTGGCACCACTGCCGAACAGCGTGTACCCGCTCGAGCGGGACGCGGCACTCGTGAGCACGCGCGCCACCACGTCGTCGGGATCGGTCACCGAGACGTCATCCAATCCGGCTCCTGGGTCGACGTCGGCGTCGTCTGCGGGGTCGTGGGCTGCATCCATCGGTGGTCTACTCATCGCGTTAACTCTACGTCCTCCTGGTCCGGTACCGTTCCTGTATGTCGAATGAGCACTACTTCACCGCCGAACCCGCGAGCGAGTTGCAGCTCAGACCGATCACCGCGAAGCTCGGCGGCGTGGACCGATCCCTCGTCTCGGCGAGCGGCATCTTCAGCCCCGGCCACCTCGACCAGGGCACGCTCGTACTCCTCGCGAACACGCCACCGGCCCCGGCGACCGGCGACCTCCTCGACATCGGATGCGGATGGGGCCCGATCGCCCTGTCGCTCGCTCTGGCCTCACCGGAGGCGACCGTCTGGGCGGTCGACGTGAACCAGCGGGCGCTCCAGCTCACCCGCATCAACGCGGAGCGACTCGGGCTCGACAACATCCGCGCCGTCCTGCCGGAAGACGTGCCGGACGAGGTCCGGTTCGCCACCATCTGGTCCAACCCACCGATCCGCGTGGGCAAGGACGAACTGCACCGCCTGCTCATGCACTGGCTCCCGCGACTGGAGGACGACGGCGACGCGTGGCTCGTCGTGCAGAAGAACCTCGGCTCGGACTCCCTGCAGAAGTGGCTCCAGGAGGCGTTGCCCGCATCGTTCCACGTCGGCCGGGCAGCCATCGCCAAGGGCTTCCGGGTCCTGCACGCCAGGCGTCGCGAACACCGCTGAGCAGCGGGTTCAGGCCAGCGTGATCGTCCCGGAGTAGACGAGCGTCGCGGGGCCGGCCAGCACGACGTGCTCGCCGTCCTCCTGCTGCACCATGCGGACCCCGAGCACACCGCCCGGGACCTCCACCCGCCAGTCGTCGGGCGCAGCCGTTCCGGCCCAGTGCCGGAAGGCGAGTGCCGCGGCGGCCGTCCCGGTGCCACAGCTCAGCGTCTCGCCGCTGCCCCGCTCGTGCACGCGCATCCGGATCCGTGCCACGCCGTCGGCGATGAGCGGCTCACCGGGGACCACCAGCTCGACGTTCGCACCGTGCGGCGGCGTGGGCTCGAGCTGGGGGACGTACTCGAGCTCCGCCCCATCGAGTTCCGCGGCGTCCGCCACCGCGACGACGATGTGCGGGTTGCCGACGTCGATCCCGATGCCGGGTCGGGCGACGGGGAGCCCCTTCACCCGGACGAGCGTCTCCCGTTCGTCGAGCGACCAACGGCCGAGGTCGACGGCGTACCCGAGCGGGTCGTACCCGATCGTCCGGACACCCGCGCGGGTGCCGATGGCGAGTTGCTCACCGCGGGCCAGGGTCACGAGACCTCGTTCGAGCAGGTAGTGCAGGAACACCCGGATCCCGTTGCCGCACATCTCGGCGACGGAGCCGTCTGCATTGTGGTAGTCCATGAACCACTCCGCTGCGGGATCGGCTGCCAGCGCTGCTGCACCGACGTCGAGGTGCTCCGACCGCACGGCTCGGATCACGCCGTCGGCGCCGATCCCGAAGTGTCGGTCGCAGAGCGCCGCGATCTGTTGCGGGTCGAGGGGCTCTCGGCCGTCGGGATCGGAATACAGCACGAAGTCGTTGCCCGTACCGTGGCCCTTCGTGAAGGAGAGTGTCGACGCCATCCGCCCAGTCTACGGGCGAGTCCGGCCGACGAACTCGTCCGCTTCGGCGCTCCCGCCCTGCACCCACGTGATGTCGGGGTACCGCTTGAACCAGCTGACCTGCCGCCTGGCATAGCGTCTCGTGAGTCGCTGGGTCTCGGCGATCGCCTCCGGCTCGGTGAGTTCCGACCGGAGCTGCGCCGCCGCCTGCGCGTACCCGATGGCCCGCGCGGCGGTGACACCGCGCTCCAGCCCCTGCTCGAGCAGCGCAGCGGTCTCGTCGACGAGGCCCGACGCCCACATCGCCTCGACGCGCCGGTCGAGCCTGGAGACCAGTTCCTCTCGCGGCGTGGAGACGCCGACGACCTCGACCGGTCGCCAGGGCGTCGGGCGTTCGGGCAGCGCAGCGCCGTGCCCTCGCTCGGCGAGCTCATGCACTTCGAGCGCCCGGATGACCCGCCGGGCGTTCGCCACGTCGACCCGCTCCGCCGTCGCGGGGTCCGCCTGACGCAGCCGCTCGACGAGCGCGACGATCCCGTCCCGTTCGAGGTCGTGCTCCAACCGCTCCCTGACGAGCCGATCACGAGGGGGGAACCGGAAGTCGTGGATGACGCTGGACACGTACAGCCCCGAGCCGCCCACGAGGATCGGCGTGACCCTACGGGCCAGGAGTCCGTCGATCACCGCGCGAGCCGTCGGCTGATACCAGGCGACGGACGCCTCTTCGGTGACGTCGAGCACGTCGAACAGGTGATGCGGGATCCCCCGCCGCTCCGCGACCGGCAGCTTCGCCGTACCGATGTCCATGCCGCGGTAGAACTGCATGGCGTCGGCGTTCACGATCTCAGCGGGTCGACCGGCGTCCCGGAGAGCGGTCGCCAGGTCGAGCGACAACGCGGTCTTCCCCGTCCCGGTCGCTCCGACGACCGCGAGGAAACCGGTCACCGACGTTCGCCGTCACTCGGGTCGTAGA
This sequence comes from Plantibacter sp. VKM Ac-2880, assembly GCF_015351235.1. Lineage (GTDB taxonomy): Bacteria > Actinomycetota > Actinomycetes > Actinomycetales > Microbacteriaceae > Plantibacter. Next base: position 39,549 of record NZ_JADKSJ010000002.1, read on the forward strand.
TGGGCGCGGTTGTCACGCCGGCGACGGGCGCCCCGATCCGGAGTCCGGGAAGTCCGAGCGACACTCGCCCGGGTTCGCTCGCCCCGGGGATGGCGGGGACGCCGCAGGAGTCGGCCTGGGCCCGATCCCAGGCATCTCCTGCCCGCGTGCGGCGCACCCGCAGCGGTGCACCGGCCGGCGCGTCGGCGAGAAGGTGGAAGGACGCGGCTTCAGTGATGGTGACCGTCACGACGTCGCCCGGTCGCGGGACCTCGGATCCTTCGGGCACGTCGAAGTGGACGAGCCGTGAATCCTCGGCCCGACCGCTCAGGCGATGCGTCGTGTCGTTCTTGCGGCCCTCACCCACGGCGACGAGGAGTTCGACCGTTCGACCCACCTGCCGCTGGTTCTCTTCGAGACTGATCCGGTCCTGCAGCGCGACGAGTCGTTCGTAGCGCTCCTGCACGACCGCCTTCGGCACCTGGTCGGGCATGGTCGCCGCGGGTGTCCCCGCCCGGATGGAGTACTGGAAGGTGAACGCGCTCGCGAACCGCGCGGCCTCCACCACCCGGAGCGTCTCCTGGAAGTCCGCTTCCGTCTCACCGGGGAACCCGACGATGATGTCGGTGGAGATCGCTGCGTGCGGAATCCGTGCGCGCACCCGGTCGAGGATGCCGAGGAACCGCTCCGACCGATACGAACGTCGCATGGCTTTGAGGATGCGGTCGGATCCCGACTGCAGGGGCATGTGCAGCTGCGGCATGACGTTGGCCGTCTCCGCCATGGCGTCGATGACGTCGTCGGTGAAGGCGGCGGGGTGCGGGCTGGTGAACCGGACACGCTCGAGTCCCTCGATCGTCCCCGCCGCGCGAAGCAGCTTCCCGAACGCCTGTCGATCACCGAACTCGACCCCGTAGGAGTTCACGTTCTGGCCGAGGAGGGTGACTTCGATCGCGCCGTCGTCGACGAGCGCGCGCAGCTCACCGAGTATCTCACCGGGACGTCGGTCCTTCTCCTTACCCCGGAGGGAGGGCACGATGCAGAAGGTGCAGGTGTTGTTGCAGCCGACGGAGATCGACACCCAGCCGCTGTAACTGGAGTCCCGCTTCGTGGGGAGCGTGGAGGGGAAGGTGTCGAGGGACTCGAGGATCTCCAGCTGGGCTTCGTCGTTGTGCCGAGCCCGTTCGAGCAGGCTCGGGAGCGACCCCATGTTGTGGGTCCCGAAGACGACGTCCACCCACGGCGCCTTCTTGAGGATGACCTCTTTGTCCTTCTGCGCGAGACAGCCCCCCACGGCGATCTGCATGCCGTTCCGCTGCTTCTTGATCGACGCCAGGTGCCCGAGGTTGCCGTACAACTTGTTGTCGGCGTTCTCGCGGACGGCACAGGTGTTGATGACCACGATGTCGGCCTGCTCGCCGTCGGCCTTGACGTATCCGGCCGCCTCGAGCGAGCCGCTCAGCCGTTCGGAGTCGTGCACGTTCATCTGGCAGCCGTACGTGCGCACCTCGTAGCTCCGCTGTCGACCGGCTTCGTCGATCGCTGCGGGAGAGGCGCTGATGACCGTCGGGGTCTCGACCATACTGCTCATACCAGGAGTCTACGCGTGGGCTGCAGCGCGACCGGTCAGCGGAAACTCACGCCCGAACGCTTCGAACCGGAGAGTGCACGGGAGCAAGCCTCACGGATGATCGCCGAGCTGTAGCCGCGTCGTGCCAGGTAGGCCGACAGCCGCCGTTCGGCGGTCGCCTGGTCGAACGACCGGAGCTGGCCGGCACGCTTCTCCGCGACGACCAATGCGCGCCGGAGCTCGTCGTCGTCGTCGATCGCCTCGAGGGCCTCCGCCGCGATCGACGGGTCGATCCGTCGTGCGGAGAGCTCGCGCCCGATCACCGCTCGGGACTGCCCCTTGCGGGTGTGGAGACTCTCGACGAGCTGACTCGCGAGCTCCGCGTCGTCGAGGTAGCCACGGCGACGGAGCTCGCCCAGGACATGCTCGACCTCGTCCGGCTCCGCCTCGTGGCCCCGGAGGAGTTCCGCGATCTCCCACTCCGAGGAACCACGGCGGGCGAGCCGCCGCACGGCCAGCAGGTCGAGCTCGGCCAACCGCACCTCGGGGTCGATCGGAACCTCCGGCTCCGCGACCAGCTCGTCGTCGTCGGTCGCCCCAGCATCCGTGTCGGAAGCCCAGGAGACACTCCGGGTGGCGGGCGCGGGTGGTGTCCGGTCGGCTGGGGATGACGCGGCCTGCGGCCGGCCCTGAGCCGTGCTCTGTTCGACCGTGTGCTCGGTGGGCCGGCGGCGGAGTGGGGCGACCGGGCGACCGGGCGAGGATCCCTCGCCCTCGGGTGCCGAGGGATCCTCGGTCTGGCCGACGAACCAGCCGTCGGGCTCAGGAGTCGCTTCGGCGGCCGGCCGTCGGCCGAACAGCGAGGTCACGGGTGCCAGGGTCTCCGACGGCTCGTCGGCCGGACCGGCGGGAGGGAAGGAGACGACCATGATGACCTCGCTGTTCGGGTGGGGTTAGGCGCTGCGCTTCGCAGCGGACTTCGACGCGCCGGCCGATGCGAGCTGCGGTGCCCCGCCCGTCGCCGCTTCGAGCGCGGCGGCCTCAGCGGCAGCCACCTCGGCGGCGGCGGCGTCGGCCGCCTTCTTCGTGGCGGCACCCTCGGCGCCCACACCGAGCTTGCCGAGGATGCGGCGCTCGATCTCAGCGGCGATGTCGGGGTTCTTCAGCAGGAAGTTCCGGGCGTTCTCCTTGCCCTGCCCCAGCTGGTCGCCCTCGTAGGTGTACCAGGCTCCCGCCTTCTTCACGATGGCGTGCTCGACTCCGAAGTCGATCAGCGAACCCTCACGGGAGATGCCGACGCCGTACAGGATGTCGAACTCCGCCTGACGGAACGGCGGGGCCATCTTGTTCTTGACGACCTTGACGCGGGTCCGGTTCCCGACAGCCTCGGTGCCGTCCTTCAGCGTCTCGATCCGACGGATGTCGAGGCGTACGGAGGCGTAGAACTTGAGCGCCTTACCGCCGGCGGTCGTCTCGGGGCTACCGAACATCACGCCGATCTTCTCGCGCAGCTGGTTGATGAAGATCATCGTCGTGTTCGTCTGGTTCAGTCCACCGGTCAGCTTGCGGAGCGCCTGCGACATGAGGCGGGCCTGGAGACCGACGTGCGAGTCGCCCATGTCGCCCTCGATCTCGGCGCGGGGCACGAGCGCTGCGACGGAGTCGATCACGATGAGGTCGATGGAACCGGAGCGCACGAGCATGTCGGCGATCTCGAGCGCCTGCTCACCCGTGTCGGGCTGGGAGACGAGCAGGGAATCGATGTCGACTCCGAGCTTCTTCGCGTACTCGGGGTCGAGCGCGTGCTCGGCATCGATGAAGGCCGCGATGCCCCCGGCGCGCTGGGCGTTCGCGATGGCGTGCAACGTGAGGGTCGTCTTACCCGAGGACTCCGGACCGTAGATCTCGACGATGCGGCCACGAGGGAGCCCTCCGATACCGAGCGCGACGTCGAGGGCGATCGACCCGGTGGAGACCACTTCGACCGGCGCGCGCTCGTCGCTGCCGAGACGCATCACCGAGCCCTTGCCGAACTGACGGTCGATCTGGGCGAGTGCGGTTTCGAGGGACTTCTCGCGTTCGGCTGGACTTGGCATGGTGTGCTTCTCTCTGCTCGGTGTCGGGTGCCTATAGGCTGTCGCCGCGTGTTCCGGGACCCGCTTCTCCTGAAGGTCGGGGCCCGAAGGCGACAAGGCGTCGATCGTTCGTGGTGTCTTCGACGGTACGCGCCACCACCGACATCGGCCGGTGGACGACTCGATCCGTGCAGAACGCACTCACGAATGATCCTGTGGAGGACACTAGCAGCACTAGAACGGATGTTCGAGACCGCTCGGGCGGCGTGTCGAACATCGCTCCATCACGCGGACGAGATCCGGCCGGCACCCGTCGCGACTAGGACCCCGGCTGCAGCCTGCCGACACCGTGCCGTCGGTCGTCGGGCACGTCGGTCGCCGCGCAGAGCGCGATCCACACGTCGCGCGGCGGGACACCGGCGCGAAGGGCCTCCTCCGCCGTCTTCGACCCGAACTCCGTCAGACCGAGGTCGCCCGTGAGCACCGCCCCGTAGGCCGCACCGAACTCGTCGGCGACAGCCGTCCTGAACTGACTCAGCTTCATCCCTACGCCTCCTTGTTCACCCTCGGGGACACGGAAACGCCCCGGGAGAGGGATCCCGGGGCGTCTCGACGAGGTACTCGACCCGCTCAGCGGGAGACGAGCTCGTCCAGCTCGTTGACCAGTTCGTCCGGAACGGTGTCCGGGATGTTCGGGGAGAGACCTTCGATGACCGCGAGGCGATCTCCGACCTCTCGCATGATGACGGAGATCGGGGTGTCGAGGGCGTCTGCGACCGAAGCGAGGATCTCGCTCGACGCTTCCTTCTGACCCCGCTCGACCTCGCTCAGGTATCCGAGTGCGACGCTCGCCTTGCTGGCCACCTGGCGCAGCGTGCGACCCTTCTGCAACCGGAAGTCCCTCAGCACGTCGCCGATCTCTTGACGGACTAGAACCACGTGACCCTCCCTCTGTGCTCTACGACTCCATGTCGTACAGCGCTCTGCTTCTGCAACGCGGATTCACGTCGTCCCAGCTGATCGCCGTCTCGTTCGTGGATGGCCAACATTACAACCACCGTGTGCCGAACACTAACCAGAATCACTGGGCTTTACTTGTGAATCACTGATCTGTAACGCGATGGAAACGGTAGCTATTCCAGGGATCGATGCCGGGTTTCACGCCAGGCGATCGAGTTCGCGGACGAGGGCCTCGAGGGCCGCGGCCACCGTCTGCTGCCGGATCTCCTGTCGTCCGCCGTCGAGCGCGAGTGGGACCACTCGGCCGCCCGCCCTGGTGACGATCCCGACGAAGACCGTCCCGACCGGCTGACCGTCCTGAGGATCCGGGCCGGCCACCCCGGTCGTCGCGATCCCGACGTCGGCCGGCATCCCGTCGACCGCCAACGCACGACGGACGCCGTCCGCCATCTGCAGGGCGACCTCCGGATGCACCGCACCGTGGAGCGCGAGGAGCCCCGCATCGACGCCCAGCACCGAGTGCTTGAGACGGGTGTCGTAGGCAACGACCGCACCGCGCACCGCCGCAGACGCTCCGGGGACACCGATGAGTTCGGCCGCGAGCAGGCCACCTGTGAGCGACTCGGCGACCGCGATGGTCAGGCGCGATTCGATGAGCGATGCGATGGCCTCGACCGCTCGAGGAGCCGGTTCGTCACCCGAGGCGGTGGTCATCGCTTCACCCGACGATCGAGCCGCGCACCACGGGCGGCGGTGATCACGTAGTCGATGCCGCTCGCGATGGTGAGGAGGACGGCGATGGCCATGAACACAGCGTTCACCCAGAGGACCCAGTCGCCGAGGAGGACCCAGAACGGAGCGAGGGCGAGCGAGATGGCGACGGCCTGCGCCACCGTCTTGAGCTTGCCCATCCACGCCGCGGCGACGACGTGGTCGGAGATGACCATGAACCGGTGGACGGTGATGCCGACCTCACGGACGAGCACGACGATCGTGACCCACCAGGGCAGCTCGCCGAGGATCGAGAGCGCGACCAGCGCGCCGCCCGTCAGGACCTTGTCGGCGATCGGATCGAGGATCTTGCCGAGGTCGGTGACGAGGTTGCGGCTGCGCGCGATGTGTCCGTCGATCCCGTCGCTCGCGATCGCGACGACGAAGAGCAGAGCCGCCCACCACCGGAGGGCGCCGTCCGTGCCGTCGTCGGCGAGGAGCATCCACATGAACACCGGAGCGAGCACGATCCGCGCGACGGTGATGCCGTTCGGAAGGTTCCAGTTCGAGATGCGGGGCTCAGCAGCCGCCGCGTCCGATGCCGTCATGTCTACTCCCGACCGGTGAGACTCCAGGCGTCGTCGTCAGAACCGCCCTCGACCTCAGGATAGTCCTGGAACTGCGCCTCCACGGCGTCCGGCCCATAGGGGTCGGCCGCCATGGCCGGAGCCATCGCTGCTGTGACGGGTGCCGCCGCAGCCGCCGCAGGGGCGGCCACGGGGGCCGCCGCGGAACCGTCGTCTTCGCCACGCAGGCGTGCGAGGACACCGGGCAGCTGCTCTGCGGTCACGAGGACGTCGCGAGCCTTCGAGCCCTCCGAGGGGCCGACGATCTCCCGCGACTCCATGAGGTCCATCAAGCGGCCGGCCTTCGCGAAGCCGACCCGCAGCTTCCGCTGCAGCATCGACGTCGAACCGAACTGGGTCGAGACCACGAGCTCAGCGGCCGCGAGCAGCAGCTCCAGATCGTCGCCGATGTCCGCGTCGATCTCCTTGCGCTCGGCGACGGCCTGGACGTCCTTGCGGTACTCGGGTCGTGCCTGATTGGTGACGTGCTCGACGACCCGCTGGATCTCGTTCTCGCCCACCCACGCGCCCTGCACACGGATCGACTTGTTCGCGCCCATCGGGAGGAACAGGGCGTCGCCCTGACCGATCAGTTTGTCGGCACCCGGCTGGTCGAGGATGACCCGGGAGTCCGTGACGCTCGTGACGGCGAACGCGAGCCGCGAGGGGACGTTCGCCTTGATGAGCCCGGTGACGACGTCGACCGACGGTCGCTGCGTCGCGAGGACGAGGTGGATGCCGGACGCCCGGGCCAGCTGGGTGATGCGGACGATGGAGTCCTCGACGTCGCGCGGGGCGACCATCATGAGGTCGGCGAGCTCGTCGACGACGACCAGCAGGTACGGGTACGGCTTGAGCACGCGCTCGCTCCCCGCGGGCAGCACGATCTCGTTGGCGACGACCGCCTTGTTGAAGTCGTCGATGTGCCGGTACCCGAAGCTCGCCAGGTCGTCGTAGCGCATGTCCATCTCCTTCACGACCCACTGCAGCGCTTCCGCCGCCTTCTTGGGGTTCGTGATGATGGGCGTGATGAGGTGCGGGACACCTGCGTACGGGGCGAGCTCGACACGCTTCGGGTCGATGAGGACCATCCGGACCTCGCTCGGCTTCGCGCGCATGAGCAGGGAGGTGATCATGGAGTTCACGAACACGGACTTCCCGGAACCGGTCGACCCGGCCACCAGGAGGTGGGGCATCTTCGCGAGGTTCGCGACCACGTAGCCGCCGCCGACGTCCTTGCCGACGCCGATGGTCATGGGGTGGTTGCTGTTCGTCGCGGCCGTCGAGCGGAGGATGTCGCCGAGGGTGACGATCTCGCGGTCGGTGTTCGGGATCTCGATGCCGATGGCGCTCTTACCGGGGATCGGAGAGAGGATGCGCACCTCGTTCGAGGCGACGGCGTAGGAGAGGTTCTTACTGAGCGCCGTCACGCGTTCGACCTTCACGCCCGGGCCGAGCTCGATCTCGTACTGCGTGACGGTCGGGCCGCGGGAGAAGCCGGTGACCTTGGCGTCGACGCCGAACTGGTCGAGGACACTGGTGATCGCTGCGACCGCTTCGTCGTTCGCAGCGCTGTGCGTCTTGGCGGGCTCGCCCGCCGCGAGCGTTCCGGCGGACGGCAGGCGGTACGGGGTCTCGTCGTGGCTCTGCGCGAGCGGACGTGCCGAGAAGTCGATCTGGTCGGGCGCACCGAGCAGGGCCGGGTCGAGGTCTTCGATGACCTCCGTCGCACCGGGGATGCTGTCGTCGTGCAGGCCGGTCTGCGGCTTGATCTCACCCGTGTTGAACCGTTTGACTGCGCTCTCCGCGGCTTCGAGGTCGCCGAGGAGTTCCGAGCCGAAGGCGTCGTGGACCGGCGCGGCCTTCGGAGACGGCGCAGGCGTGGCGACCGGTTCGATCGGCGAGTCGAAGCCGCCACTCGGCTTGTCGAGGCCGAGGAGGTCGGTCATGTTGTCGCCCATGAGCGGATCCTCGAACGACGGATCGTCTTCGCGACGGCTCGTGTTCCGGCGCCACCAGGGCAGGGCCGCCGGCTCGTCCGGCTCTTCGTCGAGGTCGTCCAGTCGCTTTGTCCGGGAGCGCTTCGTCTCGGCCGAAGCCTCCTCCTGCTCGGCCTCCGGCTGCTCACCGAACATCCACGCGGAGAACTGCCGGAAGCGCGCACCGACGCGGTTCGGAGGCGTCTTCGTGACGATGAACAGGCTGAGGAGGATGAGGAGGGAGATCAGGACCGTCGCACCGATGGGCGTGATGACGGCGGCGAGCGGCGCACCGAGGATCCAGCCGAGGAGGCCACCGGCCTGTGCGAGGGCCGGGAGGCCCTGGCTGGGGTTCGGTTGACCGCCGTGGATGTGGCACAGCGCCGAGATGCTGATGAGCAGGAGCCCGAGTCCGATGCTGATGCGCCCGTTGTCGTCGACCGAGGCAGGGTGTCGGAACAGCCAGACGGCGAACACGATCATGATCACCGGGAGCACGAAGGCGAGTCGGCCGAACAGCCCGCCGAAGGACCACGCGTCGAAGGTCTGCGCGATCGGATCGGCCGCGCCGAACCATTCGACCACGGCACCGGTGACCGCCAGCAGGAAGAGCAGGAAGGGGAAGCCGTCGCGGCGGTCCTCCTTGGCGATGCGCTCGGGGCCGAGCGCCCTGACGGCACCGCCCACGCCGTGCGCGAGGCCGAGCCACACCGTGGTGACGATGCTGCGCTGCTCCTCCGCGGCCGGGTAGGCGACGGTCTTCTGCTGCTTGGTGGTCGACGCGCCCGACTTCGGCGTGGCCTTCGTGGCGGACTTCGTGCTGGTGGTGCGCGACGAGGCGCCACTCGGCGGCGAAGCGCTGCGCGAACGGCTGGTCGAGTTGGAACGTGCGGCCATGGGTTCACGGTACTCGTCGCCACCGACGCAGCCCGGCAAGCTGTCGGGGTGTCCACGATCCGCGCGGCCCCTGGCGGTCAGCGGAGATTCAGGACCATCGTGTCGCGCGTGCCCCGGCGGTCGAGGGTCGCGAAGCCCTCGGAGCGGTACAGGGCCACGGCGTGGTTCGCGCGCTCGACGCTGAGGCTGATGCGCTGATACCCCGCGGCCCTCGCGCGGAGGACCGTCGCCTGCAGGAGCTGCCGTCCGAGGCCCTGGGCCCGGTGGATCGGACTGACCCCGAGGATGAGCTCCGGGACGCCGGGGGCCACGTAGCCGAACCCCGGGGCGTCGGCGGGGAACAGGCGGTACCACGACGCACCGACGACCGCCCCGTCGTGGGTCTCGGCGATGACGCCGGCGTCCCCGGGGCGGCGCCAGCCGTGCACGTAACGAGTGTGCTGCGTGTCGGCGAGGACGGCCGCTCGGGTGCGGAACCCGGCGGCGCTCCAGTTCGCCGCCTCGACCATCATGTCGGTGAGCACGCGCACATCTTCCGCTACAGCGTCGCGGATCGAGTAGACCGCCATGGACGGATGGTACGCCACCGGTGTTTCGAGCAGATGACAGCGCCTTGGGCGTCGTCAGTACCGGATCGCGTCGATCACCTTCACCCGGACGGCGACGAGCGCCGGGAGGAGGCCTGCGATGGCACCGACGGCGGTGGCGCTGACGAGCCCGAGCACCGCGGCCTCGACCGGGAACGGTGGGAAGTCCGTCACGAGCCCCTGCCCGATGAACTGCTCGACGATCGGGCTCTTCACCACCGCCACCGCCACCATCACGCCGATGACGCCGGCGACGAACGTGGCGACGACGCTCTCCATCATCACTGCGAAGAAGACCCGTGGCGCCGTGGCCCCGAAGCTGCGACGGATGCCGATCTCGCGGATCCGCTGGCGGACGGTGACGAGCGAGAGGTTGATGAGCCCGAGCGCACCGAGCAACAGGATGAGGCCGGCGACCGCGCCCACCACGAGCTTGAGCGACAACAGCGGGTCCTCCCCCGTCTGCCCGAAGTCGTTGCGGAAGACGTCGACCCCGTACGCGTCACCGAGCTCGGCTCGCAGGTCGGACTGGATCCGCTGGGTGAACGCCTCGGCGTCGGCGTTCGGGACCCAGAACTCGAACTGGGGAAGCTGGCCCGACTGGCCGGCCGCCTCGTCGGCGCCTGAGACCGGACCGATCGCGGTGACGCCGGCCGGCAGGATCGACAGCTGAGGTTCGGTGTCCCACTCGTTGCTCGCGTACACCCCGACGACGACGGCCGTGATCGCGCGCTCCCCGTGGATCGTGACCGTCGGGTGCGACTCGATGGGCGGCGAGCCGAGGCGCTGCCAGAACGCGGGGTTGACGACGACCGCCGGCGCGAGGCGGTCGCCGTCGTCGGCCTGGAACCAGGTGCCCTCGTCGAGCCGGATGCGGTGCATCTCGCCGTACGGGACGTCGACCACGGTCGATGCCACCGGCACGGTCCCGTCGGCGAACTGGACGTTCAGCTGCAGGCTGCCGGACTGCGAGACGTACTCGATGTCGTAGCGTTCGGCCAGCTCGTGGACCGCGGTGACGAAGGCCTCCGGGTCGGGTTGTCCGGTGCCGGTGCTGTAGGCGGACGCCATGAGCGTGGCCGGCCGGCCGCCGTAGCGTTCCTGCGACTCGGTCTGCGCTTGAGCGGCGAGCGACGACATGCCGACCATGCTCGTGAGGGCGCACACGGCGACGCCGACACCGATGAGCGACAGGATCACGCGACCGCGATGGATGCGCAGCTCCTGTGCCGCCTCCACGACGGCTCCGACGATCGAGGTCAGGATCCTAGACATCCGCCGCCTCCAACTCCTCGTCGGGCGTGAGGACGCCGTGGTCGAGGCGGTGATGCGTCGTCGCGAGCCTCGCGATCGCGCGGTCGTGGGTGATCGTCACGAGCGCAGCCCCTGTCGACGTGGCCACCTCGTCGAGCAGCGACATGACGGAGGTGCCGGTCTCGACGTCGAGGGCTCCGGTCGGCTCGTCCGCCAGGATCAGGCGGGGACCGCGGACGAGCGACCGCGCGATCGCGACACGCTGCTGCTCACCGCCGGACAGCTTCGTCGGCATCGCGTCGAGTCGGTCGCCGAGCCCGACCCGTTCGAGCATCGCCGCCGCGATCTCCCGGCGACGCCAGAAGGACCGCCCGCTCGCGTACAGCAACGGTGTCGTGACGTTCTCGAGCGCGGTCCGACCGGGTAGGAGGTTGAACTGCTGGAAGACGAAGCCGATCTGGGCACCGCGAAGGCGGTCCCGCGCTCCGGAGCCGAGCCGCTCAGCGGGACGACCGTCGAAGACGAGGGAACCCGAGGTCGGCTTGTCGAGCAGACCGAGCAGGTTCAGCAGCGTCGACTTCCCCGAACCCGAGCGCCCGACGATCGAGACCCGATCCCCCTCGTGCACCTCGAGGTCGACGCCGTCGAGGATGGTCAAGGGCGGGGCGTCGGGGATCTGGACGACCCTGGTGACCCCGCGGAGTTCGAGGAGGGTCACCCGACCGACCCTTCGCAGCTCATGCTGCCGTCCGGCAGCGCCGTGCACCCCTCGGGGACCGGAGCGACGGCCCCGGGCACGAACTGCAACACGGAGTCGCCCTCGGCGAGTCCGTCGATGATCTGCACCTGCTGCCCGTCGTTCAGGCCGAGCGTGACGGGTCGCTCCTCCTGCGTGCCGTCCGCGCCGACGACCCACACGGTCCCGGTGCCCGCTGACCCCTTGACCGCGGTCGTCGGGAGGACGAGGACGTTCTCCGCGGTCCCGCCCGCGAGCTCGATCGTCGCCGCGAGTCCGGCGAAGACCCGGACGTCGCCGGGCACCGCGCACGTGACCGAGGTGCCGCCAGCTCCTGGCGTCTGTCCGGTGCCGCCGCCCGAGGTCGGCTCCTCGTCGTCGTCGCCGCCGGTGGTCGGTGTCGTGACGCGCACCGCCGGGCAGACGAACGGGGCCGGGCCACCGTTGATCGTGACCGTCGCCTCACCCGGGATGGTGAGCAGGCGGTACTGCTTGTCGGCGCTCAAGGAACCCGTGATCGAGAACGTCGCCGGAGAGACCTGAGCGACGGCGTCGCCGATCTGCACGGACTGGCCATGGATCAGCTTGACGTTGCCGAGGGTCCCGGCGACGGGCGCCGTCACCTGGACGAACCGTTCCTTGCCCTCCTCGTCGATGGTCTTGACGTCGAGGATGGGGTCGCCCTCGGCCAGGACGGCGCCCTTGGCGGCGAACACCTCGTCGACCGTGCCGGCGACCGTCGACTTCGCGGTGCTGGCCGGATCGGCGACGACCTGGCCCTCCACCGAGACGGTGTTGACCACGGTGCCGAGTGCAGCCTGCACCTCAGGCTCCACGAGGCTCCCGGTCGGCTGCGTGGGCCCGTCCTCGGCGGGCGCGTCCGGGAGGAACGCGACCTTCACGAGGGCGACCGCGATCGCGGCGAAGACGAGCAGTTTCAGAACGGGGAACACCCAGGTGCGGACAACGCCCACGCCGACCTCCGGAATCCACCGCAGTCGGAGTGACGAGCGGCCATAGGAGCTTCCACGGTAGCAACGCGGAAGGCGGTCGGCATCACCCTCGCGAATGATGTCCGACCGCCTCCTGGCGGGTTGCGTCGAGTGGACCCGACGGACCGATCAGGCCTCGATGACCAGCGGCACGATCATCGGACGGCGCCGGAACGAGGTGTTGACCCACCGTCCGACGGTCCGACGGATGACCTGCGACAACGCGTGCGTGTCGCGGACCCCGTTCTCGGCGGCTTCGGCGAGGGCCTTCGCGACCTTCGGCTTGATGTCGGCGAAGACCTTGTCGTCCTCGGCGAAGCCCTTGGCGTGCACCTCTGGGCCGGAGATGATGTGGCCCGTCTTCGAGTCGACGACGACGATGACCGAGATGAAGCCCTCCTCGGCGAGGATGCGGCGGTCCTTGAGGTCGGCGTCCGTGATCTCGCCGACCGTCGAGCCGTCGACGTAGACGAGGCCGACGTCGAGCTGACCGACGACCTTCGCGACGCCGTCCTTCAGGTCGATGACGATCCCGTCCTCACCGATGAAGGTGTTCTGGGCGGGGACGCCGCTGTCGATGGCGAGCTTCTGGTTGGCGACGAGGTGACGGTACTCGCCGTGGACCGGGAGCACGTTCTTCGGCTGCAGGATGTTGTAGCAGTAGAGGAGCTCGCCGGCGGCCGCGTGACCGGAGACGTGCACCTTCGCGTTGCCCTTGTGGACGACGTTGGCGCCGAGCTTCGTGAGCCCGTCGATCACGCGGTAGACGGCGTTCTCGTTGCCCGGGATGAGGCTCGAGGCGAGGATGACGGTGTCACCCGGGCCCGGCTCGATCGCGTGGTCGAGGTTCGCCATCCGACTGAGGACGGCCATGGGCTCGCCCTGCGACCCGGTCGACATGTAGACGATCTTGTCCTCGGGGAGGTCCTTCGCCTTCTTGTAGTCGATGAGCAGCCCCTCCGGCACGTTGAGGTACCCGAGGTCGGCGGCGATGCCCATGTTGCGCACCATCGAACGACCGAGGAACGCGACCCGTCGACCGTGGGCGTGCGCCGCGTCGAGGACCTGCTGGACGCGGTGGACGTGGCTCGAGAAGCTCGCGACGATGACGCGACGCTCGGACTTCGCGATGACCTGGTCGAGGACCGGGCCGATCGACCGCTCGAGCGGGGTGAAGCCTGGGACGTCGGCGTTCGTGGAGTCGACGAGGAAGAGGTCGACACCCTCCTCGCCGAGGCGCGCGAAGGCACGGAGGTCGGTCAGGCGGCCGTCGAGCGGCAGCTGGTCCATCTTGAAGTCGCCTGTGACGAGCACCGTGCCGGCGTCGGTGTCGATGAAGACCGCGAGGGCGTCGGGGATCGAGTGGTTGACCGCGACGAACTCGAGGTCGAACGGACCGAGCGCCTCGATCTGCCCCTCCTTGACCGGAAGGGTGTAGGGCACGATGCGGTGTTCCTTGAGCTTCGCCTCGATGAGCGCGAGCGTCAGCCCGGAGCCGATCAGCGGGATGTCCTTGCGGAGCTTCAGGAGGTAGGGCACGGCACCGATGTGGTCCTCGTGGCCGTGCGTGAGCACGACGCCGACGATGTCGTCGAGCCGGTCCTTGATGGAGGTGAAGTCGGGCAGGATCAGGTCGACGCCCGGCTGGTGCTCTTCGGGGAAGAGCACGCCGCAGTCGACGATCAGGATCTTGCCGTCGATCTCGAAGCAGGTCATGTTCCTGCCGATCTCGCCGAGTCCTCCGATGGGGATGACGCGGAGCGTCCCCGGTTCGAGGACTGGCGGATCGATGATGGTATTGGGCATGTAGCCCCCCTCTGGTTTGTCTAGCGAGTCGTACCGGCGACCTTGGGCAGCGCGCCACCGGCGGCGGCGTTGCGGTCTGGCCGGAAGTTGCGGAAGTCGACGCCTGGGATGTCCTTCACCAGGTCGATCTCATCCTCGATCTGCGCGGCCTCCCACTCTTCCGGACCGACCAGCGGAAGACGCACCCGCGGGCTCTGGATCCGGCCGAGGCCGTGCAAGATGTATTTGGCGGCGACAGTGCCGGGTACGTGGGTCATGACCGCGCGCACGAGGGGCTCGAGCTGCCGGTGCGCCGCAGTGGCCGCGGCGAGGTCGCCGGCGTTCACCGCGTCGATCATGTGTCGGTAGGGCGTCGGGGCGATGTTCGCCGTGACGCCGATGAGCCCGGTGCCACCGATCGCGAGCGTCGGCAACGCGTTGGCGTCGTCTCCGGCGAAGTACATGAGGTCCGTCTGGTTCATCACGCGGCTGACCTCGCTGAGGTCGCCCTTGGCGTCCTTGACGGCGAGGATGTTCGGGTGCTTCGCGGCGCGGAGGATCGTCTCGTAGGTGATCGGGATCCCGGTGCGTCCGGGGATGTCGTAGAGGATGACCGGCAGATCGGTGGAGTCCGCGATCATGCGGAAGTGGGTGAGCACGCCGGCCTGGGTCGGCTTGTTGTAGTACGGGGTGACGATCATGTTGCCGTCGGCGCCCGCCTGCGCGCTCTTCTTCGCGAGTTCGATCGCGTGCGCCGTCTCGTTCGAGCCGCCACCCGTGATGATCTTCGCGCGCCCACCCGCGACGTCCTTGCCGACCTCGACGAGCTTGATCTTCTCCGGGTCCGTCAGCGTGGACGTCTCGCCGGTGGTGCCGGTGACGACGATGCCGTCGGCGCCCGCGGTCACGACGTCGTCGATGTGTCGTTCGACGGCCTTCCAGTCCACCTCGCCGTCGGCGGTGAACGGCGTCACCAGGGCGACGAGGACTTGACCGAAGGGGTTCTCTGCACGCGACACGGTCTCAGGCTATCGGGTTTCCCCCTCCGGGGTCACCACCGGAGGGGTCCTGACGCGGGTCTGGGAGCACGCCTGGAGCGTCCCGTCGACCGGGTGTCCGCTCCGGTCGATCCGGTTAGGCTGACCCCACGAGTACCCGCGCCGATGCACCCCTGCACGGCCCGACGACGATGGAGGTCACACCATGGCGGTAACGAGCGAAGCGACGACGGTCTGGAACGGCACGCTGTTCGAAGGGTCAGGGCATACGAGTCTCGACACCTCGGAGGCCGCGGAGTTCGCCGTGGACTGGAAGGCCCGCTCCGAGGGTTCCAACACGACCACCACCCCGGAGGAGCTGCTGGGAGCAGCGCACGCCTCCTGCTACTCGATGGCCTTCGCGAACGAGCTCACCACGGCCGGATTCCCGCCGGAGCGCATCCAGGCGACCGCGGCCGTCTCCTTCATCCCCGGCACCGGGATCACCGGCAGCCACCTCCTCGTCAGCGCGGTCGTCCCCGGCATCTCGGAGGCGGACTTCGAGCGCATCGCCGCAGCGGCGAAGGACGGCTGCCCGGTGTCTCAGGCCCTCGCCGGGATCCCGATCACCCTCGAAGCCAGCCTCGCGTAACCTCCCCCGCCCCGCAGCACGACCAGGAAGGCGACGCGCATGCGCATCGTGATCGGCGGAGCCTCCGGGCTCATCGGAACCGCACTCGGCGGCTCGCTCGAGTCGGACGGCCACGAGGTCGTCCGGCTCGTCCGGCGCCCGGCCCGCGGGCCGGGCGAAGCCGAATGGGATCCGCTCGCGGGTTCCCTCGACCCCGCCGTGTTGGATGGGGCGGACGCGGTGGTGAACCTGTCCGGCGCGTCGCTCGGCAAGCTCCCGTGGACGCCCGCCTACCAGTCGACAATCCTGTGGTCGCGTCTCAGTGCCACCCGCGCCCTCGTGGACGCGATGCACCGGGCCGATCAGCCGCCGGCGGCGTTCCTCAGTGGCTCGGCGGTCGGTTACTACGGCGACCGCCCGGGCGAGACGCTCACGGAGGAGTCCACCCCCGGGTCCGGGTTCCTCGCCGACGTGGTCGTGGCCTGGGAGGAGTCCGCCCTCGCCGCCCCGGAGTCCGTGCGCACGGTGCTGCTGCGCAACGGCATCGTCGTCGACCTCGACGGCGTCCTCAAGCCGCTCGCGCCGCTCACCCGATTCGGACTCGCCGGTCCGCTGGGGACCGGTCGTCAGTACTGGCCGTGGATCGGCCTGGCGGACGAGGTCAGGGCGATCACCCACCTCGTGACCTCCTCACTCAGCGGCCCCGTGAACCTCTGCGGGCCGCAGGCGGCCAGAGCCGACGACCTCATGTTCGAGCTCGCACGACGGATGAACCGGCCCTACCTCCTGCGCGCTCCGAAGTTCGCCCTCAAAGCGCTGCTCGGTGACGCGGCCGACGGTCTCCTGCTCAGCGATCAGCGCGTCGAGCCCCGCAAGCTCCTGCAGGACGGGTTCACGTTCAACACGCCGACCGTCGAAGACGCCCTGGCCGAGGCCCTCGCGCGGAGCTGAACGCCCTCATTCGCGCGCGAGCCGGATCGCCTGTCGGATGGCGGCCCTGGCTCGCCGACGATCGCCGGCCCCGTCGTAGACGAGACCGAGCCGGTACCAGCTGCGCCAATCGTCGGGTGCGGCCTCGGCTTCGTCCCGGTACTTCGGGAACAGCTCGTCGGCTGCGTCTCGCAACGGCCGCCCGCTCTCGCGGGTCTCGACCTGCTCGGGCGGGAGTCCGCCCTCCGTCTCGAGACGGACGCCGAGCCGCTCGGCTCCCACGCCGAAGGCGATCTCGCGCCAGAGCGCCCAGACGCCGACGACGGGGAGGACGATGAGCGCCGCGCCCATCGCGATGCCGACGGGCTCCCCTGTGCCGAGGAGGACGACGGCGCGGTGCCCGACGAGGACGATGTAGAGGACGAGCAGGATCGCGAGGATCGCGACCATCACACGGGTCTTCACAGGGTGCTGGCCGCCGCGGCTTGGCCGGACACTTGCTCGGGAGCGCCTGTTGCCGCGCGCCCGCCCGCCGGCGCCGGACGGTCGATCCCGAGGTCGAGGAGACTGTCGAGCCCGACGGTGACGCCCCGAGCGTCGCGTGCCGCTGCGAGGGCGAGTCGGATGCCGCGCTCGTAGGAGGCCGGCGAGATGGTGTCGTGGGTGATCGTGACGAGTTCGTCGACGCCTCCGAACACGACCTGCTGGCGTGCGACGACGCCCTGGAGCCGCAGGCTGTGGATCGGGATGCTCGAGACCTGCTGCCCTCGGGCACGCTGGTCGGTGTGCGGTGCGGCGACCGGTCCGCGGTCGCCGCGGGCGTCCATCATCAGCTCGGCGGTCCGCACCGCGGTGCCGGAGGGGGAGTCGACCTTGGTGTCGCGATGGGACTCGATGATCTCGATCGAGTCGAAGAACCGGGCGGCGACGGTCGCGAGGCTCGTCGACAGGACGGACCCCAGGGAGAAGTTCGGGATGATCACGACCCCCTGGTCCGGCAGCTCGGCGAGTCGACGCCCGAGGCGGTGGACGCGGTCGGCCGACCATCCGCTCGTGCCGACGAGGACGTTGATGCCCTGGGAGACGGCGTGGTCGACGATCCGTTGGCTGACGCCGGGGACCGTGACGTCGACGACGAGGTCGGCGCCGTCCATCTCGCTCAGCTCGCTGGAGGATCCGAGCGAGGCGACCAGGTCGAAGTCGTCGAGTGAAGCGATGATGCTCGTGAACAGTCGGCCCATCTTGCCGCTCGCGCCGGCCAGCGCCACTCGTGTCGTCATGCCCTCAGCTTACGTGCTGCCCGCAGGGGTCGTCCTAGGCTGGAGGCATGCTGACCTTCTCCCCCGCCGCCGTCGACACGGAGCCCGCCGCCACCCTCCTCGGTGAGTACTTCACCTCCCGCGAGCTCGGCTTCACGGGCGGGACGTACCGGATCTTCACCCCGGACCCGGCGATGTTCACCCCACCCAGCGGCGTCTTCCTCGTCGCCTCCGAGGACGAGGAGCCCGTCGGATGCGGGGGCGTCCGCCGCATCGCCGACGCCGATGACGGCGCCGTGCGGTTCGAGATCAAGCATCTGTGGTTGCGTCCGTCGACGAGGGGCAAGGGGTACGGGCGCGCGATGCTGACGGCGCTCGAGGAGCGCGCGGTGCAGCTCGGCGCCACCCGCCTGGTGCTCGACACGAATGCGACCCTGGCCGCCGCCGGGGGTCTGTACCGCACGAGCGGGTACGTCGACGTCCCCGCCTACAACGACAACCCGAACGCGACCAACTGGTACGCGAAGGAGGTCTGAGCACCTCGACAGGCTCGGCGACCGGGTACGGCCGGGGACCGGGGCCGCCCGCTGCGCGGGTCGGTCAGACGGCGTGCGGCTCGGGCAGGCCCGTCCGCAGCTCCACCGGGAGGTGTGCGAGGTCGTTGTGGGTGATGAGGCTCCACGGACGACCCGCGCGCTGATGCAGCACCGTGAGGCCGCCATTGGCCTGGTTGATGCTCACCCAGCGCCAGGCCGGGGCCTGCAGGGCCTCTCGGACCAGCCAGCCGATGACGAAGTTGTGCGTGATCAACAGTTCGTGGTGGTCACCGCGCTTCGGTGACAGGAACTCGGCGGCGGCGTCGGCCATCTGCGCCTCGCCGGCCTCGACCTCGGCCTCGGTGATGGACCCGAAGAACGGGTCGAACGCCGACGGCGTCTCCGGGGAACGTCCGCTCGGGACGCAGTCGAACAGCAGGGACGACGGTTGCGGGGTGACGGCCGGCATCCGTTCGGCGATGATCTGAGCGGTCTCCGCCGCCCGCTGCAACGGCGAGTGCCAGGCGGCCGTCATCGGCACCCCGCCGAGCCGTTCGGCGAGGAGCTGGGCCTGCCGCCGGCCGCGCGCCGACAGCGGACCGTCCGGCAGACCGTGCTCGGCATGCTGCTGCTCGCCGTGCCTGACGAGATAGAGGTAATGGGACATTCAACGCACCCCCGCGATGATCGGAGCGAAGGTGTCCTCGTCGACGGCTCCGACCGCCGACACCGTGATCGGCTGCGCGGCGAGATGTCGCGCGAGCTGCTGGACCTCGTCCTGCCCGACGAGCTGCAGGCGGCGGATGCTCTCATCGAGGTCGATGAACTCGCCGAGCGTCAGCTCCGCCCGACCGAGTCGGCTCATGCGGGAATCTGAATCCTCCAGGGCGAGCGCCGAGGCACCGCTCAACTGGCCGAGGGCCCGCGACAGTTCGTCGTCGGTCACGCCGTGTTCGGCGAGTCGGTGGAGTTCGGCGAGCATGAGCTCGGCGACCGTCGTGGCCTTCGCCGTGGAGCAGGCGGCGGCGAGCCCGAAGACCCCCGCGTCCGAGTAGCTGCCGGCGAAGGAGTACACGGAGTAGGCGAGGCCACGTCGTTCCCGGATCTCCTGGAACAGACGGCTCGACATGCCCCCGCCGAGGACGGAGTTGAGCATGCTCATGGCGAACCGTCGTTCGTCGCCCGCGATGAGTCCCGGTCCGCCGATCTGCAGATGGACCTGCTCGGTGGGTCGGTGCACCACCGACAGCGGTGGTCCGCCGAGGACCGAGGCCGCCGCGAGTGTCCGGCGGGGCACGGGCGCGGCGACCACGTCGGCAGGCCAGCCGGCCCCCACGAGGGCCGCCGAGACCTGCGCGACGAGCGCGTCGTGGTCGACCGCGCCGGCCGCCGTCACGACGACGTCGTTCGCCCGGTAGTTGGCGCGGTAGTGCGCGAGGACGGCGTCGCGCCCGACCTCGATGATCGACTGCGGCCGCCCGCCGATCGGACGCCCCAGTGGATGCTCACCGAGGACACCTTCGAAGAACCGCTCGTTGGCGACGTCCCCCGGGTCGTCGTCCATCATGGCGAGTTCCTCGAGGATGACGCCGCGTTCGTTCTCGAACTCCTCCGGGTCGAGCAGGGAGGAGGTCAGCATGTCGGTGATGACGTCGACCGCCATCGGCAGGTCGCGGTCACGCACCTTCGCGTAGTAGCAGGTGTGCTCTTTGGCCGTCAGCGCGTTGTGCTCGCCACCCACCGCGTCGAACGCGATCGCGATGTCGAGCGCCGACCGCTTCGCCGTGCCCTTGAACAGCAGGTGCTCGAGGAAGTGCGTCGATCCGAAGGTCGCCGGACGATCGGCTGTCGCCGGCTGTTCGTCACGGGAACCGACGGCCACCCAGAAGCCGATCGTGGCGCTGCGACTCCCCGGCATGTGCTCGGTGAGGATGCGCAGACCGTTGGGGAGGACCGTGCGCCGGACGAGGGCGTCCCCGGATGCGGTGAACGCGAGCTCGGGACGAGTGAGCGGAAAGTCGACGGCGGCGTTCATCATCCCAACCATACGTCAGGTTCCCGGGCGTCGCGCGCTGGCGTCCGCGTCGGAGCGCCTCGGGAAGGCGTCAGCGCAACCGGCCGGAGACGCGGTCCAGTTCGAGGATCTGCCCGCGGCTCAACCGGACGTCCGCCGCCGCGATGAGCGAGTCGACATGGGCTGGCTGGGACGCGCTCGCGATCGGTGCGACGACGCCCGGACGGGACATGGCCCAGGCGAGGGCCGCCGAGGCGACGGAGCACCGGTTCTCCGCCGCGATCTCGTCGAGGACGTGCAGGACGCGGAGGCCACGACGGTGGAGGTGCGTCGCGGCGCGGCTGCCGCGGGTGCTCGGATCGAGGTCGGACCGGCTCCGGTAGCGCCCGGTGAGGAACCCGTTCGCGAGCGCGAAGTACGGTAGGACACCGAGGTGCTGTGCCGTCGCGACGAGCGCAAGGGTGCTCTCGTACGGCTCGCGGTGCATGAGGCTGTAGTGCGTCTCGAGCGCGACGAACTGGGTGAACCCGCTCGCCGAGAGGATCCGTGCCTCCATGAGTCGTTCCGGCGTCGTGTTCGAGGTGCCGAGGTACCGGACCTTGCCGCTCTCGATGAGCCAGTCGACCGTCCCGAGGCTGTCGGCGAGGGGCACGCTGGGGTCGTCGTCGTGGAAGGACAGCAGGTCGATGTGGTCGGTCTGCAGGCGCTCGAGGGCCGCTTCGACCGCCCGGATGATGCTCACCGAACCGAGACCGGGGTAGTCCGGGTGGCGCCCGATCTTCGTCGCGACGACCATGTCGTCGCGGTTGCCGCGCTTGCGCATCCAGTTGCCGATGAGGATCTCGCTGCGGCCGCCCGCGTAGCTGTCGGCGGTGTCGACCATGTTGCCGCCGGCGTCGTGGAAGCGGTCGAGGATGTCCGTCGTCGTGTCAGGGTCGACGGTCCAGCCGAACACGCTCCCGCCGAGGACGACCGGGAAGACCGACAGCTCGGAGTCGCCGATCCTGCGCCTCGGCACGCCATCGGCGTCGGCGCCCTGGACGGGCGTCGGGAACGACGGGTGCGGGACCCGCTGCTCGGGGTGGGGTGCCGTGTCTCCGCCCACGCCCTCTCCGCTCAACAGCGAACTGCCACGGGTGCTCGACGAGCGCCAGAGGTGTGGCATCCCCTGCCCCTCTCTCGGTCCGCCGACCGATGACGCGCTGCACCGCCGGGTTCCGAGCGTTGCGCGAGGTGCCGGTGCTTGTCACCAGGCTAGAGGAGACGGACGCCTTCCGCGGGACGACATCGCGACCGGGTGGCAACTGATTCGTAACGATTCCGGACGGCGTCGGGTCACCGTCCGTCGACCGGTGTCCCGGCTCGCGCGAGGACCGATCGAGCGTGCCGCAGGAGGGGCTCGTCGACCATGCGCCCTTCGTGGCGGAACACCCCGCGCTCCCCCGCTGCGGCCTCGAGGAGCGACCGGGCGGCGGCCACCGCCCTGGCGTCGGGGCGGAAGGCGGCACGGATCGTCGCGACCTGTCCCGGGTGGATGCAGGCCGAGCCGACGAACCCGACGGCGGCGGCGTCCGCGGCCTCCGCCGCGAGCCCGGGGAGGTCGTCGAGGTCGAGGCGGACCGCGTCGACGGCCATCACCCCGGCCGCTCCGGCGGCGAGTAGCACCGACGACCTCGCGTGGCGGACGACGTCGCGATAGCCGCCGTCCTCGCGGCGGCTGCTCGTGCCGCCCAAGGACGCGACGAGGTCCTCGGATCCCCACATGAGTCCGACCACCGACGGGTGTCCGGCGAGCACCGGGGCGCGCACCACGCCGGCCGCAGTCTCGCAGAGCGCGAGGATGCGGACGCCGGGGATCGCGTCGGCGAGCTCGTCGAGCTGCGCCGAGGTCTCCGTCTTCGCCAGCATGACGGTCCGATACCGGGTGGACGAGACCGCGGCGACGTCGGCGGCGAACTCGTCCGTGCCGACGGGGTCGACGCGGACGATCGTCCGTACGGGATCGAGCGGGTGTTCGACGATCGCCCGACGGGCAGCAGGCTTGTCAGCCGGCGCGACGGCGTCCTCGAGGTCGAGGATGACGGTGTCCGCGCGGTCGGCGGCCTTGGCGAAGCGGTCGGGTCGGTCGGCGGGGACGAAGAGGATCGCCGGTCCCAGCGAGAGAGGCGCGGCGGTCATCGCGCGTCCAGGCGGCGGACGAGTGTCGTCCGGGTCGCGGTGGCGACGACGACACCGTCCTGGTTCCGTCCGGTGTGCACGAGCATCACGAGCCCCTCCCCCGGTCGTGACGCCGACGGCCGCTTGTCTCGGACCAGCGTCTCGGCGTACAGCGTGTCCCCGTGGTGCATGGGCCGGGGGAAGGCGACCTCCGTGAAACCGAGGTTGGCCACGATCGTGCCCTCCGTCAGTTGCGCCACCGAGAGC
Source organism: Plantibacter sp. VKM Ac-2880 (assembly GCF_015351235.1). Taxonomy (GTDB): domain Bacteria; phylum Actinomycetota; class Actinomycetes; order Actinomycetales; family Microbacteriaceae; genus Plantibacter. The sequence goes on from NZ_JADKSJ010000002.1 coordinate 62,471, forward strand.
CCGACGATGGTCGAGAGGGTGAGCATCGAGTTCACGAGTCGCTCACCGAACGGTTGCGTGGCGGACCAGGCCGCGTCGAGGTGCAGCGACTGCCCGTTCATGGTGAGGGTCGAGAACAGCACGTTGTCCGCCTCGGTGATGGTGCGTCCTGGTCGGTGGCGGTAGGTCGTGCCGACCGCGAACTCCTCGAAGAAGAGGCCGCGCTGCTCGATGACCGGGCCGGGACCGTTTTCGGGTCCGTCCTGCGGTCCGTGTTCGTCCGTCATGGTCGCCTCAGGACGCGAAGCCGAGCTCACGGGCGATGATCATGAGCTGCACCTCGGTGGTGCCCTCGCCGATCTCGAGGATCTTCGAGTCGCGGTAGTGCCTCGCGACCGGGTTCTCGTTGAGGAACCCGTAGCCGCCGAAGATCTGGGTCGCGTCCCGCGCGTTGTCCATGGCGGCCTCCCCGGCGACCATCTTGGCGATGGAGGCCTCCATCTTGTAGGGCGCTCCGCGGTGCATGCGCGAGGCGGCGTCGTAGTAGGCCTGCCTGGCGGCGTGGACGCGCGCCTGCATCTTCGCGATCCGGAAGGCGATCCACTGGTTGTCGCCGATCGGTCGCCCGAAGACGACCCGCTCCTTCGCGTAGCGGATGGCCTCCTCGAGGCAGCCCTGGGCCGCCCCGACCGCGAGCGCGGCGACCGCGATCCGTCCGCCGTCGAGCGCCGACAGGAAGTTCGCGTAGCCACGACCACGCTCGCCCAGGAGGTTGGCCTCCGGGACACGCACGTCGTCGAACACCAGCGGGTGCGTGTCCGAGGTGTGCCAGCCGACCTTGTCGTACGGGGGAAGCGCGGTGAACCCGGGCGTCGGTACCGGGACGAGGATGGAGGAGAGTTCCTTGGTCACCCGCCCGTCGGCGCGGGTCCGCTCCCCCGTGACCGCCGTGACCGTGACCAGCCGCGTGATCTCGCTGCCCGAGTTCGTGATGAACTGCTTCGTCCCGTTGATGACCCACTCCCCGTCGACCAGCTGCGCGGTGGTCTCCGTCGCGCCCGCGTCGCTGCCGGCTCTGGCCTCCGTCAGACCGAAGGCGGCGAGCGCCTTCCCACTCGCGAGCTGCGGGATCCACTCCTCGCGCTGTGCGTCGGTGCCGTACAGGTAGATGGGCATGGCGCCGAGTCCGACGCCGGCCTCGAGGGTGACGCCGATGCTCTGGTCGACACGTCCGAGCTGTTCGACGGCGAGGCAGAGGGCGAAGTAGTCCATGCCGCCACCGCCGAGATCCTTGGGGAACGGGAGCCCGAAGAGTCCGAGCTCCCCCATCTGCGCGATGATGTCGTACGGCAGCCGGCGCTCGGTGTCGTATCGGTAGGCGGCTGGCGCGACGACCTCGTCGGCGAAGGCCTTCACCGTGTCGACGATCCGTTGGTGCTCCGGGCTGAGCTCGGTGTTCATGCTGGCGCTCCGTTCGTGGGTGCTGCGACGGGGTCTGCGGCGATCGTCGCGACCGATTGGCGGGTGGCGACCGTGCCGCCCGTGGTGACGTGGACGGTGACGACGCCGGCCGCGGGCGCGGTGAGGAGGTGCTCCATCTTCATCGCCTCGACGGTGACGAGCGGTTGTCCGGCCGCGACGTCGTCACCACTCGCGACGTGGACGGCCGTGACGGTGCCGGGCATGGGGGTCCGGACCTCCGGCTCGACGGCGCCGGGCGTCGTGGCACCCCCTCCCGACGGGACCGCGTCGCGCGGGACGACCGTGACGACGCCGATGATGCCGTCGAGAGCGGTCCAGCGCTCGTCGCCGATGCGCATCGTCTCGACGGGGACGCTGGTCCCGCCATGCTCGAAGCGCCAGGAACGGTCCGTCCGCGCGAGGACGGCGGCATGCACGGGCTCCGCCTCGGCGACCGTGACCCGGGCGTCGTCACTCGGGCCGAGGACCTCCACCCGGACCAGCCGTCCGTCGTCGGTCCGCAGATGGACCCGCGACGGTGAGGTACCGCCGAGCCTCCAGCCTCCGGCGTCGGACCATGGGGTGCCGAGCGCGCCGACGCGGTCGGCCAGGGCGACGGTGCGGTCGTCCAGTTCGGCGAGCGCCGCCGCCACCACGGCACGGTCGTCAGGCGCGGTCGCGGGCGACTCGGCGAGGAGTTCGGCGATGAGACCGGTGTGGAGGCGTCCCTCGACCACGTCCGTATCGGTGACGAGGCGTCGCAGGAAGCCGAGGTTCGTCCGGACACCGAAGACGACCGTCGCCGCGAGGGCCGCGTCGAGTCGTCGCAGGGCGGACGCGCGGTCCGGCGCCCAACAGACGATCTTCGCCAGCATGGGGTCGTACCAGGGCCCGACGAACTGCCCCTCCGCGATGCCGCCGTCCACCCGGACGTCGGGACCCGCAGGCAGGCGGACCCGCTCGAGCACTCCGGTCTGCGGGAGGAAGCCGCCCGCCGGGTCCTCGGCGTACAGCCGGGCCTCCACCGCGTGGCCGGTGAGGAGGACGTCGTCCTGCGTGAACTCGAGTGCCTGTCCGGCTGCGACACGCACCTGCCACTCCACGAGGTCGAGACCCGTGACGAGTTCAGTGACCGGATGCTCCACCTGCAGCCGGGTGTTCATCTCGAGGAAGGCGAACTCGTCCGGTCGGTCGTCGGCGACGAGGAACTCGACCGTCCCGACGCCCCGGTACCCCACGCTCCGCGCGACGGTGCAGGCGGCCTCGCCGAGGCGCGCCCGCTGATCGGCGTCGATGAGGGGCGACGGCGACTCCTCGACCACCTTCTGGTGCCGACGCTGGAGCGAGCACTCACGTTCGCCGAGGTGGAGGACCGTCCCGTGCGCGTCGGCGAGCACCTGCACCTCGATGTGTCGAGGCCTCGTGACGAACCGTTCGAGCAGCAGTGTCGGGTCACCGAAGGCCGCCTGCGCGACCCGGTGGGCCGAGGCGATCGCGGCGGGCAGTTCCTCGGCGCGCTCCACCACCTGCATCCCCTTGCCACCGCCGCCGCCCGCCGGTTTGACGATGAGCGGGAACCCGATCGCGATGCCGGCCGCGGTGAGCGCGGCGTCGTCGAGCGACGGATCGGCGACTCCCTCGATGATCGGCACCCCTCGGGCGGCGACGTGGTCCTTGGCCCGGATCTTGTCCCCCATGAGCTCGAGCGCCCGCTCGTCAGGGCCGATGAAGACGATCCCGGCTGCGGCGAGCGCCCTCGCGAGGGACGGCTGCTCGGACAGGAATCCGTAGCCGGGGTGCACCGCCTCCGCCCCGGTCGCCAGGGCGGCGCCGACGACGGCCGCGACGTCGAGGTAGCTCTCGGAGGCGACGGCCGGTCCGATCCTGACCGCACGGTCGGCGAGGCGGACGTGCGGGGCGTCGCGATCCGCGTCGCTGTAGACGGCGACACTCTCGACGCCCATGGCTCTGAGACTGCGGATGACGCGGCAGGCGATCTCGCCGCGGTTCGCGACGAGGACGGTCACGAACGGGCGCTGGAGCGCTGTGACCGGTCGGTTCGAGGTTTCGGTCATGGTCCCGTCACATCCTGAAGAGGCCGAAGCCGGGGTCGGGGAGCGGGGCCCTGGAGCACACCTCGAGCGCGAGTCCGAGGACAGTCCGGGTCTGCGAGGGGTCGATGATGCCGTCGTCCCACAGCCTCGCCGTGGAGTAGTACGGGTTCCCCTGCTCCTCGAAGTCGGCGAGGATCGGCGCCCGGAACGCCGCCTCGGCCTCGGCCGTCCACTCCTCGCCCTTGGCCTCCAGCTGATCGCGTTTGACGGTCGCGAGGACGCTCGCCGCCTGCGGCCCGCCCATGACCGAGATCCGTGACCCCGGCCACATCCAGAGGAAGCGGGGATCATAGGCACGACCGCACATGGAGTAGTTCCCGGCACCGAAGGACCCGCCGATCACGACCGTCAATTTCGGCACCCGGGTGGTCGCGACCGCGGTCACCATCTTCGCGCCGTGTTTCGCGATCCCGCCCGCCTCGGCGTCGCTGCCCACCATGAAGCCGGAGAGGTTCTGCAGGAACAGCAGCGGGATGCCCCGTTGGTCCGCCAGTTCGATGAAGTGCGCCCCCTTCAGCGCGGACTCGCTGAAGAGCACCCCGTTGTTGGCGACGATGGCGACGGGGTGGCCGTGCAGGTGCGCGAACCCGGTGACGAGGGTGTCGCCGTACTCGCGCTTGAACTCGGAGAACTCGCTGCCGTCGACCAGGCGTGCGATCACCTCGCGGACGTCGTAGGCGGTCTGCAGTTCCACCGGGACGACGCCGTACAACTCGGACTCAGGCACCGCGGGCGGGACGCTCGGACGCACCGCCCAGGCTCGCTCGAACGGAGGCGGGAGGGTCGCCACCGCCTCCCGGAGGATGTCGAGCGCGTGGGCGTCGTCGTCCGCGAGATGGTCCGTCACCCCCGAGACCCGCGCGTGGAGTTCCCCTCCCCCGAGCTGCTCCGGGGTCACGACTTCGCCGATCGCCGCTTTCACGAGTGGAGGTCCACCGAGGAAGATCGTGCCCTGACCGCGCACGATCACGTTCTCGTCGCTCATGGCCGGCACATAGGCGCCGCCGGCGGTGCAGGAGCCGAGCACGGCGGCGAGCTGCGGGATGCCGGCGGCCGACATCCGGGCCTGGTTGAAGAAGATCCGCCCGAAGTGGTCGCGATCTGGGAACACCTCGTCCTGCCTCGGCAGGTTCGCCCCGCCGGAGTCGACGAGGTAGAGACAGGGAAGCCGGTTCGCGGCCGCGATCTCCTGCGCACGGAGGTGCTTCTTCACCGTCATCGGGAAATAGGAGCCGCCTTTCGCGGTCGCATCGTTCGAGACGACGAGCACGTGCCGGCCGTGAACAAGCCCGATCCCGGCGATGACGCCTGCGCCGGGACTCGCCCCGTCGTACATGCCGTCGGCCGCCAGCGGTGCGATCTCCAGGAAGGGGCTGCCCTCGTCGAGCAGGCGGTCCACACGCTCCCTCGGCAGCAGCTTGCCGCGGGCGACGTGGCGAGCGCGGGATGCGGCCGGGCCGCCGGTCGCGGTGGCGGCGAGCGTCTCCGCGAGCGAGTGGGCCAGAGCGCGCTGCGCGGCCTCCTGCTCCCGGAATCGTGCTGCGGAGGGATCCACACTGCTCACGAGCTTGGACACTCGGGCTCCTGTCGTCGTCGACCGTGTGGGTGTTCAGTTACTGAGCACTCACTGAAACACAGGTTACGCTTCATTCACTGAACATGTCCACCCCGAGGAGGTCCGATGTCGATGCACGAACCGTCGTCGTCGACCACGCGCGTCGGTCGGTCGGAGGCCAAGGTGGCCCGCCGCGAGGCCCTCCTCCGCTCAGCAGCCGTCCTCTTCGCCGAGCGCGGGTTCACGGGCGTGTCGATGGAGGACCTCGGCGCCGCGGTGGGCATGAGTGGACCAGCCGTCTACCGGCACTTCGTCAGCAAGCAGGCGGTGCTCGCGGCACTCCTCGTCGGGGTCAGCCAGGACCTTCTGGACGGCGGCACGGCCGAGGTTGAGCGATCTGCGGACGCCGCAGGGGCGCTGCACTCGCTCGTGTCCTTCCACGTGGCCTTCGCCCTCGAGCACCCCGACGTCATCCGCGTCCAGGACCACGATTTCGACAGCCTCACGCCCGACGACCGACGCACCGTCCGCACCCTGCAGCGCCGGTACGTCGAGCGCTGGGTGGATGTGTTGCACGCCCTGCACCCGTCCACCTCCATCGCGGCCCTCCGGATCAGGGCCCTCGCCGGCTTCGGTCTCATCAACTCCACGCCGCACAGCGCATCGCTCGGGCGGAACGACGCCGGGGCAGTCGACCGGGACGCGATCCGATCGACCCTCGAGCGGATGGCCGTCGCCGCGCTCAGCGCCCCGTGACGGAACCGCTCGCCGTCAGTCGGAGAGCACCGACAACACGTTGCCCGCCGGGTCGGTGAACCAGGCGATGTCCGGCCCGTTCCCGCGCATGATGCCCTTCGCGTCGGTCGGAAGCTCATCGTCCGGGTAGAGCTTCGTCACCACGCCGCGCGCGTTCAGCTCGTCGACAGCCGCATCGACGTCCGCGACCGCGAGGTTGAGGACGGTGAAGGACGCCGGCACGTGGTCGGGCTTGCCGTAGACGAGGACCGACCCGCCCGCGGGGAGCGACAGGTCGAGGAACCCCATCGCGTTGTCGGCGACGGAGAGCCCGAGGACATCGCGGTAGAACGACCTGGCCACGTCGATGTCGTCGACCGAGAATCCACTGAAGACGTCCGTGTACGAGACCATGAGCCGCTCCTCCGCGTCGATGTGTACACTGTGCACAATGCCACGTCGCACGCGATCCGTCCAGAGCATCGCGACAGAATGGAACCCATGAGCGTTCCCGCACCGGCACGAAGCACCTACCGGCACGGCGATCTCCGACAAGCCCTGCTCGAGGCCGGCGTCGAGATGGCCAGGCAGGGTGGACCCGACGCCGTCGTGCTGCGGGAGGCGACTCGACGCGCCGGCGTCTCCCCGAACGCCGCCTACCGCCACTTCGCCGACCGCGACGCGCTCGTCCAGGCCGTCTCCGACACCGCGCAGGGACTCGCCGCCGACCGCATGGCCACCGCCCTCGCGGCCGTGGAACCGACGGGCTCCGCCCCCGCGGACGCGCGGCTGCGGCTCCGCGCGGTCGGCACCGGCTACCTGCGGTTCGCGCGGGAGGAGCCCGGTCTCTTCCGGGCGGCCTTCTCGGTGCCGCACGACCTGAACGAGGCGATGAGCGTCGGCAAACGGGGCGCCTCCGGCCGGACACCCTTCGAGACCCTGGCCGGCGTGCTCGACGAGCTCGCCGAGACGGGTGTGCTCCCGCCCGCACGACGACCAGGCGCCGAACTCCTCGCCTGGTCGTCGGTGCACGGACTCGGCATGCTCATCATCGACGGCCCGCTCAGAGGCCTGGACGAGGCGACCGTCGAATTTGCGACGGAACACCTGCTCGACCTCGTCGACCGCGGGATCTGAGCACCGCCCGACGATCACACCATCGTCAGCACCATGGCAGGATCGGCGAGCATCGTCCCCAGGTCGACGAGGAACCGCGACCCCTGCTCCCCGTCGATGACCCGGTGGTCGAACGACAGCGACAGCGTCACGACCTGCCGCAACGCGACCTGCCCCTCGAACTCCCACGGGAGCCGGCGGACCGCACCGAGCGCGATGATCGCCGCCTCCCCCGGGTTCAGGATCGGTGTTCCCGCGTCGACGCCGAACACGCCGACGTTGGAGATCGTGATCGTGCCCCCGCGCAGTTCGGCCGGTGCGGTGCGTCCCTCACGCGCCGTCCGGACGAGGCTCGACACGGCGTCGGCGAGGTCGAACAGGCTGAGCTCGTCCGCGCGCGCGACGTTGGGGACGAGGAGTCCCCTCGGGGTGGCCGCGGCGATCCCGAGTCCCACGTGCGCGTACTCGACGATCTCGCCCGCCGCCTCGTCCCAGCTGGCGTTCACCGCCGGCGTGCGCTTGACCGCGATGCACACCGCCTTGGCGAGGACCGTGAGGATGTTGACCCGGTGGTCGCCGATGCGGGGCGAGTGGGCGAGCGCGTCCAGCAGGGTCATCGTCGGCGTCACGTCGACGGTCAAGAACTCCGTCACGTGCGGAGCCGAGAACGCACTGCTCACCATGGCCTCCGCGGTCCGTCGTCGCACCCCGGTGATCGGTCGCCGGACCGAGCCGTCGTCCGACGCGGTGACCTGATCCGGAGCGACCGGGGACGATCCCGACGAACCGCCCGCCGCCAGCTCCACCTCCTCCCTGAGGACCCGACCACCGACGCCGGTGCCGACGAGGGTGCCGAGGTCGACACCGAGATCGCGGGCGAGCCGACGGACCGGCGGTGTCGCGCGCGGGCGGGCGGGATGCGGCGCATCGGCGCGGACGGCTGCGTCCGCGCCGGGCTCCACCGGCGGCCTCGTCGCCGGACGGGCAGCGGAGACGACGACCGGGTCGTCGGCAGACGCTCTGGCCCGCCGTCGCGGCCGCTCCCCGCTCGAGGTCCGCGGGCCGTAGCCGACGAGGACGGGCTCGCGCTCCCCCGCCCCGGTCGGTCGGTCGCCCTCCGAGCCCCCGGCCTCGGGTTCCGGCGCGGAACCGTCACCGTCGGGAGCAAAATCGACGAGCGCCTCGCCGACGAGCACGGTCGTCCCCGGTTCGACATGGAGTCGGGTTACCACACCAGCAGTCGGTGCGGGCAGCTCGACGAGCGCCTTCGCGGTCTCGACCTCGGCGATCACCTGGTTGAGCTCGACGTGATCGCCGACGGCGACCCGCCAGGAGACGAGTTCGCTCTCGGTGAGTCCTTCGCCGAGGTCGGGCAGGGAGAAGCGCTTCATCGTCGCCCCTCCTCGCCCGTCGTCGCAGCGGTCCGTGCCTCGGCCCGACCGGTGGACGACGGCATCGACGACCGGCGCCCCATCGCCCGGTCCACGCCGTCGAGGATGCGGTCGAGGTCCGGGAGGAAGTGGTCCTCGAGGGCCGACGCCGGGTAGGGCGTGTCGAATCCCGTCACCCGCACCGGGGCCTCCTCGAGCACGTCGAAGCAGCGTTCCGTGATCGTCGCGGCCAGCTCGGCGCCGATCCCGCCGGAGCGCTGCGCCTCATGAGCGACGACGAGCCGTCCGGTCTTCTCGACGGACGCCACGACGGCATCGACGTCGATCGGAGCGAGGGAGCGCAGGTCGATCACCTCGAGGTCGACACCCTCGTCCGCGGCGGCCACCGCGGCGTCGAGCGCGGTCTGCACGAGCGGTCCGTAGGCGACCAGGGTCGCGTCACGGCCCGAGCGGACGGTCCGAGCGTGCGTGAAGGCCAGCGGATCGGTCGGGAGGTCCTCGAGCACCTCCCCTTTCGTCCAATACCGCCGCTTCGGCTCGAAGAACAGCACCGGATCATCGCAGGCGATCGCCTGGCGGATCATCGTGTGCGCGTCCTGCGGGTCCGAGCAGGTGACCACCCGGAGGCCGGCCGTGTGGGCGAAGTACGCCTCGGGCGACTCGGAGTGGTGCTCGACCGCGCCGATACCCCCACCGTAGGGCACCCGGATCGTGACGGGCATCCGCACGGCCCCTCGGGTGCGGTAGTGGAGCTTGGCCAACTGCGCGACGATCTGGTCGAAGCCCGGGTAGATGAATCCGTCGAACTGGATCTCGCAGACCGGTCGGAAGCCGCGGAAGGCGAGTCCGACGGCCGCTCCGATGATCGCCGACTCCGCGAGCGGCATGTCGATCACGCGGTCGGCCCCGAACTCGGCCTGCAGGCCGTCCGTGACCCGGAATACGCCGCCGAGACGGCCGATGTCCTCGCCGAGGAGGAGGACGCGGTCGTCGTCGGCGAGGGCATGGTGGAGACCGGTGTTGATCGCCTTGCTCAGGGTCAGCGTCGTCATCGCACGCCCCCCATGCCGTCGGCGCCGTCGAACGACTCGAGGTAGGAGCGGTACTCGTCCCGTTGGCGCTCGAGGACCGGATGCGGCGTCGCGTAGACCTCGTCGAACACGGAGAGCGGGTCCGGCGCCTGCAGCGCGAGACACCCGGCGCGGACCCGTGCGGCGGCATCGTCGGCGACCCGGGCCACCCGCGCCCGAGCCGACTCGTCGAGCACGCCCGCCGCATCGAGCAGTCGCTCCACCCGGACGATGGGGTCCTTCGCGCGCCACGAGGCCACCTCGGCCTCGTCGCGATACCGGGTGGGGTCGTCGGAAGTGGTGTGTGGACCCATCCGGTAGGTCACGGCCTCGATGAAGGTCGGGCCGCCACCGGAGCGGGCACGGTCGACCGCGATGCGCATCGCCGCGGTGACGGCGAGCACGTCGTTGCCATCGACGCGCATACTCGGGACACCGAACCCCGGCGCCCGTTCCGCGATGGGGCGCTGCGCCTGCAGCCCCACCGGCTCGGAGATCGCGTACTGGTTGTTCTGGCAGACGAAGACGACGGGTGCACGAAAACTGGCGGCGAGGACGAGGGCCTCGTTGACGTCGCCCTGACTCGTCGCACCGTCACCGAAGTAGGCCACCGCGACGGCATCCGAGCTGTCCCGCTGGCATCCCATGGCGTAGCCCGTCGCATGCAGCGTCTGCGCGCCGATGATCACGGCGGGGGTCGCCATCCCGACGGCGAACGGGTCCCAGCCGGACAGCGCCGTCCCTCGCCACATCGCCATCAATTGGTCGAGCTCGACGCCCCGGCAGTAGGCGACCGCCTGTTCGCGATAGCTCGTGAAGACGAAGTCGTCCCGCCGCAGGACGCGGGCCGAGCCGACCTGCGCCGCCTCCTGCCCGAGCAGCGGCGGCCAGAGGCCGATCTCGCCCTGTCGCTGCAGCGCGGTCGCCTCCGTGTCGATCCGGCGGCTGACCACCATGTCCTCGTAGAGGCCGAGGAGATCGTCCAGCCCGAGGTCGGCGACGAAGAGGTCGTAGAGCGCGTCCTCCCGGCGGTGCCCGTCGGGGTCGATCAGCTGGACGAGGTCCGACGGGCCTGGGCCGCGGACCGCCTGATCCTCCGGAGACCTGTCGCGTGCATCACCTCCCGCTCCGTCCGGATCCTGCGGGAATTGGGTGTGAGTCTCCATCGACACGATGCACGCCGCCTTGAGTTCGGTGACCGCACGGCGGTGCCTCGTGAGCGGTGCCGTGCCCTCGCGTCATCGCGAGGTGGTCCGAGGGTACGCCGGATCGTCCCGACCCTCAACCGTCGACACTCCCGTCGACGGCAGAACGCCCGCCCCGCAGGAGCGGGACGGGCGTTCTGGCGATGCTGGGTCGATCAGCCTTCGGCGGGAGCCTCAGGGCCTTCGCTGGCAGCGTCGCTGCCGTGCGTGTCGGCCTCGTCGGCGACGACCGGCGCGAGCGACAGCTTGCCGCGGTCGTCGATCTTCGTGATCTCCACGAGGATCTTCTGGCCGACGCCGAGCACGTCTTCGACGTTCTCCACACGCTTGCCACCGGCGAGCTTGCGGACCTCGGAGATGTGCAGCAGGCCGTCCTTGCCCGGAAGCAGGGAGACGAACGCGCCGAACGCGGCGATCTTGACGACGGTTCCGAGGAACTGTTCGCCGACCTCCGGGTTGGTCGGGTTGGCGATCGCGTTGACCTGGGCGCGAGCGGCCTCGGCCGACGGACCGTCGACAGCACCGATGTAGACGGTGCCGTCCTCCTCGATGGAGATGTCGGCGCCGGTCTCGTCCTGGATGGAGTTGATCGTCTTGCCCTTCGGGCCGATCAGCTCACCGATCTTGTCGACGGGGATCTGCACGCTGATGACGCGAGGCGCGGTCGGCGCCATCTCGTCGGGAGCGTCGATCGCCGCGTTCAGCACGGAGAGGATCGTGGTGCGGGCGTCCTTGGCCTGCTGGAGCGCACCGGTCAGGACCGAGGTCGGGATGCCGTCGAGCTTCGTGTCGAGCTGGATGGCCGTGACGAACTCGGAGGTACCGGCGACCTTGAAGTCCATGTCGCCCAGGGCGTCTTCGGCGCCGAGGATGTCGGTGAGGGCCGCGTAGCGGGTCTCGCCGTCGACGACGTCGGAGATGAGGCCCATGGCGATACCGGCGACGGGTGCGCGGAGCGGCACACCGGCGTTCAGCAGCGACAGGGTCGAGGCGCAGACGGAACCCATCGAGGTGGAACCGTTGGACCCGAGGGCCTCGGACACCTGACGGATCGCGTAGGGGAACTCCTCACGGCTCGGCAGCACCGGCACGAGGGCGCGCTCGGCGAGGAAGCCGTGCCCGATCTCGCGACGCTTCGGCGAACCGACCCGGCCGGTCTCACCGGTCGAGTAGGGCGGGAAGTTGTAGTGGTGCAGGTAGCGCTTCTTCGTGACCGGGGACAGCGAGTCGATCTGCTGCTCCATCTTCAGCATGTTCAGCGTGGTGACACCCAGGATCTGGGTCTCGCCGCGCTGGAAGATCGCGGAACCGTGGACGCGCGGGATGACCTGCACCTCGGCGTCGAGCGGACGGATGTCGGTCAGGCCACGGCCGTCGATACGGATGCCCTCGCGGAGCACCCGGCCACGCATGACGACCTTCGAGACGGACTTGTACGCGGCGGAGAACTGCGCGAGCACCTCGGCGTCGAGCGAACCGGCCTCGACGCGCTCGGCGATGGTCGCCTTGACGCGGTCCTTGAGGGCGTCGTCGGCGTTCTGGCGCTCGATCTTGTCGGCGATCTGGTAGACGTTCACGAGCTCGTCGTGAGCGAGACCGGCGACGGCGTCGTAGCTCTCCTGCGTGTACGGGAGGAACACGGGGTAGGCCGCGATCTCCTTGGCCGCCTGGGCGGCGAGTTCGCTCTGCGCCTTGACGAGCTGCTTGAGGAACGGCTTGGAGGCCTCGAGACCGGCTGCGACGACCGCCTCGTCGGGCTTCGTGGCGCCGCCCTTGATGAGGTTCCAGCTGTTCTCGGTGGCCTCGGCCTCGACCATCATGATCGCGACGTCTTCGTTGCCGTTGGCGTCCGTCACGATCCGACCGGCGACGATGATGTCGAAGACGGCCTCCTCGAGCTGGTCGACCTTCGGGAACGCGACCCACTGGTCTGCCTCGCCGGCCTGGCCGGGGATGAGGGCGAGACGGACGGCACCGATCGGGCCGGAGAACGGCAGGCCCGAGATCTGGGTGGACATCGACGCGGCGTTGATGGCCAGGGCGTCGTAGAACTCACCCGGAGCGATCGAGAGGACGGTGATGACGATCTGGACCTCGTTGCGGAGGCCGGTGACGAACGACGGGCGCAGCGGCCGGTCGATGAGGCGGCAGACGAGGATCGCCTCGGTCGAGGGGCGGCCCTCACGACGGAAGAACGAACCGGGGATCTTGCCGGCGGCGTAGGAGCGCTCCTCGACGTCCACCGTGAGGGGGAAGAAGTCGAAGTTGTCCTTGGGGTGCTTTCCGGCCGAGGTGGCCGAGAGGAGCATGGTCTCCTCGTCGAGGTACGCGGCGATCGCGCCCTGTGCCTGCTGCGCGAGGCGGCCGGCTTCGAACCGGACCGTGCGCTTGCCGAACTTGCCGTTGTCGAGAACGGCCTCGGCGAACTTGATTTCTGGACCTTCCACAGGTCTCTCCTTCGTACGTGTGCGCTCCCGTCGAGTGACGGGCCGCGCGCCCCGAATGGACGCGCCGTCGAGCGCGGTCGTGCATGATGCAGCGCGCAACGCAGCCGCAGTACTTGCTCAAGCCGCCCGGTCTTCCGGGACTTGGCTGGCCACCAGTAGAACACCACCCGCGGATCGCGAGGGATACACCACCGAGGACCAGCTTCCTGTCGGCTGGCTCTGCGCGCGGCGGACCTGTGACGGTCCACCGTGGACGAGCCTAGCAGAGGGGGTGTCCTGGAGGCCCGGCACGACACGGATGCTCAGGTGACGGGCGGGGTTCCGCCGGGCCCGGCCGCTCGGCGGTTCCGCCGGTCGAGTCCCCAGGACGCCACCAGCAGCACCATGGCGATGGCGGCCCCGATGAGGGTGTCGAGGACCCGCTCCCCCACCACCTCGAGGACCGGTGACCGCGACGACGAGGTGCTGATGACGAGGACGAGCGGCGTGATGAACACGAGCGCCAGGGCGTAGTGCCGGATCACCACCAGCTCGATGGTGAACTGCAGCGCCGCCAACACCAGGGCCAGCACGTAGCCGTGCGGTTCGAGTGAGGCGACGAGCAGGAAGAGCCCGGCGCCGACGAGGGTCCCGAGCACCCGGTGGACGCCGCGGGTCGCACTCAGGGTGCGGGAGTGCCCGACACTCAGGATGGCGACGGCGGATCCCGCGATCCAGTACCCGTGCCCGAGTCCGAGCAGGTATCCGAGGAGCGCGCTGCACGCCAGGGCCACGGTCAGCCGGACGGCGACCCTGCGGTCCGACGGACTGAGGCGGTACTCCGGGAACAGGACCCGCATCGGGGTGGGCTTGCCGCCGGCCCGGCGGACGCCCGGCACGAGGAGCGGTACCACCACGACGAGGATGGCGAAGAGCGATCCGGCGGCTACGAGGGCGATCACGAGCCGGCCGTCGATCCCCGCACCACCGATCGCCGTCGGTGCGCTCAGATGCCCGGCGATGCCGAACACCAGGATGAAGAACAACGCCCCCGGCGGGCCGAGCACGATCCCCTGGACGAGCCACACCGCGGCCGCCCCGACGACGAGCAGCCCGAGCGCGGTCAGGGGACGGGAACCGGACAGCGAGACGCCCAGCGTCGAGGCGAGGACGAGCGCGACGCCGATGAGCGGCAGCACCCTCAGGCGGTCGCGTCGGCTGAGCGGGACGCAGTACAGCGCCGTGAACGCGCCGAGCCCGGCGAGCAGCCCGAGCGAGGTCGCGCCGGCGGCCGTGGCGACGGCCACCGGGACGGCCATCGCGATCGCGGCCGTCAGGGCGGCCGGCCATCGCTTGGGCGACGGCGCGAAGGAGATGAGGGAGGTCTTCAGACCACGTTCGGCCATCTCGTCCTCCCCTCCGCGTGCAACCCTGCAACGGTACGCCATTCCACGCTCGACGCTGCCGCCGGCCGCTCCTCGGCCGCCTCCGGCTACGCTGGACCGGACCCCTGGAGGTGACGTTGACGCATCCCGCGCCGGCAGCCGCTCGCCCGAAGCGGCGCGTCCCGTTCTGGGACAACGCCCGCTTCGCCTGCATCACGCTCGTGGTGATGGGCCACGCGGTCCAGCGGCTGACCTCCGAGTCCGACCCGGCGCTCGTCGTCTACTTGTTCCTGTACGCCTTCCACATGCCGGCGTTCGCGATCGTCAGCGGGTACTTCTCGAAATCCTCGCCTCCCGGGCGTCGTCAGATGCGTCGGGTGATCACGGACATCCTGCTGCCGTACCTGATCATGGAGGGCGTCTGGTCGCTCGTGCAGTTCCTCGTCGAGGGCAAGCGCGCGTTCAATCCCACGCAGCCGTCGTGGACGCTGTGGTTCCTCCTCGCGCTCGGCATCTTCCGACTCGTGCTCCCGTACCTGGCGCTCCTCCGGTGGCCGCTGCTGTGGAGCGTCGTGATCTCGATCGGCGTCGGGTACCTCGACAACGTCGACAGCACGTTCTCCCTCTCACGCGCACTCGGGATCCTGCCGTTCTTCGTGCTCGGGTGGCAGATCAACCGGTGGCGCCTGGTGGACCGGTGGCACCTGGTGCGGACGAAGACGTGGTGGGTCCGCATCATCGCCGCCGTCGTGCTCGTCGTCTGGGCCGTCGTCCTCGTCGTGGGCGTCGACCTGTGGCGGCGGATCGACCTCCGCTACTGGTTCTTCTACGACCGGGGCTACACCGCTCTCGGGAACGAGGACGGCACCGGCGGCCTGGTCCGGCTCGCGGCGATCCTCCTCGCGGTGGTCCTCACCGCCGCGTTCTTCGTGCTCGTCCCCCGCCGCCACGCATGGATCACCCGATACGGCCAGTCGACGATGTACGTCTACCTCCTGCACTCGTTCGTGCTCTACCCGCTCCGCGAATCGGGCGTCCTCAAGGACACCGTCAACCCGGAGCTCGTCCTCGTCGGCCTCCTGGTGCTGTCGGTCGTGATCGTGATCGTGCTGTCCAGTGCGCCGGTCAGACGGATCACCCGCCCCCTCATCGAGCCCCGGGCAGCCTGGATCTTCAGCCGCAAGCGGGCCTTCGACCCGGAGTCCCCGCGCAACGATCCGACGGGTTCGCGACGCGACGTCACGAGGTGACGAGGACGACCTTCCCACGGACGTGACCGTCGATGAGGTGGCGGTAGGCATCCACGACCCGTTCGAGTGGCCACACGCTGTCGATCGGGAGCACGATCTCCCCCTGCGCGATCCACTGACCCAGCTGCGCGAGCTGCGTCTGCGTCGCCGCCTGCCCGCCGACGCCGCCGAAGCCGTGTTCGGCGGCGAAGGAACGGTCGGCGATGGTGTTCACCCGCTGCGGCGCGACTCCGAGGTCGCGCGCGAGCTCGAGGGTCTGCCGTCCGTGGGTGTCGATGACGGCGGTGATCCCGCCGGGTGCGGTCTCGAGGACGCGCTCGCGGAGACCGTCACCGTACTGGACGGGGATGATGCCGAGGCCACGGAGGAACTCCTGGTTGGCCGCCCCGGCGGTGCCGAGCACGACCGCACCGCGCCGGCGGGCGAGCTGCGCCGCGAGCACGCCGACCCCGCCGGCCGCAGCGCTCACGAGCACGGTGTCCGATCGTTGGACGCCGACGGCGTCGACCGACGCGATCGCCGCCCGTCCGGCGATGTCGAGCGCGCCGGCCTGCTCGATGGTGAGCCCGTCCGGCACGTGGTGGAGGATGCCGGCCGGCGCGATGAGGAAGTCCGCCTGCGCGTGGAACCGGTGTCCGCCGTACACGTGGTCGCCGGTCGCGAACCCGCGGACGCCGCTCCCCACGCCGTCCACCACGCCGGCGAAGTCGTTGCCGTTCCCGCTCGGGACGTCCCGGCCGAAGGAGGCGAGGGCTTCCGGTGACGCCGCGAGCTTGTGGTCGACGGGGTTGAGGCCTGCGACGAGGACGCGGACGCGGACCTCGTCGTGACCGGGCACCGGGATGTCGCCCTCGACGAGGTGGAACACCTCGGGGCCACCGAACCGGTCGAACCGCACGAACCTCGCCATGATGCCTCCTCCGCCGGCGTTCGCCGACCTCCATGCTCACACGCTTCCCGGGTGACGACCACCCCGGCTGCTGGCGACGTCACGCGCCGTTCACCCGGCCGAGCGAGAATCGCGGGCATGGGATGGGTCGATGCGGTGCAGACGGCGATCACGGCGTGGTTGCTCGAGATCGCCGCGTCGGGCTGGGTGTTCCCGGCGCTGTACCTGCTGACCGTCGCCGACGCCTTCCTCGTCATCCTGCCGAGTGAGACCGCTGTCACCGCACTCGGCGCGATCTCGGCGTCGAGCGGCTCGCCGGACCTCGCCCTCCTCGTCGGTGTGGCCTGGGCGGGAGCCGTGACCGGCGACGTGTCCTGCTACCTCCTCGGACGACGGATCGGGACCACGCGCTTCGCCTGGATGCGGCGTCCGCGGGTCGCCGGCGCCATCGCCCATGCGGGTGTCGCGCTCGACCGCCGCGCTGCCGCGGCCATCCTCACCGCACGCTACATCCCCTTCGCGCGCATCGCCGTCAACCTCGTCGCGGGGGCGAGCGGCCTCCGTCCTCGGCGATACCTGCCGATCACCGTCGTGGCTGGGCTCGCGTGGGCGCTGTGGAACGTCGGTGTCGGAGCCGTCGTCGGTCGGCTCCTCCCGGACCAGCCCGTGTTGGCGACCGTCGTCTCGATCGTCGTCGCCGTCGGCCTCGGCGTGACCGTCGATCGGATCAGCGCAGCCCTGGCCGCCCGACGACGACGAAAGCGAGCCTCACTCGACGAGTTCGCCCCGAGCCTTCTTGCCGACGATGGAGTGTCGGCGGCTGTAGGCGAAGTAGATGATGAAGCCGAGCGCCAGCCACACCAGGAACCGCACCCAGGTGAGGGTCGTCAGGTTGAGCATGAGCCAGACGCAGAGCACCGCTGAGAGGATCGGCAGGAACGGCGACCACGGGACACGGAACGCGCGCGGCAGCTTCGGGTACTTCTTCCGAAGCACGATGACCGCGATGCTGACGAGGACGAAGGCGGAGAGGGTTCCGATGTTGATCATCTCCTCCAGCACGCCGACGTCGGTGAGCCCGGCGATCAGCGCGACCAGGGCACCGACGATGAGCTGTACCCGCACGGGCGTCTTGCGCTTCTCGGAGGTGACGCTGAGCGATCGGGGCAGCAGGCCGTCGCGGCTCATGGCGAAGACCACACGGGCGAGCCCGAGCAGCAGCACCATGATGACCGTCGTGAGGCCGGCGAGGATGCCGATCGAGATGACCTGCGCGGCCCAGTCGGCGCCCACCGCGATGAAGGCGGTCGCGAGCGAGGGGTCCTCCGCCTCGGCGAGGGTCGTATAGGGCACCATGCCGGTGAGGACGAGGCTGACGCCGACGTACAGGACGGTGACGATCGCGAGGCCGCCGAAGATGCCGCGCGGCAGGTTGCGCTGGGGGTTCTTGACCTCTTCCGCGCTCGTCGCGACGACGTCGAACCCGATGAAGGCGAAGAACACGAGCGACGCTCCGGCGAGGAGGCCGAAGACCCCGTACTGCGCGGGTGCAGCACCCGTCATGAACGAGAACAGCGACTGCGACCAGGTGTCGGATGCCCCGCCCTTCGTCGGGACCTCGGCGGGGATGAACGGCGTGTAGTTCGCCGCCTTCACGTAGAACGCGCCGACCACGATGACAAAAATGACGATCGCGACCTTGATGATCGTGAACACGCTCGCCACGCGGGAGGACAGCTTCGTGCCGAGGACGAGCAGGGTGGTGAAGATCGCGACGATGACGAACGCGCCCCAACTCACCTTGAGCCCGAAGACGTTCAGTTCGCTCGGGACGTCCCAGCCCCAGAGCAGGAAGACGTTGCTGAGGTAGATGCCCCAGTACTTGGCGATGACCGCCGCGGCGGTGAGCATCTCGAGGATGAGGTCCCAGCCGATGATCCAGGCGAGGAGCTCACCGAGCGTGGCGTAGGTGAAGGTGTAGGCCGAACCGGCGACGGGCACCGTCGAGGCGAACTCGGCGTAACACATGATGGCCAGCGCGCAGGTGACGGCCGCGAGGATGAAGGCGAGCGACACCGAGGGGCCGGCGTAGTTGCCGGCGGCCTTGGCCCCGACGGAGAAGATCCCGGCGCCGACGGCGACCGCGACCCCCATGATCATGAGGTCCCAGGTGCCGAGCGTGCGCTTCAGACTGCGCCCCTCGATCCCCGAGTCCGCGAGGGAGTCCTCGATGCTCTTCGTCCGCCAGATGCTCATGGTGCTCCTTGCCGTGGTGCGGTGCTGCCGTGGCCTCGCGCGAAGCCGACTCTCGACCTTGCCAGATGAGCGGCCCGGGGTCGAGTCGGAACTGGGATTTCCTCCAGGTGACGGTTCCCCGGCGGACACGAACGGGCGGTGACACACGAACGGGCCGCCATCCGAATGGATGACGGCCCGTCGCGAAGAAGATCGCGGTGTCAGCGCCCTTCGACAGGCTCAGGGACCGGGGTCCCGATGCGCTGGAAGGGGTAGAGGTGCTGCCTAGCGGCGGAGTCCGAGGCGCTCGATCAGCGAGCGGTAACGCTCGATGTCGACGGCCTGGAGGTAGCCGAGGAGGCGGCGACGCTGTCCGACCAGGAGCAGCAGGCCACGACGCGAGTGGTGGTCGTGCTTGTGCTCCTTCAGGTGCTCGGTGAGGTCCTTGATGCGGCGGGTCATGACCGCCACCTGGACCTCGGGGGATCCGGTGTCACCTGGGTGGGTTGCGTACTCTTCGATGATCGCCTTCTTACGGTCTCCTTCAAGCGCCATAGTGGTGATCCCCTCTCTGTTCGTTGCGCGGTGCCCGTCGCCTGATGCGTGGGCTCTCTTGATCCGCGGCCGTTCGACGGCAACCTTGTGATTCTAGCAGGTTCAGAGCGGCGGGGGTTCGCGATGGGTCGACCGACGCTTCGCGTTGAGCCGTTCCTCCGCTTCGACCGCGGTGGCCCGGCGTCGGCGGCGCAGGATGAGGATGAGGGCGAGCGCGATGAGGTCGAGGACGAGGAAGGCGACGAGCAGCCAGACCCACAACGGCGGACCGGCTCCGGCGGTCGGCGCAGGCTCGCCGGCGGCGGCGGCCGCCTCGGCCGTGGTGGTGGAGTCGTAGACCAGGCGGACCGGATCACCGAGGGTGGCGCCGCCACCGTCGTTCGTGGACACGAGGGCCAGCGTGATGTCGTACTCCCCCGCATCCGCACCTCGCAACCACTGGGTCATGTTGATCCTCGTGGACCAGCCGCCGTCCGAGCCGACCTCGATCGGTTGCCCGTCGAAGCGGAACTCCGTCGCACCGGTCTCGCCGGTCGCCTGCAGCTTGCACGCGTCGTCGTCCGACGTCGAGGCGCTGAAGCAGGGCTTGGCCGCGTCGTACAGGTCGATGGAGCGCCAGTAGGACAGCACGACGTCCGCGCCGGGTTCAGCGGTCCCGGTGACATCGAAGCCGCTCACCTGATCGCCCTCGAGCGTGTAGTCCACGCGGTAGACGGTGTCGCCGTCTGCCGGGCTCTCGATGGTGCCCGCGACCGCGGCGACGGCCGTGCCGGCGGCGAGTGGAGCCGCGACGAGGACCGTGCCGAGGAACAGGGCTGCGACGGCGACGCCGACCGCGCGCGGCGCACGCCACAGGGACCGACCGATCCGACGGGCTCCGGAGATCACCTGTCCACCATCCCCTCCGGCACCGCCGGACGGCGACGCTCCCCACCAGTATCCCAAAGACGTCGGTCCACCACCTGGGAACGACGCGGGCGGAGGCCGGGTGCTCCGGTCTCCGCCCGCGTCAGGCCGTGCTGAGGCGTTCAGGCGCCGAGGCCGCCGAGCAGCTCCGAGAACGGGCGACCGAGGGCGAACGGGTCGTCGCGCCCGCCCGAGCGGTCCGACGCCGCGACGAGGGCACGCAGTTCACCCGCCGCTCGGTCGATCCGTTCCGGCAGCGCGCTCACGTGCGCCTCGCCGGAACCCCAGTCCTCGGACGCCGCGAAGACGGCCGTCGGCACCGTGACGGCCCGCAGGTAGGCGAACAGCGGCCGGACCGCGTACTCGAGCGCAAGGGAGTGCCTGGCCGAGCCTCCGGTCGCCCCGAGGAGGACGGGCACCCCGGTCAGGGCCGTCGGCTCGACGATGTCGAAGAACGACTTGAACAGACCCGAGTAGCTCGACGAGAAGATCGGCGTCACCGCGATCACGCCGTCCGCGCCGGCCATCGCCTCGACGGCCGCCGAGAGTCTGGGGCTCGGGAAGCCGGTCAGGAGGTTGTTCGTGATGTCCTGCGCGAGGTCGCGCAGCTCGATCGACGTCGTCTCGACCGTGTGGCCGTCGCGCTCGAGCTGTGCGACGGTGGCGTCGCGGAGTCGGTCCGCGAGGAGTCGGGTCGACGACGGCTGGCTCAGGCCGGCGGAGACGACCGCGAGCGTGCGCGCGCCCGTCATCGTCCGACCCCGACCGCTGCGCGACCGAAGGCCGAGCCGGCGTCGGCGTGGCTCGTCTCGACGGCACCGGAGCGCGAGGCGAGCTCGGCGTCCGCCGCGGCGACCATGGATGCGTGGGTCGGAGCCTCCGGCACGGTCGCCGGACGGTCCTTCGCGAACTCCTTGCGCAGCACGGGCACGACCTCGCCGCCGAGGATCTCGAGCTGGTCCAGCACCGTTCCGAGCGGCAGACCGGCGTGGTCCATCAGGAACAGCTGTCGCTGGTAGTCACCGAACGAGTCGCGCATCGAGGCGTAGCGGTCGATGACCTGCTGCGGGCTTCCCACGGTGAGGGGCGTCTGCTCGGTGAAGTCCTCGAGCGTCGGGCCGTGTCCGTACACGGGAGCGTTGTCGAAGTACGGCCGGAACTGGGCCACGGCGTCCTGCGAGTTCTTCGCCATGAAGGCCTGCCCACCGAGTCCGACGATGGCCTGTTCGGCCGTGCCGTGACCGTAGTGCTCGAAGCGCTGACGGTAGAGCTGGATCAGGCGCATGTAGTGCTCCTTCGGCCAGAAGATGTTGTTCGCGAAGAACCCGTCGCCGTAGTACGCCGCCTGCTCGGCGATCTCGGGGCTGCGGATCGAACCGTGCCAGACGAAGGGCGGCACCCCGTCGAGCGGACGCGGCGTCGACTGGAAGCCCTGGAGCGGGGTGCGGAACTGTCCCTGCCAGTCGACGTAGTCCTCACGCCACAGCCGGTGCAGGAGGGCGTAGTTCTCGATGGCAAGGTTGATGCCCTCGCGGATGTCCTTGCCGAACCAGGGGTAGACCGGACCGGTGTTCCCTCGGCCCATGATGAGGTCCACGCGTCCGCCGGCGAGGTGCTGGAGCATGGCGTAGTCCTCGGCGATCTTCACCGGGTCGTTCGTGGTGATGAGGGTGGTGCTCGTCGAGAGGATCAGGTGCTCGGTCTTCGCGGCGATGTAGCCGAGCATGGTGGTCGGGCTCGACGGGACGAAGGGCGGGTTGTGGTGCTCGCCGGTCGCGAAGACGTCCAGGCCGACCTCCTCCGCCTTGAGGGCGATCGCGACCATGGCCTCGATGCGCTCGTGCTCGGTGGGCGTGACCCCGGTGGTCGGGTCGGTGGTGACATCCCCCACCGTGAAGATTCCGAATTGCATGATGCGCTCCCACAGATTCTTCCATGCGTTTGCATGGATATTCAGCACAACGAGGCGGACCACTCCACTATTCCCGAGCGCAAGGAGATCATCCCCGAGCCCTCGCGCGAGAGCCCTGTCCCGTGTCGGCGGCCTGTGGCAGGATCACCACATGAACGGCTCACCGCACTCCGACTCCGGCCCGTCGACGCCTCGTCCGCAGCACGTCTGCGGCATCGTCCCACCCTGGCTGCTCGAGCGGATCGCCGAGCTCGACACCCCGCGCCTGGCGCGCGCCGCGAGCGCCGCCCGGTATTCGCTCCTGGCCACGCGGCCGTACCGGTTCCCGGAGTCAGGCACTGCGCCGCAGACGGCGACGGGGCCCGCGCGCGGTGCGACGGCGGAGCGGCGGACCGTCTCCGCCCCACAACGGTCCATCTTCGACGCGGAACGCGCCGAGACGCTTCCGGGCACGCTGGTGCGGTCAGAGGGCGAGCCGGCTACGACGGACGCCGCGGTCACCGCCGCCTACGAGGGACTCGGCGACACCCACGCCCTCTTCGCCGAAGCGTTCGCTCGGGACTCCATCGACGGCCTCGGGTTGCCGTTGCTCGCGACGGTGCACTACGGCGACGACTACGACAACGCGTTCTGGAACGGCGAACAGATGGTCTTCGGTGACGGCGACGGCGAGGTCTTCCGGAGCTTCACGAGCTCGCTGAGCGTCATCGGCCACGAGCTGGCACACGGCGTCACGCAGTACACGGCGAACCTCACCTACGAGGGACAGTCGGGAGCCCTGAACGAACACGTCTCGGACGTCTTCGGCGCCCTCGTCGAACAGCACGCCCGCGGCCAGGACGCCGCCGCGGCGTCCTGGCTCATCGGCGAAGGACTCTTCACCGACGAGGTCGAGGGGAACGCCCTCCGCTCCATGCTCGCCCCCGGAACGGCCTACGACGACGACGTCCTCGGGAAGGACCCGCAGCCGGCCCATCTCGACGACTACATCGAGACGACCGACGACAACGGCGGCGTGCATCTCAATTCGGGCATCCCGAACCGCGCGTTCGCGACGTACGCCGTCGCCCTCGGCGGCAACGCCTGGGACCGCGCGGGACGCGTCTGGTACGACACCCTCACGAGCGGTCTCACCGAACGCACGGACTTCGCCACCTTCGCGGCAGCCTCGATCACCGCGGCCACTTCACGCTTCGGTGCCGACTCCGAGGAGCGGGCGGAACTCGAGGCGGCCTGGGCACGCGTCGGGATCGTGCCGGCCGGCTGAGCAGGATGGTGGGGATCATGCCCGCGGAGTAGCATCGCGGCATGAAGGTCACGGTGACGAGGAGCGGCGGCGTCGCGGGGTTGACGCGGCGCTGGGAGGTCGTCGTCGACGACCAACCCGACGTCGACACCTGGATCGTGTTGCTCGAGGGCCTGCCCTGGGACGACGCCCCGCAGGGACCACCGCTGCCCGACCGCTACGTCTACCGCATCCGGTGCGCGCCCAAGGAGGCGACGCTCGGGGAACGGCAACTCACCGGCCCCTGGCAGGAGCTCGTCGAGCGGGTCCGGGCGGCGCAACCGCCTCGCGAGTGACGGCAGCGGCCCGCCGTCGGGCGGACCGCTGTGTGCGTCAGTGCTGCGGGAACCGCTCCGCGAGCAGTTCGATCGTCCGTTCGCGGGCCGGTGCCGAGTTTGCGGGAGTGCCCTCCCGAGCCGATCCGACGGGCGACACCATGACCTCGTCGACGCCGAAGCGATCGGCGAGTCCCTGCAGTTCCGTCGCGGCGCGGTCGGCGTCCCCGATGATCCAGGCGGCGCGCATCTGCTCGACGAAGCCGAGCTCGAGGTCGCTCTGCTCAGCGGTCGCAGCCTCCTCCACGGTGGCGATCGGCCCGAGGGGCTTGCCCGAGCGCAGCCGGGCCATCTGCTGGAGGTTCGGCAGCGCGAGGGCCTCGGCCTCCTCCGCGGTGTCGGCCACGACGGCGTTCGCGGTGAGGAAGGTGCGCGGGGCGTCGAGCAGCGCGGAGGGCTGGAAGCTCGAACGGTAGAGTTCGAGGGCGCGAGCCGTCCCCTGGCCGGAGAAGTGGTGCGCGAAGACGTACGGCAGGCCGAGGGCTGCAGCGAGCGCCGCGGAGTAGTCGCTGGATCCGAGCAACCAGACGTCGGGCACGCTCCCCGCCTTCGGGGTGCCGCGGAGGGCGTACTCCTCGCCGGAGGTCATGCGGACATTGGCACCGTCGACCCCGAGGAGGGCGACGATGTCCTGCACGTTGTTCGGGAAACGGTCGACGTCACTCGTGTTGCCGGACTGGCGGAGGACGGCGGAGATGACCGGGTCACTGCCCGGAGCACGTCCGAGGCCGAGGTCGATGCGGCCGGGTGCAGAGGCCTCGAGGAGCGCGAACTGCTCGGCGACCACGAGGGGCGCGTGGTTCGGGAGCATCACGCCACCGGAGCCGACGCGGATCCGCTTCGTCGCGGCGGCGAGGATGCCGATCACGACCGCGGGGTTGGTCGACGCGACGGAGGGCATGTTGTGGTGCTCCGCCACCCAATACCGGTGGTACCCCAGCTCGTCTGCGCGCTTCGCCAGGGCGATCGTCGCGGCCAGTGCCGCCGCGGTGTCCTGGTCGGTGCGGACGGGGATGAGGTCCAGTATCGAGAGTCGCATGTTCACCTTTCGTCGCGCTGCCGAACGGCGACAGACGCATAGGGTGCAGCGTCCGGAGGGCTCGACATATTCCGGAGGGATGCCTCCGGCGGATTCCCAGCACGGTCCAAGCCGGAACCGACATCCGCCGCGTACGCTGGACGCCCGCCACTGCGAAGGAGCACACCATGGGATTCCTCGATCGACTGCTCGGACGCCCTGAGTCCGGCGAGCCTGCCAAGGCGACGGATGACGGCCGGGCAGCGTCCGCAGCGCCCCGGACGCCGGACGAGACCGCCGTCGAGCGCTACCGCTACCTCCTGCGCACCGCTCCGCCGGAGACCATCGAGCAGGTCCACGAGGAGGCGTTCACGAAACTCACCCCCGAGCAGCGGGGCATCCTCTTCCGCCAGCTGTCCGAGGACGCTCCCACCGGTGAGGCGCCCACGAACGACTCCCCGAAAGCGCTCGCACGCTCCGCCACCCGCGCGGAGATGCGCCAACCGGGCACCCTGGAGCGGAACCTCGGCCCGCAGGGCGGTGGCATGGGCTTCGGTGGGATGCTCGCCAGCTCGATGCTCGGCACCATCGCCGGGGTCGTCGTCGGTTCGGCCATCGCGCAGGCGTTCATCCCCGACACCGTCGGTACCGACGCCGGGGCGGACGCCGCCGGCGCTGATCAGGGCGGAGGCGAGGCGGGAGCGTCCGACGGCGCGGCTGTCGACGCCGGAGCCGACCCGACGGCCGGCGGCTGGGGTGACGGCGGGTTCTCGGACGGTGGCGGCGGCGACTTCGGTGGTGGCGACTTCGGCGGCGGAGGCGACTTCGGGTTCTGAGCGCCGACACTGATCAGCTGGAGCCGATCACCCGGTGCGGATCAGCGTCGCCGGCCGACCGTGCCCGGCGGGAGCGCGGCTCGCAACTCGACCGCGCGGAGTTCGAGCAGTTCGATGACCTCCTCGATCCGCCCCTCCCGCGCCTCGTCGGTGGCCCGCTCCACCCACTGCGCGAGTTCCCGCTGCGCACTGTTCGGCAGGCCGCGGAAGAACGCCAGCCGACCGGCGTCGTGGAGCGCCTGCTCGAGGTCTGGCCGCAACCGGACGACCGTCCCGGTCGCCGCGAGCGGCGCGTCTCCCACATCAGCGTGTCTGCCCATGCGGCCACGCTAGTGGCTCGGGTGCCGGCCGTCGAGGGACCGGACTCCGATCGGCTTCCGGAGTCCGGTCTCCGAGCGGCGAAGCCTCAGGCGAGTTCCCAGGCGGCCACGCCACCGCCCACGACGACGAACACGGGGTGGGGCTGGGGCCGCCAGACCCTCGCCCACCGGGCTGCGACCTCCGGGCTCCGCTCGAGGAGATGGCGGCGCAGGTTGCCCCACTCGTAGTCGAGCTGGCCGTCCGTCACGACGAGCGGCTCCCGCAGGGAACCCGCGGCGATGATGCGTGAGCGGTCGAGGGCCATGCCGCGCTCCCCCGCTTCGTCGGCGACACCACCGAGATAGGCGGCGACGGCCTCGAGCGGTTCTTCGGCCTCGAGGAAGCGCTGGAGCTGCGGGTGCGAGCGGAGACTCGAGCCGGGCTCCGCCAGGACCCGCTGGGCGATCAATCCCTCGCGCCAGGACGACGTCACCGCCTGGGCGTCGAAGTACCGTGGATGGATCGACCAGAGACGCATCCCTCCATCCTGCCCGAGACCGCCGACACGATGATCGGGGCAGCCCCTGACCCGGTGCCCCCCCCGGGTGTGCCGCGGGTCTCCCGGCGTATGCTGGCGGTCATGTCTCCGCATCCGCACCGTCCGCCGATGCAGCGGTGACCGCGCCCGCGACCCCGGACCGAAGCGGACTCTTCGTCGATCTGCGCCCCCTACGGGAGAGTCCCGCCTTCGCACGACTGTGGATCGGCGGCGCGATCACCGGTATCGGCGGCCAGATGACCATCGTCGCCGTCGGCCTCCAGGTGTACGACCTCACCGCCTCGACCTTCGCCGTCTCCCTGGTCGGGGTCATCGCCCTGCTCCCGATGATCTGCTTCGGCCTGTACGGCGGCATGCTCGCGGACGCCTTCGACCGACGCACGGTCGCCCTCTCGGCCGCAATCGTCACCTGGGTCTCAACGGCCGTCATCGCCGTGCTCGCGTGGAGCGGCTCAGAACTCGTGTGGCCCCTGTACCTGCTCACGACGGTCAACGCCGTGTCGACCACCATCGTCGGGACGACCCGCCAGGCGATCCTCCCCCGGCTGCTTCCCGCACGGCTCCTCCCCGCAGCCGCCGCGCTCTCCGGCATCGCGGCCGGCGTCATGGTCACGGTGGGCCCGGCCCTGGCCGGCGTGCTCGTGGCCGGAGTGGGCTTCCAATGGACCTATACGATCGACGTCGTCCTGTTCGTCGCGGCCTTCCTCGGGATCGCGTCCCTGCCGAAGATCCTCCCCGAGGGCGGCGTCAGCCGACTTCCGGGCATCCGGAGCCTCGTCGATGGATGGACGTTCCTGAGGACCGCCCCCAACGTGCGGATGACCTTCATCGTCGACATCATCGCGATGACCTTCGGCAACCCACGGGTGCTCTACCCCGCCGTCGGCACCCTCGTGCTCGGCGGCGGAGCGATCACCGTCGGCATCCTCACGGCCGCCGGCGCCGTCGGCACGCTCCTGTCGAGCCTCGTGTCGGGGAGGCTCGGACGGATCGACCGGCAGGGCCGTGCGATCGAGCGGGCCATCATCGTCTACGGCCTCGCCGTCGCCGGGTTCGGAGCCGTCCTCGCGTGGGTCACCCTCTCCGGCGAGGCCACGCACGAGGCCGAGGGCGCGAACCTCCCCGCCATCGTCATCGCCGCCACCGCGCTCGCCATCGCGGGCGCTGCGGACAACATCAGCTCGATCTTCCGCATGACGATCCTGCAGGCCGCCGTGCCCGACGCCGTCCGCGGGCGACTCCAGGGCGTGTTCACCGTCGTGGTGACCGGAGGGCCGCGCGTCGGCGACCTCTACATCGGCCTCGCCGCCTCGGCGTTCGCGCTCTGGATCCCGGCACTCGCCGGAGGGCTCATCGTCGTCGCACTCGTGTGGACCGTCGTCCGTCTCCAGGGCGGCTTCCGCCGCTACGACGCCCGCACGCCGACGCCCTGAGCCGGACTCAGGCGGCCCGACTCAGGCGGGCGCGGTGGCGATGGAGAAGACGTCGCGGCCGGCGAGCGAAGCACGGCCGGGGAGGCCCTCCAGCTCGAGGACGAGCCCGAGACCGGCCACCGTGTACCCGGCCCGCTCGATGAGGTTGACCGCCGCTCCACAGCTCCCGCCGGTCGCGAGCACATCGTCGAGGATGAGCACACGGGTGCCGGCAGGCAGCTGCTCGGTCCGCAGCTCCAACGCCGCGGCTCCGTACTCGAGGCCGTAGTCCTCACGTAGGACCTCACCCGGCAGCTTGCCCGCCTTGCGGATCGGGACCAGCCGCGTGTGCGTCGCGTAGGCGACGGCGGCCGCCAGGAGGAAGCCGCGGGCCTCGACCCCGGCGACCGCGTCGAAGCGACCGGCGAAGTGCTCACCCAGCTCGTCGATGATCGCGCGGAAGGCGTCGGCGTCGGCGAAGACGGGCGTCAGATCGCGGAACAGGATCCCGGGCGTCGGGAAGTCGGGGATCGTCGCCGTCAGGCGGTCGACGTACTGCGTTGCGGTGGTCATCTGGTCCTCGTTCGGTCTTGGGGACATGCGACACCCCTCGTCACCGCGACCGTCGGTCGGCGGGGACGAGGGGTGACCTGGGGATGGTTACTTGACGCCCAGGAGGTCGATCACGAAGACCAGCGTCTGGCCGGACAGCTGGTGCCCGCCACCGGCCGGGCCGTACGCGAGCTCCGGGGGGACCGTGAGCTTGCGGCGGCCGCCGACCTTCATGCCGGGGATGCCGTGCTGCCATCCCTGGATGAGGTTGCGCAGCGGGAAGTTGATGGACTGTCCGCGGCTCCACGAGGAGTCGAACTCCTCGCCGGAGTCGTAGCCGACGCCGAGGTAGTGGACGTCGACGGTCGAGGAGGCCTGGGCCTCGTCGCCCTCGCCGATGAAGATGTCCTCGACGACGAGTTCGGTGGGGGCCGGGCCCGTTGGGGCGTCGACCTCGGGCTTGGTGCGTGCTGAATCGGTCATGGATCCATCCAAGCAGTTCCGCCGAGGCGGCACATGCGGATTTCGCTGAGCGCGTGACCTGGCACGGGTCCTCAGAGCGCCTGCGGCCTCCTGCATTCCGGGTCTTGCGCTCCGCGGCCGACGGGTGCAAGCTGATGGCACAGACCAACTCATCGCCCGGGCGACTCGCAGGCACTGCCGCGGCACCGGGCGATGAGTCTGTCCGGGCGAGGTCGAGCCTCCCCGCTCGGGGCAGGACCGGCCCGGACCGCTATGGCCACAATGCCCGCCGCCGACGAGGCTGCGATAGCGTAGAGCCGTGAAGTTCGCCCATTTCGTCGCCACAGACCACCAGTCGAGCACCCCCGCAGAGCCGCGGGTCAGACTCGCCGTCATCAGCGATTCCGGGGCGGTGTTCCTCGACGAGATCCTCGAGGACGCCCCGCGCGACCTCCAGGAGCTGATCGAGCGTGGTCCGGCCGAGCTCGACCGGGTGCGCAGCTTCGTCGAGACGTCCATCGCCCACGGCGTGAGCGGCGAACCGCTCGACGGCCTCGTGCACGCCTCGGCGGTCCTCCGCCCGCCGACCATCCTGGCGGTCGGTCTCAACTACTCCGCCCACTCGCAGGAGCTCAACCTCAAGACGGACAACGCGCCCACGATCTTCGGCCTGTGGGCCAACTCGCTGACGGGTCACGAGGGCACGACGAGCTGGCCCGCCGAGATCAGCGAGCAGGTGGACTACGAGGCCGAACTCGGCGTCGTCATCGGTCGCGCCGCCCGCGACGTCGCGGCAGCCGACGCCCTGGGATACGTGTTCGGGTACACCGTCGTCAACGACATCACGGCACGGAACATCCAGTACTCCGAGGCGCAGTGGTCGAGGTGCAAGTCCTTCGACGGATTCACCCCGACCGGCCCCGTGGTCGTGACGGCCGACGAGATCGCCGACCCACAGGCCCTCCACATCTCGACCGTCCTCGACGGCGTGACGCTGCAGGACTCCTCGACCAGCCACATGGTCCGCAGCGTCGCGACGCTCATCGAGCACCTCTCCGGTTCGGCGACCCTCCTGCCCGGCACCCTCATCTCCACGGGAAGCCCGGGCGGCGCCGGATACTCGCGCGACCCGCAGGTCTTCCTCACGGACGGCGCCACGGTCACGGTGTCGGTCGAGGGCGTCGGTTCACTGACGACCCATTGCCGGGTCACCGCCGCCGAATAGTCCCTCAGGCACAGCATGAAGCCGTCCGGACCCTGGGTCCGGACGGCTTCGTCGTGCGTGCGACTCAGCGGCTCGGGTCGGAGTCGGCGCCCGGGATCGGGAGGTCGATGATCGGGATGGCCGACGTCACCGCTTCGATCCCCGAGAGTCGGGCGGGAGAGAGCTGCTTCGTCACTTCCTCGCGGGTCATGAGGTTCGCCTCGACGACGAGGTCGGCGACGTTCCGACCGGTGAGCAGGGCGGTCTTCGCGAGCGCAGCGGCCGACTGGTAGCCGATGAAGGGCGTGAGGGCCGTGATGACCCCGACGGAGGCGCCGACCATGACGCCGAGGCGCTCCTCGTTCGCCGTGATGCCGTCGATGCAGTTCACCCGCAGCGTCCGGCAGGCCTGAGCCATCCACACGATGCTCTGCAGCAGGGAGTGCGCGATGACGGGCTCGAAGGCGTTCAACTGCAGCTGCCCGGCCTCGGCTGCCATCGTCACCGTCATGTCGGCGCCGACGACGCTGAAGGCCACCTGGTTCACGACCTCGGGGATCACCGGGTTGACCTTGCCCGGCATGATGCTCGAACCGGCCTGGCGGGGCGGCAGGTTGATCTCGCCGAATCCGGCCTGGGGTCCGCTCGACAGGAGCCGGAGGTCGTTGCAGATCTTCGAGAGCTTGATCGCGCTGCGCTTCAAGGTGCCGCTGAACGACATGAACCCGCCGGCGTCACTCGTCGACTCGATGAGGTCGGGGGCGGTGGTGAGCGACAGGCCCGTGATCTGGTTGAGGTGCCGGACGACCGACTCCGCGTAGCGGGGGTCGGCGGTGATCCCCGTTCCGATGGCGGTGGCGCCCAGGTTGACCTCGGCGAGCAACCACAGGGTCTCCTGCAGGCGGTCGTAGTCCTCCGTCAGGGTGGTCGCGAACCCGTGGAACTCCTGGCCGAGCGTCATCGGAACGGCGTCCTGCAGCTGCGTGCGCCCGACCTTCAGCACGTGGGAGAACTCGTCGGACTTGGCGCTGCACGAGTCGCGCAGCAGTCCGAGCTCCGTCAGGAGGAACTGCAGGGAGAACGCGAGCGCGATCTTGATCGACGTCGGGTAGACGTCGTTGGTGGACTGCGAGCGGTTGGTGTCGTCGAGCGGGTGCAGGTACTGGTACTCGCCCTTCGCGTGGCCGGCGAGTTCCAGCGCGATGTTCGTGATCACCTCGTTCGCGTTCATGTTCGTCGAGGTGCCGGCGCCGCCCTGGATCACGCCGACGAGGAACTCCTCGTGGAAGTCTCCGTCGATGATGATCTGGCAGGCGCGGTCGATGAGGTTCGCCTTCGCGGGATCGAGGACCCCGATCTCGGCGTTCGCGCGGGCCGCGGCCTGCTTCACACTCGCGATCGCGACCACGAGGTCCGGATAGACCGAGATGGGACGCTTCGTGATGGGGAAGTTCTCGAGCGCCCGCGCGGTGTGGATGCCCCAGTAGGCGTCGGCCGGGATCTGCATCGAGCCGAGCGAATCCGACTCGGTCCGTGTCTCGCCCGTGCTCATGCTGTCCGCCATGTCGTCGTGTGCTCCAGGGGTGGTGGGGATGCTGCTGGTGGTGGTGCTGATCGTCACTCGTGGCTCCGTTGCCTGGTGGGTGGATGTCCCATCCAGCGTAGCCCGGTGCGCTCGTCGGTGGCGCTCGCGTGTCTCGTTCCCGAGACGGTCGGAGCCTGGCGTCACTGCTTCCGGGAGAAGGCCTCGAGTCGCTCGGCAGGGCTCAGTGCGGCCATGCGCTCGACGAACGCCTCGCTGAACGTGTCGGCGGTGACGAAGTCGCCGAGCGGGACCGTCGAGTGCGTGATGCGGTCGTCGTACACGTGCACGAGATTGAAGGACTGACCGCCGAACATGCCGTTCACCTCCGTGGACGGGAGCGAGAGGTTCATGGAATAGCAGCTGGCACTGGCGACCTGGACCGGGATGCCGGCGAAGGTGCTCGACGTCGAGTAGTGCAGATGACCACCGAGGATGGCCCGGACGTCGCTGCCCGTGAGGACGGCTTCGAGCCGGTGCTGGTCGCGGAGCTCGAGGATGTCGAAGAAGGGGATGCTCGACGGCACGGGTGGGTGGTGCATGGCGAGGATGCTGCCGAGCGGCGCCGGCGTGCTCAACACCTGTTGCAACCACGCCAATTGCTCGTCCTCCAGCTCACCGTGGTGCCACCCCGGCACCGTCGAGTCGAGGCCGATGACCCGGAGCCCACCGAAGTCCCAGACGGCGTCGAGCGGCTGCTCACCCGCCGGCAGGTCGAGCAACTCCGTGCGCATGACCGACCGTTCGTCATGGTTGCCCATGAGCCAGACGATCGTGGTGCCCAACCGTTCGGCGACCGGTTCGACCCGCTCACGGAGCCGCCGGTAGGCGTCGGCCTCACCGAGGTCGGCGAGGTCTCCTGTGAAGACCATGGCGTCCGGTCGGAGCCGCATGCGTTCGACCTGGCGGAGCGCCTGCTCGAGGTTCGCCTGCACGTCGACCGCGTCGTAGAGGCGACGGCCGTCGGCCAGGAGGTGCGGATCGCTCAGGTGGACGATGACCCGGCTGGGTGCCGGATACTGGCCGAATCGGACGTCGGAAGTCATGCCCCGAGTCTAGGACGCACCCCCGACGAGACCGGATCGTCCGCCGCCGGGAGCGGCGGACGCCCGCTCAGGACGCGACGCCGAGCAGCTGCTCGATGGGCCCGCGGGCGAAGAACACGAGGAAACCGGCCGCCACGATCCAGAGCAGCGGGCTGATCTCCCGCGCCTTGCCGGACAGCGAGCGCAGCACGACCCAGGCGATGAAGCCGGCACCGATGCCGTTGGCGATCGAGTAGGTGAGCGGCATGACGACGACGGTCAGGAACACCGGGAGCGCGACGGAGAACTCCGTCCAGACGATGTCCTTGATCTGCGACATCATGAGCGTCCCGACGATGACGAGGGCGGCTGCGGCGACCTCGGACGGCACGATCTGAGTGAGCGGCGTGAAGAACATCGCGAGCAGGAAGAGCACACCCGTCACCAGGTTCGCGAGGCCCGTCCTGGCGCCCTCGCCGATCCCGGCGCCGGACTCGATGAACACGGTCGACGAGGAGGACGACGTGGCGCCACCCGCCACCGCTCCGACACCCTCGACGATCAAGGCCGACCGCAGCCGCGGGAAGTCGCCCTTCGCGTCCGCGACGCCGGCCTCCTTCGAGAGCCCGGTCATGGTGCCCATCGCGTCGAAGAAGTTCGTGAACACGAGGGTGAAGACGAGCATGAGTGCGGCGAGCACACCGATGCGCTCGAAGCCGCCGAAGCTCACCTGGCCGAGCAGGCTGAGGTCCGGGAGGCCGACGACCTGGGTGGGGAGGGTTGGCACGCTGAGGTTCCAGCCGCCGGCGTTCTCGCCGCCGTTCGAGGCGCCGACCTTGAAGACCGCCTCGGCGATGATCGCGATGATCGTCGAGGCGACGATGCCGATGAGGAGGGCGCCCTTCACCTTGCGGGCCACGAGCACACCGGTGAGGAGGAGCGAGATGACGAACACGGCGGTGGGGACCGTCGCGACGGAACCCTCGATCCCGAGGCCGACCGGCGGGGATCCGGCGCCCGTGGAGCGGACGAAGCCGGCATCGACGAAGCCGATGAAGGCGATGAACAGGCCGATGCCGACCGTGATCGCGATCTTCAGCTGGATGGGGACCGCGTTGAAGATCATCGCGCGGAGCCCGGTCGCCGCGAGGAGGACGATGATCAGACCGTTGATGACGACGAGGCCCATCGCCTCGGCCCAGGTGACCTGGCCGACGACGCTGACCGCGAGGAACGAGTTGATCCCGAGGCCCGCCGCGAAGGCGAACGGCAGGCGTGCCACGAGACCGAAGAGGATGGTCATGACGCCGGCGGTCAAGGCGGTGACGGCTGCGACCTGCGCGAAGCCGAGTTCGCCTCCGGTGACGTCGGCCGAACCGCTCAGGATGATCGGGTTGAGGATGACGATGTAGGCCATCGCGACGAAGGTGACGAGGCCACCGCGCACCTCGCCTCCGACGGTCGAGCCGCGCTTGCTGATCTCGAAGAAACCGTCGAGACGCTCTCGGAACGAGCGCGGAGCGGTGGGCGTCGTGGTCACTGGACCTCCTGGGTCTGCATCGAAGCAACCAGCGTACCGGCACGGCGGACCGCCCCGCGACGACCGGGATGCGAGGGTCCCGCTACGATCGGCTGGACCCCTTAACCAGCACCCTCCCCACGGAATCGAGCTCACATGGCGCTGCCCTGGACTCTGCACGGCGACGGCAAGCACGTCCCGACCCACGCGATCGTCGGCCCCGGAGAACGGCTCAGCTGGCCTCGGACGATCGGGCTCGGGATGCAGCACGTCGTCGCGATGTTCGGCGCGACCTTCCTCGTCCCCGTCCTGACCGGCTTCCCGCCCACCACGACGCTGTTCTTCTCGGGCGTCGGCACCATCCTGTTCCTCGTCATCACCAAGAACCGTGTGCCGAGCTATCTCGGCTCGTCGTTCGCGTTCATCGCCCCCATCTCGGCCGCCGTCGCGAGCCAGGGCATGGGCAGTGCGCTCTTCGGCATCCTCGCGGTGGGGCTCCTCCTGGCGCTCGTCGGTGTCGTCGTGCAGGTCACTGGCACCGGCTGGATCGACGCGCTGATGCCGCCGGTCGTCGCCGGCGCCATCGTCGCGCTCATCGGGTTCAACCTCGCCCCAGCAGCGAAGAACAACTTCGTGGAAGCTCCGGTCACCGCACTCGTGACGCTCGTGGCCGTGATCCTCTCGACCGTGCTCTTCCGCGGCATCCTCGGCCGTTTGTCGATCGTGATCGGCGTCGTCGTCGGGTACGTCGTCGCGGCGATCCGACAGGAGATCGACTTCTCGAAGATCGCCGACGCCGCCTGGGTCGGCCTCCCCGAGTTCCACCTCGCGGACAACCCGATCTCGAACCCGGCCGTCTGGGCCGTCCTCCCGGCGTTCCTGCCCGTCGTGCTCGTCCTCATCGCCGAGAACGTCGGCCACATCCGGGGCGTCGCGCAGATGACCGACGCCTCCGTGAACAAGCAGACCGGCCGCGCGCTCCTGTCCGACGGTCTGGCGACGATGCTGGCCGGGTTCGGTGGCGGTTCGGGTACGACCACGTACGGCGAGAACATCGGTGTCATGGCCGCGACGCGCGTCTACTCGACGGCGGCCTACTGGGTCGCCGGCCTGTTCGCGGTCCTCCTCGGCCTCTCCCCCAAGGTCGGTGCGGTCATCAACACCATCCCCGCGGGAGTCCTGGGCGGTGTCACGACGGCGCTCTACGGGCTCATCGGCATCATCGGCGTGAAGATCTGGCTCGACAACAAGGTGGACTTCTCGAAGCCCGTCAACCAGTTCACCGCGGCCACGGCGCTCATCATCGGCATCGCCGACTTCACCTGGGTCGCGGGCGGCGACGTCAGCTTCAACGGGATCGCGCTCGGCACGATCGCGGCGATCGTCATATACCACGTGATGACGGTCATCGGCCGCTGCCGCAAGACCGCCTGACCGATCCGGTTCGGGCCGGTGCGCCAGCGCGGTGCGCTGACGTCGGCGCGGGTCGTCCGCGCGAGCGCGGGTCTCCGGAGCACCGCGCTTGCGCGCGTGACCCGCGGTCACGTCGGGTCGGTGCGGTTCGCGTCAGCGCGGTGCGCTGGCGAACCCGAGTGGCTCAGCCCTGGTGGAAGAACGGCACGATCAGGTAGATGCCGAAGAGCACCGCCGCCGCGCAGAGCGCGAAGCAGGCGTAGGCGCCGGCACGGGCCAGGTTCTGCTGCGCTGGCGTCAGCGGGTTCTTCCGCGCGGCCTTGGCGGCACGCTTCGCCGCCTTCGCGGCCTCCTCCGGCGTGATGACCGTGATCGCGTCGGTGAACTCGGCCGGCGCGACGACGGGGATGCGTCCGGCGGTGGTGAGCAGACGGAGCCCGAAGGAGTACAGGCTGACGACGGCGGTGGCGCCGACGAGCGACGTCGCGAACACGATGAGGAATGCGGCCCAGTCGATCACTTCTTCACCTTCTTGGGCTTGGGGTTGCGCTTGATCTTGACGGCGCGACCGGAGTCGGCGACCTCGCTGACGACGTTGCTGTGGTCGACCTGGTTGCGGCGCGAGATCAGGAAGATCGTGAGGATCACGCCGACACCGACGACGGCGTCGATGATGATGCCGAAGAGACCGAGGTGCGCGACGGCGGCGGCCAGTGCGCCGACGATGCCCGCGGCGGGCAGGGTCATGAGCCAACCGAGGGCGATGCGGCCGGCCGTCCCCCAGCGGACCTTCGAACCACGGCGTCCGAGACCGGAACCGATGACGGACCCGGAGGCGACCTGCGTGGTCGAGAGCGCGAAGCCCAGGTGACTCGACGCGAGGATCGTCGCAGCGGTGCTCGTCTCCGCGGCGAAGCCCTGTGCCGGCTTCACGTCGGTGAGTCCCGTGCCGATCGTCTTGATGATGCGCCAGCCGCCCATGTAGGTGCCGAGGGCGATGGCCAGCGCGCAGACGACGATGACCCAGAGTTCGGGGCCGGTGCCGACGGCCTGCACCCCGACCGCGATGAAGGTGAGCGTGATGACGCCCATGGTCTTCTGCGCGTCGTTGGTGCCGTGTGCGAGGGCGACGAGGGAGGAGGAGAAGATCTGCGCGTACCGGAAGCCGTCGCGGCCGTCGGGTTTGCCGTCGTAGCGGCGCGTGATGCGGTACGCCAGCTTCGTGGCCGAGTACGCGACGAGGCCGGCGGTGACCGGGGCGATGAGCGCCGGGAGGATGACCTTCGAGAGGACGACGCCGAAGTCGATGGAGCCGAGGCCGGCACCGACGATCGCCGCGCCGATGAGGCCACCGAAGAGGGCGTGGCTCGACGAGGACGGGAGACCGAGGAGCCACGTCAGCATGTTCCAGACGATCGCGCCGATCAGGCCGGCGAAGATGAGCTCCGGCCCGATCCGGATACCGCCCTCACCCTCGCGGATGAGTCCGCCGGAGATGGTCTTCGCCACCTCGGTCGAGAGGAACGCACCGACCAGGTTGAGGATCGCGGCGAGCAGGACGGCGGTCTTCGGTTTCAGCGCACCCGTGGCGATCGGCGTCGCCATGGCGTTCGCCGTGTCGTGGAACCCGTTCGTGAAGTCGAAGAACAGGGCCAGTGCGATGACCAGCACGACAGTCAGGGTAACGAGTTCCACTGGTGTCTTTCTCGAGGCGGAGCGAATACGGACACAGTGCTCCCCGACGAGGTGGGTGGGGGGAATTCACGTGCTGGATACCGGCGGTTCACCCGCCGTACATGATCCTTACACCCTGCCCGGTCGAGGTCAACTCGACACCGATCAGCGTCCGCCGCCCCCGCCTCCGCCGCCGCCGCCACCCGCGAAGCCGCCACCCGTCGAGCCGCCGGAGGAGCTCGCGCCTCCACTCGTCGACCACGATGCGGACGTGCTCGACGCCGATCCGGAGAAGCCGGAGAAGGCGTTCGCGAACATCGCCGCCTGGAACGGGCTGTTCGAGGCGTACCAGGACGGCGCGCTCCCGGCCTGCTCGTAGCGCACACCGAGTTCCTTGGCCCACTCGCGCTCCACGCCCCAGAGCACGGCGAAGGGCAGGAGCCGCTCCGTGAGCCGGACGAGCTGGCCCGGGTCGCCGAGGTCCACCCGTTCCGCACCGTCCGGGCTCTGCAGCATGCGGAACCGGTCCTGCTCCGCGAGCTCGAGGTAGTCGCGGAGGCCGAGCAACTCGTCCCGCGCCTCGGCGCCGGAGGCGGTGAGCGGTTTCGGCGCGATCGCCAACCCGATCCCCGCGAGGAGCGCGGTCCCGGTCACGAACATCGCGGCGACCGACCAGCCGTTGTCCGCCCGCTGGGCGTAGGCGACCCCGAAGAAGACGATCCCAGCGACGCCGAGCACAGCGAGCGCTCCAACGAGGATCCACGCCCGCCCGGAGGAGACCGAGCGTCGGAGGCCGCGGTCGAGCGCGGTCCGTTTGGCGGCCGCCAGCTCCGCCGTGACCGCCTTGCCGAGCGCCGGATCGACCTGCTTCATCTCGCGGGGCACCTTCCGGTCGGGGAAGAGCGCGGCCAGTACGCGCCGTTCCTGGTCGTCCGTCGCGCTGTCGTCGAGGTACTGCAGGGAGTAGTCCTTCTTGCCTGGTCCGTCCACGATCCGGAGCTTGCCGCGGACGGCGAGGCTGACGATCTGGGCGGCCATCGACGAGGCGGCACGACCGGCGAGGTCGCCTGCCAGGAGGAGGTTCATCTGCTTCGGGACGGAGTACTGGGGCACGATGACGCCCCGACCGGGGTGGTCCCGCCAGAACCGCAGTCGGATCCACAGGAGCGCGCCGAGCCCCGCGGCCGACAGCGCCCCGAGGGCGATCGGGACGATGGAGAAGACCGGCGCCTCACCCGGTCGGGCCGGCTGGACGAAGGTGCCCGGCTCGAAGCCGATGGCGACCGTGAGCGTCTGCCGCGCCTGGAGCGGGACCGAAGCGGTCGTGAAGACGTCTGCGTCCGCGTCCTCCGCCTGGGCGAGGTCGCACGGTGAGCTGTCGTCGGGATCGCCCCGGTAGCAGGCGCCTTCTCCGGTGAGCGCGTCGGCGATGTCGGCGTCGACCCGCACCGTCATCTGCGCGTCCACGAACGGCTGGTCCCAGCCGGTGCCTGGCGCGTCCCAGTAGAACTCGTCCGCACGGGTGTCGCGATAAGCCCCGACCACCCCGCGCTGGGTGTACGTGATGACGTAGCTCTGCGTGCCGCGGACGTAGTCGTCCGTGCCGAGCGACAGCTCGAGGAAGTCGCCGTCGCGGTCGGCCTCCCATTCCACGGGCGCACCGTCGGCGTCGGTGACCGACACGATCTCCGTGTGCAGTGGTGCCCGGTCGAACTCGTCCGGGATCGCGCGGATGATGCCCTTGTTCTGGTCGGACTCCGGGAACTCGGCGACGAAGGTCTCCACCGCCCGGAGTTCGGCCTGGCCGTCGTCGCCCCGGGAGAGGGTGTACTCGCCGTCGAACGACGAGAAGCTGAAGTCGGAGACGTCCGCGCGGGTGGCTGCGGCAGCCGGTTCCGCCGTCGCCGTCATCACGACGAGCGGCGCGAGGACCGTCAGGAGCAGCGCGACCAGGACGGGTCGTGCTGCTCGCGGCTGGATCGAGGGCTGGCTGCGACGTCGGGGCTTCACCCCGCCAAGTCTAGGAGGAGGGTCCGGCGGGTGCGTGGCCGCACCCGCCGACGCTCACATCTCCTCGTGCGTGTTCGGGTCGCCGTCGAAGAGTCGGCCGTCCGCCCGACCGAGTGCGGTGATCGCCTCGACCTCCGCATCGCTCAGCTCGAACCCGAAGATGTCGAGGTTGGTCCGCTGCCGTTCCGCGGAAGCGGACTTCGGGATCGGGAGGACCCCGCGCTGGTGGTGCCAGCGGAGCACGACCTGTGCCGGCGAGACGTCATGGGCTGCCGCGGCAGTCGCGACGGGCTCCTCGGCGAACGGCGCCTGCGCCTTGCCGAGCGGGCTCCACGCTTCCGTCAGGACGCCGTGCTCGCGGTGGAACGCGAGGAGGTCCTCCTGCGGGAAGTACGGGTGCAGCTCGACCTGGTTGACGGCCGGCAGGACACCGGTCTCGTCGGCAAGCCGAGTCAGGAACTCCTCCGTGAAGTTCGAGACACCGATGCTGCGGACGAGACCCTCCCGCTGCAACTGGATCATGGCCTTCCACGACTCGACGAAGCGGCCCACCGAGGGGTTCGGCCAGTGGATGAGGTACAGGTCGATGCGGTCGAGGCCGAGCGACTCCAGGGAACCGCGGCAGGAGGTGATCGTCTCCTCGAAGCCGTGGTCGCGGCCCGGGAGCTTCGTCGCCACGACCAGCTCGTCACGCGGGACGTCGGTCTCGCGGACGGCGGCTCCGACCGCGTCCTCGTTCCGGTAGTTGACGGCGGTGTCGAGGAGCCGATAGCCGGCGTCGATCGCGGAGAGCGTGGCGTCGGTGCCCTCGCGCCCTCGCAGGGGGTAGGTGCCGAAGCCGATCGCGGGGACGCTCGAACCGTCGTTGAGCTCGAAGGTGGGGATGGTCGTCATCCCCCAACGCTAGACCCGTCGGCCCGCGGATGGCTCCGAGCGGGCTGGGAGGGTTCCGCCTCGACTAGCGTTGGACCATGGCGAAGCTCTCTGCTCCACGTGCCCAGACCCGACCGACCGAACGCACCCATCACGGTGACACCGTGGTGGACCCGTACGAATGGCTCCGCGAGAAGGACTCGCCGGAGGTGATCGAACACCTCGAGGCCGAGAACGCCTTCACAGCGCAGGAGACGGACCACCTCGCCGGCCTGCGGGAGCGCATCTTCCAGGAGATCAAGGGGCGCACCCTCGAGACCGACCTGTCCGTCCCGACCCGTGCGGGCGACTGGTGGTATTACGGACGGAGCGTGGAGGGCCGGCAGTACGGCATCCAGTGCCGGGTACCCGTCGCGGACGCCGACGACTGGACCCCTCCGACGCTGCCCGAGAGCGGTGCGGCGCCCGGCGAGCAGATCATCCTGGACGCGAACGTCGAGGCGGAGGGACACGAGTTCTTCTCCCTCGGCAGCTTCGACGTCTCGGACGACGGCACCAGGCTCCTCTACGGGGTCGACGTCGAGGGCGACGAACGGTACACCGTCCGGGTCCGCGACCTCACGACCGGCACCGACCTCGACGACGAGCTCCTCGGCACCGCCGGTGGCGCCGAGTTCTCGCCCGACGCGTCGGCGATCGTCTACACGACGGTCGACGAGAGCTGGCGGCCCGACACCGTGCTCATCCACCGGGTCGGCACGGCCCAGTCCGCCGACGTCGTCCTCTTCCACGAGCCGGACGAACGGTTCTGGGTGGGTGCGGGCTTCACGCGCAGTCGCGCCCTGCTCCTCATCGAGGCGGGATCGTCGGTCACGAGCGAGACCCGACTCCTCCCTGCCGACGCGCTGACCGACGAGGCTCGGATCGTCTGGCCGCGGACCGAAGGCGTCGAGTACAGCGTCGAACACCGTATCGCTGACGGCGACGACCGCCTGCTCATCCTCCACAACCGCGACGCCCCCGACTTCGAACTCGTCGAGGTGCCGCTGGACGATCCACTGCAGGAACCGCGCGTCGTGGTCCCCCACAGCAGTGAGCGCCGACTCGAGGACGTCGAGGCGTTCGCCACCGTGACCACCGTCGCCTATCGACGCGACGGCCTGACGCGCATCGGCCTGCTCGACGCGACGACCGGCGACATCGACGAGCTCGGCTTCGACGAACCCCTCTCGAGCGTCGGCTGGCACGGGAATGGCGAATGGGTGCAACCGATGCTGCGATTCGGCTACGGTTCGCTCGTCACGCCGTCGACCGTGCTCGAACTCGACCTCCGCTCGGGCGAGCGGTTGGTCCGCAAGCAGCAGCCTGTCCTCGGCGACTACGACCCGGCGCGGTACGAGCAGTTCCGGGAGTGGGCGACCGCCACCGACGGGACGCGGGTGCCCGTCTCCATCGTGCGCAGGCGCGGCCTCGAGGGCCCGGGGCCGCTCCACCTCTACGGCTACGGCTCCTACGAGGCGAGCATGGACCCGTCGTTCTCCATCGCCAGGCTGTCGATGCTCGACCGGGGCGTCACCTTCGCGATCGCGCACGTCCGCGGCGGGGGCGAGCTCGGCCGGCACTGGTACGAGGACGGCAAGAAGCTGCACAAGCAGAACAGCTTCAGCGACTTCGTCGACGTGGCCGACCACCTCATCGCCGACGGCTGGACGACCCCCGGGCAATTGGTGGCCGAGGGCGGCAGCGCGGGCGGCCTCCTCATGGGCGCGGTCGCGAACCGTGCGCCGGACCGGTTCGCGGGCATCCTCGCCGGCGTCCCGTTCGTCGACGCGCTGACGAGCATCCTGGACCCGTCGCTGCCGCTCACCGTCATCGAGTGGGACGAGTGGGGTGACCCGCTGCACGACCCCGAGGTTTACGCCTACATGAAGGCGTACAGCCCGTACGAGAACATCGATCCGGCGAAGCAGTACCCGCGCATCCTCGCGACGACGAGCCTCAACGACACCCGCGTCCTCTACGTGGAGCCCGCGAAGTGGGTGGCCAGACTCCGCGATGCCGGCGCGCCCGCACTCCTCAAGATCGAGATGAGCGCCGGCCACGGCGGCGTGAGCGGGCGGTACAACGCCTGGAAGGAGCGCGCGGAGGAACTCGCGTGGCTGCTCGACGTGCTCGGCCTCGCCAAGACCGACGCCGCGTAGGCGGACAGGACGACGCCTCCACCCCGGTCGGGGCGGAGGCGTCGTTCGTTCGTCGGGCGCCTAGCCGAAGAGGATGGCGGCCTCGTCGTAGCGCTCCTGCGGAACCGTCTTGAGCTTGCCGAGGGCCTCCTCGAAGCGGCAGTTGACGAGTTCGGTGCCACGGAGGGCGATCATCGTGCCCCAGTCGCCGGCCATGACCGAGTCGATCGCAGCCATGCCGAGTCGGGTCGCGAGGACGCGGTCGTACGCGCTCGGCACGCCGCCGCGCTGCAGGTGGCCGAGCACCGTCGCTCGGGATTCGATCCCCGTGCGACGTTCGATCTCCGGTGCGAGGACGTCGGCGATCCCGCCGAGGCGGGGGCGGTTGAACGCGTCGAGCCCCTTCTCGGAGTGCGCGGACTCCATCGTGTCGAGGGTGAAGCCCTCCGACACGACGATGATCGGCGCGCGCCCGCGCTGGTAGACGCTGTCGGCCCACTCGCAGATCTGCTCGATGGACTGCGGCTGCTCCGGGATGAGGATGGCGTGTGCGCCGGCGGCCATCCCGGCGTGCAGGGCGATCCACCCCACGTGACGACCCATGACCTCGATCACCATGCAGCGCTTGTGGGACTCGCCGGTGGTGCGCAGGCGGTCGATGGCC
Source organism: Plantibacter sp. VKM Ac-2880 (assembly GCF_015351235.1). Lineage (GTDB taxonomy): Bacteria > Actinomycetota > Actinomycetes > Actinomycetales > Microbacteriaceae > Plantibacter. Next base: position 105,558 of record NZ_JADKSJ010000002.1, read on the forward strand.
TCGGTCGCGATCTCGACGGCGGTGTCGAAGCCGAAGGAGTAGTCGGTGGCGTCCAGGTCGTTGTCGATGGTCTTCGGGACGCCGACGATCTTCAGCCCGGCGTCGGTGAGGCGCTTCGCCGCAGCGAGCGTGCCCTCGCCGCCGATCGCGATGAGGGCGTCGATCCCGAGGCGGTCCATGGTGTGCTGCACGTTCTCCGGGCCGCCGTGGGGGCCCTCGAACGGGTTCGTCCGGCTGGTGCCGAGGATCGTGCCGCCCTGCTTGGCGAGCCCCCGCACACTGTGGCGGTCGAGTGGCATGGTCAGCCCTTCGACCACGCCTCGCCAGCCGTCGCGGATGCCGATGAACTCCTGGTTGTGGATCTTGGTCCCCTTGAGCACCGCTCCTCGGATGACCGCGTTCAGGCCGGGGCAGTCGCCGCCGCTCGTGAGCACACCAATTCTCATATCAACAGTCCTCATGGGGATCGGGGCACCACCGGTGCCGGAAGTCATCCCCGACAATACCGTCTCGCCGCCGGTGGTTCATCCGGCCAGGGGCGGTGGCCCGGCGAGCCGGGGTTAGGCTGCTGGGATGAGTGCCGACGACTACCTTCCCGCCGATGGCGGCATCACCATGTTCTCCACCACCTGGTGCGGATACTGCGCCCGGCTGAAGCACCAGCTGTCGGCTGCAGGGATCCCCTTCACCGAGATCGACATCGAACAGGTGCCGGGTACGGCCGAGCTCGTCGCCTCGCTCAACGGCGGCAACCAGACGGTCCCGACCGTCATCTACCCCGATCGTTCCACCGCGACGAACCCCTCGCTCGCGCAGGTCAAGACCGCGCTCGGCGTCTGAGGACCGCGAGCACCGACCAGGTGGCGTCGATCGCCGCCCGGTCGGGCACACCGGGTGTCAGCCGCCCAGGGCCTCGCGCAGCAGGTGGACGAGGGCGTTCAGCTGCACGGAGTCGACCGAGGCCACGTCCTGATCGCTGCCGTCGAGCGCTCGGGCAGCGAGCCCCTGCTTGCTGTCGATGAGTTCCGCGACCTTGGAGTCGATCGTGTGGGCGGCGATGATGCGCCACGCCGTGACCGGCTCCTCCTGACCGATGCGGTGCACGCGGTCGATCGCCTGCGTCTGCTCCGCCGCCGTCCACGACAGCTCGGCGAGCACGACGTTCGACGCGGCCTGGAGGTTGACGCCGACGCCTGCCGCCGTGAGCGAGCAGACCGCCACCGCGACCTCGGGATCGGTGTTGAAGGCGTCGATCGCGGCCTGGCGCGCCTGCGTGGTCTGGTCGCCGCGGAGCGACACGGTCTTCAAGCCTCGACCGGCGAACAGCTGCTCGGCGGCGTTCATGACGTCGATGTGCTTCGCGAAGAACACGACCTTGCCGACGGAACGCGCGAGCTGGGCCGTGTAGTCGGCCGCGAGGACCGCCTTGGCCTGACCGATCTTCCGGATCATGGTGAACACGTTCTCGGTGCCGCCGGCGGCCTTCGACTCGTCGAGTTCCGCCTGGGCGACCATGCGCATGAGCTCGGTGTTCGGGTCGTGCAAGGCGTCGACGCGCTCGCCACGGGACTCCAACACGCGCACGTAGCGCGACTTGAGGCGCTGCCCGAGCTCCGCTTCTGCGTCGCGGATCGACCGGATCGCCTCGTCGTCGAGCTCGACCGGCAGGTCCGCGACCCGCTTCGCGGGGAGGTCCTTCGCCACGTCGAGCTTCTTGCGACGCACGATGCCCATGTCGATGACCGCTGAACGTGCTGCGGCGTAGAAGGCGTGCTCGGCCGGCGTGAGGCCGGTGTCCTCGAGCCGCTCCATGAGTTCGGCGGTGGGCTTGCCGTCCTTGATCCAGCCGAGGAACTGCCAGATGGCGTTGAAGTCCTCGACGTCGTTGATGAGCGGCGTACCCGTCAGCGCGAGCATCAGCGGGTCCTGGCCGGGGGTCGCCTTCCGGATCCGGTTCGCGAGGGACAGCACGTGCTGGGACCGCTGGGAGTGGAGGTTCTTGATGAAGTGGGCCTCGTCGACCACCATGCCGCGGAAGCCGAGGGTCCCGAGCCAGGCGAGGTGGCGGTCGAGGACCTCGTAGTTGACGATGATGACGTCGGCGAAGGCGTCGAGGGCCTGGCCGTCGCCGTGGATGACCGTGGCCCGGCGGTGCGGCGTCCATCGCTCGACCTCGCGAGCCCAGTTCATCTTCACGACGTTCGGGACGATGACGAGCAGCGGGTAGGCCTCCGCCACGGAAGCGGCGAGGACGGACTGCGCCGTCTTCCCGAGACCGGGCTCGTCGGCGAGCAGGAAGGAGCGGTGCCCCTCCTTGACGCTCTCGACGAACCGCGCCTGGTGCTTCATGACCTCGAGGCCACGGGGGGAAAGTCGGTCGAGCTTGGGCGCGTCGGGGAGGTCCATCGAGGCCGCTCCCCCGCCGGAACCGAGCTCGAACGCCTTGTACAGGGGGCCCATGAGCTCCCAGCTGTCGAGGCGACGGCGCACGGTCGGCTGCGGTGCCGCCTGGCTGAAGTCCGGGGCGAGGAACGGATTGGCCAGCTGACGGGCCTTCACCGACTGCGGGATGACCTGCTTCTCGGCGAGCTCGGCCGGGACGACCGATTCCACGACGGGCTTCTCGACCGTGATGATGAGCTCGTCGGCGCTGAGTTCAGCGCCCGACTCGAGCAGCCAGTCACGACGGAGCCGCTGCGCGACCGGGCTCGTCGCGGCGTCCGCCTCGAGGAGCTGGATGAGCGAGGTGTCGCGCGCCGCGGTCTTCGCGAGGATGGTCGCGACGCCGTCGAGGCGCTTGAGGAGCTCGGCCCGGGTGGCGTCGCTGTAGCTCGTGTCGGCCTTGACCCGAGCGCGCTCCTCGCGGACCAGGAACGCGATGACCTGGTACTTGGTCCGGTTGGTGGGACCGACCTTGCCCTTCTGCGCCTTCGCCTCGACCTCGCGCACCTTGCGGGCGAGGATCGGGATGATGGGCGCGTCGTCGTCGTGGCGCGACGAGGACCCTCTGGGGTTCGAGCGGCCAGATGAACGGGTGCTGGAACGCCCCTGGGAACGGCGTTGCTGGCCGGTGTGCGGCATGCTCCTCCTGAGCAGTCGAGAATGCCTCATCGGCCGAGGGGCCGGAAGAGACGGGCGTCGGGCCCGACTGGTCGTCGTGGAGCAACAGAGCGTTGCACGAGACCGACACGGGCGCCCGACGGGCGTGTGCCCAGTCTACGCCATCGGCCGCATCGCTCGCGAGCGCTCAGTCGGCGGCGTCCTCGAGGAGTCCAAAGCGCTCGAGCTCGGCGTCGTCGAGCATGCGCGAACGGATGAGGAAGCGCTGACCCGTGGGCGCCTCGACGCTGAACCCGCTCCCCCGGCCCTGGACCACGTCGATCGTGAGGTGCGTGAACTTCCAGTACTCGAACTGAGAGCGCGACATGTACACCTCGACGGGAGCGTCGAGTCCGGCGACGTCGAGGGTGTCGAGCAGGACGTCGACCGCCCCGGTGCGGAACATCCCGACGGGGTAGCACATGGGCGAGCTCCCGTCACAGCACCCGCCCGACTGGTGGAACATGAGCGGCCCGTGTACCGCGGTCATCTCGCGCAGGAGCGCGGCAGCCGTCTCGGTGACGTCGACCCGTCCGGTCATGGTGTCCTCCGTCGTCTCATCACGGGGTCTCCGAGCGGCCGTGCCGACCCCCGGGGCCTGGTCCGCGGGTGGCGCGACCCGAACGCGCGCCACCCGCGGACCCGTCGATCAGAAGAAGCCCATCGGGCCCTCTGCGTAGCTGACCAGCAGGTTCTTCGTCTGCTGGTAGTGGTCGAGCATCATCTTGTGGTTCTCGCGGCCGATACCCGACTGCTTGTACCCGCCGAACGCCGCGTGCGCCGGGTACTGGTGGTAGGTGTTCGACCACACCCGACCGGCCTCGATCGCCCGGCCCGCGCGGTAGAGCGTCGTCGCCTCCCGACTCCAGACACCGGCGCCCAGTCCGTAGAGCGTGTCGTTCGCGATCGAGATCGCCTCGTCGTAGTCGGCGAAACTCGTGAGCGCGAGCACCGGGCCGAAGATCTCCTCTTGGAAGATCCGCATGTCGTTGGTGCCCTCGAACACGGTCGGCTGCACGTAGAACCCGCCGCTCAGCTCACCGCCGAGGTCGGCGCGCTCGCCGCCGATCAGCAGCTTCGCCCCGCCCTGCTTGCCGATGTCCATGTACGACAGGATCTTCTCGAGCTGGTCGTTCGACGCCTGGGCGCCGATCATGGTGTCCGTGTCGAGCGGGTTGCCCTGCTTGATCTTGCCGATGCGGACCAGCGCGTCGCCGACGAAGCCGTCGTAGATCGACCGCTGCACGAGCGCCCGGCTCGGGCAGGTGCAGACCTCGCCCTGGTTGAGGGCGAACATGCTGAAGCCCTCCTGCGCCTTCTCGTAGTACTGGTCGTGCTCACGCGCAACGTCCTCGAAGAACACGTTCGGGCTCTTGCCCCCGAGCTCGAGGGTGACCGGGATGAGGTTCTCGCTCGCGTACTGCATGATCAGGCGGCCCGTCGTGGTCTCGCCGGTGAAGGCGATCTTCCGGATCCGCGGGTGGGACGCCAGCGGCGCACCCGCCTCGATGCCGAAACCGTTGACGATGTTGAGGACGCCGGCGGGCAGCAGGTCCTTCACGAGATCGACGATCAGATGGATGGAGGCCGGGGTCTGCTCCGCCGGCTTCAACACGACGCAGTTGCCCGCAGCGAGCGCCGGCGCGAGCTTCCACACCGCCATGAGGATCGGGAAGTTCCAGGGGATGATCTGCCCGACGACGCCGAGCGGTTCGTGGAAGTGGTAGGCGACGGTGTCGTGGTCGAGTTCGGAGATGCCGCCCTCCTGGGCGCGGATGGCGCCGGCGAAGTAGCGGAAGTGGTCGATGGCGAGCGGGATATCGGCGGCGAGGGTCTCGCGGACCGGTTTGCCGTTCTCCCAGCTCTCGGCGACCGCGATCTCCTCGAGGTGCTCCTCCATGCGGTCGGCGATCCGGTTGAGGATGACGGCGCGCTCGGCGACGCTCGTCTTCGACCAGGCGGGGAATGCCTTCCACCCCGCCTCGACGGCACGGTCCACGTCGGCTGCGGTCCCCCGGGCGATCTCGGTGAACACGGCGCCGGTGACGGGCGTCGGGTTCTCGAAGTACTGTCCGTTCGCGGGCGGGACGTACTCGCCCCCGATGAAGTGGTCGTATCGCGGGGCGTAGCTGAACACGGCACCTTCGGTACCCGGGTTGGCGTAGACGGTCATGGCACTCCTTGTCGACGACGTTGTCGGTGGCCGCACCGCTCAGGTGCGTGCGGACGACGCTACCGGCAGGCAGGTTGCATGAGGTTGCGCCGCGGCTCGACCCGGATCAGCGGTCAGCTCGCCGCGAGATCGGCTTCGAGCGCCTCCACCCGGGCGACGATCCCCGCCCGCTTCGGCGAGCGCGGCTGCAGCGCTCGCAGGCAGGCGTGGAGGACCTCGAGGTCGTCGGGGGCCGCGGCGCTCCCGAGGTAGTCGTACAAGAGGTCCGCCGACGCGTCGGTCAGCATCGCCTCGCGGAGCCTGGTCGCCACCAGCTCGCGCAGCTCGACGATGCCGGGCGCGGTGGAGTCGGGGAGCAGCGGGCCCGGGTAGGCGGCGAGCGCAGCCCGGTGGGCGCCGCGGTCGAGCAGGGACAGCACCTGATGGGCGTCGAGCTGGAGGGGTGCGGTGAGGCGATACGGGCGGGAGGCGGGGACGAGTGACGGCGCGGACGCGGTCAGCACCCTCCGGAGTCGCACGAGCTCGGCCCGCAGGGTGACCGCCGCCTCGTCGGCGTCGTAGAGCCGGTCGGCGAGCGCATCGGCACTGAGACCCTGACGATGCCAGGACAACAGCGTCAGGATCTCGGCGTGACGGCGACTGAGCTCGATCGGTCGGTCGGCCCCGTGGCCGACGAGCAGCCCGGTGTCGCGGCCGAGCACCTGCAGTCCCGCCCGGACCACGGTCGGACGGGGCGTCTCCCGACGTCGGCCGCGTCCGGTCGAGGAACGATCGGTGAGCGCCCGCAGGCGTTGCACCATGATCTCGGACTCCACGGCTGCCGCGGTCGCCTCCATGAGCGGCAGTGCATGCGAGGCGACGGCCTGCGGCCCCCCGGTGATGTCGATCACCCCGATGATCCGCCTCGTCTCCGGATCGTGGACGGGCACGGCCGTGCAGCTCCACGGGTGCACGAGCCGGTTGAAGTGCTCGGCCGCGTGGATCTGGATCCCGTGGTCGAGCTCGAGTGCGGTGCCCGGCGCGCTCGTGCCGACCTCGCGCTCCGACCAGCCGGCGCCTTCGACGAACAGCATGCCCTCCGCCTGACGACGCAGGTGGCGGTCGCCGTCGACCCAGAGCAGCCTGCCCATGGCGTCGCCGACCGCGACGAGCATGCCGGAGTCGTCGTCGGCGTCGTCGACGAGCAGCCTCGTGATCACCGGCAGGACGCCGGCGAGTGGATGACCGAGCCGGTGGTCGCGCAACTCGTCCTCGTCGAAGGCGAGCTCTGGCAGGAGGTTGTCCGGATCGAGGTGGCGGTCCATCGACCGCTCCCACGACTCGCGGACGAGCCGCCTCACGAGTCCGCGCTGCGCGTCGGCACGCGCCGGGGCCGCCAGCCAGGGACTGGTCACCTCACCACCACCCATCCACGTCGACCGGTTCTGCGGACAGTGTAACCGTCGCAGCCCGGCAGGTGGCGGATGTCCTCAGGCGGCCGGACGGAACCGCCGGAGGCGCAGGCTGTTGAGCACGACGAACACACTCGAGAACGCCATCGCAGCTCCCGCGATCATCGGGTTGAGGAGCCCGAGCGCGGCGAGCGGGATCGCCGCGACGTTGTAGGCGAACGCCCAGAAGAGGTTGCCTCGGATGATGCGGAGGGTCCGTCTCGACAGCCGGACCGCGTCGATCGCCGTGGCGAGCGAACCGGAGACGATGCTGAGGTCGGCGGCGCTCTTGGCCGCGTCGGTCCCCGTCCCCATGGCGACACCGAGGTCGGCGGTCGCGATCGCGGCTGCGTCGTTCACCCCGTCGCCGATCATCGCGACACGGTGACCGTCCGCCTGCAGGCGTTCGACGGCGGCGACCTTGTCCATCGGGCTCGCGTCGGCGATCACCTCGGTGATCCCGACCTCGGCCGCGACGCGCGCGGCGACGGCCGCGTTGTCACCGGTGAGCAGCACCGGCGTCATCCCGAGCGACACGGCACGCTGGACGGCGGCCCGCGCCTCCGGCTTGACGGTGTCCGCGACCTCGACGATCCCGCGGACCTCGCCATCCCAGGCGACGACCACGACGGTGCTCGCGCGTTCCGCTGCGGCCACGAGCGCTGCCGCGGCCTGCTGGCCGGTCCGGAAGCCCCGGTCCACGGCGAAGGCGGGGCGTCCGACGAGGACGGTCCCTCCACGAACGGTCCCGGTGACCCCGAGACCCTCGAAGCTCGCGAAGTCCGAGACCGCCGGAGGCGTTCCACCCCGACGTGCGGACTCCTCGACGATCGCCTCGGCGATGGGGTGTTCGGAGTCCGCTTCGAGCGCTGCGGCGAGGTCGAGCGCCGCGTCGGCGGCACCCTCCGCCCAGACCTCGGTCACGCTCATCCGCCCCGAGGTGATGGTCCCGGTCTTGTCGAGCAGGACACGGTCGATGCCGCTCGCGCGTTCGAGGGCCTCCGGGCCGGCGATCAGAATGCCGAGCTGCGCTCCTCGACCGGTGCCCACGAGGAGGGCGACCGGGGTCGCGAGGCCGAGCGCACAGGGGCAGGCGATGATCAGCACGGCGACGGCCGCGGTGAAGGCGGCCTGCATGGACGAGCCGGCGGCGATCCACACGATCGCGGTCGCGACCGCCGTGACGAGGACGATCGGCACGAACACACTGGAGATGCGGTCCGCGAGGCGTTGGATGCGACTCTTCCCGAGCTGAGCAGCCTCGACCGCCTGTGCCATCCGCGCGAGCCTCGTCTGGGTCCCGACGGCCGTGGCCCGGACCACGAGCGATCCGCCGCGCGCGATCGTGCCGCCGGTGACCGGCGAACCCGCCGTCTTCTCCGCGGGGACCGACTCCCCCGTCATCAGGCTCTCGTCGACGCTCGCCGCGCCCTCGACGACCGTGCCGTCGGTCGCGACGGACTCGCCCGGCCGCACGAGGAAGAGGTCACCGACAAGGAGGCGGTCGACGGGGACGCGCTCCTCCTGGCGGGTCGCCGCCATCAGGTCGCTCGGATCGGCGGCCCGTTCTCGGAGGATCGACACCTCGGAGGCACCGGCCGTCATCAGGTCGCGGAGCGCCGCCCCGGCACTGCGCTTCGACCGTTGCTCGATGAGCCGCCCGGCGAGGAGGAACACGGTGACGCCGGCGGCCACCTCAAGGTAGAGGGCTCCCGACGGGTCGGCGTCGGGCGCGAAGAAGGTGAACTCATGGCGCATGCCGGTCATCCCGGCCATGCCGAAGAAGAGCGCCCAGAGCGACCACAGGTACGCCGCCCCCGTCCCGAGGGTGATGAGCGTGTCCATCGTCACCGAGCCGTGACGCAGTGTGGCGAACGTCGCGCGGTGGAACGGGTAGCCGCCCCAGAAGACCACCGGCGTCGCCAGGGTGAGCGACAGCCACTGCCAGTGGTCGAACTGCCAGGCGGGCACCATGGCGAGCAGGATGACCGGGAGGGCCAGCACCGTGCTGATGACGAGTCGGGTGCGGAGGGTCGTCACCGTCGCCGAGGGGTCGGATGCCGGCCCCGGCGTCGGGTTGTCCTCCCGGCCCGCTCCGGCCCGGTCGTCAGCGCCGGGACGCACCGTCGCCGTGTACCCGGCCTTCGCGACCGCTGCGACCAGCTCGTCGGCTGTGACGGCGGCGGGCGCCGTCACCGTCGCGCGCTCGGTGGCCAGGTTCACCTGCGCCTCGACACCGTCGAGCGCCGTGAGCCGCTTCTCGACCCGGGCCACGCAACTCGCACACGTCATGCCCTCGATGTCGAGATCGAGGGTCTGCAGCGGCGCGCCCATCAGCGACGACCGACGAGGGTGTAGCCGGCCTCCTGGACGCCGGCGCCGATGGCCGCCTCGTCGGACGACGACGTCCCGGCGACGGTGACCGCCCCTGCGTCGAGGTCCACGACGACCTCGTCGACGCCGGACAGCGCGGACAGCGCGGTCGTGACGGCCGACACGCAGTGCGCGCAGGTCATGCCGTCGACTCGGTAGGTGGTGGTTGCGGTGGTTTCGGACATGCGTCCTCCTCAGGAACTCGGAGCCACCACTATACCCCCAGGGGGTACCCCCTGCAACCGTTCGACCGATGTCTCAGCAGGGTCAGCCGAGGAGGCCGAGCTCCCGCACGGCGGCCCGCTCCTCCTCGAGTTCCGCCACGGAGGCGTCGATGCGCTGCTGCCAGACGGGCGCGATCTCGAGCCCCTCGACCACCTGCCACCGACCGTCGACCGATCGCGCCGGGAACGAGCTGACCAAGCCCTCCGGCACGCCGTACCAGCCCTCCGAGGGCAGCGCCACGGACGTCCAGCGATCCGGTCGCTCCGGTGCGGCCGTGCCGCAGACCCAGTCGTGCACATGGTCGATGGCCGCCGCCGCAGCCGAAGCGGCGGAGGAGGAGCCGCGGACGGCGATGATCTCCGCGCCGCGCTTCGCCACCCGGGGGATGAACTCCTCCGCGATCCAGGTCTCGTCGATCAGCTCGAGCGCCGGGCGACCGCCGACCGTCGCGTGGGAGAGGTCGGGGACCTGTGTCGCCGAGTGGTTCCCCCAGATGACGACGCCGTCGATGTCGGACACCGGCGCGCCGGTCCTGGCCGCCAACTGCGCGACGGCACGGTTGTGGTCGAGGCGCGTCAGGGCGGTGAACCGTTCCGGCGGCACCCCGGTCGCGGCTGCCTGCGCGATGAGGGCGTTCGTGTTGGCCGGGTTCCCGACCACCAGCACCCGGACGTCGTCGGCCGCCCCAGCGCCGATCGCGGCGCCCTGGGGCGCGAAGATGCCGCCGTTCGCCGCCAGCAGGTCGCCACGCTCCATCCCAGGACCACGCGGCCGGGCGCCCACGAGCAGGGCGATGTTCGCGCCATCGAAGGCACGTGCCGCGTCCGTCGTCGCCTCGACGCCGGCGAGCAGGGGGAAGGCGCCGTCCTGCAGCTCCAGGGCGGTGCCCTCGGCCGCGCCGAGGCCCTGCGGGATCTCCAGCAGTCGCAGGACGACGGGACGTTCAGGCCCGAGCAGCTGCCCTGAAGCGATGCGGAAGAGGAGGGAGTAGCCGATCTGGCCGCCCGCTCCCGTGACGGTGACGACGGTGGGTTCGCTCATACGACCACGCTACTCCGCGACCTCCGGTGCCGGCCTCGACGCCTGCAGCTCGGCCTCCGCGGAGTCGACCGCCTCGTGCTCCTCCGGCGAGACCGGGGACACCCGGTTCTTCCGCTGGGCGGAACGCTCCGAGGGCAGCGCGACCGCCGCCTCGGTGATCCGGTTGGCCATCCCGTTGAAGATGATCCCGTGGAACGGGAGGATCGCGAACCAGTACAGCCGGCCGCCGAGTCCCTTCGGGAAGAAGACCGCACGCTGCCGGTAGACCGAGCCGTCGCCGACCGGGGTCGCGCTCATCTCGAGCCACGCCAGACCAGGCACCCGCATCTCGGCCCGCAGGCGCAGCATGCGGCCGCGCTCCAGGTACTCGACGCGCCAGAAGTCGAGGGCGTCGCCGACACTCAGTCGCTGGGGGTCGTCGCGTCCGCGGCGGAGGCCCACGCCACCGACGAGCTTGTCCATCCAGCCGCGGACCGCCCAGGCGAGTGGGAACGAGTACCAGCCGTTCTCGCCGCCGATCGACTCGATCACCGAGAAGAGCCGGTCTGCGTCCGCGGACGTCTTGCGCTCCTTGAGGTCGATGTAGACGACGTGCCCCGCCCAGTCGGGGTCGCTCGGCAGCGGATCGCTCGGCGCGCCCGCGACCGTCGCGTTCCGCCAGGACGTCTCCACCTCGCCGTCCTTCATCCGCTGCAGCGCGAGTCGGACCGCCCGACGATAGCCGGTCAGCCCACCCTCGGGCGGCGGGATCACCGCGTCGATGTCGTGATCCCCCATGACGCAGTCGACCAGGAGGGATTCGATGATGGGCGACGCCAGACGACGCGGGATCGGCGTCACGAGGTTGACCCACTGCGACGCCAACCACGGGGTGAGCACCGGTAGCGGGGCGATCGGACGTTGCGGGAGACCGGCCTCCACCGCGTACCCGTTCATCATCTGGCCGTACCGCAGGACGTCCGGCCCGCCGATGTCGAACGCGCGGTTCACGTCGCGGTCCACCTCGGCGCCCGCCAGCAGGTAGTGCAGGACGTCCCGGACCGCGATGGGCTGGATGAAGTTGCGGACCCAGCGGGGTGCCGGCATGTACGGGAGGATGTCGGTCAGATGCCGGATCATCTCGAACGAGGTCGATCCGGAACCGATGACCACACCGGCCTGCAGCACGAGCGTCGGCACACCGGATTCGAGGAGGATGCGCCCGACCTCGGTGCGGGACCGCAGGTGCTTCGAGAGCTCGACACCGTCCGGGTGCAGGCCGCCCAGGTACACGATGCGGGAGACGCCGGCCGCCGCGGCCGCAGCCGCGACGTGCTCAGCGGCATCGTATTCCGTCTGCTCGAAGTCGCCCTTCCCGCCCATCGAGTGCACGAGGTAGTAGACGACGTCGACGTCCACGCAGGCCGCCTTGACCGCGGCCGCATCGCCGAGGTCACCCTCGACGACCTCCACGTCGTCCCGCCACGGGACATCGGTCAGCTTCTGCGGCGAGCGCACGAGCACCCGCACCACGTACCCCGCCTCCAACAGGCGCGGGACGAGCCGCCCGCCGATGTAACCGGTGGCACCCGTGACGAGCACGCGCTTCGGAGTCGATGATTCGGTCATGGACGCAACGTTACGGCCCCACGACGACAGCGTCGCCCGGCTGTACAGCCGGGCGACGCTGTGCAAGCACCACGGGGGTGCTGCTTCGGACTACAGGAGGGCCTTCGTGTGCCAGACGGTCTTCACCTCGGTGAACGCGGTGATGCGGTCGAGGCTCGCCGGGACGGACCCGGTGGCACCGCTCGGACGGACGACGCGCTTCAGCGTCTCCGCTGCAAGGACCTCGAGCTCGATCCAGTCGAGCGCCCCTGCGCCCGCGAGGTCGATCGCGTTGACGTCGGCGTGCGAGGCGAGCCATGGGGCCATCTCGGCGGGCGAGCCCGTGAGCACGTTGACCACGCCACCGGGGACGTCGCTCGTCGCGAGCACCTCCGCCAGGCTGATCGAGGACAGCGGGAACCGCTCGCTCGCGATGACGACGACCGTGTTGCCCGCGACCAGCGCCGGGGCGACGACGCTCACGAACCCGAGGAGTGACGACTCCTGCGGCGCGATCAGCGCGACGACACCCGTCGGCTCCGGCACCGAAAGGTTGAAGTACGGACCGGAGACGGGATTCGCTCCCCCGACGACCTGGACGTACTTGTCGGCCCACCCCGCGTACCAGACCCAGAGGTCGATGGCCTCGTCGACCTGGGCCGCGGCGGCTGCCTGCGACATGCCCTCCGCCCGGACGATCTCATCCACGAACTGGGCGCGACGCCCCTCGAGGAGTTCGGCGATGCGGTAGAGCACCTGGCCGCGGTTGTACGCGGTGGCGCCGGACCATCCGCCGAGCGCGGAGCGCGCGGCGACGACCGCGTCACGGGCGTCCTTCCGCGATGCGAGCGACGCGTTCGCCAGGAACCCGCCTGTCGAGTCGGTCACCTCGTACGTCCTTCCGGATTCACTGCGGGGGAACTTGCCGCCGATGGCGAGCTTGTAGGTCTTGGGGACGGTGAGGCGGCTCATCGCTGCTCCTCCTTCGTGGTGCTCGTGGGCGATGCGGACGCTGCGGTGACGCTCGATCCGGCCGGCGCGAGGTACGCACCGAGACCGTGTCGTCCACCTTCGCGGCCGTACCCGGACTCCTGGTAGCCGCCGAAGGGGCTGGCCGGGTCGAAGCGGTTGAAGGTGTTCGCCCAGATGACCCCGGCGCGCAGCTTGTCGGCCACGGCGAGGATCCGGCTGCCCTTGTCGCTCCAGATGCCGGCCGACAGCCCGTACGGGGTGTTGTTCGCCTTGGCGATGGCCTCGGCGGGGGTCCGGAAGGACATGACCGACAGGACCGGCCCGAAGATCTCCTCGCGCGCGATCCGGTGGCTGGTCGACACGTTCGTGAAGATCGTGGGCGCGAACCAGAAGCCGTTCTCAGGCAGCTCGCACGCCGGGCTCCAGCGCTCCGCGCCCTCGAGTTCGCCGATGTCGGAGAGCTCGCGGATGCGGGCCAGCTGCTCGGCGGAGTTGATCGCGCCGACATCGGTGTTCTTGTCGAGCGGGTCACCGACGCGCAGCGTCTGCAGGCGCTGCTTCAAGCGGTCGACGACCTCGTCGTGGATGCTCTCCTGGACGAGGAGCCGCGAACCCGCGCAGCAGACGTGCCCCTGGTTGAAGAAGATGCCGTTGACGATGCCTTCGATCGCCTGGTCGATGGGCGCGTCGTCGAAGACGATGTTCGCGGCCTTGCCGCCGAGCTCGAGCGTCAGCCGCTTGTCCGAGCCCGCGATGGTCTTCGCGATCTCCCTGCCGACGGCCGTCGATCCCGTGAACGCGACCTTGTTGACGTCCGGGTGGCGGACGATCGCCGCGCCGGTCGCTCCGGCGCCGGTGACGATGTTCACGACGCCCGCCGGGAGTTCCGCCTGCTGGAGGATCTCGGCGAAGATGAGCGCGGTCAGCGGCGTGGTCTCCGCCGGCTTGATGACGACGGTGTTCCCCGCGGCGAGCGCCGGGGCGACCTTCCAGGCGAGCATGAGCAGAGGGAAGTTCCACGGGATGACCTGGCCGGCCACGCCGAGGGCGCGTGGGTTCGCGCCGAGACCGGCGTAGTCGAGCTTGTCGGCCCACCCCGCGTAGTAGAAGAACCAGGCGGCGACGAGCGGGACGTCCACGTCGCGGGACTCCTTGATGGGCTTGCCGTTGTCGAGGCTCTCGGCGACCGCCAGTTCGCGGGCGCGTTCCTGGACGAGCCGCGCGATCCGGAAGAGGTACTTGCCGCGATCGGCGCCCGACAGGTTCGACCACACTCGGTCGTAGGCGCGTCGTGCCGCGACGACCGCGCGGTCGACGTCGGCGTCGCTCGCGGCGGAGATCGTCGCGATCGGCTGCTCCGTGCTCGGCGAGATCGTCTGGAAGGAGCCGCCGGTCCCCTCCGTGAACTCGCCGTCGATGAAGAGGCCGTACTCGGAGCGGAGGTGGAGGACCGAGGTCGACTCCGGGGCTGGTGCGTATTCGAGGAAGCTCATGATGTCCTAGTCGATCGTGACGTAGTCGGGGCCGGAGTAGTGGCCGGTGGTGAGTTTCTGCCGCTGCAGGAGCACGTCGTTGAGGAGGCTCGAGGCGCCGAACCGGAAGAGGTGCGGCTGGAGCCAGTCCTCACCGACCGTCTCGGCCACGGTCACGAGGTACTTGATGGCGTCCTTCGACGAGCGGATGCCGCCGGCGGGCTTGACGCCGATCTGCTCGCCCGTGAGGTAGTGCCAGTCGCCGACGACCTCGAGCATGAGCAACGTCACCGGGAGGGTGGCGGCCGGCGCGACCTTGCCGGTGGAGGTCTTGATGAAGTCGCCACCGGCCAGGATCGCGAGCCAGGAGGCGCGCTTCACGTTGTCGTAGGTGTTCAGCTCACCCGTCTCGAGGATGACCTTCAGGTGCGCCGAGGTGCCGTCGCTCCGACGGCACGCCTCCTTGACGGCGACGATCTCGTCGAAGACCTGCCCGTACCGACCGGAGAGGAAGGCACCGCGGTCGATGACCATGTCGATCTCGTCCGCCCCGGCGTCGACGGCGTCGGCCGTGTCGGCGAGCTTCACGGCGAGCGAGGCACGGCCGCTCGGGAAGGCGGTGGCGACCGCCGCGACGTTGATGCCCGCTGCGTCGTGCCCCGCGCCGGGCTGCGTGTGCGCCGAGCCGAGCGCTTCGACGGCGTAGGGCACCATGTCGCCGTAGACGCACACCGCGGCCACGCGAGGCGTCGACGGGTCGCCGGCGTCCGGCGTGATGGCCTTGGCGACGAGGGAGCGCACCTTGCCGGGGGTGTCGGCACCCTCGAGCGTGGTGAGGTCGATGAGCTCGATGATGCGGTCGAGGGCCCAGGCCTTCGAGGTCGTCTTGATCGAGCGGCTGCCGAGGTCGGCCGCCCGCTGTTCGAGCCCGACGGCGTCGACGCCTGGCAGGCCGTCGAGGTAGCGTCTGAGGCTGGCGTCGGTGACGGGGCCGTCGACGAGTTCGAGCGCCGTGGGCTTCGCCACGAGGTCTCCTGGTGGGGTGGTCATGGTGCGTTCCTTCCGAGCAGTCCGTGCTCCGGGGTGTGCTGCTGAACAGGTGATGGTTCGAGGTCGTTGAGCAGCGTCGTCGCGGTCGCCTCGTCGGTGACGAGGACGGTGCAGAGTCCGCTGCTCACGACGGCCCGCGCGACGGCGTGCTTCGGTGCGCCGGCGATGACCGCGATGCTGCGCGCGGCCCCGCGGAGGGCCTCAAGCCCGAGCCCGACGGTGCGCTCGTCGAGCGTCGGGTCGACGATCATGCCCTCGGCGTCGATGTACCGACCGACGACGTCGCCGACAGCGCCGCGAGCGACCAGGACGTCGACATCGGCGGCCGTCAGGTAGCCGCTGTGCACGAGGGCGGAGTCGGGCCCGGCGACGCCGGCGCCGTAGAGGTAGGTGTCCGCAGCCGCCGCCGTGCGGAGGACCTCCGCGACCGTGCGGTCGGACTCGATGCTCAGTTTGGTCTCGAGGCGCTCGAAGATCGCCGGGCTGGGGAGCAGGGTGACGTCGCCGCGCCCCTTCTCCGCGATCCTGGCCGCCGTCGCGGCTGCGGTACCGACCCGCTGGTTGAGGCTCACGCCACCGTTGATCTGCACGACGGAGAGTCCGGTCGCCCAGCCGTCGGGCAGGTGGTCGGCGAGGTCGCGGAGCGTCCGGCCCCAGCTCACGCCGAGCGTCCGCGGCACGGGCCGCATGGCGCCGAGGTAATCCGCAGCCGCCCGCGCCACGCGCTCGTGGAGCTCCGCGCTGTCGCTCGGACTGGGGACCACGACGGCGTCGACGAGACCGAACCGCTCCCGGAGCGCCCGCTCGAGCGGGAGCCGGCGCGCACGCGGGTGCACGATCTCGATGCGGATGTAGCCGAGCTCACGGGCCTGGGCGAGGAGGCGGCCGACCTTCCAGCGGGTGATCCCGAGCAGGGCTCCGATCTCGTCCTGGGTCTTCGTCTCGTCGTAGTACAGCTCCGCGGCACGCACCGCGAGCAGTTCGTCGCGTTCGATCACCTCGGGCCTCCTCCGACTCCCCCAGCCTAGGACGGCGCACCGGGTGGGACAACGACCGTTGGTCGTTCTGCTCACATGAGCAAGGCGGGGTGCGCATCCGCGCATCGGGTACCGCGGCTGCGAACGCTCAGGCTCGCCCGTGTCTCCGCGCGGCGAGGTCTGCCTCGATCGTCGTGGGGCGTCCCGTGATCCGGCCCGCGACGGCGCACAGCGCACCCGTCGCCAGCAACAGGACGAGCGGCACCGTCCACGACCCCGTGACCGCGTGGAGCAGGCTCACGACCAGCGGGCCCAGGGCACCGAGGGTGTAGCCGACACTCTGGACGAACCCGCTGAGGGCGACCGCGCCATCGTGACTCGCGGTCCGGAGGTTGATGAGGACGAGGGCGAGCGGGAACAGCAGGGGGCCGAGCCCCGCGAGCAGGACCCACAACCAGGTCAGGGTCGCCGGCCACAAGAGCAAGCCGAGATAGCCGAGCACGAAACAGGCGCTCGCAACGTACACGAGGACCGCCACGTTCCGCAGCCGGGCGACGAGCATCGGGACGATGAGACTCGCCGGCACCCCCATCGCGGAGAAGAGCGAGAGCAGGAGGCCACCCTGCGCGGGCGTGACGCCCGCCACGTCGGTGACGATGGTGGGCAACCAGGTGAACATCGCATAGGCGTTCAGCGAGGAGGTGGCGAACACCGCCGCGATCGCCCAGGCGATCGGCGACCGGTGGACCAGGACACGCCCGCGCGGCTCCTCGATCTCCGGGTCGGCCGCTGCCGCGCGGGCGTCCCGACGCTCCCTGACGATGAGCCCGATCCACGGCACCACGGCGAGCATCGCGACGATGGACCACACGCCGAGCGACACGTGCCAACCCGCCACGTCGGCCACCGGCACGGCGATGAGCGGCGGCAGGAAGGTGCTCACCGACAGGACCGTCGCGTAGAGCGAGGTCACGAGACCGACCCGATCGGGGAAGTACTTCTTGACGAGCGGCGGGAGGACGACGTTGCCGATGCCGATGCCGGCGAAGCAGAGCGCACTGCCGATCGCGAGGACGGCGAAGTTCGGCGCGAGGGACCGCACCAGGTGCCCGGCGACGATCGACCCGAGCGCGATGAGCAGCACCGGCTCGAGGTGCAGCCGTCGCACCAGGCGCGGCGTGAAGACGCCGAACAGGGCGAAGCACAGCGGCGGAAGCATGCCGAGCAGCCCCAGGCCGACCGAGCCGACACCGATGTCGCCGTCGATCTCGGCGAAGATCGGTGACAGGGACGTGACGGCCGTCCGCAGGTTCGCCGCGACGAGGACGATGCCGACGAGCGCGAGGACCCTTCCCCGCCAGAGGGGACGCGGCCCCACTAGGACAGCATCCGGCGTGCGCGCTCGACGTCGTCGGTCATCTGGACGATCAGCGGTTCGATCCCGGTGAACGCGACCATGCCGCGGATCCGCTCCACGAACTGCACCTCGACCTCGTCGTCGTACAGGTCGAGGTCGGTCTCGTCGAGCACGTAGGCCTCGACCTGCTTCTGCGGCACCCCGTCGAAGGTCGGGTTGTTCCCGACGGAGATCGCGGCCGGGTAGGACCGCCCGCGCCACCGCAGCCAGCCGGCGTACACGCCGTCGGCGGGGATGAGCCCCTGCGAATCGGGAGACAGGTTGGCGGTCGGGAACCCGAGTTCGCGGCCGCGCTTCGCCCCGTGCACGACGATGCCGCGCACCTCCGGCGGGCGGCCGAGGAGCCGCGAGGCCTCCCGGACGTCGCCCTCCTCGAGCAGTTCGCGGATCCACGTGGACGACACGCGGCGACCGCTTTCCGGACGGACGTCGTCGACGACGTGCACCGAGAAGCCGTAGACCTCACCGAAGGACTCCAGGGTGGCGACGGTGCCGAGGCCCCGATGCCCGAAGCGGAAGTCCTCGCCGACCAGCACCCGCTTGGCGTGGAGCGCGCCGACGAGGATCGACGTGACGAACTCCTCGGGCGTCAAGAGGGCGAGGGCCTGGTCGAAACGCAGCAGGAGGGCGGCATCGACACCCGCTGACGCCAGTAGTCCGAGCTTCTGCTCGTTGCTGACGAGTGAGGCCGGGCAGCGGTCGGGGTTGATGAGGCTCAACGGGTTGCGGTCGAAGGTGACCGCGACCGAGTCGAGCCCGTCGGACGCAGCAGCTTCGAGCAGGGCGGCGATGACGGCGCGGTGTCCGCTGTGCACGCCGTCGAACTTGCCGATGGTGACGGCCGACGGCCCGAAGCCGTCCGGGACCTGATCGAGCTCGGTGAAGGTGATCATTTCGTGGTGCGCCGATGTCCGGCCAGCCACCACAGTCCGAGGACCGGGAGGACGAGCGGGATGAAGACGTACCCGCGACCGAAGACGGACCACACGGTGTCGTGCGGGAAGAGTTCCGGATCGAACAGGCTCAGCAAGCCCACGATCAACACCCCGGCGAGTTCGAACGAGATCGTGCCCCAGGCGATCCGCCGCCAGGCAGCCCCCGGTGCCACGAGCGACGCGGTCGCGAGGATGTACACCACGGCCGCGACGGCGGAGAGCACGTAGGCCAGCGGCGCCTCGTCGAACTTGGTCGTGATCTGCACCACGGAACGCCCGGTGGCGGCCAGCGCGAGGATCCCGTAGACGGCGACGAGCACGACCCCGACACCACGGACGCGTGGACGGGACGGAGCGGTGGTGGGGAGAGCCATGACCCATCGATTCTATGTGATCCGGACCGGCGGCCGGGCCCTTCGGAGCCTCGCGGAGGCACGGACCGCTCAGGCGAGCTGCACGCTCCAGATCTGCTCCATGCGGTACAGCATCACGGCGACGGCGAGACACACGACCCCGAGGACGACCGTCGACCACCGGCCCCGCTCGACGAGTGCCCAGAACCCGCCGGCGATCGGCAGGATCATGGCGGAGATGAGATAGGTGAAGAACTCGGGCACGCTCCCGGTGGCCGTGTTGCCGAAGGCCGGCGCGGCGATGGAGACGACGAGCTGTGCGACGAGGAGCACCTCGACGAGGGCTGTCGCCCCCATCGTGAGGTCGCTCGGCGGTCGACCGATGAGCCCGAACACGACGCAGAGAAGCCCCGCCACGACGGCGACCCCGATCTGGACGAGGGTGAACCACTCGATCATGCCGACTCCTCGGCCGGGAAGTTCACGACCGACTTCAGGGAGCCGCCGCGGCGTTCGACGAGCCCCACCAACCGGCCGTCGGGCGCGATGGCCGCGATCGGTCCGGAGTGCCCTGTCGGCAGCTCGCGGTCGAGACGCTTCCCGTGGCCGAGGTCGACGGACTCCTGCTCTGTCAGCTCGAGGGCGCCGAACAGCTGCCGGGCGACGTCGGCGGGGCGCAGGAGCGCGCGCTCGACGTCGAGCTTGTCGATGGTCGAGGCCGCATGGACGTCGAACGGTCCGATCCTCGTCCGACGCAGGGCGGTCAGATGCCCGCCGACGCCGAGCGACGCACCGAGGTCGCGGGCGAGCGCGCGGATGTACGTGCCGGACGAGCAGACCACCCGGACGTCGACGTCGATGACGGCGCCCGTTCGGCGGATGTCGGTCACGTCGAACGCGCTGACGGTGACCGCGCGGGACTTCAGCTCGACCTCGATCCCCTCGCGGGCGAGGGCGTAGGCGCGCTTCCCGCCCACCTTGATGGCGCTCACGGTGCTCGGCACCTGCTCGATGTCGCCCGTCAGCGGACGGATCGCCGCGATGATCGCCTCGTCGTCCACGCCTGACACCGCAGCCTGGTCGGCGCGCTCGGTGACCTGACCCTCGGCGTCGTCGGTGGACGTGGCCTCACCGAGCCGGATGGTCGCCGTGTACTCCTTGTCGAGACCGACGATGAAGGTCAACAGTCTCGTCGACGACCGGATGCCGAGGACGAGCAAGCCGGTGGCCATCGGGTCGAGCGTGCCGGCGTGGCCGACCTTGCGCGTGCCCGCGAGGCGTCGCACCCGCGCGACCGCATCGTGCGAGGTGTGCCCCTGCGGTTTGTCGATGAGGAGGACACCGGGCTGCGCAGCCGCGGATCCGGGTGCTGCTGCGTTGTTCTCGACCACGCTGCAACGCTACCAGCGGCCGTCGGCGCCTACGGCCGAGCGCCGACCGAGCGGCCGTGCGCCCCTCAGCAGAAGTCGGCGAAGATCCGACGGGGATGACGTTCGTCGGTGTTGTCGACGATCGCGGTCGCCCGGGCAGTGGGGTCGTCGTCCTTCCGGTAGAGCGCCTGCCCGCCGACGTAGCGCGCGTTCGACGGCGCCGCGGGGTCGGCGTCGACACCGAGATTGTCGTGCAGCCGCGCGTAGGCCACGTCCAGCGGGACCTCGACCCACACGGATGCGTGCCAGAGTCCGCGGAGCTCGGGACGGTTGAGGAACACGCCGTCCACGATCAGGACCGCGTCCTGCGGCCCGGTCGTCCACCGGAGCGGTGCGCCGACGTCCCGTTCCTCGTCGAACCCCGCCAGCTGGAACCCGGTGCTGCCCGCCAGGCGGAACGGCTCGACCAGCACCCGTCGGAACAGCGAGTAGTCGAAGGAGTCGTTCCAGAACCCTTCCGCGGAGTCACGGCCCCGCGCGTAGCGTTCCTCCCGCGGTCGGTGGAAGTCGTCGATCGATGCCCGGAACACGGCGCACCCGCCCTCCTCGAACACCTCGGCGAGACCATCGGCGAACGCGGCCGTACCGGACCCTCCGATCCCGTCGACCGCGATCATCGTGCGCCCGCGCGGGTAGTCCCGTTGGAACTGGTCTCGCAGCTGCCGCAGCAGCTCGATCCGTGGCGTCGTGACGAGCTTCATGGCGCCGAGCCTACCGGGGCGGATCGTAGGCTGGTGCGGTGCCGCCCGACCCTTGCGACCTCGCCCCCCTCGTCACGGACTGGTTCCGCGCCAACGCGCGCGACCTGCCGTGGCGACGTCCTGGGTTCCCGGCGTGGGGCACCCTCGTGTCGGAGTTCATGCTGCAGCAGACCCAGGTCAGCCGCGTGATCCCGCGCCTCGAGGAGTGGCTCGGGCGGTGGCCGGCTCCCGCCGATCTCGCGGCGGAACCGCCCGCCGAAGCCGTCCGCGCCTGGGGCCGACTCGGCTATCCGCGTCGCGCGCTCTGGTTGCACGCCGCCGCCACCCAGATCACCGATCGACACCGCGGCGTCGTCCCGTCGGACGTCGACCAGCTCCTCGCGCTCACCGGCATCGGCGACTACACGGCGCGCGCCGTCGCGGTCTTCGCCTACGGCGACCGGCATCCGGTGGTCGACACGAACACCCGCCGCGTGATCGCCCGCGCCGTCGGCGGTCAGGCGGAGCCCGGACCACCGAACGCGAAGGTCGACCTCCCGGCGATGGAGGGCCTGCTGCCCGAGGACCGGGCCGAGGCGGCGGTGTTCAACGCGGGCATGATGGAGATCGGTGCGATCGTGTGCACGGCGAGGTCTCCCCGGTGCGAGGACTGCCCGCTCCGCGAGGTGTGCGCCTGGCGTGCGGCCGGGTATCCGGCGTACGACGGGCCGGTCAAGACGAAGCAGAAGCAGTTCGCGGGCAGCGACCGACAGGTCCGAGGCATCATCATGGCGGAACTGCGCTCGACCCACCGATCACTGACGGAGGAGGAACTCCGCGGTCGTTGGCCCGATGACGCACAGTTCGACCGCGCACTGGCAGGCCTCGTCGCCGACCGCCTCGCGGTCCGCATCGACGGCGGCTACGCACTCCCCCACGAGTGAACGCCGACAGGCCCAGCGACCGGACCCCGTAGGGCGGTCCCTGAGCCTGTCGAAGGGCGGGTCCTAGTCCTCGGCGTCGACGTCGCGCGGCTTGACGTAGGGGTCCTCGTCGCCGGCGTACGCCGCACCGGCGGCCAGATCGGCCACCTCGGTGTCGCGGTTCTTCGCTTCGCGGAGCAGATCCTCGATGTGCTGTGCGTTCTCGGGGATCGCGTCCAGGAAGAAGTCGAGACTCGGGGTGAGCCGGGTGTTGATGTTGCGGCCGATCTCGGCACGCAACAGCCCCTTCGCGGACTCGAGCGCCGCCGAGGTGTCGGCGCGCTCCTCATCCGAGCCGTACACCGTGTAGAACACGTTCGCGTGCTGGAGGTCGCCGGTCACCTGGACGTCGGTGATCGTCACGAAGCCGAGCCGCGGGTCGCGGATGCCCTTGTCCAGCCGCTTGGCGATGACTTCCTTGATCCGGTCCGCCAACTTGCGGGCCCTGGGGTTCTCTGCCATCTCGTCCTCCTCTGATGACCGCGGGGCGGACGACCGCCCGGCGGGTGATGCACACAATATAAGCAGGAATCCCCGCCGCCCTCCCTGAGGAGGACGACGGGGACCGGCCGAGCGGACTAGCCGCGCGGCTTCTCCTTCATTTCGATCGTCTCGATCTCGTCACCGATCTGGATGTCGTTGAACTTCCCGAGACCGATACCGGCCTCGAAGTCCGTACGGACCTCGGTGACGTCGTCCTTGAAGCGACGCAACGACTCGATCGCCAGGCTGTCGCCGACCACGACGCCGTCGCGGATGACCCGCGCCTTGGCGTTCCTCGTGATCGTTCCGGAGCGGACGATGACACCCGCGATGTTGCCGAACTTCGAGGAACGGAACACCTCGCGGATCTCGGCGACACCGGACTGGACCTCTTCGTACTCGGGCTTGAGCATGCCGGTGAGGCTCTGCTCGACGTCCTCGAGGGCGTTGTAGATGACCGAGTAGAAGCGGACGTCCACACCCTCGCGCGCCGCACGTTCGCGGGCCTTCGGGTCGGGGCGCACGTTGAATCCGATGATGATCGCGTTGTCGATCGTCGCCAGGTTGACGTCGGACTCGGTGACCGCACCGACACCGCGGTGGATGATCCGCAGCTGGACGCTGTCGTCGACGTCGATCTTGAGCAGCGACTCCTCGAGTGCCTCGACGGCACCGGAGACGTCACCCTTGATGATGAGGTTGAGCGACTCGACCTTGCCCTCTTCGAGTGCACGGGTGAAGTCCTCGAGCGAGATGCGCTTGCGAGCCTTGGCCAGAGCGGCGTTGCGCTCCGCAGCCTCACGCTTCTCGGCGATCTGACGAGCGGTGCGGTCCTCCTCGGTGACGAGGAAGGTGTCGCCGGCCCGAGGAACGCTCGAGAGGCCCTGCACCTGGACGGGACGCGAGGGACCCGCCTCGGCGACGGTGTCGCCGTTCTCGTCGACCATGGCACGCACACGGCCGTACGCCGTACCGGCGACGATCGCGTCGCCGACCCGGAGCGTACCCGACTGGATGAGCACGGTCGCGACGGAGCCGCGGCCCTTGTCGAGCTTGGCCTCGATGGCCACACCGCGGGCGTCCTTGTTCGGGTTCGCTCGCAGGTCGAGACCGGCGTCGGCGGTGAGCAGGACGGCGTCGAGGAGGTCCTTGATGCCGGTGCCGGCACGGGCCGAGACGTCGACGAACATGACGTCTCCGCCGTACTCCTCGGCGACGAGGCCGTACTCGGTCAACTGCTGGCGCACCTTGGCCGGGTTGGCGTCGGGCTTGTCCACCTTGTTGACCGCGACCACGATCGGCACGTTGGCCGCCTGGGCGTGGTTCAAGGCCTCGACCGTCTGCGGCATGATGCCGTCGTCGGCCGCGACCACGAGGATCGCGATGTCGGTGACCTGCGCACCACGAGCACGCATGGCGGTGAACGCCTCGTGACCCGGGGTGTCGATGAAGGTGATCGGACGTTCGAGACCTTCGTGCTCGGCGACGACCTGGTACGCACCGATGTGCTGCGTGATGCCACCGGCTTCGCCGGCCACCACGTTCGCGTTCCGGATGGCGTCGAGCAGGCGCGTCTTACCGTGGTCGACGTGGCCCATGACGGTGACCACGGGAGGACGGATGGCGAGGTCCTCGTCGGACTCGTCCTCCAGCTCCTGCTCGAGGTCGATGTCGAAGCCTTCGAGCAGCTCCCGGTCCTCGTCCTCGGGCGAGACCATCTGGATCTTGTAGCCGAGCTCGGAACCGAGCACGTCGAACGTGGCCTCGTCGAGCGACTCCGTCGCCGTCGCCATCTCACCGAGGTGGAAGAGCACGGTGACGAGGTTGCCGGGGCTGGCGTCGATCTTGTCGGCGAAGTCCGAGATGGACGCGCCGCGACGCAGACGGACGATGGTGCTGCCGTCGCCGCGGGGAACGCTCACGCCGCCGAGCGACGGGGCTTCCCGCAGCTCGAATTCGGCCCTCTTCGTCCGCTTCGACTTGCGTGCCTTGCTCTTGCCGCCACCGCGACCGAAGGCACCTGCGGTACCACCGCCCGGTCCGCGACCACGACCGCCGCCACCACCAGGACGACCCGCGAACCCGCCTGCGGGGGCTCCACCAGGAGCGCCACCGGGACGGAAACCGCCACCCGCACCGGCACCGCCGGGACGGAAGCCGCCGGCGCCGCCGGGACGACCTGCGCCACCCGGGCGACCGGGACCGCCGGGACGCTGGCCCTGGCCGACGCCCGGACGGGGCGAGCCGGGGCGAGGAGCCTGCGGACGGGGGATGTTGCTGGGGTTCGGGCGCTGACCCATGCCCTGTGCCGCGGCGAACGGGTTGTTGCCCGGACGCGGCGTGCCGGTCGGGCGCTGACCCATGCCCTGCGAGGACGCGAAGGGGTTGTTGCCGGGGCGCGGTGCGCCCGGACGGGGACCGCCGGGCTTCGCGGCGTCGCCGGACGGGGCGTCACCGGCGGCCGGCGCGGCAGCCGGAGTCGCGGGAGCAGCCGGAGCGGCGGCCTCGGGTGTCGCCGCCACGGGGGCGGGAGCGGCCGGGGCCTTCGGGCCGGGTGCAGCCTGCTTCGGTGCGGGAGCAGCCGGAGCCGCAGCCTTGGGAGCGGGCGCAGCGGGGGCCGGAGCCTTCGGCGCGGCGGGACCCGGGGTCGGGGCGCCGGGGGTGGCCGGACGCTTGGCCGGGGCGGCGGGGGCCGCAGCGGCCTTGGCGCCCTCTGCCTCGAGGGCGGCACGCAGCTTGCGGGCCACCGGGGGTTCGATACTGGAAGACGGTCCCTTGACGAACTCGCCCAATTCCTTGAGCTTCGCCATGGCGATCTTGCTGTCTACTCCGAGTTCGGATGCGATCTCGTGTACACGTGGTTTTGCAGCCACAATTCTCCTGTCTGAGCTTGCACCCAGGCAGGGGCAAGCGTTAGTGGTGGACGGTGCTCATTTCGAGCCGCTCATGAGTTGTCCATTAGCCGTTCAGCCTGTTCTCTCGGAATGCCGGGCCGGGTGGCACGGCAGCAGGATGTCGGCCCGGGATCCGGGCCTCGTACCTGCGGTGGGAAGCACGGTGTGCGCCGAAGCGCTCTCACGTGCAATGCCCATCGTACACCCCGAGCCTGGGTGCAGGCTCACCGCCCGGCCGATCCGCGCGGATCGGCTCAGTCTGCGGCCGGGACGTCCGTGGGCATCGTCGCGACCGCGGCCAGGACCGCGTCTGCCCCGGGGCCCACGGTCAGCCGCAACGCCCGGGTGAACGCACGCCGGTGCACCGCCTGCTCGACGCACGCGGTGGTCGGGTGTACCCAGGAGCCACGGCCCGGCAGGCGCTGAGCCACGTCGGGGACGAGCTCGCCCTCGACCGCCACCACGCGGAGCAGGGCCGAGCGCGGCTCGCGACGTCGACAGCCGACGCAGGTCCGCACCGGTTCCATCCGGATCAGTCCGATTCGAGGATCGAGTCCGGCTGGATGTCGATCTTCGCGCCGGTGAGCTTCGCGGCCAGACGGGCGTTCTGCCCCTCCTTGCCGATCGCGAGCGACAGCTGGTAGTCCGGGACGAGCGCGCGGACGGCCTTGAGCGACTGGTCGATCACGTACGAGCTCGTGACCTTGGCCGGCGAGAGCGCGTTCGCGACGAAGGTCGGCAGGTCAGGCGAGTAGTCCACGATGTCGATCTTCTCGGCCCCGAGCTCGTCGGTGACGGCACGGACACGACGGCCGAGCTCACCGATGCAGGCACCCTTGGCGTTGATGCTCGGGTCGTTCGCCTTCACGGCGATCTTCGTGCGGTGACCCGCCTCGCGGGCGAGCGACACGATCTCGACGATCCCGGAGGCGATCTCCGGGACCTCGAGCGCGAACAGCTTGCGGACGAGCCCCGGGTGCGTGCGTGACACGGTGATCTGCGGACCCTTCAGGCCCTTGGACACACTCGTGACGTAGACCCGGATGCGCGCTCCGTGCGGGTATTCCTCGCCCGCGACCTGCTCCTCGGGCGGCAGCATCGCCTCGATCGTGCCGAGATCGACGTGGATCATGCGCGGGTTGGGGCCCTGCTGGATGACGCCGGCGATGATGTCGCCCTCGCGTCCCTTGAACTCACCGAGCACCGCGTCGTCCTGGATGTCGCGGAGGCGCTGGAAGATGACCTGCTTGGCGGCGAAGGCGGCGATGCGACCGAAGTCGTCCGGAGTGCTCTCGGCCTCGCCGATGAGGACGCCCTCGTCGTCGAACTCGGGGACGAAGACGCCGACGTGGCCGGTCTTGCGGTCGAGGTGGACCCGAGCCGCCGGCACCTCGGTGCGAGACGCAGGCTCAGCACCCTCCGTGCTCTTCAGGTACGCACTCAGGATGGCCTGCTCGATGATCACGACGAGCTCCTCGAAGGGGATCTCCTTCTCGCGTTCGATCGACTTCAACAAACCGAGATCGATGTCCATCGATGGCCTCCTCTATTCAACTGATGGTGCCGCGGCAGGACGTGCAGCGGCACGACGGGCATGCTGCTGCCGTGCTGCCGAACCCGTCTGTCTACGGTACCGGATGCCGACGGGTACGTCATCCACCCAGCTGGGAAGCGGCCGCGCGTCCAGGAGGCCCGCTCCCCCGGCTCGACCGCCGCTTCGAGCGGGTGACATGATTGCCCCATGGTCTTTGGCGAGCTGCGGAACGTCATGCGGAGCACGCGCGTGCGGATCCTCATCGCGATCCTGCTCGCGACGACGCTCGCGATGACACTCGTCGGCGTGTCGACCTACACGCTCGGACGCCAGCAGACCCTGGCGACGATCGACGCCCGGCTGGAGCACAGCGCCGAACTCATCGCCTTCATGGTCGTCGGGTCCGGGAACTCGGCCGACGCCCCCGCGACCAGTGACGCAGCCGTCGACGCGGTCATGCGCCGCTGGATCTTCGCCGAGGACGAGACCGCCGTCGGCATCCGTGCGGACGGTTCGACGGTCCCGCCGAGTGCGCCCTCCGCTTTCCGCCTCGACGACGACCCGGCACTCCTCGACGCCATCACCGCGCGTGCGTCGCGCGGCGTGGTGACCGGTGAGGCCGACGGTGAGCGCACCGTGCGGTACGCGATCATCCCGGTGCAGGTCGTCGGCGACCCGAACCTGGCCCACGTCGTCATCGCCACCGACGTCCACGCCGCCCTCGCCGAATCGCGCGGGGTGCTCACGGTCGAGATCGTCGTCGCCGTCGTCTGCCTCCTCCTGTTGGGGCTCGTCGGGTGGCAGCTCGCCGGCGGACTCCTCCATCCGATCAGGCTGCTCAGGGACGCCGCGGCGCGCATCACGGAGTCCGACCTCGACGAACGGATCCCGGTCGTCGGTCGGGACGACGTCTCCGAACTCACCAGGACGGTGAACGGGATGTTGGACCGCCTCGACGAGGCCTTCACGAGCCAACGCCAGCTGCTCGACGATGTCGGTCACGAGTTGAAGACGCCGCTGACCATCGTTCGCGGGCACCTCGAACTCCTCGACCCGTCCGACCCGGCGGACGTGGCCGCGACCCGCGACCTCGCGCTCGACGAGCTCGACCGCATGAGCTCCCTGGTCGCCGACATCACGGAGCTCTCGACCGCCGGCCTGGCGTCCACGCTCGATCGCGAACCGGTCGACGTCGCGTCGTTCACGGCCTCCGTCCACGACAAGGCGACGGCGATCTCGACCGACCACACCTGGGTCCTCGGCGACCAGGCCGAGCTCACCGCCGACGTCGACTCCGGCCGACTCGCGCAAGCCTGGCTGCAACTCGCCGACAATGCGGCGAAGTACTCGCCGTCCGGCTCGACGATCGTCATCTCGAGCCGGTTCGACGAGACGGACGACCCGGCGCTCGTCCTCTCGGTCTCCGACGAGGGTCCAGGCGTGCCGGAGGCGCTCCGCGAGCGCATCTTCGACCGGTTCACGCGCGTCAGCGGTGGGCGCGGGGTCGCCGGCTCGGGCCTCGGGCTTTCTATCGTGCAGGCCATCGCCGCCGCGCACGGCGGGTGGGCCGAGGTCGAGGACGGCGACGGGCCCGGCTCCGTCTTCAGCATCCGGCTGCCGCTCGCGGTCGCCGAGGAGGACGAGGACGCCGAGACGGCCGTCGAGCTCGATCCCGACGAGACCGCGGCGATCCCCCGGGACGCGATGGCGCAGGCGATCGCCCTCCGCGAGGCACAGGCGGCCATGGACGCGCAGGCCGCCCTGGAGCCTGCGGCGTCACCGACGGAGTCGTCATCGGTGCACGAGGATGCGGTGGACGACTTCCCCGACCTCGTCGACACCTCCGCACGGCGTCGCTCGACGGAGGGCGGCGCATGAGTCGGATCCTGGTCGCCGAGGATGAGACGCGCATCTCCGCATTCGTCAGCAAGGGCCTCCGCGCCGCGGGACATACGGCCGACGTGACCGTCGACGGTTCGCAGGTCGTCGAGCTCGCCGAGAGCGGGGACTTCGACCTGCTCGTCCTCGACATCGGGTTGCCGGGCGTGGACGGGTTCGAGGTGCTCAAACGGCTGCGCGACGACGGCAACGAACTGCCCGTCATCATCCTCACCGCCCGCGATTCCGCCCGAGACCTCGTCGCCGGTCTCGACGGCGGGGCGAACGACTACATGTCGAAGCCGTTCCGGTTCGAGGAACTGCTCGCCCGCATCCGCCGCCGACTGGCCGAGCGAGGGGCGACCGCGCCCGCCGCGGTCGAAGAGCGTCTGTCCGTCGGCCGACTCGAACTGGAACTCCGCGAGCGCCGGGTGCTCGTCGACGGCGTCCCCGTGGAACTCTCCACGCGGGAGTTCGCCCTCGCCGAAGAGTTCTTCCGTCACCCCGACCAGGTGCTCAGCCGCGAGGAACTCCTCAGCCGCGTGTGGGGCTATGACTTCGACCCCGGCTCCAACGTCGTCGACGTCTACGTGCGGTACCTGCGGAACAAGATCGGCAAGGACGCCATCGCCACCGTCCGTGGAGCGGGATACCGCCTCAGCACCAGACGGTGACGGCCGTCACCCGACGAGGATGACGGCCGTCGACGTGCTGATCCCGGCTAGAGCGACAGCTCGCTGATCGCGACGCGTTCCTTCGTCCCCGCGGCACGGTCCCAGAGCTCGACGAAGCCTTCAGTGGCCTCACGGCCGACGACGACCACCACCGGGACACCGATGAGCTCGGCGTCGCCGAACTTGACGCCAGGAGACACCTTGCCGGTGCGGTCGTCGTACAGGACGTCCTTGCCGGTTGCCTCGAGCGACGCGACGAGGGACTCGGCCACCTCGAAGATGGCCGCATCGCGACCGGCGGCGACCACATGGACGTCGAACGGTGCCACGGCCTTCGGCCAGATGAGTCCACGCTCGTCGTTGTTGCCCTCGGCGATGATCGCGAGGATGCGGGTGATGCCGATGCCGTAGGAGCCCATCGTCACCGTCACGAGCTTGCCGTTCTCGTCGAGCACCTTGAGACCGAGGGCCTCCGCGTACTTGCGCCCGAGTTGGAAGACGTGACCGATCTCCATGCCGCGCGCGAGTTCGACCGGACCCGAGCCGTCGGGCGCGGGGTCGCCGGCGCGGACCTCCGCGGCCTCGACGAAGCCGTCGGCGGTGAAGTCGCGCCCGGCGACGAGGCCGAGGACGTGCTGCTGGTCGACGTTCGCCCCCGTGATCCACTGGGTGCCGTCGACGACGCGCGGGTCGAGGAGATACCGGATGTCCGTGGCCGACTCCTCGCCGAGAACGGGGCCCTGCGGGGACCACGGACCGATGTAGCCCTTGACCAGGCCGGAGTGCTTCGCGAAGTCGGCGTCGGTGGCGGCCTCGACCTCGGCCGGGCTGAAGGCGACCTCGACCCGCTTGAGGTCGACGTCGCGGTCGCCGGGCAACCCGATGACGACGAGCTCGCGCGTGCCGTCGAGGTGGGTGAGCGCCAGGACGACGTTCTTCAGCGTGTCGGCAGCCGTCCACGGGCGACCGTCGTCGCGCGGGTGGCGGTCGTTCGCGAGGTCGACGAGGGTCGCGATGGTCGGGGTGTCCGGCGAGTCGAACACGGTCGCCGGGGCGAGTCCGTCGACGGGACGGGCCTCGGGGACCTCGGTGGTGTACGCCTCGACGTTCGCGGCGTACCCGCCGGCGGAACGGACGAAGGTGTCTTCACCGACCACGGTGGGGTGCAGGAACTCCTCGCTCCGCGAACCACCCATGGCTCCGGCGTCAGCCTGGACGATCACGTACTCGAGACCGAGGCGGGTGAAGATGCGCTCGTAGGCGTCCCGCTGCGCCTGGTAGCTCGCATCGAGCCCGGCGTCCGATACGTCGAAGGAGTAGGCGTCCTTCATCGTGAACTCGCGGCCTCGGAGCAGGCCGGCCCGGGGCCGAGCCTCGTCGCGGTACTTGTCCTGGATCTGGAAGATCGACAGCGGCAGGTCCTTGTAGGAGGAGTAGAGGTCCTTCACCAGGAGGGTGAAGACCTCCTCGTGCGTCGGCGCCAGCAGGTAGTCGGCCCCCTTGCGGTCCTGGAGCCGGAACAGCGCGTCGCCGTACTCCTCCCACCGCCCGGTGACCTCGTAGGGCTCGCGGGGCAGCAGCGCGGGGAAGTGCACCTCGAACGCGCCGGCGTTCGCCATCTCCTCACGGACGATGGCCTCGATCTTGTTCTTGACCCGCAGCCCGAGCGGCAACCAGGCGAAGACACCCGGTGCCTGGCGGCGGATGTACCCCGCCCGCACCAGCAGGCGGTGACTCGTCACCTCCGCATCGGAGGGGTCTTCACGGAGCGTACGGAGGAAGAAGTTCGAAAGGCGCGTAACCACCTGTCCATGCTAGTCCGTCGGGGCACGGACGCTCCTGACCCCTACCAGGGACGCTCGGCGAAGTTGCCGTTGTCGTTGTTCCGCCCGCGGTTCCGCGCGTCCTCCGTGGACTTGTCCTGCTGCGCGTCCTGGCCGGCGTCCTTCAGACGGTCGACCTTGCCGTCGACCTCGCTGTCGCCAGTGCCGCTCGATCCGCCCGAGTCGGCGTCGCCCTGGCCGGTGTCCGAGGGGTCCTGCTGGTCCTGCCCGCCGGAGCGGTCACGCTGGTCCGCGGCATCCTCGCGCTTCCGGTCGATGCGGTCGCCGGTGTCCTTGAGGTTTTCGCCGGGCGTGCCCTTGGGGTCGATGGCGTCGGGCTCCTGCCCGGCTCCGCCTTGATCGCCCTGGTCCCCCTGGTCACCTTGATCACTCTGGTCCCCTTGGTCGCCTTGGTCGCCCTGGTCGCCCTGACCACCCTGGTCGCCTTGATCGCCTTGATCGCCTTGATCGCCTTGGCCACCCTGATCACCTTGATCGCCCTGGTCGCCCTGATCGCCCTGGCCACCTTGGTCGCCCTGCTCGTCCTGCCCACCCTGATCACCCTGGTCGCCCTGGCCACCGGCGTCCTGCTGATCCTCCTGGTCTTGCTGGTCCTGCTCCTCCGACCCGCCCTCGAAGCAGCCCTCACCCTCGTCGACGATGCGCTTCGCGGTGTCGTACAGGTTGATGGCGCCCTGGAAGAACCGACCCTTCACGTACTCGTCGGCCTGCGTCTCGTACGCACGCGCAAGGTTGACCCGGACGATGCACGAGGTCTCCTCGGTGGGCGCGAGTTCGAGTGCTTTGGCGAGGTCGTCGGTCCCCTGCACCCAGTCCTGCCCGACGGCGGCGGCGGTGCCGCGGTCGAACCAGGCGATCCACGGCTCGACGACGTTCGCCGTCTGGAGGTGCGAAGCACTCAATTGCGCCCCGGAGTAGTCCTCGGCGCGGTACCCGGAGATCGCCGCCTGGGCCACGACCGGCAGGCTGACGAGCTTGACGCCGACGGTGAGCGCCACGAGGACGAGCGGCAGCGACCACCAGAAGAGTCGACGTCGCAAGCGGACCACCTCGCTCGGAGCCAACGGTCGACGCCGCGGTTCCTCGATCAGCGGCCGTGGCTCCGGATTGCGCGGCTCGGTCTCGGCCTGGTCGGACCGCAGGCGATCGTCGAAGAGCGTCATGCCCGACTCCCCTTCGTCCGTCGCAGTTCACCGAGCGCCGCCACGATCGCCGGGATCTCCGTGAGGAGCAAGGCACCGAACGCGAGGGCGAACACCCAGTACAACTCATCGGTGCGCCGGATGTCCACCTCGTCCTGCACCGTCACGCCGCCGACGGCGAGTCCGTCGAGGACGTCGTCGAGCGACGCGCCCGGCGTCCTGACCTCCGCTTTCACTCCGAGCTGTGACGCGATCGTCTCGAGCGCCCCGGGGTCGAGACGCGACACCGCGGGCTCCCCCGTCGAGTAGTCCTGGATGTAGCGCACGCTGCCGTCCTGGTACCCCGAGAACTCGCGCATCGTGCCGCCGGCCTCGGTCCCGTAGCCGAGGACGCCTCCTCCGCCGATGAGCGGCGCGATCGATTCGAACGACTCGGGTTCGGTGCCGCTCGTCTGCTCGCCGTCGCCCAGGTAGAAGACGATCCGGTTCCGGCCGGGCTCCTGCTCCTCGGCCTTGGTCAACAGGGTGGTCAGATACTCGACCGGTTCGTCAATGCTGCTCCCCCGGGAGTAGGTGGTGACCTCCTGCGTCATGGCCTCCGTCGCCGAGCGCAGCGCCGTCGCATCGGTCGTCAGCGGCATGCGCTGGACGGTGACGGCGTCGAAGGTCACGAGCGCGTAGCGGGCGCCCGCCAAACGGTCGGCGATGCCCGTGATGTCGGCCTTCGCGCCGTCGAGCCGGGTCGGTGGTTGCGGTGCGCCGTTCTCGTCCGTGCCGGGCAGGGTCTCATCCGACCAGTCCTCGGCCGCCATGGAACTCGTGGTGTCCACCACGAAGTACACGTCGAGGTCGCCCATCGCCGACGGGGGACGGTGGTTCCCAGGGATGGTCGGACGGAGCGCGATCACGACCAGGACGAGGACCATCGCCAGTCGGGCGATCCAATGCCAGGCACCGGGCCGCCGGATGCCGGCGAGGAACTGCCAGCCGGCGAACGCTGCGAGGACCACACCGAACACGACGAGGGCCCAGATCGGGAGGACGGGGTTGATCGTCATCGGCGCAACCTCCAGGCGAGCAGCATGAGCAGCGCGAGGCCGCCGAACGCCGCGAGGACGAAGACCAGCGGCTCGTCGACCTGGACGAGCTGCTTCGCACCCTTCAGGGTCTTCGTCTGCTCCGCCGTGATCTGCTGGACGATGCCGCCGACCGCGGCGGGGTCGGCAAGCGCGTAGTAGTCGCCGCCGGTCGAGGTCACCACCTCGTCCATCTCCGCGGCCAGGTCGTCGAGGTAGTCCTTGCTGCTGACGTCGCCGGGGTTGATCCCGTAGACGGTGACGTCCTGGGCCTTCGCGTACTCGCCCGCCTCCTGCAGCGTGAGGATCGGTTCGCCGGCGACGTAGTTGTCGGTCGCGAGGACGATCGACCGCGACCGCTCCTCGCCGACCTGGTCGAACCGCATGACGCACGAGCCGAGACCGTCGCCGATGAGCGAGGAGCCGTTGCCGAGGTCCGTGCCGTTCCAGTACTCGTAGTCGCTCTCGGGCGAGGTGAGGTCTTCGACGAGGTGGTCGAGTTGGGCGGTCACGTAGTCGTAGTCGCTGGTGAGCGGGAAGTAGGTCGTCGCGGACGCGTTGAACAGCACGAGCGCGATCCGTTCGCCGTCGAAACGTTGTACGAGGGATTCGAACACCCCCACCAGGGCGGCGTCGTACTCGGTCATCGAACCGGACACGTCGAGGCACAGCACGATGTCGCGGTTCCGGAGCTCGGGCTGGAAGACTGTGGTGCTCACCACGCGTGACCCGAGCGCCGTACCGGCCAGCAGCAGCACCGCCACCGCGGCGATGGTCGCGACGACCAGCCGTCGGTACCGCGTCAGCGCCCGGCGGTAGCCCGGAAGCGCGGTGAGGCGCCCGGAGTGGGCGACCCACAGCGGCTCCTGGTTCGCCTTCCGACGACGGCCGGCGCGCGTCGCGAGCACGGCGACGGCGACCACGGCGGCGACGGCGAGGAGCCAGACGAGCGGCATCCACCAGTAGATCAGCTCCATGTGGTCACCACCTGTCGCGCGAGCGCGGCGGCATCCGGGACGCTCCCCGTCTCCGCCTCACGGAACTCGACCGGGTAGTAGGCGGACACGGCACGACTGAGCGGCGCGAGCCCCGCGCGGTCGAGGTCGGCGAGGGTCATGACCTGGGCACGGACGCCACTCGACTCGTGGGCGTACATCCGGAGGATCGCGCCGAGCCGCTGATGCGCTCGTCGGGTGCTCAACCCACCCTCGGCGTGCTCCTGCTCGATCTCGCCGATGAGCCCCAGGTAGCGGTCCCGCAGCAGGGTCGGCGACGGCGGAGGCGTCGGTCGGGGCGCGCTGCCGCGGGCGCGTCGGCGAACGTGCGCGAGCATCCAGACGTACCACCCGATCACGAGGGCGATGAGCACGAGTCCGATGACCGGCCAGAGGAGCGTGTACTGGACCGGCGCGTAGTAGCCGTTATCGCCGGGCATGACGGTGGGCCTCGAGGAGATGGAAGAGCACGGGGATGACGTCGTCGGCCCCGGTCACGCGCTGACCGCTGATGCCGAGCGCTTCGAGCTGGTCGAGATGGCGGGCCGTGGCGTTCCGGACGGCGTCGGCGAACTCCCGGCGGAGCGCGTCGTCCGACCGGACGAAGGCCGGCAGGGACCGCTCGTCGGCGACGTCGACCATGGACCGGCTGGTGTAGTCGGCGCGCATGAGGTCGGCGTCGCCGACGGAGATCCACAACACCTCGTGCTGTGCGTGCAGGCGGCGGAGGATCGCCGAGCGCCGCGGCGTGATCTCCTCGTCGTCGGAGACGATCACCAGCAGGCAGCGCTGCGTGACGGAGCGCGCCGCGAACCCGAGGAGTTCGTCGAGGTCGCTCTGCGGTGCTTCGAGGGACGCACGCCGGTCGATGTGCTGCAGGAGGCGCTCGAGCGCGGACTCGGTGCCCGCCGGTCGCACGAGCTCCGGTGCCGCCGCGTCGCCGGCGACCAGACCGACGAGGTCGCCGTGCCGGATCGCGAGGTACCCGAGGATGCCCACGGCGAGGATCGCGACCTCGCGTTTGGTGCTGCCGCCTTCGGCGAGCGCCGCGAGGTCGCGCCCGGTGTCGACGGCGAACAGCACGTGGTGCTTCCGGCTCGCGATGTAGCGCTTGACGAGCGGCGTGCCGTGCCTGGCGGTCGCCTTCCAGTCGATGTCCTTGATCTCGTCGCCTGGCGTGTACTCGCGGAGGTCGTCGAAGTCGAGGCTCCTGCCCTGGAACACCGATCGGTACTCGCCGTCGAGCATCCCCCGCACGCGACGGTGGGCGTGGATGAAGAGTTTCGACTTCACCCGGTGGAGCAACGGAGCGGACATGGTCCTACGGCGCCTGGACCGCACCGAAGACGGCGTCGATGATGGTCTCCACCGAGACGTCGTCGGCCGCGGCCTCGAAGTTGAGGATGATGCGGTGTCGGAGCACCTGGTGCCGGTAGCTCTTGACGTCCTCCGGGATGACGTGGTCGCGGCCGGCGAGGATGGCGAGCGCGCGGGCGACGGTGCTGAACGCGATGCTGGCACGCGGGCTGGCCCCGTAGTCGATGTAGCTCGCCAGCTTGGGCGGGAGGTAGTCACGCGCGTGGCGGGTCACGTAGACCGTCTGCACGATGTAGTTGAGGATCGACGCGTCGAGGTACACCCGCTTCGCGAGCGACTGCAGGAACAGCACGTCCTCGAGGCTCACGCCCTCGCGGTGCTGGTCCGTCTCGTACAGACCGGAGTTCACGCGGCGGACGATCTCGGCCTCCTCGCCGATCGTCGGGTAGTCGAGGACCTCCTTCAGGAGGAAGCGGTCAAGCTGGGCCTCGGGCAGCTGATACGTCCCCTCCTGCTCGATCGGGTTCTGCGTGGCCAGCACGAAGAACGGCTTCGGCAAGGGGTAGTGCGTCCCGCCGATAGAGGTCTGTCGCTCCTGCATCGCCTCGAGCATCGCGCTCTGGGTCTTCGCGCTCGAACGGTTGACCTCGTCGAGCAGGACGAAGTTGGCGTGCACCGGACCGAGCTGGGTCTGGAA
Source organism: Plantibacter sp. VKM Ac-2880 (assembly GCF_015351235.1). Classification (GTDB taxonomy): domain Bacteria; phylum Actinomycetota; class Actinomycetes; order Actinomycetales; family Microbacteriaceae; genus Plantibacter. The sequence goes on from NZ_JADKSJ010000002.1 coordinate 142,289, forward strand.
CGCGCCGGTCCTGGCGTCGTAGATCTGCGTGCCGATGATGTCGCTCGGCAGGAGGTCCGGCGTGCACTGGATGCGCTTGAAGGACGCGTTCACCGCTTCGGCGATGGACTCCGCCGCCGTCGTCTTGGCGAGGCCGGGGACGCTCTCGAGCAGCACGTGCCCGCCGGAGACGAGGGCGGCGAGGAGCGTGGTCCGCAGCCCCTGCTGCCCGACGACCTTGGCGTCGTACGCGCCGACGATCTCGGAGAGGATGCTGCGCGCCCGTTGCAGCTCGGCGGGCGCGATGGGGGTGCTCGGTGTGAGGGTCACTGGTCTCCCTGGCGAAGCGGGCGGTCCGGCCGGATGACCGTCGAACGCGGTGCGCCGGGTGGAACCCGGCGGTCCGGACAGTCTACGTGGCCGGATGCGCCGGACGGGTGCATCGGCAACCGGATGGCCACCCCGGCGTCGGACGCCGTTCGCCCGGTGTCCCCCTCCCGGCCACCGCGGATTCCTACCGTGGATCGATGACACACGCAGCGAACGCTCAGCTCCACACGGGCGACGGGGCGACGGCGATCGTCCCGGTCCGGGGCGGTTCGAAGGGGATCCACCGCAAGAACCTGCGGACGGTCCGCGGCACCACCCTGATCGCCCGCTCGGTCGAAGGACTCCTGCGTTCGGCTGGTGTCTCGCGGGTGGTGGTCACGACCGACCACCCGGACCTCGCAGCCGCCGCCGCCGCAGCCGGTGCCGAGGTGATCGACCGTCCTGCCGAACTCGCCGAGGACAGCACCTCCTCCGAAGCCGCGCTGCTCCACGCGCTCGGCGTCCTCGCCCGACGTGGCGAGCTGAGCCCGGTGACGGTGTTCGCGCAGGCGACGTCGCCGTTCCTCGACGTCGAAGCGCTCGACGACGCCGTCGCATCGGTCGCCGCCGGGCGAGCGGACTCCGTCTTCGCGGCGGTGCTCGACCACGGTTTCCTCTGGACGGAGAAGGCGAAGGGCGCCCGAGGGATCGGTCACGACCATCGCGAGCGCCCCCGGCGGCAGGACCGTGCCCCGCAGTATCGCGAGACCGGGTCGTTCTACGTCTTCGACACGAACGGCTTCCTCGACGCCCGTCACCGCTTCTTCGGCCGGATCGCACCGGCTGTCACCCGGTCCTTCGCCGCGCTCGACATCGACGAACCGGAGGACCTCCTCGTCGCCGAGGCGATCGCCGGACTCGCCGAACGCCAGCTGGGGATCCCGTCGGGCTCGGAGCACTCGGAGCACCACCTCGACGTCGACGCCGTCGTCACCGACTTCGACGGGGTGCACACCGACGACCGCGCCAGCATCGACGCCGACGGTGTCGAACGGGTGAGCGTCCATCGCGGTGACGGCCTCGGTGTCCGCCTGCTGCGCGAGGCCGGGCTGCCGTTCCTCATCCTGTCGACCGAACGGGTCCCGATCGTCGCCGCGCGCGCGGCCAAACTCGGCGTCGACGTCGTGTACGGGTCCGCCGACAAGGCGAGCGCGCTCCGCGACTGGGCCGCGGCGAACGGTGTCCTGCTCGAGCGCATCGCCTACCTCGGCAACGACGTCAACGACATCCCGGCCCTCGAGATCGTCGGCTGGCCCGTCGTCGTGGCCGACGCGCACCCGGCCGCGAGGGCCGTCTCCAGGCTCGTCCTCAAGCGCCGCGGCGGCGACGGCGCCGTCCGTGAACTCGCCGACCTCATCCTCGCCGCTCGCGCGGCCACCCACCCAGAACAGCTGTCCCCGCCGCAACCGAACGGAGCATGACCATGAGCATCCACCAGGACTCGAACGACCGGACCGCCATCGACGGCGGTGTCACGCCGGCCCCCGTGCGGATCGACGGCATCCCCGTCGGCGGCGACGCCCCCGCCTACGTCATCGGCGAGATCGGCCTCAACCACAACGGCGACGTCGAGCTCGCCAAGCGACTCATCGACGTCGCTGCGGACGCCGGCGCCCAGGCCGTGAAGTTCCAGAAGCGCACACCGGAGATCTCGACCCCGGCGCACATGCGCGACGTCCCGCGGCAGACGCCCTGGGGCGAGATGAGCTACCTCGAGTACCGCTACCGCGTCGAGTTCGACCGTGAGCAGTACATCGAGATCGGCGACCACGCCACCCTCCGGGGTCTCAGCTGGTTCGCCTCCCCCTGGGACGAGCCGTCCGTCGACTTCCTCGAGGACCTCGGTGTCAGTGCCCACAAGGTCGCGTCGGCCTCGGTGACCGACTCGGGGCTGCTGACCCGTCTCGCCGCCACGGGGAAGCCGATCATCCTCTCCACCGGGATGTCGACGCTCGAGCAGATCGACCGCGCCGTCGAACTCCTCGCGGGCTCCCCGCTCGTGATCCTCCACGCGACCTCGACCTACCCCCTGCCTCCCGAGGAGGCCAACCTCCGCATGATCGACAGCCTGGCGGCCCGGTACCCCGGCGTCCCCGTCGGGTACTCCGGGCACGAGACCGGCCTGCAGATCTCCCTCGCCGCGGTCGCGCTCGGAGCGAAGGTCGTCGAACGACACATCACGCTCGACCGCGCCATGTGGGGGTCCGACCACGCCGCTTCGCTCGAGCCGCACGGGTTCTCGAACCTCGTCCGCGACATCCGCGTCATCGAGACGGCGATGGGCGACGGCGTCAAGCGCATCTTCCCCGGCGAACTCGCACCGTTGGCGAAACTGCGCAGGGTCGATGCCTGATCACGGACCCCGCCGGCGGGTGATCGGGGTGGTGGACTCCGACTCCTTCGTGAAGTGGGGTGCCGCCACCCTGTCCCGAGCGTCCGACTGGGACGTCGACCTCGTCCTGATCGAGAGCGACGTGTCGGCGACCGATCGTCAGGTGGACATCGCGTTGCTGCACACGGCGTTCGAGGGGCGGCCCGTCCGTCGGTTGACGCTCCGTCAGCTGATCGCCTTCGTCGGATCCGAGCGCCCCGACGGCGTCTTCGTCTCGACCAGGGGGCCGGTCGCGGAGGTCGTCATCTCTGAGCTGCTCGCGCTGGGGCGCACCACCCGCCCGGTCCTCCTCACGGGGCTGCCGGGCATCTCCATCCCCGCGAAATGGAAGGGGATCTTCCTCCGCGCCCAGGCGGACGTCTTCATCCTGCACAGCCACCGCGAGGTCGCGGCCTACCGGGAACTCGCCGCGGAGCACGGGGTCGAGCCGGCGTTCGCGCTGGCCACCCTGCCGTTCCTCGCCGTCGCCCCGGCCCAGCCGCCCGCCGAAGACGTCGATCCGGCCCCGCGGACCCGGGTCGTGTTCGCGGCGCAGGCGACCGTCCCGGCCGATCGCGGCGACCGGCTGCGGATCATCTCCTGGCTGCGGACCCTCGCCAACCGGCATCGCGACCTCGACGTCGTCATCAAGGTCCGAGGCCTCGCCGGCGACCCCCAGACGCATCACGAGCACTACCCCTTCGACACCCTCCTCACCGGCCCGATCCCGACGAACCTCAGGGTCGCCACCGGTTCGATGGCCGTGCACCTCGGCCACGCGGCCGGTCTCGTCACCGTGAGCTCCACCGCCGCGATCGAGGCCGTCGCGGCCGGGGTCCCGGTCATCGTGCTCGACGACTTCGGCGTCGATCCGGCGCTCATCAACAGCGTGTTCGAGGGCAGTGGCCTCCTGGCGTCCAAGGAGGAACTCATGGCCGCTCGGTTCCGCCACCCGAACGAGGACTGGCTCCAGCAGAACTACTTCCATCCCGCCGAGGAGGACGACTGGATCGAGCGGTCCGAGGTTGCCTTCGCCGCCCGCGACCGCGGTGTCCTACCGATCCGTCCGCGGGCACGACAGAGCCGGGGCGGCATGCTCCGCACGGGCTGGGAGCGACGCCGGGCGTTCGGTCGAGCCGACACGAGCGTCCTCGGGACGGTCGCGTTCGTCATCGGTCGCCCGATCCAGATCGCCCGCCGCCTGGTGCGCCGCGTGCGCGGGATCCGACCAGCCGAGCGGCGACCGATCCCGTCACGCCGACTGGAGCCGATCGAACCGGAGACGACCATGCGGGCTCCACGCGGCGCCCGGCACCGGACGGCCCGCTGACGACCGCGACGGTGGTGCCGCCCGATCAGGCGGCCTCATCGTCGACGGGAGCGGCGCGACCCGGTCAGTTCGCGCCGACGGTGACCACGGGTGCGCCCGTGGAGGTGTCGTCGGCCGGCATCTCTGCGGCGAGCCGGTTGGCCTCCTGGATGAGCGTCGCGACGATCTCGGACTCCGGGACCGTCTTGATCACCTCACCCTTCACGAAGATCTGCCCCTTGCCGTTGCCGCTGGCGACGCCGAGGTCGGCCTCGCGGGCCTCCCCCGGACCGTTCACGACACACCCCATGACGGCGACGCGGAGTGGGACGCTCATCCCCTCCAAGCCGTCGGTGACGTCGTTCGCGAGCTTGTAGACGTCGACCTGGGCGCGTCCGCAGCTCGGGCAGGAGACGATCTCGAGCTTCCGTTCGCGGAGGTTCAACGACTGCAGGATCTGCAGGCCGACCTTGATCTCCTCCGCCGGCGGGGCCGAGAGCGACACGCGGATGGTGTCGCCGATCCCCTCGGAGAGCAGGATGCCGAAGGCGGTCGCGCTCTTGATGGTGCCCTGGAACGACGGACCGGCCTCGGTCACGCCCAGGTGCAAGGGCCAGTCGCCGCGTTCCGCGAGGAGCCGGTAGGCCTTCACCATGACGACCGGGTCGTTGTGCTTGACCGAGATCTTGAAGTCGTGGAAGTCGTGCTCCTCGAAGAGGCTCGCCTCCCAGACGGCACTCTCGACGAGGGCCTCCGGCGTGGCCTTGCCGTACTTCTGCAGCAGGCGTGGATCGAGGGAGCCGGCGTTGACGCCGATGCGGAGCGAGACGCCGGCCGCCTTCGCGCGACGGGCGATCTCGCCGACCTGGTCGTCGAACTTCCGGATGTTGCCCGGATTGACCCTGACCGCCGCGCACCCCGCGTCGATGGCGGCGTACACGTAGGCGGGCTGGAAGTGGATGTCCGCGATGACCGGGATCTGACTCTTCTTCGCGATGATCGGCAGCACCTCGGCGTCGTCTCGCGTCGGGACGGCGACGCGGACGATGTCGCAGCCCGAGGCCGTCAGCTCAGCGATCTGCTGCAGGGTCGCGTTGATGTTCGTCGTCTGGGTCGTCGTCATCGACTGGACGCTCACCGGGGCGTCACCGCCGACGAGGACCTTGCCGACCTTGATCTGTCGCGACTTCCGTCGCGGGCTGAGCGTCTCGGGAACCGACGGAAGACCCAGATTGATAGCTACCACGAGCCTCAGCTTACGCGCGCGACGCCCCGCAGGCTCCCCGTGGGCTGAATGCCGGCTGGGACGTCGCGGTCCGCGGTCAGCGGGTGGGAGGAGCCTCCCGATTCGCTCGTAGGATGCCGAGCCGTTCCCGGTACTCGGCCTCGTCCACCTCCCCCTGGGCGAACCGCTCGGCGAGTACTTGCTCGGCGCTCCGGGTGCCGTCCTGACGCGAGGCCCATGGCGGCCCCTGGCGGCCGTCCTGAGACGATCCAGCCCAGGCGCGGCGACGCCACCGTCGACCGACGAGGGCGATGACGAGGGCGATCACGGCGACCCAGAACACGGGGATGAGGGCGAGCCACAGGAGGTGGAACCCCGGCCCGTTCCAGCCAGGGTGCATGGCGGTCGTGGCGAGCATGGTCAGCGAGGTGGACACGATGGACTCCGTTCGTCGGGCGGGCGACGACGACCGTCGTCCGCATCACGACATCGAGCCTCCTCCGGCGGCCGGCCGCGCGCATCCGACGACGGGACCGATCGCGGGACTCCCCCGGGAGTAGGCGGCGTTCCGCTCAGGAACCGGGGCTGACCAGCCCGGTCTCGTACGCGATGACGACGAGTCGGACCCGGTCCCGCGCGGCCAGCTTCGACATGACGCGCGAAACGTGGGTCTTCGCCGTCAACGGGCTGAGGAACAGCGCACCGCCGATCTCCTCGTTGGTGAGGCCGCGCCCGACGAGGGCCAGCACCTCGCGTTCGCGGTCCGTGAGGCCGGCGATCGCGGCAGCGTCGAGCGGCGCCGCGATCACCCCGGCGACCTGCGTCAGGAGGCGTCTCGTGACCCCCGGAGACAGGAGCGCGTCGCCCGACGCCACCACCCGCACCGCTCTGATGAGTTCGGCGGGCTCCGTGTCCTTCACCAGGAACCCACTTGCGCCAGCCCGGATCGCCTGGGCGACATACTCGTCGAGCTCGAAGGTGGTCACGACGATGATGCGGGTCGACCCCAGCGCCGGGTCGGCGACGATCGCCTCGGTCGCCGCGAGACCGTCACCACCCGGCATCCTGATGTCCATGAGCACAACGTCCGGGTGTCCGCGGCGGACCAGCTCGAGCGCCGCCTCACCGGTCGCCGCCTCACCGACGACCTCGATGTCGGGCTCGGCGTCGAGCAGGGCGCGGAACCCACCACGGATGAGCGCCTGATCGTCGACGACGACCACGCGGATCATGCGGAGCCTCGCACCGGGACGCGCGCCTCGACCCGGAACCCGCCGAGCGGGCTGCGTCCCGTCTCGAGCGTTCCGCCCAGGAGTTCGGCGCGCTCGGTCATCCCGAGCAGCCCGTTCCCGCGCTCCGCAGGACCCGCCGGTCCCCCGACCCCGTCGTCGGTCACGCTCAGGCGGTACACGCCGTCCACCTCCACGAGTTCGATGACGACCCGCCGTGCACGCGCATGCCGAAGGATGTTCGTGACGCTCTCCTGGGCGATGCGGTACAGCGCCGACTGCACGGCGACGCCGGGCTGCGTGGTGAGGTGCTGCTCCAGCACCGTCTCGACACCCTGCTCGCGGAGGGCCTCGGCGAGGAGCGGCAGCGCGGTCAGGTCGGGGCCCGGTCGGGTCGGGGCGTCGGTCGCCGGATCGGCCGCGCCGTCGGAGCCCCGGAGGACGTCGAGGAGTCCGCGCACCTCGTCGAGCGAGGTCGTGCTCGCCATCCTGATGTTCGTGAGCGCCTCCCTCGCACGTTCCGGCTGGGAGTCCATGAGGTGGAGCCCCATCCCGGCCTGCACGGCGATCTGCGCGAGCGAGTGCGCGATGACGTCGTGGAGGTCACGCGCGATGCGGACGCGCTCCTCCTGCGCGGCGGAGGCGCGGCGCTCCCCCTGGCGGATCCGGAACGCCTGGAGCTGCTCGCGCCTCGTCCGGAGGCCCTCGGCGAGGAGGACGGCGATGACGACGACGACCGTCGTGACCCCGATCCGGAAGCCGGACAGCCCCCAGCCGACGGCGAGGGCAGTGGCGAGCGGGAGCACCCAGGCGAGCCCCAGTGAGAGGTAGGCCCAGCCGCGCGCCCCGCGGACGATCCCCGAACCGGCGGCGAACGCGAGGGCGACGGCTGGTGGCCCCCACACCGGCCCCGTGAGCATCGACGTGCTGGAGAGGACGGCAACGACGGCGACCGTCGGGCCCGGCGATCGTCGGGCGGCGAGGAGGGCCAGGACGGCGCCGAGCACGGTCAGCACGGCCGAGAGACGGGACCACGCCGAAGCGTCGGCTCCTGCGGCAAGCGAGCCGTGGAGCGCGAGTGCGGCGGTCGCCGGAACCTGGACGACGAAGGAGACGACCACGGGAGCCCACAGCCGCCAGACGGGTCGGCCCGGTCGGATCAGCGGATCGCCGAAGCGGCCGTCGCCGGGGCGCCCCTGCGCCGCGTTCGTCTCGACCGATGGCATCCCTGCATGGTACCCGCGGGCCTCGCCAGTGGCGTCGGCTCCGCGGTGCACTGTCCGTACTCCCCCGGGAGTACGGACGCGCCCGGAGCACCGGGACCTCGGGTGGGCCGCGACTATCCGAAGAGGTTGACCGGCTTGACGATGTCCGCGTAGACGAGGAGGGCGCTCATGCCGCCCAGGACGATGACCACGCCGAAGGTCAGCGGGATCAGCTTCGCCGCGTCGACCGGGCCGGGATCGCGACGTCGGAAGACCTTCGCGACACCGCGCCGGAGCGCCTCCCACAGAGCTGCGGCGACGTGACCGCCGTCGAGGGGCAGCAGGGGGATGAGGTTGAAGACGAACAGCGCGACGTTGAGCGAGCCGAGGATGCCGAACACCGTGGCCGCCTTCGACGCGACGGGGATCTGATCGAGGCTGACGACCTCACCGACGACCCGTCCGACGCCCACGACGCTCATCGGCCCGTTCGGATCGCGCTCCCCAGGACCGAATGCGGCCTGCCCGACGTCGATGAGGCGCTGCGGCAGGTTCAGGATGATGTTCGCGGTGCGGGCGATGGTGTCGCCGACCGTCGGCAGGATGGCGGTGACCGGCTGGGCGACCATCTGCTGCTGCGGGGTGATCCCCACGAAGCCGACCTCGTGGGTCTTGGGCGAGCCGTCGGCATTGGTGACGATCTTGCCGGTGTCGGCGTCCACGACGTCCCGTTCGAGGAGCAGCGGCGTCAGGGTGAGGTCCAGTCGTTCCTCACCGCGGGCGACCTCGAGGGCGAGCGGCTCGCCGGGCGAGCGCTGCACTGCAGCGGACACCTCCGCGAAGGTGGAGACCGGGGTGCCCTGGATCGACAGGATCGTGTCGCCCGGCTTCAGGCCGGCTGCGGCGGCCGGACTCTCCGGATCGCCGGCTGCGCAGCTCTGCCGTTCGCTCGTCGACGGCAGGACGCATTCGTAGACGGAGGTCAGGGTGCTGCTCTGCTGCGGGACACCGAACCCGGACACCGCGATGCCGATGAACAGGACGGCGAGGACGAGGTTCATCGTCGGACCGCCGAGCATCACGACGATCCGCTTCCAGACGGGCAGACGGTAGAAGGTGCGCTCCTCGTCCCCGGCCCCGATGGTGTCGGCACTCGCCTCACGCGCATCCTGGACGAGGGTGTCGAAGAAGCCGGTGCTCGCGTTCCGCGCGGCCTCGCCGGGCTGCTTCGGGGGGAACATGCCGATCATGGAGATGTACCCGCCGAGCGGGATCATCTTCACGCCGTACTCCGTCTCACCCTTCCGGCGCGACCAGATGGTGCGCCCGAAGCCGATCATGTACTGGGTGACACGCACGCCGAACAGCTTCGCCGGCACGAGGTGCCCGACCTCGTGCAGCCCGATGGAGACGATGAGGCCCACGAGCACGATGACGATGCCGAGGATGTAGAGGAGGACGGTTTCCACGGCGCAACCTTACTCGCGCCGGGACGGCCCCGACTGCGCGCCGGCTGTGCGGACGCCCTGAGGGTCTGGACAGGCGCCGAGGAGCGTCAACCGATCCGCTGCTGCGCGCGCGCCCTCGCCCAACGTTCCGCCTCGGCGAGCGCCTCCCGGGTGAGTTCGCCCTCGGGTGCCTCGTGGTCGTCGACGACCGCGCGCACGGTGTCGAGGATGCCGAGGTAGCCGAGCCGCCCGGTGTGGAACGCCTCGACGGCCTCCTCGTTCGCGGCGTTGAACACCGCCGGGTAGGTCCGGCCCTGTCCGCCGACGAGTTTCGCGAGGCGCACCGCCGGGAACGCCTCGTGGTCGAGCGGTTCGAAGGTCCACTGCTGCGGCGAGGTCCAGTCGAGCGGGACACCGACCCCGCCGACCCGGTTCGGCCAATCCAGGCCGAGCGAGATGGGCAACCGCATGTCGGGCGGGGAGGCCTGCGCGATCGTCGACCCATCGACGAACTCGACCATCGAGTGGACGATCGACTGCGGGTGGACGGTCACCTCGATGCGGTCGTAGGGGACGTCGAACAGCAGGTGCGCCTCGATCACCTCGAGACCCTTGTTGACGAGGGTCGAGGAGTTGGTGGTCACGACGAGGCCCATGTCCCAGGTGGGGTGGGCGAGGGCTTCGGCCGGGGTGACATCGGCCAGCGAGGCGCGGTCCCGTCCACGGAACGGACCGCCGGAGGCGGTCAACACGAGCCGACGGACCTCGGCCGGGGTGCCGGAGCGGAGCGCCTGGGCGATCGCCGAGTGTTCGGAGTCGACCGGCACGATCTGGCCGGGAGCCGCGATGCGCCGGACCAGGTCGCCGCCGACGATGAGCGACTCCTTGTTCGCGAGGGCGAGCGTCCTGCCCGTCTCGAGGGCCGCGAGGGTCGGCCCGAGCCCGATGGAACCGGTGATGCCGTTCAGCACCACGTCGGCGTCGACGCTCCGGATCAACCGTTCGGCGTCGGCGGCCCCCAGGGCGGTGTCGTCGACGTGGAACGCGGCGGCCTGTTCGGCGAGCAACTCCGCGTTGGAGCCGGCGGTCAGGCCGACCACCTCGAAGCGGTCGCGGTCACCGCGGATGACGTCCAGCGCTTGCGTACCGATCGAGCCGGTGGATCCGAGGATGATGACGCGTCTCACGCCGGTCAGTCTACGGCGGTGGGTGGTGGAACGGTCAGCCTGCAGCTGGCGCGGTGGTGCTGCTCGCGTCGAGGATGTCGATCACGAACACGATCGTGTCGTCGGCCTCGATGCCGGCCTGGCTGTTGCCACCGGCGGGTCCGTACCCGAGGTCGGGCGGGATGACCGCGACGACCTGTGAGCCGATGTGCTGTCCGGCGATCGCACTCGAGAAACCCTGCACCACGGCGGACAGCTGGAAGTTCGTCGGCCCGTTGCCCCAGCTCTCGTCGAAGACCTCACCCGTCCGCCAGTTGACACCCTGGTAGTTGATGATGACCTCGGCGTCCGGCTGCACCACGGCGCCGTCGCCCTGCTTGAGGACCGCGACCTGCAGCTCGGCCGGGGCCGCCGCCTCGGGGATCGTCACCGTCGGGCGGCCGGCGGAGTCGAGTTCGACCGCCGGCATCCCGGCGACGGGCTCCTGCGGAACGCCGTCCGCCTTCGCGTCGCTGTGCACCGTGCTGAGCACGTCGGCCACCACGACCAGGGGCTGGTCGGCCTGGACCGTGCCGTCGCTCGAACCCGCCGAACCGAACCCGTCACCGGCGGTCACGAAGGCCGCGACCCGCGTGCCGACCGTCGTGCACTCGACCGCGCGGACGAGGCCCTTCAAGTACTTCTGGTCGTTGACGACGATCGCCGTCGCCGGGCTCGCCCCGTAGGCGGTCTGCGCGACGACGGAGCCCGTGACGGCGTTGTAGATCGACATCTCGACGAACGTCGTGTCGCCTGGCTCGACGCGCTCGCCGCCGCCCTTCGTCACGATGGACCGCTCGGTCCTCTCCGCGGAGAGGGAGCCCTTCGCGAAGGTGACCTCGGGGATCCGACCGAAGTCGCCGCTCACCGAGATCGCCTTGGAGGCGGTGCCCGCGCTCGTGTCGGCGCACTCCCCCGGGCCGGCGAGCGCCTGCGACTGCGACGTCGCCGAACTGCAGGCCGTCAGCGACACGAGGGACGCGATGACGGCCAGGAGGGAGAGGCTCTTGCGCACAGGGGAACTTTCGGTCGTTGCTGAGGGGTCGGTCCAGTCTCACCCACCAGGCTCCATGCTGGCTGACAGCGCGCCGAGCATCCTCGCTGCTCCGCCGCCCGGCCAGTATGCCGAACCGCGCATGCGTCCGCGAGTACAGTCGTCCGCATGGCCGATGAGGAGCAGACGCAGCGACGCGCCCGGGAATCGTCGGAGGGGCGAGCAGCCGTCAGCCCGGAACCGACCTCGAAGCCCGGACTCGTGTACTACGTCGGGCGGGCGGTGTTGAACACCACGGCGAAGCTGCTCTACCGCCCGAAGATCATCGGCCGGAAGAACGTGCCGAAGCGCGGCCCGGTCATCCTCGCGAGCAACCACCTCTCGTTCATCGACAGCATCGCGATCCCCATCAGTGCGCCTCGACGCGTGCAGTTCCTCGCGAAGTCCGACTACTTCACCGGCCGGGGGCTGAAGGGGTGGGTGTCGCGCACCTTCTTCACCTCGATCGGCGCCGTGGGTGTCGAACGCGGCGTCGGGCAGGCAGCCCAGGAGGCCCTCGACCAGGGACGGCGGATCCTCGAGGGCGGCGACGCCTTCGCGATCTACCCGGAGGGCACGCGTTCGCTCGACGGGCGTCTGTACCGCGGCAGGACCGGGGTCGCCTGGCTGGCGCTCACGACCGGCGCGACCGTGGTGCCCGTCGGCCTCATCGGCACCGACGAGCTCATGCCCGTCGGCACGACGATCCCCAAGTTCAAGCCCGTCACCGTGATCTTCGGAGAGCCGCTCGATCTGAGCCACCACGGCGCAGCCGAGTCCGGACGCGCACGCCGGAAGGCGACCGACGAGATCATGGCCGCGATCCACGCCCTCACCGGGCAGGAGCTCGCGAACGCCTACAACGAGTCGCCGCCGGCCGACGCCGTCGAGCGGATCAAGCGAGCCCTGCGCCCCGAACGTCTCTGAGTCGCGGCATCCGACCGGTCGGTACCCGGGTGGCCCGCGGCGGCCATCCGGTCAGGCTGCTTCCTCGGATCCCGCGACGACGATCGTCGGCTCGTGTCGCACCGGGAAGTTCACCGAGTTGGCGATGAAGCACAGCTCGTTCGCCCTGGCGTGCCCGGCCCTCGCGGCATCGACCATCGAGGGGTCCGCGACGGTGACGCGCGGGCGGAGGACGACCTCGGTGAAGGCACCGCTGCCCGCACCGTCCTCGACCATCGTGCCGACCGCGTCGTCCGCGTAGGCCGTCACGACGACACCGAGGGTCACCGCCACGTGCAGGTACGACAGGAGGTGGCACTGGGCGAGGGACGCGAGGAGCAGCTCCTCCGGATTCCACCGGCTCGGGTCGCCCCGGAACGGGCGGTCGGCGGAACCCTCGAGGTCGTGTTTGCCGGCCGCGGTGACGGTGAGCTCCCTGGAGTAATCGCGGTACCCGCTCGTACCCGTCCCGAGGTCGCCGTCCCAGCGGACGCCGATGGTGTAGTCGTGGTGGCCGGAGATCATGCCACCAGTATCCCACTGGCCTGCCCACCGCAGGCCTGCCCAGCGGTACCGGTGTCAGGAGGTCGCGCTACGCTGGAGGACTATGACTGACACGATCGACACCACGAACCAGACGTCCGCCTCCGCCCCCAGCGTGACGCAGGAGCGTCGGATCGTGACGGCCGTTCCGGGGCCCCGCTCGCAGGCGCTCCACGCCCGCCGGACCGCTGTCGTGTCCGACGGCGTGTCGAGCGTCCTCCCCGTCTACATCGAGCGTGCCCACGGCGCCATCGTGGTCGACGTCGACGGCAACCAGTTCATCGACCTCGGCGCCGGTATCGGCGTCACCACGATCGGGCACACGGAGTCCTCCGTCGTCGGCGCCGTCCAGGACCAGGCGGCCGACGTCCTCCACACCCTCTTCACGATCACGCCCTACGAGGAGTACGTGCGGGTCGCCGAGCTCCTCGCCGAGCACACCCCCGGCGACTTCCCGAAGAAGTCCGTGCTCGTCAACTCCGGAGCCGAAGCCGTCGAGAACGGTGTCAAGATCGCTCGGAAGTACACCGGTCGTCGTGCCGTCGCGGTGCTCGACCACGGCTACCACGGGCGCACCAACCTGACGATGGCGATGAACTACAAGGCGGCCCCGTACGCCACCGGCTACGGCCCGTTCGCCGGCGACGTCTACCACGCACCCAACTCCTACCCGTACCACGACGGCCTCAGCGGCGAAGCCGCGGCGGCGCGCACCATCGCCTACCTCGAGAAGCGCATCGGCGCGACGGACCTGGCCTGCCTGGTCGTCGAGCCGATCCAGGGCGAGGGCGGTTTCGTCGTGCCCGCGGACGGCTTCCTGCCCGCCCTGCAGGAATGGTGCACCGCCAACGGCGTCGTCTTCATCGCCGACGAGATCCAGAGCGGTATGGCCCGCACCGGCGAGTACTTCGCGAGCTCGCACTTCGGCCTCGTGCCGGACCTCGTGCTGAGCGCGAAGGGCATCGCCGGCGGCCTCCCCCTCGCAGCGGTGACCGGGCGCGCGGAGATCATGGACGCGAGCCAGCCTGGCGGGCTCGGCGGGACGTTCGGCGGCAACCCCGTCGCGTGCGCCGCCTCGGTCGCGGTCTTCGAATCGATCGAGTCCCGCGGCCTGCTCGCCGAGGCCGACCGCATCGGTGCGACCCTCACGGCAGCCCTGCTCGAGCTGCAGCGGAAGTACGACATCATCGGTGACGTCCGCGGCATCGGCGCGATGATCGCCATGGAGCTCGTCCAGCCCGGCACCGGCGACACCACGAAGGAGCCCAACGCGGCAGCGGTCAGTGCCATCGCGGCCGCCGCGGCCCAGCAGGGTGTGCTCGTCCTCACGGCCGGCACCTACGGCAACGTCCTCCGCTTCCTCCCGAGCCTCGCGGTCTCCGACGAACTCATCGCCGACGCGATGACCGTCATCGACCAGGCGCTCGCGGCGCTGTGAGCACGGCCGCCCCGCAGACCTTCGCCGTCGAGGACGCCGTCGAACTCGCCGTCGTCGAACGGAGCGGGTTCATCGAGTCGAGGCACGCCGGTTCGGCGATCGTCCTCGGGCCGGAAGGCGAGGTGCTCGCGAGTCTCGGTACGCCGAATGCGCCGGTCTTCCCGCGCTCCTGCCTGAAGCCCTTCCAGGCGATCACAATCATGAACGCGGGCGTCTCGCTGGAGGGCGCGCAGGCCGTGCTCGCCACCGCGAGCCATGCCGGCACGCGCAAGCACGTCCAGGTCGTGCGGAGCATGCTCGGACGCGCTCGCATCGAGGACTCGGCGCTGCAGTGTCCGGCTGACTGGCCGGGCGACCGCTCCTCGCGCGACGAGCTCGTCCGCGACGGACTCGGCACGAGTCCGCTGTACATGAACTGTTCGGGGAAGCACGCGGCCATGCTGCTCGCCTGTGCGCAGAACGGCTGGGATCAGGCGACGTACCTCGATCCCGAGCATCCCCTGCAGCTCGCCATCCGCGACACCATCGAACGGTTCACCGGCGAGAAGCCGGCCGCGAGCGGCGTCGACGGTTGCGGTGCCCCGGTGCACGCGATCTCCCTCACCGGGCTCGCGCGCGGCATCGGGCGCGTGGTCAACTCATCGCCGACCTCACCGTTCGCGCTGTACCGGAACGCCGGACTGCTCACAGCGGCGGTCCTCGCCGACGGCTGGGCGCTCGATGGTCCTGGCCGGGCGAACACCCTCGTCATCGAACGGCTCGGCGTGTTCGCCAAGCTCGGC
Source organism: Plantibacter sp. VKM Ac-2880 (assembly GCF_015351235.1). GTDB lineage: Bacteria > Actinomycetota > Actinomycetes > Actinomycetales > Microbacteriaceae > Plantibacter. The sequence goes on from NZ_JADKSJ010000002.1 coordinate 157,370, forward strand.
GCCGAAGGCGTCATGGTCATGTCGGTCCCGGGTGGCGCGACCGTGGCGCTCAAGGTGCTCGACGGTTCGCTCCGTGTCTCGACGATCGTGGCTCTCCGACTGCTCGTCTCGGTCGGTGCGCTCGACGGGGCAGCCGTCGACGCGCTCGAACCCGAGCTCGACCTCGCCGTCCACGGCGGCGCAGCCGTGGTCGGACGCATCACCGTCACGGCCGTCTGATCACCGACGGGGCCGGTCTGCTCGGCACGTGCTTCAGCCATCAAGCAGATCCACCCGTCGGGTCGATTCGCCGGCGCGCCACCACCAGGCCCGACCACTCGCGTAGCCGAGCAGTGGCGGCAGTTCCCGACTCCGCGTGACCTGCCGGAAGTCCGCGGCCGAGCAGGCGTGGATCACGACGTCCGCCCGGGCCACCCTGGGCGGCAGGTCGCGCCCGACGACCAGCCGACCCGACGACCAGGTCTCCGGGTCGACGAGGACGATCAGAGCCGTCGGATCGTCGTCCCGGGGATCTTCGGTCCGGCGCCCCGCGACCATCGGGGGCGTGAACGGTTCTGCCGCCGGTTCGAGCAGCCGCACCTCGGCATGCGAGGTGCCGCGCTGCTGCAGCGCCGAACGCAGCACACCCGGTGCGCGGGTCACCACGACCGTGGTGCTGCCGGGACTCGGCCGCCACCGGTGGGCGTCGATCGTGGGGACCCGGTGCGGCAGCGGCGACGTGATCGCGATCTGCACCTCTGCGTCCTGCCAGTGTGCCCGCCCGGCCGGGCGTCGCGGGTCGAAACAGCTCGCCGGCGCGCCGGCGACGAGATGATCCTGGCGATCCGCGAGCCGGAGCACCACGGTGCTGTCCAGATGTGCCGAGAAGCGATGGACCACGCCGCCGACCCGCGAGGCCACCAGGACGACGCTGACCCCGCGGCGTCCGCCGTCGCGGAGGAGGGTCAGGATCGCCTCGCGGAGTGCGGCTCCGTGCTCGTCACCGGCGGTCGCCAGCAGCGATTCGACGTCATCGATGAGCAGCAGCGTCCTCTCGGGCGGGCGGAGCGGTTCGGACAGCGCCATGATGACGTCCCAGCCCTGCTCGGCATCGTGCGCTACGCGCTCGACCCGCCAGCGCCCGCGGGCCGCCGCTTCCACCGTGTCCAGGAAGGATGTCCGGCCGGAACGTCCGGCGCCGAGGACCAGCAGTGACCCGTCGGTCGACGGCCGCCAGATCGCCGGGCGCTGTGCCTGCTCTTCGGGGAGGTCGGCGAGTCCGAAGACGATGCCCTCGCCATCCGTCGGGTCGACGGTGGACGGCTCGCCATCGGCCGGGCCGGAATCGAATTCGAGGACGGCATGCAGCGGGAGGGTGTGTGGGAGCGGATCCAACCAGGGACGTCGAGGCCGGTGCGCGTCACGCCAGCGTTCGCGCACCGCGGTGAGATCGCCGGGACTCGTGACGGCTGCTTGGAAGACGATCCGCTCCTCGCCGTTCCAGACGATGCAGCGGCCAGGTGTCCCTGCGGGCAGGGCTGCGGCGTCCGGCACGCCGAGGACCGCCGTACTGTCCTGTCGGGAGGTGACCCTCAGCGAGAGGCGCAGGGTGCAGTTGGCGAGGATGGCGTCGGCTGCGACGGCGGCCGGACGCTGACTGCAGAGGATCAGATGGAGTCCGAGCGATCGGCCACGCGAAGCGAGGTCGGCGAAGACCTGGTGCAGGTGCGGGCTGGCGTCCAGGAGCGCTTGGAACTCGTCCACCACCACCACGAGCCGCGCCGGTCGATCGTCGGGCGCAATGGCGCTGTCCAGGAGATGCCGAGCCCCGAAGCGGGCGAGGATCCGCTCCCGGTGGCGGAGTTCCGCGCGCAGGCTCGACACGACCCGTTCCGCGGCACCCGGCTCGAGGTCGGTCACCATCCCGACGACGTGCGGCAGGGATTCGACGGCACCGAATGAGGCGCCGCCCTTGCAGTCGACCAGCAGGAGCGAAAGCTCCCTCGGTGAGGACCGAGCGGCGAGCGCCGTGATCCACGTGATCAACAGCTCGCTCTTCCCGCTCCCCGTCGTGCCACCGACCAGGGCATGCGGTCCGTCCGCCGCGAGGTCGAGGGTCACCTCGCCGTCCGTTCCGAGCCCGATGGCGACACGGAGTGCGTCAGGTGCCCAGTCGGCTGCATCCGGCGGGCGCCGCCCCCGGACCGGACCCACCTCCGCGAACGGGACGCTCGACGGCAGACTCGAGAGCATCGGGGATTCCCCGGTCGTCAGCGCGGCCGCGGCGAGCGCAGCGACGAGGTGCTGTGCCTCGGCCTCGGCCAGCAGCGTGGGCGCCACGGCGACGGACGGAGACGCTCCGGTGCCGTCGGCCAGCGTCGTCCGACCGTCGGCGTCGAGGACGAGGAGGTGACGGCACCTCGTCGGGATGAGTTCGACCGTGTCGGACAGCGCGACGAGTACGCCACCGGCTGGAGGGCGTCCCGCCTGACGGGCCGGGGCGACGGCCTCCGCCTGCCACCGTTCGGCGACCGACACCCTGAGGGACTCGAGCTCGCGCCCGCTGTGGAGCGGATCGACCACGGTCGCCGCCGACCGGTGCGGGAGCTCGTCGAGGAAGGCCCATGGTGAGACCTCGACGTCGGAGCCGGGGGCGGCGTCGCGGGTGAACTCGGCCGCATGCGGGGGCAGCTGGCGGCCGAGCTGGATCACGATGCTGCGAGCCACCGCCCGCGCCAGCACCCTCCCGCCGACGATGCCGATCCCCTCGGCGGCGTCGACGACGACGGGCGCGTCCGGGAGCCGCGCAGCCCACGCCCACCGCTCGTCGTCGGCTGCGGCGTCCACTCGGACCGAGCTGGCGGTCTCGCCGCGGCCGACGCTCACCAGGGTTCGCCGGTGATCGGGGACCCGCCACCGGGCGCGGTCCGGCCCGTCGAGGAGGTCGAGCGACCGCCCCGCCGGATGCAGGGTGCGCAGTTCCTCGCGTTCCGCGGCGTGGGCTCGCTCGATGTCACGCTCCAGTTGTTCGGAAGCGACACGATAGGCGGCTCGCGTCCGTCTCCCGCGCCGACGGCGCGTCCAGCGTGCGTCGACGAACCCGGCGACCGCGATGAGGGGACCGAGCGCGGCGAAGACGAGCGTCACCGGCGACCGGGTGATGGCGAACAGCGCGAGCGACCCGACCACAGGCGCGATGCTGGCGAGGATCGGGAGCGAACCCGATGTCGCCTCCTCCGGCCTCCGCGGCGCGTGCAGCCGGGCCGGTGGCGCGGTGGTCCGGTGCGATGGGATCGCCGAAGCGGTGACGTCCGTGGGGCTCATGGTCCCAGTGCAGCACGGCGCCGGGGCCCGCAGTCGCCGTGACCGGTCGCGTGGAACGGCCCGGCTGACGACGGAGGCTGTGGAGCAGGCTCAGGAGCCCGGCTGCTCCTGGGGCGCGGCCACAGTGTCGTCGAGCTCGGCGATGTCGAGCACCACGACCGAGACGTTGTCACGACCGCCGTTGTCGAGCGCGGCACGCAAGAGGAGTTCAGCGGCGTCGACGGGCGTGCTCCCCTCGGTAAGGAAGTACCAGATCCCGTGGTCGGTGAGCTCCTTGGTGAGCCCGTCGGAGCACACGAGCCATCGGGCGCCACCCTGGACCGGGAAGAGTTCGACGTCCGGCACCGGGTCGTCGGACGGGCCGACGGCCCGGGTGATCATGTTGCTGTTGGGGTGGAACTCGGCCTCTTCCGGGCTGATCGCTCCGGCGCGGATGAGTTCCTGCACGATCGAGTGGTCTTCGGTCATCTGGACGAGCTCGCCATCCTGCAGGCGGTACACGCGGGAGTCTCCGATGTTGAACACCGCGACCCTGCCCTCGCCCTCGTCGGCCGTCAACACGACGCCGGTGACGGTCGTGCCCATACCGAGCTCGCCCTCCTCCGCGGTGTCGATCATGTCGGCCACCGCCATGCGCAGCGCGTCGACGAGGCCGTCCACGGTGAGGATCTCGGCACCCTCGGTCGCGAGGGTCAGACGATGGGCGACCGCAGCGCTCGCGACCTCGCCGGCCGAGTGGCCTCCCATGCCGTCGGCGACGGCGAACACGGGTGGCAGCGCCACGAAGGCGTCCTCGTTCAACTCGCGCCGCTTGCCGACATCCGTCATCCCGGCCCAAGCCAGGGAGAGCCGACGACCGCCGGGCAGCGTGACGATCCGTTGCCCGTGCTCGGTCACGTCTGCTCCTCTAATACGGCTCGCGGTGGCTGATGCACCATCGACGATAGTACGGTACCGATGCGCCACCCGACCGCCCCACGCCGCTCCCCCGATTCCAGGAGGAGGATCAGCCATGGGAGTGACGGATCCGGAGGCCGTGGTCGCCCCGCCCTGCGGATCCGCTTGCCGCACGTGGGACCCGCTGACATGATCGACGCATGATACGAGCGAGCTCCGACCCGCATCCGAAGGCGGCCCAGCCCGATGACACCTCGAAGGCGATCATCGAGCAGCTCCAGACCGACGGACGGCGGTCCTATGCCGAGATCGGGAAGGCGGTCGGGCTGAGCGAGGCGGCCGTCCGGCAGCGCGTGCAGAAACTCACCGAGTCCGGGGTCATCCAGATCGTCGCGGTCACCGACCCCATGCAGCTCGGGTTCACGCGCCAGGCGATGATCGGTGTGCGGGTGGCGGGTGACACCCGGGTCGTCGCTGACCGCCTGGCAGGCCTTGCCGCCGTGGACTACGTGGTGCTCACCGCCGGATCCTTCGACCTCCTGGTCGAGGTCGTCTGCGAAGACGACGAGGAGCTCATCGCGCTCCTGAACGACGACATCCGCACGATCGACGGCGTCGCGGGAACCGAGACCTTCGTCTATCTGCGCCTACACAAGCAGCTCTACGACTGGGGCACCCGCTAGGTCCCGAGGGCGGACTCCGCACTCGGCGCCGACGTGCGCGTTGCGCACCGCGTACCCCCCGATCGCGGTACTCTCAACCCATGCCCGCGAAGCCGACCGGAGAACGGACGCCCCCGTCCGACGCGTCGCGGTCGAGCGGCACCGAGGGCTCGGCGATCGGCGGCGACACCGGTCCCGTGAGGACCGGCCCGCATGCCGTGGACGTCCCCCGACGTGTCGGGCGCATGACCGGCTACAGCGCCTTCCCACAGCTCCTCTTCGGACTGGCCGTCGTCGCCATCCTGTTCGCGACACTGCTGTTCCAGGGCGTCGAGGACAACTCCGTCCTGTTCTACGTCGGCGTCATCCTCGCATTCATCGCGACGGCGCTCGCTCCGATCGTGCCCTGGCATCAGGTGCCGCGGCTCCTCATCGCGCTCCCCATCCTCGACATCGTCGCCATCGCGTTCATCAGGCAGGGCGAACCCGTGATCGGCGCGGGACTCCTCTGGGTCTTCCCGACCATCTGGATGGCGACGGCCTTCGGGCTCTCGGGCGCCGTCATCGCCATCGCCCTCGTGTGCGCGTCGACCTGGTCGACGCTGGCCATGACCCCCGGGCAGATCACCCTCGCCAACCTCCCCGGCCTCGTCATCCTTCCGATGGTGCTCGGATTCGTCGCCGTGTCCACAGCGATGACGGCGAAACGGACGGAGGCCCAGCGCGTGCTCCTCAACAAGCAGGCCGGCCAGCTGGAGACCGCCCTCTGGCGGGCCCAGGATCAGGAGAGCCGCCTCGCCGAGATCCTCAACGCGGTCAACTTCGGCGTGGTCCGCTTCGACCGCATCGGCGCCAGGGCGATGGTGAACCGCTTCCAGACCCGTCTGCAGGACGAGGTCGGCGAACTGTCCGACGTCAATCCCGACCTCCCGGTATGGGCTGAGGACGGGTTGACCCCGCTCGAGCCGCAGGACAAGCCGTACATCCGGGCGCGTCGTGGTGAGGAGTTCGAGAACCTGACGGTCTGGCTCGGAGCCCCCGGCACGGAGCGGGTCGCCCTCGCCCTCACCTCCCGGCGGCTCTACGACCACGAGGGCGGGTACGACGGCACCGTGCTCGTCTCGCGGAACGTCACGACGGAGATCAATGCGATCCGCGCCAGGGACGACCTCGTCGCATCCGTGTCGCACGAGCTCCGGACGCCGCTCACCTCGATCCTCGGCTACCTCGACCTCGCGCTCGACGACCCGGAGCTGCCGCCCCGTGTCGCGAAGCAACTGACGATCGCGCAGACCAACGGCGACCGACTCCTGGAACTCATCGCCGACATCCTCGCCGCTTCCCGGGACGTCAACCGCACGATGGCACTCAAGCGCTCCGACTGCGAGCTCCGCGAGATCGTCGACGCCGCGGTCGAGTCGCTCGCGCACCTCGCCGCCGAGCGGAACATCACCATCGTCCGCCACGACGAGGAAGCGGTGCCGCTCTTCGCCGACCCGTTCCGGCTCCGCCAGGTCGTCGACAACCTCCTGTCCAACGGCATCAAGTACAACCGCGACGGCGGTGAACTGAGCGTCGGGGTCACGGCCGAGGGCGACACCGCCTGGGTGATCGTGCGAGACACGGGTATCGGCATCTCGGAGAAGGATCAGCCGAAACTCTTCGAGCGGTTCTTCCGCTCAGATCTCGTCCGCAACTCGACCGTGCACGGCAGCGGGCTCGGTCTCGCCATCAGTCGCGACATCGTCCGACTCCACGGCGGGGATCTGACCCTCCACAGCGTTCTGGGCGAGGGCACCACCGCGGTCGTCCGTATCCCGAGAGGCCGGACCGAATGACCCTCGACACGCAGACCGTCGCCGTGATCAACGCGCTCGTGATCTTCGTCTGCGGCGCGACGTTCATCGTCAACACCTTCATGCGGAAGGACGACGACAGCGGGCGGGTGTGGTCCGTGTCGTACATGGCGGGGATGTTCACGAGCTTCTCCTACGTTGTCGGTGCGCTCAGCCCCGACGCCTGGTGGGCCACCGCAGCAGGAAACGGCGGCTACGTCCTGAGCATCGCCGCACTCTGGTCGGGAGCACGCCTGTTCAACGGTCGGTCGAACCTGCTGTGGATCTCCCTCGTCGGCGCCGCGGTCGCCGTCGTCGCTACGCTCTCCGCCGGTCCATCAGGTGGCCCCTGGGCGGGATCGGCCGTGACGTTCGCCAGCATCGCCCTGTTCGCCGGGCTCGGGACGGTCGAGACCCTCACCGGCGCGACGCGCGACAATCCGAGCACGCGCGGCTTCACCGTCGTGCTCGGTATCGCGGCCGCGTTCTTCGCGGCGCGGTTCGTCGTCTTCCTCGTCGAGGGCCCGTCCGGCAGGGTCTTCGACACCTTCTTCGGGACGGTCGCCTCCTCGCTCCTCCTGATCGCACTCCTGATCGTGGCGACGGTCGTGCTGTCCGTGCTCCGCGCCGAACGGGCCGCCCCAGCGAGCCGTCGACACGGGAGCATCGTCGCCTACACCGGGGACGACGTCCTCCTCCACGAGTCCTTCATCAGGATCGCGGAGGACTGGCTGGAGCGGGCCAACTTCCACGACGAACAGCTCGCGATCATGCACATCCGGCTCGACGACCTCGACGAGATGACGACCGCCTTCGGATCGAACTTCAGCACCGAGGTCGTCGAAGGGTTCATCTCCTCGATCCGTCGGTACGGACCGACGCTCTCCGACATCGGGGAGGACGGCGCGGGGAGTCTCCTCGTCGCGACACCCGCGGCAGACGTCGACGTGGCGCTGCAGGCGGCCGCCGGCATCCAGGACGGGCTGCTCGACCACCCGGTCGAGACGACACCCCGACTGCGACCGACCGCGAGCATCGGCATCGCCCTCACCGACTACCTCGGGTACGACGTCGGGGTGCTCACCCGATCGGCCAGAGACGCAAGTCTCCGCGCGGCCGACGCCGGAGGCAACCGGACCGTCCTCGCCGCGTCATCGGCGAGGGGCGCCTGAGGACCTCGCCGATCGGGCGAAGTCCCTCGGTCACTCCGGTTGGGCGATCGCGATGGTCAGGGTGTCCACCGCGGTCTGCTTCGCGTATTCGGCCGACGTCGGGGTCGCCTGGACGAGCAGCTCGTAGGTGATCGTCAGCGTGACGCCGGTCGCGGCGTCGTCCACTTCAGGAAGCACGAAGGTCTGGCTGTAGCTGTACGGTGCCTTGATCAGGTACCCGGGCGCCACCGTCGACTGGTCGGTGAACGGAGCCGGCGACTCCAGCTGACCCGTGGGCCCGTGGACGGTCGTCGTGAGCGTCACCCGCGACAGGTAGAGCGCCTGGAGGTCGTCGGGGGTGAGGATGCCGCTCAGTGAGAAGCTCACGGGTTTGTTGACGTCGGCCGTCCAGGCGTCCATCGAGAGCGTCGACCAGTAGTCGACCGAGAGGGTCGCCGACCCCGCCGTGAGTGAGTGCTTTGCGCTCCCGCTCGCCAGTTCGTTCGTGATGGCACTGACCGTCGGTTTCGGTGTCTTGGAGGTCCGCGGGGACGCCGTCGGCCCCGCACCCGGCTCCTCCCACGGAGGCGTTCCACAGGCACTCAGTCCGAGGACGAGGAGCGCTGCTGTCGCGAGCTGCGCGGCGTGGACGAGACGCCGGTTCCGCACCGGGCTGGGCTGCTGGGACATGGGACTCCTGGCGGGGTTCGGAGGGGCGGTCGGGCGATGCTCAGGACGTCGCGCGACCCCCCTGAACTGGGGGCACAGCGAATCTTGAGGAAATCCTGAGCCGACGCTATCGCATTCGCGCGCCAAACCAGCACCCGGCGCGGCAGAGTTGGCTCTACAGCGCGAACCGCTGTATCCGGCCCACTCAGAACAGGACCTCTGATGTCAGAACTCGAAGCGCGACCCGACAACGCTCGGCCCAACGCACAGCAGGCTGACCCTCGGTACATTCAGACCCAGCCGCTTCTCGCGCCCGAACTTGAAGCGTATGCGAACGAATTCATCGACTCGGTCAACTCGCTTCCCGAGTACCGCGCCACCATCGGCTGCATCATCCCCGCCTACAACGAGGAGGAGTCACTGCCGGCCGTCCTGGCCTCCCTGCTCGAGCAGACGCGGATGCCCGACGTGATCCACGTGGTCATCAACAACACCACCGACCGCTCGGTCGACGTCGCAGCGCCCTACGCCGGCCCGCACTCGAAGGTCGACGAGCACGGGTACGAGCAGTTCACCGAGGTGTTCATCCACGACATCGGCAAGAACCCCGACAAGAAGGTCGGCGCGCTGAACTACGGCTTCACGCTCGTCGAGGGGTACGACTACCTCCTCGGTGTCGACGGCGACACCGTCGCCGACCCGACGGCCATCGAGTCCCTCGAAGCGGAGATCGTCTCCGACACCCGCATCGGTGGCATCTCCGCGATCTTCTCGATCGACGACGAGCCGTTCAAGAAGCAGATCATCCCGGCCTTCCTCATCGCCGGTCAGCGCACGCAGTTCGCCGCGTTCAACATGCAGAACATGCTGCGAGGCCGCAACATGGCCGTGCTCGGCGGGCAGTACTCCATCTTCTCCGTGCAGGCGCTCCGCGACGCCATGGAGCAGAACCACCAGTCGACCCCCTGGGTGAAGGACTCCGAGGTCGAGGACTCGCTTCTGTCGTTGCAGATCAAGAGCGCCGGCTACCTCACGAAGATCAGCGCCCGCGCCCGCGCCGACGTCGGCGGCATGACCACTGTCCGCTCCCTGGACGCTCAGCAGGTCAAGTGGAACTACGGCGCCATCGAGCTCATGTGGCCGGGCCAGCGCGGCGACACCAAGGGGCAGCCGTTCCACCCGAACCTCCGGCTGCGGTGGCTCGAGAACGCGGAGATGCTCCTCAACATCGTCACGCGCATCCTCTTCATCGTGCTGCTGGCCGGTTCGCTGTCGATCCACGCGTTCGTGTTCAGCCCCGTGTGGCTCATCCCGCCGGTCGTCGCGATCCTCCTCAACCTCCGCATCGCGCTGTCGATGAAGAAGCGCAACACCCGCGACATCCTCTTCGCCGTCCTGGTGTTCCCGGCCGAGTTCTACATGTGGATCCGCATGGGCCACTTCATCCGGGCATGGTCGAAGTTCGCGTCCAACAAGAAGGTCGACAACTGGGCCGAGCAGGCCAAGGCCGAGCGCGGCTCGGGCAACGCCCACCTCGCGCCGCTCCTCTTCGTCCTCGCCGCGATCATCGCGATCGTCGCCGTCTGGACCCAACTGTCCCCCGTCGTGCAGTCCACGATCCTCTGGGCGGGTTGGCCCGTGCTCGGTGTCATCACCGTGCTGCAGACGCTCAGCATGTTCGGCAAGCTCATCCGTCGCCAGCGCGGCTACCGGGTGTGATGACGTCCGACCCAGGAACCGTCGACGCCGGCGAGCTGCGCAGGTTGCTCCGAGAACTCTCGGGTGACCTGCGCAGTCGTCGTCGCTTCGTGCACACCTACGTCGAGATGTGGCCGACTCGCCTCAGTCGCCTCGAAGCCGCCCTGACGGCCGGGGACCTCGACGAGGCGAAGGTCGTGCTCCTCAGCATCCGCTCCTCCAGCATCATGCTCGGCGTCATCGGGGTCTCCGCGCTGGCGAGCGCCGGACTTCGCGCCGTGGAACAGGCCGACCTCGAACGAGTCGCGGACATCCGGTCCGCGCTCGCGGACCTCGGAGCGCGCAGCTGCGAACGACTGCTCGAACTGGACGCGGCCGACACCTCGGAGGCGTGACGAACGGACGCTTCCGTCGGCGACGGACCGGCTCCGATCTGGAGCGGCGTGCGCTCAGTCGTCGGAGGTCATCCGATAGCCGACGCCGCGGACCGTCTCGATGAAGCGCGGCGCGACGGTGCTGTCCGCGAGCTTCCGGCGCAGGTTGGCGAGGTGGACCTCGATGGCGCGCTTGTCGGCCTCACTGACGTAATACGCGGTGATGTAGCTCTCGCCACGGAGCATCAGCGCCAGGTCTGCCTTGCTGCGCACCCGACGCCGGGACTCCATGAGCGCCTGCAGCAGGTCGAACTCACTCCGCGTCAGGTCGACCTCACCGCCGTCGACCTCGACGATGCGCGTCGCCGGGCTCAGTTTGAGACCACGGTGGACGAGCCACCCCTCGGTGTCGTCGGACGCGGATGCCGCGGGCTGCATGATGATGGGGACGACCGACTGCCCGACCGGAGCGGCATGACGCGCGACGTTCTCGTGCACGATCGTGGGCTCGGACGACTGGACCGGCTGCTGGGCCATGGGCTGCGCCTGAGGCAGGACGGCCGCGGCCGGCGACGGCGCAGCCTGAACGGCCACCGGAGCCGGTGCCGTCGCGGCGGGCGCTTCGCCGTTCGCGCGAGGCCGACGCAGCATGGCCTCGATGCGCGCCCGGAGTTCACGGGGTCTGAACGGCTTGGTCATGTAGTCGTCGGCGCCGGAGTCGAGCCCCTGCAGGGTGTCGATCTCATCGCCACGGGCCGTGAGCATCACGATGTAGGTCGAGCTGATGGCCCGGATCCGCTTAGCCGCCTCGAACCCGTCGATGCCGGGCATACTGACGTCAAGGGTGGTGACGAGGGGGTCGTGGATACGGACCGCCTCAACGCCGTCCAGGCCGTTCGCTGCGGACACCGTCTCGAAGCCGGCCTGCTCCAACACGGTCTCGAGCAACTGACGGATGTCAGCGTCGTCCTCGATGACGACTGCGGTTCGACGTTCGCCCAGCTGATCGGTCACGATGCCCCTACCCGTTCCACCCGTCAGCGACGTGCCGGATGTGACCGTCGCCGGCTCACCACGCGCTGAATCCCTTGGCCAGTTGCACGGCCTGCTCCGGCCACCATACCCCAGCAAGGGGGCCACCGTTGCATGCCCCGTCGCTCTCGCCGGGGGCTTTCACCCAGAGGTTCGCGTCGAGGTGCTCGGCCTGCGCCGTGAGCGGTTGCTGCCCGACCGTCCGGCCTGACGGGTTGCACCATTCGCCGTTCGATCCGCTCCCGTTGCGCGAGGTGTCGATGACGTAGTGCGCACCGTCGAGCAGTCCGCTCAGCTCCTCCGCGTACGCGATCTCGTCCTCGGTCGCGTTGTAGTTCGAGACGTTGGTCGCGAAGCCCGTCGCGTCGGCCACGCCGGCCTCCTTGAGGAGCCCGGCCATCTCCGACGGCGGCCGCCAGTCGGAGTGTCCGCCGTCGAGGTACACGGGCACGGACGCTGCCGCGAACTGCTTCGTCGCGGCACGCAATTGCTGCATCCGCGCGGTCCGGTCGCCGCAGTCGGGTGCGAGGGCGACCGCGTCCGGCTCGAGGACGATCGCCACCCGGTGGTCGGCGACGGCCGCGACGATCTCAGCGACCCAATCCTGGTAGTCGTCGCTCGACAGGCCACCGGCGGATTCGTTGCCGCAGTCACGCTCGGGCACGCCGTAGACGGTGAAGACGGGCATGGAGCCTGCGCGCTCGGCGGAGCGGACGATGTCCGACACCGTCGCTTCGACCGTGCCGATCGGGTACCGCTCAGGTACGAGCCAGATCGCCGTGGGTTCCGCCGCCAGCCGAGCCGCCGCCGCGCGCTGCTGCGCCGTGTCCGATGGATCACCGTTCGAGCCGTTGCTCGTCCCGGTGGTTGCGGAGGATGTCGGCTCTTGCGACGCCAGGCCCGCTTCCGCAGCAGCGCGAGCCGCCAGCGAGGTCGGATCGACGTACAACTGCGCGCCGTCGAACGGGCCGGCCGCGGCACTCGGGACGCGGCTCACGATCGACACCGCGAGGGCTCCACCGGCGAGGAGGACGGCGACGACGCCGAGGGCGACGGCCGTGCGGATGCGACGTCGGTCGCGGGGTGTTCTCGGCACGGATCCTCCAGCATGGTCATCCGCAATTGTGCCCGACATTCCGGTCGTACGGTGCCGATTCGCCCGAATCCGTCCCCCGAGCGGGGGCCGCGCGCAAGGGGTGCAGACCACGCGCGCCGCGTCCTAGGCTCGTGCTGCGGCGTTCACCGCGCGAGCGACCCCAGGAGGCACGATGTCCCAGTCGACAGCATTGACGTCACCGGACGTCCGATCCATCAGCCCGAGGCGCACGGACCCGGCATGGCGCTCCGGCCTCGCGCTCGTCTGCTTCCTGCTGATCGCCTTCGCGGTCGCGGCGTTCGGTTCGCTGACCACCATGGACCAGATCGACGGCTGGTACGCCGATGCTGACAAGGCGGCCTGGAACCCGCCGAACTGGATCTTCGGTCCGGTCTGGACAGTGCTGTACACATTGATCGCCGTGGCGGCGTGGTTGGTCTGGCGACGACGACGGGACGGTACCCCTGAGCTGAGCGACGGAGCGAGCCGGGCGCTCGTGCTGTACATCGTCCAGCTGATCCTCAACGCCCTCTGGACCCCGTGCTTCTTCGGGCTGTACCCGCTCATCGGCGCGCCGGCCCTGTGGATCGCACTCGTCATAATCCTCGCGCTCGACTTCGCCGTCCTCGCGACCATGCTCGCCTTCTGGGAGGTCTCGCGGGTCGCCGCCGTGCTCCTCATCCCGTATTGGGCCTGGCTGCTCTTCGCCACGACCCTCAACTGGGCGCTCGCGTCCCTCAACAGCTGATCCCGGGGGCACAGCACACCCTGGCCTTCTCCGCAACGTTGTCCGACGGCCCTCCCCTCCCTACTCTTAATTAGCGGAGCGACGCCTCGGTCGCTCCGAACGGCCCGAGGAGCGCACGCGTGAGCACGAAGACCATCCCCACCTCCGACGCGGCTGCCGAGTCGGCACCCGCGAAGGTCATCCCGTGGGTGCTCGGCCCAGCGCTCGTCGTCATCCTCGGCGTCGCGCTCTTCTCAATCCTGCTGCCGAAGCAGGCCGAAGCCGTCTTCACGTCGATCCAGTCCGGCATCATCGGCGGCCTCGGCTGGTACTACGTCCTCCTCGTCGCCGGGTTCGTGATCGTCGCGATCGTCTTCGCGGTCTCGAAGTTCGGCGACATCAAGCTCGGCAAGGACGACGACGAGCCGGAGTTCTCCCTGATGTCCTGGTTCTCGATGCTGTTCGCAGCCGGCATGGGCATCGGTCTCGTCTTCTACGGGGTCGGTGAACCGCTCACCCACTTCCTGGAGCCTCGGCCCGGCGTCGTCGGTTCCCAGCAGTCGCTGGCGCAGCAGGCGATGAGCCAGACGTACCTGCACTGGGGTCTGCACGCGTGGTCGATCTACGCGGTCGTCGGAGTCGCGTTGGCCTACGCCGTCCACCGCAAGGGGCGTCCGATGTCGATCCGCTGGGCCATCGAGCCCATCCTCGGCAAGCGGGTCCAGGGCGGATGGGGTAACGCGATCGACACCATCGCGGTCATCGGCACCGTCTTCGGGGTCGCGACGTCCCTCGGGCTCGGCGTCCTGCAGATCTCCGCCGGACTCGGATACACGGGCATCGCGGAGCCGAACCTTCTCACCCAGGTCATCCTCATCCTGGTCATCACCGGCGTCACGATCTTCTCGCTCGTCTCCGGTGTGCACAAGGGCATGAAGTGGCTCTCGAACACGAATCTCGTCCTGGCCGGCCTGCTGCTGTTCTTCATCCTGTTCGCCGGTCCGACGCTGTTCCTCCTTCGCGAGTGGGTCCAGGCGATGGGTGCGTACCTGCAGAATGTCGTCGGCCTGACCTTCAACGTCTCCGCCTACCAGGGTGCCGCCGGCGAGGCTTGGCAGGCGTCCTGGACGACCTTCTACTGGGGCTGGTGGATGTCGTGGGCGCCCTTCGTCGGCGTGTTCATCGCGCGCATCTCGAAGGGCCGCACGGTCCGCCAGTTCGTCCTGGGCGTCCTGCTCGTCCCGACCCTCGTGACGTTCCTCTGGTTCGCCGTACTCGGTGGCACCGCCATCATGCAGTCGCTCGAGGGGCGTGACTTCAGCGGCTCTGAGGGGCCGGTCGACCTGAACACCGCTCTGTTCAACATGCTCGCGGGTCTCCCCGGCGGCACCGTCGCCACGGTGGGTGCGCTGCTGCTCATCCTGCTGTTCTTCGTAACCTCCGCCGACTCGGGCTCGCTCGTCATGGGCATGTTGACGACGGGTGGAACCGAACCCCGCAACCGGGTCCGGATCGCCTGGGCGCTCATCACCAGTCTGCTGGCGATCGCGCTCCTCGTCGCCGGCGGACTGCAATCCATGCAGACCGCGGCCATCATCACGGCACTCCCGTTCAGCGTCGTCATCATCCTGATGTGCATCTCGTCGTTCAAGGCGTTCGGCATCGAGGTCCGCCGGGAGCAGCGTGCCAAACGACGCCTCTTCGCCGCGGAACTCACCGAGAGCGTCTCGGCCGACGTCAGCGGGCAGCTCTCAGACCAGGTTACGGAGCAGGTCACCGAGCACTTCGGGACGATGACCGCTCAGCTCGACCTCCGGCAACTCGCCTCGCCAGACGATCGACCGGCGACCGATACGTCGACGTCAGCGGAGTCGGACCGCCCGGATTCCGGGCGCTGACGCGTCACTCAGACGAGCGGGAACCGGTCGGAGATCCACGCCGTCTCCTCGTCCGACGGTGACCAGGCCGAACCGGCGGCGGCGTTCGCGGTGATCTGTTCGGGCGTCGTCGCTCCGGCGATGACGCTCGTCAGTCCCTCGCGCGCGAGCAGCCACCCGAACGTCGCTTCGAGCATGCTGATGCCACGCTCGTCGCAGAACGCCTGGTAGGCCTCGATCGCGTCCCAGGGCGCCTGGTCCAGGATGTGCTTGCGCTGGCGCATGATCCGGCTCTCGGCCGGCCCGCCCTCGCGCGAGAACTTCCCCGTGAACAAGCCGTTGGAGAGGGGGAAGTAGGGCAGGAAGCCGACGCCTGCCGCTCGCATCGCGGGGAACACCTCACGTTCGGCCCCGCGGACGAGCAGGCTGTACTCGTTCTGCGCGGAGACGAAGGCGGGGTGACCGGCCGAGGTCGCCGCCCAGTGCGCCTCGGTCACCTGCCAGCCGGCGAAATTGGAATGCCCGTAGTAGCGGATCTTGCCCTCGTGGACGAGTTCGTCGAGAGCGGCGATCGTCTCCTCGATGGGCGTCAGCGGGTCGGGCGTGTGCATCTGGTAGAGGTCGATCCACTCGGTGTCGAGACGGCGGAGCGAGCCCTCGACCGCGAGTCGCAGGTAGCGGCGCGACCCTTTGGAGCCCCAGTTCGGGATCGGACTCTCGTAGTCCGCGTGGCCGAACTTGGTGGCGAGGACGACTTCGTCCCGCCGGCCGGCCAACGCCCGTCCGAGCAGTTCCTCGCTCAGCCCGTACTCGCGACCGTAGATGTCGGCAGTGTCGAACAGGTTCACGCCCGCGTCGATGGCCGCGTCGACCACGGCCGTGGTCCCCTCCTGGCTCTCGGTGACGGTGCCGGCCCGCCCGAAGTTGTTGCAGCCGATACCGACGGCGGAGACGATGAGGCCGCTGCGACCGAGCGGACGATAGCTGAGAGCAGACATGGTCCCAAGGCTAGTCCGACCCCGCTCCACAGGCGCCCCACGTCGGCCGGATCCTCAGGAGCCGGCGGCACCCCTGACGGCCACGGTGTGACCTTCGTACGCTCGGCCCATGACTCCACACCTCGTCCCCACCACTGAGACCGCCCCCTCCCCCGCCGAGACACCCGGCCGGGCCGACCACGGGTTCCTCCGTATGCCGACTCCTGTCGGACGGCTGGAGATCCGGTCCGTCGACGGGGCGGTCTCCGCCGTGCGCTTCGAGCAGGACGGGCGGCTCCCGCTCGACGGCTCGGACGAACGACCCACAGCAGTCCTCCTGGAGGCCGTCGAGCAGCTCGACGAGTACTTCCGCGGCCGTAGAACGGTGTTCGACGTGCCGATCGCCGCGACGGGCACACCGTTCCAGGAATCGGTCTGGTCCGCGCTCCGCGAGGTGGGCTTCGGGACCACCACCGGCTACGGCGCCCTGGCTGCAGCCGCCGACGCCCCCGGTGGTGGACGCGCCGCCGGACAGGCGGTCCGCGCGAACACCATCGCCATCCTCATCCCCTGCCATCGGGTGCTCGGCATCGGGGGCGTCGTCACCGGGTATTCTGGCGGAGACGGGCCGCCGACCAAACGATGGCTCCTCGACCACGAAGGGATCCCGTACCGCCGATGACCGGCTCAGCATCCCTCGTCCTCGGCCCCGACGGACTCCCCCGCTGCGCATGGGCCGGTGCCGACCCGGAGTACCAGCGATATCACGACGAGGAGTGGGGCGTCCCACTGCACGGCCAACGGCAGGTCTTCGAGAAGATCAGCCTCGAGGGATTCCAGGCGGGCCTGTCGTGGATCACGATCCTGCGCAAACGGCCCGCGTTCCGTGAGCGGTTCCACGACTTCGACCTCGAGGCTGTCGCAGCGATGTCCGAAGCGGAGGTCGAGCTGCTGCTCGACGACGCCCGGATCATCCGGCACCGCGGGAAGATCAGCGCCGTCATCGGGAATGCGCGCAACGCGCTTCAGCTCGGAGACGACCTCGACGAGATCCTCTGGAGCTTCGCTCCAGCTCCTCGGCCGGCCAGGTTCGAGCAGTGGAGCGACGTCCCGGCGATCACCCCGGAGTCCACCGCACTGAGCGCGCACCTCCGGAAACGTGGGTACCGGTTCGTCGGACCCACGACCATGTACGCCCTAATGCAGTCCGGCGGCCTCGTCGACGACCACCTCGTCGGCTGCTGGCGCTCCGAGAGCGCTCCCTGACCCGGAGGGGTCAGACGACGAGGGCGAGCTCGGTCACCCGACCGTCGTCGGCACGGGCGTGGACGTCGAGCACCCATCCGGCCGATCGGGCCCAGTCGAGCAACGAGCCGACATCAGGGTGGTCGACACCGGCCTCCAACAGCGCGCGGGTGAACCGACCCTTGCCCTGTTTGTTGAAGTGGTTGAGCGCGCGACGGCGGCCATCGTCGCCGACCGTGAGCACACGCAGGTAGACGGCACCGACGCGATCCGGCAACGGCCCGAGCGCCGCGTAGCCTTCCGAGCGCAGGTCCAGCAGGACACCCGGGACGGCGTCCAGCTCGCGCGCGACCGGCACCGCCCAGTGACGTTTCAGGACGAACCCGGGGAGCCTGGAGTCGTGGGAGAGCCGGTACGCCGGAATGGAATCGAGCGCGCCGACCGGGCCGAGCAACGCCGAGTGCACCACCAGGTGCTCAGCAGCGAAGCGTCGTGCGTCCGCTGAGAGCGTGGCTGCATCGAGCGCGTCGAACAGCACCCCCGTGTACCGGTCGATCGCCGGCATCGTCGCGGACGTCGCGGCCACGCGGTTGCGCTGAACCTCACCGAGCTGTTTGGGGCCGAGCTTCAGGGCCTTCACCGTCGCGGCCTCATCGGCAGCGAGCGACACCACGGCTCCGACGACATCGTTCCGGGACGACGAAAGCCCTGGAAACCGCAGAGGAGCGGTGTCCAGGGCTGGTCCGTCGCCGCCGTCCCGCTTCGTCTCCGAAGGGGGAAGGAGGATCAGCACCGGGTCAGGAACTGGTCACGAGCGTGGCGTTGCCGGCCACGACGGTGACGGTGTTGTTCTCGACCGACAGGAAGCCGTCTTCCGCGTTCGCGACGATCTTGGAACCGTCCTCGAGCGTGACCCGGACTTCACCGGCAGCGAGGATGGCCAGCATCGGTTCGTGTCCGGGGAGGATACCGATCTCGCCGTCGACGGTCTTCGCGATCAGCTGGCGCGCCGCACCCGACCACACTTCGTGGTCGGCTGCGACGACACTCACGGTCAGAGGAGTCGCGGCCATGATCAGCCGTTCTCCTTCTGGATCTGAGCCCACTTCTCTTCGACATCGGTGATCGAACCGACGTTGAAGAACGCCTGCTCGGCCACGTGGTCGAACTCACCCTTGGCGATCGCGTCGAACGACTCGATCGTGTCCTTCAGCGGGACGGTCGATCCCTCGACACCCGTGAACTTCTTCGCCATGTAGGTGTTCTGCGAGAGGAACTGCTGGATGCGGCGCGCACGCGACACCGTGATCTTGTCCTCTTCGGAGAGCTCGTCGACACCGAGGATCGCGATGATCTCCTGCAGTTCCTTGTTCTTCTGGAGGATCTGCTTGACCGTCGTCGCCACGCGGTAATGGTCGGCACCCAGGTAACGGGGGTCGAGGATGCGGCTGGTCGAGGTCAGCGGGTCCACCGCGGGGTACAGACCCTTCGACGCGATCTCACGGGAGAGCTCGGTCGTGGCGTCGAGGTGCGCGAAAGTCGTCGCGGGAGCCGGGTCGGTGTAGTCGTCGGCGGGGACGTAGATCGCCTGCAGCGAGGTGATCGAGTGACCACGCGTCGAGGTGATGCGCTCCTGGAGGAGGCCCATCTCGTCGGCGAGGTTCGGCTGGTAGCCCACCGCGGACGGCATGCGACCGAGCAGCGTCGACACCTCGGAACCGGCCTGCGTGAAGCGGAAGATGTTGTCGATGAAGAGGAGCACGTCCTGCTTCTGCACATCGCGGAAGTACTCCGCCATGGTCAGGGCCGACAGCGCGACGCGAAGACGCGTTCCCGGCGGCTCGTCCATCTGGCCGAACACGAGGGCCGTCTTCTCGAAGACGCCTGCCTCTTCCATCTCGTGGATGAGGTCGTTGCCCTCACGGGTACGCTCGCCGACACCGGCGAACACCGACACACCACCGTGGTCCTGCGCAACGCGCTGGATCATCTCCTGGATGAGGACCGTCTTGCCGACACCCGCACCACCGAAGAGGCCGATCTTGCCACCGAGGACGTACGGCGTCAGGAGGTCGATGACCTTGATGCCGGTCTCGAACAGCTGGGTCTTCGACTCGAGCTGGTCGAAGGGCGGCGGCTGACGGTGGATCGGCCAGCGCTCCGTGATCTCGATCTGCTCACCGGGCTCGGCGTTGAGCACCTCGCCAATGACGTTGAAGACCTTGCCCTTGGTAACGTCGCCGACGGGTACCGTGATGGGCGAACCCGTGTCGGTGACCTCCTGACCGCGGACGAGGCCGTCGGTCGGGTTCAGCGCGATGGCGCGGACGAGGTCGTCGCCGAGGTGCTGTGCGACCTCGAGGGTCAGGACCATCGTCTGCTCACCGATGACGACGCTGGTCTTCAGGGCGTTGTAGATCCCCGGGATCGCGTCGTGCGGGAACTCGATGTCGACGACCGGGCCGGTGACGCGGGAGATGCGACCGACGGCGCCGGCCTTCACCTCTGCAGCGCCCTGCTCGGCAGTTGCGGTGGGAGTCATGTTCTTCTCTTCTCTGTCTCTACAGATACGTGTGCGTGTTGCGATGACTAGGACGAGAGCGCGTCTGCGCCGCCAACGATTTCGGAAATCTGCTGGGTGATCTCGGCCTGCCTCGCGTTGTTGCGGAGGCGGGTGTAGTCGGTGATGAGCTTGTCGGCGTTGTCGCTTGCCGACTTCATCGCCTTCTGCGTCGCGGCGTGCTTCGCGGCGGAGGACTGCAACAGCGCGTTGAAGATCCGGCTCTCGATGTAGTTCGGGAGGAGGGCGTCGAGGACGCTCTCCGCATCCGGCTCGAACTCGTAGAGCGGCAGCACCGCGGTGTCCGTCGGCTCTTCGACACCCTCGACGACCTCAAGTGGCAGGAGACGGACGACCTCGGGGGTCTGCGTCATCATGCTCACCAGGCGGTTGTAGACGATGTGGATCTCGTCGACGCCGCCCTCGGAGGCGTCCGTGAGGAACGCCTTGAGGATGGACTCGCTGATCTCCTGCGCCGTGGCGAAGTCGGGGTTCTCGGTGTTGCCCACCCACTGGCCGGCAGCCTGCATCCGGCGGAACGTGAAGTACGCCACGGCCTTACGCCCCACGAGGTAGTGCGTGACGTCCTTGCCCTGGCTCCTGAGGAGTTCGGTCAGTTCGGCCGCTTCGCGCAGCACCTGCGAGTTGAAGGCACCCGCGAGGCCTCGGTCGGATGCGAACACGACGACCGCAGCCCGCTCAACCCGCTCGGGCTCGGTGGTCAGCACGTGGTCGACGTTGGAGTACGTCGCGACGGCCGACACGGCACGAGTGATCGCACGAGAGTAGGGCCCGGACGCCGCCACCCGCGCCTGCGCCTTCTGGATGCGCGACGCGGCGATGAGCTCCATCGCCTTCGTGATCTTCTTGGTCGTCTGCGCAGACTTGATCTTCTGCGTGTAGACCCGGAGTTGAGCGCCCATGGACTAGCGGCGACCCTTCACGATCTTCTCCTGGTTGACGTCTTCAACCGGGAGCTCCTCGACCTGCTCCGAACCGAGGGCAGCGCCCTCGCCCGTCTGGAACTCGAGCTTGAACTGGTCGACAGCCGCGTCGAGCTTCGAGACGGTGTCGTCGTCGAGCACGTTGGTGTCGCGCAGGGTGTTGAGCACCTCGGTGTTGCGACCGAGGTAGTCGAGGAGTTCGCGCTCGAAGCGGAGCACGTCCTCGACCGGGACATCGTCCAGCTTGCCCTTCGTTCCGGCCCAGATCGACACGACCTGCTCCTCGACGGGGTACGGCGAGTACTGCGGCTGCTTCAGCAGCTCGGTGAGGCGTGCGCCACGGGCGAGCTGACGACGGCTGGCCGCATCGAGGTCGGAGGCGAACATCGCGAACGCCTCGAGCGAGCGGTACTGCGCGAGCTCGAGCTTCAGCGTTCCGGAGACCTTCTTGATGCTCTTGACCTGTGCGTCTCCACCGACTCGCGAGACGGAGATACCGACGTCGACCGCGGGGCGCTGGTTGGAGTTGAAGAGGTCCGACTGCAGGAAGATCTGGCCGTCGGTGATCGAGATCACGTTGGTCGGGATGTACGCCGAGACGTCGTTCGCCTTGGTCTCGATGATGGGGAGACCCGTCATCGAGCCGGCACCGAGCTCGTCGGACAGCTTCGCGCAACGCTCCAGCAGACGGGAGTGCAGGTAGAAGACGTCACCCGGGTAGGCCTCGCGTCCCGGCGGACGACGGAGGAGGAGGGAGACGGCACGGTAGGCCTCGGCCTGCTTCGACAGGTCGTCGAAGATGATCAGGACGTGCTTGCCCTCGTACATCCAGTGCTGGCCGATGGCCGACCCGGTGTAGGGGGCGAGGTACTTGAAGCCGGCCGGGTCGGACGCGGGCGAGGCGACGATCGTCGTGTACTCGAGCGCTCCAGCCTCTTCCAGCGCGCCCTTGACGGAGGCGATGGTCGAGCCCTTCTGACCGATGGCGACGTAGATGCAGCGGACCTGCTTGTTGACGTCGCCGGACTCCCAGTTGGCCTTCTGGTTGATGATGGTGTCGATCGCGATCGCGGTCTTGCCGGTCTGGCGGTCACCGATGATCAGCTGACGCTGGCCACGACCGACGGGGATCATGGCGTCGATCGCCTTGATGCCGGTCTGGAGCGGCTCGTGCACCGACTTGCGCTGCATGACGCCCGGAGCCTGGAGCTCGAGCGCGCGGCGGCCCGTGCTGGCGATCTCGCCGAGGCCGTCGATCGGGTTGCCGAGCGTGTCGACGACACGACCGAGGTAGCCGTCGCCGACGGGGACCGAGAGGACCTCCCCCGTGCGGGTGACGTCCATGCCCTCGACGATCTCATCGAACTCACCGAGGACGACGACGCCGATCTCGTGCTCGTCGAGGTTGAGCGCCAGGCCGAGCGTGCCGTTCGCGAACCGGAGGAGCTCGTTCGCCATGGCGCCCGGGAGCCCCTCGACGTGGGCGATGCCATCGGCGGCATCGATCACGCGTCCGACCTCGGTGGCCGCGGCTGCGCCGGGCTCGTAGGCCTTGACGAAGTCCTTGAGAGCATCCCGGATCTCGTCTGGGCTGATCGTGAGTTCTGCCATCATGTTCCTTTTGGTTGTGGAACCCGGGGGTTCCGAGAGGTGCGATCCGTCAGGATCAACGTCTTGAGTTGTGGAGACCGTCGGGTCGGTCTCCGCGCTGCGCAGGCCGCTATCGGGCCAGTTGCAGACGGAGGTCGTTCAGTCGGGCAGCGAGGCTGCCGTCGATGACGTCGTCCCCGAGCTGCACGCGCAGTCCGCCGACGACGGCGGGGTCGATCACCTGGTTGATCTTCACCTGACGGCCGTAGGCCGTGGCGAGGTGGCGTTCGAGGCGCTGCAACTGCGACACCTCGATCGGTGCGGCAGCCGTGACCGTGGCGACCGCAAGGCCCTGCTGGTCGGCGATGATGCCTGCGGCGTAGCGGAGCAGTTCTCCGATACGCCGACCACGAGGCTGCTGCACGAGCTGACCGACGATGCTGACGGTCTGCGGGCTCGCGTGGCCCTCAAGCAGGGATGCCGCGAGGGCACCCTTGGCCTCGGCCGATCCGAGCTTGCTGCTGAGCGCGAGCTCGAGCTCGTGGTTGCTCGAGACGAGCTTGCCGAACTCGAACAGCTCTGCCTCGATGTCGCCCTGCGCGCCTGCGGATACCGAAGCCGCCCGGAGCCCGAGTTCCTCGATGCCGGCGAGCAGATCCTGCTCACTGGACCACCGTGCTGAGACGACCGTCTGGAGCAGCCCGAGCGCCTGAGCGCCGAGCTGACCGCCGAAGATGCGGTCGACGACGACGCGCTTGGCGTCGGCGTCGGCCGCCGGGTCGCTGAGCGCAGCGCTCAGGTGGCTCGAACCGCCGATGGCCCGGCCGGCTGCGAACAGACCGTCCGCGGTGGCCAGATCGGCCCCGGCGCCGAGGGCGACGAGGGCCTCCTTCGACGAGGCGAGTGCTTCTCTGGTCGCGCTTCCCATTACTTGGCTGCCTTCTCCGACGCTTCGAGGTCCGCGAGGAACCGGTCGACGACGGCCGTTGCCTTCGCGTCGTCGTTCAGCGTCTCGCCGATGACGCCGCTGGCGAGGTCGAGCGCGAGCGTGCCCACCTCGGCACGGAGCGACACGACGGCCGCCTGACGCTCGGCTTCGATCTGCGCCTGGGCGCTGGCGGTGACGCGAGCTGCCTCGACGGTCGCCTGCTCCTTGAGCTCGGCGAGGATCGTCTGACCCTCGACACGAGCCTGTTCGCGGATGCGTCCGGCTTCCTGGCGGGCTTCGGCGAGCTGAGCGTTGTACTGCTCGAGCGCGGCCTCGGCCTGCTTCTGGGCCTCGTCTGCCTTGGCGATGTTGCCCTCGATGGCCGCTGCGCGGTCGTCGAGGAGCTTCTGCACCTTCGGCAGGATCAGCTTCCAGAAGAAGCCGAGGATGATGATGAAGACGACGAGCGACCAGACGATGTCGTACACCGCTGGGATAAGAGGGTTCGTCGGAGCGCCCTCTTCAGCAGCAATGATCACTGCATCAAACATCTTGCCTCCTTCGGAGATGTGAAAGGGGGCTTAGACGAAGATGAAGTAGGTCGCGATGCCGATGAAGGCGAGCGCCTCGGTGAAGGCGATACCGATCCACATGAGGACCTGGAGACGACCACCCAGCTCGGGCTGACGCGCGGTGCCTTCGATCGTCTTGCCGACGACGATACCCACGCCGATGGCGGGGCCGATGGCTGCGAGACCGTAACCGACCGTCGCGATGTTTCCTTCAAGGGCGGCGAGAACGGTAGTTGCGTCCACGTTTGTTTCCTTCCGTTGGGTGAGACCTGGCGGGTGCCGGGCCCGATTAGTGCTCTTCTGCGACCGCGAGCTGGATGTAGACCGCGGTGAGGAGGGTGAAGACGTAGGCCTGGAGGACGGCCACCAGGAGCTCGAAGAGAGTGAAGACGAGCCCGAATGCGAGCGTGCCGACACCCATGAGGGCGAACCATCCACCGAGGTTGACGATGAAGAATTGCGTCGCCGCGAAGAACAGGACGAGCAGCAGGTGCCCGACGATCATGTTCATGAGGAGTCGGAGCGTCAGCGTGAGGGGGCGGATGACGAAGGTCGAGATGAGCTCGATCGGCGTGACGATGATGTACACCGGCCACGGCACTCCGGAGGGGAACAGGGAGTTCTTGAAGAACTTGCCCGGGCTCTTCTTGATGCCCGCGTAAATGAACGTGATGTACGAAACCAGGGCAAGAACGAGCGGCACGCCGATGACTGAGGTTCCCGCGAGGTTCAGCCCGGGGATGATACCGGTCAGGTTCATCGCGAGGACCATGAAGAAGATCGTCGTGAGGATCGGCAGGAACCGCAGGCCGTCCTTCTTGCCGAGGAGGTCTTCCGCGATGTTGACGCGGACGAAGCCCAGGCCCATCTCGGCCAGGCTCTGCGCCCGACCGGGGACGAGACGCATCTTGCGCGTCGACAGCCAGAAGAAGAGGAGGAGCGCGATGACCGCGATGAAGCGGATCAAGATGACCCGGTTGATCGCGAAGGGCGTGCCCTCGAAGAGGATGATGTCGGGGAAGAATTCGTCGATCGACGGACCGTGGAACTCGCCATCTTCGGCGGCCATCGGTGCGATCAGGTGCACAGCGTTAGCGAACAGCACGTATCTCCAGTTTCGGGGGCGTGGAGCAGAGCTCTCGCGGCGACGAACAGGGGGGATGTCTCCTCGCCGCACGCCGAAGCGGTGCTAGTGGGAGGATTCGTTGACGAGTCTAGCAAGGAAACCGGCCCCCGACGAACCCAGGGGTGGTATTCCACGGCTATATTCCGAGCGGCGCTCGGGCCCGGGGACGCGGATGCCGCTCCCGGCATGCTCACGGCCGATGCTGCCCGCGTGCGGGGTTCAGCCCTGATCGGTGTCGTGCGGCGGCGCCGTCGGGAGGATGCTGTCCGACACGTACGGCACGCGCACCTTCGCGGCCACGACCGCGTCGATGACGAGCGACCCGACGACGCCGACGATGACGCTCCCGAAGAGGATCGGTGGATTGACCCACGGCTGGTCCTTCAGGATGAAGCCGAGGACGAGGAACAGGACGAACTTCACCAGCCAGCTGCCCATCACCACCCCGAACAGGATCCCGACGAAGAACTCCTGGCCGGACCAGCGGTTGGCGAAGAGGATGCTGACCGAGGTGATGCCGAGGAAGACGAGGGCCATGGCCGTGCCGATGAGCGCGCTCGTGAGCCCACGGGTCCCGTCGACGCTCCAGCCGACCACTCCCCCGACCACCGCGATGACGAGCGCGAGCAGCGCACTGTACTTGAGGGCCGTGCTGAAGACCCGGTTGGCGCTCGAATGCGAGCCGGCCTTGGCGGGAGGAGTCATGGGTGCTGGTCCTTCTTGGCGAGAGAGTCGAGGGTGTCGAGGGTGTCGCCGCTCACGGGCGCCTCGGGGTCGCGCTGCCCGGAGGCCTCGTCGAGGCGATCGTACAGCGCCGACCCGGGAGCCCCGTCAGCGTCCGGCACCGCACGCTGGGCGAGACGGTCGGCGCGCCGTCGGCGACCGAGTGGCAGGAGGGTGAACACCGTGCAGGTGAGGACGCCCACGGCGACGAACAGCAGCGCCATCCACGACGGGACCGCGAAGAACGCGAGGCATCCGACGGAGATGACGACGGTCCAGCCGTAGAAGATGAGGACGGCGTGCACCTGGCTGTGTCCGAGGTCCAACAACCGGTGGTGCAGGTGCATCCGGTCAGCACTGAACGGCGACTTCCCGGCACGGAGGCGTCTGAGCACCGCCAGGGCGAAGTCCGCGAGCGGGACGACGAGGATCGCGAAGGGCAGGAGGATCGGGATGAACGCCGGGAGCAACTGGGTGCGCCCGAGGGCGGCCGGGTCGACCTGCCCCGTGACGGCGGCCGCCGACGTCGCCATGAGCAGTCCGACGAGGAGCGCTCCGGCGTCCCCCATGAACAGCCGCGCGGGGTGCCAGTTGAGCGGGAGGAACCCGAGGCAGGCGCCGACGAGGATGGCGGCGATCAGCGAGGCGAGGTTGAAGTAGTCGCTCGCGCCCGTCGACGTCACGAGCAACTGGGTGTAGACGAAGAACACCGTGTTGGCGATGATCGCGACGCCCGCCACGAGGCCGTCGAGGCCGTCGACGAAGTTGATCGCGTTCATGACGAGCACGATCGCGAAGACCGTCATCGAGAAGGACACCCAGGAGGAGCCGACGGTCAGCCCGCCGATCGGCAGCGAGTAGATCTGCACGCCGAGCCAGGCGACCAGTCCGGCCGCCATGAACTGCGCGGCCAGTTTGATCATCCAGTCGAGGTCCCACAGGTCGTCCGCGACCCCGATGCCCACGATGAAGAGGGCTGCACCGAGGATGGCGAGGACGGGCTCAGGATCCGCGAACACGAGGTCGAAGAACGGGAGCTGCCAGGCGACACCGAACGCGATGAGGATCCCGATGAACATCGCGACGCCGCCGAGGCGCGGCGTCGGCGTCTGGTGGACGTCGCGCTCCCGGATCGGCGGGTGCAGGCCGTACTTGACCCCGACGCGACGCGCGAGGTGCGCGAATCCGAAGGTGATGCCCGCGCTCACGACGAGCACGATGAGGTACCCGGAGAACTGGTTCATCGCTCGCTGAGGTCTGGGAGGAGCTCCCCCACCACATCGCGGATCGCCTCGCGCGAGACGGCGCCCTCGCGCAAGACGACGAGCCGCTCGTCGGCGGTGCCGAGGCGCGTGGCGTCGATGATGGTGGACGACACCTCCCCGCCGTCACCGCCGTCGAGGTACACGGAGACCGAGTCGCCGAGCATCTCGAGCGCGGCCGCCGCCGACGTCGCGGCCGGCCTCCCGGTGAGGTTCGCGGAAGAGACCGCCAGCGGGCCCGTGTCCTGGAGAAGTTCGAGGGTCACCGGGTTCGACGGCATGCGGAGCGCGACCGTCCCGGCCGTCTCGCCCAGGTCCCAGGCGAGCGAGGGCTGGGCTTCGAGCACGATCGTCAGGCCGCCCGGCCAGAACGCCTCGACGAGCCGGTGCACGGCGTCGGGGACGGACGCCGCCAGCGCCTCGAGCGTGTTCACGCCGGACACGAGGACCGGCGGAGGGGACTGACGGGTGCGCCCCTTGGCGTCGAGCAGGCGCTGGACGGCCGTCGGCGAGAACGCGTCGGCCGCCAGGCCGTAGACCGTGTCGGTCGGCAGCACCACGAGTTCGCCGCGTGCCAAGGCCGTCCGGGCCAGGCGCATCCCGGTGAGCAACTGCGCGTGATCCTGGCAATCGAAGGTCTGCGACATGAGCGTGGTCCTGGCTGGGCGGGGCCGCCGATCAGTGATCAGACGGCCGGATGATCGGGGTGACGACGCTCAATCATAGCCTCGGGCGTCGGACGAGCAGTCGAGGGGAACCCAGGTAGGCGGCGAGGACGAGCAGGATCCCGAGAACGGCGAGCACCTGGAAGGGGAACGCCGCCGTCGCGACGACAGCCCCGAGGAGGCCGGTCGCGAGCGTCGCGACGCTGACGACGGCGGTGGACCCGAGGTGCCCGAGGCCACCTGCGGCGAGACGCTGGTACACATGGCTGCGGTGGGCTTCGTGCAGCGGCTCCCCCCGACGCCAGCGCGCGATGATCGTCGTCCCGGTGTCCGCGACGTAGACGAGCACCGGGCCGATCAACGCGATGAAGGACACCCCGCTGAAGGCCGCGTAGACGGCGACCGCGACGAGGGATCCGCCGAGCAGGTAGCTGCCGACGTCGCCGAGGAACATGCGTCGTTTCGCCAGGTTCCACGGCAGGAACCCGAGGAATGCCGCCGCCACGACGAGTCCGGCCGCGGTCACGCCGGGGAGCCCGGCCGCCACACCGAGGCCGGCGTAGAACCCGCCGACGACCGTGCCGTGCAACGAGGAGATGCCGTTCACGCCGTCCATGAAGTTCGCGATGTTCGTGTACGCCACGAGGGCGACGATGCCGAGCGGGATCCACCAGAACGACGCCGACATGGACACGACGAGCACCCACGTGGCGAGCAGCCCGAGGACCACCTGCAGGCCGAACCGGACCCGGACCGGGAGTCCACGGACGTCCTCGACGGCGCCGATCGCGGCGTTGAGGACCGAGATGCCGGCGACGATCCAGAGCGGCAGGCTCTGGAAGACCACAGCAGCGGTACCGAGGCCGACCGCGACGGCGATGGCCACGCCGATGCCGCCGCCGCGGATGGTGGGTGTGACGTGCATCGAACGGTGGTTCGGGGTGTCGACGACCGAACGGTGGATGAGGACCGGGCGGATGACGAGTTGCGACAGCAGACTCACGACGAGCGCAACGACCCCCGCCAGCACGGCAGCGGTCATTGCACCAGGTGGTGCGTCTCGACGCAGTCCTCGGAGATCGCCTCGCGCCAGACCGCGATGTCGAGCAGGGCCGGATCGAGCGGCTGGATGCGCGTGTGCGAGACCTTCGGGTGCTTGGAGCGGTCGGCGATCTCGTCGGTGTCGATGAGGACCTCGTGCAGTTTCTCGCCGTGCCGGAGGCCGGTGTACACGATCTCGACGTCCTTCCCGGACGCGGCGATCATGCGCTTCGCGACGTCGAGGATGCGGACCGGTCGTCCCATGTCGAGGATGAGGACCTCTCCGGGGTCGCCGATGGCGCCGGCTTGGATGACGAGCTTCGACGCCTCGGGGATCGTCATGAAGAACCGGGTGACGTCGGGGTGCGTGACCGTGACGGGGCCACCGGCCTCGATCTGCGCGGTGAACGCGGGGATCGCGGAGCCACGGCTCCCGATGACGTTGCCGAAGCGCACGGACAGGTAGCGGGAGTCGGTCTCCTGCGCGCTCATCCAGGCGGTGAGCTTCTCGGCGATGCGCTTGCTGTACCCGAGCACGGTCGTGGGGTTCGCCGCCTTGTCGGTGGAGATGTTGACGAAGGTGCCGACGCCGACGGCCCGCGCGGCGTTCAGGACGTTCAGGGTGCCGAGCACGTTGTTCTTCCACGCCTCGTCCGGGTACTGCTCGAGCATGGGCGCGTGCTTCAACGCCGCCGCGTGGAACACGACGTCCGGGCGGCGGTCCTCGAAGACCTCCAGCAGGGAGGGGAAGTCGCGGATGTCGGCGAGCACGACCTCCTTCGTGTCGAGCAGACCGTGGCCGGAGATCGAGAGCTGGGTGGTGTGCAGACCCGTCTCGTCGCGGTCGAGGAGGACGAGTTCGGCCGGGCCGAACTGGTTGACCTGGCGCGCGATCTCAGACCCGATGGATCCGCCGGCACCCGTCACGAGGACGCGCTTGCCCGTCAGGTAGCCGGCGATGCTCTCCACCTGCAGGTCGACCGTGTTGCGGCCGATGAAGTCCTCGACGTTCAGGTCGCGGAGGCTGGGTGCGCTTTCGGCGGTGCCCGGCGCGAGCATCGTGTCGATGGGTGGGACCACCAGCACGCGGAGCCTGGCCTCGTCGGCCCGCTCGCTGACCTGGCGGATGAAGTCGTTGTCGACGTCGGCGATGCTGATGATGATGGCCTGCGCTCCGGTGCGCTTGACCGCCGCGACGAGGTCGGCACCGGTGCCGACGACGGCGACGGAGGCGATGCGGAAGTTGCGCTTCGACGGGTCGTCGTCGATGACGCCGACCGGCAGGTACGGCGACTGCGGGTCGCGCATGAGGCGCGGGATGATCGACATGCCGAGCGCACCGGCCCCGTAGACGAGGACCCGCTGCGCCTCGATCGGGCGACTGCGGCTGTCGACGAAGAGCCGCTTCACGTACCGGGTGATGCCCATGAAGACGATCGCGAACGGGAAGGCGATGACCGTGGTCGATCGTGGGACCCCCCAGGCGACTCCGAACACGGCGTTGACGGCGACGAGGATCGCCGTGACGATCAGGGCGACGACGATCAGTTGTTTCGCCTCGTAGAAACTGCCGAAGCTGTGGAGCCCGTGGTAGTAGCTCCACAGGTAGGCAACCACGAGCTGGGCGACCACCGCGATGACGCACAGGGCGACCGTGCCGACGAGGGCGACCCGCTCGTACTCGAGTTCGAATCGGACCAGCTGGGCCACCACGATGGCGAGGACCCAGCACAGTGCGTCGAGGGCCGTCTTCGCCGCGAAACGGGGACCGGGCGCCTGCGTCCATCTACGGGGGGCGTCGGGGAGAGTGGGGGTCATAACCTGTCAATCCTACCGATCGTCGGCTTCGCGTTGGCTGCGGACGGGCTGCGCGTCGGCGGGGTCGCCTGGGCGTGCGCGCTCCGCGGCGAGCGCCGCGATCGAGGCCCGGAGGCCGTCATCGGTCGCGACCGGCATGCGCTCGCGGCCGAGTGCGGCGAGCAGACGGGCGCCGGAGACCCGGTAGTCCTGGGTGAGCTTGCCGAGGCGGGCGGTGTTGAGCGGCACGGCGGGCACGCGGTCCCCCACGGCGGCCGCGAGGCGGACGAGCGCGGGCGGCACCGCAAGGCGACGCACCCGGCGACCGGTGACCTCGCCGATGAGGGTGACGAGATGCCCCGTCGAGACGGCTTCGTCGTCGGCGACGAGGTAGACCCCCGTCGGCACCGCCGGCGTCCCGATGATGCTCGTGATGGCCCACGCCAGGTTCTGGATGGACACGAAGCTGCGCGCGTTGCGGAAGGCGTCGAGCGGGTACGGGATGCCTCGGGACAGCAGCCCGAACAGCAGGCGGAGGTTGCCTTTGTCGCCCGGGCCGTGGACCATCGTCGGCCGGAGGACGATCGTCCGACGCCCTGCCGGGGGGTCGACCGCGAGCAGCAGACGTTCGGCCGCGAGCTTGGACAAACCGTACGGGGTCGTCGGGCGGGGGTCCGCCGACTCGTCCAGCACACCCTCCACGCTCGTCTCGTTCACCGCTGCGACACTGCTCAACTGGATGAACGTGGACGCGTCCGAGGCGAGGAACGCGACGTAGGCGCGCTCGGCGAGGTCCGTGTTGATGCGGCGGTACACCTCGGGTCCGGCGGTGCCGTCGAGGTCGTGTGCCTTACCGGCGAGGTGGACGACGACGTCGATGTCGGCCGGGAACGGCTCCCCCGTCCATCCGCGCAGGGAGAACGGCACGACCTCGTGGCCCGCGTCCTCCAGGACGGGGACGAGGTTCGTCCCGATGAAGCCGGTCGCGCCGGTCACGAGTACGCGACTCATCGGCCGAACCACCCCCACGTGCGGAAGTACACGAAGGCGCCCTGGATCGAGTACCACATGAGTTTCCGGTTGTGGTGGGACCCCTTCGCGAAGTGATGGTGGATCGTCGCGCCCGGGTAGTACGCGGTGCGGGACACCTGGAGGAACCGACGCGTCAGGTCGGCGTCCTCGATGTACATGAAGATGCGCTCGTCGAAGAAGCCGACGCGGTGCAGGGTCGACGTGCGCAGGAACATGAAGCAGCCCGAGAGGTACGGGACGTCGAACATGGTCTTGTCGTAGTCGTGCGACGGGTTCTCGTCGATGTCGCGGTACTCGTACCTGGCCATGCGCTTCGCGACCAGGGGCTTCAGCGGCCCGGGCAGGAACCGGCGGGCGAACAGGTCGAAGACCGAGGGGTTGCGCTTCACCAGGTACTGGAGCGAGCCGTCCGGGTACAGCACCTTGGGCATGACATGACCGACCTCGGGGTGCTCGAGCATGAACTCGTAGAGCTCCTCGATCGCCGACGGCTCGAAGTAGACGTCCGGGTTGACGACCATGTGGAACTTGGAGCGTCCGAGGACCTTGGCGATCGCGATGTTGTGTGCGGCGCCGAACCCCGGGTTCGACGGGTTGTGCAGGTACTCGATGCGCGGGTCGTCGGCGAGGTCGCGCAGTTCGTCCGTCGGGGAGTTGTCCACGAGGTACAGCGTCTCCACCAGGGGGCTCCCGAGGGTCGAGCGGATGGCCGCACGGAGTTTGTCGCGATCGTTCTGGTACATGACGATGCACCCGGTCACTGGACGGTCCACGGTCCACCCTCTCCGGCAGCGGGACGGCACCGCCGAGACACGACGGACGTGGGCCCGGCGCGCGTCGTCAGTCTACGTGCTGCCCGGTGGTGGCCCGGGAGCCGACGGCCGCATACTGGAGAGGTGCCAGAGCGTGTGTTCTTCTTCGACTGCGACAAGACCCTCTACGACTACGACTTCCGGAAGCGCCTCCCCGCGCTCGCCCGCCTGACGGGCGTCAGCCAGTACCGTCTGGCGAAGCAGTGGTGGGTCGGCGGACACGAGGCCGCGGCCAACATCGGCGAATACCCGACAAGCGACGACTACTTGGCCGTGTTCGCCGAGGTGACCGGGTACCCGCTCTCGCTCGACGAGTGGCGGGAGGCCAGGGCGGCGGCCATGACGCCGGTCCCCGGCGCCCTCGCGACCCTCCGACGCGCCGCGTCCCTCGGGACCGTCTCCCTCCTGTCGAACAACCCGATCCCGTTCCGCGACTCCTTCGCGCAGCTGGCTCCGGAGGCGGCCGCCGTCCTCGGCGAGAACGACCTCGTGTCCGCCGTGCTCGGTGCCGAGAAGCCCGAGCCGCGGATCTACACGAGGGCGCTCAGCCGCTACGGCGTCGCTCCCGAGCGGGCGATCCTCATCGATGATTCCGCCGCGAACTGCGCGGGGGCGACCGCCGTCGGCATGCACGCCTTCCACCTGACGAAGGACACCTCAGGCGTGTTCGACATCGCGGGACTCGATGCGGCGGTCGACGCGTTCGTGGCCGCCACGCCCTGAGCCGCCACGCCCTTCGACAGGCTCAGGGACCGGCGGTCGTGGGAGCCGGGTCAGCGGATCGCGATGGTGGTGCGGTCGCGCGTGGTGAGGTCGCGATGCGTCGCCGCGGCGTTCCAGCCGTCGACGGTGAGGAGTTCACGGATCGCCTGCCCCTGGAGCTCTCCGTGCTCGATGATGAGCGTGCCGCCGCGATGGAGCAA
The DNA here is from genome assembly GCF_015351235.1 of Plantibacter sp. VKM Ac-2880. GTDB lineage: Bacteria > Actinomycetota > Actinomycetes > Actinomycetales > Microbacteriaceae > Plantibacter. The sequence goes on from NZ_JADKSJ010000002.1 coordinate 190,888, forward strand.
CCGCTTGGCCGTGGTGGAGACCTGTCGGACGACGTCGAGGCCGTCCGGACCGCCGTACAGGGCGGCGGAGGGATCGTGGAACCGGACCTCCGGATCGCGCGGGATCGCATCGTCCGGGACGTACGGCGGGTTCGAGATCACGACGTCCACCATGCCGTCGAGCTCGTGGAAGGCGTCGGCGAGGTGTTCGAACACGACCGTCGCGTTGTCGGCGGCCGACTCGGCGAAGTTCTGCTTGGCCCAGATGAACGCCTCGACCGAGTTCTCGGTCGCGTAGATCGCGGCGTTCGGGACCTCGGTGGCCATGGCGAGCGCGATGGCGCCACTCCCGGTGCCGAGGTCGACGCCGATGGGACGCGGGATCGGGACGGCCCGCAGGGCGTCGATCGCGAACTGGACGACGGACTCCGTCTCCGGCCTCGGGACGAAGACGCCCGGGCCGACCGCGAGCTCCATGGAACGGAACGCCGCCCGCCCGGTGATGTGCTGCAAGGGCTCCCGTGCCGCGCGGCGTTCGACGAACTCCCCGAACACCGTGCGCTCCTCCGCGTCGAGGACCCGGCCGGTGATGGCCGCGGCCTGGACGGCACCACGGCCGAGTCCGAGCACGTGGCCGAGCAACAACTCGGCGTCGACGTCGGGCGATGGGACCCCCGCACGGGCGAGGATCTCGACGGCGTGCTGGCGCGCGAGTTCGACGGTCGCGGGGTGACCGCCGGACGGGGTGTCGGCGGAAGCGGCGGGAGGGGTGCTGGGCATGAGCGAGGTCATTTATTGGGGCGGCCCTGGTCGGATGGGCCGCACCGAGCCTACCTCACAGGCTCGTCGCGGCCGTCGGGCGTCCGCCCCCACGTCACACAGGAGGAGCGCCGTCGCCCACGACGTAGGCTGAACGGACCCCGAACGAGGAAGAGGAACACCGTGGCAGGCAGCGTCTACACCGACATCACGAAGGCCTATGGGCGCACCCCGCTCGTGCGCCTCAACCGGATCGCCGAGGGCGTCGGTGCGACCGTGCTCGCGAAGCTCGAGTTCTACAACCCGGGGTCGAGCGTGAAGGACCGCCTCGGCATCGCCCTCGTGGACGCGGCGGAGGCCTCCGGCCAGTTGCAGCCAGGCGGCACCATCGTCGAGTCGACGAGTGGCAACACCGGAATCGCCCTCGCCCTCGTCGGCGCGGCTCGCGGGTACCGGGTCATCCTCGCGATGCCCGCGTCCATGAGCAAGGAGCGCCGCATGCTCCTCCGGGCCTACGGGGCGGAGCTCGTGCTCACCGACCCCACCAAGGGCATGGCGAACGCCGTCCAGGAGGCGCAGCGCATCGTCGACGAGACGCCGGGCGCGGTCTGGGTCCGCCAGTTCGAGAACGAGGCGAACCCCGCCATCCACCGCCGGACCACCGCGCCGGAGATCTGGGAGGACACCGGCGGGACCGTCGACGCCTTCGTCGCCGGCATCGGCACGGGCGGGACGATCACCGGCGTCGGCCAGTGGCTCCGTGAACGCAACCCGGACGTCCAGATCATCGCGGTGGAACCCTCCGACTCCCCACTGCTGAGCGAGGGCCGGGCCGGCGGGCACAAGATCCAGGGCATCGGGCCGAACTTCGTCCCCGACATCCTCGACACCTCCCTGTTCAGCGAGGTGATCCCGGTCGAGACCGACATCGCCTACGCGACGGCGCGACGCCTCGCCACGGACGACGGCATCATCGGCGGGATGTCCGCAGGTGCCGCCGTCTGGGCGGCGCTCGAGGTGGGCCGCCGACCGGAGATGGCCGGCAAGACCATCGTGGTGATCATCCCCGACGCCGGGGAGCGCTACCTGTCGACGGCGATGTACGACGACCTCCGCGAGTAGGCTCGACCCATGGGAATGCTGTCGCGGGTCCGCGAGGACATCGGAGCGGCACGAGCCCACGACCCGGCGGCCCGCGGCAGCCTCGAGATCGCCCTCAGCTACGCCGGGCTGCACGCAGTGTGGGCGCACCGGCTGAACCACCGCCTGTGGCGCCGCGGCTTCCGGAGCCTTGCACGCTTCGGTTCGCAGTTCGCCCGATTTCTCACCGGGGTGGAGATCCACCCGGGCGCCCGCATCGGTCGGCGGTTCTTCATCGACCACGGCATGGGCGTCGTCATCGGCGAGACCGCCGAGGTCGGCGACGACGTCATGATCTACCACGGCGTCACCCTCGGCGGGAAGAGCCGCGGATCCGGCAAACGTCACCCGACGATCGGCGACGGGGTCGCCGTCGGAGCCGGGGCGAAGATCCTCGGGCCGATCCGCATCGGAGCCGAGACCATCATCGGTGCGAACGCCGTCGTCACCAAGGCCTGCCCGCCGCGCAGCCTGCTGCTCGGCGTGCCGGCGGTCGAACGGCCGCGCGGCAGCGGAGCCCATGGTCTCGCCCTCCTCGACCCCGAGTACCACATCTGATCACGCTGAGCCGTCAGGCTCCTCCCCCGGCGTCCGGCGCCTTGCCGCGTCCCGCCGCACCCACGCACCTCGAGAGGGCACCATGAGTCTCATCCGTCTGCACGACGTCACCGTCCGCTTCGAGGACCGCCCGGTCCTGCGCGACGTCTTCTTCCGTCTCGAACCCGGCGACCGCGTGGGACTGATCGGGCGGAACGGTTCCGGCAAGTCCACCCTCCTGAAGCTCGCCCTCGACCAGATCCAGCCCGACTCGGGCACCGTGACCATCGAGGACGGCACACGGATCGGGTACTTCTCACAGTTCTCAGAGCTCGACGGCAGCGCCACCATCACCGAGGTCCTCGAAGAATTGTTCGGGCACATCCACGCGATCGAGGCGGAACTCGCGTCGATCGACGCAGCGATCGCCGCAGACCCGAACGACCTCGACGGCATGACCAAGCTCATCGAACGCCAGGCCGAGCTCTTCGAGGAGATGGAGCGCCAGGACGGCTGGGACTACCAGCGCCACATCGACACCGCGCTCACCACGCTCGGCTTCGACACCGCACGCCGGGTGCTACCCATCGACGCGCTCTCCGGCGGGTGGCGGAACCGCGCGGCCCTCGCCAAGATCCTCCTCGAACGCCCAGATGTGCTCCTGCTCGACGAGCCGACGAACTTCCTCGACGTCGCCGGCGTCGAGTGGCTCGAGTCCTGGTTCGGCTCGTTCCGTGGCGCGGCCATCGTCGTCTCGCACGACCGGACCTTCCTCGACGCCGTGGTCACCCGCATCGTCGAAGTGGAGAACTTCCACCTCCACGACTACCCCGGCAGCTTCGACGAGTACGTCGTGCAGAAGCAGTTCCGGTTGAAGAGCCTCGAGGCGCAGTTCGTCCACGAGTCGGAGCTGCTCGCGTTCGAGGCCGAGGGCATCTCGGATCGCCGGGAGGCGGCGAAGGCCGCCGGCAAGAAGGACCTCTCCTCCCAGCTGGCGAAGATCAAAAAGGCCAGGCCGCCGCGCCCCGTCGACGACATCATCACCGACATCTACGGCGGTCTGCACATCAAGGACACCCTGTGCCGGATCCAGGGGCTCACGAAGGCGTACGGCGAGCACACCCTCTTCGACGGCTTGGACCTCGAGATCGGCCGCCGCGAACGGATCGTCGTCCACGGCCCGAACGGCGCCGGCAAGTCCACCTTCCTCCGCATCCTCGAGGGCGACGAACGCCCGGACGCCGGGCACGTCACCTGGACGGGCGGGGTCCGGTACGCCTCGTACAACCAGATGGTCGACGACCTCGACCTCACCGACACCGTCGCGCACGCGGTGGGCGCTATGCCGGACAGCCTCGCGTTCGCCGCCACCAAGAAGTCCGTGAACCGCTTCCTCGGGATGTTCCAGTTCTCCGACGCCGACCTCAAACAGAAGATCGGCATGCTCTCCGGTGGCCAGCGCGCCCGCGTGGCGATGGCCCAGTGCCTGCTCTCGGGGGCGTCGGTGCTCCTCCTCGACGAGCCGACGAACCACCTCGACCTCGCGAGCACCCAGGTGATGGAGCGCGCACTCGTGCACTTCCCCGGCGCGATCGTGGTGGTCAGCCACGACCGCTTCTTCGCCGACAAGGTCGCGACGAAGCGCCTGCGCATCGGCTGAGCGTCACGCCCTTCGACAAGCTCAGGGACCGGAGTGCCCCTTCGACGGGGTCAGGGACCGGGGTCAAGACCGCCCTACGACAGGCTCAGGGACCAGGGTCAAGACCGCCCTACGACAGGCTCAGGGACCAGGGTCAAGACCGCCCTTCGACAGGCTCAGGGACCGGAGGTGGTGGCTCAGGGGCCGCCCTTCGACGGGCTCAGGGACCGGAGGTGGGGTGGGTCAGTCCTGGTCGCCGATGTCGGCCAGTCGGGCCTCTTCGTCGGCGCTGATCGCCGATTCGATGATGGGCCCGAGCGCGCCGTTCATGACCCCGTCGAGGTTGTAGGCCTTGTACCCGGTCCGGTGGTCGGCGATCCGGTTCTCCGGGAAGTTGTACGTGCGGATGCGCTCGGACCGGTCCATCGTCCGGATCTGCGTCTTGCGCTTGGCACTGTCGAGGGCGGCCTGCTCCTCCTGCTGGCGCGCGAGGATACGGGCGCGCAGCACGCGCATGCCGGCCTCACGGTTCTGCAGCTGGCTCTTCTCGTTCTGCATGGACACGACGATGCCGGTCGGGAGGTGAGTGATGCGCACCGCGGAGTCCGTCGTGTTGACGGACTGCCCGCCGGGACCGCTCGAGCGGTAGACGTCGATCTTCAGGTCGTTCTGGCTGATCTCGACCTCCTCGGGCTCGTCGACCTCGGGGAAGACGAGGACACCCGTCGTGGAAGTGTGGATGCGGCCCTGGGACTCGGTCGCCGGGACGCGCTGCACCCGGTGGACGCCGCCCTCGTACTTGAGGTGCGCCCAGACGCCCTGGGAGGGATCGGTCGCGTTCGACTTGATCGCCACCTGGACGTCCTTGTAGCCACCCAGATCGCTCTCGGTGCGCTCGAGGAGCTCCGTCTTCCACCCCTTGGACTCCGCGTAGTGCAGGTACATGCGCAGCAGGTCCGCCGCGAACAGCGCGCTCTCCGCTCCGCCCTCGCCGCCCTTGATCTCCATGATGACGTCGCGACCGTCGTCGGGGTCACGCGGGATGAGCAGGCGTCGCAGCTTCTCCTGGTTGGTGACGAGCAGTTCCTCGAGGACCGGCACCTCCTCGGCGAACGCCTCGTCCTCCTTGGCGAGCTCGCGAGCGGCGTCGAGGTCCTCCTGGGTCGACTGCCACGTGTGATAGGCCGCGATGATCTTCGACAGCTCGGCGTACCGGCGGTTGATCTTCTTCGACCTCGCGGGGTCGGCGTGCACGGCCGGGTCGGCGAGCTGATCCTGCAGATCCTTGTGCTCGGCGACGAGCGTCTCAACTGATTCGAACATCGTTCACTTCCTTCATCACCATCATGCGGCACCGGGGGCGAAACGGGACCGACCCCATCCGTTCCCGGTGCCATGAGGGCTCCGGGAACGGATGGGGTCGGTCGGGACCGCTAGCGGTGGTTGTTCTCGTGTCCGTGGCTGTGCGAGGTCGGTGCGGGCATCGACTTCTGCATCTGGACGAGGAACTCCACGTTGGACGTGGTCTCCTTGAGCTTGCCGAGGACGACCTCGAGGGCCTGCTGCTGGTCGAGGCCGGCGAGGGCGCGACGCAGCTTCCAGGTGACCTTGACCTCGTCGGGGGCGAGCAGCATCTCCTCGCGGCGGGTCGAGGACGCGTTGACGTCCACGGCCGGGAAGATCCGCTTGTCGGCGAGCTGGCGCGAGAGGCGGAGCTCCGAGTTGCCGGTGCCCTTGAACTCCTCGAAGATGACCTCGTCCATCTTGGACCCGGTCTCGACGAGCGCCGTCGCGAGGATGGTGAGCGAGCCACCGTTCTCGATGTTGCGCGCGGCACCGAAGAAGCGCTTCGGCGGGTACAGCGCCGCAGCGTCGACACCACCGGAGAGGATCCGGCCCGAGGCGGGAGCCGCCAGGTTGTAGGCACGGCCCAGACGCGTGATCGAGTCGAGCAGCACGACGACGTCGTGACCGAGCTCCACGAGACGCTTGGCGCGCTCGATCGCCAGTTCGGCGACCGTGGTGTGGTCTTCCGCCGGGCGGTCGAAGGTGGAGGCGATGACCTCGCCCTTCACCGTGCGCTGCATGTCGGTGACCTCTTCGGGCCGCTCGTCGACGAGCACGACCATGAGGTGGACCTCAGGGTTGTTGATCGAGATGGCGTTGGCGATCTGCTGCAACACGATCGTCTTGCCGGCCTTCGGCGGCGCGACGATGAGGCCGCGCTGGCCCTTCCCGATCGGGGCGACGAGGTCGATGATGCGCTGCGTCAGCTTGTTCTGCTCCGTCTCGAGACGGAGGCGCTCCTGCGGGTACAGCGGCGTCAGCTTGCCGAACTCCACCCGCGTGCCGGCCTCGTCGACGGACAGGCCGTTGACCGAGTCGACCTTGACGATGGCGTTGTACTTCTGGCGGCTGCTGCTGTCGTTGTCGCGCGGCTGGCGGATGGCGCCGACCACGGCGTCGCCCTTGCGCAGGTGGTACTTCTTCACCTGACCGAGGGAGACGTAGACGTCGTTCGTGCCGGGCAGGTAGCCGGAGGTGCGCACGAAGGCGTAGTTGTCGAGCACGTCCAGGATGCCGGCGACCGGGATCAGGACGTCGTCCTCGGAGATCTCGGGCTCGACGTCGTCGTTCTGCACGGAGCCACGACGCTTGCGGTCGCGGTAGCGGCTGCGGCCACCGCGCCCTTCGGCGTCGTCCGCCGGAGCGCCCTGGTTCCCCTGGTTGCCGCGGTTCTGACCGGGCTGCTCCTGCTTCGCTTCGGCCTTCTGACCGGCGTCGGCGTTCTGGTTGCCGGTGTTCTGGCCACCGTTGTTCTGCCCGCCGTTGTTCTGGTTGCGGCCTCGGCCACGACCACGGCGTCCGCCGGAGGACTGACCGTCCTGCTGCTCGGCGTCCTGGGTCTGGGACTCGTCGGAGTCCGTGCCCGCGGTGTCGTCGTCGGTGGCGTCCTGCTCGGGGGCGTTCTGGGCGGCGCGGTTCTGCTCGCCACCCTGCTCGGCGGGGTTCTGCTCGGCGTCTTCCGTGTTGCGGTCGCGATCGCGGCCACGGCCACGGCGGTTGCCGCGCGAACGCCTCGGGGTCTGCTCGGGCGTCGCCTCGTCGGCGTCGGTCGACTCCGAGGTTCCAGCGGAACGGTCGTCGCGCGACTCGGCGGCGTCGGCCTCGACGGGCGCGGAGGGCTGCGAGTCGTCTGACTCCGCCGGCGCTGCCGACTCGGCAGGGGCGGTTGCGGCGGGCGCCTGTGCGGCCGGCGCCTGCACGGCGGGTGCCTGTGCGGCGGGCGCCTCGACGACGGGAGCGCCGACGATCGGGGCGGCGTTCGGCGCGACGGTGGCCGTCGTGGCACGACGCGACTTGCGACGCGCCGGCGGGGCCGCCTTCTCGGCACCGAAGGCCTGGTCGAGCGCGAGGTCGAGCTCGGGCAGCTTGGACTGCACCGGCGCCTCTGGGGCGACCTCGAGCGCGGAGACCGACTCGATGACGTCGGACGTCTCGGTGGTCGCCGCCGCGGTGTCGGTGCTGTTCTGGATGGTCTGGATGGCTTCGACCAGTTCGCCCTTGCGGAGCTTCGAGGCTCCGGCCACTCCGAGAGCGGCGGCGAGACGCTGGAGGTCGGCGACCTTCAGCGTCTTCGGGTCGGCATCCAGCGAGACGCCGGAGGCGCCTTCGTTGACGTCTGTCACGTGTGTCTTCCTTCCCTTGCGTCGAGACAGAGCTGTCTCGCGCAGGCGGCGATCGCACCGGAATCCTGTGCGGCGGGTGGGTGATGTTCACACGACGCAGAGCCTGTGCGGATAGCCCGGTGCGACGATCCGGCGGAGCGATGCTCAGCAGGATGGAAACACGGTGGGACCCGAACAGACGCGATCAATTGGTGCGAAAGCGATGATTGTGCGGAAATGCCCCGGAAGCCGGTTACGCCGAAGAGGCGGGGTGGGCCGGGTGCCCTCCTACTGTAGCACCCTTGAAGTCGACCGCGAGCATGAGCGACTGCCACGGGGTGGCGGAGTGCTCGGCGACGAGGGCGGTGGCTTCGAGCCGGCGACCCGGGTCGTCCGCGAGGACGAGGATCGACGGGCCGGCGCCGGAGACGACGGCGGCGAACCCGTGCTCGCGCAGCATCGTGATGAGGCTGTTCGTCTCGGGCATGGCCGCGGCGCGGTAGCTCTGGTGCAGGCGGTCCTCCGTAGCCGCGAGCAGGAGCTCCGGGCTCTGGGTGAGCGCGGCGACGAGCAGGGCCGACCGGGAGACGTTGAACGCGGCGTCGGCGTGCGGCACGTTCGCCGGCTGCAGGCTGCGGGCGAGTTCCGTCGACATGGTGTGCTCGGGCACCAGCACGAGCGGCGAGACGCCACGGTGCACGATCAGCTTCTTGTGCTGGGGACCGTCGTCCGTCGTCCACGCGATCGTGAGCCCGCCGAACAGCGCCGGGGCCACGTTGTCGGGGTGGCCCTCCATCTCCGTGGCGAGCCGCAGCAGGTCGTCGGGGCCGAGTTCGACCTGCCCCTCGAGGAGCCCCTTCGCCGCCATGATGCCGGAGACGATCGCGGCACCCGACGACCCGAGACCGCGACCGTGCGGGATCACGTTGCGAGCGACGACGTCGAGACCGGGCAGCTCCCGACCGTAGGCGCGGAGGGCGTGCGCGATCGCCGTGATGACGAGGTTCGTCTCGTCGGTCGGGACCTCGCCGGCTCCGACGCCGATCACCTCGACGAACACGCCGGGCTCCTCGCGGACGGTGACGGTCAGCTCGTCGTAGAGCGCGAGCGCGAGTCCGAGCGTGTCGAACCCGGGGCCGAGGTTCGCGGTCGTCGCGGGGACCTTGACGGTGACGGTGCGCCCGATCTCCAGCGTGTCGGAAGAGCTCATACGGTGGCCTGCAATCTGAAGAGGGGTCGGGGTTCGACGCGGTCGGGGGTCGTGCTGCTCGGCACCTACTCGGCTCCTTCGACCCGGAGCACGGACACGACCCGCTCGACATGGGCGTTCGAGGCGAGCTGCTCGACGGTGGCCGCGAGAGCCGATTCGAGCGCCCGGTGGGTGCCGATGACCAGGGTAGCGGTCGACAGCGTGCCGTCCGAGGAGGCCACGGACTGCTGGAACGTCTCGACCGAGACGCCACCGTCACTGAGGATCCCGGCGACGGACGCGAGGACACCCGGCTCGTCGGCGACCTCGAGGGTCACCTGGTACCGGGTGGTGACGCGACCGATGTCGAGCACGGGCAGGTCCGCGTGGGTCGACTCGCCCACACCCGGTCCGCCGGCGACGTGTCGCCTCGCCGCCGAGACGAGGTCGCCGAGCACCGCGGAGGCGGTCTCCTTGCCGCCGGCGCCGGCGCCGTAGAACATGAGGCTGCCGGCGTTCTCGGCCTCGACGAACACGGCGTTGTTCCCACCGTGCACGGCGGCGAGCGGGTGCTCGCGCCCGATGAGCGCGGGGTAGACGCGGGCCGACAGACCCTCCTCGCCCGTGGTCTCGTCGACGATCCGCTCGGCGATCGCGAGCAGCTTGATGACGTAGCCCTCACTCCGTGCGAGGTCGACCTGCGCCTTGGTGATGCCCGAGATCCCCTCGCGGTGGACGGCTTCGACGGGCACGGTGGTGTGGAAGGCGAGACTGGCGAGGATGGTCGCCTTCTGCGCGGCGTCATACCCCTCGACGTCGAGGGTCGGGTCGGCTTCGAGGTAGCCGAGCTCGCTCGCTACGGCGGCCGCCGCCTCCATGGTGTCGCCGAAGCGGTCCATCCGGTCGAGCATGTAGTTGGTGCTGCCGTTCACGATGCCGAGCACCCGGTTGATGCGGTCGCCGGCGAGGCTCTCGCGCAGCGGGCGGATGATCGGGATCGCCGCCGCCACCGCCGCCTCGTAGTAGAGCTGCGCGCCGACCTGCTCGGCGGCGTCGAAGAGTTCGGGACCGTGGGTCGCGAGCAGCGCCTTGTTGGCGGTGACGATGTCGGCCCCGGCGTTGATCGCCTGCAGGATGTGGCTCCGCGCCGGCTCGATGCCGCCGATGAGCTCGATGACGATGTCGGCGCTCAGGATGAGCTGTTCGGCATCCGTCGTGTAGAGCTCCCGGGGTAGCTCGACGTCCCGCGGGGCGTCGACGTCACGCACGGCGATGCCGATGAGTTCGAGGCTCGCACCGGCTCGGGACGCCAGCTCGTCGGCGTGCTCGAGCAAGAGACGCGCCACCTGCGAGCCCACCGAGCCGGCGCCCAGCAGAGCCACTTTCAATCCGCGGTATTCGATCATTCCGTGTCCAATCCCGCATCGCGGCTGAGGAGGTCGTGTTCGGTCTCGCCACGCACGATGATGCGGGCCTCACCGCCTGAGACGGCGACGACGGCCGGGCGACCGAGGTAGTTGTAGTTGCTCGCCAAGGACCAGCAGTAGGCGCCCGTCGCCGGGACGGCCAGGAGGTCGCCGTCGCGCACGTCGGCGGGCAGATAGTCGGCGTTCACCACGATGTCCCCCGACTCGCAGTGCTTGCCGGCGACGCGGACGAGCGCAGCGCCCGCCTCGCTCACCCGGTCGGCGATGCGGGCGGTGTACTCCGCGCCGTACAGCGAGGGGCGCGCGTTGTCGCTCATGCCGCCGTCGACGCTGACGTAGCGGCGGACCGCCGTCTCACCCTCGTCGTTCCACGCGACCGTCACGTCCTTGATCGTGCCGACCTCGTACAGCGTGATGCCGGGACCGCCGATGATGGCGCGACCCGGTTCGAATGCGAGCTTCGGGATCGGGACGCCGTGGAGCTCGGCCGCGGTCCGCACACCGGCGAGGATGTCCGCGGCGAGCTGCTCGATCGGCGTGGGGTCGTCCGCACTCGTGTAGGCGATGCCGAAACCGCCCCCGAGGTTCAACTCGGGCACGGGGCCGGTCTCGAGCAGGCGTGCGTGCACGGCGAGGAGTCGGGCAGCGGACTCGGCGAAGCCGTCCGACCCGAAGATCTGCGAGCCGATGTGGCAGTGGAGCCCGAGGAAGTCGAGCGAGGCGTACGAGCGGATTCGCGCCACGGCGTCGGCCGCGTCCTCAAGGGGCAGTCCGAACTTCTGGTCCTCGTGCGCCGTCGCCAGGTACTCGTGCGTGTGGGCGTGGACGCCGCTGTTGACCCGCAGCCGGACGGACTGGACGCGGCCCGCACGCTCCGCCGCCGCAGCGACCCGCTCGATCTCGACCAGGCTGTCGAGCACGATGCCACCGATCCCGACGCCGACGGCGCGCTCGATCTCGGCGACGGACTTGTTGTTGCCGTGGAAGCCCAGCCGGCCGGGGTCGGCCCCGGCAGCGAGGGCGACAGCGAGCTCTCCCCCGCTGCAGATGTCGATGCGGAGGCCCTCCGCCGTCATCCAGCGGGCGACCTCGGAGGACAGGAACGCCTTCCCGGCGTAGTAGACGGCGACGCTCGTCCCGTGCGCGGCGGCCTCACGTTCGAAGGCCTCGCGCAGGCGACGCGCCCTGGCCCGGGCGTCGTCCTCATCGACGACGTAGAGCGGGGTCCCGAAGCGTCGACGGAGGGTGTGCACGTCGACGCCGCCGACGTGCAGGACGCCGTCGGCGTCGCGCTCGGCCGAGGCCGGCCACACGGCGGGGTCGAGGGCATTCGGGTCGGCCGGCTCGGCGAGCCAGTCTGGGGCGAGGGGGTTTCTGGCCACGGGGTTGTCCTGAGTCCTGGTGAGCGGAAGAGGAGGTTCTCGTTGGGCGAGCGGACCCGGTTTGGCCCCTGAAGCACCGATTTGGAGAGCACCGATGAAGGTGGGTGCGCGCGGCCCGGGCGGGTGTCCCGGTCGACCGCACCCATCGCCGCCCGGTTGGAACGACTGAGGTGGAACACGAGCCTGGCGGCCCAACGGCACACGTCACCGCCCGGTCGGAGCAGTGGGTGTGGAGAAAGTCTAGCGAGCCGTCGGGGCTCCTGCAGCATCGTGACGTCGCGCCGGTTCGCCGAGGTGGTCGCGAGCCATCGGCGCAGCGCTCACCCGCAGCTGCCGAGGGTCTGCAGGGAGGCCTCGTCGAGGCGGAGCGTCGTCGATGTGAGCGTGGCCGTCGCCACTTGCGGGGTCACCGCGAGCCGGTCGAGGTCGACCCCCTCCGGCAGGTACTGGGCGACACAGATGCTCGGCGGATCACCCTGCAGGAATCCGGTCACGAGGGCTCGCAAGTCGATCACGCCGAAGAGCCCGGTGTCGACGTTCACCGACGTCGGCATGAGGTTCACCCGCTCCGCCGTGGTGGTCGGTGCCACGGAGAAGTCGTACGGGATGGTGAATCCGAGCACGGTCGCCTCACCCGCGTACCCGACCTCGTCGTCCCCCAGGGTGAGCGTGCCGGGAAGCCCGGCGGTCTTGGCGAGCGCAGCGGCTCCGTCCGCGTCGATCCGGATCGTCGCCACCACCCGGCCGATGGTCTGCTTCGGATCGAGCGGGACCGCATCCGCGCTGACCCGGACGTCCAGAGGGATGCCGTCGACACTCGCGCCCGGCGCCCGCAGGTCCACATGCTCGAACGTGCCGGTGAGGTACTGGGCGATGACCGAGGCTCCGCCGATCGACACGGCGACGTCGGCGTCGACGCCGTCGGGCAGGCTCTGCTCGATCTGCGACGCGACGCGATCCTCGGCGACGCCTCGGACGATCGTGTCGGCGATCAGGAACGCGCCGACGAGGACGACGATCACGCCGATCACGACGACGAACGGAACCCAGGGACGCCTGCGCTTGCGAGACGGTGCACTCATGCTCCGAGCGTAGCGAACCGTCACCTCCGGGCAGGCGTCAGCACAGCTGGTCGAGCTCAACCTCCGCCGTGTCCAGCACGCGGCCGCTGAACCGTTCCCACTCGTCCGCCGAGGTCGGGTGGAAGGCCGCCAGGGTATACCCCTCGAGCTCCGTGAGGTTCGCGTCCTCCAGCGATCCCTTCGCGACCACGTCGGCGGAGGTGAACGCCGCCCGGACCGGATCGCCGGGGATGACGAACGCCGGCGCGACCGTCTTGCCGCCCTCGCCGGTGACGACGACCGCTAACGCGTCCGGCAGTTGCAGCGTGCTCGCCCCCACCTCCTGCAGTTCGATCTCGAACGGCGCGCACTGGAATGCCGGCGAGACGATGTTCTGGAGGTAGTCCATCGTGCCGACGCTCCCCGCGTGCAGCCCGTCCGGGAACCGCAGACGGATCGAGACGCCCGAGCCCTCCGCTCCGAACGGCGCGAAGGCCCGGAGGTCGACGGCCGAGGACGGCGACGTGCCACCGGGCGTCGGCGTGCCGGACGCGTCCGGGCCCGGGCCGACGCAGCCGGCGCTCGACAGGACGGCCAGGACCGCCGCGACAGTCAGGATCGGGCGGAGCCTACGAAGATGCATGCTGCCACGGTATCGGAGCGTCCGCCTCCCGCTCGGCACCCGCATCGGCGGACCTGACGCGCGCAGGAACGCCCCCGAGGGACGGTCCTCCGCGCGCCGAAGCCCTGCCGCGGTGACGCTACATGCGCTCCGGAGCGGAGACGCCGAGGAGGGCGAGGCCGTTGCGGATGACGGTGCCGGTGGCGTCGTTCAGCCACAGCCGCGTGCGGTGGAGGTCGGTGACCGGTTCCTCGCCCATCGGGACGACCCGGCAGCTGTCGTACCACTTGTGGTAGAGGCTCGCCGTCTCCTCCAGGTGGCGCGCGACCCGGTGGGGTTCGCGCAGCTGCGCGGCCTGTGCCACGATGCGCGGGAACTCCTGGAGCACACCGAGGAGCGCGGACTCCGTCTCGTGGGCGAGGAGTTCGGGGGCGAACACGCTCCGGTCGACGCCCGCCGAAGCGGCGTTGCGCGCCACCGAGCTCGTCCGGGCGTGCGCGTACTGGACGTAGAACACGGGGTTGTCGTTCGTGCGGCTGCGGAGCTGCTCGGGGTCGAGGGCCAGCGGCGAGTCGGCCGGATAGCGACCGAGCGAGTACCGCAGGGCGTCCGTCCCGATCCAGGCCTGCAGGTCGTCCAGCTCGATGATGTTGCCGGCGCGCTTCGAGAGTCGGGCGCCGTTCACACTGACGAGCTGGCCGATGAGCACCTCGATGTCGCGGTCGGGGTCGTCTCCGGCGGCACCCGCGAGGGCCTTCAGCCGGTGCACGTACCCGTGGTGGTCGGCCCCCAGCAGGTAGACCTTGTGCTGGAAGCCGCGGTCGCCCTTGTTCAGGTAGTACGCCGCGTCCGCCGCGAAGTAGGTGTAGACGCCGTTCGAGCGACGGATCACGCGGTTCTTGTCGTCGCCGAAGTCCGTGGTGCGCACCCAGACGGCACCGTCCTCGTCGAAGACGTGCCCCTGCTCGCGCAGGCGGTCGACGGCCTGGTCGATGAGGCTGGTGCCGTCCGCGTCCGTCGCGTGGAGCGTGCGCTCGCTGAACCAGACGTCGAAGTGGACGTTGAAGCGTTCGAGGGACGCTCGGATCTCCCCGAGCTGGAGGGCGTAGGCACGCTCACGCGCGACCTCACGGGCGTCGGGGCGCTCGAGCAGGTCGGGGATTTCCGCCAGCACGGCCTTCGCGAGGTCGCCGATGTAGGCACCCGGGTAGCCGTTCTCCGGCGTCGGCTCGCCCTTCGCCGCGGCGAGCACCGAGTCGGCGAAGGTGTCCATCTGGTTGCCGGCGTCGTTGATGTAGTACTCGCTGACGAGGGTCGCGCCGGACGCGCCGAGCACGCGGGCCAGGGAGTCGCCGAGGGCGGCCCACCGCGTGTGGCCGATGTGGAGCGGGCCCGTGGGGTTCGCCGAGACGAACTCGATGTTGATGGTCTGGCCCGCGAGGCTGTCGTTGCGCCCGAAGGCGTCGCCCGCGTCGACGATGACCTTCGCGAGCGCACCCGCGGCGGCGGCGTCGAGCCGGACGTTGATGAACCCGGGACCGGCGACCTCGACCGAGGCGACCCCGTCGACCTGGACGAGCGCGTCGGCGAACTCCTGGGCGAGCTCGCGCGGGTTCGCACCCACCCGCTTCGCGAGCTTCATCGCGATGTTGCATGCCCAGTCGCCGTGGTCGCGGTTCTTGGGCCGCTCCAGCACGACGTCGTCGACCGAGACCACGACCTCCTGGTCGATGCCAGCCGCCTCGCGTCGTCGTTCGACGATCGGAACGACGATGGCGTGCAGGGCGGAGGCGAGGTCTTCAGGAGTCACGAGGAGCGATTCTACCCGGGCTCCCGGCGGGAGCGGCACGGGGCCGCCCGCCGGAACGACGCGTCAGGCGAGTACGACCGGCTGTGAGGGATCGTCGGTGGGCAGGACGTCGATCAGCGCGTCGATCCGCATGTCCTCGACCGTGACGTTGCCGTGGTGGTTGCTCAACCAGGCGACGTCCGCCGCATCGCGGCCCGTGGCGATCCGGACGAGTGACTGGCGGGGAGCGAGACCCGTCGCGTCGACCACGTGCCACGCGCCGTCGACGAAGCCTTCGGCGACGGCGTGGAAGTCCATCGGCACGAGGCCTGGGGCGTACACGGCCGCGTACCGCGCCGGGATGTCGAGGGCGCGCAGCATGGCGATCGTCAGGTGCGCGAAGTCCCGGCAGACCCCCTGGCCGGCCGCCAGGGTCGAGACCGCGCTGTCGGAGACGGTCGTGGAACCCGAGACGTAGGAGAGGTGACGGCCGACCCACGCGGCGACCCACGGCAGGATCTGCAGGCCGCCCGACACCGTGCCGTCCTCGTGCAGGCGACGGTGCTCGAGCAGGTATCCGAGCTCGGAGCGCGCGAGCGAGAACAGGGCGTCCGACTCGCAGTAGCGGCTCGGACGGAGGGCGGTCACCGTCTCCAGGGGGTCGACTGCCCGCGGCACCGCCTGCCCGACGACCACCGCCTCGTAGTCGACCTGCAGGCGTCCCGGCTCGGCGATCACCCGGTGGAGCCGGGTGTCGTCGGGGCCGAGGATCTCGGTGACGGCGCACGGGCCGTCTGAGGAGCGCACCTGCAGCCGTTCACTCGCCAACGGGGTACCACCGGCGACAGCGATGGAGAAGATGAGGTCGGCTCGATCGTGCACCCGCAGATCGAGCGACGCGGTCAGGGTGCGCTGCATGTGCCCATCATCCCACGCGGTCACGAGCACTCATCCCGCGTCGCTCCGGTTCCGGCGATGGCCTCGACTCTGGTAGCTTGGACACGTTCCGCCTTCGTAGCTCAGCGGAAGAGCGCTTCCCTCCGGAGGAAGAAGTCGCTGGTTCGAATCCAGTCGAGGGCACCATCTCATCAGGCGAGGCTTCGTCCGCTCACGCGGACGGGTCACTCCGCGATACTGGACGCATGTCGCGTCCGAGCCGTCACCCACAGCCCGCGGTCCGACTCCTCTCCTGGGATCGGGCGGACGAGCTCGACCTCGACGGCACCGCCGGCCGACTCGACGAGGCCGCCAGGGACCGCCTCGAAGCGTCGTCCGAGGCCGAGGCCCGCCGCTTCCTGTTCGGTCGCGCGCTCCTCGTGGACACGGTCGCGAAGACCGTCGGCGCCCGGCGCATCACGGTGACCGCCCACTGCCCGCACTGCGGCCTCGCCCATGGACGCCCGCAGGTGCTCGTCGACGGCGGGACCGTCCACGCGAGCGTCTCGCACACCGACGGCGCCTCGGCGGTCGCGGTGTCGGTCACGCACGCCGTCGGCGTCGACGTCGAACGGCTCGACGCGGCACGGTTCGCCGGCGTCGAGACCGTCGCCCTCTCCCCCACGGAACGGGAACGGTGGCACCGGTTGCCGGAGCAGCGCCGCCTCCGGTCCCTCGCCGAACAGTGGACGGCGAAGGAGGCGGTGACGAAGGCGCTCGGCACCGGACTCGCGACCGATCCGGCCACGATCGACCTCACCGGCCGTGCCGAGTTCACCGGCCACGCCGGAGGGACGGTCGCCGAGATCGGCGGACGTCGCTTCGTCGTCGACCATCCGGTCCTCGCACCGGACACCGTGGTGGCGACGGCCCTCCTGCTCGCCTGACCCGGGCTCAGCGGGCGGGGAACGGCGGCAGCGCCTCGCGGAACAGCCAGGCGTCGATCAGCGACTCGATCGGCTCCGGCGCATGGCGGTCAGCGGTGCGCACGAAGTCCTCGGTCGACACGGTGGCGAACCGGAAGGTCGCCACCCAATCCCGGAGGAGGTCGAAGAAGGCGTCGTCGCCGAGGAGCAGCCGGACGGCGTGGAGCGTGATGGCGCCGCGCTTGTACACGCGGTCGTCGAACATGTCCGCAGGGCCAGGGTCGCCGACGACGATGTCCTGCGGCGCACGACGGAGCGCCGCGTAGTGGGCCCTGGCGCACGCATCCGCCGTCTCGGCGCCCGACTGCTCCGACCACAGCCACTCGGCGTAACAGGCGAACCCCTCATGGAGCCAGATGTCGCGCCAGGCACCGATCGTCAGGCTGTTGCCGAACCACTGGTGCGCGAGCTCATGGGCGATCAACCGTCCGGCGCCACCGACACCGTCGACGTGGTTGCGTCCGAACACGCTCAGCCCCTGCGCTTCGAGCGGGATCTCCAGCTCGTCGTCGGTGACGACCACCCCGTAGCTGTCGAAGGGGTAGGGCCCGAAGGCCTGCTCGAAGCAGGCGAGCATGTCGACCTGCTCGGCGAAGTCGTGGCGGAAGTCGGCGGTGAGGTCGCGCGGGAGGTGTGCGACGACCGGCACGGCTGAGGCCGCCACCCGGGCGTCGACGGTGAGGCGCTGGTAGCGCCCGATCTGCACGGTCGCGAGGTAGGCCGCCATCGGCTCGCGCTGCTCGTAGACCCAGGTCGTCCGACTCGCGCGTGCCGTCCGCGAGACGAGCTCGCCCGGGGCGACGACGGTGTAGGCCGACGCCGCAGTGACACTGATGCGGTAGGACGCCTTGTCGGAAGGGTGGTCGTTGCACGGGAACCAGCTCGATGCACCGCAGGGCTGCGAGGCCACGATCACGCCGTCCTCGAGCTCCTCCCAGCCGATCTCGCCCCAGTGGCTGCGGACCGGACGGGGCGTCCCGGCATAGCGGACGAGGACGGTGAACTCCGCCCCGGTCGCGATCGGTGTCCGCGGGGTGAGGGTCAGTTTGCCCGAGCCGTGCGTGCGTTTCGCGTCGACGCCGTCCACCTGGGCACGGGTGACGCGCAATGCCGCGAGGTCCAGGGAGAAGCGCGTCAGCTCCTCCGTGGCGACTGCGGTCAGCCGTGCCGTCGCGCTCAGGCCGTTGCGATCGATCGCGTAGTCGAGGTCGAGCTCATAGCGGACGACGTGGTAGCCGCGGTTGCCGCTCGTCGGCGTGTAGGGATCGCCTGCGCTCCGCAGGCGGGCGAGCGCCTCCCCCATCAGGACGTGACCTGGGGCTCCCGGTACTCCGCCGTCGTCACCTCGCGCCACGGGCCGATCGGGTTGCCGCTCCATCGGGTGCCGGCGGGGACACGTTCGCCGCGCATCACGAGGGAGGCGGGGCCGACGGTCGCGTCGTCGTCGATCCGGGCTCCGGGGAGGATGACGCTGTGCGGTCCGAGCGTGGCGCCCGCAGCGAGTTCGACCTGATCCATACTCATGATTCGATCATGGAACAGGTGTGTTTGCACAACGCAGCCCCGGTTGACCGTCGCTCCGTCGCCCAGCTCGACCAGGTCGGCCTCCGGAAGCCAGTAGCTCTCGCACCAGACGCCGCGACCGATCCGGGCACCCAGTGACCGCAACCACCAGGTCAGGGCGGGCGTGCCGGTGGCGGGTGCGGCGAACCACGGCGCCGCGACCATCTCGACGAAGGTGTCCGACACCTCGTTGCGCCAGATGAACGACGACCACAGCGGGTGCTCGCCGGCACGGATCGGCCCGACGATGAGCCACTTGGCGACGGTCGTGATGCCGGCCGCGACCGCGCCGGCCGCGAGGAGGACGGCACCGCTGACCGCGACGGCCACGCCGAGGCCCCAGGTGTCGGCGAACCACGCGAGGGTGAGCAGGACGAGCAGGGCGATGGCCGTCGTCACCATGACCGGGACGATGCGACAGACCTCCCAGAGGGAGCGCGCGATGCGGAGCCGCAGCGGCGGTGCGTAGGTGCGGTCGAGATCCGCGTCGGACACCTGCCTGCGGAGTCGCATCGGCGGGCTGCCGAGCCACGACGACCCGGACTTCGCCTTCCGCGGAGCGGCCGACAGCACCGCGACGAGGCCGTTCTTCGGAACGTGCATGCCAGGGCCCGCCATCCCGGAGTTGCCGAGGAATGCGCGCTTCCCGACGGACGCACCCGCGATCCGCATCCACCCGCCACCGAGTTCGTAGGACGCCACCATCGTGTCGTCCGCGAGGAACGCGCCGTCACCCACGGTCGTCATGCGTGGCAGGAGGAGGACCGTCGACGCCTCGACGTTCTTCCCGACCTTCGCTCCGAGCAGACGCAGCCACACCGGCGTGAAGAGGCTGGCGTAGATGGGGAAGAGCAGGGTGCGGGCGGCGTCGAGCAGGCGCTCCGTGGCCCACACCTGCCAGCCGACCCGGCTGCGCACCGGGAAGTACCCCTCCCGCAGGCCGATGCCGAGCAGGCGGACCAGACCGATGGTGCTGATCGCGAGGACGAGGAACCACACGATCGTCGCGACCGGCACCCAGAGGAGCGCGCGCCAGGAGAATTCGACGAGGGACCCGGCACCGGCGGCTCCGGCCGCCACGACCGAGGCCGCGAGCACGAAGGCGAGGAACGGCAGCACCGAGAGGAGCGCCGAGCCGACACCGTACGCGAACAGCCAACGCCGCCGCCTGGGTGGACGCTCGGTCGGCCAGACGGGCTTCGCCTTGCCGACGCGGACGGCGGGCGAACCGGACCACAGGTGACCGGACGGCACCCGACCGAACACCGACGACCCCGGCGCGATCTCGGCGCGCTTGCCGATGCGCGTCCCGGCGAGCAGCGTGCTGCGAGCGCCGACCGTGCTCTCCGCGCCGATGTGGACGTGGCCGAGTCGGAGCGTGTCGCCGTCGACCCAGTACCCGCGGAGGTCGACCTCGGGCTCGATGGACGCACGAGCCCCCACGGTCAGGAAGCCGGTGACGGGCGGGACACTGTGCAGGTCGGCGTCGGGGCCGATCTTCGCTCCCAAGGCCCGTGCGTATTGCGAGATCCAGGGGGCGCCGGCGAGGCTCACCGCACCGACCGTGTCGGCGACGCGTTCGGCGAGCCAGAGCCGGACGTGCACCGAGCCGCCGCGTGGGTAGTCGCCAGGGCGCACGCCGGCGAGCAGCAGCCTGGAGGCGACGACCGAGATAGCCATCCGCCCGATGGGGGTGACGACGAGGAGGAATCCGAGCGCGATCCACCACCACGAGACCATCGGCAGGTAGGGCACGTCGGCCACGAGGCCGAGCACGCGGCTGCCGGCGAGGAGGTACACGAGCCACCGGAGGCCCACGAGGATGAGCAGCGGGATCCCGAGCAGGGTCTGCGCCCACTGGGTCCTGAGTGGGGTGGGGCGGACGGGGGCGGCCGCAGCGGCGCGGGTGCGACGCTCGGGGCGACGGCCGTCGAGTTCCGCGGCCATGGCGCCGAGTCTCGGGTGGCCGTAGATGTCGGCGACGGTGAACTCCGCGTCCCTCGTGCGGATGAGCGAGACCAGCTGCGCGGCGGCCAGGCTGCCGCCGCCGAGGCTGAAGAAGTTGTCGCCCTCCGCCGTGACCCGGACGCCGAGCACGGCCGTCCACTGTTCGGCGAGCCAGGCCGCCGTGCCCGACAGGGTCGAGGCGTCCTCACCGTCGGTCCCGCCGAGCGGCCACGGCAGTGCCGACCGGTCGACCTTGCCCGAGGTGCGCGTGGGCAGCTCGGACACGACCGCCAGCAGGGGTACGAGCGGCGCGGGCAACTGCTCGCGAAGGACACCCAGCGCGTCGTCCAGGGAGAAGGCGTCGCCGTCGGGGACCGCGAGATACCCCACGAGGACCGGGTTGCCGGCCGCGGTGCGCTGGACGGCCGCGGCGGCTCCCGAGACCCCGGGCAGTGCCTGCAGGGCGGCCTCGATCTCGCCGAGCTCGACGCGACGGCCGCCGATCTTGACCTGGTCGTCCGCGCGTCCCTGGAAGACGAGCCCGGCGGCCTCGAAGCGGACGAGGTCGCCGCTGCGGTAGGCCCGGTGCCACCCGAGGCTCGGCATGGGCGCGTACCGTTCGGCGTCCTTGACGGGGTCGAGGTACCTGGCGAGACCGACGCCGCCGATGATGAGCTCACCGACGCCGCCCTCCTCCACCGGTACCCCGTCCGCGTCGACCACGGCGAGGTCCCAACCGTCGAGCGGGAGACCGATCCGCACCGGTTGTTCGCCGGTGAGGAGCGCCGCGCAGGCGACGACCGTGGCCTCGGTCGGGCCGTACGTGTTCCAGACCTCGCGTCCGTCGACGGCGAGTCGGGCGGCGAGCTCCGGCGGGCAGGCCTCGCCGCCGAAGATGAGCATGCGGATGTTCTCGAGCGACTCCGCCGGCCACATGGCCGCGAGCGTCGGCACCGTGGACACCACGGTGATGCCCTTCGCGGTGAGCCAGGGACCGAGGTCCATGCCACTGCGGACGAGCGACCGCGGTGCGGGGACGAGGCAGGCACCGTGGCCCCAGGCGAGCCACATCTCCTCGCACGAGGCGTCGAAGGCCACGGAGAGGCCTGCGAGCACGCGGTCGCCCGGGCCGAGGGGCTCGGCCTGCAGGAAGAGTCGGGCCTCGGCGTCGACGAACGCCGCGGCGGACCGGTGGGAGACGGCGACGCCCTTCGGTGTCCCCGTCGATCCCGAGGTGAAGATGATCCAGGAGTCGTCGTCGAGCCGGGGAGCCTCGAGGATCGGGATCGCCCGGGTCGCCGGGTGCGGTGTCCCCTCGGTGGCGAGCCGGACCGGTTCGCCCGCGGTCTCGGTCGGCGCTGCGAGACGTCGGAAGACGCCTCCGTCCTCGAGGACCCCGACCACGGCCGCCTCGCCGAACACCAGCCGGGCGCGTTCCTCCGGGTCGTCGGCGTCGACCGGCACGTACGCGGCTCCCGCGAACAGGATGCCGAGGATGCCGAGGTACAGCTCGCGCGAGCCGGATGCGATCCGCACCCCGACCCGGTCGCCACGGCGGACACCGGTGGCGAGCAGGGCTGCCGCGAGGCGTTCGGCGCTCACGATGAGTTCGCGGTAGCTGAGCGCGCCCGCCGCGTCCTCGAGCGCGGAGGCCTCGGGGTGCGCCGCGGCGACGGCACGCAGGACGTCGATCAGGGTGCGTTCGGCGGGCGCACGTCCGCCGCCGAGCAGCGTCGGCTGCCGCTCTGCAAGCAGGGCGGTGGTGGTCTCAGCGTCCATGCGCGATCCTCTGTCGTCCGGCCATCAGCGCCGCCAACGCTAGGGAGCGCAGGTGGACGGCCGGTGAACCCCAGTCAACCGCGAGGTGTCGCGGGCGCGACGGCGACGCACCGCACGCCCGGGGGAAGCTCGCCGGACTCGCGCCTACCATGGCCTGCATGACCATCGAATACTCCGTGCCCCAGGAACGTCAGCTCGTGACCGCCATCCCCGGTCCCCGATCGCTCGCCCTCACGGAACGGCGCCGTTCCGCAGTGTCGCGCGGCGCGGGCAACCTCGCCCCGGTCTGGATGGACCACGGCTCCGGCGGCATCCTCGTGGACGTCGACGGCAACCGCATCATCGACCTCGGCACCGGCATCGGCGTCACGACCATCGGCCACGCCAACCCGGACGTCGCCGCGGCAGCCGCCGAACAGGCCACGAAGCTCACGCACACGCTCTTCACGGTGACTCCGTACGAGAACTACCTGCGGGTGGCGGAGAAGCTCGCCGAGATCACCCCGGGCGACTTCGAGAAGCACTCGATCCTCTTGAACTCCGGGGCCGAGGCCGTGGAGAACGCCGTCAAGATCGCGAAGAAGTACACGGGGCGCCGCGCGATCGTCGCGCTCGACCACGCCTTCCACGGCCGGACGAACCTCACCATGGCGATGACCTACCGCCCCGCCCCCGAGCGGCTCGGCTTCGGTCC
The DNA here is from genome assembly GCF_015351235.1 of Plantibacter sp. VKM Ac-2880. Taxonomy (GTDB): domain Bacteria; phylum Actinomycetota; class Actinomycetes; order Actinomycetales; family Microbacteriaceae; genus Plantibacter. The sequence continues at coordinate 213,925 of NZ_JADKSJ010000002.1, forward strand.
GTTCCCCGGCGAGATCTACAGCGTCCCGCTGTCCTACCCCTTCCGCGACGGGCTCACCGGCCCTGAGGCCGCCGAGGTGACGATCGACTACATCGAACGGCACATCGGTGCGAGCGAGGTCGCCGGGTTCTTCGCCGAACCGATCCTCGGCGACGGCGGCATCGTGATCCCCGCCCCCGGCTACTTCTCGCGCATCAGCGAGTGGTGCACCGAGAACGGCATCGTGTTCGTCGCCGACGAGATCCAGGCCGGCATCGGTCGGACGGGTGCCTGGTACTCGATCGAGCACCACGGCGTCGTCCCCGACCTCATCACGAGCGCCAAGGGGATCGCCGGCGGCTTCCCGCTCTCGGCGGTCACGGGTCGTGCCGAGATCATGGACTCGGTACAGCCCGGCGGCATCGGTGGCACCTTCGGCGGCAACCCGGTGTCGACCGCCGCGGCGCTCGCCACCTTCGAGGTGATCGAACGGGAAGACCTGCTGGGCGAGGCGCGTCGAGTGGGAGCCACGCTGCAGGCGCTCATGGGCGACTGGGCCGAGCGGTTCGACATCGTCGGCGAGGTCCGGATCATCGGCGCGATGGCCGGTGTCGAACTCGTCGTCCCGGGCACGAAGCAGCCGCACCCCACGGCGCTGCAGACGATCATCGATGCGGCGATCGCCCAGGGCGTGCTCGTCCTCGACGCCGGCTCGTGGGACTCGGTGCTCCGGTTGCTCCCGAGCGCGGTCATCTCCGACGAGCTGCTTCGCGACGCGGTCTCGGTCCTCGAGGACGCGCTGGCACAGGTCACGTCCTAGCGGACCGGCCGGGCGGGCGGCTCAGTCGACGGTGACGAAGTCGATGAGCTGCTCGACCCGGCCGAGCAGCTCGGGCTCGAGGTCGTTGAACGTCCGGACCTGACCGAGGATGCGCTTCCAGGCGCGGGCGATGTCGGCCTGCGTGTCGTGGGGCCAGCCGAAGGCCTGGCAGATGCCCTTCTTCCACTCGATCGACCGCGGGATGGTCGGCCACTCCTGCAGCCCGACCCGCGCAGGCTTCACGGCCTGCCAGACGTCGACGTAGGGGTGGCCGACGATGAGGACGTTCCGGCCGTTCGGCCCGGCCATGACCGCATCGGCGATGCGCTGCTCCTTCGAGCCGCGGACCAGGTGGTCGACGAGCACGCCGACGCGCCGGTCGGGGCCCGGCTGGAACTCGGCGAGCGCCGCGTCGAGGTGGTCGACGCCGGCGAGGTACTCCACGACGACGCCCTCGACGCGGAGGTCGTCGCCCCAGACCCGCTCGACGAGTTCCGCGTCGTGCCGCCCCTCGACGAAGATCCGGCTCGCGCGAGCCACCCGGGCGTTCGTCTCCACGGCGAAGGACCCGGACGCCGTCCGGGCACGACCGGTGGGGGCACGTTTCGGCACGACGAGGACGACCGGTTCCCCCTCGAGGAGGAACCCGGCGCCCATGGGGAACACGCGACGTTTGCCCCGGTAGTCCTCCAGCTCGACCGTCTTCGCCTCGACGCGCGTGATGGCACCGCAGAAGCCGCCGAGCTCCTCGACGACGAGATCGGTCACGGCCTCGACCTCTCGGGCGACCACCCGGTTCTTCTTCCGCCAGTCACCCGCGAGGACGTCCTGGCCATACCTGTCTTCGAACACCCGTCAACGCTACGACAGCGCGGTGCACAACCCAGGAGCGCTCCGGCGTGGCGTCGGGCGACCGGCGATCGGTCAGGCGGCTGCGCGCTCCGCCTCGCGGGCGAGGCCACCGAGCAGCAGCTCGAGCTGGTCGTCGACGGTGCCGGGGTCCTCCGGGTGCCACTGCACGCCCGTGATGGGCAGGGTGTGGTGCTCGATCGCCTCCACGGTGCCGTCGGAGGACCAGGCGACCGCACGGAGTCCGTCGCCGAGCTCGCCGACCGCCTGGTGGTGGGCGCTCTGCACCTGGAGGTGCCGGGCACGCAGCCGGAAGGCGAGGGCGCTCGACGGGTCGAGCTCGACCTCGTGGGGCGTCATGCTCTGATCGACCGGGACGCCGTCATTGCGGTGGGCGCTGTGGGCGCCGAGGTCCTGGACGAGGGTGCCGCCGAGGGCGACGTTGATGATCTGGTGTCCGCGGCAGATGCCGAGGAGCGGCGTCCCGCGTTCGGCGGCGCGTCGCGCCACGGCGAGCTGTGCGCGGTCGGCCTCCGGGAAGTGCTGTCCCTCGGCGCGGTAGCCGGTGGCTCCCCCGTAGTGGATGGGGTCGATGTCGGCTCCGCCCATGAGGACGACGGCCGAGGCACCGTCGGTCGCGGCGAGGAGGGCCTCGGTGCCGAGGTCCTCCGCGGCCCACCGCGTCACCCGCCACCCGGCCCGTTCGGCCGCCGCGATGGTGCGACCGAGGAGGATCTGCACGTACTCGTGGTACGCCTGGTCGTCCTCGCGGAACCTCGTGACCTCGACGAGCGCCAGCATGGGTGAGACGTGTCCTTGCATGATGCTCCTTCCAGGGGTTCCGCGACGGGGACGCCACCAGTCTCGTCGCGCCGATCCGCGGACGCGACCGGAGGCGTCACGGTCGGTAACAGAGTGACGACGTCCGAGGTGTCGGCGCCGCATAGCACAGCTCGCAGCCGGCTCCCCCGCCCACAGGCACCGGTAGAGAAGTGCTGGTCCCGGACCTAGACTCGGACCCGAGCCGCGGGGTGGGGCTCGACGGGTCCGAACGAGTGACGAGGTGGCCGATGCGGGTTCGCTGGGCGGTATCGATCTGGGCGTTCTGCCTGGCCATGCTCCTCGGCGCGGGGGCGACCGCAGCCTGGGCGGAGAGCCCCGTGGACCTCGGAGCCGGACGCGTCTCGGACAGCGCCGGCGTCCTGAACGCAGCCCAGGTCTCCGAGATCACGGCCGCGGTCGACGACCTCTCCTCCGAGCACGGCGTCGACCTCTGGGTCGTGTACGTCCCGACCTTCACGGATCCGAGCGACGCCGAGGGGTGGGCGAACAGGACCGCCGAGGACAACAACCTCGCACCGAACCAGTACCTCCTGGCCATCGCGACGGAGGGTCGCGCCTACTACCTCTCCGGTGACTCCAGCGGTCCGGTCAGCGGCGACCAGCTCACCGAGATCGAGCAGCAGCGCATCCTGCCGCAGCTGCGTGACGAGGACTGGGCCGGTGCCGGCGTCGCGGCCGCCCAGGGCCTCGGCTCCGCAGTGGGCGGCGGGTCCACCGGCTCCTCGGGGACCGACGGTGGCGGCTCGGCCGGATGGCTGACCATCCTGCTGATCGTCGTCGTGGCGGTCGTGGCCGTCGTCCTCCTGGTCGTCTTCCTCCGCCGGCGGCGCGGCTCGTCTGGTCAGGGCCCGGCTGTGACCGGGCGAGCGGGCGCGCCGGTCGATCCGCTGACGACCACACCGATCCCGGAGCTCGAGCGACTTGCCGGAAGCGCCCTCGTGCAGACCGACGACGCCGTCCGCACGAGCGAGGAGGAACTCGGCTTCGCGACCGCCTCCTACGGCGAGCAGGCCACGGCGGCGTTCACCGCAGCCCTCGCCGGAGCGAAGGAGCAGCTCACGCAGGCGTTCGCGCTGCGGCAGCGGCTCGACGACGCCGAACCGGACACCGAGCAGCAGCAGCGCGACTGGAACATCGAGATCATCCGACGCTGCGAACACGCGAACCACGTTCTCGACGAACAGGCCGCGTCCTTCGACGAACTCCGCGCCCTCGAGCGGAACGCGCCGGCGGCCGTCGAGGAGCTCCGAGCGAGGACGGCCGCCGCGGAACCCGCGGTGCAGACGGCTCGCGAGACGGTGACCGCCCTGCAGGCGAGGTACACGCCCGACGCGCTCATCACGGTCATCGACAACCCGTCGGAGGCGGCCGAGCGCCTCACCTTCGCCTCCGCGGCCGTCGCCGACGCTGCGGCCAGGCTCGCCGCCGGCGATTCGGGCGAGGCTGCCGTCGGCATCCGCGCCGCGGAGGAGGCGCTCGACCAGAGCACGCAACTGACGGGCGCAGTCAAGCGCCTGCAGGCGGATCTGATGGCCGCCGAGCAGCAGGTGGCCGCTCGGCTCGCCGAACTCGACGGCGACGTCGCCGCCGCGGCCGGCCAGACGGATCCGACCGGGAGCCTCGCGGCGGCCGTCGCGAGCACGTCCGCCACGGTCGCCCAGGTGCGGACCGCGCTCGGCGCGCCAAACAACCCGATCGCCCTGCTCGCCCGGCTGGACGCCGCCAACGCCCAGATCGACGGGGCCCTGCAAGGGGTCCGCACCGCGGCCGAGCAGCGGCGGCGCGCGGTCGCCGCGCTCGGCCAGACCCTGCAGACTGCGCAGGCGCAGGTGTCCGCCGCGGAGGACTTCGTCGTGTCCCGACGCGGCGCCGTCGGGCCGGAGGCGAGGACCCGTCTCGCCGAAGCCGGACGCAGCCTCGTGCAGGCGCAGGGCCTCGCCCCGACCGACCCGACGCAGGCCCTCTCCCTCGCCCAGCGTGCCATCACGCTCGCCGGCCAGGCCGTGCAGCTCGCCCAGGCCGATCTCGGACAATTCCAGAACCAGTCGGCCGGCGGCCTCGACGGGATGTTCGGCGGCGGCGGTCAGGGCGGCGGCAACGGCATGCTCGGCGCCGTGCTCGGCGGCATCCTCATCAACTCCGTCCTCGGCGGGGGCGGCGGTTCGCGCTCCGGGGGCGGCATGTTCGGCGGGGGCGGCGGCGGCAGCCGGTCACGCAGTGGCGGCGGCATGTTCGGCGGCGGCGGCGGTCGCTCACGCAGCGCCGGCAGCTTCGGCGGCGGAGGCACCCGCTCGAGGCGCGGCGGTGGCCGATTCTGACCCCGCGCAGCCATCAGATCCCAGTGTCCGAGACGAACCCAACCGATCCAGCAGGACCAGAGAGAGGAACCACACCATGGCAGAGAAGCAGTCCATCTTCGGACGCATCGCCCAGCTGACCAAGGCCAACATCAACGCGCTGCTCGACTCCGCCGAGGACCCGCAGAAGATGCTCGACCAGATGGTCCGCGACTACACGAACTCCATCGCCGACGCCGAGAGCGCGATCGCCGAGACCATCGGCAACCTCCGCCTCCTCGAACAGGACCACCAGCAGGACGTCGAAGCGGCCTCGGAGTGGGGCACCAAGGCGCTGGCCGCCAGCCGGAAGGCCGACGAGTACCGGCAGGCCGGCAATACCGCCGACGCGGACAAGTTCGACAACCTCGCGAAGATCGCCCTCCAGCGCCAGATCGGCGCGGAGAACGAGGCCAAGCAGGCCGAGCCGCAGCTCGCGTCGCAGACGAAGGTCGTCGAGCAGCTGAAGAACGGCCTCAACGGCATGAAGTCGAAGCTCGAGCAGCTGAAGACGAAGCGCAGCGAGCTCGTCGCCCGCGCGAAGACCGCCGAAGCCCAGCGCAAGGTCGCGGACGCGGTCGGAAGCATCGACATCATGGACCCGACGAGCGACCTGAGTCGCTACGAAGACAAGATCCGTCGCGAGGAGGCGAAGGTGCTCGGTCAGCAGGAGCTCGCCGCCTCGAGCCTCGACGCGCAGTTCAACGACCTCGAGGACCTCGGCGAGCTGACCGAGGTCGAGGCCCGCTTGGCCGCGCTGAAGAGCGGCGCGCCGTCGTCGCCCGCGATCGAGTCCTCGGGCCCCGAGTTCACGCCGAACGCCGGTCGGTAACGACGACCCGACGGGTCCCCGGGGCGACCCGGGGCCCGTCGCCATCGCCCCACGCACCGCCGCACCACCCCCAGGAAGGCATCGCATGACGCAGTTCGTCGTCGTCCCCCAGTGGCAGGGCTCCGGTTCGTCCAGGGCCATGCAGTTGATCGATGGAGCCGAAGCGATCCGCGGAGACCTGCCGGTCGCGGCGACCACGCTCGTCCACGTCCCGGCCGAGGCCGGCGAAGCCCTCGACACCGGCATCCGGCGCGCCAGTTCGCTGGCGACGACCGCCGGTCTGCAGCGGCAGGCGCTCGCGGGGATCGACGAGCCGGTCATCACCATCGGCGGGGACTGCGGCGTCGAACTCGCCTCCGTCGGCGAAGCCCTCCGGCGCGACCCCGGGATCGCGGTGGTCTGGTTCGATGCGCACGGCGACCTCAACACCCCGCTCAGCTCGCCCTCCGGCGCGTTCAGCGGCATGGTCACGCGGGCGCTCACGGGCGAAGGCGCGGCGATGCTGTTACCGGAGGCACCGCTCGACCCCGAGCGGCTGGTCCTCGTCGGCGTGCGCGACCTCGACGACGGTGAGCTCGCGCACATCGAAGAGCGCGGCATCCCGATGGTCTCCTCGGTGATGACGAGCGCGGCCGAGGTCGTCGCGGCCGTCGAGGCGACGGGCGCGGAGCGGGTCTACCTCCACGTGGACGTCGACGTCCTCGACCCCTCCGTCATCGCCGGCGTCAGCTCGGCCGTCCCGTTCGGCCTGGAGCTCGGCACCCTGATGGAGTGCATCACCGCCCTCCGCGCCCGCTTCGGCTTCGCCGGTGCCGGCGTCACCGGCTTCTCCCCGGCCACCCCCGAGGCCGCGTCCGACGACCTCGGCACCATCCTCCGCATCATCGGCGCGGTCAGCCGCGACCCGAACCCGAACCGCACCAACCCGACAGGAGTCACCCCATGAGCCGAACCGTCGATCTCGTCGTCATCGGAGCCGGACCCGTCGGCGAGAACGTCGCCGACTACGCCCACCGCGGCGGGCTCAGCGTGGTCGTCGTCGAGAGCGAACTGGTCGGCGGCGAGTGCTCCTACTGGGCGTGTATGCCCTCGAAGGCGCTCATCCGCTCGGGGGCGGCCCTCCGAGCCGCGAAGCGCACCGGTGGGTCCATCCCCGAGGACACCGCACTCGACCCGCTGAAGGTCCTCGCGCGCCGCGACTCGTTCACGAGCGACTGGTCGGACGCCGGTCAGGTCGAGTGGCTCGAGGGGGCCGGCCTCGAGCTGGTCCGTGGGCACGGCCGCCTCACTGGTGAGCGCGAGGTCACCGTGACGGCCGCCGACGGCACGACGACCGTGCTCTCGGCGACCCACGCCGTCGCTGTCTGCACGGGATCCGCCGCCCTCCTCCCCGACATCGCGGGACTGGCCGAGGTGCGCCCCTGGACGAGCCGTGAGGCGACCAGCGTGCAGGCCCTGCCGAGCTCCGTCGCGTTCCTCGGGGGCGGGGTCGTGGCCGTCGAACTCGCGACCGCCTACCGCTCGCTGGGTGTCGACGTCACCCTCGTCGCGCGCCGCGGTCTGCTTGGCGCAAACGAACCCTTCGCCGGGGAGCTCGTCGAATCGTCCCTCCGGGAGCTCGGGGTGACGATCGTGCACGCCTCCCCCACCGCCGTGTCGCGGGCTGCCGACGGCGGCGCCGTGACGCTCGACTTCGACGACCACGACGCCGTGACCGCCGACGAACTCGTCGTGGCCACCGGACGGACGCCGCGGACGGACGATCTCGGACTCGAGACCGTGGGGCTGGAACCGGGCGCGTGGATCGACGTCGACGACCAGCTCCGCGTGCCGGGCAGCGACTGGCTGTACGCCGTCGGCGACGTGAACCACCGGGCGCTCCTGACGCACCAGGGCAAGTACCAAGCACGTGCGGCGGGGGCGGTCATCGCCGCGCGGGCGAACGGCGAGGACGTCGATCCCAGCCCGTGGAGCGACCACGCTGCGACCGCGGACCACCGCGCCGTGCCGCAGGTCGTCTTCTCCGAGCCAGAGGTCGCCGCCGTCGGGCTGACGGCCAAGCAGGCCGAGCAGGCGGGGATCGACCACCGGGTCGTCGACTACGACCTCGGTGGCATCGCAGGCTCGAGCCTCCACGCCGACGGCTACACCGGGCAGGCGAGGATGGTCGTCGACGAGGAGCGCGGCGTGATCGTCGGGATGACCTTCGTGGGCCAGGACGTGGCCGAACTCGTCCATGCGGCGACCATCGCCGTCGTGGGCGAGGTGCCGCTGCACCGGCTCTGGCACGCCGTGCCGTCCTACCCGACGATGAGCGAGATCTGGTTGCGGCTCCTCGAGACCTACCGGAGCGGTGCATGACCGATCGGCCGGGAGACGCGGCGCTGAGCAGGCGGTCAGGAGGACCGTGGCTCGACTCGCCCGTGAGCCGCATCGGGTACTGGTACGCCACGCTCACCGGCCTCGTGTGGGGCGCGATCTGGAGCACCGGTCCCGTGGAACGACGAGGCGGGATGATCGTCTTCCGCGGCATGCCCTCGTGGACCTTCGGGCGCGGCGGATCCTGCGTCGGTGGGGTGTACCTCACGGACCGGAACGTGTCGACGCGCGTCCTGGAGCACGAGGCGGTGCACAAGCGTCAGTGGCAGCGCTACGGGATGCTCTTCCCGCTCATGTACGGCATCGCCGGGCGTGACCCGTTGCGGAACCGGTTCGAGATCGAAGCCGGCCTCGAGGCCGGCGGATACCTGCCGAAGCGTCGCTGAGCCACGCGTCGTCACGGCGGAGCCGGTCAGTGCGAGGCGCGCTCCTCCGAGCGGCGACGCAGGCGTGCGTCCATGCCGGCCAGGGTCATGCGGAGGTCGTTCCGGAGTCCCGCGAGGTGCTCCGTCTCGCCGCCGATCCACACGTGGTACTCGGCCGAGTCATGACCCTCGACGTCGAGCATCTCGCTCGCCCAGGCCCGGGTGGCGCGCGCAGCCGCCTGGCCACGGGCGCACCTCGCGCCGGTTCCCGGCTCACCGGAACGGGCCGCGCGGACGAGCCAGGTCACGACGACGCGGCCGGGTGACTGCAGGGTGGTGATGGACGCGGCGTCGTCGACCTCGACGAACACCTGGCCACGGGCGCAGATCGGCAGGAGGGCGAGCACCTCGGACAGCTCTCCGATCGACGACTCGTCGCCCGCCAGCAGCACGTGCCGCGCGTCGGCGACGGCGAATTCCGCCGGATCCTCGAAATAACTCACGCGATCAGTATAGGCATGCCTAAGCTCACTTCCGACCCGTCCCAGGTGGATTCCGAGCCGGCGGAGCACATCACGATCCGATCACTCTGTGACGCCCGCCGACCACCCGGCTGGCACCCCCTCACCGACCCGGGTACGCTCGCTGGAGCCCCAGCGAAGCGGCTTTTCCGGACGCGGTCCACTATCCGTCCGGCCGACGCGGGAATCCCCGCTGCCCGGAACCGGTTGTGCGTCTCAGATGCCTGCCACCCTGCATCCCCCGAAAGGACCACCATGCGTCATCGTCAGCTGCGTCGTCAGCTCCTCACCGCCGCGATCGCGGTCACCGGCGCCGCGCTCGTCCTCACCGGTTGCGCCGGCCCCGCCGCCACACCGACGCCCGACGCCGACGCGAGCCTGCGGGTCGGGCTCGTCCTCGAGCCCTCGGACCTCAACATCCGCACCACCTCGGGCGCCGCGCTCGACCAGATCCTCGTCGACAACGTCTACCAGGGGCTCGTCTCGCGCACCGAGGACAACCAGATCGTCGACACGCTCGCGAAGAGCCACGAGATCAGCCCCGACGGCCTCACGTACACCTTCGTCCTGCGCGACGGCGTGACCTTCCACGACGGCGCGACGATGACCGCCGCCGACGTGGTGAATTCGATCACCCAGGTGCAGCAGGACCCGTCCTTCGTCGACAACGTGGCGCTGCAGAAGCTCGCCACGGTCACCGCCGTCGACGACACGACGGTGCAGCTGCAGCTCACCTCCCCCGACTCCAACCTGCTCTGGACCCTGACCGGTCGTGCGGGACTCGTCCTCCAGTCCGGTGCCGACAACGACCTGTCGACCACCGCGAACGGCACCGGCCCGTTCACGCTGAAGACCTGGAAGCAGGGCGACAGCATCACCTTCGAGCGGTACGACGGCTACTGGGGCGATGCCCCGAAGGTCAAAGAGGTCGTCTTCAGCTACATCCCCGACGCCGCCTCCGCCGTGAACGCGACCCTCGCCGGCGAGCTCGACGTGCAGACCGCGCTCGACGCGAACCTCAAGGACCAGATCACGCGTGCCGACGGGTTCACGGTCACCGAGGGCAAGACGACCGACAAGTACACCCTCGCCTTCAACAACCAGCGCGCACCGCTCAACGACCCCCTGGTCCGCCAGGCCCTCCGCACGGCCATCGACCACGCGGCCATCGTCGAAGCCGTCGGCGGCGCCGCCGTCGAACAGTACGGGCCGATCCCGGAACTCGACCCCGGGTACGAGAACCTCAAGGAGCTGGTGGACTACGACCCCGAGCAGGCGAAAGCGCTCCTCGCCCAGGCCGGCCAGGAGAACCTGTCGCTGACGCTCACCATCCCGAGCTTCTACGGCACCTCCGTCGCCAACGTCCTCGTCTCCGAGTTCAAGGCCATCGGCGTCACCCTCACGGTGAACAGCGTCGAGTTCCCCACCTGGCTGAACGACGTCTACACGAACAAGGACTACGACCTCAGCTACGTGAACCACGTCGAGGCACGCGACTTCCAGAACTGGGCGAACCCGAACTACTACTTCGGCTACGACAACGCGCAGGTCCAGTCGCTCTATGCTGAATCCGTAGCGGCGACCGATCCGGCCGTCGCAGCCCAGAAGCTCAAGGAGGCGGCGTACCTCGTGTCCAAGGACAACGCCGCCGACTGGCTCTACACCGCGATCACCCTCACGGTGGTGCGCGACGGCGTGACCGGCTTCCCCGTGGACTCGGTCAACTCGCGCATCAACCTGGCGAAGGTCGCCGTGACCGGGTGACCCGGTTCCTCCTGACGAGGCTCGTGCTCCTCCTCGTCGGGCTCCTCGCCGCCAGCGCCCTGATCTTCTTCACCATCAGGGTGCTCCCGGGCGACGTCGCCCAGGTCATCGCCGGGACCGATGCGACCCCCGAGGCGGTCGCCGCGATCCGCGACCGGTTGGGACTCGGGCAGCCCGTGCTCCTCCAATACCTGGACTGGATCGGCGGTCTGCTCCGCGGCGACCTCGGGAACTCCCTCGTCACGGGCACCCCCGTCGCGAGTGAGCTCGCCGAGAAGGCGCAGGTCACGGTGCCGCTCGGCCTCATGGCCCTCGTCATCGCCCTCGCGTTCAGTGTGCCGCTCGGCGTGCTGGCGGCGGTGCGACGCACGCGCGCGACCGGCACGATCATCTCCTTCGCGTCGCAAGGACTCGCCGCCGTCCCGGTCGTCTGGGCCGGCATGATGCTCGTGCTCCTGTTCGCCGTCGTCCTCGGTTGGTTGCCCGCGCAGGGCTTCCCCCGCGCCGGCTGGAACGACCCGCTGGCGGCCATCCGTTCCCTCCTCCTCCCGGCCCTCACGATCGGCGTCGTCGAGGGCGCCGTCCTGCTGCGCTTCGTGCGCTCCGCCGCGCTCGACGCCATCGGCCAGGACTACGTCCGGACCGCGGCCGCCAAGGGGCTGACGCGCTCGCAGGCGCTCGTCCGCCACGGGCTGCCGAACGTCGCCCTCTCGGTCGTCACCGTGCTCGGGCTCCAGATCGCCGGTCTCATCGTCGGGAGCGTCATCATCGAACAGCTCTTCACCCTGCCGGGGATCGGCCGCATGCTCGTCGCGGACGTCGGCAACCGCGACCTCGTGAAGGTCCAGGGTGAGCTCCTCGTGCTCACGGGCGTGGTCCTCGTGATCGGGGCCGTCGTGGACGTCGTCCATCGGCTGGCCGACCCGCGGCTCCGGGAACGGGAGCGTGCCGCATGACCGCGCATCAAGCCGAGCGGTCGCGTCGCTCCGGTGCGAGCGGGCTCCGCGCCCTCCTGGGCAGCCCCGCCGGGGTGTTCGGTCTCGCGGTCGTCGCCCTGCTCCTCGTGAGCGCCGGCGTCTCCTTCCTCTGGACGCCGCACGACCCCCAGCTCACCGACCCGTTCTCGAAGTGGCTGTCCCCCTCGCCCAGCCATCTCCTCGGAACGGACGAGGTCGGGCGGGACATCTTCAGCCTGCTCCTCGTCGGTGCCCGCGTCACCGTGGCCGTGGCGATCGGTTCCGCCGTGGTGTCGACCGTCGTCGGGGTCGCGCTCGCCGCCCTCGGCTCGTTGACACGGCGGTGGGTGCGGGAGACCGTGGCCGTCCTCATCGACATCCTCATCGCGTTCCCGACGCTGCTCATCGCGATGATGATCGCCTCCGTGTTCGGCGGCTCACTGTGGGTCGTCGTCTGGGCCGTCGGCATCAGCTTCGGGGTGAACATCGCCCGGGTCACCCGCCCCGAGATCCGCCGCGTCTCGAACAGCGAGTACGTGCTCGCGGGGAAGGCCGCGGGACTCGGGCCGTTCCGGAACCTCACCCGACACCTCCTCCCGAACGTCGCGCCGGTGTTCATCGTGCAGTTGTCGTGGTCGATGGCGGTCGCGGTCCTGGCCGAAGCAGGCCTCTCCTACCTCGGGTACGGTGCGCCCTCCAGCGTCCCGTCCTGGGGGCGCATGCTCAGCGAGCTGCAGACCTACCTCGCCGTGCACCCGCTGTCCGTGCTGTGGCCGGGGCTCGCCATCACGATCACCGTCCTCGGCCTCAACCTCCTGGGGGACGCCCTGCGCGATGCGACCGACCCGACCCTCGGCCGGCGCGGGCCCGCCTCGACGCCCACCTCACCGCAGGGGGTGACCGCATGAGTCTCGACGTCGAAGACCTCGTCATCACGCTCGGTGGCCGCCGCGTCGTCGACGGGGTCGGGTTCAGCGTCCCGGACGGTGCCCGGTTCGGCATCATCGGCGAGTCCGGCTCGGGGAAGTCGTTGACCGCGCTCGCGATCCTCGGCCTCCTCCCCGACGGCGCGACGGTGAGCGGCAGCATCCGGTGGCAGGGCGAGGAGCTCGTCGGCCGCGACGACCGCGAGCTCGCGAGGATCCGCGGCCGGGAGATCGGCATCGTGTTCCAAGAGCCGCGGACGGCGCTGAATCCGATCCGGACGATCGGCCGGCAGATCGGCGAACCGCTCCGCATCCACGAGGGGATGTCGAAGCGGGACGCCCTCGCCCGAGCCGTCGACCTTGCCGCCCGGGTGCGGCTGCCGGAGCCCGAGCGCATCGTCCGCCGATACCCGCACCAGCTCTCCGGCGGGCAGCGGCAGCGGGTCGCAGCGGCCATCGCCCTCGCCTGCGGTCCGTCGTTGCTCATCGCGGACGAACCGACCACAGCGCTCGACGTCACGATCCAGTCGGAGATCCTCGGCCTCTTCGAGCGCCTCGTGAGCGAGACGGGGGCGTCGCTCGTCTTCATCACCCACGACCTCGCCGTCCTCTCCCGGATCGCGAGCGATGCCGTGGTGCTCGCGCAGGGGAAGGTCGTCGAGGCAGGACCCGTCGCGCGCCTGCTGTCGGCCCCGGAGTCACCCGTGACGCAGCGACTCCTGGCGGCCGCGAAGACGATGAGCTGGAAGGGCGAGGACGATGACTGAGCCGCTCCTGCGCGCCCAGGGTGTCAGCCGGGTGTACACGAACCCGCGGGAATCCCTCTTCCAGCGCCCGAGCCGCACGGTCGCGCTCCACCCGAGCAACCTCGTCGTCGCCCCCGGGGAGGCGGTCGGGATCATCGGTGAGTCCGGGTCGGGGAAGTCCACGCTCGTGCGACTCCTCCTCGCGCTCGACACCCCGAGCTCGGGCTCGGTCGAGTTCGACGGCCGCCCGGTGAGCACCGCGGCGAGTGCCCGCAGCCTGCACTGGTTCCGCCGGCAGACCGGTGTCGTGTTCCAGGACCCCTACGCGTCGCTCGATCCGCGGATGCGGGTGGGCCGGATCGTCGCCGAACCCCTCGAGGCGCTCGGGATCGACGGTGACCACCGTTCCCGGGTCGGCGAGGTGCTGCGCCTGGTCGGGCTCGAGGCGGACGCCGCCGACCGCTTCCCCCACGAGTTCTCGGGTGGTCAACGCCAACGCATCGCCCTCTCGCGCGCGATCGTGCACCGCCCGCGGCTGCTCGTCGGCGACGAACCGCTGAGCGCGCTCGACGTCACCGTCCGCGCGCAGATCCTCGACCTGCTCGGCGGGCTCCGCCAGGAGCTCGGCCTGGCGATCGTGCTCGTCTCGCACGACATCGGGGTGGTGCAGCATCTCTGCGACCGGGTCGTCGTCATGCGCGACGGCGCGATCGTCGAGGAGGGTCCCGTGTCGCGGGTCCTCAGTCGGCCCTCGCACCCGTACACGACCCAGCTCCTCGCCTCGGTCCCCCGCCTCTGACGCCGTCCCGGTCCTGAGCCGCCGCCCCGGTCGCTGAGCCACCGCCCCGGAGCCTGAGCCACCGCCCCGGTCCCTGAGCCTGTCGAAGGGCGTCAGACGGCCGGGTTCGCCAGTCGACGGTGCCGCCGCAGGGCCGCACGCTGGCTGGGCGACTCGCCGTGGAGCACGAGGCCGACGACCCAGAGGACGACCCTCGTCGCGGTCACGACCGGCAGCGGGATCGGGCCGAGGTGCGCTGTCCGGAGCCCGAGGATGCGGCGGTACTCGGGCGGGAGCGTCGCGACAGCGCCGGCGAAGAGGATCGAGTACGCGGGCAGCAGTGAGCGGTCGAGCGGTGGCCGACGGAGGAACGCCAGGGTCTCGTCCACCCGCGGGCCGCCGGTGAGTTCGCCCCGGTTGAGATACCCGCGCAACTGTCGGGCCAGCTCCGCCTCCGACCGCGGCGGGTCGACGACACCCATCAGCTCGCCCGCGAGTGCCCAGTCGGCGACGTAGGCGTCCGCGCCGCCCGGGATCGGGCCGCCCCAGGTCTGCCGCACGCTCAGGAAGGCGTCGGTGAACGCCAGGTGGACCCACCGCAGGAGGTCTGGATCGTTGGCCGCGTACGGTCGCGTCACCCCGTGGGCGTCCAGGTACTCGCCGACGACCCGCTCATGCAGGTGGAGGACGTAGTCGCTCGTCCGCCGAGCCGTGTCGCGGTCGCCGTAGGTGACCGTGAAGATCCAGCGGATGGTCCCGTCGAGCCGCCCGAGCGGATCGTCCCGATAGCGGGACCAGTCGTGCACCCCGGCGAGGGCCCCCGGGTGGGCCGCCTGCAGGAGCAGCGCCCGGAGGCCGGCGACCATGGTCTCGACGCCGCCGTGGACGACCCAGGCGGCGGATTCGGGCGTGAAGTACCCGGTGTCGGTGCCGTCCTCGAGGTCGAGCGTCCACTGCGGTGGGCGATCCTGCTCCACCGCGAAGACGGCGAGGATTCGCGAGCGGAGCCCGGCGAGGAGCCGGGTGCGTATCCGCGAGACCGGTCGTCGCCCCGTGCCGGTGTCCACCACCCGATCGTCCTCCACTCGCTGTCACGACGAGCCTACGTCGGGGTGCCGCCGCCCCCACCCGTAGGAGGCAGCGGGAGCTCATCCGACGGCCTCGGAGCGGCTCGAGTCGCGCTCGAGGTTCCGTCCGCCGCGGTACCGGGCCGCCGGGTGGTCGGACGGGAGCCGGGCGGCTCCCCCGGTCAGTCGCTCGCGGAGCGTCTCCCCCGGTCGATAGCCCTCGCGCAGCCGTCCCCTCCGACGGAGCTCCGGCACGACGAGGTCGACGAAATCGGTGAGCGTGTCGAGGCTGTGGTACTGGCGCAGGTTGATGCCGTCGATCCCGACCTCGTCGAGCCACCGCTCGATCTCGTCCGCGACGACCTCCGGAGTGCCGACGGCGAAGAAGTCCCGCTCGAGGTCGCTGCCGACGCGCGCGATGAACTCACCGACGGTGCCGGCCGTCACCTGCGGGGGCAGGGCGTCGGCCGGGACCCCCTCCGCGGCGAGCGCCTCGGCGACCGTCCGGTCCTCCGGGTGCGCCAGCGGATCGAACGGCAGGCCGGCGTGCACGAACCGGCCGACGAGGCTCGCGTGTTCCCGGTACTGCGCCGCCTTCGCCTCGGCCTCCTCCTGTGTGGCCGCGACGATCACGGCGGCCTGGACGACGATCTTCAGGGCGGTACCGTCACGGCCGTTGTCGGCTGCCGCCGCACGGAACCGCTCAAGGAGCGGCCCCGCACCGCCCGGTCCGCGCACACCCGTGAACACCGCTTCGGCATGCCGTCCGGCGAAGGCGATCCCGGCCGGCGAGGCGGTCGCGGTGTACAGCAGCGGTGTCCGTTGCGCGCTCGGCTCGGACAGGTGCGGCCCGGCGACCTGGAAGTAACGCCCGACGTGGTCGATGTACCGGACCTTGTCGGGATCGGAGTAGACGCCGGCCTCGCGGTCGCGGACGACGGCGTCGTCGTCCCACGAGCCCTCCCACAGCTTGTAGAGGACGTCCAGGTACTCCTCGGCGATCGCGAACCGCTCGTCGTGCGGGATCTCCTCGGCCAGGCCGAAGTTCCGGGCGGCGTTCGGCAGGTAGGAGGTGACGATGTTCCACGCGACACGACCGTTCGTCAGGTGGTCGAGTGTGCTCATGCGACGGGCGAAGGCGAACGGTGGTTCGTAACTCGTCGAGAAGGTGATCCCGAACCCGAGGTGCTCGGTCACGGCGGCCATCGCCGGCACGATGAGCAGCGGGTCGTTGTTCGGGATCTGCAGCCCCTCGCGCAGGGCGTCCGCCGGGCCACCGCGGAAGACGTCGTACGTCCCGACCACGTCGGCGATGAAGACGGCGTCGAAGCCGCCGGCCTCGGCCGTGCGGGCGAGCTCGGTCCAGTAGCGGATGTCGGTGTACTGCTCGCGCCGGTTGCCCGGCAGCCGCCAGAGGCCGTGGGTGATGTGGCTCACGCAGTTCATCTCGAACAGGTTGAGGATGAGGCGTTTGGGACTGGACTGGACGGTGATGACGGGCTCCTCTGCTGGAGCGGTCCGATCGATCCGTTCCGAACGGGCCGCTTCAGCACCCTAGGTGCGACGGACCGTGTCGGGCAGGGTGACCGCGTCACATCCCGTCATACGTCGCTGGGCCCGTTCACCTCGCGACGGGCGGCACCCGGTCCTGCCAGCGCAGCCGACGCTCCAGCTGCGCACCGAGGGCGAGGAGGGTGGTCTCGCCACCGGGACGGCCGATCAGCTGGACGCCCATCGGCAGCCCATCTGCCGTCTGGTGCACCGGGAGGGTGATGGCCGGGAGGCCGGTCGCGTTCACGAACGAGGTGTGCGGGGCGTAGCGCACCTGCTGCTCGAAGTTCAGCTCGGGCGAGACCGCGTCGTACCAGCCGATCGGTCGCGGTGTCTGCGCGAGCGCGGGGGTGATGATCGCGTCGAACGGGGCGAACTGGGCGAGGACGCTGCGCTCGAACCGGAGGAGGCTGGCGAGCGTCTCCATGAGCCGTGTGGCCGGCAGCGCCCGACCCCGTTCGACGAGTGACCTCGTGATCGGCTCGAGGAGCGCCAGCTCCGCTTCCGAGGACGCCGGGACACCGGCGGCGGAGGCCTGCCAGATCGTCGTGAAGTCGGCCGGGTAGCGTTCGGCGTCGCGGAGGGCGAGCTCGTCGATGCCGTGGCCCATCGCG
This sequence comes from Plantibacter sp. VKM Ac-2880, assembly GCF_015351235.1. Lineage (GTDB taxonomy): Bacteria > Actinomycetota > Actinomycetes > Actinomycetales > Microbacteriaceae > Plantibacter. The sequence goes on from NZ_JADKSJ010000002.1 coordinate 231,251, forward strand.
GTAAACGCCTCGACCGCGACACCGACCGCCGCCCGGGCCTCCGGATCGTAGGACAGCTCGTAGGCGGCGTCCCACGGGGACCCGTCGAGGACCGCCAGTTGGAACCGTCCCTCACCACGGACGGCATGGCCGAGCAGTGGACCGTCGTCGGCGTCGGGCGCACGGAGGGTGAAGTGGTGGTCGATCCGGCCGTGGACGCGTTCGATCATCGCGTCGAGGAGGAGGGCGGCATCGGCGACCGTCCGCGCGATCGGGCCGGGGACCACGAGTCCGGCGAGCCGGTCGACGCCCGACCCGGCCGGGACGAGTCCCCTGGTCGGTTTCAGGCCGACGAGCCCGCAGGCGGCAGCCGGGATCCGGACGGACCCGCCGCCGTCCGAGCCCGGCGCGAACGGGAGCAGTCGAGCGGCGACGGCAGCGGCGGCTCCACCGCTCGAACCGGCGGCCCCGCGGTCGAGGGCCCACGGGTTGCGCGTCGGCTCGGCGCCGATCGGCTCCGTGTAGCCGTAGAGTCCGAACTCCGGCGTCGCAGTCTTGCCGAGACTCACCGCACCGGCGCGATCGAGCACGGAGACCAGCTCGTCGTCACTCGTCGCGACGAACTCAGCGGTGAGCCGGGACCCGAAGCGGACGGGCTGCCCCGCGCGGGACACGAGGTCCTTGTCGCCGATCGGCAGTCCCCAGAGCGGTGCGGTCCGCGACAGCTGCTCGACGGCCTCCACCCGCCCGGCAAGCGATCCGGCGGCGACCGAGGTGAACGCCCCGATCGCGTCGTCGAGCCGCTCGATCCGATCGAGGTAGTGCCGTGCCAACTCCGTCGGTGACACCTCGTCGCGCTGCAACGCCTGCCACTGCTCGAGCGCCGTCAGCTCGTGGAGTTCCGCCATGGGATCAGCCTAAGTGCGGTGGCCACCACAGCCCGTCCGGTCCCCGAGCTTGTCCTCCGGTCCCTGAGCTTGTCGAAGGGACCTTCGACAGGCTCAGGGACCGGAACGCGAGGGTCGCCCGCGAGCGGTCAGCGCTTGAGCGACTTCTGCAGCAGGACCGTGCCGATCCACCGGTCGAACTTGAATCCGACCCGGCCCATGCGCCCCACCTCGGTGAAGCCGAACTTCTCGTGCAGCTTGATCGACGCCTCGGCGCCCTTGTCGGCGATCACCGCGAGCATCTCCTTGAGGCCCGCGGCCTTTGCGCGCTCGATGAGTTCGCCGAGGAGGTCGGTGCCGAGTCCCTTCCCCGTCGCCGCCGCTCCGAGGTAGATGGAACTCTCCACCGTGAACCGGTACGCGCGCTTCTGTTTCCACGGCGCGCAGAGCGCGTACCCGAGGATCTGTCCGGTCGGGTTGACCGCGACGATGAACGGCAGCTGGAGCCGCTGGAGGTAGGCGAACTTGGACCGCCACTCCGCGAGCGTCATCGCGTCCTCGTCGAACGTCACCATGCTGTTGGCGACGTAGTGGTTGTAGATCGCACGGATGTCGGGCAGGTCGGCCGCGGTCGCGTCCCGCATGGTGAAGGCGAACGGCGTCTCCGGCGTCGGCGGCTTCCGCAGGTGCGGTGGCAGTCGGCGCTTCGGCTCGTACTCCTCTTCCAGCATCCCCCCAGCCTAGCCAGGGGGCGCGACGACGGACAGGCCTTGCGGCCCGCACCGGAGAGCGGCGCTCAGACGAGTGACCAGTCGATGGGGTCCGCCCCGCGCGAGGCGAGGAAGTCGTTCGTGCGGCTGAACGGTCTCGATCCGAAGAACCCGCGCGAGGCGGAGAGCGGACTCGGGTGGGCGGAGACGATCACGTGGCGGTCCGGGTCGTCCGGGGAGGCCAGGAGTGGCGCCAAGCGTTCGGCGTCCTTCCCCCAGAGGATGGACACGAGCGGCCCAGGACGCTCGGCGAGCGCGCGGATGGCCTGCTCGGTGACCGCCTCCCAGCCGCGTCGGCGGTGGGAACCGGCGGCACCGGCCTCGACCGTGAGCACGCGGTTGAGGAGCATGACACCCTGTCCGGTCCACGCACTGAGGTCGCCGTGCTCCGGGGTCGGGACGCCAAGGTCGTCGCGGAGTTCGCGGTGGATGTTCACGAGACTGCGCGGCAACGGGCGGACGGCCGGGTCGGCGGCGAAGGACAGCCCGATCGGGTGACCGGGCGTCGGGTACGGGTCCTGGCCGACGATGAGGACGCGGACCGCGTCGAACGGGGTCCGGAAGGCCCGCAGCACGAGCTCCGGCGCTGGGAGCCAGTGGGTGCCTGCTGCCGTCTCCGAGGCGAGCCAGGCGTCGATCCCGGCCAGTCGCTCGGTGACCGGTTCGAGCGCTGCCGCCCAGCCGTCATCGATCGAACCCGCCTCAGCGAGCTGCGCCGGGCTCCCGCCCAGGACACCGTCCGTCATCGGCTACTGCTGCTGCTCGGCGCCGATCGTGCGCACGACCACGCCGTGCTCGGCGGTGAAGACCTGCCACACACTGCCGCCGCCCAGCACGGTCAACGCACCCTGCCCGACCACGAGGGCCGTGTTCTCGTCGATCGCGACGCCGCCGTCGACGACCCCGGCCTCGGTCGCGGCCACGAGGCGCCCGAGGGTGCCCCACTGCGCGGCGTGCGCCTCGACCGCGATGTCCACGAGCCCCAGACCGTCGCCGATGGTGACCTCGTCGAGTTCCTCGGACGCGGCCTCCGGGCTCACCGGGACCTCGCCGACCCGCCAGCCACCGATGATCGCGTGCTCCGCGGCGATCATCGCACCGGCCGAGATGCCGAGGTAGGGCAGGCCTGCGGCGACCAGACGACGGATGTCGGTCGCGACGGGAGCCACGGCCTCCGCGTAGGCGGACGGCAAGCCGCCGCCGACGATGACACCGTCGACCTCGGCGAGCTGCGCCTGCGCGACCACGCCGCCCTCGCGGACCACGACCCGCACGGCCTCGATCTCACCAGCGCGGGCGACGGCGCGCTCCAGCGCGGCGGACTGCTCGAGCCCGTCGCCGTCGTGGACGACGACGATCGCGATCCGCGGCGCGAGCCGGCCAGCGACGACCGCGAGGGCGGCCGCCTCGGCGATGAACGCTGCGTAGACGGTCGACTCGGTCTCTGGGGCGGCCGGACCGCCGAGGAGGAAAACACTCACCCTGTGACCCTACCCGGCACCCGGGCCACGAGGGGTCCGGTCAGGCCGTGATCGTCGGCAGGGTCGACCAGGGGAAGGAGATCCACCGGTCGACGCGCTTCCACACGTAGTCCGGGCGGAGCACCGTCTGCGGCTTCTCGTAGAGGGTGACCGTCCGCACCTCGGCCCCGCTGGCCTGCATGAGTTCCAGCACCATCGCGAGGGTGCGCCCGGAGTCCGAGACGTCGTCCACGAGGAGCACCCGGCTGCCGGGCAGGCCGGCCACGTCGAGCAGCGGCGGCAGGACGACGGGCTCCGGGAGCCGTGCGTCGACGCCCGTGTAGAACTCCACGTTCAACGCACCGCACGCCTTGACGTCGAGGGCGTAGGCGATGGCGCCGGCCAGGAGGAGGCCACCGCGGGCGATGGCGACGACCGAGTCGGGCCGGAACCCGCTCGCGACGATCTGGCTGGACAGCTCACGGGACGCGTCACCGAACGTGGGCCAGTCGAGGACCTCTCGCTCCGTGGACGCTGCGCTGGGGTTCTCGGTCGACATCCTCCAACGCTATCCTGCCGGACCGGGCGCCTGTACCATCCCCCTCATGACGCGAGATCGGCAGGCTCAGGGGGCGGCGGCCGGCGGGTGGCGGACGTCCCTCCGCGGTTCGACGGCGGGCATCACGGCAGGGCTCATCGGCTGGCTGTTCTTCGTCGAGATCACGAGTGGTGTGCTGCAGGGGTACTACGTCCCGCTCATCCCCGACCTCGTCCGGCACCTCGGGGTCGTCGACGCGGACTTCAACTGGTTCGAGGCCGCCCAGCTGCTGCTGTCGGCGCTCGTGGTGCCGATCCTCGCCAAGCTCGGCGACCTGTACGGGCACAAACGGATCCTCCTCCTCTCGACGGTCCTGACGGCCGGCGCGAGCTGGTGGCTCGTCGTCGCCGGCGACTTCTGGTCGTTCCTCGCGGCGTGGGCGCTGCAGGGCTTCTACGTCGTGTGGCTACCGCTCGAGATCGCGCTGATCTTCGAACGCGGCCGGCGTTCCGGCACCGGGGCCTCGCAGACCCGTCGGGCCGCCGGCCTGCTCGTCGTCGCGCTCGAGGCGGGTGCCATCATCGGCGCACTGTCGGGTGGGCGCATCCTCACGGCCCTGGGCGGCGACATCGCGGTCACGCTCATGCTCCCGGCCGTCGCCGTCACCCTCGTCTTCTTCGCCATCCTGTTCGGCGTCCCGGAGTCGGAGCCCCTACCCGGCCGGACGCTGGACCTCGCCGGCTTCGTGCTGCTCAGCCTCGCACTCCTCCTCATCACCTCCGGCCTCACCTTCCTGCGCCTCAACGGTCCGGAGACCTGGTGGGTCTGGGCGCTCATCGGCATCGGTGTGCTGGCGTTCCTCCCCTTCGGCCGACATGAGCTCCGCCAACCGGACCCGGCGATCGACCTCCGCGTCCTCCGGCAGCCCACCATGTGGCCGGTGCAGCTGACCGCCGGTCTGATCGGGATCAGCCTGCTCGGCGCCCAGGCCCCGCTCAGCACCTACGCGGGCACGCCGCGCGAGAACGGCTACGGACTCGGACTCGACGCGGGTGACATCTCCACCCTCATCGGCGCGTACCTGATCTCGATGATCGTCGGCGCGCTCCTGTTCCCGCTCGTGTCGCGCTGGGCTTCGCCTCGGATCGCCCTCATCGTCGCGGCGTCGCTCGTCGCCGTCGGATACCTGCTGTTCCTGCCGTTCCACCTCGAGACCTGGCAGGTCTTCGTCAACATGGCGATCGCCGGGCTCGGGTCCGGCGCCCTCGTGGGAGCCATGCCCGCCGCGGCCGCCGCCGCCGCACCACGCGGCCAGACGGGTGTCGCCGCCGCATTGACGAACACGACGAAGACGATCGGTGGGTCCTTCGCATCGGCCGTCTTCGGCGTCGTCCTCGTGGCCGGTGCCGCCCAGGCGGTGACGGCGGGCGCATCGAGCCTGTCCGGCTACCTCACGGTGTGGACGATCTGCGGCGTCGGTGCGCTGGTCGCCGCGGTCCTGCTCTGCTTCGTGCCGAAGCTCGCCTTCGCCGACGCGGCTCCCGTCGACGCGGCCCTGATGCCGAGCACCGACCCGGCCGCTGAGCGCCCGACCGCTCACTGAGCACCCGAACGGACGCCGAGCGCCGGCCCGGTCCGTGAACGCCGGAACGGTCCCTGAGCCTGTCGAAGGGCCTACTCCGCGACGCGCAACGGCCCCTTCGCCAGGCGGTACGGGGCCGCCTGCGCGACCGGCTTGATCGTGATGTGGTCGAGGTTCACGTGGGGTGGCAGCGAGGTCGCGTGGACGATCGCCTCGGCGACGTCGTCGGCCGACAGCGGGTCGGGCACGTCCTCGTAGACGGCGTCGGCGCGCTCCTGGTCGCCGCCGAACCGGACGAGCGAGAACTCCTCCGTGTGCACCATGCCCGGGGCCACCTCGATCACGCGGATGGGTTCACCGTTGAGCTCCAGGCGGAGCACCTCGAAGAGGGCGCGCTCGGCGAACTTCGCGGCGTTGTACCCGCCACCGCCGACGTAGGCGACGTGTCCGGCGATGGACGTCACGCCGACGATGGTCGCCGCGCCGCCGTCGGGGATGCTCCGGCGGAGGATCGGCAGGAGCGCCTGCACGACCCGCTTCGTCCCGAGCACGTTGATGTCGTACATGCGCGCCCAGTCGTCGACGTCGCCGTCCTCGACGGAGGCCAGGCCGAAGGCGCCGCCCGCGTTGTTGACGAGGGCGTGCGCCCCGCCGAGCCCCTCGACCCGGGCCGCGAGGGCGTCGACGTCGGCCTGGACGGTCAGGTCCGCGACGACGGCCGTGCCGCCGATGTCCGCGACGACGGCCGTGCCGCCGATGTCCGCGACGAGCGTCTCGAGGCGGTCGGCTCGGCGGGCCACCGCGACCACGTCCCAGCCCTCGGCTGCGAAGCGTCTCGCCGTCGCCTCACCGATCCCCGAACTCGCACCGGTCACCACCACACGTCTCGTCGTCATGCTTCCAGGGTAGCCACGCGCCGAGGGCGTTACGTCGTGTTTCCGCGCGGTTGGCCTGTCCAGGCGGGGCCGGTAGCCTCGGGGTCACGACGGACCACCGTCCTGGGACGCCCCGACGACATGGATGTCGGACCGAGCGGCCGACCGGCGGCACCCGACACCCGAGCAGCACCGACCACCCGAGCAGAGGGGACCATCCATCATGAGCGATGCCACGAACGACTGGAAGTTCGAGACGAAGCAGATCCACTCGGGAGCCGCGCCCGATCCCGTCACGAAGGCGCGGGCGACGCCGATCTACCAGACCACGAGCTACGTGTTCGACAACGCCGACCACGCGAAGAACCTCTTCGCGCTCGCAGAGTTCGGCAACATCTACACGCGCATCCAGAACCCGACGCAGGCCGTCGTCGAGGAGCGGCTCACCGCACTCGAAGGAGGATCGGGTGCGCTCCTCCTCGCGTCCGGTCAGGCCGCCGAGGCGTCCGCCGTGCTGAACATCGCGCAGGCGGGCGACCACATCGTGTCGTCCTCATCGATCTACGGCGGTACGTACAACCTCTTCAAGTACACGCTCGCGAAGCTCGGCATCGAGACCACCTTCGTCGAGAACCAGGACGATGCCGAGGAATGGCGGCGCGCCGTGCGTCCGAACACGAAGCTGTTCTTCGCGGAGACCATCGGCAACCCGAAGATCAACATCCTCGACATCCGGCTCGTCGCGGACGTCGCGCACGCGGCCGGTGTGCCACTCATCGTCGACAACACGATCGCGACGCCGTACCTGATCCGCCCCTTCGAGCACGGAGCGGACATCATCGTCCACTCGGCGACGAAGTTCCTCGGCGGCCACGGCACGGTCATCGGCGGGGTCATCGTCGACGGCGGCACGTTCTCCTGGACCGGTCACGCGGAGCGGTTCCCGGGCCTCACCACGCCGGACCCCTCGTACCACGGGGCCGTCTACACGGACGCCGTCGGCGACGCACTCGCCTACATCATCAAGGCCCGCGTGCAGTTGCTGCGCGACCTCGGTGCGGCCATCGCCCCGGCGAGCGCCTGGCAGCTCATCCAGGGCATCGAGACGCTCAGCCTGCGGATCGAGCGCCACGTGCAGAACGCCCAGCACGTCGCCGAGTGGCTCGACGCGCACCCCGACATCGCGAGCGTCAACTACTCGGGGCTGCCGTCGAGCCCCTGGTACGCCACCGCCAACCGATACGCCCCGAAGGGGGTCGGCGCGGTGCTGTCCTTCGAGCTGAAGGGCGGCGTCGACGCGGGTCGCGCGTTCGTGAACTCCCTGAAGTTGTTCTCGCACCTCGCGAACATCGGCGACGTGCGGTCGCTCGTGATCCACCCGGCGTCGACGACGCACTCGCAGTTGTCGCCCGAACAGCAGCTCACGGCCGGGGTCACGCCGGGCCTCGTGCGCCTCTCCGTGGGCCTCGAGAACATCGAGGACATCACGGCGGACCTCCAGGCGGGCCTGACCGCCGCGAAGCAGGTCGTCGAGGCCGCCCGGGTCTGATCCGTCCCGGGGTTGTGCCAGCCCGGTGCGCCGACCTCCACCGACCGGGTGACGTAACACAGCCGGTCAGCGCGCCAGGGCACGCCACAATGGAGACCTATGGACTGGCAGATCCCGGAAGACAGCGTGCCCTCCCGCTTCGTGACCGAAGCCGAGGTCGGCGCCCTGCTCGCGAACCCGCCCTCGAGCGGCGCGTGGCGGGACGGCGACCGCCCGGGCGACCGGTTGTTCGCGCCGCTCGGCCGCCTCGACTTCGAGCACGGCGGCAGCATCCCGCACGCCAGGTTGGCCTACGAGACCTGGGGCACCCTCGACGACGACGGCGGGAACGCGGTCCTCGTGCTCCACGCCCTCACCGGCGACAGTCACGTGCTCGGCTCCGCGGGCAACGGGCACGCGACGGCCGGTTGGTGGGCCGGCGTGGTCGGGCCCGGGCTCGCCATCGACACCGACCGCTGGTTCGTCGTCGCGCCGAACATGATCGGCGGCTGCCAGGGCAGCACCGGGCCGTCGTCCTTCGCCCCCGACGGCGTCGAGTGGGGCTCACGCTTCCCGTACACCTCGGTGCGCGACCAGGTGGAGGCCCAGCACCGGCTCCTCGGACACCTCGGCCTCGACCGCTGGGCCGCCGTCATCGGCGGGTCGATGGGCGGCATGCACGCCCTCGAGTGGGCGGTCACCCATCCGGACCTCGTCGAGCGTCTCGCCGTGATCGCGGCTCCTCCGGTGACGACGGCCGACCAGATCTCCTTGAACTTCGTGCAACTCGAGGCGGTGCGGACCGACCCGAACTTCCAGGGCGGCGACTACTACGACGCGCGCGACGGCGACGGTCCGCACCGCGGGCTCGCCCTCGCCCGTCGCATGGCGCTGCTCAACTACCGCAGTCCGGGTGAGTTGAACGCGCGGTTCGAGCGCAGCTGGCAGTCGAGCGTCAGCCCGCTCGGCCGGGGCGGACGCTTCGCCGTGGAGTCCTACCTCGACTTCCACGGCAACAAGTTCACGCGCCGCTTCGACGCCGGGAGCTACGTGACGCTCGTCGAGGCGATGAACTCGCACGACGTCGGGCGCGATCGCGGCGGGGTCGGAGCAGCGTTGCGCGGCTACCACGGACCGTCGCTCGTGCTCGGGATCGACAGCGACCGGCTCTTCCCGGTCAGTGGGCAGGAGGAGATCGCGCTGCACCTCTCGGGCAATCTCGACGGCACACGACCGGCGGTCCTCCGGTCCGATTTCGGACACGACGGGTTCCTCATCGAGAACGCGTTGGTCGGCCCGCATCTGCGTCGACTCCTCGACGTCTGACGACCGGCACCTGGCCACCCCACACTCGTTCCGTTGCGCGCGCGTCACCCGATAAGGTGACTCCTCAGAGGAGCGTGAGCATGGAACGCGAGGCGAGGACCAAGCGACGTCTGCTGCGACGCACGACACGCTTGTTCGGGCTCTCGGGATGCGTCACCGCCGCGATGATCCTCAGCGTCCCGGGGGTGGTCTCCGGAGGTCGGTACGCCGCCGTGCTCCTCCTCGTCGCCATGCTGGCGATCGCACACATCGCCGCCGAGCAGTACGACGATCCCCGCTGGCTCGCCCTGGTCTTCGTCGCCGGCGTCGTCGCGGTCGTCTTCGTCGGCCTGTCCAACGGCGGCACCGGCAGCGTCGGACAGGCGGGCGCCATCGCCGCCATCGCCTCCCTCGGGATGGGGGCGATCGCCGCGAGACTCGTGCCGTTCCGCCGCGCCTGGCCGTTGCTGCTCGGGGCGTTCCTGCTGACCGCCGTCGCGATCGTCGTCGTCACCGGGGCGACCAACCTCACGATCCCCACCATCGGTCTCACCGCGGCCGTCTGGGTGACGATCGGAGCGTTCGGCCGGTGGCTCGACTCGAGCGTGCCCCGACTCATCCGGCGCGTCGACAACATCGGCAGCGCGTACAACGCGGAACGGCTCGCGAGCCAGGCCGAGTCGCAACGGCGACAGGATGCACGGCTCCTCCACGACACCGCGCTCGCGACCCTCACGCTCCTCGCGCACTCGGGGCGAGGGGTCGATGCCACCGCCCTCCGGTCGCAAGCACGGAACGACGCGCACCTGCTCCGGAGCCTCCGGCTCGGCGAGGAGCTCAGTCCTGTCTCCTCCGGCACCTACATCCTGCAACGGAGTGCCGACTTCACCCTCGACGAGGGCATCGAAGCCGTGACGGACCGCTTCGCCGGGCTGGGCCTCACCGTCAACGTCTACGGCGGTGGCCAGGCGAAGCTCGACCCCCGCGTGCGCGAAGCCTTCCTGCTCGCGCTCGGCGAATGCCTCGAGAACGTACGGCGTCATTCCGGCGTGGATTCGGCCGACGTCACCGTCTCCATCGATGAGCAGACCGCCAGGCTCCTCATCACCGACACCGGGAGCGGGTTCGATCCGACAGCGGTACCGGACGGTCACCTCGGCGTGGCTGAATCGGTCGTCGCGCGCATCCAGGAGGTCGGCGGCCAGGCACGCGTGTTCTCCGCCCCGGGCGCCGGGACGACCGTGATCCTGGAGGTCCCGCAGGCATGAGCATCGACAGCCTGGCCGCGGCCTCCGGGCCGACCCGCCGCTACCGGCACCGGCGTGCCCTGGACCGCCAACGGTCGTCGCTCGGGACGAGACAGCTGGGCATCGGGCTGTCGGTGTCCGGTCTCATCCTCGTCGCCTACGCGGCGATCCGGTTCGTCGAGTCGTTCTGGCACTACCCGCGTCCGCTCCTCACCGTGGTCGCCTGGCTGCTCCTCGCCGGCGCCGTCGCGTCCACCTTCCTGCTGCTCCGCCGTTCCGCGTTCCACCTGTCCGACCGATTGTTCGTCGCGCTGCTGATCGAGCTGGTGGTGGTCGCCACCCTCGACCTCGCGAGCGTGTGGAGCCGCGACGCCGTCGGGGTGTATCCGACGGCCGCCGCGGCCGTGGGTGGCGTGCTGCTCGCCGTCGTCACGCTCCGCCCCGCACGCGACGTCGCCGCGGCGACCGTCGTGCTCGGGCTCCTGCTCGTCGGGTCTATCCTCACCATCACGCGGACGCAGAGCGCCACCCTCGGGGCGGAGCTGATCTTCGCCGCGATCGCCGTCGTGCCGCCACTCATCGCCTGCGCGATCGTCTCCCAGTACCGCCGGATCGTCCGCCTCGAACTCGACCGGGTCATGGTCGCCTCGACCGTCGCGAGCGTCCGCGACGCCCTCGGGTTCTTCGACTCCGAGGAGCTCGTCGCGCTCGACCTCGAGGCCGAGGAGTTGTTCGACGGGGTCGCCGACGGCTCCGTCGACCTCCCGCTCAGTCCCGAGCTCGCCGCCCGCGCGTCGCGCCTCGCCACGGAGCTCCGCCGCCACCTCATGTCGGAGGGCAAGGAGACCTGGCTCGAGCACGCGTTCCAAGAGTCGTCCGTGCTGTCCGAGCGCGCGACCCTGCGCGATCCCGAGCGGCTGGCGACCTATCTCGCAACGGATCAGCGGGATGGACTGCTCTCTGCAGTATGGTTGCTCCTCGGGGAAGCAGACGCGCAGACTGCCACAGCTGTGCTGACGCTCGGGCCGGTCGACCGCTCCGAACGACAGGGCCGTCCGGGAGCACTCACGGTCCCGATCGTCCTCGAAGCGAGCGGGGTGCAGCGCGCCAAAGTGGATCCCGCGGTTTGGGAAGCACTCGGACGAGTGGGCTCCTCTTCGGACACGTACCAGAAATCCCGCATCAGGATCGACATCGACAGCACCGTCGACAATCCCGCTGCGGGCCAGCGGAAAGGGGAACGTCAATGACGTCACAGGAGTCACGGATCAGGGTCGGCATCGTCGATGACCACCGGATGCTGCTCGGCGCGCTCACCGAATGGATCAGGAGCGTCGCCGACGACATCGAACTCGTCGTCGTCACCCCCTCGTGGCCGGAACTCCTGACGCACCCGGCTTTCCCCGTCGACGTCCTCCTGCTCGACGTCGACCTCAAGGACAACGTCCCGGTGGCCGTGAAACTCGCGACGCTGAAGACCACCGGCGTCACCACCGTGCTCATGAGCACGTACAGCGACCCGGCCGTGGTGCGCGAGGCCCTGGCGGCCGGCGCGCTCGGCTACCTCGCGAAGAGCGAGGACGCGGAGACCATCGTGCACGCGCTCCGCGCGGCATCCCGTGGCGAGTCGTACATCTCCCCGGAGCTCGACCTCGCGCTCGCGAGCGGCGCGTCCGGGACGGGACCCCGCCTCAGCGCGCAGGAGCGTCGGGTCATGGCCCTGTACGCCGCCGGTGAGCCGGTGAAGATGGTCGCCGAGAGCCTCGGGATCTCCGACGAGACGGCGAAGAGCTACCTCAAGCGCATCCGAGAGAAGTACCGCAACGCGGGCATCGACGTCGGCACGAAGGTCGCCCTGCGGAAGCGCGCGATCCTCGACGGCATCATCGTCGACTAGCCGCACTGATCACAGCTCAGGCGCCCCTTCCCCGATGGCGGGAGGGGCGCCTGTTCCGTCTTCAGACGGGGATCGGAGCCGTCGGCGGGTTGCGGTCCGCGACGCGTCGGTCTTCGGCCTTGTTCGCCCTGGCGAGCTCGCGCGCGAGTTGACGTCGCTCCACCCGGAAGCTCGTGATCACGATCGCCAAGCCGACGCCCGTCAGCACGACACCCGTCCACACCGGTGCGAGGTAGCCGAGACCGCCCGCGATGACGACCCCGCCGAGGAAAGCACCGAGCGCGTTGCCGATGTTGAGGGCTGAGTGGTTGAGCGCGGCGGCGAGCGACTGACTGTCGCCGGCGACGTCCATGAGTCTCGTCTGGATGGCCGGCCCGAGCCCCTGCGAGGCGAACCCGACGGCGAAGACGAAGAGGAACATGGTCGGCGTCCATGACGCGGTGAGCGCGAGCGCGGTCAGCACGACGATCATGAGGCTGAAGAACACGATGAGCGCCCGCTTCACGCCGCGATCGGCGAGGTGTCCGCCGACGAGGTTGCCGATCGTCATGCCGACACCCATGGTCGCCAGGGCCCACGGCACGAGGGATGCGGACTCGCCTGCCACCTCCGTCACGAGCGGGGCGAGGTAGCTGTAGACGGCGAAGAGCCCGCCGAACCCGATGGATCCGAAGCCGAGCACGAACCACACCTGGCTCCGCCGGAACACCCGGAGCTCCCGCCGCATCGTCTGCTGCGGGTTCCCCGCCTGGACGGGCACGGCGAACCAGATCGTGACCGTCGCGAGCGCGAAGATCCCGGTGACGATGAGGTAGGCGGACCGCCAGCCGAACTCCTGGCCGACCCAGGTGGCGAACGGCACGCCGATCACGTTGGCGATCGTCAGGCCGGTCATGACGAGCGCGACGCCCTTGCCGCGCTTGCCCGGTCCCATGAGACTCGCGGCCACGAGCGCCGCCATCCCGAAGTAGGCGCCGTGCGGGAGCGCCGCGACGAAGCGGGCCAGCAGGACGAGGCCGAAGCTCGGCAGCAGCGCGGACGCGAGGGTGCCGACGGTGAACGCGACGCCGAGCCAGAGGAGCACGGTCTTGCGGCGGTAGCGGGCGACGAGCGCGGCGATCGTCGGGGCTCCGACGACCACGCCGAGCGCATAGGCGGTGATCAGCCAGGCGGCCTGGGCGTTCGCCTGTTCCTGGCTGCGCGCCGCGAGCTCAGGGAGGAGGTCGGTGGCGATGTTCGGCAGCAGCCCCATCGCGACGAACTCGGTGGTGCCGATGCCGAAGGCACCCACGGCGAGCGCGAGGATGGCAAGACGAATACGGGTCGGCGACAGCTGCGTCGACCCGTCCAGGATGGTGGGCATGGATCGAGTGTACGCGAATCCTCGAATCGATTCGAGTCCCGATCCCGAACGACCGCGTGATGCGTCCGGACGGGATCAGCCGTCGTTGTCGAGTGCGGCGTCGAGCCGATCGAGCTTGGCCGTCAGCTCACCCGTGTAGCCGGGCCGGATGTCGGCCTTCAGGACGAGGGAGACGCGGCTCCCGTAGGCGCCGACCGCCTCGGTGGCGTCCTTGATGACGGCGAACACCTCGTCCCACTCCCCCTCGATCGTCGTGAACATCGAGTCGGTGTGGTTGGGCAGCCCCGACTCGCGGACGATGCGGACGGCCGCGGCGACGGCGTCGTGGACGGAGCCGTCCGACTTGCCGGTGCCGCTGGGTGCGACGGAGAAGGCGACGAGCATGGGTCACTCCTTGAGGGTTCGAGCGTGGACACGGACGGGAGCCGGAGACGACACCGCGTCGTCCTCGGGGTGGGCTGGTGCGAAGAGCGCGTGGACCGCCCACCCCGCGAGGACGAGGTAGGCGAGGTTGCGGACGGTCAGCACGGTCACGAGTACGGGGTCGACGTTCAGCAGCCACAGGTACAGGTACGGGTACACGAGCTGCGTGAGTGCCGCGATCACCAGGGTGATGACCGCCGGTGCGATGAAGCGCCGACGCTGGAGCACGAGTCCGAGGATCACCGGTGCCGCCAACCACATCGCGAACTGCGGCGACCCCACCTTGTTGAAGACGATGAGCGTGAGGACGAACAGGAGCGCCAGCGGTGCCAGCACGGTCACGAGGGGGCGCCCGGTCCGGACGGCGAGGACACCCAGCAGCACCACACCGGCGACGGCGATCGCGAGCAGCGGCGTCATGACGGCGATCGCGGTGTCGACGCCGGGACCGGTCACCTGGAACGTCAGGATGTCGCGGTCGTAGTAGACGAAGCTCTGCGGGACGCGCAGCACGGCCAGCCAGAGGTAGGCGTTCCCGATGAGGGACTCGATCTGCAGGCCACGACCGGTCTGCTCCGTGACGAAGCTCACGGCGTTCGCACCGCCGAGGAGGAGTCCCACCCCGAGCACGACCGCCGAGGTCGCCGCAGCGGCGGCCACCACCCGTCCGCGGTGCCGATGGGCCAGGACGATCGCGCCGACGAGCGCCGCCGGCCAGATCTTCATCCAGGCGGCGATCGTGAGGAGGACGGCGGCGACGCGCGGGCGCCCGGCGACCCAGAGCAGTCCGACGATCGCGATCGGCACGGTCACCGAATCGATCCGAGCGAGGGCGATGGGTCCGAGCAGCAGTAGGAACGCAAGCCACCACCCCGCCGCGATCAGCCGCGGGCGCGAGTGACCGTTGCCGAGCAGCACGGCGAAGGCGCCGGCGTTCAACACACTCACCATGAGGAGCCACCCGACGCCGTACCCGGCGCTACCGAGCAGGAGCGGGATCAGCATCGGCACGATCGCGAGGATCGGGTAGACCCAGGGTGCGTCGACGGCGGGGATGGGGCCGCCGGAAGTCGCCTGCTCCACCCACGGACGGTAGACGAGGACGACGTCGCCCAGTGGGAGCCCCTCAGCCACGAGGCAGAGCCAGCCGACCAGGAGGTGCACGAAGCCGAACCCGCACCAGAGGACCCAACGCCGCATCACGTGCACCATCCTAGGCTCGCGCACGGCATCGGGGCCGATCCGCCACTCGCGCGGCGTTCGACCCCGATGGGTGTGGCCTGGGTGCCGATCAATACCCGCTGAAGGCGTCGGTGTGGACCCGCCCCACGCCGATGCCGCGGAGCGCGGGCTTCAGGGCGTCGACCATGGCCGGCGGCCCGGAGATGAAGACCTCGCGGGAGGCCAGATCCGGGACTGCCTCGGCGAGGCGTCCGTGGTCGAGTCGGCCCGGGCCGAGGGTGCGCCATCCCGAGGGCAGCGCGGCGTCCGCCGGCGGCCCGACCACGAGCACCTGGGTCCCCCAGGTCTCAAGCTCTGCGGCGTAGGCGAGCTCCTGCGGATCGGACACGACGTAGACGAGGACGATGTCGCGCTTCTCGGCTCGCAGATGCAGCCGGGACAGCTGGCTGGCGAACGGCGTGATCCCGATCCCGGCGGCGATCAGCAGGACGGGCTTGGCCGGATCCTTCGGCAGGACGAAGTCGCCCCACACCCCGGTGGCCGAGAGGCTCGCGCCGACGGGCAGCGCGCTCAGCGCGCGCTTGAAGCTGCTGGCCCGCTCCGGGACCCGCATCGCCACGCGGATCGTCCGATCGTCGTCGGGCGGTGACGAGATGCTGAACATGCGCCGCGAGCCCCTGACGTCCGCACCGCGGTGCGGCAGCGACAGCTCCAGGTACTGGCCGGCCGCGAAGGGCACCGGACGCTTCGAGCTGAACCGGTACTCGACCGCCGTCGGGGTGAGCGTGCGCGTCCCCTCGAGCGTCAGCCGCATCCCGCGGCGACGGGCGACCGCGAACGCGAGCACGTTGCCCACGATGAGCGCGAGTTCCGGGGTCGACGCCACCTGACCGAGCATGAACGGGATGGAGAACAGCACCGCGACGATCGCTGCCTCGCCGAGCTGCTGCCAGCGCCGGGGCGGCAGGGTCAGCGGTTCGGTCAGCATGAACGCGGCGAGGAAGAGGATCGGGTAGGACGTGAGCGGGGCGAGCAGCGCCGGCCCCACGTCCTGGCCACCGACGACGAGTCGGACGGTCACGAGCGCCCAAGAGAGCACGATGAAGACGAGTGCCATCGTGAGTCGCTTGGTGCGGATGAGGACCAGGCCGCCGAGGACGACCACCGCGGGCAGCAGCCACGGGTTGGCGACCCACCAGACCGACGGCGACACCCCGGGGAGGACGACGTAGCTCGCGAGCACGCTCGACACGAGGGCGGCGAAGGCGGCCGGGTTGAAGACGTGCCGGCCGCGGATCGCGAGCAGGTACTTCGACGCGGACCCGACCGTGGCCGCCAGAGCGATCCAGGCCAGTGCGGCCGGATCGCTCGTCGGCCACAGGATGAAGAACAGCAGGAGCGAGGTGATGATCGACGACTCGCTGTGCGGGCGCACCTGGAACAGGGCGCCGAACAGACGGTTCGTCAGGTACCCGACGACGAGCAGTGTGGCCAGCGTCGCGAGCAGGTCGAGCGGTTTGTAGAACACCTGCCCGAAGAGGGACAGCACGAACGCATAGATCGCGAGGGTGCCGAGCGAGAGCGTCACGAGGCGGTACATGGTGACCCGTCCGAGGACGGTGTCGAAGAAGTAGCCGATGCGGCCGTTCATGTGCGGTCTGCTTTCTGGAAGGTGGTGGCGCCGGAGCGATGCACGACGGCGCGTGACTCAGGTGAAGAGCTCGCCGGGGAAGCCGGCGGACCGATCCGTGAGGCCGCTGGTGAACATGCGGACGCTCTCGCAGGCGAAGGCTCCGCTGAGCGACTCGTGATCGGTGAAGAACAGCGCGGTGGCGAGGCCGTCCGCGAGCATCGCCTGCCCGGCGGTGACCCAGGTCGCCGCCACCGTCACCGTCGGTTCGCCCGTCCGGCCGTCGATCACGTGGTGGAGCCCCTCGCCCCAGGCGCGGCGATTGACGGCCGACGCGCAGAGGGCGCCTGATCCGATCGTCGCGACCCCGATGGCCTTCCGGGGGTCGTAGGGATGCTCGAGTGCGATCCGGAGCGGTTCCGGGGCGCTGCTCCCGTGTTCGTGTCGCAGGTCGCCCGAGGCGTCGATGGTGAAGGCCTCGTGCCCGTGCTCGACGAGGACGTCGGCGACGAGGTCGACGAGTCGGCCCTTGCCCGCCGCGCCGATGTCGATCACGAGCGGGCGGTCGGTCTCGAGCACCTCGCCGTCCCACCGGGCCACGTCGTCCCAGGCCGGAGCGGCGAGCGCCGGCCCCTGCGGGACGAGCGTGTACGCGGCGTCGTACCCGAGCCGTTCGAGGGAGGCCCCGATGAACGGGGTCATGGCGCCGCCGGTGACGTCGTGCAGGCGGCGGTAGGTGTCGAACAGGGCGATCGCGTCGTCCCTGGCGTCGTCCGGGAAGGCTGTCGAGACGGGGCCCTGGGCGAACCGGGCGACGAACGCGTCGCCGCGGAACCGCGACCAGGTGCGGTCGAACCGGTCGATGCGGGCGGCGACGGCCTCGGCGGTCTCCGGCTCGAGCGGCAGCACGGTGTCGAGCTCCCAGCCGGTGCCGATCGCGTCGAAGCGCAGCGTCGTCTCGCTCATCGTCCGGCCGACCTGGCGGCTCAGCCCTTCGCTTCGGTCTTGATCGTGTCGATGGCGGCGTTGAACCCGCCGCTCGTGAGCGAGGAGCCGGCGACCTTGGAGACCTTGAGGCCGTCGATGTCCTTGCCGACGACCTCGCCGGCGATGCCGGAGATGAACTCGGCCTGGTAGCGCTTGCTGTTCGCGCTCTCGGCGTGCGAGACGACGTCGACGGCGGTGACCTTGTCCTCGGCGAGCGTCACCGTCACGGTGATCGACTCGGTGCCGTTCGGCGACTGGTAGCTGCCGTCGGCGGTGTAGGAGCCGTCCTTGTAGTCGGTCGAGCCGGATCCCGTCGCCGCACCGGTGTCGCTGGTGGCCTCCGGGGTGGACGAGCTCTTGGCGTCCGGCGTGGTGGTCGTGGTCGTGCTCCCGGCGTCGGCTGCGGAGCATCCGGCGAGGCTGCCGATGAGGGTGAGACCGGTGAGCGCCGCGAACGTCGTCTTCTTCGCGGCCACGGACAGCCGTGGCGTCCGTGCGGGGAGCTGGGTGGTGGTGGGGTTGCGCATCGTTCAATCTCCTCGGGCGATGTGGAGGCCGGGTGCCGGCCACCGCGGCGAGATCCCTGCCGCGGTGGCTTCAGTGTCCTGAGCTTCCCTATGGGCCAGCTATGAGCGTTCTGGGAGTTGTCCGCCGCCTGTCGGATGACGCGGGTTCAGGCGAGGAGACCGTGCACGACGCCTCGGACCGCCTGAGCCACGTCCAGCGCGGCCAGCGGCCCGTCGGCGGCGGCGGCATCTCCTGCGGCGGCGTGGATGAGCACCCCGCTCGCGGCGATGCTCGCGAGCGAGGCCGGGTCGGCGAGGACGCGTTCCGCGTTGGTGGCCACGAGCGCCCCGATGATCCCGGCCAGCGCGTCGCCGGTGCCGGCGGTCGCCAGCCAGGGCGATCCTCCGGCGACCGTGATCGCCTCGCCGTCCGGAGCGACGACATGAGTGGTCCCGCCCTTCAGCACCACGACGATGCCGAGCCGGGCAGCGACGTCCGCGGCGTACGGCACCGGCTCGGCGCGGATCGCCTCGACGTCGGCCGGACTCCCCAGGCCGCTCAGCATGGTCGCCAACTCCCCGACGTGCGGCGTCGCGACGATGCGCCACGACTCGTCGACCCCGAACGCGCGCTGGTGGGCCCCGGCAGCGACCCGACGGAGGGACCCGGCGTCGGCGACGACCGGTTCACCGCCGTGCAAGGCGCCGTCGAGGAGCGCGCTCTCGGCGCGGGTCAGCTTGCCGGGATCCATGCCGGAGCCGATGAGCCAGGCCTGGACCCGGCCCTCCGCCGTCACGATCTCCGGCCGTCGCTGCAGCACGAGCTCGGTCGGGCGGTCCGCGCCGAGGTACCGGACCATGCCGACGCCGGTGCGGATCGCCGCCTCGACACCGATGACGGCGGCGCCCGGGTAGTGGTCGGATCCGGTCACCACCCCGAGCACGCCGCGAGAGTACTTGTCCGATTCGGCGTCGGGCACGGCGATCCAGTGACGTGCGTCGGCAGGGGTCCAGTGTCGGGGTTCGGCCATGCCTTCACCCTAGCCAGTCACCGCCAGGCGGGATGGGAATCGCAGCGACCCCCGCGACGTTGCGCCAGAGGCGACACCCGGTCGCCCGCCCCAGAGGAGTTCCGTGCCAGCACTGTTCGATCCGATCACCATCCGCGACCGCAGCATCCCCAACCGCCTGTGGGTCGCCCCGATGTGCCAGTACAGCGTCACCGCCCGGGACGGCGTCCCGACCGACTGGCACCTCATGCACCTCGGCCAATTCGCTGCGGGCGGCTTCGGACTCGTCATCTCCGAGGCGGCGGCCGTCAGCCCCGAGGGTCGGATCACCCCGCAGGACGCCGGGATCTGGAACGACGAGCAGCGTGACGCCTGGCGCCGCATCACCGCGTTCATCGCCGAACAGGGCGCCGTCCCCGGCACCCAGCTCGCGCACGCCGGCCGGAAGGCCTCCACCTTCGCCCCGTGGGGCACCGACGCCACGGGGAGCGTCCCGCTCGACCAGGGCGGCTGGCCGACGGTGGCGCCGTCAGCCGAGGCGTTCCCGGGGTACGACGTCCCCACCGCGCTCGACGAGCCCGGCATCGACCGGGTCGTCGACGACTTCCGCGCGGCGGCGGTCCGATCCGTCGACGCCGGCTTCCAGGTCGTGGAACTGCACGCCGCGCACGGGTACCTGCTCCACCAGTTCCTCTCCCCGCTCGTCAACCACCGCGAGGACGCCTACGGTGGGTCGCTCGAGGATCGCGCCAGGCTCCTGCTCCGCGTCGTCGAGGCCGTCCGTGTGGTCCTGCCCGACGGCATGCCGCTGTTCATCCGGTTCTCCGCGACGGACTGGGTGGACGACGGCTGGGACGAGCACCAGACCGCGACGGTCGCCGCCTGGTGCGCGGAGCGGGGTGCGGACTTCTTCGACATCTCCACCGGCGGTGCCGTTGGTGGCGTCCGGATCCCGCTCTCCCCCGGCTACCAGGTGCCGTTCGCGGCGCACATCGGTTCCACCGGTGTCGACACCAGTGCGGTGGGACTCATCACCGACGCCCAGCAGGCCGCGGCGATCGTGGCCGACGGTCAGGCGGAGGCGGTCATGGTCGCGCGCGAAGCCCTGCGGGACCCGCACTTCGCCCTCCGCGCCGCCTCGGAGCTCGGTGTGGATGTCGCCTGGCCCGGCCAGTACGAGCGGGCGAAGCCGCGCGGCTGACCACTCGACCCACGCGAGGACGGCCCGCACGCGATCGCGTGCGGGCCGTCCTGCCGTCTGCGTGGGCGACGCCGGTCAGCGGCGCCTCGTGGCGTCCTGGACCTCTCCGACGAGTTCCTCGATGATGTCCTCGAGGAAGAGCACTCCGGTCGTGGCTCCGGCCTCGTCGAACACCCGCGCCACGTGGGCGCCGGAACGACGCATGGTCGTCAGGGCGTCCTCGACGTCCGATCCCTCGAACACGGACACGAGCTGACGGATGTGCTTCGCCGGTACTGGGCGCTCTTCGTCGCCCGTGCCGTCGAGGTCGTCGTACCGCAGCACGTCCTTGAGGTGGAGGTAGCCGATCGGGACCGACTCCTCGTCGACGATGACGTACCGCGAGTAGCCGTACTTCGCGACCGCGCGCTCGACGTCGGAGGGGGTGGCCTCCTCCGTCAGCGTGATGAGGCTTGTGAGCGGTAGGGCCACGTCGTGGACCTTCTTCTCGGTGAACTCGAACGCCGCGACGAGCGCGCCGGTGGCGTCCGTGAGCACCCCCTCGCGCGTCGACTGGTCGACGATCGTCGCCACCTCGTCGAGCGTGAAGGCGCTGGCCGCCTCGTTCTTCGGCTCGACCCGGAACAACCGCAGCACGGCGTTCGCGATCGCATTGAGCGAGACGATGATCGGGCGGAAGACCCGTGCGACGAACACGAGCGGTGGTGCGAGCAGCAGCACCGCTCGGTCGGGGATCGAGAAGGAGAGGTTCTTCGGCACCATCTCGCCGAAGACGACGTGGAGGTAGGACACGAGCAGCAGCGCGATGATGAACGCCACCGTGCCGATGGTCTCCTCCGGCCAACCGGTGAGCGCGAGCGGCACCTCGAGGAGGTGGTGGATCGCGGGTTCCGAGACGTTCAGGATCAGGAGCGAGCAGACCGTGATGCCCAGCTGGCTCGTCGCCAGCATGAGCGTGGCGTGCTCCATGGCCCAGAGCGCGGTCTTGGCGCTCCGGCTGCCCTGCTCCGCGAGTGGTTCGATCTGCGAACGGCGTGCGGAGATGACCGCGAACTCGGCGCCGACGAAGAAGGCGTTCGCGAGCAGCAGCACGACGAGCCAGGCGATTCCTGCCCAGTCGCTCATGCGTCACCACCTTCCTCCGGGGGGACGGGTCTCGGGGTGAATCGGATCCGGTCGATGCGGCGGCCGTCGAGTCGTTCGACACGGAGGGTGCCGTCCTCGAGCTCGATGACGTCGCCGGAGACGGCGAGGCGTCCGAGCTCACTCATGACGAAGCCGGCGACGGTCTCGTACGGGCCGTCCGCCGGCACGCGCACACCGGCGCGCTCGAGGAGTTCGTCGGGACGGAGGCTGCCGGGGAAGGTGGTGGAGTCCCGCCCGCGGACGACGCCGGCCCGTGACCGGTCGTGTTCGTCGGCGACCTCACCGACGAGCTCCTCGACGAGGTCCTCGAGGGTCGTGACGCCGGCGGTGCCGCCGTACTCGTCGACGACGACGGCCATCTGGTAGCCGCGCCCGCGCAGTTGCGAGAGCAGGACGTCGAGCTTCATCGTCTCGGGGACGCGCAACGCCGGCGACTGCAGCGCCGAGACCGGCACCTGACCGCGCCGGTCGCGGGGCACCGCGATGGCCTGTTTGACGTGCACGACACCGGTGATGTCGTCGGCGTCGGCGTCGGTCACCGGGAAGCGGGAGTGCCCCGTCGCCCGTGCGAGTGCGAGCACCGCCTGGGCGGGCTCCCCCCGCTGGATCGAGGCGACGCGAGGGCGCGGCGTCATGACGTCGGAGGCGTCGAGGTTGGAGAAGCGGAGCGTGCGGTTCAACAGGGTCGCGGTGTCGGCCTCGAGGGTGCCCTCGAGCGCCGAGCGCCGCACGAGCGAGGAGAGTTCCTCGGCCGTCCGAGCCCCGGACAGCTCCTCCTTGGGTTCGATGCCCATCGAGCGCAGGAGCCCGTTGGCACTGCCGTTCAGGACGACGATGGCCGGCTTGAACACCCAGGTGAACGCGGTCTGGAACGGCACGACGAACTTGGCCGTCTGGCGTGGCAGCGCGAGCGCGAAGTTCTTCGGGACGAGCTCGCCGACGATCATGCTGAGCAGGGTGGCCACGGTGACGGCGACGATCGTCGCGACGACCGCCACGACGGCCTCGGGGATGCCGAGTGCTCCGAGCGGACCGGCGAGCATCGAGGAGAGCGCCGGCTCCATCGTGTACCCGGTGAGCAGGGTGGTGAGGGTGATGCCGAGCTGCGCGCTCGACAGGTGCGTCGACGTGATCTTGAGTGCCGCGATCGTCATCGTCAGGCGGCTCTCACCGCGATCGCGGCGGGCCTCGAGGTCCGCGCGGTCGAGGTTCACGAGGGCGAACTCGGAGGCGACGAAGAAACCGGTGCCGATCGTCAGGACGAGGCCGACACCGAGCATGATCCACTCAGACATGCCGGTCCTGTCCGAGCCGGCCGGTCGAAGCCGGACGGAGGGGACGACCGCCGGATCGAGCCGACGGCGCAGTGGGTCGGATCAGGTCGAAGCGGGGATGGTGGCCGGGGGATCTGTCTGAAGGAGGGTCGTCCATTGTGCGGACGAGTCTATCGGACTTCCGTCGCCGTGGACCCCGGATTCCCGGGGTTCTTCTCAGCTTCGACGGTGCCGGAGCGACGCCCTGCGGCCCGTGCCCGGCGGCGGCGCACGAGGAGGAACCGCAGGCCGATGAACCCCGCCGCGAGCGCCGGCACCCCACCGGACACGATCATGCCGACGTGCGCTCCGGCGGCCTCCACGAGCCACCCCATGAGCGGCCCGCCGATGGACTGCCCGCCGAGCAGGACGAGGATGTACAGCGACATCACTCGACCGCGGATCGCCACGTTCGAGGACAGCTGGACGAGCGAGTTCGCCGCGGTGATGAAGAGCAGGTTCGCGACGCCGCCGGCGACGAGCAGGAGCGCGAACGGGATGAGCACGGGCATGGTCCCTGCGGCTGCCTGCAGGACGCCGACCGACGCCGCCGCCACGATCACGATGCGGAGGTTCACGCCTCCGCGCCGTGTCGAGGCGAGTGCGCCGGTGAGCGCGCCGACCGCCACGAGGGAGTTGAGGAGTCCGTAGCCGCTCGCACCGATGTCGAAGACGTCCGAGGCGTAGGCCGCCAGGAGGACGGGCAGGTTGAAGGCGAACACCGACATGAAGGCGACCATGATGACGGTCCACCGGATCGCCGGCTTCCGCATCGCGTAGCCGAGCCCCTCCTTGAGCTGCCCCTTCGCCTTCGCGAGCACGGGGGTCGGGACCAGCTCGGAGACCCGCATGAGGGCGAGCGTGAGCACGACGCCCGAGCAGGCGAGGGCGTTGATCGCGAACGACCAACCGGACCCGACGGCGGTGATGAGGATGCCGCCGACCGCCGGTCCGACGAGCTGCCCCAGTTGGAACACGGCGGAGTTCAGGCTGATCGCGTTGCGCAGTCTGGCGGGCCCGACGAGTTCGTTCACGAACACCTGTCGTGCCGGGTTGTCGACGACGGTGACGAGTCCGAGCATGAACGCGATGACGTAGATGTGCCACACCTCGACGGCGCCGCTCAGCGTCAGGATCGACAGCGCCACGGCGAGCGCGGCGGCGAGCGACTGCGTGATCATGAGCAGCACCCGCTTGGAGTACCGGTCGGCGATGACCCCGCCGAGCAGGCCGAAGAGGAGCATCGGCGCGAACTGCATCGCGACGGTGATGCCGACGGCCGCGACGCTGCCGGAGAGTTCGAGGACGAGCCAGTCCTGCGCGATGCGCTGCATCCCGATCGCGGTCGTGGCCACGATGTGCCCGATCGTGAAGAGCCGGAAGTTCGGGACGCGGAGCGAGGAGAAGGTGTCCCGCCAGGCGGGACGCTCCCCCACGATCGGCATGGGTGCGGTGGGTGGCGGCGGAGCGACGGCGGTGTCGGAGGGAGGGGTCACGGGGAGAGCCAGCGTTTCGTATGTCGAGTGCGTGTCGTATGGGTGGAGCCCGGCCGGGGCCGGTGGCTCCCCTCCACGCTATTGCCGAGCCCGCCATTTCCGAGCAGGATGGTCCCTATCAGTCCTATTCGATTCCCGAATGATCGGTGAACCATGTTCGACCCGGCGCTCCTCCGCACCTTCCTGGCCGTCGCCGAGACGCGGAACTTCACCCGGGCCGCCGCGCAGCTCGGGTTGAGCCAGCCGACGGTCAGCCAGCAGATCCGCCGCCTCGAGGAGGCCGCCGGACGCTGGCTCGTCGTCCGCGACACGAGGGCCGTCCGGCTCACCGACAACGGGGACGCGATGGCCGGGTTCGCGCGCACCATCCTCGCCGCCCACGCCGCGGCCGAGAGCTACTTCACGGGCTCGGCGATGAGCGGACGCCTCCGCTTCGGCGCGGCCGACGACCTGGCGATGACCCAGCTCCCCCGGATCCTCCGCCACTTCCGGCAAGGCCACCCGCAGCTCAACCTCGAACTCACCGTCAACCAGAGCGGGCCGCTCTACCGGCGCTTGAAGGCGGGCGCCCTCGACCTCATCTTCATCAAGATGCATCCCGGCCAGAACGAGGGGAAGCTCGTGCGGACCGACTCGATGGTCTGGGTGGGGCTCGAGAAGACGGCGATCGAGCCCGGGCAGCCGATCCCCCTCATCGCCTACCAGGACCCGAGCCTGTCGCGCCAGCTCGCGATCGACGCGCTCGAAGCGGCCGGGCGCACCTGGCGGATCACCTGCAGCACCCGCGAGGTCAACGGCGTACTGGCCGCGGTCCGCGCCGGCCTCGGTGTCGCGGTCTTCCCCCGCAGCCTGATCCCGAGCGACCTTGTCATGCTGAGCAACCGACTCGAGCTGCCACCCCTCGGAGGCGTCGACTTCACGCTGCTCGCCAACCCTCTGGCCGCCTCGGGCCCGGTCGAAGCGCTCTCCTCGGCGATCATGGACCGATCGCTCGCCTGACGCCGGCGACGGTCACACCGTGACGGGGGCGGTCTCCTCGGTGAACGGCGCCGGGATCAGGTAGGTTTCGCGAACCTCGGCGGACTCATGCGGGCCACTGCCGTCCGGGGCGACGAAGGGTTCGTCGAACTCGACGATCCACGTCGTCAGCCGGTCGGTCCACACAGAGATGAAGGCCGCAGCGCGCTGTCGGCCCGGAGCGACGATGACGCCGGACACGCGGGCCCCCGTCGACGGATCCGTCTCGGGGTCCACGAGCACCAGCACCTGCATGCCGACGCCGAACCCGTGCTCGCGCTTGTCCATCACCATGCGTCCATCATCCCATCGCGCCCGTCGGCGGCGCATCGGACCGGGCACCCCTCGACGTGGATCACCAGGAGACCGGGAGCGCCTTGCCCTCCTCGTACCCGGCCGCCGACTGCACGCCGACGATGGCACGCTCGTGGAAGCCGGGGACCGTGTCGGCACCCGCATAGGTGAACGACGAGCGCACGCCGGCGGTGATCATGTCGAGGAGGTCCTCCACGGACGGCCGGAGCGGGTCGATCATGATGCGCGAGGAGGAGATGCCCTCGGCGAAGAGCGTCTTGCGGGCCAACTCGAACGGATCGAGCCGACCGAAGCGCTCGTGGACGGCCTTCGTCGACGCCATCCCCCAGCTCTCCTTGTAGATCGATCCGTCGGCGGCGCGCTGGAGTTCGCCCGGGGCCTCGATAGTGCCGGCGAACCAGGAACCGATCATGACGGAACTCGCACCGGCGGCGAGGGCGAGAGCGACGTCGCGCGGGTAGCGGACCCCGCCGTCGGCCCAGACCGTCGCGCCGAGGGCCCGCGCCGCGGCGGCCGTCTCGAGGACGGCCGAGAACTGCGGGCGCCCGACGGCGGTCATCATGCGCGTCGTGCACATCGCGCCGGGGCCGACGCCGACCTTGAGGATGTCGGCACCGGCGTCGACGAGGTCCTGCACGGCGAGGGACGAGACGACGTTGCCTGCGACGATCGGGAGGCCGAGGTCGAGCGCCCGGACGGCGGCGATGGCCCGGAGCATGCCCTCCTGATGCCCGTGTGCGGTGTCGATCACCAGGACGTCCACGCCGGCTGCGGCGAGCGCCTTCGCCTTCGCCGCGACGTCGCCGTTGATGCCGACGGCCGCTGCCACCCGGAGGCGGCCCGACGCGTCGAGCGCCGGCGTGTAGATGGTCGACCGGAGTGCACTGGTGCGGCTCAGCGTGCCGACGACTGCACCGTGGTGCAGCACCGGCGCGAACTCGACGTCCGCCGCGACCATGAGGTCGAAGGCTGCTCGGCCACCGGTGACGTCGTCGGCGTCGATCGAGGCCAGCGAGCCCCGCGCGAGATCGCCGAGTCGTGCGTCGGGCAGTGCCGTGGCGAGTCGGGCGGCGGGGATGCAGCCGGCGAACGCGTCGTGCTCGTCATGGAGCACGATGCCGTGACCGGCGACCGCGGGGATGAGCCGCAGGGCCTCGGCGGCCGTCTGGTCGGCGCGCATGATCAACGGGGTATCGAACGCGACGGGCTGCGCCTTGACCCAGCGGATCGCCGCGTCGAGGTCTTGGAGCGGCATGTCCTGGGGCAGGACCCCGAGCCCGCCACGGCGAGCGAGCGCCGCCGCCAGACGCGGCCCGGTGACGGAGTTCATGTTCGCCGAGACGATGGGGATCGTGGCACCGGTGCCGTCGTCCGGAGCCAGGTCGACGTCGAGCCGGCTCGTGATCGCCGAGCGGCTGGGGACGAGGAAGACGTCCGAGTAGGTCAGGTCGTGGCTGGGAATCTCACCGATGAACCGCATGAGAACACCGTATCCCGAGCGGCGTCCGAGCCGCGCCGACGGCGGAATGGGTTTAGGCTTGATGACTGGATCGTGCGGGCATGTTCCCTGCCCGCAAACAGCAAGAATTCAACGGAGAGAGTGGGCGATCGACGGTGTCGAGCCAGATGACCGGAGTGGGCGCCGAAGACGGCGCAACGAACGAATTCGGAGCCAATGAATGGCTCGTCGACGAGATGTACGAGCAGTACCTCGTCGACAAGGATTCCGTGGACCGCTCCTGGTGGCCGATCCTCGAGCACTACCGACCGGTGAACGGTGCCGCCCAGGGAACGACGGGCGACCAGGCCGGTGCTGCGGGCGGTGGGGGCTCCTCCGCTCCAACGGCCCCCGCCGAGGACGCCGCCAACCGCGTCAACCCGCCGACGGCTCCGATCCAGGTCATCGGCGCCCAGCCGGTGGCCCGCACGACCTCGGTGCAGGCGAAGCCGGCCCCGATCCCGGCCGACGCCCCCATGACGAGCCCGAACCAGGTCCAGCAGCCGAAGAGCGACCAGACCGAGCCCGCTCCCGAGGACGTCGACAAGGTCACGGTCCTGAAGGGCATGGCCAAGTCGCTCGCCACGAACATGGACGCGAGCCTCACGGTCCCGACGGCGACGAGCGTGCGCACCATCCCCGCGAAGCTGATGATCGACAACCGCATCGTCATCAACAACCACTTGAAGCGCGCCAGAGGCGGCAAGGTCAGCTTCACCCACCTCATCGGTTGGGCGCTCATCCAGGCGTTGAAGGACTTCCCGAGCCAGAACGTCTACTACGAGGAGGCCGACGGCAAGCCGACGGTCGTCGCGCCCGCCCACATCAACCTCGGTATCGCCATCGACCTGCCGAAGCCCGATGGTTCGCGCGCCCTCATGGTGCCCGGCATCAAGCGCGCCGACACGCTCACGTTCAACGAGTACCTGTCCGCCTACGAGGACCTCGTCACCCGCGCCCGCAAGGGCAAGCTGACCGGGGCCGACTTCCAGGGCGTCACGATCTCGCTCACGAACCCCGGCGGCATCGGGACGGTCCACTCGGTCCCACGGCTCATGAAGGGCCAGGGCTGCATCATCGGAGCCGGCGCCCTCGAGTACCCGGCGGAGTTCCAGGGCGCCTCCGAGCGCACGCTGAACGAGCTCGCGATCGGCAAGACGATCACGCTCACGAGCACGTACGACCACCGCGTCATCCAGGGCGCAGGCTCCGGCGAATTCCTGAAGGTGGTGCACGAGCTCCTCATCGGCAGCCGCAGCTTCTACCAGGACATCTTCGCGGCCCTCCGCATCCCCTACGACCCGATCCACTGGTCGCCCGACATCAGCGTCGACCTCGCCGACGCCGTCGACAAGACCGCCCGCGTCCAGGAGCTCATCAACGCGTTCCGCGTCCGCGGCCACCTCATGGCCGACATCGACCCACTCGAGTACGTGCAGCGCTCGCACCCCGACCTCGAGATCGAGACCCACGGACTCACGTTCTGGGACCTCGACCGCGAGTTCGTCACGGGAGCCTTCGGTTCGGCGCGGACGGCCAAGCTGCGCGACATCCTCGGTGTCCTGCGTGACTCCTACTGCCGCACCACGGGCATCGAGTACATGCACATCCAGGACCCCGCGCAGCGCAAGTGGATCCAGAGCAAGGTCGAGCGCAAGTACGAGAAGCCGACGCATGACGAGCAGATGCGCATCCTCGGCAAGCTCAACGAGGCCGAGGCCTTCGAGACCTTCCTGCAGACGAAGTACGTCGGTCAGAAGCGCTTCAGCCTCGAGGGCGGCGAGTCGACCATCGCCCTCCTCGACACCATCCTCCAGGGTGCCTCCCAGGCCCAGCTGGACGAGGTCGCCATCGGCATGGCCCACCGCGGCCGCCTCAACGTCCTCACGAACATCGCCGGCAAGACGTACGGTCAGATCTTCCGCGAGTTCGAGGGCACGCAGGACCCGGCGAGCCACGGTTCCGGCGACGTGAAGTACCACCTCGGCACAGAGGGCACCTTCAAGGCCGAGGACGGCCGCGAGATCCCGGTCTACCTGGCCGCGAACCCCTCGCACCTCGAGGCCGTCAACGGCGTGCTCGAGGGCATCGTCCGCGCGAAGCAGGACCGCGGCCCCATCGGCGCGTTCGGCACCCTCCCGATCCTCATCCACGGTGACGCGGCGATGGCCGGGCAGGGCGTCGTCCTCGAGACGATGCAGCTGTCCCAGCTCCGCGGCTACCGCACCGGCGGCACGGTCCACGTCGTCATCAACAACCAGGTCGGCTTCACCACGCCTCCCGGCGAGGGCCGCTCCTCCATCTACAACACCGACGTCGCGAAGACCATCCAGGCACCGATCTTCCACGTGAACGGCGACGACCCCGAGGCCGTCGTCCGGGTCGCGGAGCTCGCCTTCGAGTACCGCCAAGAGTTTAAGCGCGACGTCGTCATCGACCTCGTGTGCTACCGCCGGCGCGGCCACAACGAGGGCGACGACCCGTCGATGACGCAGCCGCTCATGTACAGCCTCATCGAGGCGAAGCGCTCCGTCCGCAAGCTGTACACCGAGGCGCTCGTCGGCCGTGGCGACATCACCGAGGAGGAGTACGAGGCCGCACACCGCGACTTCCAGGACCGCCTCGAGCGCGCCTTCATGGAGACGCACGCCGAGCAGACCTCGCCGACGCCGATCCCGACGGAGGTCCTCGACGAGGACGGCTACTCCGGCGAGCTCGAGACGACCGGGGTCTCGGAGGGCGTCGTCCAGCTGATCGGCGACGCGTTCAACAACAAGCCGGCCGGCTTCACGGTGCACCCGAAGGTGCAGCAGCTGCTCGAGAAGCGCCTCGACATGAGCCGCAACGGCAACATCGACTGGGGCTTCGGCGAGCTGCTGGCCCTCGGGTCCGTCCTCATCGAGGGCACGCCGGTGCGCATGTCCGGTCAGGACTCCCGCCGCGGCACCTTCGTGCAGCGTCACGCCGTCCTCCACGACCGGGTCAACGGTCAGGAGTGGCTGCCGCTCGCGAACCTCAGCGACAACCAGGCGCGGTTCTGGATCTACGACTCGCTGCTCAGCGAGTACGCGGTCATGGGCTTCGAGTACGGCTACTCGGTCGAGCGGGCCGACGCCCTCGTGCTGTGGGAGGCGCAGTTCGGTGACTTCACCAACGGCGCGCAGACCATCATCGACGAGTTCATCTCCTCCGCCGAGCAGAAGTGGTCGCAGCGGTCGAGCGTGACGCTCCTCCTCCCCCACGGCTACGAGGGGCAGGGACCCGACCACTCCTCCGCGCGGATCGAGCGGTTCCTCCAGCTCTGCGCGGAAGACAACATGACCGTCGCGCGCCCGTCGACCCCGGCATCGTACTTCCACCTGCTGCGCCGTCAGGCGTACGCACGCCCGCGCCGCCCGCTCGTCGTCTTCACCCCGAAGGCGATGCTGCGGCTGCGCGGCGCGACCAGCCCGGTGGCCGACTTCACCTCGGGTCGCTTCGAGCCGGTGATCGACGACGCCAGGATCACCGACAAGGCGGCCGTCAAGCGCGTGCTGCTGCACTCCGGCAAGATCCACTACGACCTGTTGAGCGAGCTGCAGAAGCAGCCGAACGAGGAGATCGCCCTCGTCCGTGTGGAGCAGTTCTACCCGGTCCCCGCAGCGGAGCTGAACGCGGTCGTGGCCCAGTACCCGAACGCTGAACTCGTCTGGGTGCAGGACGAGCCCGAGAACCAGGGCGCGTGGCCGTTCATCTGCCTCGAGGCCGCGAAGCACCTCGAGGGCCGGACGATCCGCAACGTGTCGCGGACCGCCTCC
Source organism: Plantibacter sp. VKM Ac-2880 (assembly GCF_015351235.1). Classification (GTDB taxonomy): domain Bacteria; phylum Actinomycetota; class Actinomycetes; order Actinomycetales; family Microbacteriaceae; genus Plantibacter. The sequence goes on from NZ_JADKSJ010000002.1 coordinate 262,203, forward strand.
GCGTCGCCCGCGACCGGTTCCGCGAAGCGCCACGCCGCTGAGCAGGCCGAGCTCCTGCGCACGGCGCTCGCGCTCTGACGCGACAGCTGAAGACGAAGGCCGCCCGTGGAAACGGGCGGCCTTCGTCGTCAGCGAGACGACAGCGATCCGTGGGTGGTCGGTGAGCGAGCGCCAATAGGCTGACGCCATGGACTTCGCATTCCTCGCCGTCGTCGCGGTGGTGACCATCGTCGCGGTGGCCCGCTTCGCCACCAAGCTGCGCGTGGCAGCCCCGCTCATCCTCGTCCTCGTCGGCCTGGCGCTCAGCTACCTGCCGTTCGTGCCGGACGTCGAGGTCAAGCCGGAGTGGATCCTCGCCGGCGTGCTGCCCCCGCTGCTCTATTCGGCGGCGGTCAACGTCCCGCTCGTGGACTTCCGTCGCAATCTGAAGGCGATCTCGGGGCTGTCTGTCGTCCTCGTCGTCGTCTCGTCCGTGCTGATCGGCCTCATCCTGTCGACGATCCTGCCCGACCTCAGCCTGGCCGCCGGCATCGCCCTCGGTGCGGTCGTCAGTCCGACGGACGCCGTCGCCGCGACCTCGATCGGGAAGCGGCTCGGCATGCCGCCACGCCTCGTCAGCGTGCTGGAGGGCGAGAGCCTCGTGAACGACGCGTCAGCGCTCGTCCTCCTCCGCTCGGCGATCGCGGCGACCGCCGGATCCGTCTCGCTTTGGGGCGTGATCGGCGACTTCGCCTACGCCGTCGCGTTGGCCATCGCCATCGGGATCGTCGTGGGGTTCGTGACCGTCCGCATCCGCTCGCGGCTCGGGGATCCCGTGCTGACGACGGTCGTCTCGTTCGCGGTGCCGTTCATCGCCTACCTCCCGGCCGAGCACTTCCACGCCTCCGGCGTGCTCTCCGTCGTGGTCGCCGGGCTCTACACCGGTCACCAGAGTGCGAAGTACTTCACCGCTCAGGACCGCATCAGCGAGCGGATCAACTGGCGGACCACCCAGTTCCTCCTCGAGAACGGCGTGTTCCTGCTCATGGGACTGGAGCTCGAGGCCATCGTCTCGCAGGTCGAACAGGACGACCTCGGCGTCTGGCCGTCGATCGGCCTCGGACTCCTGACCGCCTGCACGCTCATCGTCGTGCGGATCGTCTTCGTCGGCGGCCTCGTCTGGTCGTTGCGTCGGGACGAACGCGAGGCGCTGTCGCGGCGACCGAAACTCGACGAGTTCTCGGCACGGCTGGAGGACCACCCCTCGGAGAACCCCCGGTCCGCCAGACGGAAGGCCGCCTTCACGCGGTCGATCGCCCGCCGGAGCGCCGACCTCGACTTCCTCCAACGCGAAGGCCTCGGCTGGAGGGGTGGAGCGGTCCTCGCCTGGGCGGGGATGCGCGGCGTCGTCACGATCGCGGCCGCGCAGTCGCTCCCGCTCGAGACTCCGTACCGAGCCGAGTTGGTGCTCATCGCCTTCACCGTCGCGATCGTCACCCTGCTCCTGCAGGGCGGCTCGCTGCCGCTCGTCATCCGGCTGAGCCGGGTGGGCGGCACGGATCAGGAAGCGGCGACGGCGGAGCTGGCGGGCCTCGTCGAGGAGATCTCGACCGTCGGCGTCGCTGCCCTCGACGACCCGCAACTCCAGACCGACGACGGCGAGCCGTTCGACCCCGCCGTCGTCGACCGGGTGCGCACCACCAGCCTCATCCGCGTGGAGTCGGCTGCGGAGCGCACGGACGCCGGCGTCGGGCCGCATGAGCAGTACCGCCAGCTCAGGCGGCGCGTGCTCGACGCCGAACGGGACGCCCTCCTCGACGCGCGCGCGACCGGGAGCTACCCGTCAGAGGTGCTCGCGAGGGCACAACGCATGCTCGACGTCGAGGAGTCACGCCTCGACGGTGCCGGATGAACCGGAGGGACCGGGGTCAGGCGCTCTCGTGCGCGGCCTGGGTGGCACGCAGGGAGGCCAGCACCTGGTTCTTGAGGTCCTCGGGTGCCGTCTCCTTGCAGGCGCGCTGCACGGCCTCGGTCAGCGTCTGGGCGACCAGCGCCTCGTTCTGACACTCGGGGCAGCTCGCGAGGTGCTCGCGGATGTCCGCGGCCTCGGTCTTGCACACCTCGTGACGGAGGTACTCCTCGAGGTCCTTCTTGGCCTTGTCGCAGCCGCAGTCGCTCATTTCTTGCTCCCCTGCTTCGTCACGCTGAAGCCGCGTGATTCGGCGTAGTCGGCCAACAGGTCGCGCAGGAGTCGTCGGCCACGGTGCAGACGACTCATCACGGTCCCGATGGGGGTCTTCATGATGTCGGCGATCTCCTGGTAGGCGAAGCCCTCCACGTCGGCGAGGTACACCGCGAGGCGGAAGTCCTCCGGGATGGCCTGCAGTGCGTCCTTGACGTCGCTGTCCGGCAGGTGATCGATCGCTTCGGCCTCGGCGGACCGGCTCGAGGTGGCGCTGATCGACTCGGCACCGCCCAACTGCCAGTCCTCGAGGTCGTCGATGGTGCCCTGATACGGCTCGCGTTGCTTCTTCCGATACGTGTTGATGTACGTGTTCGTGAGGATGCGGTAGAGCCACGCCTTCAGGTTGGTGCCCTGCTCGAACTGCGCGAACGCGGCGAAGGCCTTCACGAACGTCTCCTGGACCAGGTCCTGAGCGTCCGACGGGTTCTTCGTCATGCGCATGGCAGCGCCGTACAGCTGGTCGATGAACGGCAGTGCCTGTGCTTCGAACAGTGATCGGGGGTCCGGCTCGGCCGGAAGGGGTTCTGGGTCGACGGAGGTCATCACCGGCCAGTCTACGGCCAGCGCCAGACGGCCGTGATCGGCCTCGGTCACCGGTCGTTCCAATACCGCTGTGGACATCCGTTCCTCCTTCTGCTCGTGACCCCGACTACTGTTGGAACCAATGTTGACCAATCCGTATTCCGCACCAGATTTCGACGTGTACGGCGATGCCGAACCCGAGCACGACGACGCGGCCTGGCCGGCACCCGTCGCAGGTGGGCCGGTCGATGCGTCCGTGTCACTTCCGGGGTCCAAATCGCTCACGAACCGGGAGCTCGTCCTGGCCGCGCTGGCCGACGGCCCCTCGCTGCTGCGTGCTCCGCTCCATTCGTTGGACAGCACCAACATGGTCGAGGCGCTCCGTGCCCTCGGCACGACGATCGTCGAGCGCCCGGCGACGGGCGCGTTCGGCGCCGACTGGCTCGTCACCCCCGGTGAGCTGTTCGGGAGCACGACCGTCGAGTGCGGTCTCGCCGGCACCGTGATGCGGTTCGTCCCGCCCCTCGCCGCCCTCGCCCTCGGTCCGACCGTGTTCGACGCGGACCCCTCGGCCAGGAACCGGCCGATGTCCACGATGATCACCTCCCTGCAGGCGCTCGGCGTCGACATCAGCGACGACGGACGGAAGGCGCTCCCCTTCACCGTGCACGGCACCGGCGCGATCGCCGGCGGGAAGCTCACGATCGACGCCTCGTCGTCCAGCCAGTTCGTGTCGGGCCTGTTGCTCGCCGCACCGCGCTTCGAACAGGGTCTCCACCTCGTCCACGAGGGCGAACGCCTGCCGAGCCTCCCCCACATCGAGATGACCATCGCCGCGCTCGCAGCACGCGGGGTCACGGTCGAGCAGCCCGCCGTCGGCGAATGGGTGGTCGCTCCAGGGACGATCGCCGCGCGCGACGTCGACCTCGAGCCCGATCTCTCCAACGCCGCCCCGTTCCTCGCCGCGGCGCTCGTCACGGGCGGCAGCGTGACCCTCCGCGGCTGGCCGGCGTCCACCACGCAGGTCGGCGCCGACCTGGCCGAGCTGCTCCCCCGCTTCGGTGCGACCGTCACCCTCGAGGGCGACCGTCTGACCGTGACGGGTGGCGAGCGCATCACCGCGGTCGACCTCGACCTCACCACAGGTGGCGAGCTCGCACCGGCCCTGACCGCCCTCGCGGCACTGGCCGACGGTCCTTCCACGATCACCGGTATCGGGCACATCCGCCATCACGAGACCGATCGCCTCGCGGCCCTCGCGACCGAGATCAACAAGCTCGGTGGAGCCGTCACGGAACTGCCCGACGGCCTCCGCATCGAGCCGCGTCCCCTCCACGGCGGCGAGTGGTCGAGTTACCACGACCACCGCATGGCGACCACCGGCGCGATCCTCGGGCTCGTCGTGCCCGGCATCACCATCGAGAACATCGCCACCACCGCCAAGACGCTCCCGCAGTTCACCGAGCTGTGGCACGCGATGCTCGGAGCCTGAACCGATGAGCTGGTGGAGCGACGACGCCGATGACGACGACGACCGACTCGAGATCGACGAGTCGAGCATCAGGATGCGGCCGAACCCGAAGGCGAACCGCCCACGGACGAAGACGCGGCCCGAGCACCTCGATGCGCTGACCGCCCGAGTCCTCGCCGTCGACCGGGGGCGGTACACCGTCCTCCTCGACGAGGGGACGCCGGACGAGCGCGTGCTGACGTCCACCCGCGCCCGTGAACTCCGCAAACAGGCCATCGTCACCGGCGACCGCGTGGACGTCGTCGGCGACACCTCGGGCGCCGAGGGCACGTTGTCCCGCATCGTCCGGATCGTGCCGCGGACCACGCTCCTCCGCCGGAGCGGTGACGACACCGACGCCATGGAACGCGTCGTCGTCGCGAACGCCGACCAGATGCTCATCGTCGTCGCTGCGGCGAACCCCGAGCCGCGGGCACGCCTCGTCGACCGCTACCTGGTCGCGGCCTACGACGCCGGGATCACCCCCATCCTCTGCATCACGAAGACCGACCTGCAGGATCCCGACGAGTTCCTCGCGAACTTCGCCGGGCTCGGGCTCCGCGTGTTCCGCAGCCGAGAGGACGACGTCCCGCTCGCGGAGATCACCGAGGCCCTCGTCGGCCACGACACGGTCTTCGTCGGCCACTCCGGCGTCGGCAAGTCCACCCTGGTCAACGCGCTCGTGCCCACGGCCGAACGCGCGACTGGACATGTGAACGTCGTGACCGGTCGCGGGCGCCACACCTCCTCGTCGACGGTGTCGTTGCGGATCGAGAGCCCCACGGGTTCCGGATGGGTCATCGACACCCCCGGCGTCCGTTCGTTCGGCCTCGGGCACGTCGACACGGCGAACATCCTGAAGTCCTTCACTGACCTCGCCGAGATCGCGCTCGAATGCCCGCGCGGCTGCACCCACCTGCCGGACGCACCGGACTGCGCGATCATCGAGGCGGTGGCCGAAGGGCGACTCGGCGAGAACGGGCCGGCGCGCCTCGACTCCCTCCAACGACTGCTCGGCACCTTCGCCACGATCAAGGCCGACCAGTACTCCTGAGTAGGCTGGTGGACATGCCCGAACCCATCCGTCTGTCCGCCGGCGACCCGGCTCCCACGTTCACCCTCACCGACCAGGACGGCTCGTCCGTGTCGCTCGCCGACTTCGCCGGCCGACGGGTCATCCTCTACTTCTACCCCGCCGCCATGACGCCCGGCTGCACGACGCAGGCCTGCGACTTCCGCGACAACCTCGCGTCGCTCGCCGGTGCCGGGTACGTGGTCCTGGGTGTCTCGAAGGACTCCGTCGAGAAGCTCAAGGCGTTCCAGGAGGAGGACGGGCTCACCTTCCCGCTCCTCAGCGACCCCGACCTGACGGTGCACCGGGCCTACGGCGCCTACGGCGAGAAGAACTCGTACGGGCGCATCGTCACCGGCGTCCTCCGCTCGACGTTCGTGATCGACGAGGCCGGCGCCATCTCCCTGGCCCGGTACAACGTCAAGGCCACCGGACACGTGAAGAGCCTCCGGAAGGCACTCGGCCTCGACGCCTGACGGGCAACCGGTGGCCCGTCGCGCTCAGAGCTCGCGGCGGGTCACCGCGGCGACGGCGGGCGTGAACAGGAGCCCGAGGACGACGAGCGACGGCACCAGCAGGCACCAGCCGATGGCAGGCTGCGCGAAGACCCCCTGGAACGCGCCGACCGCCACGGCGATCTGCACGAGCTGCCAGGTGACCGCGCCACCGCGGATCCAGCTCCGTCCGCGCACGGCCCCGAGCGCGAGAGCGGTGACGAACGCCGTGGCGATGAGCAGGATGACGAAGATCGCGAGCGCGCTCGTGAACGAGGCCGGTGTCGCCGCGACCAGCTCGAACAGGAACCACGCGGAGAGCCCGATCATGAACAGCGCCTCGACCACGAGGAGGGCGACGAAGGCCAGCACCGCGGGGTGACGACGTCCCTGAGGGTTCGGAGCGGAAGCGGTGTTGCGGTCGGTACTCACAGGGTTCACCCAAACTTGACTATTGATTTGCTCTTACCGATATGAAACCATGTTTGAGGCCGACATGAGGTCCACGAGGGTGTGGACAGATCCCGATTCCCGGACGATCATCCCCCTCGCATTTCGGCTTTCCCTTCCCGAGACCCCTCACTCGGTTGAAGACATCTCACCATGCAATAAAAGGAGCTCCCCTATGGATTGGCGCGATAAAGCTGCCTGCCTGACCGTCGACCCGGAATTGTTCTTCCCGGTCGGGAACACCGGTCCGGCGGTCGATCAGATCGACAAGGCGAAGGCCGTGTGCGCCACCTGCAGTGTCACCGAGCTCTGCCTCCAGTACGCGCTCGAGACCGGCCAGGACTCGGGTGTCTGGGGCGGCCTCAGCGAAGACGAGCGTCGCGCACTCAAGCGCCGCGCAGCTCGCGCCCGCCGCGCCTCCTAGCCACGAACGGGAACCCCGGTGCCGATCACGGCACCGGGGTTCCCGCATGTCCAGGGGCGGTGGCCCCGAGCGGCGGCCTGCGATTCGACCTCAGCTCTTGGCGACCCAGCGCATCGGGATCGCGATCGTGACCTCGGTCCCGCTGCCCATCAGCGTGTGCCAGTCGATGGTCCCGCCGAGCTCCCCCTGGATGAGCGTGCGGACGATCTGCGTCCCGAGGCCTGAACCGACCTTGCCCTCCGGCAGGCCGACCCCGTTGTCGCGCACCTGGACGCTCAGCAGCTCGTCGGTCCGGTCGGCGGTGATCTCCACGTCGCCGTCCCGCCCGTTGAGGCCGTGCTCGACGGCGTTGGTGACGAGCTCCGTGAGGGCCAGCGCGAGCGGCGTCGCGTACTCGCTCGGGAGCACCCCGAACGAGCCGGAGGACTTGGGCCGGACGGTGGTGTTGTGCGAGCTCGCGACCTCGGCGACGAGCAGCAGCACACGCTCGAAGACCTCGTCGAAGTCGACGTTCTGGTTGAGGCCCTCGGAGAGCGTGTCGTGGACGACCGCGATGGCCGCCACGCGCCGCATGGCCTGGGTGAGGGCGTCGTGCGCGTCCTCGGAGTGCGTCCGCCTCGCCTGGATCCGCAGGAGCGAGGCGACGGTCTGCAGGTTGTTCTTGACCCGGTGGTGGATCTCGCGGATGGTCGCGTCCTTGGTGATGAGCTCCTGCTCCTGGTGGCGCAGTTCACTGACGTCGCGGCAGAGGACGATCGCACCGACGCGCTCGCCCCGGCTCCGCAACGGGATCGCGCGGAGGGACACCGTCACGCCCTTGTCCTCGATGTCGGTGCGCCAGGGAGCGCGCCCGGTCACGACGAGCGGAAGCGACTCGTCCACGGTGACCGTCCCCGTGCCGGAGAGCAGGTGCGTGGTGACGTCCGCGAGCGATTCGCCTTCGAGTTCCTCGGCGAAACCGATGCGGTTGAACGCGGAGAGCGCGTTCGGGCTGGCGAAGGTGACCGTCCCGTCGACGTCGAGTCGGATCAGCCCGTCGCTGGCGCGCGGAGCACCTCGGCGGGGGCCGGTCGGCGCCCCGAGATCGGGGAAGTCACCAACCGCGATCATCTCGAACAGGTCGCTCGCGCAGTCGTTGAAGGTGAGTTCCTGACGGCTCGGGGTTCGTGCTTCGCCGAGGTTCGTGTGTCGGGTGATGACCGCGATCGGCCCTTCGGCGTTCGTCTTCTCGGTCGGCGAGATCCGGCGTGCGACCGGCACCGCGCGCACGCGGGTCGGGGTCTCCTCGTACCAATCGGGTGCGGACGATTCGATGATCCGTCCGCTCTCGAAACAATCGGTGACCTGCTTGCGCCATTCCTGCTTGATCGACTGACCGACGAAGTCGCGATAGAAGAGGGTGGCGGCACTGGACGGCCGCGAATGCGCGACGGCGATGAAACTCCCGGAATCCGTCGGCACCCAGATGACGATATCCGCGAAAGCGAGGTCTGCGAGGAGTTGACTGTCTGCGAGCAGCATATGCAGCCACTCGACGTCGGCCGCACTGGAGCGGCCCTGGGCGAGAACGAGATCACTGAGCGTCGACACGTTTCCAGTCTAGGCTCGGGCGGCGTGCATCGCGTGCGGGCCGACTCCCTGGGTGGAGCCCGCACCGGCCTGCTCGGCATACGACGACGGCGCTCGGTACCACGGGGGTGGACCGAGCGCCGTCGTCAGGCGCGAGGAGCTAGTTGGCTGCGCGGTAGGCGTCCTGGACGGCCTGCGGGATGCGTCCACGAGAGGAGACGGCATGCCCGTTCTTCGCAGCCCACTCGCGGATCGCGGCGAGGTTCTCCGCGCTGTTCCGCGTGCTCGTACCCGAGGTGCGACGGCCACGCTTGACCGGACGGCCAGCACCGATGAACGGCTTCAGCGATTCGCGGAGGTTCTTCGCATTGTCGGCACCGAGGTCGATCTCGTATTCGGTTCCGTCGATGGCGAAACGTACGGTCTCACCCGCGCCGGCGGCGAGTTCACTGCCGTCGAGATCATCGATGTATGTGGTGGTGACTTTCTGAGCCATGGGGGTCCTCCTGAAACATTCCGTGGTGAATCCGACGGTTATCCAATCATAACGAACCGAGCCGGATGAATACGAATTGCCGTGCAACGCCCATTGAATACATCATCCAACGGATAACGGTATCGACTCCCGAAACAATGCAGATGAATATATCGGGATCCGCTGCATATTCGGGTGTTCACCTGGATATGCATTCGCGGGCACGCCCACTATTCATGTCGCCGCGTGCGCTCGACACCACGGCGGCGACCGCGTCGCCGTCGGAGCGACCGTCGACCCCGGCCGCGGTCTCGGCCGCGCGACGTCATCGCGTGGTCCTCCAGCTCGGCGGAGACGAATCGGCGCAGCGCCGTGGGGAGTGCGCCACGTGGTGCCTGGTCGCGGAGGCACTGCCCGGCGATGACGGCGGCGTCCACCACCCGCTGATCCTCGGGGAGCAGCGCAACCGCCTCGATCCCGCCGAACCGGGAGAGCGTCGAGGCCAGCTGACCGGCCGGCCCGGTGCCGAGCGCGACGCTGCGCAGCCGGTTCACCACGACGGAGATCCTGCTCGGATCGACGAGTTCGACGAGTTCCGCGTGCCCGCGGAGGAGACGCGTGATCCCGACCGGGTCCGCCGCCCCGACCTCGACGACGCGGTCGGCGGACCCGAGCACGGCGAACGCCGCACCGTTCCGACGTGGAGCGAAGAGGTCGCTCGAGATCTCCTCGTCCGCCTCCAGACAGAACGCGGTGTCTACGACGACGTCGTCCATCCACTCCCGGCACCGCTCCAAGGTCGTCGCGACGCGCTCGGTCGAGAGCTCGGGCCAGCGTGCTGCTCTCGAGATGCCGGTCAGTACCCGGAAGGCGCCGGACGGCGACGGGTGCACGACGGCGATGCGCTCGAGCTGTTCGATGTCGAGCGCGCCGCTGCCGGCCAGGCGACAAGCGGCCGCGAACCCCGGCGCTTCGTCGAGGAGCCCCAGCATGGTCGCGATGGACGAACCGTACGTGTCGGCGTCGATGAGCAGGACGCGCCGACCGCGCGCGGCGAGCTCGCTCGCGATGCCCGCGGCGACCGTCGTCGTGCCCGGCGAACCCGCCGAACCCCAGACGGCGATCACCCGACCCGCCACCCGCTCGGGCACCCGACGGTCGGCATCGCCGAGTTCGATCGGCGCGATGCTCCGCTCGAGTTCCTCCGCGTCCACCGGCAGGAGGACGACGTCCACGAGCCCGAGACCGGTGGCGTGACGGCGTTCCGATTCACCCGAGGCGAGCGCCACGACCCTGGTTCCGACGCGGTCGGCAGTGTCGATGAGTTCCGCACGGAGACCGGCGGCACCGGGTGAGACCAGCAGCACGTCCACGGGCGACGCGGCCGCCAGCCGGTCCTCGAGTTCGGCCGGGTCGTGGCAGCGCCAGGCCACGCGGTGACCGAGGTCGAGCATCGTCGCCAGGATCTCGCCCTCGACGCGCGGGTCGAGGGCGAGGCCGACCCGCAGCATCAGTGGCCGCCGGGTTCCGTCGGGACCACCGAGAGCAGGTGCGCGGCCGCGGTGGAGGCGAGGACCGTCGCCACGGCGGATCTGGGGACGGCGAGTTCGAGCGCGACCGAGCCGCCCCTCGCCAGGAACCCCTCCTCTTCGCTCGCCCGGACGACGGTCGCCGCCGAGACGAGCACCTCGGGGACGCCGTACCCGTCACCCTCGGGCGCAGCGGCCCAGAGGTCGACCACGGTCCCGCGGACGATGTCGGCGCTGAGCCTGCCCGCCGGCTCGACGACGAGCGTGGTCACGCCCACGGCGTCCGCCTCGCCGAGGGCCGCGAGCGGCACGAGCTCCCCGGCCGCGATGGTCCGGGTGACGACGGCGTCGTCCGGTGGATCCCCCTGCGCACCGAGGTAGCCCTCCTCGACGGCGCCGAGGCGGGTGTCGATGACACGCAGGGAGGATCGGTCGAGCGGGGTCCCCGGCGTCAGCGTCTCGGACGCGGCGTAGACCGGCACGGTGCGACTGGAGGTGGTCACGAGCCACCACACGCCGGCGATGGACGCCACGACGAGCATCACGCCCACCAGGAACCGCGGGTCCACCCAGATGCGCGAGCGCGACCAGCTCCGATTGCGCATCGGATCCGGGCTGACAGGGACGCCCCCGGGACGCGGTCTCCCGTCGGCCCTCGCACCCACCGGCTCCACGCCCGGGCCTCGTTCGATTCCCCGCACCGTCTCCTCCTTCGTCGGCGCACCCTGCGCCGTCTCCGTCCCCATGCTGCCGAGTGCGCGGCGGGCGCCGTGGAAGTTATCCACAGACCTCCGGACGCCGATCGCACGAGAGGATAATCGAGGAATGGAACTGCAGCGCGACCCGGCCCCGCTCGGCCGCTTCCTCACCGTCAGCGACGCGGCGGAGGTCCTGAACGTGTCGGCGGCGGAGATCGCCGGACTCATCGAGACCGGCGAACTGCCCGCGATCAGGGTCGGCCGCAGCGGTCCGTGGCGGATCGAGTTCCCGGCGCTCGAGGCCTTCATCTCGGGTCGATACGAGGAGGCCCGTCGTGCCGGGCTCTGGCACGAGGCCCAGTTCACCGAGCTGTCGGAGTTCTCCGGCGCCCCGACACTCCGGCCGCTCCTCCCCTTCAGCTGACGCCCGCCCGGGTGATCCACCGGCTGCGACCGCGTCAGTCCGCCCGCTCGACGACGACGAGTTCCGAGAAGGCGATGAGACGGATCTGCTCGACGTCCCGGGCGCGCCTGACGGACCCGGGCTCGTGCACGGCGAGGTCGAGATGGTCGCGACCGACGCGGTCGATCGTCCCGGCCCATCGGCCGGAGCGCGTGCGCACCAAGACGTTCGAACGTCGGCGAGCGAGGTCACGCAGGAGGAAGGAGATCGTGAGGCGGTCGAGCAGACGTGGCTCGTGCGGCGCGACCTCGTCGAGGCTCCAGTCGACCTGGGTCTCGGTCAACGCGACCGCTGCGACGGCGGAGAGCGGCACGATGAGCTCCTGTCGATCCCGCACCCCTGCGCTGGCCTGCAACCAGTCCTTGCCCACACTCCGGACGCGAAGCCGCCAGGTGCTGCCATCGACGAGTTCGACGACCAGTGCCTCGTCGGTGCCGAGATCGGCTTGCAGCGCCAGGACGCGCTCGCGCAGGGTGAGCCGTCCGCGACGAAGCCGCTCGGCCTCCAGCCGCACGCCGGCGTCGTCGGCCTCGAGCTCGTCGTCGAGCTGGCCGGCGAGATCGTCGAACAGGCTGTCCCAACGCATACGCCGACGCTAGTCCGCCGACCGGCCAAGCGTCACGAGTTCTCCACAGCGAGGAACGGCTCGGCGAAGCACTGGACATCGGATCTCTGGCATGGTTAGTTTAACATTCCACATACGGTCGCCCCACTCCGGTCGGCCGTTCGACCCCCTCGGAGGCCCCATGACCATCGCTGCACGGCATGACGACGACGAGTCCACGACGCGGCCGGCACGCCTCCGGCCGGCGGGCCCACTCCCCGAGCGCCGCACGCGGGAGCCTCGCTCCGTCATCCGTCCGGGGAGCGACGAATTCTTCGGACACCAGCCCGCACCCCGCGCCGAGCTCCCCGACCCACGGCCGCTCCTCGAGAACCTCACGCGCAGCGTCATCGAGGTCATCGCCGGAGCACGCGACCTCACGCAGCTCGCCCGCTGGATCACGGCCGACGTCCACACCGTCCTGCTGAAGCGGGTCATCCTCGCCGAACGGGCCAGACGCGTCCGCGGCGTCCCGGGGAGCGTCCCCCTCATCTCGATCGGCACCGTCACCGTCACGGAACCGCGGGACGGCGTCGTCGAATCCGTCGTCATGGTGCACGGACGCGCCAGATCCCGCGCCGTCGCCATCCGACTCGAGGGCCTCGACGGCCGGTGGCGAGCCACCTCCGTCAGCGTCCTCTGAGCCCGGGCGACCGCCCCATCGACGACGAAAGCCCTCCGGACCGATGACTCCTGGTCCGGAGGGCTTCGTCGTGCGCGGAGTGACTACTTCTTCTTGCCCTGCTTGCGTCGGTCGGAACGGTTGCTCGGCGCCGCGGGCGCCGCGTCGGACTGCTGTCCGAAGGCCCCACGCGTCGCCTTCGCCGTGGGCGCGGACTTGGCCGACGGGGTCGACTTCGTCGCCGGAGCGCCCGCACCTGCGGTGCCGCCGGCCTGCTGCAGACGCTGAGCACGCTCGGTCGCCGCCTTCTCGATCTGCCCGCGCTGGTTGCGCACCTCGACGCCACCCTGCTCGCTCGGCGCGGAGTAGCTCAGCTTCTCGGTGTCGGGTGTCTCCTGCGTCAGGCCCTTGGCCGTGATCGCCGGTGCGGCAGCACCCGAGTCGACCTCGCCGTTCACCTCGACCTCGAGGTTGAACAGGAATCCGACGCTCTCCTCACGGATCTGCCCCATCATCTGCTGGAACATCGCGTATCCCTCGCGCTGGTACTCGACGAGCGGGTCGCGCTGCGCCATGGCACGGAGGCCGATACCGTCCTTCAGGTAGTCCATCTCGTAGAGGTGGTCGCGCCAACGGCGGTCGATCACCTGGAGCACGACGCGACGCTCGAGCTCGCGCATCGCGGGGGCCCCGAGGGACTCCTCGCGGTTGGTGTACGCCAGCTTCGCGTCCGAGAGGATTTCGCGCCGCATGAAGTCGCGGTTGATCCGTCCCTTCGCTCCGGCCTCCTGGACCACCTCGTCGATCGTCAGACCCACCGGGTAGAGGGTCTTGAGTTCCGCCCAGAGGGCGTCGAAGTCCCAGTCGTCGCCGTTGCCTTCGCCGGTGTGCTCGTCGAGCACGTCGTCGACGACGCTCTCCAGGAACTGCTGCGCGCGGTCGTGGAGGTCGTCGCCCTCCAGGATGTGGCGGCGGTCGGAGTAGATCGCCTCGCGCTGGCGGTTGAGGACGTCGTCGTACTTGAGCACGTTCTTGCGGATCTCGGCGTTGCGCGCCTCGACCTGCGACTGGGCACTGCGGATCGCGCGGCTCACGATCTTCGACTCGATCGCCAGGTCGTCGGGGACGTTCTGACGACCCATGAGGCTCTCGGCTGCGCCGGCGTTGAACAGGCGCATGAGGTCGTCGGTGAGCGACAGGTAGAAGCGGCTCTCACCCGGGTCGCCCTGACGTCCGGAACGACCGCGCAGCTGGTTGTCGATACGGCGGGACTCGTGGCGCTCGGTGCCGAGGACGTACAGGCCACCGGCCTCGATGACCTTGTCGGCCTCCACCTTGACCGCGGCCTTGACCTCCGTGAAGACCTCGTCCCACGCCGCCTCGTACTCCTCGGGCGTCTCGATCGGGCTGAGACCCTTCGCGTTCATCTCGGCGACGGCGAGGAACTCGGCGTTGCCGCCGAGCATGATGTCGGTTCCACGTCCGGCCATGTTGGTGGCGACGGTGACCGAGCCGAGCCGCCCGGCCTGGGCGATGATCGCGGCTTCACGCGCGTGGTTCTTCGCGTTGAGGACCTCGTGCTTCACTCCCTTCTTGGCGAGGAGCCGTGACAGGTACTCGCTCTTCTCGACGCTCGTCGTGCCGACCAGCACCGGCTGGCCCTGCTCGTGCCGCTCGACGATGTCCTCGACGACCTGGGCGAACTTCGCCTCCTCGTTCTTGTAGACGAGGTCGGACTGGTCGATGCGCTGCATCGGACGGTTCGTCGGGATGGGTACGACGCCGAGCTTGTAGGTCGACATGAACTCCGCCGCCTCGGTCTCGGCCGTACCGGTCATGCCGGAGAGCTTCTCGTAGAGACGGAAGTAGTTCTGGAGCGTCACCGTGGCGAGCGTCTGATTCTCCGCCTGGACGGCGACGCCCTCCTTGGCCTCGATCGCCTGGTGGATGCCCTCGTTGTAGCGACGACCGACGAGGATACGGCCCGTGTGCTCGTCGACGATGAGCACCTCGCCGTTCATGACGACGTAGTCCTTGTCTTTCTTGAACAGGGCGCGGGCCTTGATCGCGTTGTTCAGGAACGAGATGAGCGGGGTGTTCGCGGACTCGTAGAGGTTGTCGATGCCGAGGTAGTCCTCGACCTTCTCGATACCGGGCTCGAGCACGCCGACGGTGCGCTTCTTCTCGTCGACCTCGAAGTCCTCGCCGGGTTCGAGCCGGACGGCGAGCCGCGCGAACTCCTGGAACCAGCGGTTCGCCTCGCCGGAGGCCTTCCCGGAGATGATGAGCGGGGTCCGCGCCTCGTCGATGAGGATGGAGTCGACCTCGTCGACCACGGCGAAGAAGTGGCCGCGCTGCACCATGTCCTTGGCCTGCCAGGCCATGTTGTCGCGCAGGTAGTCGAAGCCGAACTGGTTGTTCGTGCCGTAGGTGATGTCGGCGGCGTACTGCTCGCGACGCTGCTCCGGCGTCTGACCCTCGACGATCACGCCGGTGGTCATGCCGAGCGCGCGGAAGACGCGGCCCATGATCTCCGACTGGTAGGACGCCAGGTAGTCGTTCACCGTGACGATGTGGACGCCCTTGCCGGCGATCGCGTTGAGGTACGCCGGGAGGGTCGCGACGAGCGTCTTGCCCTCACCGGTCTTCATCTCGGCGATGTTGCCGAGGTGGAGGGCGGCACCACCCATGATCTGGACGTCGAAGTGCCGCATGCCGATCGTGCGACGCGCCGCTTCGCGCACCGCCGCGAACGCCTCGGGGAGGAGGTCGTCGAGGGTCTCGCCCTTCTCGAAGCGCTCTCGCAACTCGACGGTCTCGCTCTTCAGCTCCTCGTCGCTCAACTCCGTGAAGTCGTCCTCGAGGGCATTGACCGCCTTCGTGAGGCTGGTCAGCTTCCGGAGGATGCGACCTTCGCCGACGCGAAGGATCTTCTCAAGTGGTGAGGCCACGAATTGCTCTCCATTACGTGTTCCTGATCTCCACCCGGGTCGACTGACCTGGACGGACGGGGTGCACCAGAACGGGGCAGTCCTCTCAACATGTTAGCGGTGAGTCGCTTGAGTGGACCCTGTGTATCGGCCGTCCGCCGATGTCCTCGGAGCGCCGCCGTCCCGCGCGAGGGTCCGGTCACTAGGCTGGCCACACCATACGGCGTAGGTATATGTGGGAGGTTCGATGTCGGTCAAGCACGGTCTCCTCGCGATCCTGGCCTCCGGCGACGACTACGGGTACCGGCTGCGCGCGGAGTTCGACCGCCGGACGACACCGACGACGGCGCTCAACGTCGGCCAGGCCTACGCGACCCTCGATCGACTCGAGCGCGACGGGCTCGTCGAACGCGCCGCGGTGAACGGGCAGGGTCACGTCTTCTACCGGATCACGACTGCGGGCTTGGCCGTCCTCGACACCTGGTGGTCGACACCGGTCACCACGGGCGCCTCACGGGACGAACTCCCGAACAAGGTCGCGCTCGCGGCGTCGTTGCGCGGGGTCGACGCCCACGGGGTCATCGCGGTGCAGCAGGCGTGGACCCTCGACCTCGCCCAGGACCTCGACAGCACGCTCGCCGCCCTCCCACCGACCCCGCAGGGCGACATCGCGTGGATCGGCCTGGACGCGCGGCGCCGACGCGCCGCCGCGGAACTCGAGTGGCTCGCGGCGACGTCTGCACGACTGCGCGCGCGCGACCCCGCCTTCGACGTCGGGACCGACACACCACGACGCGGCCGCCCGGCGAACCGGGCGACCGCGTCGGCGGGTGGAGCTGACGTTACTTCGAGCCGTCCTCGAGGCTGATCACGCCGTAGTCCCAGCCCTTCCGGCGGTACACGACGCTCGCGCGCTCCGAGGCGGCGTCGATGAAGAGGAAGAAGTCGTGACCGACGAGTTCCATGCGGTCCACCGCCTCCTCGAGGCTCATCCACTCGGCGGGGAACTCCTTCGTGCGGATCACGACGGGCGAGTACGCCTCGGGTTCCTCGTCCTCTCGGGTCAGCGTCGCGACGCTCCCGGTCGCGACCTGCTCGATGAGCTCCGGTGCCGCGGGCGTGATGTCGACCCCGCTGAAGCCCTCGCTGCTCGCCGCGTGCAAGGAGGTCCGGTGCTTGCCGCGGTGTTCCTGCTTGCGGTCCTTGGACCGGCGGACGCGCTCGAGCATGCGGGCGATCGCCAGGTCGAAGGCGACGTACTTGTCGGAGCCGGTCGACTCCGCCCGGACCAGCGGCCCCGGCCCCACGAGCGTGAGCTCCACGCGGTCCTCACCCTTGCGACCGTTGGCGTCGTTGTGGCGGGACACCTTGATGTCGAGCGACTGCGCCTGCTCGACCAGATGGGCGACCTTCTCCGCCTTCTCGGTCGCGTACTCGCGGAACCGATCGGTGATGCCGAGTCCAAGTCCGACGATGTTGATATCCACGTTCGACCTCCTCATCCGGCTGACCACCCGGTCTCGGGCGGTCTTTCGCGCCGTTCTGCCACCGTAGTGCCCGAGGCTGCGGAAGTCATCAGCGGAGTTCGGCGTGTGTTCACCCGACGGCTGTCCGGCACCCCTACCGTTCACCCGTCGACCCGGGCGAGCGCGACGACACCGGCCACGACACCGCCCGCCGCGTGGACCGCACGGATCGCCTCCGCGACCGTGGCACCGGTCGTGACGACGTCCTCGACGAGGAGGAACCGACGACCGTCGAGCGGTTCACGGGCGACGAGTGCACCGTCCAGGTTCGCGAACCGCTCCGCGCGGCCGAAGTCGCGTTGATCGGCCGGCTCACGGACCCACCGGAGCGGTCGGTGTGGTCGGGCGCCGAGCCGCCGGACGATCCGCTCCACCGGATGGAAGCCCCGCTCCCGCGCGGCGCGTCGTCTGGCCGGGACGGTCGCGATCTCCGGGGTGACGCCGTCGGTACCTGCCGCCTCGGCCATCGCGAGCCGGAATGCGGGTTCCAGCGCTGCGGCCAGCGGCCGGACGAGCCCGACCCGTGCGTCCTCCTTGTAGGCGAGCAGGACGGCGCCGACGAGCGCGTCGTACCGACGCGCGGCGAGCCCCGGGGTGCCGTCCGGGCAGGACCAGCGCACTCGGGCGTCGGATCCGGGGCCGCCCGGTGCACGCAGGCGGGTGCGACACCGGTCGCAGAGGCCGCGGTCGGGCGACCCGCAGCCGGCGCACACCACGGGCACGAGCAACGCCCAGGCGTCGAGACAGGCCGCTCGGGTCGCGTTCACGGCCGCCTGTCGGTCGAGGGTGGAGGTCATCCTCCGATGATCCTGCGCCGCTGGGACGTCGCGGAGCAGGATCGATCGATGGGGCACGCCGGCGGGTCGGCGGCACGGTGTGGAGCGCGGTCGCTCAGTCGGGCGAACCCAACTGAGTCGCGATGAACCGGACGTCGCCACCCGCTTCCTGCCAACTCGATCCCCGCGGGAGCAGGAGCCGGCCATCGCTCGTGAGCGCCCGGAGCTGGGTGAGCCCGTTCCCGCCGACGAGGGTCGTCACGTTCGCCAACGGCGGCACCGGCGCCGAGCGCCCGCCGATCTGCTGCGTGAGGATCGTCGTCTGCTCATCGCCGTCGAGGAGCACGGCGACCGTGATGTCGTCGACCCAGGTGACGGTCTTCGCCGCCGAGGACATCACGCGGAGCTCGACGGGGTCGCCGAGCCGCAGCGGCGCGTTCCGATCTCCGCGGATGATCGCCGCGGCCACGAGTCGGGACTGGGTCCCGTCGCGCAGGAGGGCGACCAGTCGGGTCCCCTCCCTGGAGACCTGGATCGAGTCGATCGTGGATGCACCCGTCCAGCTCGTGGTGACCTGGACCGTGCCGCCGGCCGCGTCGTGCGCGAGCAGCGCCGTGGGCGCGGTGGCGGGGACGGTCCAGGTGAATCCGAACGGGTCCATGGTCGGCGGCAGCAGCCCCGGCCGGTCGTCCACCAGCCGGACGTCGCCGTCGGCCTGGACGACCGTGACGCCCGCCGCGGACCGCACCGCCGCCTGGTCGTGGTCGGCCGAGAGCACCGCCGCGTCCGCTCCGGCCGCGACGACCGCCGCCGAGATCCCCGGCACCGTCTCGATCCCGTCGCCGGAGGCGAAGCCGAACTCGTCACCGCGCTGCACGAGCGCCCTGGGGTCGACGCGTGGTGCGGCGAGCGTCAACGGTGACACCGTCTGGGTCGAGTTGCCGACCACGGTGATCGCGACGTTCGAGACCGCTGCGACACCGCCCACGCTGCCGGACAGCTGCACGAGACTGCTCGTCAGCTGGAGCTGCATCCGCTGGAGGGTGACCGCGTCGGCCTGCAAGGCAGGTTTGGTGAGGTCCACGCGGGCGGTACCCGCCTCGACCGGGACCGCGTCGCTCGTGAGTGACGTCCCCTCGGGGAACGCCGTCGCGACCGCGCCCTTCAACCACTCCGCGGGCCCGTCGAGCAGCGCCCCGACGATCCGCGTCGCCGTGGAGGCCCGGGACGGGAACCAGCGCTGGTCCGGCACGAGTCGCGTGTAGCTCGGGTCGAAGTAGCTCAGCGAGTACGCCGCGAAGACGTCGGCGAAGGTCGAGGCCTCGAGCACGATGCCGGGTGGTGCGGACGCGATGCGCCACTCCCCCCGCACCTGGATGAACCCGTAGGTCCAGCTGAGGGGCGAGGAGTTCGCCGATTCGCGGTACTCGCCGCGGTCGTCCACCGCGGCTACGGGGCTGACGGTCAGCTGCACCGCGTCGGCGACGGGCGCGAAGGTCCGCCCGCCCTGGTCGATCGTCACCCCGGCGTCGGGATCCCAGTCGGACCGGAGTTCCGGTGCGAGGAACTCGCGGGCGATCTCGTAGTTGTTCTGCGGGCTCGCGGCGGCGTCGATGAACCCGCGGAGGATCTGCTCCTGGGTCGCGCCCTCCGTCGGGCCTGGCGCGATGAAGTTGACGTCCACATCGCCGTCGCCACCTCCGACGGTGCCGCCGTCCTGCACCGAACCGCCACGAGGGATCCCGACGCAGGCGGAGAGCACCGCGACGAGGAGCACCGGGAGGGCCGCGGCGGCGAGGCGCCGCGCGACGGATCGTCGTCGTCGAGGTCGTGTGGAGCGGTCAACCACGAGCATCCTCCTCATCGTCGTCGGGTGCGGTCACCGTCTGGAGCGAGCGCGTCGTCGGGGCGGTCAGCTCGTCGACGATGGACTCGATCGCGTCGTCCGGGGGCAGACTGATCGGCGATCGCACGATCTCCGTCCCCGGTTCGCGCGGGATCGTGAGGCGGAACGACGAACCGCCCGCCGGCTCGGACCAGACCTCCAGCCACCCCTCGTGGAGGATCGCGTCCTCCAGGGAGATGGCGAGCCCGAGACCCGTTCCACCGATGGTCCGTTTGCGTGACGGGTCCGCGCGCCAGAAGCGGTCGAACACCCGCTCCGTCGCCTCGGGGGTCATCCCCTGGCCGTAGTCCCGGACGGCGATGGCGACCGAGGACTCGTTGCTGTCGACCGACACCACGATCGGTTTCCCTTCGCCGTGCTCGATGGCGTTGCCGATGAGGTTGCGCACGATCCGACGGATGCGGCGTGGGTCCATCGGGACCGCCGAGTACCCGCCGGGCGCGACGATGCGGAGATCCGACCCGGTCGGCTCAGCGAGGGGTCGCAGCTCGTCGACGACCTCTTCCGCAAGGTGGACGAGGCTCGTCGGCTCGAGATCGAGCTCGATGCTCCCCGCGTCGTACCGGCTGATCTCGAGCAGGTCGGCGAGCAGGATCTCGAACCGGCCCACCTGGTCGTGCAGGAGCTCCGCCGTCCGCTCCGTCGCCGGGGGGAACGAGTCCCGCTGGTCGTAGAGCACGTCGCCGGCGAGCCGGATCGTCGTGAGCGGCGTGCGCAGCTCATGGGAGACGTCCGAGACGAACCGCTGCTGCACGAGCGAGAGCTCGGCCAGTTCCTTGATCTGTTTCTGCATGCTCGCGGCCATGCCGTTGAAGGACCTGGCGAGCGTGGCGAGCTCGTCCTCGCCCTTCTCCGGCATGCGGACGTCGAGGTCACCACCGGCCAGACGTTGGCTCGTCTCGGCGGCGGAGCGGATGGGCGTCGCGACGAACCTGACGATGAACCACGCCGCGCCTCCGACGAGGATCATCAGGCCGACACCGGCCAGGAACAGGGTGCGTTGGACGAACCCGAGTGTCTGCTCCGACTCGTTCAGGTCGTACCCGAGGTAGATCTCATACGACCCCGCGGTCGGCATCGACACCTCCGAACCGACGACGATGCCGGCGGTCGACGAACCGTCAGCGGTGGTCAGAGTGACCGACTGCCACTGGAGCGTGTCCGGGTCGGCTCGGACCGCCTCGGTGAGTTCGTCCGAGATCACGCCGCCGGCGAGCCCAGGGGATTCGAAGCCTGGCGGCGTCACCTGGCTGAAGTCCTGACCCGGGGCACGGTAAGCGGCGATCAGGCTGCTGCCGGACGTGGTCTGGAGGTCGGTCCGCACCGTCCCCATCAGCTGCTGCAGGGCGACCCGCTCGCTGGCATCCGAGGCGTCGAGGATGCTCTGCGCCGAGGCGATGGCTCGACTGGACCCGGCGAGCGCCTGTTGCAGCCGGGACTGGAAGAGATCGTTCCCGATGCTGAAGGAGAGGTAGGCACCGGTGAGGAGGATGGCGAGTCCCGACAGCCCGACGGTGATGGCGACGGTCCGGAACTGCAGCGAGCGCCGCCACTGCGAGCGCAGCTGCTGCGGCCACGTCCGCCAGAGACGCCAGTCGGCCGCCCAGCCGGCGAGTCGGGAGGCCATGTCGGATCAGCCGGTGACGGCGCCGGCGCGGTACCCGACGCCGCGGACCGTCATGACGATCTTAGGGTTGTCCGGGTCTTCCTCGACCTTGGCGCGGAGCCGTTGCACGTGCACGTTCACAAGCCGGGTGTCGGCCTTGTAGTGGTACCCCCACACCTGCTCGAGCAGCATCTCGCGGGTGAACACCTGCTGCGGCTTGCTCGCGAGCGCGAGCAGGAGGTCGAACTCCAGCGGGGTGAGGCCGATGACCCCGTCGGCGCGACGGACCTCGTGGCCGGCGACGTCGACGGTGAGGTCGCCGATGCGGAGCGTCTCGGCGAGGTCGGCGGCCGGGGCGCGCAACCGCGTGCGGATCCGGGCCACGAGCTCCTTCGGGTTGAAAGGCTTGACCATGTAGTCGTCGGCTCCGGATTCGAGGCCCTTGACCACGTCCGCGGTGTCGGACTTCGCGGTCAGCATGATGACGGGGACGCCGGACTCCTGCCGGATCAGGCGACAGACCTCGATCCCGTCGATGCCGGGGAGCATGAGGTCGAGCAGGACGAGGTCGGGCTTCGTGTCGCGGAACGCCTGGAGCGCGCCGCTGCCGTCCGCGCAGAACGACGGTTCGAAACCCTCGGTGCGCAGGACGATGCCGATCATCTCGGCGAGTGCGGTGTCGTCGTCGACGACGAGGATGCGTGCGTTCATAGCTCCGTCTCGGGTGTGACCGGCCGGCCGCGCTGCCTGACCGGTGTCCTTACGTCTCGCCTCAGCGTAGTCGAACTGTCCCCAGGAACCGCCGAAGGTCCGGTCCCGGACCGGTCCGGTGTGACAACATGGAGGAGTTCGAGACGGCGAGGGGGTGCTGCTGATGGACGGTGAACAGCGAGCTGGGGGCGAGATGGGCGATCAGGGTCAGCGCCCGTGGACGAACCCCGAGGAGCCGCGGAGACCGGACGGGTCGGCAGAGGCGCCATCCCGACAGACACCGCAGCAGCCCGGGTACCCACAATCCTCCGGATACCCGCAGCAACAGCCCGGATACGGCGCGCAGCCCGCCTCCGGCCAACAGCCGGGGTACGGACAGCAGCCCGCCTCCGGCCAACAGCCGGGGTACGGACAGCAGCCCGCCTACGGACAGGCTCCTTACACCCAGTCCGCCCCCTACCAGCAGCCCGGGTACGGCACACCTCAGGCGGCTCCGAGCGCCGGCTACGACGCGAACCCCTACGCGAACGCCGCGCAGTGGGCCCCCGGTCCCCAGCAGGGCTGGGCTCCCCCGCCCAAGCCGGGACTCATCCCGCTCCGTCCGCTGTCCTTCAGCGACCTCTTCGGTGCCCCCTTCCTCGTCCTGCGCCGGAACCCGAAGGCCACGTTCGGGAGTGCGCTGCTCTTCCAGGGCCTCACCGCGGTCCTCTCCCTCGTCATCGTGGGCCTCGTCGCCTGGCTCTCGTTCAGTCGGCTGTCACAGGCGGCCCCTGGCGAGGAGGACGCCATCGGTGCCGGCGCGATCACGGCGATCATCCTCTCCTCGCTCATCCCGATCGCGGTCTCGATCGCCGGGAGCGCGATCCTGCAGGGCATCATCGCCCAGGAGGTCGCCCGCGGCACCCTCGGCGAGAAGCTGCCGCTCGGGGTCCTCTGGCGTCGCACCAAAAAACGCTTCCTCCCGCTCATCGGATACACCTTCCTCCTCATCGGCGTCGTGACCG
Organism: Plantibacter sp. VKM Ac-2880; assembly: GCF_015351235.1. Classification (GTDB taxonomy): domain Bacteria; phylum Actinomycetota; class Actinomycetes; order Actinomycetales; family Microbacteriaceae; genus Plantibacter. The sequence continues at coordinate 285,318 of NZ_JADKSJ010000002.1, forward strand.
TCTTCATCGCCGTCGCGGTCGGCCTCGGGTTCGTCCTCACCGGACTCGGCGGCAGAGCCGGCGTGGTCCTGACCGTGCTCATGGCGATCGCGGCGCTCCTGGTGCTGGTCGTCGCATCGGCCTGGTTGGGGACGAAGTTCTCCCTCACACCGAGCATCATCGTCCTGGAGAACAGTCGGGTGTTCCCCGCGCTGGCGCGGTCGTGGCGCCTGACCGACGGGTACTTCTGGCGGACGTTCGGCGTCCAGTTCCTCGTCTCCTCGGTCGTCAGCGTCGCCTCGCAGGTCGTCGCGACGCCCATCAGTCTGCTCGCGAGTTTCGTGCCCGTGATCCTCGTCGGTGTCGACTCCGAGGCGACGATGATCGTGGCGACCATCGCCGCTCAGGGCCTGTCCCTGCTCGTCTCCGTCATCATCGGCGCGATCACCGTCGTCGTCATCAGCGCCACCTCCGCCGTGATCTACATCGATCTGCGGATGCGGAAGGAGGGCCTCGACCTCGATCTGGCCCGCTTCGTGGAGGCCCGGTCCGGAGGCCGTGAGGCGGTCGACAACCCCTTCGACCTCACCGCCGCCGGGGGTAAAGCACCCCGATGAACCCGTTGGTCCTCACCTCGCGACTCGACGTCCCGCTCGTCCCGGACGCGCCGGGCGCACGTGACCTCCTGCAACGCGAGCTGTCGAAACCCGAGTACCAGACGGCGCAACCGTCTCTGTGGGACATCATCTCGAAGGCCTTCTGGGACTGGGTCAACTCCCTCCGTGTGCCAGGAGACGGGCCGTTCACCGGGCTGTTCCCGATCATCGCGATGACGGTGGTCGTCGTCGGCATCGTGATCGCGTTCATCGTGTGGGGCGTCCCGCGCATCAACCGACGGAGCACCCGGCAGCTGGACCTGTTCGGTGAGCGCGACGACCGGACCGCCGATCAGCTGCGACGCGATGCGAGGACGGCGGCCGGTGCCGGCGACTGGACCGTGGCGCTGCAGGAGCTCTACCGCGCCATCGCCCGCGGGGTCTCCGAGCGGACGATCGTGGTGGTGTCCCCCGGCACCACGGCACACGGCTTCGCGGCCCGGGCGGCGGCGGCGTTCCCCGCCGAGGGCCGCCCGCTCGAGCGGGCGGCCGACGTCTTCGACGCCGTCCGGTACCTCGATGCGACCGGCACCGAGGAGCAGTACCGCGAGCTCGAGGCCTTGGACGCCCGACTCGCCACGGCGGCACCCGCCTTCCTCGCCGAGCCGGAGGACGTCCGCCGGTGACCCTCACGACGAAACCCGCTGCGGAGCAGCAACCCGAACCCGACGTCGCCACGCCGCGGCTCCGCACGAGACTTCGACGGAACCGGTTCTGGATCATCGCGGCGGTGTTCGCGATCGGCGTCGCGCTCGTTCTCATGTTCGTGACCCGCGGCGCCTCCATCGACGCCGCCCTCCTGAGCCCCGGCAACCAGACTCCGAACGGCGGACGGGCGCTCGCCCAGGTCCTCCGCCAGGAGGGGGTCACCGTGAGTGAGACGACGACCCTCGACGCGACGCTCGAAGCGGTGGAGGACTCGGAGACCACCGTGTTGTACTTCGATCCGACGGGTCTGCTGGACGCTGAGCAGCTCGAGCGGCTGAGCGACGCCGACGCCCGACTCGTCGTGGTCACGCCGCGCGCATCGGTGCTCCGCACGCTCTTCCCCGGGGTGTCCTTCGCCGGAAGTGCCGACGCCACCGAGGTCCTCCAGGCGGACTGCGCAGACGACACCGCCGACCGGGCCGAGTCGGTCACGGGCGGGTGGACGCTGTACACGTCGACGGACGCAGACACCGAAGGGTGCTTCACCGGAGATACCGGCGGGAGTGCCGTGATCTCGCAGGACGACGGCGAACGGGTGCTGCTCGGGTCGGCTGACGCGCTCACGAACGATGTGATCGACCGAGCCGGGAACGCGGCGCTGGCCCTCGGACTGCTCGGCGGCACCGAGCAGCTGGTCTGGTACCTCCCGAGCCTCGCCGACGTGCCAGTGACGGGCCCGCCGAGCCTTGACGAACTGACCCCGGGCTGGGTCGCCGGGGTCACGGGCACCGTCGTCATCACGGCGGTCCTCGCCATGATCTGGCGCGGGCGCCGGTTCGGTCCGCTCGTCATCGAGGACCTGCCGGTGGCGGTCCGGGCGAGCGAGACGATGGAGGGTCGTGCGCGGCTCTACCAGCGCTCCGCGAACCGCCGGCGTGCCCTCGACGCACTGCGCATCGGCACCGTCTCCCGCCTAGCGGTCGCGACGGGGCTCTCCCGTCACGCCTCGGTCGTCGAGGTCGCCGACACGGTCTCCGGCGTGGCCGGTCTCGACCCCCGGCACGTCCGCGCCGTCCTCCTCGACGCCGAACCCACGAGTGATGCCGACCTCGTCGCCCTCTCCGATCACCTGCTCGATCTCGAAGCCGCCGTCGCGCGCGCCACGGACCTCACCGGAAGGAACCATCCATGACCGACGCCCCAGCGCCCGGAACCACCACCCCGAGCCCCGACGACCTCCGACGCGCTCTCGCCCAGGTGCGCGTTGAGGTCGGCAAGGCCGTCGTGGGCCAGGACGCCGCCGTCACCGGCCTCGTGATCGCCCTCCTCGCGAAGGGACACGCGCTCCTCGAGGGTGTGCCCGGCGTCGCCAAGACGCTGCTCGTCCGATCGCTCAGTCACGCCCTGAGCCTCGACACGAAGCGGGTGCAGTTCACCCCGGACCTGATGCCGGGCGACGTCACCGGATCGCTCGTCTACGACGCGAAGACCGGCGAATTCGAGTTCCGCGAGGGCCCCGTCTTCACGAACATCCTCTTGGCCGACGAGATCAACCGGACGCCTCCCAAGACCCAGTCAGCCCTGCTCGAAGCGATGGAGGAACGCCAGGTCAGCGTCGACGGCCGTTCACTGCCGCTCCCCGACCCGTTCATCGTCGCCGCGACGCAGAACCCGATCGAGTACGAGGGCACGTACACGCTCCCGGAGGCGCAGCTCGACCGATTCCTCCTGAAGCTCGTGCTCGACGTTCCGGAGCGGGACGTCGAGGTCGAGGTGCTCCGCCGCCACGCCGCCGGGTTCAGTCCCCGGGACCTGGCCGCCGCCGGCGTCACCCCGGTGATGGGCGCCGCCGAACTCCGTGCCGCACAGGTGGAGGTCGGCCGGGTCGGTGCCAGTGCCGACGTCCTCGCTTACGTCGTCGACCTCGCCCGCGCTACACGACGGAGCCCCTCCGTCCGGCTCGGCGTCAGTCCCCGCGGGACGACCGCCCTGCTGGCGTCGGCGAAGGCCTGGGCCTGGTTGAGCGGCTATCAGTCGATCACCCCGGACCACGTGCAGACCATGGTCCTGCCCGTCTGGCGCCACCGGATGCAGTTGCGCCCGGAGGCGGAGCTCGAAGGCGTCTCGGTGGACGCCATCCTGCGGTCGATCATGCAGCAGGTCCAGGTCCCCATCTAGATGGCCGTCACCGGGAGGTTCGTCGCATTCGTCGCGTTCGGCATCGTGCCGATCGTGGTGATCGGTGTGCTCACGGATGACGCGGCCTGGGCGTTCGCCGTCTGGCTCGGCCTCGTCGCCCTCCTCGGCGTCCTCGACCTCGTCCTCGCCGGGTCGCCGCGCGAGATCATCCTGCAACGGGTGCTCCCGTCGCGGATCCGGCTCGGCGAATCGGCGACGAGCACGCTCTTGCTGACCAACCGCGGTGGCCGTCGCGTGCGCGCCCTCGTCCGCGACGCCTGGCAGCCGTCGGCAGGGGCGCCGACCGCCCGCCTCCGTGTCGACCTCCCGCCCGGCGAGCGGCGGAGCGTCAGCCTCGTGCTCATGCCCTTCCGTCGCGGCGAGCGCAGGGTGTCACAGGTGACGGTGCGGTCGTTCGGGCCGCTCGGTCTCCTCGCGCGGCAGGCGACGCTCAACAGCCCGGGACACCTCCGTGTCCTCCCGGCGTTCGCGTCTCGGAAACACCTCCCGAGCCGCATCGCGCGCCTGCGCGAACTCGATGGCGCGACGAGCGTCATGGTGCGCGGTCAGGGCACCGAGTTCGACTCGCTCCGAGAATACGTGCGCGGTGACGACGTGCGATCGATCGACTGGCGGGCGACCGCCAGACGTGGCGACGTCATGATCCGCACGTGGCGGCCCGAACGCGACCGCCGGGTCGTCATCGTGACCGACACCGGACGGACGTCCGCCGCGCGCATCGTCGACGAGCCGCGCATCGACACCGCGTTCGAAGCGGCGTTGCTGCTGGCGGCGTTGGCGACGAGGGCCGGTGACCGCATCGACTACCTCGCCTACGACCGACGCGTGCGGGGTCGGGTGCAGGGCGCGACCGGGCCGGAGTTGTTGTCGCGGATGGTCGACGCGATGGCGCTCGTCGACCCCGAACTCATCGAGACCGACTGGGACGCTGTCCCCGGCCAGGTGAGGCAGATCACGAACCAGCGCGCACTCGTCGTCCTGCAGACGTCGATCGACGCTCCAGGCGCGGCGCGAGGGCTGCTCGCGGTGCTCCCCCAACTCACGCAGCGGCACACGGTGGTCGTGACGAGCGTCGTCGACCCGGCGACGATCGAAGCGACGCGGGACCGCGGCAGCCGGGAGAGCGTCTACCGCGCGGCCTCCGCCGAACGGGCGCTTCTCGACATCGAGCGGGTGTCGGCGGCCATCAGGCAGCTCGGAGCGGACGTCGTCACCGGATCACCGGAGACCTTACCCCCCGCCCTGGCGGACGCCTACATCGCGCTGAAGGCGTCGGGGCGGCTCTAGGACAGGCCCGGTCCGCGGACTGGCACGGGCGCTGCAGCGGAACGAGCCTCAGCGGCCCTTCCGCTTCTTGCGGCGCTCCCGGGCGAGGGCCTCCTGCTTGGCCTTCCGTGCAGCGAGCTGGGCGCCGCGGCTCGTCCCGGCGGCGGTTCCCGGTGTCGAGCCGGCCTTCGGCGGCTTCCGACGCTTCCCGGTCTGCTGCGGAGCGGCCGCCGCGGGGGTCTCCGCCGGAGCGCTTCGCCGTGAGCTGTTCGCCGTCCGACCTCGGACGATGCCGATGAACTCCTCGAGCGCCTCGTCCTCGCGGTCCCGAGGCCACGCGAGCAGCACCGGCACGGGCGGGAGGTCGACGATCGGGCGGTACTCCACGTCCTTCCGCTGGTGGAGCCTCGCGACCGATTGCGGGACGACAACGATGCCGACCTCGGAGGCCGCGAGCTCGATCGCCGCTTCCGGATCGGAGGTGAGCGGCGCGGCGGGTGCCGCGAACCCGAGCGTGTCCGCCTGGTCCGCCCACCCGAGCACGAGGGGTGCCATGATCAGCTGTTCCTCGGCGAGTGCGGCGGTTTCGACCGTGTCGTGCTCACCGAGCGCTGCACCCTTCGCGAACACGACGACGGGGAGCTCTTCGAACAGGGCGATCGTGTTGAGGCCCTCGGTGTCGATGGGCACGCGGACGAGCGCGACGTCCACCGCGCCGGAACGGAGGACCTCCCGCTGTTCGTCGAGGTCGACGCGGACCAGGCGGAGTTCGTCGTCGGGGCGCCGCTCGTTCCAGATGCGCGCCCACTTCCCGGGATTGACGCCCCGGGCGAACGCGACCGTCAACGCCGGTGTGGCGACTTCCTGGTCGTGATCGGCACCGTCGACCTCGACATCGATGCGGGAACCGTCGCCCTGGTCGTCCTGCCTGTCCATCGAAGCCTCCACTGCTCGGCTTGCCACACTACTGCAGGGCGGTCGGCGAGGCGGTGCGGTCGGTTGGGAGCGGGCGCTCCGGCGAGGTACGCTGAGCGGATGGGCGCGAGCGAACAGATCATGAAACCGGCAACCGCGGCGAAGAAGCTCGGGGTCTACCTGCCGGCGACGCCGGCATCGTTCCAGGAGGAGCCCATCACGCGGTCCGCCTTCCTCGAGCTGCAGGCAAACCCGGCCGACTGGTTGGTCGAACTCCGGAAGAACGGTCCGCACCCGCGGGACGTCGTCGCTCGCAAGCTGGGTGTGTCGACCTCGGGTCTCGCGCGCGCTGAGATCACCGAGGCGCTGACGACCGAGCAGATCCAGGAGCTCCTTCGCACCCTGCCAGCCTGGCTCGTGCAGGAGCGCGCGGTGCACGCCGAGGTCAACGCCGAGAACGCCCGGGTCAACGCCCGGAACGCCGAGCGCCGCGCACGGTCTGAAGCCGGCGAATAACGCTCAGCCGGCGACGATGCGTTTCGCGCCGGCTTCGAACTCGGCGAGATCGCCGCGCTCACCCGAGCGGTAGGCGATCCCGCCCAACCAGCACATGTAGAGCAGGAACGCCGCGAGCGCTCCCCCGCCGATGAGCATCTTCACGGCCCACGGCCAGGGCGCAGGGGTCACGAACCCTTCGACCAGGCCGGAGACGAACAGGACGATCACGAGCCCGATGGCGATCGTGAACAGGGCCCTGCCCTCCTCGGCGAGGGCCTGCCCCCGCGTCCTCGGTCCTGGCGCGACCCACGCCCAGAAGATCCGCAAGCCGGCCGCCGCCGCAACGAACACCGCGGTGAGTTCGAGCATGCCGTGCGGGAGGATGTACTCGAAGAACACGTCGCCCTTGCCGTAGGCGAACATGAGCCCTGCGGCCTGGCCGACACCCTGTGCGTTGGTGACGATGATGTATGGCACCCACACCCCGCTGATCCCGAAGGCCACGCATTGGGCGGCAATCCAGGCGTTGTTCGTCCACACCTGACCGGCGAAGCTGGCTGCCGGGTTGTTGGAGTAATAGGCGACGAAGTCGTCCTCGACGTACTGCTTGAGCTGCGCGTCCGTCCCGAGATTCGCGAGGACCTGCGGGTTGCCCGCGATCCACACGGCGTACAGGGTCGCGATGACGACGGTCGCGACCGCGACGGCGAGGGTCACCCAGCGGACCCGGTAGAGCGCGGCGGGCAACGCCAGGACGAAGAAACGCGGCACGCTCGACAGGACGTTGGCACTCGCCCCGGTGAACCGAAGACGCGCCCGCGACAGCGACACGGACAGGCGGTCGCCCACGAGCGTCGACCCGGCCGTCGTCTTGATGGCGGAGAGCTGCGTCGCGCCGGCCTGGTAGCGGTCGATCAGCTCGTCCGCCTCCGGTCCGCTGAAGAACCGCTGCTTGCCGAGCGCGTCGAGGCGGTCCCATTCCTGACGGTGGGCTGCGGAGTAGGCGTCGAGATCCATCGGAGCCATGCTACGCGGTGGGGACGCTCCGTGACCGGTGCTCCGGGCATCTGCTTGAATGGTCCACATGTCCGAACCGGCCCGGGTCCCCCTGCACGAGTCGTCGGTGGACGACGGTACTGAGCTGATCACCGGCGAGGCGGTCGCTCTGGACGTCCGGCCCACCGGGTTCATCCTGCGGGCCGCCGGAGCGCTCATCGACTACGCGGTGTCGATCCTCGTCTTCGTCGGCCTCATGCTGGCGATGTTCTCGTGGCTCCTCTCCGGCGTCGCCATGGACACGGCGATGTTCACCGCGATCGTGCTCGGGCTGACGGTCCTCTGCCTCGTCGTCCTGCCCGCCGCCGTCGAGATCGCCTCCCGAGGTCGTTCCCTGGGCAAGCTCGCCGTCGGCGCCCGCATCGTCCGTGACGACGGCGGAGCGCCCGGGTTCCGGCACGCGTTCATCCGTGCCCTGACCGGGTACTTCGAGATCTACCTGACCGCCGGCGGGATCGCCGCGCTCTCCGGCCTGCTCAGCGCCCGTTCGAAGCGGCTCGGCGACGTCCTCGCCGGGACGTACAGTCAACGTGAACGTCTGCCGAGGGTGGTCGAGCCGGTGGCGATGATCCCGCCGCAGCTCGCGACGTGGGCCGCGGGAGCGGACGTCGCCCGGCTGCCGGATCCCCTGGCGCGGCGGGTGTCGCAGTTCCTCAAGCAGGCGGCCGCACTGACGCCGGCGACCCGGACCCGGCTCGCGGCCGAACTCGCCGCAGAGGTGTCGCGGTACGTCTCACCGCTCCCGATCGCGCCGCCCGAGGCGTTCCTCGTCGGTGTCTCGGTCGTTCGCCGGGAGCGGGAGTACCAGGCCCAGCTCGCCGCCCGCCAGCGGCTGGCCCTGCTGCAGCCGGTGCTGAGCGGACAGCCGCACCGGTTCCCCGACCGCTGAGGCGGGGAACCGGCCGGGCCGCTCAGTAGCGGTAGTGGTCGACCTTGTAGGGGCCTTCGACGGACACTCCGATGTAGTCGGCCTGCTCACCCGTCAACGTCGTCAGCTGGACGCCGAGCGCGTCGAGGTGCAGCCGCGCCACCTTCTCGTCGAGGTGCTTCGGGAGCACGTACACGCCGATCGGGTACTCCTCGGTCCGGGTCCAGAGCTCGAGCTGCGCGAGCACCTGGTTGGTGAAGGAGTTGCTCATGACGAAGGACGGGTGACCCGTCGCGTTGCCGAGGTTCATCAGGCGACCCTCGCTGAGCACCAGGACGCTGCGTCCCGTCGGCAGACGCCACTCGTGGACCTGCGGCTTGATCTCGATCTTCTCGGCGCCCTCGAGGGCCTCGAGCGACGCCATGTCGATCTCGTTGTCGAAGTGTCCGACGTTCGAGACGATCGCGAGGTGCTTGAGCGCCAGGATGTGGTCGAGCGTCACGACGTTGAAGTTGCCCGTGCAGGTGACGATGATGTCGACCTCGGAGGCTACGCTCTCGAGCGTCGCGACCTGGTAGCCGTCCATCGCGGCCTGCAGCGCGCAGATCGGGTCGACCTCGGAGACGATGACCCGCGCGCCCTGCCCGCGGAGGGCCTCGGCAGCACCCTTGCCGACGTCGCCGTAGCCGGCGACGAAGACGACCTTGCCGCCGATGAGCACGTCGGTCGCGCGGTTCAGCCCGTCCGGCAGGGAGTGACGGATGCCGTACTTGTTGTCGAACTTGCTCTTCGTGACCGAGTCGTTGACGTTGATCGCGGGGAAGAGCAACTCCCCCTGCTTCGCCAGCTCGTACAAGCGGTGCACGCCGGTGGTGGTCTCCTCCGTCACGCCGAGGATGTCGGCAGCGACCTTCGTCCACCGATCGGTGCTTCCGGCGAGCGAGCGACGCAGGACGTCGAGCACGATGCTGTACTCGTGGCTGTCGGTCGCCGCCGTCTCAGGGACCGCACCGGCGAGCTCGAACCGGCGACCCTGGTGCACGAGCATGCTCGCGTCGCCGCCGTCGTCGAGGATGAGGTTCGGGCCGGTCCAGTCGGCTCCCACCGCTGCGGCTTCCGTCGACCAGTCGAAGATCTGCTCCGTGCACCACCAGTACTCCTCGAGGGTCTCGCCCTTCCAGGCGAACACCGGCACGCCCGACGGCGCGTCGACGGTGCCCTGCGGCCCGACCGCGACGGCCGCTGCTGCCTCGTCCTGGGTGGAGAAGATGTTGCAGCTCGCCCAACGGACCTGGGCACCGAGAGCCACGAGCGTCTCGATGAGCACCGCGGTCTGCACCGTCATGTGCAGGGAGCCGGCGATCCGGGCTCCGGCGAGGGGCTGGCTGGCGCCGAACTCCTCGCGAAGGGCCATGAGGCCGGGCATCTCGTTCTCGGCGAGGCGGAGCTGGTGGCGGCCGGCCTCGGCGAGCGACAGATCGGCCACCTTGTACGGGAGGGTGGTCGTGGGGGCGGTCAGTGCGGAAGAACTCATGCAGCCATTCTCGCAGACCGCCGGCGCTCGCGGCCCTTCATGTCGACGCTGTGGACCGGTCAGGAACCGTAGCCGACGTCGCCGAGGACGCTGTGCTTCACGACGCGCCAGCCCTGCGGCACACTCAGCCGTTCAGCATGGATGGAGCAGAGATCGTAGCTGTGTGGGCTCTTCTCGATGCTGAGCGGCCCGAGCACCGCCATCGAGTCGCGGTAGTCGTAGGTCAGCGTCGCGACGGGCTCGCGTGAGCAGCCGACCTTGGAACACATCCTGTCTACCATTTGCTCCAGCGTAACGCCCGGGTGCGGATCAGGCGCCCCGGCTCGCCGTCCATCGGGGTCGGGACGCGCCACCGCACGACGCCTAGACTGGAGCCATGGCGGAGGCTGACGAGGAGACGCGGGGTGCGCTCTCGCGGCGTCGCTCGCGTCACGGCCGCAACGGACGCTCGAGCGTCGTCGGGCCGGACGTCCCGCCGATCGACACGCGGATCGACCAGTTCGACCTGACGGTGGCGACGACGGCCGACTATCTGCGCGGCGCGTGGCCGACGGAGCTCGCCGACGTCCGCTTCGAGGTCGGCGCGATGCCCGCGCAGAACTCCGGGACGGACGGCGTGGACCGCTGGTTCGTAGACCGCGCGCGCCGTCGGGTCATCCTCTACCGGCTGCCGATCCAGCGCATGAGCAAGCTGCACCGGAACGACGAACTGCACCAGCGCATGATGGTCGAGAGTTGCGTCTTCCGGGCCGTCGCCGAACTGCTCGGTAAGGACCCCTGGGACCTCGGCCCCGACCGCTACCGCTTCCTCTGAGCGGCGGGCGCCACTCAGCGCGGGTAGACGCTGATCGGTGCCGCCAGCGGGTTCGGCGGCACGACGGGTGACGAGGTCAACCGACCCGGTGCGGCGAGGCTGATCGATGCGTGGAGTCCGTCGGCACCCTCGAGCACGTAGCTCTGGCCAGCGGCGACCCCGATCGTCGCGCCGGCACCGGCCGCGACCTTGGCCTCCGTCTTCGTTCCGTCGGCGTCCGTCAGTGTGACCGCTGCCTCCGATCCGGTCGGGTTGAAGACGTGCAGCTTCTGACCCGGGCCGGTGGGGACGGTGAAGGCCGCTGCGTCGTCGAGGACGGGCGCCGCTCCGAACCAGGCGAAGTCCTCGAGGGCGCCGCTGCGTGAGTTCGAGCGGGCCGCTGCGACGACAGGCTCGGTCGAGGTGATCTCGAGCGAGAACTCACCCGCAGGCAATCCGGCCAGGGCGATCTCGCCCGGCACACCCGGCTGGATCGTCGCGTCGACCACGATCGGCTCGTCCTTGCTGTTCTCACGGGTGGCCGTGATCACGACGTCCGCTGCCTCGGCACCCGGAGCGAAGAGTCTGAGGGCCGTGGCCCGGTCGTCGACCGACGCGATGTCGGAACTCGCCCCGGGCGCTGCCGGAGCCGAGACGACGAGGCCCGGGACGACGAGGTCGGTGGCCGGCGCCGCAGTAGGTCCCTGGACCTCGACACCACCGGGTGTCAGGACCCGGACGGTGCTCTGCTGCAGTGCTGCGGCGACCTGGCCACCCTCGCTGGTCACGCGGACGACCGGCGTCGGTTCGTTCGGTGCGAGCCCGGTGAGCGCGACGACCCGCTGCGTGCCCGAGGCCACGACGATCCCGGCCGCCCCTGGGGCGTCGATGCGTCCGGCGGCCCCGAAGACCTCGAGGGTGACGTTGGCGTCCACGGCCGAGGGATTGCCGAGGAGGATGAGGGTGGTGCGGCCGATGTCGCTCGAACCGCCGACGAGCCAGCTCTCCGCCGACGCCGGGGTGCAGGTGGCTGCGGCGAGGCCGGCCACGTCCGCCTCGGCCGCGATCTGGGACTGCGCTCCGCTGACGGGGGTCGCGCTCCCATCGGTCGCGCCGGGAACGGTGATGACGGCAGGGCCGCCGTCCGCCGCGCCGCTCGTGTTGTCGGGGGCACCGAGGTCACGCGTGGTCGGGGTGACCCCCTTCGCACCGAAGTCGACGCTCGCCGGCCCGAAGGACCCGGCAGCGGTCGCCGCGGTGGCGTCCTGCGCGAGGGCGAGCAGCGGCCCCGGGCACACCAGGGACTGGTCCCCGGCCACCGGGGTGACGCGGATGTCGCGCGGGGCGATCTCGACGGTCGGCAGGGTCAACTGTCCGGCGGCGGCGATCGTGACCGCGGCGATCCCGATCCCGACCAGCCCGGTCACGATGCGCCCTGAGGTGATGGCGACTCCGCGCTTACTGGGCATGCGGCTGCTCCGTTCCCGGGACGTCCCGGCGGGTGGTGTCTGAAGTAGAGGACGCGTCGCTCGGAGCGCTCGGCTCCGTCGTGGACTCGTCTCGCCCGTCGATGGCCTCCGAGGTGTCGACGGGCTCCCCGTCGGCGGGCTCCGCCTCGCTGGTCGGCGCATCGCTGGTCGGCGCATCGCTGGTCCGTTCCGCCGTGGGCTCCGCACCGCTCGCCACCGCCTCCGGGGCGTCGTCGGTGCGGGCGTCGGGGTCGGCGTCGGTCTCGGAGGCCGGCGCGGGAGCGGGTGTCTCGACAGAGGCGGCTCCGCGACGCCACCAGCGTGGTTTCGCCATCTCTGAAGTGCCTGCGGGCGAGCTCGGAGGAGTCTCCGGTGTCGACTCATCGTCGAGGTCGCCGGTCGGCTCCTCGTCGTCGTACGATCCCGCGGCGCCGTCGTCGAGCACGGCGACGGCGGAACCGGCGGCCGCAGCCTTCCGAGCGGAGCGACCCTTGAGCTTCGCCGGCTTCCGCGAACCCGCGCGGTACCCGTCGCGGGACGCACCGTTCGGGATGCTGAGGAGCAGGGTGATGAGGAAGACCACGCCCAGCCCGACACCGATGAGCGTGCCGAGCACGTTCGTCTCCGGTACCTCGGGGCCGGAACCGACGTCGGCGACCGTCCGCCAGAGCGTCCCGCTCGTGGTCTCGCCGACCGCGACCAGCGCGGCGTTGGCGTCGAGCGCACTCGCCGCCCGTCCGGCGGTCTGTCCGGCAACCGTCTGCTCGCCGCCCTCGACGGTCGGTGACAGGAGGACGAAGGCGATGCCGTGTTCCACGAGCGTCTTCGTCGGGTCGAGCCCGCTTTGCGACGCGAGGTTCCCCGCGAGCTCCGCGACGATCCGGTCGTCGGAGGACACTCCGGGCGAGCTCTGCACGATCGTGGATCGCCCGTCGAGCGTCTCCCCCTGGCCGCGGATGACGACCGCGGTGATGGTCCCATCGTCGCCGGGGGTGATCACGAGGGTGCCGAGACGCGGATCGGTCTGCGTCGCCGCCGTGACGTAGGCCGGCAGCTGCCGGCCCGAACTCTCACGGACGACGGACGTGCCGAGCGGCTGGGCGAGCGCGAGCGGGACGGCCACCACCACGGCTGCGAGCACCATGACGAGCGCCGGAACGGCTCTGAAGCGCGGGATCCGGTCGAGTCCGAGGGTCGCCGCGCCGACGATGCCGAGCCAGTAGAGGCTGATCGCGGCACCAGCCCAGACCGGGACCGCGGTCCCTGCCGTGGAGGTGAGGAACAAGTGCGTCGCGAACACGGCCGAGACGAGCCCGAGGAACGCGGCGATGAGGAGCGGGACCGCGCGGCGCGAACCCGGCAGGAACAGTGCGAGGAGGGCGACGATCGCGAGCGGGGCGAACAGCGCCGGGATCACGATGACCGGGGTCATACCCGGCAGGCCGAGCGCGGCGGCGACCTGACTCCAGCCACCGAGGCTGCCGCCGGGGAAGCCGAGGGACAGCTGCCAGCCGGAGGCTGCCGTCGCCGGCGTCACCACGCCCGGATCGGAGAGGAGCCCGAGCCAGTTGCCGCGGTGGAAACCCTGCTGCCATACGAGTGGGGCGAAGAGCGCAGCGGCGGGGATGGGGACGAGCGCGACCCGCGCGATGCCCCGGCCAGCGAAGACCATCGCGACGACCCAGATGACGAGGAGGGCGGGAGCCAATGACGGGGCGCTCGCGACGATCGCGGCGAACAGGAAGGCGCTCGTGCCCGCAGCGGCCCAGGAACGCGCGGCCACCACGCCGGCGTAGAAGAGCCAGGGCAGCAGGACGTGCACGATGACCGCCGCCGGACGTCCGTCCGCCAGCGCGGTCAGCAGCGTCGGCGCGAGGGTCCACAGCAGCGCGGCGACGGCACGGGGGCCTGCCCGCTCGGTGAGGCGCGTCGCCGCGAACCAGGCGCCGAGCGCCGAGAGCGGGAGGGCGAGCAGGAAGAGCAGGACGAGGGAGAACGACGGCTCCCAGAACGTGATCGACCCGAGGACCGCCAGGACGGCGTTGAACGGGTCCGCAGCACCGACGAACCCGAGTCCGACGTCACGCCAGCCGAACCCGATGTGCTGCCAGAGCTCGCCCACCGTCGACGACAGGGGCAGGAGCCCACCACCGGTGATGAAGGAGGCGCCGAGGAGCGGGGCGAGGATCGCGGCACCCAGGACGGCGGCCGCGAGGACGACCCAGGCGCCTCCTCCGGAGAAGAAGCGGAGGTCGCGCTCCTCACCGATGAACCCGATCTGCGTCGCCTCCCTGGCGAGGGCGCGTTTCCGCCGCACTTCGTCGAGTCGCATGCGCAGGCCGGCGATGCTGGACCACCCGAGGGTCCGGTTCTTCGCGAGCTGGCGGCGCGCGTTCTGGACCTTGGCTCCCGAGAAGGCGACCGCGAATGCCGCCGATAGCTCGCCGAGCACGAGCTCGGGCTGCTTCTTCACGAAGTGGCCGATGACCCGCAGGATGGCGAGCGGCACCAGGCTGAGCCAGTGCACGGGGACCATGATCCCCGGCGCGTAGACGAGTCGGCGGTGCAGCTGGGCCGCGCGGGCCTGGCGGTGTCGGCGACGGCGGGCACCCAGTCGGTTCGACCAGGAGGGTCCGGCGATGCCCTCCCCCGCCGAGGCGACGCGTGCCGTCGGCACGACCGCCACCAGGAACCCGGCGAGACGGGTCCTGATGCAGAAGTCGAGCGCGTCGTCCGCGACGAGCGCCTGGTCGAAGCCGCCCAACTGATCCCACAGCTGATGGCGCACGAGCATGCCGGCCGGGCCGACGGCCATGACGTCGTTCATCGTGTCGTGCTGAGCCTGGTCGAGTTCGTCCTCGACCACCGGGACCGCGGCGCCGAGCGAGGTGATGGTCTCGCCGTAGCGGCGGAGGAAGGAGGCGTCGTCCCAGTCGAGGATCTTCGGACCGGCCACACCGACCGACGGAGAGACCTCGAGGGCGCCGAGCAGTGCGGCGAGCGCTGTGGGCTCCGGCGCCGTGTCCTCGGAGAGCAGCCAGAGCATCTGCTCGGCGTCCTCGGGCTGGTCGGTCACCCGGACGCCGGCCGCGACGGCCTGCGCGAAGCTGAGGTCCTCGGACGAGGTCACGAGCTTCATCCCGGGGACCCGGCTGAGTTCTGCGATCGTCGCTTCGCTGCTGCGGGTGGCGACGGCGATGATCCCGTCCGCCGGACGGGTCTGGGCACTGAGGGCGTCGAGCGTGCGTGCGAGCGACGCTGAGCCGTCACGCACCACGAGGATCGCCGTTACTCGGGGAGACATCGGAATCAGACTAAGCGGGCGAGCGCGGAAGGCCGGGAACCGGACGGGCGCGCCCCGGATCAGGCAGGCTGCGCGTGGCTGACGGGCGCGTGAAGTGGGTCGTTCAACCGGTCAGACGGCGCGCTTGCGGAGCTTGCGACGCTCGCGCTCGGAGAGGCCGCCCCAGATACCGAAGCGCTCGTCGTTGGCCAGCGCGTACTCGAGGCACTGCGACTTGACGTCGCAGCTCGTGCAGATCCGCTTGGCGTCGCGCGTGGAGCCGCCCTTCTCCGGGAAGAAGGCCTCTGGGTCGGTCTGAGCGCAGAGCGCGTCGGTCTGCCAGGAGAGCTGGGTGTCGTCCTCGCCGTCGGCAGCCGGCTGACGGACGCCGGGCACTCCCAGATTGACCGGATCGACGAACCAGTCGTCGGGTACCCCGGCACGATACTCAGGAATTGCCATACCGTCTCCCCAACTGCTCGTACCCTGCGCCACGCGGCGCGATACATAATTACACCCTTGTAGTTATGGTCGAGTCAAGTCGCACATCGTAAAGCCTCAATCACGAGGTGAGGGTTCGCGACGCGCCGCGTGTCACCTGAACTGGGTGACGGGATCGATCGCGGCCCTGATCACGGTCAGGAGGCGGCGCGGCGCGCCCGCCACGCGCTCTCCACCATCTGCCGGAGGTCGTGCCGCATCCGCCAGTCCAGATCGCGAGCGGCGAGCGCTCCCGACGCGACGATCCGAGCGGGATCGCCGGCGCGACGGGGCATGATCTCGGGCGTGAAGTCGATGCCCGTGACCTCGGCCATGGCGGTCATGATCTCCCCGACGCTCGATCCGTCCCCGCTCCCGAGGTTGTAGGCGGCCTCAAGGGGCTCGCCGGCGTCGAGGCGCTTCGCCGCAGCGACATGGGCGGCGGCGAGGTCGGCCACATGCAGGTAGTCGCGGACGCAGGTGCCGTCGGGGGTCGGGTAGTCGTCCCCATTGATCCGCGGCGTGCGACCGGCGAGGAGCGCGTCGAACACGAGCGGGAACAGGTTGTGCGGACTGGTGTCGTAGACCTCGTCCGTCCCGGAGCCGACGACGTTGAAGTAGCGCAGTGAGGTGTGACGCAGCCCGGTCGCCACGCCCTGATCACTGAGCAGCCACTCCCCGATGAGCTTCGACTCCCCATACGGCGACTCCGGGGCCTTCGGCGTGTCCTCGGTGACGAGGTCGACGTCCGTGGTCCCGTACACCGCGGCGCTCGAGGAGAAGACGATGCGTTCGACGCCGTGCTCTTCCATGGCTCCGAGCAGCATCGCGGTCGCCGTGACGTTCTGGGCGTAGGTGTGCAACGGGCGCTGCACGGAGACGCCCGCGTACTTGTAGCCGGCGACGTGGACCACGCCGCTCAGCTCGAACTCCGAGAACGCGCGCTCCAGCACCGAGCCGTCGAGGAGGGTGCCGCGCACGAAGGGGACGTCCGCCGGGATGAAGCGCTCATGCCCGCTGGAGAGGTCGTCGAGGACGACCACGTCGATCCCCTCGGCCTGGAACGCCCGAACCACATGGGCGCCGATGTACCCGGCCCCGCCCGTCACCAGCCACGTCACGATGCTTCCTCCAGTCGGCCGCCCGTCGGCCGAACTGCGGCCGTCCTGCGGGCGGAGTGACCAGACTACTGGAGGCCGGCGCGGCGGGCGTCCGAGCAGGTGGGGACGGCGCGGTAGCCGTCCGTGCGGATGGCGCGGACCGTCGCGACGACGGCGAGGACCACGACGAGGACGATGACGATTCCGACGAGGAGCGCGATGATGGACATGTCTGGAACTCTACGAATGGCAAAAAACTGCCACCAGTGGCAGGATGGACGCAAAGCAGCACATTCCTGCCAAATCCCCATCCGGAGGCCCCATGCTCACCAAGGTCGCGCTCCTCGCCATCCCGGGCCTGCAGCCGTTCGAATTCAGCGTCGTCTGCGAGGTCTTCGGGATCGACCGATCCGACCAGGGCGGCCCGGCGTTCGACCTGAGGATCGTCACGAAGGACCCGGGGCCGGTCCGCATGAACCTGAGCGACGACGGCAGCCGCGGCTTCGACATGATGGTCGAGGACGATCTCTCCTTCGCCGCGGAGGCGGACCTCGTCGCCATCACCGGACGGGGCGGCTCACGCGGTGCCACGGTCGACGAGGCGTACCTCGAGGTGCTCCGCGCTGCCGAGGCACGCGGCGCCTGGGTCCTCAGCGTGTGCAGCGGCTCGTTCGTCCTCGGACACGCCGGACTGCTCGACGGGCGCCGGAGCACCACCCACTGGATGTACACGGATGAGCAGCAGAAGCTGTTCCCCGGCACCACCGTCGACCCGGACGTGCTGTTCGTCGAAGACCGGAAGGTCATCACCGGCGCAGGCACCGCAGCGGGTATCGACGCCTGCCTCCACCTGGTACGGCAGGAGTACGGCGCGGCGAGCGCCAACGTCATCGCCCGTCGGATGGTCGTCCCACCGCAGCGCGACGGCGGCCAGGCGCAGTACGTCCTCTCCCCCGTCGCGGCACAGCAGTGCGAGTCCCTCGCACCGGTCGTCGACTGGATGCTCGACCACCTCGCCGAGGATCTGCCCATCGGGCGTCTCGCGCGGCAGGCACACATGTCGGAGCGGACCTTCGCCCGCCGCTTCCGCTCGGAGCTCGGCAGCACGCCGGCCGCCTGGCTGAACCGGCAACGCCTGTTCCGAGCCCAGGAGATGCTCGAACGCACCGACCACGGTGTCGAGCGGATCGCGGCGGACACCGGGTTCGGCACCGCAGCGGTCCTCCGTCACCACTTCGACCGCGTCCTCGGCACCACGCCCGCCGCCTACCGGCGCAGTTTCGGGGTGCGGGAGAGCGCCTGAGCCGCGTGGACCGGACGACCGGCCGGGCGGTCAGCCCTGGGTGGTCGCCAGGAAGAGGGTCCCCGTCCCGGAGAAGCGCAGCTCCTCCTCGTCGGGCGTGATGAAGGCGTAGCGACCTCGACCGAGCTCGACGGACGAGGCCGCTCCGTCGATCCTCACCGAGCCGTCGGTGACGATCGCGATCCCGGGTCCGGGGAGTCGGAACGACGACTCCTGCTCGGTCGGCTCGTCGGTCAGATCCACCCGCAGCAGCTCGAAATCCGGGACGTCCGGTACGAAGAGACTGAGTCCCCCGCCCAGGTCCGTCGGAGTGAGCCACGGCACCGGCCGCGGCTCGAACTCCAGGACCTCGAGCAGTTCGGGCACGTCCACGTGCTTGGGGGTGAGCCCGCCTCGCAGGACGTTGTCGCTCGCGGCCATGAGCTCGACACCGATGCCTCGGAGGTAGGCATGGATGTTGCCCGCCGGGAGGTAGAGCGCCTCACCGGCGTCCAGCGTGACGAGATTGAGCAGCAGCGCGACCGCGACGCCGGGATCGCCCGGATACTCCTCCGCGAGCCGCCCGACCAGGGCACGCTCGGCGTCGAATTCGCCCGAACCGGGAGCCGCAGCGGCCACGACGAGGGCGTCGAGCAGCCCGCCAGGGAGCTGTTCGAGCAGGATCCGGACGGTGTCGCGGAGCCCGTCGGGGGCGGCCACCATCTCCCGGAGCAGGTTGATGCGCGCCGCTGCAGCCGGATCGGGCGCCGAGGCCACCAGCTCGCCGAGCAGCGCATCGGTCGCGTCGAGCTCGCGGAACCCGCAGAGCGCCTCGAAGCCGTCCCGGAGCGCGACGATGAGCTCTGGCTTGTGGAGGGCGTCCTTGTAGTTGCGGTGCGAGGCGTCGATCGGCACGCCTCGCGCGTTCTCGGCGGTGAACCCCGCGGCGGCCCTCGCGAGATCGGGGTGGGCCTGCAGTGAGAGTGGATGGGCCGCCGCGAGGACCTTGAGGAGGAACGGCAGCGAGCCTCTCCCGCCGAGCGCGGTGGGATCCGCGGCGAGCCAGCGCTCGAGGTCCGCGTGCCCTCCCACCGTCGACGGATCCGCGATCGGCGTCGGGGCCCCGGGGTGCGCGCCGAGCCAGAGTTCCGCCTCCGGACGCCCTGAGGGCTCGGACCCCAGCAGCTCCGCGATCGCGGTCGGCGACCCCCACGCGTAGTCACGAGGAGTGGCACGGAGCGGCACGAACATGGTGGGGCCCTTTCGACGGACGAGGGTGACGCGCCAGCCGGCCCCTGGGGCCGCTTGGCGTCGTCCTACAAGCCGTGCGACGCGGTCGCCCGGCACCATGGACCAAACTACCAAGCCGCTGCCGATGCGGAGCGCACCTGCTTAGGCTTGCGGAGACGCCGATCCGGCGCCAGCGGACGCAATGGAGCAACGGACCATGATCTTCGAACCCCTCGCCAGCGACTTCTACGGCTTCGAGAGCCTCCTGACGGCTCCCGAGCAGGAGGCCATCGCCCGACTCCGCGCTTGGGCCGAGACCGAGGCGAAGCCGATCGTGAACGAGTACTGGGAACGGGCGGAGTTCCCGAAGCACCTCATCGCCCCACTGCTCGAGCTGGACGTCGCCCGATGGGCCTGGCCCCAGACGACCCCGTTCGAGAACAGCGCGGTGTTCCGTGGCCTCGCGTCGATGGAGCTGTCGAGGATCGACGCGTCCATCTCGACCTTCGTCGGCGTGCAGGACGGCCTCACGATGGGATCGATCAGCGAATGCGGCTCGCGGGAGCAACAGGACGAGTGGTTGCCGAAGCTCGCGTCGGGCGAGGTGCTCGGGGCGTTCGGACTCACGGAACCCCAGTCCGGTTCGGACAGCGCGCAGGGGCTCAGGACCACGGCCACCCGGGACGGCGACGACTGGATCCTCTCGGGCTCGAAGCGCTGGATCGGTAACGCGACCTTCAGTGACATCACCATCATCTGGGCGAAGGACACCGCCGACGGCCAGGTGAAGGGGTTCATCGTCCCCACCGACTCCCCCGGATACTCCGCGACGAAGATCGAGGGCAAGATCAGCCTGCGCATGGTGCAGAACGCCGACATCACCCTCGACGAGGTGCGGGTACCCGAGCGCCTGCGACTCCAGCACGCGAACTCCTTCCGCGACACCGCAAAGGTCCTCCGTCTGACGCGCGCCGGTGTGGCCTGGTCGAGCGTCGGCGTCGCCGTCGGCGCCTACGAGGCGGCGGTCGCCTACGCGAAGGAGCGCGTGCAGTTCGGCAAGCCCATCGCCGGTCACCAGCTGATCCAGGACCTCCTCTCGAAGTGCCTCGGCAACATCACCGCGTCGATGGCGATGTGCGTCCGGGTCTCGCAGATGCTCGACGAGGGCACGCAGCGGGACGAGCACTCGGCCCTCGCGAAGGCCTTCTGCACGGCCCGCATGCGCGAGACCGTCGCCTGGGCTCGCGAGATCATGGGCGGCAACGGCATCGTGCTCGACTACCACGCCGCCCGGTTCTTCGCGGACGCCGAAGCGCTCTACAGCTACGAGGGCACGCGCGAGATGAACGCGCTCATCGTGGGACGGGCCATCACCGGCACCGCGGCGTTCGTCTGATCGACCGTCCGGGGCAGGGCGTCGGTCCTGGCCGCAGCCGCTACCCTGGGGGCACGATGCTGCCGACCGAACCCGCCCCGCCCCGCCCGCCGGCGACGCTGACCACGCGTGCGATCGTCGTCCGACACGTGGCCGTGTTCGCGACCTTCGCGGTGCTCGCCGGGACGTTCTGGACGAACCTGTTCACGATCTGGGGCTACACGGCGGTCGCCCTCCTGGCCGGCGGTGCGGCCCTCGCCTGCATGGTCGTCGTCCGACCTCGGTGGCAGCGCACCAGGATCCCCTGGTCGCTCGTCGGCTACGGGGCGTTGGCGGTCCTGTCCCTCGCCTGGTCGGCCTATCCGAGCGGGACCGCTGCGACGCTCCTCGGCGCGGCCCTGTGCACGGTCCTCGGGCTGACCCTCGCCACCTGCTTCACCTGGCCGGAGGTCCTCCGGGTCCTCGGGCGTGCCGTGACCTGGCTGCTCGCCCTGTCCCTCCTCTTCGAGCTGTTCGTGGCGGCGGTCCTCCGTCACCCGCTGCTCCCGAACTTCTACGCGGGCGACTCGGTCGACCCGCCGCTGCTCGACTACTGGTCGCGCGAGCTCCTGTTCTCAGGCGGGCGCATCCAGGGCATCTCCGGGAACGCCAACCTGCTCGCCGTCGTCGCCCTCCTCGGGATCATCGTGTTCGGGGTCCGGTTGGCGGCGCGTCGCGAGCAGCACGCGGCGGCTGGTGTCGCCGGCCCGGAGCGGCGATGGACGCTGATCCTCCGACTGGCCCTCGCGGTGGCCATGTTCCTGCTGAGCTTCTCGACCACGATCCTGCTCGCTGCGGTCGTCACCGCCGTCGTCCTGGCGTCCGCCCTGGTCATCCGGCGCGCGAGCGGCCCAGCAGCTCGGACGCCCGTGTACCTCGCCATCGTCGGTGTCGCCGTCGTCGGCGCCGTGGCGGCGGTCGCCTTCCGCACGCAGCTGCTCGGCCTCCTCGGGAAGAGCCCCGACCTCACCGGTCGCCTCGACATCTGGGCGACGGTCTGGCGCCTCATCGAACAACGGCCGGTGGTCGGTTGGGGGTTCTCGAGCCCCTGGGCACCCTGGGAGCCGCTCTTCACGGACCTCGTCATCAGGCGCGGCGTCCGGCAGCTACAGGCCCACAACGCCTGGCTCGACGTGTGGTTCCAGCTCGGGGTCGTCGGCCTCGTCCTCTTCGCGGCGGTCGTCCTGTCGATGCTGACCCGCACCTGGTTCCTCGCCGTCGACCGACCGCGAGTGGACCTGGACGCGCACCGACCGTACACGGCGCTCTCGCTGGCGCCCGTCCTCATCGCGGTCTCGCTCGTCGTCCAGTCCGTCGCCGAGAGCCGACTGCTCATCGAGTCAGGGTGGGTCCTCCTCGTCCTCCTCGTCGTCAAGACCAAGCAGGAACCGGCCTGGCCCGTGCCCGACACCGGTGGCTCGGCCGACGGAGCATCCGCGCCCCGACGCGACCACCTCAGCCGGTGAGCTCAGCGTGAGACCGGCCGACTTCGACGCGTTCGCCGCCGCGGCGCGCGTCCTCTCCTCCGCGCCGGTCGCTGCCGCCTTCGCGACCATCGCCATCGGGACCGCGTTCGGGGAACACCTCGTGACGAGCCTCATCGGCGGTGCCGGCTTCAGCGCCATGCTCGCTGGTCTGGCGGCGATCGGCACCGGGATCCTGTTGGCAAGACTGCCCATCATCGAGTGGCGTGGGCTGCTGCCCATCTCAGTCCTGCTCTTCCTCGCGTGGAGCGCGCTCTCGATCGCCTGGAGCGCCACGCCGCTCGCGACCTGGCCTGCGATCGGCGAACAACTCGCCTGGGCCTTCGTCGCGATCGTGATCGCCCTCACCCGGGACACGATCCAGATCGTCCGTGCGACGGGGACCGCGTTCCGAGCGCTGCTCGGGGCTTCGCTCGCGCTCGAGGTGCTGAGCGGGGTCCTCATCGACACCCCGCTCCCGTTCCTCGGGATCAGCGGCAACCTCGCCCTCGGCGGACCGCTCGAGGGCGTGTTCGGTTCGCGGAGCGCGCTCGGGATCGCGGCCCTGATCGGCCTCGTGACCTTCGTTGTCGAGTGGCGGACCCGGTCGGTGCGTCACGGGGTGACCATCGGATCGATCGCGCTCGCGGCCGGCTTGATCCTCGGGACGCGCTCACCAAGTATCGCGCTGCTCGCCGGCACCCTCGGGATCGCGACCGCCGTCCTCTACGTCTTCCGACAGCTTCGACCGGAACTCCGTCGGATGTGGCAGTTCGTCCTCCTCGCGGTACTGGCGCTGGTGGCGGTCGTCGGGTACTTCAACCGTGCCGAAGTGTTCCGACTGTTCGGACTGGGGCTCGAGATCGAGCAGCGCTACGCCCTGTGGCAAGAGACGATGCGGCGACCGGCCGCGAGTGAACTGAACGGGTGGGGCTGGACCGGTGGCTGGGTGGCGGACGCGGTCCCCTACCGACTCATCGACGCGAGCCTCGGCCGGGTGAACGACTCGGCGCTGAACGCCTACCTGGACGTGTCCCTGCAGCTCGGACTGATCGGGCTCGTCCTCTTCCTGCTCCTCGGGGGTCTCGCGCTCGTCCGGACCTGGTTCGTCGCCACCAACCGTCGCAGCGTCGTGCACGTGTGGGCCGCGCTCATCGTCGTGACCCTGCTCGCGTCCGGGGCCGCTGAGAGCAGCCTCCTCACGAGCGGCGGTTGGCTCCTCCTCGTGGTCTGCGCGGTCCTCGGCGCCGGCGGGCTCAGCTGGCGCCACAAGCTCCCGGAGCGCTGACCGGCGTCGGTCAGCGGGCGTCCACCCCCGGGGCGACGACCGCGCGGACCGTCCGGGCCAGGATCTTCATGTCTGCCGCGGCCGACCAGTTCTCCACGTAGTAGAGGTCGAGATCCACCGAGTCGTCCCAGGAGAGGCTCGACCGCCCGCTGACCTGCCACAGGCCACTCATGCCCGGCTTGACGAGGAGGCGCCGGCGGGCGAGCAGGTCGTACCGCTCGACCTCCCAGTCGCGGTGCGGCCGCGGCCCGACCAGGCTCATCGAGCCGCCGAGCACGTTCAACAACTGCGGGAGCTCGTCGAGCGAGTACTTGCGGAGGATGCGGCCGACCGGGGTCACGAGCGGGTTGTGCGCCGGCTTGGTCAGCAGCTCACCCGCGCGTTGCTGCGCCGCCAGGGCGGCGCCGGTGTCCGCGCCGGAGGCCATCGACCGGAACTTGAGGATCTGGAAGGGGCGGCCACGGAGCCCGATACGCTCCTGGCGGTAGAACACGCCTCCTCGGCTCGTCGTCATGACGGCGATGGCGACGGCGAGCAGGACGGGTGAGAGGAGGAGGAGCAGACCCGCCGAGCCGACGATGTCGAACGTCCGCTTGGCCGCCGCCTTCGCGCCGGTGATCTCGGGGTAGTCCACATGGAGCAAGGGGATTCCGTCGACCGGCTGCAGGTGCAACCGCATCGGCGCGACCCCCGTCAGCGTCGGGGCGATGATGAGCCGCACGCCCCGCTCGCTGAGTTCCCAGCCGAGACGACGCAACGCGGCGGGCGAGAGCTCCTCCGAACCGGCGAGGATCACCGTGTCGGCCTGGACGTCGACGGCGGCCTCGAGGATCGACGCCCGCCCGTCGAGGACGGGTGCGTCGGCGATCCGTTCGTCGTCGACGATGCCCGGGGTCACGACGCCGACCACCCGATGTCCGGCCCACTCACCGCGACGCATGCGTTCGGCGACATGCACCGCGTGGTCGCGATCGCCGACGAGCAGCGTGCGGTAGACGGACGCGCTGCCGCGTCGTCGTGCACGGAGGCGTCGACGCGCGGCCCAGCGGATCATCAGGAGCAGGACGACGCCGAGCGGCAGCGCGGTCAAGAGGAAACTCCGCCCGATCTCGAGCTTCAACAGGTAGGAGCTCATCGCGAACCCGCCGAAGACCGTCGTGGTCACGAGGATCACGCGCCGATACGGCGACCACCCACCTGCGAGGACGCGCGGGTGTCTCGACCGCGCATCCGTCAGCGGCAACCACCAGGCGAGTGCGAGCGCCAGGGTGATCGCGGGGTACCCGACGACGATGTGCCCGAGCGGACCGGAGACGTCGACCGCCCCGGTCCAGTAGGTGTCCCACCAGAGCAACTGCGTCGCGCCGAGCGCGATGCACACGGCGAGGAGGTCGAGGAAGAGGACGGCGCGGGAGAACCGTCGCTCCCAGGATCGACGGGCTTCGATGAACGGCATGACGGAGGTCTTCCTGACGCGCGGTCGGGTTCGCGTCGGTTGGGGTGAGGGGCGAGCAGCCTGCGGCGCTCGGCGGGATCGCCGACCTTGTCGTGGACCGATCCGTGCAGTATATTAGCATACGAGATGTGGAGTGAGGTGTTCCAGTCCTCGATCCTTCCCTCTTCCGAACCCCACCCGAACGGAGCAACATGTCCTATCTCGAGACCATGCGCAGCCGCGCCGAGGCAGCGTTCGTCCACCTGCACCGAGGCGTCACCGAGCTGCACTTCACCCAGTTCCCCGACCACAAGAACGCCGGGGACTCGGCCATCGCGTTGGCGCAGGCGAAGTTCTGGCGAGATCACGGCGTCGGCGTGCGCACCATCTCGAGCGTCGGCACCATGCCGCGGCGCGTGCGCGATTCCGCCATCCCCGTCCTCATCCAAGGCGGCGGCAACCTCGGTGGCCTGTACCCCGTCGTCAACGAGTCGCGGTACGACCTCGCGGAGCATCTCCCGAGTGAGACGCTCCTCATCCAAGCCCCCCAGTCGGTCGTCTTCCCGGAACCGTCAGACCAGGAGGCGTTCGTCCGGCGGTTCGCCTCCAGACGCCGACTCCGGGTGGCCGTGCGCGACCAGGCCTCCTTCGACCTCGTCCGCGACCACGTCGACGAGCTCACGCTCTCTCCCGACGCCGTCCACCTCCTGGGCGCCATCGTCGCCCCGGAACCGACGCAGGGCAGGATCGTGATCGCGCGGACGGACGACGAGACCGCGGGGAGACCCGTCGGTTCCAGCAGCACCGACTGGCGCGCGGACCCCGTGGACCTGCGGGCCCACGAGTGGCTCGGGTGGCGGGCGGCGAAGTACCCGATGCTGAAGCCGCTCCTGGAGAGCAGCCAGGAGGCGTGGATGCGACGGGCCGAACGCCGGTTCGCAGCGGCCGTCCGGACCATCGCCAGCGGCGAGACGGTCGTGACCGATCGCCTGCACGCCATGCTCATCGCGCTCCAGATGGGACGCCCGGTCATCGCGATCGACAACAACAACCGGAAGCTCTCGAACTACGCGGAGACATGGTTCGGTGACCTCCAACCCCCGCTCACCTTCGTGCGGTCCTTCACCGGCTGACCCATGCGCACGCCCATCGAGACACGTGCCAGCGCGGAGCCCCTCTCCCCCGACGCGACCCCCGGACCGACCGGCGAGCCCAGCCTCATCGGCGGCGGGGTGTTCGTGGTCGCCTCCCTCATCGCGCTCGCCTGGGTGCCGGCCGACCGCCCTGGGCTTCCCTCGCACTTCTCGAACGACGAGGGCACCATCATCAATGTCAACCGGGGCACCTTCACCGAAGCGGACGCGTCGTTCCAGCTCATCGCGGCGGTCTACCGATGGCTCGGACTCGCCGAGCTGCCGGCGCTCGCCGCCATGCTCGGGGTGCTGAGCTACCTGCTCGCGCTCACGCTGGCGCTTCGGAAGACCCAGGTGTCGTCAGCCGGTTGGCTGGACTGGGGGATCATCGTCAGCTGCGTCGCCCTCGCCGCGATCTATCACGGTGCCTACACGAAGGACCTCCTGACGATGGGCGTCGTGCTCGTCATCGTCCTCTGCCGTGGGAGCGGGATCCTGAGCGAGCTTGTGCCGATCCTCGCGATGCTGCTCTATGCGGAGGCCTTCCGCACCTACTGGTTCCTCGTCGCCGGCGTCTCCGTCGCCCTTCGACTCGCGCTGCGTATGCGGCGCGGCTGGGTGACCACCCTCGTGGTGATCCTCATGCTCTACGCCGTCCTCGCCGTCGTCTTCCCGCAGTTCGTCGGTGTCGACCTCGACCACTTCCGTCACACGGTGAACGAATACCGGAGCAACGCGTCCGTGAACACCCTCATCACCCAGTTCATCCCAGGCACCGGCCCGGCCTTCGGCTTCGTCAACAGCGTGCTGACGTTCGGCTCCTTCATCGTGCCGATCCCCCTGCTGTTCCGGGGTGGCGCGATCTACCTCATCGTCGCGGTCCTGCTCATCGTGATCTGGGTGTCCCTCCTCGTCGCGATCCGATCCGCCCGCCGTCGTGCGGACGCCGGCTCACAGGCACTGACGCCGTTCCAGAACCGCCTGCTCGCCTCGCTGCTCGCCTTCCTCATCGTGCAGTCGATCTTCGAGCCCGACTACGGCTCGTTCCTCCGCCACCTCACGCCGATGCTCGTCGTCGCCGTGTGCCTCCTCCTGAGCCTCAGGCCTGGAGGATCGGCGAGGCCACCGAGTCTCGGGTGACCGCACGAACGGCCCGCTCACGCGTGACGCGCGAGCGGGCCGTTCCTTCGGGTCGCCCGTCCGGCCAGGCTGCCAGCGGACCGACGCTCAGCGGCGGCTGACCACCGCGGCGGCCCGACGGACATCCGCCGCGACACGAGCCCACGACATCGGACCCGATGCCGCCGCCGTTCCGGCCTCGGAGAGTGCCCTGGCGAACTCGTCGTCGGTGAGCACCGACGCCATCGCGTCCGCGAGCGCGGTCGGCGTCACGTCGGTCGCGACGATCGCCGAACCGGAGGCGGTCGCCTGCTCGGCGAGTCCGCCGACCGGGGTCACGACGGCCGGGACGCCGAGCGCCATGGTGTACGCGAGGACGCCGGACTGGCTCGCCTCGGTGTACGGCAGGAGGGCCAGGTCGAATCCGCCGACGACGTCTTCGATCTCATCCTGCGCGACCCAGCGGTTCTGGACCTCGTCGTCCTCGTGCCGCAGCGCGGCGACCGACTCGTCGGCCCCGGATCCCACGACGCGGAACCGGACCCGGATCCCGCGCGACCGGAGTTCCTCGACGGCCCGGATGCCGAGGTCGAGACCCTTGTACGCCGAGAGTCGGCCGAAGAACCCGACGACCGGGGCCTCGGAGCACCCGACCGATCGGGCGGCGCGGCCGGGGTCGACGCGGTACGCGGCATGGACGGTCTCGTGGATCCGGTCGGCCGGGAAGGCGCCGAGCGAGGCGAGTCGTTCGGCGACGGTGTTCGAGAACACGACGGCCCCGTCCGCGACGCGGCGTTCCACGCGACGCAGCAGCTGCTCGATCCCCGAGTGGTCGCCGGGGTGCATCGTCGCATCGTGGACGCAGAGCAACGTGCGCCGTCCGCCGAGCCGGAACACCGGGGCGACCACGCCCTGCCAGAGCTGTTCCATGGCGATCACCACGATGTCGACCCGATGTCGTCGGAGGAAGCGGTCGAGCCCGACCGTCGCGGCCAGGAGACGTGGGAGACCGAGGAGCGCGCCACGTCGGTCGTGGTACGTGCGGACACCGAACGCGGGCACGCCGAGTTCAGTGAACCGGCCCGCGATCTCCGCGTCGAGCGAGTACGAGACGACGACCGAGGCGCCGTCCTCGTGCAGCGCTCGCGCGAGTTCCTGGGCGAAGAGCGGCCCCGCACCGGTGCGTCCCCATTGGACGACGGCGATCCTCATCAGGCCACCTGGGGCACCCGGTAGGCGTCGGCCAGGGCGAGCCGCTGCCGAGCCGGCGTGTGGTCGCGGAGGCGCTCGGCCCATCCGGCCGTGTTCGCGGCGGCCCAGGCGGCGAACGCCTCAGGCCCGGCGTGCCGGCTGAAGATCATCGCCTCCAGGCCGCCCTCGACGGTGAGGGCGTCGGGGAGGTCGCCGAACGCGTCGATGCGCCGGACGAGGGTCGGGACACCCGCCTGGACCGCTTCGAGGACCGCGAGCGGGAACCCCTCCCATGCTGCCGTGTGCAGGTAGACGTCGCTCTGGGCGAGGCGGGACGCCACCTCGGTGTGCGGGATCCAGCCGGTGACGTGCACGCCGGCACGTTCGAGACGGACACGGGCGTCGTCGGGCCCGCTCCCCATCCAGACCGGGGTGACGTCGATGCCACGTGCCCGGATCGACGCCGCCGCGTCGGCGAACCGCGCGGGATCCTTCTGCGGTGCGAGCCGTCCGAGGCTGGTGACGAGGAGCGGGCGGTCCACGCTCGGGCGCGGCGTCGGAGCAGAGGGTCGCGGATGGGCGACCACGTTGGGTACGTGCACGACCCTGGGCCGGAGCGGACCGCGGCGCTCGGAGGCCGCAGCCTCGCCCTCGGAGCAGGCGGCGATCGTCCCCACGTTGAAGGACAGGAGCCACTCGACGGCGCGATACAGGCGGCGTCGCGGTGCGGAGATGTCGGCGCGTTCGAAGGCGTAGCAGTGCGGCGTGTAGACGATCCGGGTTCGGCTCGAGTTGCGGAGGCCGAGCCGGGCGTACGCGCCGGCGAAGCTCGAGTGGGCGTGCACGATGTCGGCGCCCGTCCTGCGGCGTGCGCGTCTGATCGCGCGCACGGCGTCCGTCGGCCGCTGACCCAGGATGGCGACGGAGGCGAAGCGCTCGAACATGGCGTCGTCGACGGACGCTCCTGCCGGGACCTGCGCGAGGAGGTGGTGCTCGACCCCGGGTGGGGAGTTCCGGACGTAGGTCTCGATCGCGACCGGGATCCCTCCGGCATAACAATCGGTGACGTGCAGCACGGTCGTAGTCATGGGTTCCTCTGCGGGTGGGTCGGGTGTCGTCGGGGCGACAACTGTCCCGTAAATATATCACATCTTGTATTCGAGTTGAGCTGATGGAAGAGTGGACGCCTCCCCCAGTCACCCCGGAGGCCCGTGTACTCGATCGTCATCCCCTGCCGCAACGGCGCAGACACCCTCGCTCGGCAACTCGACGCCCTGCTCGGGCAGCGGTGCACCACCACCATCGAGATCGTCGTCGCCGACAACGGCTCGACCGACGACACCGCGGAGCTTGTGCGGCGATACCGGGATCGGGACGCCCGCGTCCGTCTCGTCGACGCGGGTGCCCAGCCGGGCATCAACCACGCACGCAATGTCGGCATCCGGTCGTCTCACGGTTCCGTCATCCTGCTCTGCGACGCCGACGACGTCGTCAGACCCGGCTGGCTCGACGCCCATGTCCGGGCCTTCGAGGCCGGAGCCGACTGCACCGGAGGACCACTCGCCCGAACCCTGCCGGACGGCACGATCGTCGGACGATCCGAGGCGGTCAGTACGGTGCACGGCTTCCATCCCTGGCCACCGGGAGCGAATTGCGGGTTCCGGCGGTCCGTGTTCGACCGGATCGGCGGATTCGACGAGACGCTGCGCGGAGGCGGCGACGAGACGGACTTCTTCTGGCGGGCCGCCGAGGCGGGCCATCCGACGACGGCCGCACCCGGCGCCCTCGTGGAGTACCGCCTCCGCGACGACCTCCGGAGCGTCGCACGCCAGTTCTTCGGCTACGGCAGGGGCACGGTGCGACTCTTCCTCCGGCATCGGGCGCGAGGCATGCCGCGATCGATCGGCTGGGAACTCCCGGTCGTCATCGTCGTGGCGGTCGCAGGGCTCGTCGCCTCAGGACCGCGGAGCGCTCGTCGGCGCCGCAGCGTCGAGCGCCTC
Source organism: Plantibacter sp. VKM Ac-2880 (assembly GCF_015351235.1). Lineage (GTDB taxonomy): Bacteria > Actinomycetota > Actinomycetes > Actinomycetales > Microbacteriaceae > Plantibacter. Next base: position 315,617 of record NZ_JADKSJ010000002.1, read on the forward strand.
GCCTCCCGCGCCGGGCGGCTCACGGAGAGCCTGCGATCGAGGACGTGGTACCTCTGACGACGGCGGATCACCATGCCGCACGGCCGACGCGCGGGTGGTCACCACCACCAGACCTTGTTCCGACGGGCCTCCAAACGATAGGCGTCGACCCGAGGGCGGTCGGCGATGGGCTTCGCCGGCACGCCGCCCACCATGGTCCATGCCGGCACGTCCTTGGTGACGACCGCACCGGCAGCGACGATCGCACCCTCGCCGATCGACACCCCGGGCAGAATGATCGACCGGGCGTTGATCCACGCGCGGTCGCCGATGCGCACCGGCGCGGACTCGTACGCGAACTCGGGCGAGCCGATGTCGTGCTGGGCGGTCCAGATCTGTGCGCCGCTGTTGATGCTGACGTGAGAACCCACGGCGAGCCCGCCCCGGGCGTCGAGCGTCACGTCCTCCGCGATGAAGCAGTCCGCACCGAGCTCGAGCCGCCGGGCGACGCGCACCTGGAGTCCGTGGTGGACCGCGCATCCCGCGCCGATCACCGCACCCCAGGACCGCAGTGCCGCCAGCCGGATGCCGTTGTTCGGAACGCCGGAGGCCAGTCGCAGGACGACGACCTCGGCGGACCCGGCGATCAGCCCGAGTTGCTTTCTCAACATTTGTGCTCCCCGCTCAAACTTGTGAATAAGACATTAGAATACTAGCATACGAGTATCCATCCCGATCGGAGCGCACCGTGTTGTCCATCGTCATCCCCTGCCGGAACGGCGCCCAGACGCTCGGCGCGCAGCTCGACGCCCTCCTCGCCCAGGAGAGCGACGAGGTGTTCGAGGTCGTCGTCGCGGACAACGGCTCGACCGACGCGACGGCCGCGCTCGTCCAGGACTACCGACGCCGCGACGCCCGCATCCGACTCGTCGACGCCGGAGCGAAGCCGGGCATCAACCACGCCAGGAACACCGGCATCTCGGCATCACACGGCTGGGCGGTGCTGCTCTGCGACGCGGACGACGTCGTCCGGCCCGGGTGGCTCGCCGCGCACGCCAGGGCCCTCGCCGCCGGCGCCGAATGCGTCGGCGGAGCCGTCGACCGGCGTCTCCCCGACGGACGACTGGTCGCGCACGAGCCGGGGGTGTACCGCGCCCTGTGGGACGTCCCCTGGCCCATCGGTGCCAATTGCGGATTCACCCGGCGGGTGTACGAGCTGGTTGGCGGCTTCGACGAGTCGTTCGCCGGTGGCGGCGACGAGACCGACTTCTTCTGGCGGGCGGCGAGGCTCGGTGCGGAGACGATCGCCGTGCCCGACGCCGTCGTCGACTACACCCTCCGCGGCCAGCTCCGCGCGGTCGCGAAGCAGTTCTTCGCATACGGCCGCGCGAATGTCCGGCTGTACGCGAGTCACCGCACTGCAGGCATGCCACGATCACCCTGGTGGTCGCTGCCCGCTGCCGTCGGCTCCGGTGTCGTCCTGCTCCTCACGAGCGCCCCGTCGAGCCTGCGACGACGACGTGCCGTCGAGCGTCTGGCCTCCCGGGCCGGCCGACTGACGGAGAGCGTGCACAGCCGGACGCTCTACCTGTGAGCCGGCGATGATCCACCTCGCCTGGTCGATCCTCGAACGCATCCTCCCCCGCGTGGCCTCCGCACTGATCATGCTCGTCCTGGCAGCGATCGTCGCGCCGTCCGTCGTCGGCATGTACGCGTGGATGGTCCTGGCGCTCACCCTGGTGCAGACCGTCGGCGACACGGCTGCGCGGCAGACCGCCGTCGTCCACGCCGGGAGCATGGGCGGGGACCGCTTCGTCCGACTCTTCCGCAGGTGGTCCGCCGGGGTCGGCGGCCTCCTCCTGGCCGCGACCGTCGCAGCCCTGTTCCTGACCCAGGCCGGTCCCGACCGATGGCAGGCGATCGCGCTGGTGCCCTTCGTCCTCGTGCCGAGCTGTTCCGCGCTCGGTCTCGACGCGTTGGTCCGGCTGCAACGGGCCGGGCGGTGGAAGCGCATCGCCTCATCCCAGGCCTGGTCGTCGACCGCCTCCCTCCTCTGCAGCGTGCCGATCCTGGTGACGACACACTCCCTGCTCGCGAGCGCACTGCAGGCGACCCTCGCCGAGGCGGGGTTCGCGCTCCTCAACCGGCGCCACGCCGCGCGCTCGGCGCCTGCCACGACCGACGACGCCCAGTCGGGCACCGCGACCGCGGCCGTGTTCGGCGACTACCTGCACACCGCGCTCTTCGCGCTCCTCGGCTGGGGGCAGGGGCAGACCGACCGCGTCTCCATCGGCGCGCTGGCCGGCGACGCCCGGCTGGGCCAGTACGCCTTCGCCATGTCCCTGTCACGCAGCGTGGGCGATGCCGCAGCCCTGGCCACGATCAACGTCCTCCGACCCGTCCTCGTCGGCGCAGCGCGCAGCGGACGCGGTTCCGAGATCGTCGGGCTCGCCGAGCGGTCGCTCCGCCGGTCCCTCGCCCTGGCGGTCCTGGCGGCAGCACTGACGACGGTCGGCGCACACCTCCTGGTCGCCCCATTCCTCACCGAGGCCTGGGATCCGGCGCTCGCGCTCGTCCCGGTCCTCGCTCTCGCGGTGGCCCCTTCCGTGGTCGCCTGGACGGTCACGGCGATCCTCCAAGCCGAGAGCCGGATGCGCTGGGCGAGTCCGATCAAGGCGATCGGAGTCCTGCTGTCACTGCCGATCGGCGTCGTCGCGGTGCACGACCTCGACCTCGCAGCGTGGCTCGTGAACGCCCGGGAACTCGTCATGATGGGCCTCCTCCTCGTCGCCGCGCGTCACCGGGCTCCCTGGCGAGGCGGTCTCCTCGCCCTCGGCGTGGTGCTCGTCGGCGCGACGCTCTGGCTCATCGTCGGCGCCTGACGACGGCGTCGCGGAGGCCTGAGCATCGACGCCGAAGGCCGCACGAGGCTCAGGCGGGCTGGAGCAGGTCCCTGGCGATGTCCAGGACGCCCTGACTCGCGTACCGCTGATACTCGCCGCGTGGCGCGCGGAGCAGCACCGACAGGATCCGTCGCCACCTGGCCGACGGCAGATCGGCACGGAAGCCTTCGAACGCGGCCTTCGCCCCGACGGCCACTGGATCGGCGAGCGGCGCTGATCTCCCTGCGGTGGCGAGCCAGGCGGCGAGTCCGACCATCCGGTCGGCGATGTCGCGGTTCCGCTGCCGCCCGGGTTCGAGGAGACGCGAGACCTTGTACCGCAGCGTCGGCTCGACGATGCCGATCTGATTCGCGCCGTGCTGGCGGTAGTCGACGAGCGGCTCGTCCAGCAGTTGGATCGGCCCGCGCGACGCGGCGACTATGGCCAACCACTCGTCGTGGACCCAGGGCGACGGGAAGGGCGCGGCGGCCTCGAAGACCGCTCGACGGAGCATCACGGTCGCGCCGGTCACGAGGTTGCGCCGGAGGAGGACGTCGAACGCGTCTCCGGATCGGATGCGCTGCCGCTCCTCGGGACCGATCGACAGCGACGCGAAGAGCGTCGTCCCGAGCGGCGACCCGTCCGCGCCGACGAGCCGGGCGTCGGAGCACACCAGCTGGAGTTCCGGGCGCGCGTCGAAGGCGGCGAGCGCCCGCTCGACCCGGTCTGCCCGCCAGACGTCGTCCTGATCGGAGAGGACCACGAGCTCGCCGACGGTCGCCCGGATGGCGCCCTCGAAGTTCCGCGTGACGCCGAGTGCTTCAGGGTTCCGAAGGAGTCTGACGGGGATCGGCGACGCTGCGGCGAACCGCTCGACGATGGCTGGTGTCCCGTCGCTCGACCCGTCGTCGCTCACCACGATCTCGCGCGGGAGGACCGTCTGCGCGGTGATGCTCGCCAGCTGCTCCGCGAGGAAGGTTGCGCCGTTGTAGGTGCAGAGCGCCACGGAGACCCGCTCGTCGACTGGTGCTTGTGGCATGGACCCGCTCCTCACCGCTCACCGGACCGCCCACCAGCCTATCCCGCTCGTCCCGCTGCTATCCTCGTGCCTTATGCCCCGCGTAGCCGTCGACCTCCTGTCCTACACCGGCACGAAGGGCGGTATGGAGACGTACGCCCGCGAGCTGTACCGCGAGATCGGTCGGCATGAGAGTGAATTCGAGTTCGTGGGGCTCATCAGCTCGGAGGGCTACCAGCTCGACCACTCCTGGTTCCCCGGCGAGATGGTCGACACGGGCATCAGCGGGGAGAACCGCTTCGTCTGGGCGTTCGGCGAACTGTTCCAGGTGGCCCGCCAGGCACGACGACACGGCGCGGACCTCATGCACTCCCCCGCGACGCTCGGCCCCGCCCGGTCGTCGATGCCGTCGGTCGTCACCATGCACGACATGCTCTACTGGAGCAATCCCGAACTCATGACCACGCCGCTGTACACCGCCCCGGTCAAGTTCATGGAACGGCTCACCTCGAGGAACGCCACGCGGGTCCTCACGATCAGCGAGGTGTCCCGCGCGGAGATCGAGAAGTACCTCCGCGTGCCCCGCGAGCGTATCGACCTGGTGCCGCTCGCCGGCACGATGCCCACCATCGACGGCGACCGCGAGCCGGACCAGGAGCGGCCCTACGTCCTCGCGACGGGGAACCGGCGCCCGCACAAGAACTGGGCAAGCCTCATCCGCGCACTGCCGCTCCTCGCCGAACACGAACGCCCGCACCTCGTGATCACGGGAAGCCATGGGGAGGACCCCTTGCAGGCCGTCGTGGAGGAGACCGGCATGCAGGACTGGGTCGAGCTGCGGGGCTGGCTCACGAGCGAGGAGCTCGGCGAGCTCTACCGGCGCGCGACGATCATGGCGATGCCGTCGTTCGTCGACGGCTTCAGTCTTCCGGCGCTGGAGTCGATGATGGTCGGCCTCCCGGTGATGATGAGCGACATCCCCGTCTACCACGAGGTCTGCGGAGACGCCGCGCTCTACCTGGACCCGACCTCGCTCGACAGCATCGCCGGCGTCATGCGGACCGCCGTGACCCGTCCCGACGAGATGCGCAGGCTGGCCGAGGCCGGCCTCGAACAGGCGAAACGGTTCTCCTGGCAGCGCACCGCCACCGAGACCCTCGAGACCTTCCGCGCAGCGCTCCGGGCCTAACGCCTCGACCCGCTCGGCGGACCGACCCGCCGGAGCGGTCGTCCACCGAGCCGGTCGTCGGCTACTCGGACTGCGGCTGGATGATCGGAATGGACTCGGTGTCCGCCGGGCCGAGCGCGATCGTCGGCATCGACACCGTGATGAGCGAGCCGTCGGCGCGACGGCTGCCCTCGATGTCGCTAGCACTCGGCTCGCCGACGAGGTGCGGACCCTGGTTGTCGAGCGGGACCGTCACCGTGGTGCCCGCCTCGACGAGCACGTCGCCACCGGCGACGACGAACGACGCCGAGTCGCCCTCCTCGACGGTGAAACGCATCTCGGTGCGCCGGACGGATATCCGCACCCGCGTCTCCTTGACGGTGAGGCGGAAGGTGATCCCCTGCCAGTCCACCGGGAGCCTCGGGGAGAACGAGATGACCCCGCCGTGGTCGCGCATTCCCGCGAAGCCCAGCACGAGCGCACTCCACACGCCGCCGGTCGACGCGACGTGCACGCCGTCCGGGGTGTTGCGGTGCAGGTTCGCGAGGTCGACGAAGAGCGCGGACCAAAAGTACTTCAGCGCGAGTCGCTGGTACCCGACCTCCGCCGCGATGATCGACTGCACGACTGCGGACAGCGTCGAGTCACCCGTCGTCAGCGGGTCGTAGTAATCGAAGTCGGCGAGCTTCTCCTCGTCGGTGAAGTGGTCGCCCTGCAGGAGCAGCGCCAGTACGACGTCGGCCTGCTTGAGCACCTGGAACCGGTAGATGACGAGCGGGTGGAAGTGCAGGAGCAGGGGCAGGTGCTCCGGCGGCGTGTGGTCGAGGTCCCACAGCTCCTTCTCGAGGAACTGCGCGTCCTGCGGGTGGATGCCGAGCCGCTTGTCGAACGGGATGTGCATGTGCTCGGCGGCGCGCTGCCACTCGGCGATCTCGGCATCGTCCAGGGACAGTCGCGAGACCAGGCGACCGAAGGACGCCGGGTCGTCGACCCGCAGGCGTTCGACGGCCTCGACCGCCGACAGCAGGTTGGACCGCGCCATCACGTTCGTGTAGAGGTTGTCGTTCACCACGGTCGTGTACTCGTCCGGGCCCGTGACCCCGTAGATGTGGAACGAGTCCTTGCCGTTCGCACGCCAGAAGCCGAGGTCGGCCCACATGCGCGCCGTCTCGACGAAGATGTCGACGGCTCCACGGGCGAGGAAGTCTTCATCCCCCGTCGCCGCGACGTACTGACGCAGCGCGTAGGAGATGTCGGCGTCGATGTGGTACTGCGCCGTGCCTGCCGCGTAGTACGCGGACGACTCAAGCCCGTTGATCGTGCGCCACGGGAACAGGGCGCCGTGCTGGTTGAGCTCGGTCGCGCGCGAGCGCGCGGCGTCGAGCATGTTCTGACGGAACCGCAGGGCGTTCCGGGCCACGAGTGGAGCGGTGTAGCTGAGGAACGGCAGGACGTAGATCTCCGTGTCCCAGAAGTAGTGACCGCCGTACCCCGAGCCGGAGACGCCCTTGGCCGCGACGCCGCCACCGTCGGTGCGCGCCGTCGCCTGAGCCAGCTGGAAGAGGTTCCACCGCGTCGCCTGCTGGACGGCCGGCTGCCCATGGACCTCGACGTCGGAGCGCGCCCAGAAGTCCTCGAGCCAGAGCTCCTGATTGCGGATGGCGGACTCGATGCCGTTCTCGCCCGAGCGGTCCAGCGTGCGCGCGCAGCGGTCGGCGAGCTCCTTCGGGGGCACGGCGTTCGAGGTGTGGTAGCTGATGATCTTGGTGAGCTTCGTCGGCACGCCCGCACGCCCGCGGATCGTGTAGACGTGCTTCGCGAGGTCGGCCTCGATGTGGGTCGAGACCTCGTACTCGTTGTCGGTGTCGATGGTGTGGTCGGCGCCCGCGACGATCGTCATGCCGGAGTTCGTCGTCTGGTAGCCGAGCATCGCGCGCGGCCCGTCGATGAGCTTGTAGCGCGGCTGCAGCACACGCTCGGTGAGCGATTCGGCCTTGCGCGGGTCGCCCATGCCCGGCTCGGGCGCGTTCGTGAGGTAGTCGTCCTGCCGGTCCTGCCGGTTGATGATCTGGCTGGAGAGCACGAGCGAGGCGTCCGCGTCGAGGAGCGTGACCTCGTAGTCGAGGACGGCGAGGTGGCGGTCCGTGAAGGAGACCATGCGCCGGGAACGGATGTGGACCCGCTTGCCGGAGGGCGTCCGCCACTCGAGTTCACGGCTGAGGACGCCCGTCTTGAAGTCGAGGCGGCGTTCGAAGCTCAAGAGGTCGGCGTCGTTCAGGATCAACGGCTCGTCGTCGACGTAGAGACGGACGACCTTCGTGTCCGGCGCGTTGACGATCGTCTGGCCGACCCGGGCGAAGCCGAACGCCTCCTCCGCGTGCCGGATCGGCCAGGTCTCGTGGAAGCCGTTGATGAACGTGCCGTGGACGTGACCGTCGCGGCCCTCCTCGACGTTGCCGCGGAAGCCGAGGTAGCCGTTGCCGAGCGCGAACAGGGTCTCGGTCGTGCCCTCGTCGTCCGCGTCGACGTGCGTCTCGACGAGCGCCCAGTCGTCGAGTGGGAACCGGTGACGGTCGAGCGGGTCGCTGGTGATGTGGTTCATGCCTGGTCCTCGGAGGAGTCGTGGGGGGCCGTGGGGGTCTGCGGTGCGGGTGAGGCCTCGATCAGCGGGGCGACGAGCTCCTCGAGGTCGTCGACCACGACGTCCGCACCGGCGTCGATCAGGGCCTGGTGTCCGATCCCGCGGTCGACCCCGAGCACGAGCCCGAAGTCGCCGCTGCGGCCGGCCTGGACACCCGAGTGCGCGTCCTCGACGACGACGCATTCTGCGGGCGAGCAACCGAGGAGACGACCGGCCTCGACGTAGGTGTCCGGTGCGGGCTTGCCGGCGATCCCCTCGTGCGCGGCGACGACGCCGTCCATGACCACGCCGAAGCGGTCGCGGAGCCCGGCCGCCCGCAGGACGACCTCCGCGTTCTTGGAACTGGACACGACGGCCACCTGCAGCCCGGCGCGCTCGACGGCGTCGAGGAAGGCGACGGACCCGGGGTACGGGGCGATGCCGTCCTCCTCGAGCACGGCGGTGAACACCGAGTTCTTCCGGTTGCCGAGGCCGCAGACGGTCTCGAGCTCCGGCGCGTCGGACGGTGATCCCTCCGGGAGGACGATGCCTCGGGAGGCGAGCATCGCGCGCACCCCGTCGTAGCGCGGCTTGCCGTCGATGTACTGGAAGTAGTCGGCGTCCGTGTACGGCTCGGTGATGCCGCGCGCGGCGAGCTCGGCGGAGAAGAGCTTCGCCCACGCGTGCATGTGGATCTCGGCGGTCGGGGTGATGACGCCGTCGAGATCGAACAGCACCGCCCGCAGACCGAGTAGCCGCGAGGCCGCCTCGGGAAGGCTCAGGGTGTCGTTCGCGGGCGCGTCGATCGGCTGGGTCACGGTGCACAGTCCTCGTCGGTCGGGGGAAGAGGTGGACGGTGGAACGGAAGCTGCTGCGGACCGGTGGGACGACCGCGCAGACCCAGCCTAGGAGAGTTTGGCCACCGTGTCGTACACGCGGTCGATACCCGCGTGGACCGGGAAGTGGTGGTTGCCGACGAACAGCCCGTCGTCGTGGATCTTGTCGGCCGCGGGGAGCTCGGCGGGCACCTTGGCGTCGAGGTACTTCATGACCGGGTTCTTCGTGAAGTTGCCGGCGACGATGGGACGCGACTCGATCCCGGCTGCCGCGAAGGCCCGCACGAGTTCCGAACGACGGCCGGCGAGCGAACCCTCGAGGACGAGGGAGAAGCCGAACCAGCTGCTCTCGCCCTGCTCCCGCTGGATGCGCACGGAGTCGAGGTCGGCGAACCGTTCCGTCCAGTAGGCGGCGTTCTCACGGCGGCCCGCGATGAGCGACGGCACCTTCTGGATCTGCTCGATCCCGATGGCACCGGACATCTCCAGTGGACGCACGTTGTACCCGGGCAGGACGAAGCGGAACAGGTCGTCCCACTCGTCACCGGACTTGTCGTGGACCGCGTTGTGCTCGGGGAGACCGCGCGTCCAGCCGTGGGCGCGGAGCGAGATGAGCATCTGCGCCGTGGCCTCGTCATCGGTCAGGATCATCCCGCCCTCCATGGTGGAGATGTGGTGGGAGAAGAAGGCGCTGAACGTGCCCATCGACCCGACGGTGCCGGCGAAACGGCCGTCGTCCTTCGCGCCGAGGGATTCGCAGTTGTCCTCGATGAGCAGCAGGCCGTGACGCTCCGCGAGTGCCGTGAGCGCTGCGAAGTCGTTGGGGTTGCCGAGCAGGTTGACCGCGAAGATCGCCTTCGTGCGCGGAGTGATCGACGCTTCGGCCAGGGCGAGGTCCATGTTGAGCGTGTCGACGTCGATGTCGACGAAGCTCGGGATGAGCCCGTACTGCTGCAGCGGGTAGTAGGTCGTGGCCCAGGACACCGCGGGGACGAGCACTTCGTCGCCCGCCTGGAGGTCGACGCGCTCGTCGAGGACGGCGGCGGCGATGGCGACGAGGTTCGCGCTCGACCCGGAGTTGACCATGACACCGAACCCGGCGCCGAAGGCACTGGCGAAGTCGCGTTCGAACTGGGCGACGAGCGGCCCCATCGTGAAACGCCCGCTGTCGACGACGCGCTGGATGGCAGCGTACTCGGCCGCGTCCCAGGAGGAGGTGGCGAGGGGGAAACCGGAGTCGAAGGTGTCGTCGGTCATGATGTCTGGGGCTCCTGAGCTGCGAGATAGGCATGGTAGCTGGCGGCGACGCCGGCCGCGAGCGGGGTGGTTGGGTTCCAGCCGAGCGCGCGGGCGGCGGCCGAGTCGAGGAGGCGCTGATGCACGCCGGAGGGCTTGGAGGCGTCGTAGCGGAACCGACCGGTGAAGCCGGCCGCGCGGCCCGCGGCCTCGTAGTACTCGGTGATGCTGTGGTCGATGCCGGGCCCGAGGTTGAGCGTGACCGGCCACGCGGCGAGTGAACCGAGCTGGCCGACGAGCCAGGCGGCGAGGTCCGGCGTGTAGGTGAACTCGCGACGGGCGGTGCCGTCGCCCCACACCTCGACCTCGTCGCTGCCGCTCGTGACGGCGGCGTGGACCTTGCCGAGGGCGGCCGCGATGAGGTGCGCCTGCCCGTGCGTGTAGTCGTCGCCCGGACCGTACAGGTTGCTCGGCACGGCGGCACGATAGGCGAAGCCGTACTGACGGCTCGCGTACTCGCACAGCTTCGTTCCGGCGATCTTCGCGAGCGCGTAGCCCTCGTTGGCGCCCTCGAGGGTGCCACGCAGGAGGGCGTCCTCGCCGATCGGCTGCGGGAGGCCCTCCGGGTAGATGGCGGCACTCGACACGTACAGCAGTTCCGGAACACCCGCGGCGATGGCGCCACCGATGACCGAGGTGTCGATCAGCAGGTTGTCGAGGAGGAAGTCGGTGGGGCGCTGGAGCTTCGCCTGGATGCCGGCGACCTTCGCCGCCGTGTGCACGATCGCGTCCGGTGCCGTCCGCTCGATGAGTGCCGCGACCGCCGCCCGGTCGGTGAGGTCGGCATCCGCGCGGGTCACCACGACGAGCTCGTCGCCCGGGCGGAGCGTCGGCCAGACCTCGGCGATGCTCGAGCCGAGCATGCCGGCGCCACCGGTGAGGAGGACGCGCACCGCGCCTAGACCTCCGCGGTGTCGATGTACGGCTTGCCGGACGCGGCGAGCTCGGCGACGTCGGAATCGACCATGATCTGGGCGAGGCGAGGCGGCAGCACCTTCGGGGTCCACCCGAGGACCGACTCCGCCTTCGCGTAGTCGCCGATCAGGGCGTCGACCTCGGTGGGGCGGAGGTAGCGCTGATCGAACTTGACGTACTTCTCCCAGTCGAGGTCGAGGCGCTCGAAGGAGAACTGCAGGAAGTCCTTGACGGTGTACGCCGTGTTCGTAGCGAGCACGAAGTCGGCCGGCTCGTCCGCCTGCAGCATGCGCCACATGCCCTCGACGTAGTCGGGCGCGTAGCCCCAGTCGCGGACGGCGTCGAGGTTGCCCATGTAGAGGAAGTCCTGCTGGCCGGCGGCGATCCGTGCGGCGGCGCGCGTGATCTTCCGGGTCACGAAGGTGCCACCACGGCGCGGCGACTCGTGGTTGAAGAGGATGCCGTTGACGGCGAACATGCCGTAGGCCTCGCGGTAGTTGCGCGTGATCCAGTACGAGTAGACCTTCGCGACACCGTAGGGCGAACGCGGGTAGAACGGCGTCTCCTCGTTCTGCGGGGGCGGCGTCGCCCCGAACATCTCCGAGCTCGACGCCTGGTAGAAGCGGCAGTGCAGGCCGACCTGCCGGATGGCCTCGAGCAGACGCACGGTGCCGATACCGGTCGTGTCGCCGGTGTACTCGGGCTCGTCGAAGCTCACGCGCACGTGCGACTGGGCGGCGAGGTTGTAGACCTCGTCCGGCTGGATCTCGGCCAGGAGGGTGGCGAGCCGCGAGCCGTCGGCCAGGTCGGCGAAGTGCAGCTGCAGGCGGGGCGAACCGTCGTGGGTCGCCTCGGGGTCGTAGATGTGGTCGATACGACCGGTGTTGAAGGTCGACGCACGGCGCACGAAGCCGTGCACCTCGTAGCCCTTCGCGAGCAGCAGCTCGGCGAGGTAGCTGCCGTCCTGGCCGGTGATACCGGTGATGACGGCTTTCTTCACGGGGGTCTCAGTCATGGGGTTCCGCTCTGGATCGATGCGTCTGTTCGGGCCGGGAGATCGTCGAAGAATTCCGCACTGCCCGAGAATCGTTGCTAGCTTACCGGAGTGACGCTCGACATCATGATGCCCTTCTACGGCCGCTTCGACCACTTCCGGTCGGCGGTGGAGAGCGTCCTCGCGCAGTCCGACCCGGACTGGACGCTGACGATCGTCGACGACGTCTACCCCGACCTCGCCCCCGGGGAATGGGCCGTCGCGCTCGGCGATCCGCGCATCACCTACCTGCGCAACGAGGTGAACCTCCGACCGTCGAAGAACTACCGCAAGTGCGTCTCGCTGATGACCGGTGAGTTCTCCGTCATCATGGGGTGCGACGACGTGATGCAGCCGAACTACGTCCGCCGCGTGCGCGAGCTCATCGAGGCCTTCCCCGACGCGTCGATCATCCAGCCCGGGGTGTCCGTCATCGACGAGCACGGCACCCCCTCCCGCCCGCTCGCGGACCGCATCAAGGCCCGCTACCGGTTCTCTGGCACCGGCGCGCGCGAATACCGGGGAGAGCAGCTCGCGACGAGTCTGCTCCGCGGCAACTGGACGTACTTCCCCTCACTCGTCTGGCGGGTCGAGGCCCTCCGGAAGCACGAGTTCCGGCTCGACCTCGACGTCGTGCAGGATCTCGCGATGCTGCTCGAGATCACGAAGGACGGCGGCAGCCTCGTCCTGGACGACGAGATCTGCTTCTCCTACCGCCGACACTCCCAGAGCGTGTCCGCCGTCACCGGCCCCGACGGGTCGAAGTTCCGGCAGGAGCGGACCCTCTTCGGCGAGGCACGACGAGACCTCTCGGCCAGGGGCTGGAACCGGGCCGCCCGAGCGGCCGCCAACCACTGGACCTCCCGCGCCAACGCGCTCAGCGAACTGCCCGCCGCCCTCCGCGCCCGCAACGCGAGTGGACGCCGCGCGCTCCTCGAGCACGTGTTCGCGCGCGTCTGACGCGGCCCCACCTCCCGGACGCCACACCCTCCGATTGCTAGGATTCCGCACATGACGATCTCCCTCGACGGCACCCTCATCGTCATGCCCGCGCTCAACGAGGAGGCCTCGGTCGCCGCCGTGGTCCGCGAGGTCCACGCGAAGCTGCCCGGTGTCGCCGTCCTGGTCGTCAACGACGGCTCGACCGACGCGACGACGGCGGAAGCGAGGGCGGCCGGCGCGATCGTCGCCGAGCTGCCCTTCAACCTCGGTGTCGGCGGTGCCATGCGCGCCGGGTTCAAATACGCCCTGGCGCACGGGTACCGGAACGTCGTCCAGGTCGACTCCGACGGCCAGCACGACCCCTCCGGCGTGGTCAGGCTGGTGGAGGAGCTTCAGAGCGCCGACCTCGTGCTCGGCGCCCGCTTCGCCGGTGAGGGCGACTACGAAGTGCGCGGCCCGCGCCGATGGGCGATGGTCGTGCTGTCCGGCGTGCTGAGCGGCGTGGCCAGGACGAAGCTCACCGACACGACGAGCGGATTCCGGGCTACCGGACCACGCGCCGTCCGGCTCTTCGCCGAGCACTACCCGGCCGAATACCTCGGCGACACCATCGAGTCCCTCGTGATCGCCGCGCGCTCGGGCTGCGTCATCCGACAGGTGCCGGTCGCGATGCGCCCGCGAGCCGGTGGAACCCCGTCGCACAATCCGTTCAAGGCCGCGCGCTATCTCGCCCGCGCCGGACTCGCGCTCGTCTTCGCCCTGATCCGACCGCCCGTCGCGCTGCACGACGGGGTGGTGACCGCGTGATCCCCCTCGGCACCTACCTCCTCGGCATCGTCGCCGCGCTCTTCACCCTCGGTCTCGTCATCGAGATGCTGCGACGACGACAGCTCCGCGAGCGGCACGCGATCTGGTGGCTGATCGCCGGCCTCCTCGCACTCATCATCGGCGTGTTCCCGCAGGTGCTCGTCTGGGCGGCCGGGGTCATCGGCGTGGAGATCCCGACGAACCTCGTCTTCTTCGTGAGCATCCTCATCCTCTTCCTCGTGAGCATCCAGCACAGCTCGGAGCTCACCACCCTCGAGAACCGCAGCAGGACGCTCGCCGAGGAGAGCGCCCTCCAGGACCTCAGGATCCGGACGCTGGAGCAGCGGCTCGCCGAGCTCCACGACGGCGACGCACCGACCGACGGTCGGGCCTGATCCCACTCGAGGTCGGTCAGCCGGTCACGAGCTCGGCGGACGCGCCGGCGACTCCGGCTGCACGACGCGCGGACGGCGACCGAGCAGTGCAGCACCCTGGACCAGCAATCCGGCCGAGGGTCCGATGGTGAGCGCCAGGATCGTGCGCTCGTGCAGGCCGAGCGGGAGGAGGAGCACCCCGACGGTCACGACCGCCGCGACGATCCACCCGCCGGCGAAGGCACCGTGCTGCGCGCGTGAGAGGGTCGCCGCTCCGGTGACGCAGAGGACGCCGACGAGCCCGGCCGTGGCGACGAGGAGCGCGATCGTGCCGCCCCCGAGGACGTCCGGTCGGCCGAACAGGACGGACAGCGCCCAGGGCCCGAGCCACCACGCGAGCAGCGCGAGGAGACCTGCCCCCACCACCACCAGGGCCGACATGCGGGCGACCCAGCCGAGGACGGCGGCGGCATGCGACCGGAAGACCACGACGAGGTAGCTCTGCAACGCCAGCACCACGATCACGACGGGCGCCCTGGTGAGCGTGATGGCATAGGTGAGGGACCCGAACGCGTCGGCGGACACCGTGTCTCCGGTCGCCTGGATCATCAGCGGCAGGCCGCTGACCATGACCCCGGTCGCGGCTGCCGCCACCACCGTGCGGAGCACGTTCCAGCCGAGCTCCCGAGGCCCCACGTCGATCCCGAAGCGGCCCACCACCCCGCGCCGGACCGCGATCCAGACCACGACCGGGGTGATGACGAACGGCGCGGCCACGCCCCAGGCCAGCACCGCGGTGTCGGAGGTCACGAGCAGCATGAGGCCGACGATCCCGAACCGCAGCAGGCCGTCGACGATGGTCATGGCGGCCGCTGCGGCCCAGAACGACAGTCCGTACAGGACGCCGGAGACGGCCGCCACGACGAGGTAGGCCGAAACGCCGACGATGAGCGGGAGGACGAGCGACCAGCCGTTCGTCGGGAAGACCGCCCCCACCCAGATCCAGGCCGACGCGGCCAGCACCACGGCGACGAGCGCGGCGGCGATCACGGTGAAGTCGCGGACGACCGGGGCACGGCGTCCGGCCGTGTCGGCGGCGGGATCGAGCGGGTGCGCGGCGCGGGCGACCTCCTGCTGCACGCCGGACAGCGCGCTCACCAACAGGTAGAGCGCCGACCAGAAGACGGCGAAGGAGGCGTAGGCCGCCGTGCCGAGCGCGACACCGGTCAGGACCTGCAGGACATAACCCGCTCCGCCGCCGATCGCGGTCGCCAGCAGGATCAGGACGGCGCCGTTCGGTCGTCGTCGCACGACCTCCTCGGGCAAGCCGTTATCCCCGGACGTCGGAGCCACGCTCGGCGGCGATCCACTCCTGGAGGGCGGCCACACCGCGCGTGACGTCCCACGCGGGAGCCCAGTCGAGGCCCGCGAGCGAGTCCTCGATGCTGCACTCCGCGTGTCGGACGTCGCCGTCGCGGTACATGCCGTTGACCACCGGGGCCGGTGCACCGTGGTACGCCGCGATCGCCTGCGCGAGTTCGAGGATGGTGGTGCCGACGCCGGAGCCGATGTCGAACCGGGACACGTCGGCGGAGGGGCCAGCGGTGATGACCGCACGGAACGACTCGGCGATGTCGTCGATGAACACGAAGTCGCGGACGATCCGGCCGTCCTCGTACACCTGGATCGTGCCGCCGTCCATCGCCAGCTGTGAGAACAACGACACGATGCCCGTGTAGGAGTTGATGAGCGACTGCCCCGGACCGTAGACGTTCTGCAGCCGGAGGATGGTGAGCTTCGCGTCGTGCGCGGCGGTCCACGCGGCGAGGATGTGCTCCTGCGCGAGCTTGGTCGCGCCGTAGACGCTCGTCGGGGCCGGCATGGTGACCGCGGCGCGGCTGGGCAGCGGGGACGCCTCAGGGAAGTCCCACTCGCCACGCTCGAACTGCGCGTGCGTCCGCTGGCCGGGCTCGAAGACCGTGCCGTCCGCCCGCTGCCACTGGCCTTCGCCGTACACGGCGCGGCTGGAGGACAGGACGAAGTGGGCCGGCACCTGCCCGGCACGCCCGAGGGCGTCGAGCATCTCGGTGGTTCCGACGACGTTCGCGTGGGCGTGGCTCGTGGCCGCGTGGAGCGACTGCGCCGTGCCGGTCTCGGCGGCGAGGTGCACGATCACGTCGGGGGCGACGTCCGCGAGCAGCGCGTCCCAGGCGGCGGCGTCGGTGACGTCGCCGACGACGAGCTCCGCCGCCTCGTGGAGGTCGGCCGGGCGCTCGGCGCTCGGGTGGACCTGCGGGTGGAGCTTGTCGATGACGACCCAGCGGTCGGCGGCCGCAGCCAGCTTGTGCGAGAGCGCGCAGCCGATGAAGCCGGCGCCTCCCGTCACCAGGACGGTTCCGAGGGTTGAAGCAGTCACGACGTGGTGTCCTTAGCTGTAGGCGATTCGACATTCGATGGTACTGGACGACCCGGGTCGGGCTCGACGGCCGCCGACCCGCCTCGTGGGGCGAGCCAACCGATCCCCCGACCGGGACCCCAGTCCTTCAGGGCCATGGCCCGCTTCTCGATCCCGTGCCAGCTCAACCAGGCGCATCCGGCGGTGACGAGGATGGTGAGGCCGACCCACGGCCAGTACCCGAGCGTGTTCCACCCGAGGAACGCCGTGAACTGCTGCACGAGGAAGCCGTAGACGTACATCCCGTAGGAGTAGTCGTTCTTGGCGCCGATCCACTGCACCCGCTTCGGGAGTCGAGCAGCGAGCCAGAGGACGAAGTAGGCGAACGCGGGATACCCGATCTGGACCCAACCGACCGTCAGCAGCGTCACGACGACCAAGACGCCGGCGGCGACGCCGAGCAGGTCGTTGAGGGGTATCCGCTTGGAGTAGACGGCGAGCGACGCCCCGATGAGGAACACGAGCGTCAGCTTGATCTTGTTCGGATCCGCGAGCGCGGGGGCGACGATCCCGACGAGCTGCGGTGCCAGGCTGTTGACGATCGACAGGACCCAGAACGCAGCGGCGAGCGCCGGCACGACCCACCTCCGGTGTCGGAGCACGCCGAGGACGAGGAGCGCGGCGACGAGCAGGTAGCAGCCCCATTCGAGCGCGAGCGTCCACAGCGACCCGTTGAAGACGCTGTATCCGACCGTCCGGCCGTAGGGGGTCGTCGTCTGGAAGACGTCGTACACGCCCCACTGGCGGATGCTGAGATCGGCGTTCTGGAAGATGTACATGATCGGACCCGAGCCGATGTAGTCGCGGAGGCCGTTGCCGGACATCCGCCACGCGATGGGTCCGACGATCAGGGCGCCGACGCAGAGGACCGCCCAGAACGCGGGGAAGATCCGCAGGGCCCGACGCCAGAGGAACTGCAGGATGTCCGCCGAGGCACCGCTCTTCGCGATGAGGTAGCCGCTGATCGCGAAGAAGCCGATGACCGCGAACCCGCCGATGGTCTCCTGCCCGTTGGTCCAGCCCTTCGACGGGTCCTCTCCCCATCCGCCGGTGGGGAACGCGTGGGAGAAGATGACCATCGACGCGAGGATCAGGCGGAGGACGCCCAGGGCGTTCCGATGCCCGTTCAGCCCTTCCGAGAGGGAGACGCGGCCGCCGCGCAGGAAGCCACGGCGGTCGCTGCGGCGCCCCGGCTGATCGAACGGGACGTTCGTCGTCGAAGTCATGCCATCCATTCGGTCGGAGCCGCCCGGGCGGGCGCGGGCGCACGATCCGCGGCCTGCAGGCCAGAATACCCCGGCCGCCCTCCTGCTGCGGCGAACGACGGCCCGTCGTCAGCAGGTCCGGGCGGCGCCCCCGGTAGGATTGCGAGCGGTCTCGACTCGGCCCGATGAGTCGCAGCATGCTCACACGCCACCGATAGGAACGACCGCAATGGCCCCGACCTTCCAGGCCCCGACCGATCTCGAGTCGACCGAGACCTCGTGGCAACGTCGGCGCTGGCTGACCTTCCTCGTCGCCTTCGTCGCCCTCCTGCTGCCGATGGCGCTGTGGGCTCTGGCCTCCCCCATCGGCTCGGTTCCGGACGAGCCCTCGCACGCCATCCGCGCCGCCGCGGTCGCCAGGGGCGAGGTCGTCGCCGTCCCGTGGTCGAAGAACCCGACCCTCACCGCTGCGACGGTGCCCGAGAACATCGCCAACGCCCACGACCTCCTGTGCTTCGCGTTCGACGCCGAGGTGACCGCGGACTGCCAGACCCCGCTCCGGGACACCGATCAGACCCTCGTGCAGACCGGGTCGTCCGCCGGCCTCAACAGTCCCGCCTTCTACGCCCTCGTGGGGTGGCCGTCGCTGTTCCTCGACGGCGACGCCGCGTTCTACGGCATGCGGATGGTGAGCGCCCTGCTCTGTGCGGCCTCGCTCGCCGTCATGTTCATGCAGCTGACCCTGCTCCCCCGCTTCCGGTGGGCGGTCGTCGGCGCGGTCGTCGGTATCACGCCGATGGTCGTGTACCTCGCCGGATCGATCAATCCGAACGGTCTCGAGGTGGCGTCGGCCGGCGCCCTCTTCGCCACGCTACTCGCCACCTTCCGGGGATCGCTGCGTGGGCGTCGACTGGTGGAGCAGGCGGGACTCGCCCTGGTCGCCGCCTCGGCACTCCTGACGACGCGGAGCATCTCCCTGCTCTGGCTGTTGGTGATCGCCGTGGTCGCCCTGCTGCTCGGTCGGCGCGAACAGGTGCTCCGGGTCCTCCGGTCTCCGACCGCCTGGGTGCTCATCGTGGCCATCGCCCTCGTCGGCGGCGTGACGGTCCTCTGGTACCTCACCCCGCCGACGCTCGCTGCACCGTCACCGGCCAGCGCCGTGAGCCCCGTCAGCCTGGCGTTCGTGTTCTTCTTCACCGAACTGCAGACGTTCGACTTCATGTTCGGGATGATCGGCTTCTTCGGGTGGGTCGACACGAGCTCACCGTCGCTCACCCTGGCCGCCTGGACGACGGGGATCGTCCTCATCCTCGCGGTCGCCTTCCTCTGGGGACGACGCAGCACGAAGTGGGCCCTGTGGGTCCTCCTCGCGGTGACCGTGCTCATCCCCGGTCTGACCCAGCTGGGCGTCTACGCCCAGTACGGGTTCATCTGGCAGGGCCGGTACACGCTCGCGATGCTGCTCTGCCTGCTCATCGTGGCCGGCCTCGCCCTCGACGACGCCGGCCTCGGGGCGGACGGACGCGTCCGTCACTTCGTGACCGGCGGATACGCCTTCCTCTTCATCGGGCACCTGTTGGCGTTCGTGATGGTGCTTCGGCGCTACATCGTCGGCGCGAACGGCAGCCTGTCGGAGATGTTCTTCAACGACGGGTGGGAGCCACCGTTCGGGTGGAAGTCGCTCGCCCTCATCTACGCGATCGGGTCCGCGCTCACCGTGCTGGTCCTGCGGCGGCTGTTCATCCGCTCCGCCGGGGCGGACATCTCCCGCGACGACCTCCTCGTCACCCCCGCCGAACGGCAGGAGACGGCGGAGATCGAACGGCTCGACGGTCTCGATCGCGCGCGACGCGGCCTCGCCCGGCCGTCACGCCTCGACCCACCCCGCTGATCGTCCACGCCCGGCGAGGCGGGTCACTGTGGGATCGTGAGGACCAGGCAGTAGCAGAGGACGGCGACCACCAGGAACGGGATCCGGAGCGCACGACGCTCCGCGAACAACAGCCCGGCACAGGCGAGCGCGAACGGCAGGAGCGACAGGCCGTAGCGCGGCACGAGCGCGATGTACTGGCCGGTCAGCACCGCTGACACCACGGCGAGGACCGGTGCGGATACCGTCGCGACGAGGATGGTCGACGCGGCGAGGTTGCTCTCCATCGAGAGCCCCCGCGACGAGCCCCAGAGGCCGATCAACCCACCGGAGACCAGGAGCGTCAGCACCCCGACCGGGATGATCGCCCCTCCCCCGGTGGAGGCCGGGTCGAGCGCGCCCTCGGCGAGGGCCGGGATGAAGCGGAACAGTTCGTCAGCCAGGGCCGAGGGCGTGAAGCTCGCCGACGCGACGAGAGCCCCGGCGTCCCCGACCGCGATCGCGGATCGGACGACCATCCAGGCGAGCTGCGCGACGACAGCCGCGAGGACACCGCCGACGGTGATGAGCACCAGACGGTCTTTGAAGAAGGTGGCCAGGGGTCGCGGACGGCCGCGCACGGCGCTCAGGCGCTGCAACATGAAGAACACGGCGACGGCCGCGAACGGCAGCAGGAGCTGCAGCTTCAACAGCGCGGCGACGACGGTGACCCCGGCGAGCCACCAGACCGCGCTCCGATGCTCCGAGGCACGGAGCGCCAGCAGCAGGGCGACGGCACCCGCCGCCATGGCCGGCGCATCGGTGCTGATGAAGGTGTTGGACCAGAACGCCGCGGAGGAGCCCACCATGAGGAGCGACAGCGAGGCGCTCAACATCATCGGGATCAGGAGCCGGCGGAGCGCGAAGAACAGCGCCACGGCCGCGAGGGCCAACCAGAACATCCCGGTGAGCCGTGCCGCGCTCACCAGGTCCACCCCCGCCATCACGAACGGCTGCGCGAGCACCCTGGTGATGGCGAAATAGGCCGGAGTGTAGATGTCCGCGCTCGTGATGCCGCGGTTGGGGAACCCGTTCGGGTCGGCGATGCTCTGCGGATTGCAGTGCGTCTCGGGCCAGCCGCCGACGTTCCGGACGTTGTGACAGGCGAGATAGGCGCGGGCGAACTCGCTGACCCCCTCACCGGTCCGGACGACACCCTGTGAGGACACCTTGGCCACGTAGTCGATGTACATGTACTCGTCGATCGGCGAGACCGCGATGTGCTTCGGGACGTGGACGCCGACGAGCACCGCGCTCGCGACCATGAGGAGGACGGCGACGGCGCGCTCCCAGAACCGGGTGTCGCGACGACGGAACAGCCGCGTTGCGCCGCCCGATCCCCCCTGCGTGTCGGTCTGCACGGACAGCCTCCCCCTCGATGTGCCAGGTCGTGGATCCCGCACCGGGCCCCTGGCAGGCGGATCCGGCGCGTCAGCAGCACGACGGCCTCGCCACCGCGATCATCTCGCGGCGGCGAGGCCGCGCACTCGCTCTCAGTAGGATACGGTCTTGCAGCCCAGTGAGGTGTTCGCCCCGACGTTGGACCATGCCGTGCCGATGGCGATCGCACACACCTGGTAGGTGCCCTTCTGGTCGAGCGTGATCTGTTCGGCGAAGCCGTGGTTGGCACCGGCCCAGGGGTAGGCACGCGCGACGTCGTTGCGCGTCTCGTCGGCGACGAAGGGGAAGCCCTTGACCGTCGCGTCAGGCCGCGTCACGTAGAAGTGGACCTGGATCGGCGTGCCCGCGAGGTCACGGTCCACCGCCCAGCCCGACACGGAGAGCGTCGCCTTGCCGTCAGTCGTCGGGGTCACCGTGGCCGAGTCGAACGCCCCGGTCGGTGGCGTGGTCCCGAAGGTCACCGTCTGGCAGGGGAACGGCGTGTTCAGTCCGACGCTCAGGGGCGAGACGGCGATCCCGTAGACGCAGACCGTGTAGGTGCCCGTCGCCTTGACCGGGAACGACTCCCGGAAGCCGTGCGCACCCGAGATGCCGAAGGCGCGGTTCACGTCGTCGCGAGCCTTGTCCGCCTTCCGCGAGTACCCCGTGGTCACCCCGCTCGGATCCGTGATGTAGACGTGTGCGCCGATGGATGCGGCGGGCGAGCCGGCGTCGTAGGTCCATCCGCTCACGGAGATGGCCGGAGCCGTCGGCGTCTGATCGGCGACGATCGCATCGACCTGGCCGTTCGGGAACGCCTTCACGTAGTTCGCCGACTGGCATTCGAGCAGGCGGTTCGCACCGATGTTCTTCCAGTACGACGGAATGGCGTAGGAGCACACCTGGTAGACGCCGGGCGTCGTGACCGGGATCGACAACTCGAATCCGTGGTTGGCACCGGCACCCGGGAAGGTGGCCCCGATGTCCGGACGGGGCTTGTTCGCCACGAGGGACGTCCCCACGACCTTGCCGCCCGGCTGCGTCACGTACACGTGGACCTGCGAGGAGACCGATGAGGCGTCGGGATCGAGCGCCCAACCGCGGACCTTGATCGCGGTCGAGCTTCCGGACCCGGTCGTGACGAACTCGTCCACCTTGCCCAGCGGCGGGTTCTGCGAGACCACCGTCGTCTGGCACTGCAGGAGACGGTTGTTGCCCGACAGCCCGATGCCGTAGACACAGGCCTGATAGGTGCCGCCCTGGGTGACCTCGATGTTGGTCGAGAAGCCGTGCGCGTTGCCGGCACCCGGGTAGGCGCCACCGACATCAGGCCGCGACTGACTCGCGACCAACGGGGTGCCCTTGACGCTGCCGTCAGGGTAGGTCACGTACACGTGCGCCTCGATCGAGCTGGACGACCGGTTCGAGTCGAGCGTCCAGCCGCGGACCGACAGCGTGGCCGACTTCGCACCGACCGACGCCGTGAACTGGTCGACGGAACCGATGGGGTTCGGGACGTCGGTCGGCGATCCGAACCAGTCCGAATACATCCGCCAGAAGTTGCGGTTGCCGTAGGCGCCGCATCCGTCGCCGGTCCCGTACAGGTTCGCGAGAGCGGAGGCGTTGGGCTGGTACGGCGTGTAGTTGTACAGTCCGGCGGTCGCCGCGTTCTGGATGTAGACCTGGCTGCTGCCGCACGCGGCGTTGGGGTTGAACCGCACGGTGTTCACCCGGCCGGGGACGTGGTTCCACCGGGTGGGGTTGGCCTGGTAGTTCTTGAATTGGAGGGCCGCGGCGTAGACCTGGTTGAAGAAGCCGTAGTAGGTCGAGTCGCAGTCGGCGGTGTCCGGGCACCCGTACCCGGTCGCGCTCCGGTACTGGCGCGCACTGGGCCAGTCGTCCGTGATGATCCCCTGCTCCTTCTCGAGCAGGACGATCATGGCCTTCTGGCTGAACCCGCAGGCCTGACCGACCTTGGCGATGATCTGCGCCGCCGATTCGTTCGCAGCACCGATGTACGCGGCACAGCGTCCGCTGACGGCAGCCCGCGTCGGCGTGGCCTGTCGGTAGTCCTTCAGGCAGGTGTACCCGGAACGACACGTCGGGACGGCGCTGTTCAGGAACGACTGCACCTCCCCCGCGGACATCGACGCACCGTCGTAGAACAGCCCGTCGGAGATGATGTTGCCGGGGTTGAAGTTCCGGGCGTCGGCCGCGCTCGCCGGTCCGGCGGTGGGGATCACCGTGAACAGCCCCGCCAGGAGCGCGATGACCGCGATCATGACGGCTGGGAATCGACGTCTCATGGGATCTCCAATGGGGAGCTGGCGGAGGCGAGCTCCGAGATGGTGGCTGAGGTGTAGCTGACCGAGGCGCTCCACGGACCGGAGGTGAACTGGTCGATGGGCACCTGGACGGTGCCGCAGCTGGTGGTCGCGCGATCGGCGAGTCCTTCGGCTTCAGCGGTGACGACCGCGTCCCCCGCGGTGAAGGTGAACGTGCAGGTTCCGCCGTTCTCGATGACGCCGGCGACGTAGGCCGACGCGGACACCGCCGCACCGTCGGCGTCGACGGTGGCGAACACGAGGACGGCCTCCGGGGGGATGGGCGTCGGGTCCTCGCCCTTGGCGGTGGACTCGTTGCCGGGTGCCAGGGTCGAGGTCGTGGGCGACGGTGACGACGTCCCCGTGGTGGGTCCCGTGCATCCGACGAGCGCGGATGAGACGATCAGGAGTATCCCGACGTATTGCCAGGTCGGCCTCGTACGGTCGCTCATTGACCTGTGTCCTCTCAGCGGGTGGTTGTACCCCGAATCAGGGTAGCGGGCCCAGCGGCCGGTCTCGGACAATCGTTACCAGATCGGCGCGTCCGTCATCGCGCGGCGTCGCGCTCCTCGAGGATGCCGTTCCAGGTCGCCCGGACGCCGTCGTCGAGGGATTCGAAGCCGGGACGCCCGAATTCGGCCGCGTACCGCCCGATGTCGAGGACCACACGATCGACGAAGGTCACGGGCACCGGGCGTACCTGTTCTTCGAAATCCACCCCCGTCACCCGACGGAGGGAGGCCAGCACCTCGCTGACCGTCAGCCCGCGTCCGCTCCCGAGGTTGTAGACCTCGTGCTCGTGCCGGCGGCCGACCATACGCGTGATCATGCGGACGACATCGTTCACGAAGATGTAGTCGCGGACCATCGAGCCGTCCCCGAACCGGACGACGGGCTCCCCGACGGCGATCTGTCGCAGCGCGATCGGGATGAGGCCCTGCTTCTTGTTGTGGTGCTGCCGCGTGCCGTACGGGTTCGAGATGCGGAGCGCCGTCGAGCGGAGGCCGCGGACCGCCTGGAAGTAGCGCAGGTAGTTCTCGATCGTCAGTTTGCCGATGGCGTACGGCGACACCGGCAGCGTCGGGTCGGTCTCGACGTACTCGGCTCGGTCCTGGGCCCCGTAGATCGCTCCGCCCGTGGAGGCGAAGTAGAAGTGACCGACGCCGGCCGCGGCACAGCTCTCGAGCATCTCGACCGTCTGGGCGACGTTCGTCCGGATGTCGAGCGTCGGGTCGTTCTGCGCCGTCGCCGGGGTCGTCGTCGACAGGAAGTGGAACACGAGGTCCATACCGGCGACCGCCGCGTCGAGGTCGGACCGGCTGAGGAACTCACCGCGGACGATCTCCACGCCGTCGGTGTCGAAACTGGGCTCGCGTGAGCTGAACCGGTCGAACGCACGGACCCGGTGTCCGTCGGCCTTGAGTGCGTCGACCAGGTGCGAACCGATGAACCCGTTCGCACCGATGACGAGGGCGTCAGCCACGCATCGCCCGTTCGAACGCCTCGACGAACTGTCGTCCGCTGTCGTCCCAGCTCGTGTGCTCCAGGGAGTCGGCCATCGCGATCGAGCGTTCGACGGCGTCCTGCCGCGAGACCACCTCGACGAGGCGCTTGGCGATCGCACCGGGTGCGGGCTGCACGTACTCGATGAAGGGGTTGTCCGAGACGAGCCGGTTGTTCGGCGCGTCGTTCACCACCGGCGCCACGCCACTCGCGATGAGTTCGAGCGGGAGCAGCGACATGTTGGAGAGGGAGAGGACGAGCCCGGCGGCGCAGCGGTTGTAGATCGGGTTCAGCTCGGAGATCGACAGCCCGGAGAGGTTCTTGTACTCGAACGGGATGTCCCAGTCCGAGACGTCCCAGCCGGCCATGTTGATCGTGTAGTCCGGTCGCTGCCTGGCGAACTCGCCGAGGGCGATGACTCCCAGTTCGAACGCACGGCGCGGGGTGACCGGGCGGGCGTAGAAGAAGATCTCCTTCCGCGGTGCGCGGTTCGTCAGGCTGTAGTGCGTCCGGTCCACCGAGAAGTCGAAGTGATCGGTGGGCATGCCGTACTCGTCGTGCAGCTTCTTCGAGAGCCAGCCACCGGCGGTGATGCCGTGGAAGCCGAAGTGGTAGGTGTTCTCGGCCAGGATGGCCTCCGAACCGGACGGGTAGAAGGCCGGTTCGAAGTCCTGGACGAAGTAGAAGCGACGGGCCCGCGAGCGGTCGCGGAACACCGGGTAGGCGGTCTCCCAACCCGTCGCGAAGATGGCGTCGACGTCGTCGGCCACCCCGCGCTCGTCGAGGTTGTGCACCCGAGCCCGCACATTGGGGTACGCCGGCGACTCGCGGAGCAGCTGCTTGAGGTCGGATTCCTTGACGATCACACCGAGGCTGTTGTAGATGTACACGCTGCACGTGTGTCCGGCGCGCTCGGCGTAGTCGATGAAGCGGAACAGGTTCTGGTGACCACCGCTCGTCGCGCTCGGCGGCGACATCACCCAGGCGATGTGCGACTTCCGGTCGCGGACGACGACCGGGTCCGACAGCTGCGGGCCGGGCTCGGTCCAGTCGACGGCGAGAGCGTCCTCGAGCTTGACCGGGAGGATGAGCTTCTTCCCCGCGAACCTCGACTTGATGTTCAGTTCGACGCGCTTCCAGAAGAAGCGGGGACCTTCGTGCTTCAGGACGGACAGGGCGTTCCTGAAGGTGGTGATGACTGATCTCATATCGGCGGACCGACCTCTATTCCGGGAATGGCCAGTATTGCGGCTGGTGGAGTCGGTGGCGCCAACGCCGTCCGAGGGTCTCGAGCTCGTAGGCGCGGACGCGGGCATCGCGGGTCTTCGACTCGAAGTGGTACAGCTCGGCTCGTGGCGTCCAGTAGGCCTGGTACCCGAGCTCCGCCACCTTGAGGCAGAAGTCGACGTCGTTGAACGCGCCGGGCAGCAACGTGGTCATGCCGCCGACCTCGAGATACACGGATCGCGGGAACAGGGAGCAGGCGGCGGTCACGCCACCGACCTCGCGCTCGACCTGGAACGCGTGCTGCGATCCGGCCGACCCGCGCGGGACCTGCAGGCCGATATGCGTCGGGCTACCCATCCAGTAGTGGTGCCCACCGTGCTGGATGGTGTCGTCCTCGTAGTAGAGCATGCAGCCGGCCATGCCTGCGCCCGGGAGCTGCGCGAGGCGCAGCAGGGACTCGATCCAGTCGGGGGTGATGACCTCGACGTCGTCGTTCAGCATGAGGACGTACTCGCCGACGGCGCTCAGCACGCCGCGGTTCGCCTTGGCCGCGAAGTTGAACGGCAGGTCGAAGTCGACGACGACGAGGCGGTCGCCGAGCAGTGCGCGGGCCTCGTCGATGACGGCGGGCTCGGGGTCGGTGTCGACGACGAGGACGACCTCGAGGTTCTGGTACGTCGTCCGTTCCACGAGGCCGCGAAGGGCGTGCAGGAGGTAGCTGTGGGGTTCGTCGCCGGCCAGCAGCGGCGCGCTGTAGCGCGCCTGGGTGGGGATGACGACGGACACGAGTGGCTCGCCGTGGAGGGGACGCACGGTGGTGTGGACGCCGTCCGCGGCGACCGCCCGCACCTCTCCACCGCCGGTGGCGGCGAGGTGACGCTCGAGGACCGCCCGGACGTGACCGAGCTGCGCTTCCGCGAACGCGCCGATGTCGCGGCGCGACGGTGCGTGGAACAGCACGCGTGGCACGTGGAGCGTGACGGCACCGGCCTGGACGCACCGCAGCGCGGCGTCGTAGAGCTCGACGCCGTCCACGTCGTGGGACAGCCCGCCGATCTCGGCGAGGGTGTCGCGGCGGAACAGCAGCAGGTCGCCGTAGTAGAACTGGCAGCGCAACCGCTCCGGTGCCGGCCCCTGCTTGGAGACCACCTCGATCCCGCCGTCGGGACGGACGGCGGACTCGTCGGAGTAGACCACCGCGGCGTCGGGTGCGAGCGCGAGCCAGTCGACGAGGGTCTGGATCGTCTTCTCGTCCGGCACGCCGACGTCCGGCAGCACGGACACGAAGCGGCCGCTAGCAGAGGCGACCCCGGTCTCGATCAGCCGGCTGACCGGCGCGGACGCCGCAGCGTCGGCACGGACGATCGACCGGTGATCGGGGACGGTCCCGACAGGAGCCACGAGCACGAGTTCCCAGTCGGTCTGACCGGTCAACGAGGCGAGCAGGTCCTGGACGCGCGCACCGTCGGGACGGATGGCGAGGAAGGAGACGAGCGGAGCACCGGTCGTCCCGGAAGCGGAGGGGATGGCCATCGGGTCAGGCGCGTCCGCGCTTCAGCACGCGGAGCGGTGCCAGCACGGCGCGGCCCGCCTTCCAGGTGCGCGTCGAGTGGACCGCGGCGAGCTGCTGACGCAGCCCCTGCATCTCGCGCTCGAGGACGTCGAAGTCGTCCTTCGTCGGCGAGAAGTAGATCGATGCTCGGGCGAGTTCGGCCTCGAGCCCGATCACCCGGTCGACGAGTGCGAGCACTCGTTCCTCGCCTGCCAGTTCGGCCGCCGTCGGGCGTTTCGTCGTCATGGTCATTCCCTCGTTCGATTCCGTCGGGCGGGTTAACCCGACGAGTCTAACATCGGCCCGATCCCGGCCCAGTGGCGGTCGTTCAGCGGCGTCGGGCGCGGTCGACGAGCCGACGGAGCGGGCTCGTCGCCCGCCACACCGTGCTGTCGGTCACCTCGGTGAAGCGGTCGCGAGCTCGCTGCAACTCGATCTCGAGCTGGGTCGCGTGCAACCGCACGGCACCGAGCTCGGCCTCCTGTCGCTCGACCGCCGCCAGGGCGTCCGACCGCTCCTGCATGAGGCCCGCCCGTGCCGTGACGACCGCGCCAAGGCGTGCGTAGTCGGCGCGCACCGCATCAGGGTCGGCCCGTCCGGCGGCGAAGAAGTCGACCAGCGGCTGCGGGAGGTCGCCCAGGCCGAGCACGCCCAGGCCGTGCCCGTGCTCGAACTGGAACGTCGAGTCCGGGTACCGCTCGCACAGTTCGGCCCACAGTCGGTGGACACCGAAGCCGCGCTCGAACTCGAAGGTGTCGTGGAAGATGACGACCGCCGTGGCCGCGAGCTTCGGTCGGTAGGTCTCGAAGTCCTCGACGGCGTCCTCGTACCGGTGCCGTCCGTCGATGTGCAGCAGTTCGATCGACCCGTCCTCGAACTGGTCGACGGCGTCGCTGAAGTAGGAGCGGATGAGTCGCGAGAAGCCGCTGTACGAGGCCTCGTTGATCTCGGTGACCGACCGATAGACGTCGTCGCCGTAGAACCCGGCGTGCTCGTCGCCCTCCCAGCTGTCGATCGCCGAGCAGCTCGTGTCGAGCCCGAGACGCTGCACGGCCTCGCAGACGGCGAAGTAGGAGAAGCCGTTGTGGGAGCCGAGCTCGACGAAGGTCGACGGACGAAGCGCGTCCACGAGCCAGAAGGCGAAGGGAGCGTGCTCGTGCCAGGCCGACGGGACGACGTGCGTGGGCGACCAGTACGAGGCCTTGCCCACCCAGGAGACCGGGGTCTCAGTCGTGATGTCACCGAGCCCGAGCGCCGAAGCACCTCTCATCATCGAACCGTTCCTCTCGTCGACCTCGGACCGCCGAAAGCCGAACGGGTCCTCGTATCCGCGATCAACCCTAGGCCACGTCGCAGACCGTATGACGGGCCGCGCAGGCCGCGCCGGTCCCGGGCTCACAGGATGGCTACGGTATATTGTCCGGGTTGCGCACCCGTGTCACCCGAACCCCAAATCGAGGCTCCATGCAGTATCTCAGGGATCTGGCATCCGCCAGGGAACTCCTGGCGAATCTCACTCTCCGAGACATCCGCGGCCAGTACAAGCGGACCATCCTCGGTCGCCTGTGGTCGCTCGTGAGCCCGCTCTCGTCGATGCTGGTGTACTCGTTCGTCTTCTACTTCCTGCTGCGCGCCGAGCCGGACCCCGGAGACCCGAGCGGTCTGCACATCTTCGCCGTCTGGCTCCTGTGCGGCCTCCTCCCCTGGTCCTTCTTCTCCGGCGCGCTGTCCGCGAGCATGAACTCCATCGTCGGCGGCGCGAGCCTCATCACGAAGGTGTACTTCCCGCGCGTCGTCCTCCCGATCTCCTCCGTGCTCACCATGGGCTACAACTGGCTGTTCGAGATGGGCGTCCTCGTGATCGTGCTGTGCGCGGTCGGCGGGTGGGGCGTCATCCTGTGGCTCCCCCTGGTCGCCGTGTTCATGGTGGTCCTCGCCGCCTTCGCGACCGGTGTCGGGCTCATCCTCGCGATCGCGAACGTCTACTTCCGCGACACCCAGCACCTCGTCTCGATCCTCCTGCAGATCTGGATGTACCTGACCCCGATCATCTACCCGCCGTCGCTCGTCGAGGTCCAGTCCGACAAGCTCGGCGGCCTCCTCGGGACGGACATCACGGTGATGAACATCTACGAGTCCAACCCGATGTTCCACTTCGTCTCGGTGTTCCGGAACCTCATGTACGACCAGCGCTGGCCCGACCCCGCAGACGCCCTCGCCTGCGTCGCCTGGGCGCTCGTCGCACTCGTCGGCGGCTTCCTCATGTTCACCCGTAAAGAGAAAAGACTGGCCGAGATCCTATGACCGAAACCGCCGTCCACGTCGACTCCGTCAGCAAGAAGTTCCGCCTGTACCACGAGCGGAACCAGAGCCTGAAGTCCGCCATCATGCGCCGCAAGATCTCGGTGCACGAGGACTTCTGGGCGCTCCGCGACATCACCTTCGACGTCCCCGTCGGCTCCACCTTCGGGCTCATCGGCAGCAACGGTTCCGGCAAGTCGACCCTGCTGAAGTGCCTCGCGAAGATCCTGTACCCGGAACACGGGAACATCAGCGCGAACGGCAAGGTCGCCGCCCTGCTCGAGGTCGGCTCAGGGTTCCACCCCGAGCTGTCCGGCCGGGAGAACGTCTTCCTCAACGGATCGATCCTCGGGATGAGCCGCAAGGAGATCCAGCGCAAGTTCGACGACATCGTCTCCTTCTCCGGCGTCGAGCAGTTCATCGACCAGCCGGTGAAGAACTACTCCTCCGGCATGTATGTCCGTCTCGGCTTCTCGGTCGCCATCAACGTCGACCCCGACATCCTGGTCGTCGACGAGGTCCTCGCCGTCGGTGACGCCGAATTCCAGCAGAAGTGCTTCCAGAAGTTCGAGGACTTCAAGGCCGCCGGCAAGACTGTGATCCTCGTCAGCCACTCGATGGGCACCGTCAAGCAGATGTGCGACCACGCCGCCTGGATCAACAAGGGGAACCTCGAGCTCGTCGGCCCGGCCGATCCGGTGATCGCCGCCTACGAGGCGACCTACCCGCACCAGGGCTGAGACCCGCTGCTCGGTGCCCGCCGAGCTACTGCGTGCTCGCGGGCTCCGGTTCGTCAGTCGCGGCGGTGGTTCGTGCGCGCCGACCCCACCGTGTCACCAGGGACCCGACGATGATGAGCACCGAGAGCCCGACGCCGACGCGGGTCGCGGTGATGCCCTGGTCGAGCCCGGGCGTACGGTAGGCGAGTTCGACCCGGTGCTCGCCGGCCTCGACCCGGACCGCGGCTCCCGCCTGCTCCGCGTCGACCAGCGGACTGGCGACCCCGTCGACCGTGACCGACCAACCGGGGCGTCGGAGCGAGTCGGCGAAGACGACCCATCCGGCGTCGTCGGCGTCGACGTCGACCACGGTCCGGTTCAGGTCCCATCCCTGGTCGCGCACCTCGACGTCGGCGTTGGACGCCGTCGTCGGCGCACTGTCCGCGGTGGTCGCCGTCGGGTCGACACCGATGAGGTCGTCGGGATCCTCCAGCAGGACGGTCGTGGACGGCAGGACGGGATCCTCCATGAGGGACACCCGGCGCGAGGGGTCGCGCTCGACGAGGCCGTCCGACGCCCAGCGCACGCGGTCGAGGGCGGTCGCCCGCTCGACGACGGTCGCGTCGCCGGTGTGCGCGACCGTGAGGCCGTCCTCCATCGGACGGTTGAGCGACACGGCGGCGGCCTCGGGTTCCAGTGCGTCGGACGCGATCCTCCCCTGTCCGTGGTCGATGGAGATCTCCGCCCGCCAGGACGCGTCGGGGGCGATGCCACTCCCGTCGATCGCCACACTCCGCTGACCCTCGATGGTGCGGTACCACGTGGAGGTCGAGGCCAGGACCTGCTCCGTCACCGGGTCGACGAGGGTGACCTCGAGGGTGGTGCCGCCCTCGGCGCCGAGGACCGGCTCCAGCATCGGGAAGGACAGGCTGCGCACCGGTCCGGTCCGCACGGTCGAGACGGCGATCTCGCCGTCACCGATCGGGACGGCCTCCTCCGAGGCCGGAGTGTCCTCGTACCGGCCTGGGACCGGGAGGTTCGGCTCCATCACGACGTACTTCACCGCGAGCCGGTCCAGGATCGGGGACTCGATCGACGAGACCAGACTCGGGTAGTTGAGCGTCGAATACGTCGCCGAGGCGAGCGACTCCGTGTCCAGGCGCAGGAGGAGGGACTTCCACTCGACGGTCTGGAACGTGTGTCCACCGAGCGAGCGGACCCGGTACATCGAGTTCGTCCCGGTGAGCATGGCGTGGTCGACCGACGCGTACCGCGACTCGCCGAGATGCTGCTGGAGGAACCTCGTGGTCGGGGTGTCGGGGTACACACTCGCGGTGTCCGACTTCGGCCACCAGGTGTCGGCCACCAAGACGGCCGGTGCGGCCACGAGCAGCGGCACGAAGCAGAGCGCGACGATGCGGATGCCACCACGCCTGGTCGCGAGCACGACGACGACGAGCGCCGCGGCGACGGCGAGCAGGACCACCGTCCACAGCACCTGCGTCTCGAGGAGGGCGGTGAACCGTTCCGGCGCGGACACCACGGCGCGCTGGAGCGCGACGGCGAGGAGCGTCGCAGCGGCGATCCCCGAGCCGAGCGTCGCGAGGCCCCAGAGCCAACGGCCGAGCGGTCGACGCGATGTCGTGGGCGGTGACACCGGCGCCGTGTCGCCGCGCTCCAGCAGCCGCCCGAACCCGACGCCCGCGAGGATGGCGACGAAGAACCCCAGCATGACGCGCAACCGTCCGATCCGGTTGCTGTCGAAGATGGGGAGCTGTTGTGCGGTGCCGAGGACCGGCCCGCCGAGGTACACCAGCACTCCGGACAGGATCAGCGCGACCGCGAGGAACAGGCTCATGTCGCGACGACCGCCCCGCCGCCGCTGGAGGAGGAGCGCCACGACGGCGAGGACCACTGCCGTCGCACCGACGTAGGACAGACGCTCGACGGGCGAGCTGTTCCCCCAGGTGTCACCGGAGCTCACCTCGCCGACGAGACTCGGGACGAAGGCCGAGAGGAGGTCGTCGATGCTCAGGTGGTTCTCGGGCCCCTGCCGCCGGCCACTGAAGTCGAGGACGGCCACCGCGTTCAGGGCGAACGGCAGCAGCGTCCACGCCGAGAGCAGGAACCCGAGGACGACGCCGGCGGCACTGACGAGGCCCGCGGTGATGACCTTCCAGAACCGGCGGTGGACGACGATCGCGCGCACCAGGACGTAGGCGGCGCCGCCGTAGAGGGCGTACCCGACGATGGCCGGGAACCCGCCGAGGAGCATGCCCGCGAGCACCAGCCCCACCGGCACGATGTCGAGGAGGCGCCGGCGGACGGCCGCGCGGTCGAGCGCCCAGAACAGGAGCGGGATGAACGCCGCGACCCTGGTCTGCGGCCAGTTCGTCCACGAGATCATGAACCCCGAGGCGAGGAAGACGACGCTCGCGATCGGCCACGCCTGGTGGGGCACACCGAGCCGTCGCAGGAACAGCGAACAGCCGAGGGTCACGACGATCATCTCGACCAGCTTCGTGAACCCGGGGGCGACGGCGACCGGCAGGAACCACCACCCGAAGGAGATCGGCGAGTACAGACCGGAGTTCGGGAGTCCGCCGAGCTCCGAGCCGCCGGCCTGATACGGCAGCCACTCGGCGAAGAAGCCGTGGCGCGCGGCCTCGACGATCGTCCACATCTGCGGAACGCCCGAGTCGATCGTGTCGCCGATCATCGCGTTGGTGCCCACCTCGGTCGAACCGCCGGCGGAGGCCCACGGCGCGAAGCGGTACAGGATGTCGGTCCCCATGAAGGTACCGACCCCGATGAGCGGCAGACCGATCGACAGGACCACGAAGGCGATCAGGGACGCCCACGCCACGATGCCGAGCACGCGGAGCGCCGCGACCGGGACGGTGGGACGCGAGGGGGCGTCCGGTGCCGTGTCCGGTTGAGCAGTCATGGGCGTCCTGGGTCTCGCATCTCGGTTGCACCGGGGCCGACCGAGCGCACCCTCGATTATGCCTGCTCGCCTCCACAGCGCGAACTCGGCCGGGCCGATCGGGGATAATGGACAGCTGCGAGACGGCCAGCGAGAGGACGACGTGCGACTGTTCATCCAGATCCCCTGCCTGAACGAGGAGACGACGCTCCCAGCGGTGCTCGAATCGATCCCGCGGTCGATCCCCGGCATCGACGAGATCGAGATCCTGGTGATCGACGACGGTTCGACCGACCGCACGGTCGAGGTAGCCCGGGCCCACGGCGTGACGCACATCGTCCGCCATGCGACGAACATGGGGCTCGCCAGATCGTTCCGGGACGGCGTCGACTACGCCCTCCTCCACGGTGCGGACATCGTGGTGAACACCGACGGCGACAACCAGTACCCGCAGGACCGGATCGGCGACCTCGTCCAGCCGATCCTCGAGGGGCGGGCGGAGATCGTCGTCGCCGACCGCCAGACCGCGCTCATCGAGCACTTCTCGCCGTTCAAGAAGGCCATGCAGCGGTTCGGCAGCTTCGTCGTCAACAAGGCGGCGAAGACCACGCTCCCGGACGCGGCGAGCGGCTTCCGCGCCTACTCGAAGTACTCGCTCATCAGGCTCAACGTCGTGACGAAGTTCAGCTACTGCATGGAGACCATCATCCAGGCGGGCAACAAGCGTCTGGCTATCACGAGCATCCCCGTCCGGACGAACCCGAAGACGCGCGAGTCCCGCCTGTTCTCCTCGATCGGTGAACACATGTACCAGTCGGGTGTCGCGATCGTGCGCGCCTATCTCATGTACCGGCCGTACGTCGTGTTCGCGGGTCTGGGCCTCATCCTCCTCCTCGCGGGGATCACCCCGTTCGCGAGATACCTCGTCCTCATGCTCGTGGACGACCAGGGGAACCACCTGCAGAGCCTTCTGGTGGGCGCGACCCTCCTCATGGGCTCGCTGCTGTCGTTCGCGATCGGTGTGGTCGCCGACCTCACGAGGATCAACCGGACGCTCAACGAGGAGATGCTCGACTACCTGAAACTGCAACGGTATGGCGACTGACCCCATCGGAGCGGTCCGTCGCCTCTGGGCGGCGTTCGTCGGCTCGGCGTTCGTCGCCTGGCTCCGGAGCCACCGGCGAGGCATCGGCGTCACCGTCCTCGTCGCCTTCGCCGTCTTCCTGGTCGTGTACGTCTGGACGAACCCGGGCGTCATCGCCGACGCGCTCTCGATCGGCTGGGGCAACCTCTCGCTCCTGTTCGGGCTGTACGTCCTCGTGCTCGTGACGCACTTCCTGATCCTCCTCGCCACGGTGCGGCTGTGCGGCAGACGGATCGCCATCGGGCCGGGTGCGAGCCTGACGGTCTACTCGACGGTCGCCAACTTCTTCGGCCCCCTGCAGACCGGGCCCGGGGTCCGCGCCGTCTACCTGAAGACCACCGTCGGCGTGCGCCTCCGCGACTACACCCTCGCGACCCTCTTCTACCTGTTCGTGTTCGGCGCGGTGAACGCGTCACTCCTGTTCGCGACGACCCTGCCGTGGTTGTCGGTGCTCGGCCTCACGGTCGGCGCAGGCGTCGTCGTCGTGGCGACGTGGAAGCTGGGGCTCGGCGACCGGGCGGGGACGGTGGTCGCGATCGCCGGCATCACCGTCGTCCAGGCGCTCGTGATGAGCGTGATCTACTTCGTCGAGGTGAACGCCGTCGCCGGCCCCTACGACTACCTCCACTCGCTCGTCTACGCGGCGAGCGCGAACCTGTCCCTGTTCGTCTCTCTGACGCCGGGTGCGATCGGCATCCGTGAGGGCTTCCTCTACTTCGCGCAGCACCTCCACGGCATCCCGTCCGACACCATCGTCGCTGCCGGCATCGCCGATCGCGCGATCTACGCGGTCTTCCTCGGGGTGCTGTTCCTCATCTCAGGGGCGTTCCACCTGCGGTCCGCCGTCCAGCAGCAGAGCGCGAAGCGCCTCGGCGACTCGGACTGACGACCACCGTCGGTCGTACAGCTCGCGGCCGCGTCGACCGATCCGTTCGAGCTCCTCGGGATGGTCGGCGGCCCACCGGACGGCCTCTGCGAGTGCCGCCGGGTCGCGCTGCGGGACGACCAGGGCGTCGACGCGGTCCGTGAAGACTCCGGTCTCCTCGTTCCCGCCGACCACCGCCGGTCGCGCGCTCGACAGGTACTGCATCGTCTTCCCGGTGATGACGAACTGCGACTGGACGGTGCCGCCGAAGGGGCCGCCGAGCAGCAGGTCGACCTCGGAGAAGAGCTCGGGGAGCACCTCGTAGTCGACCCATGCGCGGTGCTCGACGGCCGCTCCCCGCGATCGGGCCTCGGCGACGAGCCGTGCCGTCTCCGCTCCCCCGCCGACGAAGAGGAACCGGACGCGCGCATCGGATCGGAGCGCCACCGCTGCGGCGATGACGGTGTCGACCCCGTGCAGCGGCAGCATCGAGCCGTAGTACAGGACGGTGAACGCCGCGTCGACGGACCGGACCGGGCCGGGTCCGTGCGCCCGAGGCGCGAAGGTCGCCTCGTCGCTCCCCACGGGCACCACGCTGAACCGTTCCGGTGGGAGCCCCATCCGCTGGGCCGAGAAGTCGGCGTGCGAGGCGGTGTCGCTGAGGACACCGGCGCACCGACGCATCAGAGAGCGGAAGACGGTGCGCAGGAGCCGCGCGCGCGCCGACCCGGGTGGGAACTTGTGGTGCTCGTCGACGAACCACTCGACGGGGTTGATGAACTCGTCGTAGTAGACCGGCCGACGACCGGCCAGCAGCAGCACGAGCGGGAGGATCTCGTACCCGCGGAAGGTCACCAGGAAGGCGTCCGCGGTGCCGGCCATCCGGAGACGGACGAGCTGGGCGGCGACGTCGAGATACCGCAGGACACCACGCCGGGTGTTCTTCACGACGACCATCTCGTCGACGGCACCCGAGTCCGCGACGCCCTGCCGCAGCGTGATCGCCCGGATGTAGTCGGGATGCCGGTAGCAGGTGACGACCGCGAGCCTCCCGATGGCCGCCCGACTCACCGCTCGATCACGCCTGCGCGAGCAGCGTCTGCAGGTAGCGGCCGTAACCGCTCTTCACGAGTGGCGCGGCGAGCGCCGCGAGACGCTCGTCGTCGATCCACCCGGCA
This sequence comes from Plantibacter sp. VKM Ac-2880, assembly GCF_015351235.1. Classification (GTDB taxonomy): domain Bacteria; phylum Actinomycetota; class Actinomycetes; order Actinomycetales; family Microbacteriaceae; genus Plantibacter. The sequence continues at coordinate 352,175 of NZ_JADKSJ010000002.1, forward strand.
CGCCAGGCGATCTCCTCGATGCAACCGACCTTGAAGCCCTGTCGGTCCTCGATGACCCGCACGTACTCCGAGGCCTGCATCATCGATTCGAAGGTGCCGGTGTCGAGCCAGGCGGTGCCGCGGTCGAGGACCTGCACCTGCAGCTCGCCCTGCTCGAGGTAGCGCTCGTTGACCGTGGAGATCTCGAGCTCCCCACGGGCGGAGGGTTCGATGGTCTTCGCGATCTCGACGATGGAGTTGTCGTAGAAGTAGAGCCCGGGGACGGCGTAGTTGCTCTTCGGCTGCGCGGGCTTCTCCTCGATGGAGAGCGCCTTGAAGTCGTCGTCGAACTCGACGACGCCGTACGCCTTCGGGTCGGCGACCTGGTAGGCGAAGATGAGCGCGCCGTCGATGTCGTTGTGGCTGCGGAGGGCGGAACCCAGCCCGGTGCCGTGGAAGATGTTGTCGCCCAGCACGAGCGCGACGCTCTCGTCGCCGATGAACTCCTCGCCGATGATGAACGCCTGCGCCAGGCCGTCGGGCGAGGGCTGCACGGCGTACTCGAGCCTGATGCCCAGGTCGTCGCCGTTGCCGAGGAGCGCGCGGAACTGCTCGTTGTACTCGGGCGTGGTGATGATGAGGATCTCCTTGATCCCCGCCATCATCAGCGTCGACAGGGGGTAGTAGATCATCGGCTTGTCGTAGATCGGCATCAGTTGCTTGGAGATGCCCTTGGTGATCGGCCAGAGCCGCGTGCCGGATCCACCGGCGAGAATGATGCCGCGCATCGGTCACTTTCCTCTGAGGTCGTCGCCGAAACGATGTCGGCTGGTCGGATCGCATCCGAGGGCCGAGGCCAGGGGACGCCGTCCGTTCCTGAATGGTCGCCGACGAACCGGGCGAACCGGTCCGATAGCCTGTCAACCGTAGCAAAGACAAAAGGAGAACACCGTGAGTGACAGCGCTTCGGCACCAGAGGCCGAGACGAACGACGTGCGCGAACTTCGCGCCGAGATCCTGAGACTGCGTGACGCAGTCACGGGAGCGACGGCGGAGGCGGAGCACGCACGGCAGCGTCTGGCGGCGTCCAAGCTGGAACTGGACGGGCTGCCGCTCGCACACGAGAACCTGAGACTCCGCGACGAACTCGCTCAGGCGAGGGTCGGTCAGCACTACTTCGAGTCGCTCTACCTGCGGATCTCGGCTGAGCGCGAACGCGACCACGAACGCCTGGTGCGCGAGTTCACCGGCTCACGGACGTGGCGCATCGGCGCCGCCGTGATGAGCCCCGTCGGGGTCGTCAAGCGTCTCCGCGGAGGCCGGTCGTGACCGCTGCCGATCCGACGATCTCGTCCGGACCGCAGTTCTCCGTCGTCGTGCCCTTGTACAACACGACGCCGTTCCTCCTGCAGGAGATGGTCGCGTCTGTGCAGCTGCAGAGCTACGAGGACTGGGAGCTCGTGCTCGTCGACGACGCCTCCCCCGATCCCCGGACCCGCGAGACCGCCCGCGCGTGCGCCGCGTCCGACCCGCGGATCGTGCTCATCGAGCTGCCGGAGAACCGCAACATCTCGGAGGCCTCGAACGCCGGCATCGACGCAGCCCGGGGCGTCTTCGTCGCGCTGCTCGATCACGACGACACCCTCGACCCTCGGGCCCTCGCCATGGTGCAGGACGCCATCGAGGCGGGGGTCGACATCGACTACGTGTACACCGACCAGGACGTCATGACCGACAAGGGTCATTACCGGATCCCCTTCGCGAAGCCGGAGTGGTCGCCGGAGCGGTTGCTCGGTCAGATGTTCACCTCGCACCTGTCCGTGTTCCGGACCTCCCTGCTGCGCGAGGTCGGTCCCTTCAACTCCGCGTACAACGGCTCGCAGGACCACGACCTCGTCCTGCGGTTCACGGAACAGGCCCGCGGCATCGCCCACGTGCCCGAAGTCCTGTACCACTGGCGGGCGGTGCCCGGCTCGACGGCGCTCAACGGTTCCGAGAAGAGCTACGCGTGGGACGCCGGTCTCGCCGCGGTCGCGGCGGCGGTCGAGCGACGCGGTATCGATGCCGAGGTCGCCTTCGGTCCGAACTTCGGGACCTACGCGGTCCGTCACCGGCTCCGGTCCGATCGGACCCTGTCGATCCTCGTCGCAGCGGACGCGACCGCGCCGCGCCTCGACGCTCTGCTGGCAGAACTCGACGCGTCGGATGTCGCCGCGCAGATCGTGGAGCTCATCGTCGCGCTGCCCGCCGGCCGCGACGCCTCACCGGTCACCCGGGCTCCCGGACGGTTCCCCGTCTCCTTCGTCCACACCACCGCCGACGAGCGGACGCGGCTGTTGCACGAGGCGTCCGTCGAAGCCCGCGGCGACCTCCTGGTCCTCCTCGGCGAGTCCCTCACCGAGCTGCAGCCGGAGACGCTCACGCGGCTCGCCGGTGCGCTCGGCGAGCCCGACGTCGCCTTCGCGGGCGGACGCATCGTCTTCCCTGACGAGACGGTCAAGCACGCCGGGTACCGCAAGTCGCAGACGCACCTCCGCGACGCGTTCCGCGGCTGGCCGGCTGGCACGGACAGCACCTATGGTGCGCTCACGGTCAACCGGGAGGTCTCCGCCGTCTCGACGGAGTTCGCCGTCATCGACCGACTGGTGTTCGAAGCGGTCGGCGGGTTCAACGCCGAGCTCGACGGGTACTGCGCCGAACTGGACCTGGCTGCGAAGGTCTGGTCGCAGGGCAACCGGGTGCTCACGCTCTGCGAACCGATCGTGACGTCGCTCGACCGGAGCATCGCCGACGACGAGCTGCCGAAGCGTCAGCGCAAAGTGATCTCTCGTCGATGGGGTTGGAAGGGCGTCGACCGCTTCACCCCGTGAGACGCTCCCCGTGAGGCCCGCGCGCGGGCCTCACGGGGTGAGGCGTCAGGAGCGCAGGCTCTGGTAGAACGCCCGGGCGTCGTCCCAGCTCGGAAGCAGACCGGCCGCGGCCGCCTCGTCGAGCCCGGGCGCGTCGGTGTCCTTGGGCGAGAGCAGTGGCGTGCCGGCCTCCGGGGGGATGACGAGACCGATCCGCTCGTCGAGCGGGTTGATCCCGTGCTCGCGGTCGGGGCGGTAGACGTCGGTCACGAGGTAGCTGACGGTCGCGTCGTCGGTCAGGGCGACGAAGCAGTGGCCGAGGCCCTCGGAGATGAAGATCGCCTTGCGGTCGGTGTCGTCGAGGAGCACCGAGTCCCACTGGCCGAAGGTGGGCGACCCGACCCGGATGTCGATGACGTAGTCGAGCACGGCACCACGCGTGGCCGTGACGTACTTCGCCTGGCCGATCGGGATGTCGGCGAAGTGGATGCCGCGGACCGAGCCACGCTTCGACACCGAGGTGTTGGACTGGGCCAGCTTGATGGAGCGGCCGGAGGCCTCTTCGAGCTTGTCGAAGCGGTACCACTCGAGGAAGACGCCTCGGTCGTCGCCGAACTGCTTCGGCGTGATCTCATAGCTGTCGGGGACGTTCAGTTCGCGGATCTGCACCCGGGGAGTCTACCAAGAGGGTGCCGGATGACGGCATTCCCCCAGCATCGCTCCGGGTCGGCTCATGCATAATCGAGTGTCCTCGCACAGAACGGCCCACCATGACCACGCTGCTCCAACGCCTCTGGCACGGGGTCGCCGCCTATGCGGTGAAGTTCGGCGTCGTCGGACTCATCGGGTTCGGCTTGGACGTGCTCGTCTTCAACCTGCTGCGCGTCGGCGTCTTCGGTCACGACCATCTCGCCCAGTCCCCGATCGGCGCCAAGGTCATCAGCGTCTCGGTCGCGATCATCTTCAACTGGATCGGCAACCGCTACTGGACCTTCCGCGAGCACCGGCGGAAGAACTTCGTCCTGGAGCTCGGGGAGTACATCGTCGTCTCCTTGGGCGGGATGGCCATCGCCGTCGGCTGCCTCTACCTGAGCCACTACGTCCTCGGGTTCACCTCGCTCCTCGCCGACAACCTCGCGTCCAACGTCATCGGACTCGGCCTCGGCACCCTCTTCCGGTTCTTCCTCTACCGTTTCTGGGTCTACGGGCACCACCGTGCCGACGGCCTGGCGAACCTCGCCCGCGCCGAGGAGGCGCAGCGGACCATCTTCGAGGAGCCTGAGGCCGAGGGGGTGCCGACAGGATCCTCCCCACGCGAGCCGGGTACGATGAACGGGCCACTCCCGAGAGGACCCTTATCTTGACGTACCTGATCACCGGCGCTTCCGGCATGCTCGGCCACGACCTGCAGGAGGCCCTGACGGGTCGCGAGGTCACCGCCCTCGGGCGCGCCGAGCTCGACGTGACCGATCTCGAGGCCGTCCGCGCCGCCGTCGCCGGCCACACCGCCGTCATCAACGCCGCCGCGTACACCAAGGTCGACGACGCCGAGTCGCACGAGGCCGACGCCGCCGCCGTGAACGCCATCGGCGCCCGCAACCTCGCGGTCGCCGCTCGCGAGGCCGGCGCGAAGCTCGTGCAGGTGTCGACCGACTACGTCTTCGACGGATCGGCCACCTCGCCGTACAAGGAGGACCACGCGCTCGCGCCGATCAGCGCCTACGGTCGCACGAAGGCCGACGGCGAGCGGGCCGTCCTCGCCGAGCACCCCACCGGCGCGTACATCGTGCGGACGGCGTGGCTCTACGGCAAGAACGGCCCGAACTTCGCGGCGACCATGGCCAAGCTCGCCGCCAACGGCGTCGATCCCGCCGTGGTGATCGACCAGCTCGGCCAGCCCACCTGGACGGCGGACCTCGCGGCCCAGATCGTCGCGCTGCTCGACGCCGACGCACCAGTCGGTGTCTACCACGGCACGAACGCCGGCGAGGCCTCGTGGTACGACTTCGCGCAGGCCGTGTTCGCCGCCGTCGGCGCCGACCCCGCCCGCGTCTCCCCCACCGACAGCTCGGCATTCGTCCGGCCGGCACCCCGCCCCGCGTACTCCGTCCTCGGCCACGACGCCTGGACCGCAGCGGGTCTCTCCCCCATGCGCGATTGGCGCGAGGCCTTCGAGGCAGCGACGCAGCACGGCGTCGTCACCGCACCGTGACCACGCTCCGCGTCGTCGTCGACCAGATCGTCGCGCCCGTCGCCGGCGGGGTCGGACGCTACTCCGAGGAACTCACGCGCGAGCTCATCGCGCGAGCTCCTGCCGGTTGCGAGGTCGAGGGCATCGTCTCGGCGGTGTCGAAGGAGAAGATCGACCTCATCGAGTCGAAGCTTCCTGGCCTCGCGACCCTGCACCGCACCACGCTGCCCCGCCGGGAGCTGAGCGCCGCATGGCAGCTCGGCATCGTCGCGCCGGGGACGGCGAACGGCATGGTGCACGCGCCCGGCCTGCTCGCGCCGCTCAACCGTCACGATCGCATCAACGACGGCAACCAGATCGTCGTGACCATCCACGACACCCTCGCCTGGTCGCACCCCTCCTCGCTCACCCCGATGTCGGTCGCGTGGCAGAAGGCGATGGTCAAGCGGGCACGGAAGCACGCTGACGCCATCGTCGTCCCGACGCACGCGGTCGCCGACGAACTCCGCGACATCGTCGACCTCGGCGACCGGGTCCGGGTCATCGGCGGAGCCGCAGCGACCACGCTCACCATCCCGACCGACGCCGACGGCCGCGCCCGGACGCTCGACCTCCCGTCCGAGTACCTCGTCTCGGTCGGTTCGCTCGACCCGCGGCGCGGGATCACCGAGCTCATCACGGGCCTCGGGCGACCAGGTGCCCCCGACCTCCCGCTCCTCATCGTCGGCACCGACAGTTGGGGCGACGTGACCCTGGCGCAGGTCGCCGACGAAGCGGGCCTGCCGGAGGGGCGGGTGCGTGCGCTCGGCTTCCTCGACGACGCCGACCTCGCCGTCGTCCTCGACCGCGCGACCGCGTTCGTCTACCCGAGCCTGGCCGAGGGCTTCGGGCTCCCGCTCGTCGAGGCGTTCCGCTTCGGTACGCCCGTCATCCACTCCGACGTCCCCGCCCTCGTCGAGGTCGGTGGCGGCGCCGGCGTCGTGGTCGAGTCCGGCGCGAAGGGCTACGCCGACCGGCTCATCGCCACCATCAACGACGTCATCGGCGACACCGAGCGTCTGGAACGCCTACGGATCCTCGGCATGGACCGCGAACAGGCCTTCAGCTGGCAGGACTCCGCCGAACGCGTCTGGCAGCTGCACGCGGAACTCTGACGCCCTTCGACAGGCTCAGGGACCGGGTTCAGCGAGTCAGGGACCGCCCTTCGACAGGCTCAGGGACCGGGGTTCCCGCGGCTCAGGGACCGGGTCGCGGCTCGGGGACCGGGGTCGGTCAGCCGGCGTCAGGCTCCGGGCTCGGCGACGGCGGGAACAGCTGGTCCTGCACCATCTGGTGGATGAGCGTGTAGTCGGGCTCTGCGGGGTCGATCGTCGGCGGCACGAACTGCAGGGAGTTGATGGGCAGCTCCCGCGTCTTGAGCGCGAGGTTGACGAAGTAGCCGAGCATGCCCTGCGGGACGTCCGTCTTCACGACGTCGCCACCGGCCGCCGCGACGTCCTGGAAGCGTGCGAGGACGTTCGCCGGGTTGAACTGCTTGAGCATCGCCGTCTGCAGGATGTGCTGGCGTTCCATGCGGTCGTAGTCGCTCGTCGAGTGCCGCGAGCGGGCGTACATGAGGGCCGTCCAGCCGTCCATGTGCTGCTGCCCGGGCTCGATCCACTTCGTGACGTTCTCGAGGTCGGCGTCGCCGTCCATCGGGAGGCGCTCCTTGACGTCGATGTCGACGCCACCGAGCGTGTCGATGAGCGTCGCGAACCCGTACATGTCGATGAGCACGTACCACTGGATGTGCAGGCCGGTGATCCCCTCGGCCGCCTGCTTCATCGCCTCGATGCCGGGCTCGCTCGCCTCGGCCGTGGCCTTCGGGAACAGCTCGGGGTTCTTCAGCTCGATCTCGGTGTAGATGGAGTTGAGCTGGCAGACGTCCACGTCGCAGGAGTCGTCGTAGCCGTCGGGGTAGATCGACGCCATCTCGCTGCCCTCGGGGAACGGGATGTCGACGAGGTCGCGCGGCATCGACATGGTCGTCGCCTGGCCCGTTTCGGCGTTGATGCTGACGACGGACATGCTGTCCGGCCGCATGCCGTCGCGGTCGGGGCCGGCGTCGCCGCCGAGCAGCAGGATGTTGTAGTAGCCGTCCACCGGCGGCTCGGACGGACCGGTGTTGCCGAAGATCGAGGAGATGGAACCACGGGTGGCTCCCGCGACGACCGCACCGTATCCGGCGCCGCCCGCGACCAGGACCATCGCGAGGGTCGTGAAGAGGGCGACCCCGAGCCTCGCGTTCGGAGACGCTTTGACGAGCCGCACGAGGCGCAGCGTGTCGAGGGTCAGCACCACCCAGAGGATCGCGTAGGCGACGAGCAGGACCTGCGCCACGGTGAGGGCGATCGGGTTCGTCGCGAGAGTGAAGAGTACCTCGCGGGCGAGGAACATGAGGGCTACGCCGACGACGGCGAGCAGCCAGAGGAACAGGGTGAAGCCGAGCCCGAACCGCCCGAGCTTCCGGTTGCCGGCGAGGACCTGTGCGGATCCGGGGATGAGCAGGTTGAGGAGGACGAGCCACCAGGCGCGCTTCGTCATCACCTCGCGTGAACGGGTGTCGGGATACCGCATCGGTTTCGCGGCGGTGGCTGCACTCGTCATAGCTGGGCTTTGAGGTTCCGGTTCTTCTCCTCGACGGAGTCGGCGAGGGATGCGGCATAGGCGACGAGCGCCTCGTGCAGCGCGTCGTCGGCCGTCGCGAGGATCTTGACGGCGATCAGCGCCGCGTTCTTCGCGCCGCCGATGGAGACGGTCGCGACGGGGACACCGGCCGGCATCTGCACGATCGACAGGAGCGAGTCGAGCCCGTCGAGGCGTGACAGCGGCACGGGGACGCCCACGACCGGCAGGGTGGTGACGGAGGCGAGCATGCCCGGCAGGTGGGCGGCGCCTCCGGCACCGGCGATGACGACCTTGACGCCACGGCCGTGAGCCGCTTTGCCGTAGGCGATCATCTTCTCCGGAGTGCGGTGCGCCGAGAGCACCTCGACCTCGAAGGGGACGCCGAACTCGCGCAGCAGCTGGGCCGCGTCGCTCATGACGTTCCAGTCGGAGTCCGAGCCCATGACGACTCCGACGAGCGGTGAGGCGTCAGGGGACGGGGCGGAGTTCTCGGGCATGAGCACCATCGTAGATCGCAGTGCCTGGACATCGCCTCAGGACGCACCGCAGGCGTCGGACAAGCTGCAGCCGTCCCGGCCCCAGTGTGGGGAGGTCACGATCGTTCGCGACGGGCACCGCCGGGCCTGCGTCTGGGAGAATCGGCGGATGAGCGAGTCGACCACCGACGGATCACCAGCACGCCAGGATCCGCCCAGCCCCCGGGAGCGCCGTCGTTGGCGCGGCTACCTCGCCGACGAGCGCGCGGAGGCCGCCGTCTACCGCGACCTCGCCAGTCGGCGGAGCGGCGAGGAACGCGACATCCTGCTCGCCCTCGCCGACGCCGAGAAACGGCACGAGTCGCACTGGATCGCCTTGCTCGGTGACGACGTCGGCAAGCCGCAACGCGGCGACCTGCGGACGCGGACCCTCGGGTGGCTGGCGAGGCGCTTCGGCTCGGTCTTCGTCCTCGCCCTCGTCCAGCGCGCCGAGTCCCGCTCCCCGTACGCGACCGAACGCGCGGCCACGGAACGCATGGCCGCCGACGAGCAGATCCACGAGGAGGTCGTGCGGGGCCTCGCCGCCCGCGGCCGGAACCGGCTCTCCGGCACGTTCCGGGCCGCGGTGTTCGGCGCGAACGACGGGCTCGTCTCCAACCTCGCGCTCGTCATCGGGATGAGCGCGACCGGCGTCGGCAACGGGGTCGTCCTCGCGGCGGGGCTCGCAGGGCTGCTGGCGGGCGCGCTGTCGATGGGCGCCGGCGAGTACGTCTCGGTGCGGTCGCAGCGCGAGCTCCTCGAGGCGTCGAGCCCCAATCCCGCCGCCGACGACGCCCTCCCCCACCTCGACGTCGACGCGAACGAGCTCGCCCTCGTCTACCGTGCACGCGGGATGGAGGTCCGGGAGGCCGAGGCCCACGCCGCCGACGTCCTCAGCCGGGTCGGCGCCGGGACCTACCAGCGCGAGGCACAGACCGTGCTCGACCACGAGGCCATCGGCACCGGTCTCGGCGCCGCACTCTCGAGTTTCTGCTTCTTCGCCTCGGGCGCGGTCATCCCGGTCCTGCCCTACCTGTTCGGCCTGCAGGGGTTCGCCGCGCTCCTGGTCGCGGCGGTCCTCGTCGGGGTCGCCCTCCTCGGGACCGGAGCCGTCGTCGGGCTGTTGTCCGGAGGGCCACCGCTCCGACGCGCGCTCCGACAACTGGCGATCGGCTACGGGGCCGCGGCCGCGACGTACCTCCTCGGTCTGTTGTTCGGCGCCAACGTCAGCTGATCCGGACGACGGCCGCTGGAGGGCGGCGTCGGGCAGCGCATCGCGACCGAACCGGTCACCTCCCGTCCACGGACACGTCACCCTGGCTGACTAGCCTGGGCGCGTCGTCCGCCGCACCGGCGCACGAGGCCCGCCCCGGCGGAGCGCCGACGCCGATCAGGACGGGTGGGACCGCGGGTGACGCGACTGCAGGACAGCTTCGGCACCTCTCCCATGCTCGGCACGGTGCCGCGGGCCCAGCCCGACATCCAACTGCTCCGTGCGATCGCCGTCGTCTCGGTGGTGGTCTTCCACCTCGCCGCCTCCCTGCTCCCCGGCGGCTACGTCGGCGTCGACGTGTTCTTCGTCGTCAGCGGGTACCTGATCACCGGCCACCTCGTCCGGCAGGCTTCCGAGACCGGACGGATCGACCTGCCGGCGTTCTGGGCCCGGCGCCTCCGTCGGCTGCTCCCTGCCGCCCTCCTGGTGCTCGCCGTGACGAGCGTCCTCATCTGGCGACTGGCTCCCCCGAGCGCCTGGACGCAGTTCTTCACCGAGGTGGTGGCGAGTGCGACGTCCTGGGAGAACTGGTTCCTCGCGGGCAGCGCCGTCGACTACCTCGCGCAGGGGAACGCCGCATCGCCGGTCCAGCACTTCTGGTCACTCGCCGTCGAGGAGCAGTTCTACCTCCTCTGGCCACTCGTGGTCGTGATGTGTCTCGTCCTCGTGCGCCGCGTGTCCCGCTGGGAGCTCCGCCGCACCCTCGGCACAGCCCTCGGCGTCATCGGCGCGGCGTCACTGGTCTGCTCGATCCTGCTCACCGCCCACGACCCGGCGCCGGCCTACTTCGTCACCCCGGCCAGGGCGTGGGAGTTCGCAGCGGGCGGCCTCCTCGCGCTCCTCGGGCCGGCGGTGGTCGTGCACCGGAGCCGATGGCGGACCGTGGCCGGGGCTGTCGGCATCGGGCTCCTGGCCACGAGCCTGCTCACCTTCACCGAACGGACCCCGTTCCCCGGGATCGCTGCCGCCCTGCCGGTCACCGGTAGCCTCCTGGTCATCGTCGGCGGATCATCGCTGCACCGGTGGTCGGTGACGACGGTGGCCCGGACGCGGGTGTCGTCGTTCCTCGGCGGCATCTCGTACTCGACGTACCTGTGGCACTGGCCGCTCATCGTCTTCGCCCCGATCGTGCTCGGCGTGTCCGTCGACCTCGGCACGCCGCTCGGGTGGGCGGTGGTCGCGTCGCTCCTGGCGCTGACCGTCGTGCTCGCGATGCTCACGAAGCGGTTCGTCGAAGACCCGGTCCGACGCGCGAGCCCCCTCGTCGATGCGCGCCCGCGTCGAACCGTCGTCCTGGCCGCCGCGGCGACCTTCGTCGTCCTGTGCATCCCGGTCGGCGGGCTCCAGACCGTCGCCGCCCAGGAGCGCGCGCTCGCAAGCACGGTCGACGCCTACGTCTCCGGTGGTGAACCGTGTTTCGGTGCCGACGCGGCCGTCTCGGGCTGCAGCAACCCGGTGCTCGCAGACGAACTCCTCCCGCCGCTGTCGGTCCGCACGGAGGACACCGGCGACACCTTCCGGTGTTCGGCAGCCGCCGACGCCCCGGACTTCCCCGGCTGCACCTTCGGGTCCGACCGACCGGACGCCACCCGCGTCGCGCTCACCGGGAACTCGCACGCGACGATGCTCATCCCCGGGCTGATCGATCAGCTCGAGGCACGGAACTGGCGGCTCGACGTCTACGTCGGCAAGGGCTGCGAGTGGCGGACGCCGAGTCCGGACGACTCGGAGGCCTGCGCGTCCAGACGCACGCTCATGCAGCGGGCGTTCACGGGCGAGCGGCCGTACGACATCGTCCTCGTCACCTCGAAGAGTCCCGACGAGACCTCGGTCGCTCAACAGGCCGCGATCCGCAGCGCGACCCTCGCCGCCTGGACGCCGGTGCTCGACCTCGGGACGTCGATCGTCGTGTTGCGCGACAACCCTCGGGTGCCGACCGCGGCGGCCGCGTGCGTCGACCGCTCGAGCGCCGCCGACCTCATCGCCGGCGCGTGTGCCTTCCCCGTTTCCGACGCTTACCCGACCTTCGACCTGAACACCGCAACGGCCGCGATGACCGACGGTGCCGTTCCCGTCGTGGACCTCGGCGAGCTGTACTGCACGGACGGGACCTGTCCGCTCGCCGTCGGGAACGTGCTCGTCTACCGGGATCAGCACCACATCACGGCCACCTGGTCGCGGACCCTCGGGCCGTTCCTCGTCGACCGGATCCGGGCCGTCACCGCCCGCGGGTGACGGGCAGGGTCGACGCGATCCGCCGAACAGAGCCCAGCCGGATCAGACGGTGGTGGCCTCGTACTGCCGGCGGTCGGCGACGACACCGGCGAAACGGAACGGGCCTGAGGTCTCGTGCGGGCGCTCCGAGTCGTGGACATCAGCGGACGCCGCGTCACCGAGCAGCTGCAGGTACCGGGCGTCGTCGACGACCGTGCGCGCGTCGAGGCTCGCCCGGTTCGCGTCACTGCGGAGCGCCGAGCGGTAGCCGGGCCGGACGATGCCGCTGAAGCACTCCGCGACCGCACCCGAGCCGTAGCTCAGGAAGCCGATGCGCTGACCGCTGAGGTCGAGGTCGCCATCGAGCAGGGCGAGCAACGCCAGGTAGACCGAGGCAGTGTAGCTGTTGCCGATGCGGCGGTTGTAACCCGTCGTCGGCTCGATCTGCGCGTCGAGCTCCTCCTGGCTGCGCTCGACCCCGACGGCCTTCGCAAGGTGGCGGTGCGCTTTGATCGCCATCTTCGTGAACGGCTGGTGGTAGCAGAAGTGGTCGACCTCGCTGAAGTCCGCTCCCCCGCGCGAGCGGTAGTCGGCCCAGGCGCCCTCGATCGCGTCCTGGTACGCGGAGATCGACAGCTTGCCGTCGACGATCGCGGTCGCGCTGTGGTTCGGCCGCCAGAAGTCCATGACGTCCTGCGTGTACACGCCGGTCGCGGTCTCGAGCTCGAGGATCGCGGGGTCGGCCGCGACGAGCATGGCCACCGCACCGGCACCCTGCGTCGGTTCGGCGTTCGAGTGCAGTTCGTAGCGCGCGACGTCGCTCGCGATCACGAGCACGGTCTCCTCGGGGTTCCGAGCGACGAGGGCTGCAGCGAACTGGAGTGCTGCGGTGGCCGAATAGCAGGCCTGCTTGAGTTCCACGACGCGGACCGCCTGCGGCAGGCCGAGGAGGCGGTGCACGTAGACACCGGCGGCCTTCGACTGGTCGATCCCCGACTCGGTGGCGAAGAGGACCGTGCGCAGACGGTCGCTCCCGTGCCGCTCGATGATCTGCACGGCCGCTGCGGCGGCCATGGTGACGATGTCCTCGTCGGCTGCGGGCACGCTCATCTCGCTCTGGCCGAGGCCGACGTAGTACTTCGCCGGCTCGACGCCGAAGCGTCCGGCGAGCTCGGCCAGGTCGATGCGGTTCGCACCGGTGGCGAAGGCGATGTCGTCGATACCGACGACGGGGGTGGTGGTCTGGGTGTTCACGTGCGGGGTGCTCCGTTCGAGCGTCGACGATGCACCGGTCCCCCGGTGCGGTGGGGGGTCAGGCAGGCGTTCCGGCGGCGGTCTGCGCGCTGCGTTCGAGTTTGAGGTGGGCGGCCATGAGCTCGCCGGGGTTGGTCTGCGCCGCCAGCAGCGACAGCTCGCCGCACCACACGGCCGCGGCGCACAGGACGGCGAGCCGCCGAGCGTTGGCGCCCGGTTCGCGGTCCTCGCGGCAGCCGAGGCGGGCCAGGTTCTCCTCGACGAACCCGAGGCCTTTGCCGTTGCCGACGGTTCCGACGATGAGGTTCGGGAGCGTGCAGGAGAAGTAGAGGTCGCCGTCGTGGACCTCGGCGTGGGTGACCCCCTGGGAGCCCTCGACGATGTTCGCCGCGTCCTGACCGGTCGCGAGGTAGAACGCGAGCAGCATGTTCGCGTAGTGGGCGTTCGCGCTGCGGAGGCCGCCCGCCAGGATCGTCCCGACAAGGTTCTTGCGCACGTTGAGCTGGACGATCTGTTCCGGCGTGGTGTGCAGGAACCGCTCGACGATCGCGCGCGGGATGGTCATCTCGGTGACGACGTTCTTACCGCGGCCCAGGATGCCGTTGACCGCCGTCGCCTTCTTGTCCGAGCAGAAGTTGCCGGAGATCGACCCGTACCGCAGCTGCGGCCATCGCTCCATGATGTACGGCATGAGCCTGTCGGCCGCGAGCGTCACCATGTTGTGTCCGGAGGCGTCGCCGGTGCGGAACTCGAGGCGGAGGAACAGGAGGTTGCCGGCGATCTGCGAGTTGACCTCGATGAGCTCGGCGAAGTGGCTCGACTGCGCGACGACGGCCTGGAGTTCCGGCAGACTGCGCTCGATCTCACGCAACGCCTGCAGGGCGTCTCCGGCGGAGTCGACCTCGAACAGGACGGAACGGCTCATGCGCTCGTCGACGAGGGTGGCCCGGATCCCGCCGGGGACCATGGAGGAGATCCGCGCGCCGCGACGGACCGAGGGCCACAGCGGGCTCTCGTACGTGGCGAGCGGCACCTCCTGCTCGCCCTCCATGACGTTGCCGCTGAGGTGGAGCGGGCCGACCCACTTGAGGGGGACGGGTGCGACACCGTCGGGTTCGTTGCTCATGCGTGATGTTCCGTTCCGCCCCGCGGGACGTCGTGCTGCTCGGCGAAGGCGCGAGCGTAGGTGGATCTGATGGATTCGACCGCGCGGTCGTCGGTGCGGCTGATCTCCGACGGCCCCCACGGGCTGTGGGCGGCGTCGATCAGGCCGGTCGGCGGGTGCACGGTGAGCGGGAGCCGTTCGATGCCGTGCGCCGACCAGTCGTCTTCGAGGGCGGTCGTGCACACGGATTGACCGATGAACGCGATGCCGCAGTCGCCGCCGCCCGCGCCGGACGACTTCGCCGCCCCGCCGAGCCGCTCGGCGGCGTCGCAGAGCTCGGCCAGCGCGGCGGTCTCGATGTCGACCCCGGCGTCGCGGCCGAGACCGGCGAGGGTCGCCCGTGCCGAGCGGACGGCGCCGAGCACGAGCGCCGGGTCCTCGTCGTTCAGGCCGATCGTCAACGCGTCCACGGCCGCTCGACTGGCCGAGAGGAACGCGGTGTAGTGGGCGCTCTCCGCCCACTTGCGCGACTGCAGTTCGTCGACGAGCCGGGTGGTGGATGCGGGCTCACCCGTCCAGCCCACGAGCAGGCGGAGCGAGGTGGGCGGCGAGAGGCGTTCGAGCCCGAGCTCCGCCCACGGGTCGCGCAACGCGGCGAGCACCCCGGACCGGTGGCGCAGCTCGCGCAGGCGCGCGCGATCAGGAGAGGTGTATCGGAGCCAGCCACCGAACATGCTGGCCGCGAGGTCGCCCCCGGACGCCGCCGGCGCCACGTCGATGGTCGCGAGGATCGCGAGTTTGAGCATCTGCGTGCGGGTCAGGTCGAGCTGGTAGAACTCGTCGAGCGCTCGGATGGTCGCGGTCGTGACGGCGGCGCTCGAGCCGAGACCGAACTTCCGGCCGCTCGCGTCGTCGAGTTCGCTCGTGATGGACAGGGCGGAGAACCGCTGCGCGACACCGAGTTCGGCGACCAGGGTCTCCATCGTGCTGACGGCGGAGAGGACGTGGTCGAGCGGGCGCTCCTCGTGCTCGACGACGACACCGTTGCGGTTCCGTCGCCAGATGATCGGCGCGCGACCGTACTGGTCGGAGAAGATGCGTCCCTCGTGCTCGCTCGCCTCGAGGCGCACGGTGACGCACCGGTCGACGGCGACGAGGATGGAGGGGTGTCCCGGCTCCACGACGGCGTACTCGCCGGCGACGAACAACTTGCCGGGCGCCTTGATCTCGATCATCGCGCTCCTTCCGTGGTCTGCTCGCCCGCCGATCCGCCGGGCTCCGAGGTGATGAGCCTCGCGCCCCGTCCGGCTCTGGCGGGGATGACGCCGATGTCCGGCTGCGCCTCGAGGATCCGAGACGCGAGCTCGTCGACCGTGTCGGCCCGACAGAGGATCTTCACGTTCGGGCCGGCGTCCATCGTCGCATAGCATTCGAGGCCGTCGCCTCTGAGGTTTGCGACGAGATCGAGCAGTTCCACGCTCGCCGGGCCCCAGTACCGCACCGGCGGCTCGGCACCGAGCATCGTGGCGTGCATCCGCATGGCGTTCCGCTCGGCGATCGTGCCGACCGCGGTGAAGTCCGCGCGGGCGATCGCGGCCAGCATCTCCTCGAGTTCGATCGGCGTGCGTTCGACCCACGCGGGGTAGTACGGCGAGGTGTCGACCGTGCGCCGCATGCCGTCGCGGCTCGAGACCGACTTCGCGCGGGCGTCGAGAACGGTGAGGACCATGCCCAACTCGAGCCCCGGAGGAGCCGGGACCGCCTCGGCGAAGGAGCTCTCGTCGTCGTGCCCCGAGTGCCAGACGGCGAGTCCGTCGAAGATCGACCGGGAGGCGGAGCCCGAGCCGCGACGGGCGAGGCGTGAGAGGCCGCGGCGGTCGAGCTCGAGTCCGAACGCGGTCGATGCGGCAAGCGCCAGGGCGGCGAACCCGGAGGCGGACGAGGCGAGCCCCGCACCCGTGGGGATCTCGTTGTGGGAGTCGACGACGACGCGGTCGTCGCGACCGGCGATCGTCCGGACGAGATCGATGAAGCGGGTGACGCGGGCGCGGGCGGTGCCGTCGAGTGGCTGCCCGCCGAGGGACACGACGTCGTCGGGTCCGTCGCTCAGCCGCACGGTCGTCGTGGTGGGCGCAGCGTCCAGCGTGAGGGACAGGCTGCCGGTCCACGGGAGGATGAGGGCTTCGTCGCGCTTGCCCCAGTACTTGACGAGCGCGATGTTGGGGTTGGCGAGCGCCGTCGCCTGGTGCTGTGGGGTCGTGGTCACGCGTAGTCCTCCGCGTCGATCGTCCAGGTGCCGAGTGCTCCGGCCTCCAGGAGGGCTTGCGAGATGCGCTCCGCCGAGGCGGCGTCGCGGGCGAGGGCGATGATGCAGCCGCCCTGGCCACCGCCCGTGAGTTTGGCTCCGAGGGCACCCGCCGCTCGGGCGACCTCGATGAGGGCGGTGATGGCGGGGTGGCCCGCTCCGAGCTCGTCGAGGACGAGCTGCGCGGCGGTCATGCGCGTACCGAGGTCGTCTCGGCGGTCGGCCGCGAGGTCGGCGATACCGGCCAGGGTCCCGTGCTCGAGCTCCGCGAGCAGCGTCCGTCCGCGTGCCGGGTTCCGCTCGATGAAGGCCCGTACGTCGGCGACCGCCTTGCGGGTCGATCCGCGTGCACCGGTGTCGGCGACGACGAACCCACCACCGAAGCGGATGGGTGGGTGGTCGACGCGACCCGCCGTGAAGAGGATGGGTGCGGAGGCGCTCGTTGCCCGCGCGTCGAGGCCGCTCGGCGTGCCGTGGGCGACGCGCTCGCCGCGCTGCACCAGCTCGAACCGGTCGGCGTCGTCGAGGGCCACGCCGTACAGATCGGCGACGGCGTCGACGATCGCGTTCGCGGCCGCAGCGCTCGAACCGAGTCCTCGTCCGATCGGCAACGTCCCCCGGACGACGACCTCGACGCCGTCGTCCTCGGCGCCGACGTGGCGGAGGGTCTCAAGGACGGTGGTCCCGAGTGGATCCGCGGGGTCCAGCGGGCCGAGCGAGATCTCCGTGTCGAGCACCGACGCGCCGGCCACGTGCCGGGCGGACGCTTCGACGCGGAGCGACGGGACCGGGAGGGCGACGGCGGGCGACCCGTAGACGACGGCGTGCTCGCCCAGCAGGATCGCCTTGGCATGCGCGAAGCCGCGACCGGTCGCAGCCGTGTGCTCTGTCGTCATCTCACCATTCTGGTCCGAAAAACATGCAGCTGGCTGCACATCGGTGGTCCGGTCGCGATCCGGACCAGGACGGGTCTCGACCCGTCGCCGTCCGGCGGCGCATCCGGGCGCTCCACGATCCTCAGGCGGCGGGAGCCACCGGAGCCCTCACGGCTCGTCCCATCCGCACTGGAAGCACCCAGCCTACGCCGATCGACCCGGTTCGGCCGATTACGGTTGAGCAGGCGTGACGGCACGGTTACTATCGGTACACCTCCATTCATGCAGACGACGGCCGCCGCACCCAGCGCCCGCGTCGACACGGACCCACCCTCCAGCGACGTAGACCCGGTCCCGTCATCTCACCGTCTCCGGGCCGTCCAGCGCCCGCATTCCGAGGGGTACCCCGTCGTGATCTCTTCCTCCGTCCCACCGCGCCCGCGCGCGTCCGCAGCAGCACCCCGTCCCGACCTCGTCGATCGCGAGACCGACAAGAGCGATTGCGGCGTCGGCTTCATCACCCGCAAGGACGGCGTGCAGAGCCACGACGTCATCGCCCTGGGCGACACGGCCCTCTGCGCCATCCCGCACCGGGGTGGCATGTCCTCCGAGGGCGTCGGCGACGGCGCCGGGGTCCAGGTCGACCTCTCGGTCGACTTCTTCAGCGCGCTCGTCGGCGAGCGGCTCGTCGCCGGCCGGTTCGGTGTGGCGAACGTCTTCCTGCCGGTCGACCACGGCCGCACCGCCGACGCCGAAGCCCTCATCGAGCGGGCCCTCGGTGAGGCGGGCTTCACCGTGCTGCTGGCCCGCGCCGTCCCGACGGTCGACGCCGTCCTCCGCCCGAAGGCCGTGCCGTACCAGCTCCCGATCCGCCAGTGGGTCTTCGTGTCCACCGACGACGCGACCGTCGAGGAGCTCGACCGACGCGCCCACGCGGCCCTGCTCGCGATCGAGGCGGTCGCCTACACCGACCTCACGCTCGACGGCCTGTACCCGCTGTCGCTCAGCACGCGCACCCAGGTGCTCAAGGGACGACTCAACGCCGGCGAGGTCATCCCCTACTTCGCCGATCTCGCCGACCCGCTGCACCGTGTCCGCACCCTGGCGTTCCACACGCGCTTCTCCACGAACACCGCGCCGCACCCCTCCATGGCGCAGCCGTTCCGCCTCATGGCGCACAACGGCGAGCTCAACACCGACCGGAAGAACCGACTGTCCGAGACGGCGCTCGCGGCGTCGCGCGGGCGGAAGATCATCCGGGCGAGAGGGCAGTCGGACAGCTCACGGCTCGACCAGACGCTCCACAGCCGGGTCGTCGAGGACGGGCTGGAACTCCTCGAGGCGGTCGTGTCCGTCATGCCGCCCGCCTGGGAGAACGACCGCACGCTGAGCCGCGAGGTGCGCGCGATGCTCGAGTACTTCTCGCTCGTCGAGGAGAAGAACGACGGCCCCGCCGCCCTCATCTTCAACGACGGGACGACCGTCGGCGCGCGGCTCGACCGCCTCGGTCTGCGCCCCCTGCGCAGCGTCGAGACGGAGGAGTACCTCTGCGTCACCTCGGAGGCCGGACAGCTGCCCTTCCCCGACGACGAGGTCGTCCACCGCGGACGCATCGAAGCCGGAGGGATGCTCGCCTACGACCACCGCACCGGCACGCGCCTCCGCACGAACGAGGCACTCGAGCTGCTCGCCGCACGCAAGGACTACCCGGCGATGCTCGCTGCGGCCGCCGTGGAGCTCGACGCGCTCGAGGACCACGGCGAGACCGGCACCGCGACCGGCGGCGACGACGCGTTCCCGTACCGCGGCGGATTCGGGCAGGTGCAGCGCTACGTCGCCTACTCGCTCAACCAGGAGAGCTTCAAGTTCATGACGGACCCGATGCTGGCGTCCGGCAAGGAGCGGATCTCCGCCATGGGGTACGGCAACGCGATCAACGCGCTGTCCGACCAGGAGGGCGGTCTGGCGAAGTACTTCTCGCAGCGGTTCGCCCAGGTGACCAACCCGCCGCTCGACAGCATCCGCGAGGCGGACGGCATGACCCTCCGGGTGGCGCTCGGCGCGAAGCCCGGGAGCGGGACCGTCGGCACGAAGCAGCTCATCCTCCGCTCGCCCATCATCAGCGAGGACGAGCTCCGACGCCTCGGGACGCAGCAGGAATCCCCCGTCGCCTGGTTCGACATCCTCTACCGCCCTGACACCGACGTGCAGGCGAACGCCGACGCGCTCGAGGACGCCGTCGAGCGGGTGGCCACCGACGTCGCCGCCTTCGCGGCGGTCAACGGTGGCATCGCCGTCCTCAGCGACCGCGCCGTCGACACCGAGGCGGCCGCCCTCCCGCTGATCCTCGTCGTCGCGGCCGTCAACCAGCGGCTCATCGATGACGGGCTCCGGCTCCGCGTCTCGCTCGTCGTGGACAGCGGACAGCTGCCGTCCTCGCACCACGTCGCCTCGGCACTCGGCTTCGGCGCGTCCGCGGTGCACCCGCTCGCGGTCCGGCTGCGAGCCGAGCAGAAGCACCCCGACGAGGCCGATGCGGCGTTCCACCGCTTCGCCGCCGCGGCCGAGAAGTCGCTCCTGAAGACGATGGGCCGGGTGGGCCTGTGCACGGTCGAGAGCTACATCGGCGGAGAGTTCTTCGAGCCGAACTACCTCGACACGAGCGACCCGGTGCTCGCCCGCGCCTTCCCGCACCTACGCGCCCCCGTGGGTGGGGTCGGTTTCGCCGGCATCGCCCGCACGGCGAGCGCCTGGCACCAGCGTGCCCTGACCACCACGGCCGAGGCCGACGTACCGCTCCTCGGCCTGTTCAAGGAGCGCGCCGAAGGCGCCGGTCACTCCTACGGCACGACGGCCGTCCGCGGCTTCGTCGACCTCACCGAGGAGGCGGTGCAGCTCCCGCGCGTCGACACCGCGGCCGTCGACCGGGAGGGCGGCACGCTCGGAGACGACCCGCTGCGCCTTCACACCATCGGCGACCTCGAGGACGCCTTCGGGATCGACGACGACGCCTACCAGCACACCTCCTTCGACGCCCTCGACGACGACGAGATCGACGCGTTCACCATCACCCCCGGGTACCGCTCCTTCGTCCAGTCGATGACGACCGAGCGGCGGCGGCGCCCGGCCGCGCTCCGCGACGTGCTCGTCCTCCCTGAGGACATCACCCGCCTCACCACCCCGGAGGAGTTCGCGCGCGAGCTCGACCGGCTCGGCCCGGTCGGCAACTCCTCGATCGTCGTGCGCGGGCTGCGGGCGACGCGGACCGAGCAGGGCCGCCACCGCTTGCGGCTCACCGGCCCGCTGGCCGGCGAGCTCGCCCGCGTCTCGGCGCTCGGCGAGTACTACGTCCGTCGGTTCGGTGCCGAGGTCACGGGCCACTGGATCTCCGGCGGCGACCTCATCATCGAAGCGGTCGGCTCGGCCGACGACTACTTCTCCATGCTCGTCGAGGGCGAGGAGAGCATCTCCACGGACCTCGTGCAGCCCGCCAGCGAGATCACCCGCGCGCTCGCCTCCGGGGCGATGAGCCACGGTGCCCTCGTGGCGACCGCCCACGAGGCCGTCGCGCACGGCACCAACATGGTGGGCGGGATGTCGAACAGTGGCGAGGGCGGCGAGCACCTCTCGCGCTACGGCACCATCCGCGGATCGCGCATCAAGCAGTTCGCCTCCGGCCGGTTCGGCGTCTGGGCCGGCTACCTCGCCGACCCGATGCTGCAGGAGCTGGAGATCAAGATCGGACAGGGTGCGAAGCCCGGCGAGGGCGGCCAGCTCCCGGCCCCGAAGGTCACGGTCGACATCGCCGCCGCCCGTGGCGGCACCCCGGGCATCGAGCTCGTCTCCCCGCCGCCGCACCACGACACCTACTCCATCGAGGACCTCGCCCAGCTCATCCACGACTGCAAGGCCGCCCGGGTCCGCGTCGTCGTGAAGCTCGTCTCCTCCGAGGGGATCGGCACGATCGCCGTCGGCGTCGCCAAGGCCGGCGCGGACGTCATCAACGTCGCCGGCAACACCGGCGGCACGGGTGCGGCCGCGGTCACGAGCCTGAAGTACGCGGGCCGCAGCGCCGAGATCGGCATCGCCGAAGTGCACCAGGCGCTCAGCGCGAACGGCTTGCGCTCGAAGGTCACGCTGCGCTGCTCCGGGGCGCACCAGACGGGTCGCGACGTCGTCATCTCGGCGCTGCTCGGCGGCGACAGCTTCGAGTTCGGGACCACCGCGCTCATGATGCTGAAGTGCGTCATGGCGAAGAACTGCAACGTGAAGTGCCCGGCCGGTCTCACGACGAACCCCGAGACCTTCGACGGCGACCCCCGCGCGCTCGCTCAGTACCTGCTGAACATCGCGCACGACGTCCGTGAGCGGCTCGCGATCCTCGGGCTCCGCTCGCTGCGTGAAGCCCGTGGTCGCACCGACCTCCTCCACCTCGTCGACCACCCGGCCGCGGTCGCCGACCTCGACCTGCGCGCCATGCTCGCGGTCGTCCCCGAGGTCGTCGTCACCGACCCGGTGTACCTCGAGAAGGATTTCACGCTCGACGACGCGCTCATCGAGCGGGTGCGGGCCGGGCTCTTCGACGAACGTCGGACCACGATCGACCTCGGCGCGACCGAGGGCGACGGCGGGATCCGGCTCGGCAACCGCTGGCGCTCCGTCGGCGGGCAGCTCGCGATCGACCTCGAACGTCTGCTGAACCACGAGCTCGACGACGCGCAGGCGGCGGCGACCCCCTCGGTCGTCACCGACGATCGCGGCCACCGGTCGCTGGGCGCCGACACCGTCACCATCCGGACCGAGCACTCGGCCGGGCAGTCCTTCGCGGCGTTCTGCGTCGACGGCCTGCACTGGCGGCACACCGGCACCTGCAACGACGGCGTCGGCAAGAGCGCCTCGGGCGGCACCATCGCGATCCTCTCCCCCGGCGGCGGCAGCCCGGAGCCCGGCGGCAACGTCCTCATCGGCAACTTCGCGCTCTTCGGGGCCACCGGTGGACGCACCTTCGTGCAGGGTGAGGCCGGCGACCGCTTCGCCGTCCGGAACTCGGGGGCGACCGCGGTCGTCGAGGGTGTCGGCGACTACGCCTGCGAATACATGACGAACGGCGCCGTGCTGAACCTCGGCGGTTTCGGCATCGGCTTCGGCAACGGCATGAGCGGCGGCTTCGTCTACCAGTACGACCCGCGCGGCGAACTGCCCAGCAAGGTCAGCGCCGACTCGCTCCTCCTCGGATCGATCACCGAGGGCGAGCAGGCGGCCTTCCACGAGGCGGCCGTGCTCCTCCTGCTCGAATGGCACCTCGAGGCGACCGGTTCACCGCTGGCGTCCCGGCTGCTCGCCGACTGGGAGACGGCCAGGCACCACTTCGTGTTCGGCATGCCACGCGCGCTGCTGCTGTACCAGGACAGCGACGCCATCCTCGCGGCGAAGAGCCGCAAGGAGCTCCTCGACGAGCTCGGTGCCGCGCTCGCGGCGCAACAGCTCCGCACCTTCAAGCTCGACTACCGCGACCGCCGGCCGGTCCGCGGCGGTCGCGCACCGGGTCTGGGCGAGCCCGCGGCGGACCCGCAGGACGTGTACGCGCTCCTCACCAGTTACACCGTGCTCAAGCTCGCGCAGGAGGTCGCCCTCACGCGGACCCCCGGCGTCGACGACCCCGCCCACCCGACCGTGCAGGCGGCCGTCCGCACGCTCATCCTGACCGAGGACTTCTTCGTCATGCAGCGTGTGCAGCGGACGGCCCGCGAGCTGCTCGAACGCTACGACGACGCGGCCCTCGCCGCGATGATCGCCGCGAAACGCCTGCACGACTACACGGAGGCGCTGCGCCTGCGGAACGTCCGGTCGATCGACCACCCGGGGACCACCGGGTGGATCATGCACCAGCACGCAAAGAACCGGGCCCGATCCGGTGCGACGGGTGGCACCGAAGCACTCCTTGCATCGGCCGCCCTGGCCGAGCTGACACTGGCGGGCCGCCGATGAGCGCGCCCGGTCTGGAAGGGATCATGAGCGAGACACGGACCCCGTCCGCCGTCGGGCCCCGCCCGGTGCTCTTCGAGGCGCTCGCGGCGCTCGGCAGCAGCACCGACGACCCGTTCATCCCCGAGGACGCACCGTTCAGCCCGGAGCAGCGGGTGTGGCTCGCCGGATTCCTGGCCGGTGTCCGAGCGAGCACCGTCGACGGTGCCGAAGCGGCGGCGCGGACCCCGCAGCTGGCGCTGCACGTCCTGGTCGGCACCCAGACGGGCACCGCGGAGGCGATCGCGGAGGACCTCGGTCGTGCGGCGTCCGGCTACGGGGTGGCGACGACGACCACCGGTCTCGACGACGTCGAGGTCGACAAGCTCCCGTCGATGGGTCACCTCGTCGTCATCACCTCGACGTACGGCGAGGGCGAGATGCCGGACAACGCCGAACTGTTCTGGGAGGCGCTCCAGGCGAGCACCGCTCCACGGCTCGACGGCCTGAAGTTCTCCGTCCTCGCCCTCGGCGACTCCGGGTACGACGGCTTCTGCCAGGCGGGGAAGCTCATCGACACGCGCCTCGAGCAGCTCGGGGCGGAGCGCGTCCTCGCCCGCGTGGACTGCGACGTCGACTACGAGGAGCCCGCTGCGGCCTGGACGACCCAGGCCCTGTCGCTCTTCGGCGCCCTCGCTCCGGCGACCACCGACGGTGCCCCGGCCCCGACCGTGCCAGCCGCCGCCCCCGCGAAGAAGCCCGGTCGCACGCGGTCGCCCTGGACCCGGAAGACGCCCTTCGGGGCGACGCTCGCGGTCAACCGCGTGCTCTCCGGTGCTGCCTCTTCCAAGGAGATCAGACACTACGAGTTCGATCTCGCCGACAGCGGCATCGAGTACGCCGCCGGTGACGCCCTCGGGGTCATGCCGAGCAACGACCCGGCCCTCGTCGACGCGATCATCGCCGAACTCGATGCGGATGCCGACGACGCCGTGGACGGGTCGACCCTCGCGGAACGACTCACCAACGGCTTCGAGATCCGCACACCGTCGAAGGACCTCGTCGCGGAGCTCGCCGAGCGGTCGCCGGACTCCGAGCTCGCCGGGATCCTGGCGCTCGCCCAGGTCGAGACGCTCGACTCCTGGTTGCGCGACCGCGACATCCTCGACCTCCTGCGGTCGACCTCGGTCCGGTTCGACGCCGACACCCTCGTCGACGTCCTGCGCCCGCTCCAGCACCGTGCGTACTCGATCTCGTCCAGCCCGCTCGCGGCCGACGGACGCGTGCACCTCACGGTCGCGAGCGTCCGCTATGCGGTCGGTGACCGCGTGCATGGCGGTGTCGCCTCGACCCACCTCGCCGACCGGGTCGCCGAGGGCGGCACGAGCGGCATCTTCGTCTCGGCGAACGCGGCGTTCCGCGTCCCGTCCGACGACGACGCGCCGCTCATCATGGTCGGTCCCGGCACGGGCATCGCCCCGTTCCGGTCCTTCCTGCAGGAGCGTCGTGAACGCGGCGCGACCGGTCGGAACTGGTTGTTCTTCGGCGACCAGCACCGGGCACACGACTTCATCTACGAGGACGAGCTCGGTGAGCTGCTGACCGGAGGGGTCCTCGACCGCCTCGACCTCGCCTTCTCCCGCGATCAGCGCGAGAAGGTGTACGTCCAGACGCGGATGCGCGAGAACGGCAAGGAGCTGTACGCCTGGCTCGAGGAGGGCGGCCACTTCGCGGTCTGCGGCGACGCATCACGCATGGCGAAGGACGTCGACCACGCGCTGCACGAACTCATCGCCGAGCACGGCGGCAGGTCCATGGAGGCTGCGGCGGAGTACGTGCACACGCTGAAGCGCGAGAAGCGGTACATCCGCGACGTCTACTAGGACCCCCGCTGCGGTCCCTGACCCACCTGCCCGGTCCCTGAGCTTGTCGAAGGGCGCCCTTCGACCGGCTCAGGGGCCGGTCATGGGTTCCTGAGCCCGGTCACCGGTCCCTGAGCCAAGCCCCCGGTCCCTGAGCCCAGCCACCGGTCCCTGAGCTTGTCGAAGGGCGGACCGATCAGGCGTTCTCAGCGCCGAGCAGGGCTGCCGCGGCGCGCGCCTCGTACACGACGTCGTCGAGTTCGTCGCCCGCGACGTTCACGTGGCCGACCTTCCGCCCGGGCCGTGGGTCCTTGCCGTAGGTGTGGACCTTCGCGAGCGGGTGCGCGCCGAGGACCTGCGGGTACCGGTCGTCGAGGGTGCCCTCGGTCGGTCCGCCGAGCACGTTCACCATGACCGTCCAGTCGCGGTGGCAGCCCGTCCATCCGAGCGGCAGGTCGAGGACGGCGCGGAGGTGCTGCTCGAACTGGCTCGTGACGCTGCCGTCCTGCGTCCAGTGCCCGCTGTTGTGCGGACGCATGGCGAGCTCGTTGATGAGCAGGCGGTCGTCGTCGGTCTCGAACAGCTCGACGGCGAGGACGCCGGCGACCCCCAGCGCGGTCGCCACGGTGACGGCGATCTCCTCGGCGGTGTCCGCGAGCCGTCCGGCGGATCCCGGAGCCGGAGCGATGACCTCGCTGCACACGCCACCGAGCTGCACCGTCTCGACCACGCGCCACGGCACGACCTCGCCCGACGGCCGGCGGGCGACGAGCTGGGCGAGTTCGCGTCGGAAGGACACCAGTTCCTCGACGAGGAGTGCGCCGCCGTTGGCGTCCTCCGACAGCGCCGTGAACCAGTCGTCGACCTCGTTCGGGCCGTGGACCACCCGGACGCCCTTGCCGTCGTAGCCGCCACGCGGGGTCTTCACGACGCCCTTGCCGCCGTGCTCGGCGAGGAAGGCGGCGAGCTCCTCCTGGTCGTGGACCCGCGCCCAGTCCGGGACCGGGAGCCCCAGCTCGGTGAGCCGCTCGCGCATGAGCAGCTTGTCCTGGGCGACGGCGAGCGCGTCCGGCCCTGGGTGCACCTGGACGCCGGCGTCGACGAGGGCGCGGAGGACGTGCTGCGGGACGTGCTCGTGGTCGAAGGTGATCACGTCGACCGTCTCGGCGAACGCGAGGACGGTGTCGGCGTCGCGGTAGTCGCCCACCTGCACCGTCGCCAACCGGGCGGACATGCCTTCCTGCTCGGCGAGCACGCGGATGTCGAGTCCGAGGTTGATCGCCGCCGGGACCATCATCCTGGCCAGCTGACCGCCGCCGATCACTCCGACGCGAATGCTCATGGGTTCACTCCAGCTCTCCGGCGACCGGCCGGCGGGTCTCGTATCGGCAGGCGGGACGGGCGGATCCGGAGACGGATCGGCTGAGCCCCGACTTCAACATCGTACCGGCCGGGTCGGACCCGGTCGGGTCAGCGGCGGGCGGGCGGCTGGGTCGGCGACTGTCCGGACGACTGGGCTGCCGGATAGGGGGCGGCGATGCTCTGGTTCTCCGCGACGAGCTCGTGGAGGGCGTTCTGGACGAGGACGGCGCCCGGCACGTCCCGCAGCACGACCGGCAGCTCGCCACCGGAGGTGACGCGCACGTTGCCGCTGCCGAACGCGCTCTGCACCCAGCTCTTGTGCACCGTGATCCCGTACCCACGTGCGTGGTAGAGCTCCTGGCGGGACCGGACGAAGAACCCCCGGCGGACGATGAGTCGCCGGGTGGTGATGACGTAGCGGACGGACAGCCAGGCGACGAACGGCAGCACGCAGGCGAACAGCACGATCACCCCGCCGCCGATGAGGACGGCCCAGTTCTGCCATTCGAGGTCGAACGAGCCGAAGACGTACGCTCCGACGCCGCTCACCGCGATGAGGAGGAGGGCGGGGAGCAGGAGCCGCCGGGCATGCGGACGCAGGCGTGCGACCACACGTTCGGTCGCCGCCGCGGGAGGGGCCGGCCGGCCCGGCCCCGTCATACCGGGATCAGCCATGCTCCCATTCTTAGCAGTCGTCGGAACCCGCCGTCTGCTCCCACCCCGCCCGTCGGCAATCCCGATCGACGGGCGTCGACCTCCGGCTAACATGAAGGCGTGAAACCGGCCGACAGCACCGCACCCACGGGCCGGCCTCCCGGCGTCTTCGCGTCGTTCTTCGAGGGGGTCGGCATCCTCATCGGCGGTTTCCGCCTCTGGGGCACCTCGCCGAAGCGGATGCTGCTCGGCATGGTCCCAGCGGCGATCGTGGGCGTCGTCTTCGTCGCGCTGCTCGTCGTCCTCGGCCTCAACGCGGCGGCGATCGTCGACTGGGCGACACCGTTCGCGGACACCTGGGACGAGCCGTACCGCTCGTCCGTCCGGGTCGCTGCAGCCGTCGCGTTGATCGCCGTCGCCGTCGTGGTCATGCTGTACGCCTACGCGGCCGTGACGCTGCTCGTCGGCGACCCGTTCTACGAGCGGATCTGGGCGGACGTCGAACGCTCACTCGGTGACGCTCCAGCGGAGTCCGGTGAGTCGGCCTGGCGCGGGCTCCTGACCGGCATCGGGCGCTCCCTCGGCCTGTTGCTGCTCACCATCCCGACGGCGGCCGTCCTCTTCCTGCTGGGGTTCATCCCGATCATCGGCCAGACGGTGGTCCCGGTGGCGGGTGTCGTCGTGAGCGGCTGGTTCCTCACCCTGGAGCTGACCGGGTACGCCTTCGACGCACGTGGGTTGTCGGTGCGCGAGCGGCGACGCCTCCTCGCCAGGCGGCGGTCCCGCACCCTGGGTTTCGGGACCGCCGTCGCAGTGCTCTTCCTCGTCCCCGTCCTGTCCGTTCTGGTGATGCCGGCGGCCGTGTCGGGGGCCACGGTGCTCGCCCGTCGAGCGCTCGCCGAGGCGGACGGCCCGCTCAGCGCACGTGCGTGACGTCGCCCGCCGCCACGGCCACCGGGGCGCCGCCGTCGCTCGGCCGGACGACGAGTCGCCCGTCGGGGTCGATGCGCTCGGCGGTGCCGGTCAACGTCCCGCCGCCCGGCAACTCGACGCGGACCGAACTGTCGAGCGTCACGCAGTGTTCCGTGACCGTCGTGCGGAGACCGCTGGCCTCGGCGTCGCCTGACGCCTCGAGGTACGCGTCGTACAGCCGCCCGAACGCGCGGAGGTATCCGGCGAGGACCATGTCGGGATCCGGATCCGCCAGCCCCTCGAGCGCGAGCGACGTGGACCGGTCCGTCGGCAGTTCGTCCGCCCGCTGCCGCAGGTTGACCCCGGTGCCGACGATGGCACCGTCGCCGGTCGGCAGCAGTTCGGAGAGGATGCCGGACACCTTCCGGCCACCGATGAGAACGTCGTTCGGCCACTTCACCCCGGCGGGCACCCCGAGGTCTTGGAGCGACGACGCCAGTGCGGCACCGGCGAGCAGCGGCAGCCAGCCGTAGGCCTCGAGCCCGAGGGGACGGCCGGACGGCGTGACGGGCCGGAGCAGGATGGACACGGCGAGCGAGGCTCCAGGAGGCGTCGTCCACGCCCGACCGAGGCGGCCCCGTCCGTTGCGCTGGTCGTCGGTGACGACGACCGAGCGGTCCGGCCAGCCGCCGCCGTCCTCGCGGGCCCTGATCGCGAGTTCGTCGTTGGTGGAGCCCGCGTGCTCGAGGATCTCGAGGCGCGGGACGAGGGCGGCGGTGCTGGGCAGATCCATGCCGACCACCCTACTGAGGAGCGTCGTCCGAGCCCCCTGCGCACGCACATCCGCTTGGCCGATGTCGACAACGGATCTCGATGGCGCTTGTACGCGATCGTCAACGGGTTCGCCGGGGGGCCACCGGGTAAGGTGAAACCGTGACCGACGAAACCGCCTCCGGCCCTGACCTGTACACGACGGCCGGGAAGCTCGCCGACCTCAAGAACCGCTATCACGAAGCCGTGACGGCGAGCGGCGAAGCCGCCATCGAGAAGCAGCACAAGAAGGGCAAGCTCACGGCGCGGGAGCGCATCGAGCAGCTCCTCGACCACGGCAGCTTCGTCGAGCTCGACGAGTTCGTGCGGCACCGCACCACGGCGTTCGGCATGGACCGCTCGCGGCCGTACGGCGACGCCGTCGTCACGGGCACCGGCACCATCCACGGTCGCCAGGTCGCCGTGTACTCGCAGGACTTCACCATCTTCGGCGGTTCGCTCGGCGAGGTCGCCGGCGACAAGATCATCAAGATCATGGACCTCGCCCTGAAGACCGGTGTCCCGATCATCGGCATGCTGGACTCGGGCGGTGCCCGCATCCAGGAGGGTGTCGTCGCCCTCGGCAAGTACGGCGAGATCTTCCGCCGCAACACGCAGGCATCCGGGGTCATCCCGCAGATCTCCATCATCATGGGTCCGGCCGCCGGTGGCGCCGTCTACTCCCCCGCGCTCACCGACTTCGTCATCATGGTCGACAAGACCAGCCAGATGTTCGTGACCGGCCCCGACGTCATCAAGACGGTCACGGGCGAGGACGTCGGCATGGAGGAGCTGGGCGGCGGCTACACCCACAACACCCGCTCCGGGGTCGCGCACTACCTCGCGAGCGACGAGCCGGACGCCCTCGACTACGCCAGGACCCTCGTCGGGTTCCTGCCCGACAACAACCTCGCCGAAGCCACCGTCTTCGACGTCGAGGTGGAGCTCGAGACCACCGACGAGGACCGCCGACTCAACACCCTCATCCCCGACTCCCCGAACCAGCCGTACGACGTCAAGACGGTGATCGAGCATGTGGTCGACGACGGCGACTTCCTGGAGGTCCAGCCGCTCTTCGCCCCGAACATCGTGATCGGCTTCGCCCGCGTCGAAGGTCGCTCCGTCGGCGTCATCGCGAACCAGCCGTCCCAGATGGCCGGCACCCTGAACATCGAGGCCGGCGAGAAGGCCAGCCGCTTCGTTCGCTTCTGCGACGCGTTCAGCATCCCGATCCTGACCCTCGTCGACGTCCCCGGCTACCTGCCCGGCACCGACCAGGAGTGGACGGGCGTCATCCGGCGCGGCGCGAAGCTGCTCTACGCCTACGCCGAGGCCACCGTGCCGCTCGTGACCGTCATCCTGCGGAAGGCCTACGGCGGCGCCTACATCGTCATGGGCTCCAAGCAGCTCGGTGCAGACATCAACCTCGCCTGGCCCACCGCCGAGATCGCCGTCATGGGTGGTCAGGGCGCCGTCAACATCCTCTACCGCGGCGAGATCAAGCGGGCAGAAGAGGCCGGCGAAGACGTCGCGGCCGTGCGCACCCGTCTGGCGAACGAGTACACCTACAACGTCGCGAGTCCGTTCCTCGCCGCCGAGCGGGGCGAGCTGGACGGCGTCATCGAGCCCGCGGCCACCCGCGTCTCGGTCATCAAGGCGCTGCGAGCGCTCCGCACGAAGCGTGCGAGCCTGCCCGCCAAGAAGCACGGGAACATCCCGCTGTGAGCGACGCCGCCCGGCCGGACACGACGGAACCCTCGGCGATCGACCTCCGGATCGTGCGGGGCACGCCGAACGACGAGGAGATCGCGGCTCTGACCGCCGTCCTGAGCGTCGCGATCGCGGAGCAGGCGATGCGCGACGCCGACACCGTGCCGCCGCCGCGCATCCCGTCGACCTGGGAACGGACACGGCGCCAGTTGCGCACGGGCATCACTCCGGGTCCCGGTCACTGGCGCGCGTTCACGGGCTGAGCGCCCGCGACGAGCACTCTGAAACGCTCGTCCTCGCTGTCCACGATGGAGGACGGTATGTCCTCCATAGTGCCGACTGTCGGGGGTACCCCTGATGGGGGATGATCATTCCTGAGAGTTGAGTCTCATCGAGACCACTTCACCAGCTTCTGCTCCATCTAGGGTAAGCGGGCAGAAGTTCGGGGGCGGGTCAGAGCGGTATTCGGGTTACCGCTCTGACCCACGAACGCCATGGAGGGCCAGCATCGGGTGCTGGCCCTCCTTCCCGTTAACGGGGCTTCTCCTGAACCGACACCCGTTCCGATCGGGTGCAGCTCGCGATCGACCGGCCTGCTTGCTCGCGGATCACTCGGATCCGGCGGCCGCCTGGCGTCCGAGGTCGGCGCGCGATCCGTCCCGCGGGATCTCGAGCCAGACGTCGAGGTCCTCGTCATCGTCGTCGGGGCCCGGCGCGACGCCGGGAACCGGGGGCACGGCACGCAGCCCGACGACCGTCACCGCGACGCGATCGTCGTCCGGCACGCTCCGCACGATGAGGCGCGTCGCGGCCGAAGCCGCGAGCGTCTCGGCGATCTGCGCATGGATCGCGTCGAGGACCTCGGCGTCCAACTCCTCGAGACCGCCCTCGTCGAGCATGTTCACGACCGCGCCCCGACGACGAGCGGCGAGGACCTCGGCGCGTACCGCGTCACTCAGGAGGTGGCGGCCCCGGATCTCGTCGCGGAGGCTCGCCTCGAGCGTCCGGCATTCGGTGCGATCGGCGACCGACAGCCTGCCGCCGTTCGCGATGATCGTGCGCAGCATCGGTGTGGCGAGCCGACCCGTCTGGCTCAGGCGCCGCCGTCGTTCATGGACGTGGGCGTACTGCGCGGCCTGCCAGTCCGACGTCGCGTGCTCGGCCTGGGTGAGTCGCTCGGCGTCGTGTTGAGCTCCGGCGATCGACCGGGTGAGCACACTCGCGAGGACGACCCAGATGAGGCTCCCCGTCACGCCCATGCCGAGCGCCAGGCCGGGGCCGGCCCAGACCAGGGACTGCACGGTGAGGAAGATGATCCCGAGGTAGGCGACCAGTTCGCGTTGCCGGACCACCGTGATCGTCATGAGGGTCCCGATCGAGGCCACATGCCAGGTGGCGTAGCCGTTGTTCCGGGTGGGGTCCAGCTGGCTCGTCACGAGGAGGGGCACGATGATGGCGGTCGCGAGATTGAGGCTGGCGAGCCAGGAGGGCATCCGGGTCGATCCCATCGGCCAGAGGCTCAGGACGCTCGCGACCGCGTAGACGAGCATCGCGATGAGCACCGGTACGGCTTCACGCGGCGTCTCGAGGGTCAAGGCGGCACGGAGCAGGTGGTAGGCCGAGAACAGGGCGGCGAGGATGACGAGCGCGTACCGCGGGGCCGGGGTCATGAGGCGTCCTCCGGAGACCATTCGATCCGGATGACGGCACCCTCACCGGGCCGGGAGAGCACGGTCGAGCGGCCTCCGACACCGGCCATGCGCTCGACGATCGACACCTTGAGGCCGAGTCGCTCCTCGGCGACCGCGTCGGGGCAGAATCCGACCCCGTCGTCGCTGACGGTCACGCAGACACCGCCCGACACCGTCCCCTCGATCGCCAGGCTCCTCGCGACGCCCTGGCCAGCATGCTCGACGCTGTTGACCATCGCCTGCACCGTCGCCCAGTACACCGCGTTCGCGACCGTCACGGGGAGCACCCGCCCGGACGCCCCCTCGGTCGTGACCGTGAACGGTTCGCCGAGCATCGACGCCGCACCGCGCAGGCGCTCGACGAGTTCCGCGAGGCCCGTGACCTCGTCCTCGTTGGTCATCGGTGCGCCGACCCCCTCGAGCTGCTCGATGGCGACCCTGGCCATCATCACCGCGAGGGCTTCGGACTTGGGCGTCATCGCGCGGTCGGCCGCGAGCAGGGAGGCGAGCACGCTGTCGTGCACGATCGAATCGACCTCCACCCGCTCCACCTCCGTCGCGTGCTGTTTGACGGCGGCGTCGTAGGTCGACAGCGCGGCGGCCCTGGCCACGTCGACCCGGCCCGCCAACACCCGGAAGAGGCCCACCAGGACGACGATGAGCCCGCCGATGATCGTCGCGTACGAGGCGTCGAGCGCGCCGATCTCCCAGGAGGCCGGGACGAAGTCGGCGTCGATGATGCGGTTCACGCCGTACATGAACGAGGTGACCACCAGGTACACGATGGCTCCGCGCAGTTTGAGCGGCACGCATGCGAAGGCGACCGCGATGGTGCAGAGGTACCAGATCCACGGTTCCTGGTTGATGTCGGCCGGCGCCGGCGCGTTC
This sequence comes from Plantibacter sp. VKM Ac-2880, assembly GCF_015351235.1. Classification (GTDB taxonomy): domain Bacteria; phylum Actinomycetota; class Actinomycetes; order Actinomycetales; family Microbacteriaceae; genus Plantibacter. The sequence goes on from NZ_JADKSJ010000002.1 coordinate 385,255, forward strand.
ACCGCCGGCCAGATGAGCAGCGCGACCAGGAACACCGCCGCGAAGACCCCTGAGGCCAGCCGATGGTGCCACAGGAAGAAACAGCAGCCGATGGCCACGCCCATGGACCCGAAGACGGCCACGACATAGAGGACGCCGATCCAGCCGTCGATCTGGACACCCTGACCGAGGGTGGTGAACGCGGTCTGCAGGCCGAAGACGAGCCCGATGATCGCGACCGATCGGCCGAGGAGGCGCTCGAAGTTGGCGGTGTTCAGCATCCGGCGCTGAGCCTGGGCATCCTTCGTGTCCGCGGGGATCGCGGGATGCCTGGTCGGTGCCCGGAAGCTAGGAGACATCCGTCCCGCCTTGATCGAGGCCGGGGAGGATCCCGTCCTCGACCGCGCGGCGGAGCAGGTCGACCTTCGTCGGTGCCGGACGGCCCACCTCGACGTACTTCACGCGGATGCGGTCGATGTGCTCGCGGGCCGTCGAGTAGGCGATCCCGAGCTGCATGGCGACGGTCTTCAGCGGCAGGCCGGAGGCGTAGAGGTGGAGGACGTCGCGCTCGCGGCGGCCCAGTTGCGCGCGGGCGAAGTCGCTGTCGGCGTCGATCGCACTGGCCCACTCGATGTTGTTGAGTGCCTCGCCGCGGGCGACGGTGGCGATGGCGGCGATGACGGTGTCCGTCGGCGACGACTTCGGGATCACCCCGGACGCCCCGGCGGCCAGCGCCTCGCGGACGAGCGCCACCCGGTCGGCGATGGAGTGGATGAGCACGTGCGCGCCCACCGCCTGCACCGCCTGGATGTTCGTCGTCGGGGTGCTGCCGTCGGAGAGGGAGAGGTCGAGCACGACGACGTCGGGGACCACTCCGTTCAGCGCGGCGATGCACTCGACGGCGGTCGGGGCACTCGCCACGACCTGATACCCGGCGTGCGCACACACCGCTTCGATCCCGAGCCGGACGGACTCGTGATCATCAATGATTGCGACGGTCACCACGGCACCATCGTAGCGAGTGCCGGACCCCTCGGGCGGGACGGCCGTGGAGCGAGTCGGTCCGCCCGGGCGCTCGCCGTTCAAGCCGTGCGGGTGAAGCCGGCGACGGCCTCGAGGTGGTGGGTGTTCGGGAAGAGGTCGTAGGCGGCCAGGTGGCCCAGTTCGTACCCCTGCTCGGCGAGCAGCGCCACGTCGCGTGAGAGCGCGATGGGGTCGCAGGCGACGTAGACGATCGACGCGGGGCGCAGCTCGCCGAGCATCGCCACGATCTCCGCGCCCGCGCCCGACCGCGGCGGGTCCAGGACGACCGTCGCGGTGGCGTAGCGGGAACGCTCGATGCGGCTGCCCGAGGCGATCTCCGACCGGAGGAAGGCGTCGACCTTCGCGGTGACCGCCTGCGCGCCGACCCACTCGGACAGGTTCTCCCCCGCGTACTCGGTGGCGCGCTCGTCGCTCTCGACAGTGGTGATGCGCGTGGTGGAGCCGAAGCGGTCGGCCACGCCGGCGGCCAACAGCCCGACGCCGCCGTAGAGGTCGAGGTTCGCGGCGCGGGCGTCGAAGCGCGCGTCGTCGATCGCGTCGGAGACGGCCTGCTGCAGGGTCGCCGCCGCCTGGCGGTGGACCTGCCAGAACCCGTTCGCGTCGACGATGAACTCGCGGTCGCCGACGAGCTCGCGGATCGGATCGGCCGCCGGACGGACCGGCTTCGGGCCGCCACGTCGACCACGGCCGCCCCCGCGTCGCCGGTCGCCGCCTCCGGCCTCGTCGGCACGGGTGAGGACGCGGACGGCACCGGTCGAGGAGGCGACGATGTCGATCGACGTGGTGCCGTGCGGCAGCTCCTCGAGACGCGCCGCGTCCGCGACGGCCTCGATCGCGAGCGGCAGGTCGTCGACGGGGACGACCTGGTGGGACCGCGCGGCGTAGGGTCCGATGTTGCCGTGCTGGTCGACGTGCAGCGAGACCCTCGTGCGCCACCGCGTGCCGTCGGGCGTCTCGCCGTCGACCGCGGACACGGTGAACTCGGGCGCGACCCCGGCGAAGCGCTCGAGGCCTTCGGCCAGCACCTGGTGCTTCAGGGCGCGTTGGTGGGCCAGGTCGATGTGTCCGAACTCGGCTCCGCCGGCCCGTTCGCCCGGCTCGCGGTCGATGGAGGCCTCGGCCCAGACGTGCGGGCGGCGGTGCTCGGACGGGGTGAGGACCTCCAGGGTCTCCGCCCGCCAGAACCGCTTCTCGTTCTCGTCGACGATGCGGGCCCTGACGCGCTCACCGGGCAGGGTGTCGGGGACGAAGACCACACGGCCCTCGTGCCGAGCGACGAACACACCCCCGTGGGCTACGTTGGTGATGTCCAGTTCCACGGTGCGTCCAGTCGTCGTGCTCATGCGTCGAGCATGTCACACGGGTGACCGGCGGGGGTCCACCGTCCTCCCGGAAGGAACCGTCGTGCGTCTCACGCTCGCCTCAACGTCCCCGGCCAGGCTCGCGCTCCTGCGGTCGAGCGGCATCGAACCGGTCGTCGTCCCGTCGTCCGTCGACGAGGACCAGGCGGTCGCGGACGCCACGCTCGCCGCCGGAGCACCGCTGACCCCGGAAACGGTCGTCGCACTCCTCGCCCGGGCGAAGGCCGAGGCCTCGCTGCGGGTGGTCGTCGATCGCGGCGACGAGGTCGGCCTCCTCCTCGGGGGTGATTCGGTCTTCGTCCTCGACGGCGTCGTCCACGGGAAGCCGCACACGGCCGAGCGGGCGCGCGAGCGGTGGCAGGCACAGCGCGGGCGGACCGGGACGCTGTACTCCGGCCACTGGCTCATCGACGGCACGCGCCCGTCGCCGGTCGGGGTCGGTGCCGTGGCCTCGGCCGAGGTGTCCTTCGCCGACGACCTCGACGATGCCGAGATCGACGCGTACATCGCCTCCGGTGAGCCGCTCGAGGTCGCCGGAGCGTTCACCATCGACAGCCTCGGTGCAGCCTTCATCACCCGGATCGACGGCGATCCGTCCACCGTCGTCGGCCTGTCCCTACCGACGCTCCGGCGTCTCGTCCGCACCCTCGGGCACGACTGGCACGAGCTCCGCAACCGCGCCGGAGCCTTGTGACGCCGACGCGCTTGTAGGAGTCACACGTCGTTCCCCCGGCTTTTCTGTGCGTGTGGTCCAAAAGTCGGTCCGGCCCTCCCGGTAGGCTCGTGGACTGTGCCACGTATAACCAAGGTCCTCATCGCCAACCGTGGCGAGATCGCCGTCCGCGTCATCCGAGCCGCGAAGGACAGCGGGATCGCCTCCGTCGCCGTCTACGCCGACCAGGATCGCGACGCCATGCATGCCCGCCTCGCCGACGAGGCCTACGCCCTCGACGGGGCGACGAGCGCCGAGACCTACCTCGTCATCGACAAGCTCCTCTCCATCGCCCGACGGTCCGGCGCCGACGCCGTACACCCCGGGTACGGGTTCCTGGCCGAGAACGCCGACTTCGCGCGTGCCGTCATGGCCGCCGGCCTCATCTGGATCGGTCCGTCGCCGGAGGCCATCGAGCGCCTCGGTGACAAGGTCTCGGCCCGCCACGTGGCCGAGAAGGTCGGCGCCCCGCTCGCGCCCGGCACCCTCAACCCGGTCTCGGGTGCTGAGGAGGTCCTCGACTTCGTCGACATCCACGGCCTGCCGGTCGCCATCAAGGCCGCCTTCGGTGGCGGCGGACGCGGCCTCAAGGTCGCCCGCGAACGCGAAGAGGTCGCCGAGCTCTTCGAGTCCGCGACCCGTGAGGCGATCGCCGCCTTCGGACGCGGCGAGTGCTTCGTGGAGAAGTACCTCGACCAGCCGCGGCACGTCGAGACCCAGTGCCTCGCCGACGCGCACGGCAACGTCGTCGTCGTCTCCACCCGCGACTGCTCGCTGCAGCGCCGCCACCAGAAGCTCGTCGAGGAGGCACCGGCGCCGTTCCTCACCGAGGAGCAGAACATCGAGCTCTACCGTGCGTCGAAGGCGATCCTCAAGGAGGTCGGCTACCTCGGTGCCGGCACCTGCGAATTCCTCATCGGCAAGGACGGCACCGTCTCCTTCCTCGAGGTCAACACCCGACTCCAGGTCGAGCACCCGGTCTCCGAGGAGGTCACCGGCATCGACCTCGTCCGCGAGCAGTTCCGTCTCGCCGAGGGCGGCGTGCTCGACTACGACGACCCGAAGCCGACCGGCCACTCCTTCGAGTTCCGCATCAACGGTGAGGACCCGGGACGCGGCTTCCTCCCGCAGCCCGGACCCATCCACGTCTTCAAGACCTTCGGCGGCCCCGGCGTGCGCCTCGACTCCGGCGTGACCGCCGGCGACACGATCTCCGGCGCCTTCGACTCGTTGCTCGGCAAGATCATCGTCACCGGTCGCACCCGCGAGGAGGCGCTCGAGCGCAGCCGCCGCGCCCTCGACGAGTTCGAGGTCGCTGGACTCCCGACCGTGATCCCCTTCCACCGCAAGATCGTCCGCGACCCGGCGTTCACCGCGGAGGACGGCACCTTCGGCGTGTACACACGCTGGATCGAGACCGAGTTCGTCAACGACATCGAACCGTGGGACGGCTCCATCGACGCCCAGCAGGTGCCGGCGACGCGATCCACCGTGGTCGTCGAAGTCGGTGGCAAGCGGCTCGAGGTCAGCCTCCCGGGTGGTCAGCTGGGGCTGAACGTCGGCGCACCCGTCGCCGCCCCGGCACCGCACCGTCGTGGCGGCTCCACGGTGGTCTCCGCGGCGACCGGCGACGCCGTCTCCGCCCCGATGCAGGCGACGATCGTGAAGCTCGCGGTCGCAGAGGGCGACGTCGTGGTGAAGGGCGACCTCGTCGTCGTGCTCGAGGCGATGAAGATGGAGCAACCGATCACCGCGCACAAGGACGGCACCGTCGGCGCGATCGACGCGACCGTCGGCACGACCGTCTCCTCAGGGCACCAGCTGCTCACCATCAGCTGACCCGCCGTTCAGCCGAAGGCTCCGCCCGGCTTGAGGCGACGATACGCTGAGCAGGTGTCAGCAACCGACCTCCTCGAAGACGCGTTGGATCGTGTGGCGAACTTCGACGCCTCCGGGGCGATCGCCCTGCTCGAGGCGGTGCCGGGCGTCGAGGCGGACCCCCGGCTGCTCGCGCTCCGCTCCTACGCGCGCTTCACCGCCGCGGACTTCGTCGGCTGCCAGCAGGACGCGGCAGCAGCCGTCGCCGCTTCCACGGGTGCCGAACGGACGACCAGACTCCTCGCGCTCGGCGCGGCCGGGCTCGCGCTCGGGTCCGACCGGTCACCGGACTCGATCCTCGAGGGGTGCTTCGAGGAGGCCATGTCGCTCGTCGAGGCCGGTGGCGAGGTGGAACCGTCCGTCGCCTGGCTCGTCGGCTACCTGCTCGTCGAGGGAGCCGTCGTCAACGTGCTGATCCACGTGGCGCGCGGCTTCGCCGACGCGTTCAGCGAGGAGATCGCCGCGACGCCCACCCGGCTCTTCCGCACACTCGTCGACGGCGTCGTCGCGCGACTGCTCCTCAACGAGGGTCGCGTCGCCGATGCGGAGGCGGCTGCGCTCGTCATGTTCGAACGGGCCTCCAGCGAGCCGACGAGACTCTACGCGGAGGCCGTCCAGTGCCTCGTCGCGGGGAACCGCGCCGAGCAGGGTGCGACCCGGACCCTCGCGCGGCGCGTCCGCCAGGCCATCCCCGAACCGACGGGCGCGTTCCAGACGACCTGCTACCTCCTCGTCGGATACGGGCTCGCCGCCCTGGCCGACGACCACGGAGCCGCCGCACTGGCGCGGAGCGCTTCGGGGAACGACTTCAGCGGGCTGTCCGTCCAGGACCGGGCCCTGGCGATCGAGCTGCTCGTCGCCAGCGCGTTCCTGGACGGCGACGTCGTCGAATTGGAACGACTCATCGGCTTCATCGCCGACGACGTCGATCGGCGTGTGCCCGGCCCGGCGATCCTGCGCATGCAGTGCAAGCTGGAACTGCTGCGGGGCGATCCGGCCGGAGCACTCGTTCTCGCCCGGACGGCGGCGACTCGCGCGCTGGCGGACGGCCGCATGCTCGAGGCCGGGATCGGCGAGATCCTCGCCACCCGAGCGCTCATCGCGATGTCCGACCGCACCCAGGCGGTGCGTGAACTGTCCGCACTCGCCGAGCAGGCCGATCGCGGCGGACACACCGCGGCGACCCGATCGGCCGCCCGCGAGTTGAAGGCCATCGGACGACGTCTCGCCCCGATCGCCGGATCCGGCTGGGACGGCCTGTCACCCCGCGAGCGCGAGGTGGCCCTCCTCTCCGCCGAGGGCAACTCGACGGCGCAGATCGCCTCCGTCCTGCAGCTCTCCTCCCGCACCGTCGACGCCCACGTGACGCGGGTGCTCGCCGCGTTCGGCATCGTGTCCCGGCGCCAGCTCCCCTCGAGGCTGCCGGCGACCCTGCCGTTGAGCGCCGTCCCCATCCCGACCACGCCGCTCACGCCCCGGCAACGGGACCTCACCGAACTCGTCGCCGACGGGCTGTCGAACGACGAGATCGCCGCGACCCTCGGCATCTCCCGCAAGACCGTGGAGAAGCACCTCAGCGCGGTGTTCACCGCGTGGTCGGTGCGCTCACGGGTGGCCGTGGCGCGCATCGTGCTCGCCAACCGCACCGCCTGAGCCCGGGAGCGCGACCGGCCGGACTACTCCACGATGTGCATGGCCCGCGCGGCGTCGGTGATCGACCCGGTGAGCGAGGGGTACACCGTGAACGCCCGAGCGACCTGGTCGACGTTCAAGCGCTGCTCGACGGCCAACGCCAGGGGGAAGATGAGTTCGCTGGCCTTCGGGGCGACGATGACCCCGCCGATCACCGTGCCGCTGCCGGTGCGGGCGAACAGCTTGACGAAGCCGTCCTTGATGCCCATCATCTTCGCGCGCGGGTTCTGCGCCAGCGGCAGCTTGTAGATCTCGCCCTGCGCGATGCCGTCCTCGATCTGCTTCTGGGTCCAGCCGACGGTCGCGATCTCCGGCTGCGTGAAGATGTTCGCGGCCACGTTGCGGATCTCGGTCGGGTTCACCGCGTCGCCCATGGCGTGCAGCATCGAGGTGCGCCCCTGCATGGAGGCGACGGAGGCGAGCGGCAGGAACGTCGTGCAGTCGCCGGCGGCGTAGATGTTGGGGACGCTCGTCCGGGCCACCCGGTTGACGCGGATGTGACCGGAGTCGGTCAGCTGGACGCCGGCCTCCTCGAGCCCGATCCCGGCGGTGTTCGGGACCGAACCGACCGCCATGAGGCAGTGCGAGCCTTCGACGGTCCGGCCGTCGGAGAGGGTCGCGACGACGCCGTGCTCGGTCCGGGTGACCGAGTCGGCCCTGGACTTCGACAGCACCGTCATGCCGTTGCGCTTGAAGACGTTCTCGATGACGGCCGCGGCGTCCGCGTCCTCGCCGGGCAAAACCTGGTCGCGGCTCGAGATGAGCGTGACCTTCGACCCGAGCGCCGTGTACGCGGAGGCGAACTCGGCGCCGGTGACACCGGAGCCGACGACGATCAGGTGCTCGGGGACCGAGGTGAGGTTGTACAGCTGGGTCCAGGTGAGGATGCGCTCGCCGTCCGGCAGCGCTGACGGCAACTGACGCGGACTCGCGCCCACGGAGATGACGACGGTGTCGGCCTCGATGCGGTCGAAGTCGGTCCCTGCGGAGCGGTCGGTCGAGACGATGACCTCGTTCGGGCCGTCGAGGCGCCCCTGGCCGTTCACGATCCGGACGCCGGCCCGGATGAGCCCGGCCCGCATGTCCTCGGACTGTTGGCGGGCGAGCCCCAGCAGACGTTTGTTGACCGCGGCGAGGTTGACGGCGACCTCGGGACGGCTGGGCTTGCCGGTGGTCTCCGAGCGGACGAAGAACTGCACACCGAGATCAGCGGCCTCGCCGATGGCACCGACCGCGTCGGCCGTGGCGATGAGGCTCTTGGACGGGACGACGTCGGTGATGACCGCCGCGCCGCCGACGCCCGTCCGTTCCACCAGGGTCACGTCGGCGCCGAGCTGGGCGCCGGCGAGCGCCGCCTCGTACCCGCCGGGTCCGCCTCCGATGATCGCCACTCGCTGCTTGCGTTCGAACTCGTAGGCCATGCGACCATTCTCGCGCGCGACCAGGGGCGGGACCAAACCCGTTCCGCGCCCCGGCGACGACCGGGTTGCACGGATGAGCGGGGTCCGCACGGTTGGGGTCCGGCCTCGCCCCTGTCTAGAGTGAGAGGATGTCCGAAACTGCTGCGAACCCGCTCGATCTGTCCGATGTCGATCCCTTCGAGATCGCCCGAGAAGCCGCGGGTCAGATCGCCGAGAAGACCGGTGTCGATCGCCACGACATCGCCCTCACGCTCGGGAGTGGTTGGGGGAAGGCGGCCGACCTCATCGGTGAGACCACGGCGACCATCCCAGCAGCCGAGATCGTCGGCTTCTCGAAGCCCGCGCTCGAGGGCCACGTCGGCACCCTGCGCTCCGTCCTCCTGCCGAGCGGCAAGCGTGCGCTCGTGATCGGTGCCCGGACCCACTACTACGAGAACCACGGCGTGCGCCGCGTGGTGCACAGCGTCCGGACGGCCGCGGCCGCGGGCGCCGGCATCATGATCCTCACCAACGGCGCGGGCGGCATCAAGGACCACTGGACCCCCGGCACGCCGGTCCTCATCAGCGACCACATCAACCTCACCGCGGACTCGCCGCTCGAGGGCGCGACGTTCATCGACCTCACCGACCTGTACGCGAAGCGCCTGCGCGACCTCGCGCACTCGGTCGCACCCGAGCTCGACGAAGGCGTCTACACGCAGTTCCGCGGGCCGCACTACGAGACCCCCGCCGAGGTGCAGATGGCGAAGGCGATCGGTGGCCACATCGTCGGCATGTCCACGGCGCTGGAGGCCATCGCCGCCCGTCAGGCCGGCATGGAGGTGCTCGGCATGTCGCTCATCACGAACCTCGCCGCCGGCATCCAGAAGACGCCGCTCAGCCACGCCGAGGTCATCGAGGCCGGCCAGACGGCCGAGCCGGTGATCAGCAAGCTCCTCGCGCAGATCGTCGCCGCCCTGTGAGCGCCTCGACGCTGCTCGCGACCGCGGAGGCATGGCTCGCGCAGGACCCCGACGACGAGACGAGGGCCGAACTGGCCGGACTCGTCGAGCGCGCCAGGGTCGCCGACGAGGTCGCGGTCGCCGAGCTGCACGACCGCTTCGACACCCGCCTGCAGTTCGGCACGGCCGGGCTGCGCGGCCGCATCGAAGCCGGCTCCAACCGCATGAACCGCGTGCTCGTCTCACAGGCCGCGGCGGGCCTCGCCACCTACCTCCTCGAGCAGGCAGCGGACGGGGTCACCCCGAGCATCGTCATCGGGTACGACGGCCGGAAGAACTCCGCGGTGTTCGCTCAGGACACCGCCGAGCTCATGACGGGCGCCGGCGTCCGCGCCATCCTGCTCCCCCGACTGCTGCCGACGCCGGTCCTCGCCTTCGCCGTCCGGTTCTTCGACGCCTCGGCCGGCGTCATGGTCACCGCGAGCCACAACCCGCCGGCCGACAACGGCTACAAGGTGTACCTCGGCGGTGAGCACCAGGGCTCGCAGATCGTCTCCCCCGCCGATGCGGCGATCGCCGCGCACATCGAGCGCATCGCCACCGCGGCGTCCGTCCAGGACCTGCCTCGCGACGAGGCGTTCGAGATCGCTGGTGAGGACGTCGTCGACGCGTACGTCGCGGCGACGGCCGCTGTGGCCCAGGCTCCGGCGGGAGACCAGCTCCGCGTCGTCTACACCGCCATGCACGGCGTCGGCTGGGAGACCACCGGTCGCGTCCTCGAGACCGCAGGGTACCCCGCACCGGAACTCGTCACCGAGCAGATCGACCCGGACCCGACGTTCCGGACCGTGAGCTTCCCGAACCCGGAGGAGCCCGGCGCCCTCGACCTGTCGTTCGCGACGGCGCGAGCGACCGGCGCCGACCTCATCATCGCCAACGACCCCGACGCCGACCGCCTGGCGATCGCCATCCCGGACGCTGCGGAGGCCTCCGGCTACCGACGACTCACCGGCAACGAGGTCGGCCTGCTCCTCGGCTGGCGCGCGGCGCAGCTCGCGAGTGCGGAACTCGACGGCGATGCGGCACCGGAGGGGACCCTCGCCTGCTCGATCGTCTCCTCACCGGCGTTACGGACGGTCGCCGAGGCCCACGGTCTCGCGTTCCGCGAGACGCTCACCGGGTTCAAGTGGATCTCCCGCACCCCCGGCATGCGCTTCGGCTTCGAAGAGGCGCTCGGATACCTCGTGAACCCCGAGACGGTGCGCGACAAGGACGGTATCTCCGCCGCGGTCGCGTTCCTCGGACTCGCGACGTCGGCTGCACAGGCGGGCGAGAGCGTCGCCGGGCTGCTCGACCGGTTCGCTGCGACCTTCGGCTCCTTCGGGAGTGATCAGATCTCCATCCGCTACGCGGAGCTCAGCCGCATCGGCGAGGTCATGGCTGCACTGCGGGAGCTCCCGCCCACGCGGATCGCCGGAGCGGCGGTGACCCGGATCGACGATCTCGTCGACGGCTTCGAGGGCCTCCCGCCAAGCGACGTCCTCCGGCTGTGGCTCGACGACGGGACCCGGGTGATGATCCGCCCGAGCGGGACGGAACCGAAGCTCAAGGTGTACGTCGACGTGCAATCGAGCGAGGGCGATGCGGGCGAACGGGCGGCGACGGTCGCGGCACGCCTGGTCGCGCTGCGCAGCGAACTGACCGAGCTCGTCGCCTAGCCCGTCGGCCGGATCAGGGAACCGGACGCGGTCCGCCGACGACCGATCCGGCCGCCGAGCCACTCGGCGTGCCCTCAGCCGAGGGCGCGCTCGAGCTTCTCGGTGAGTTCGGCGAGGTCGAAATAATTGTCGATCACGACGATGTCGGCGAAGGTCTTGCCGATACGCTCGACGAGTTCGGGAGACGTCAGGATGACCTGGGCATCCGCAGCCGTCGTCGACAGGCTCTCGATGTCGCCGGCGATCACGTCGGCCTCGAGGTCGAGTCGCTCCAGGGCGCGTTCGGCGTTGAGCTTGAGGATCGCGGACGACCCCACTCCGGAACCGCAGACGGCGACGATCTTCACGCGGGACCTCCGTGGCCGAGCAGCTCGGCACGGAACACCGCGCGCACCTCGTCCGCGTCGTTGGCGGCGGCGAGCCGAGGGATCGCCGCCGGGTCGTTGAAGACGTTGGCGATCTCCGCCACCCAGCCGACGTGCGACTCCGCCGTGGTGACCGCTAGGCCGAGGACCACGGAGACCGGGTCGTTGTGCGGATGTCCGAACCGGACCGGCTCCGCGAGCGTCGCGACGACGAGGGAGTCCTGGTGGACGTCGGCTCCGGGACGCGCATGGGCGAGCGCGAGGCCTGGAGCGATGACGACGTAGGCGCCGAACTCCTCCACCACGTCGATCATGCGCTGCGTGTACGCAGCGTCCGTCGCTCCGGTCTGCGTGAGCAGTGCACCGGCCGCGCGGATCGCCTCTCGCCAGTCCGCCGCATCGACGCGGAGGGCGATTGTCGCTTCGGAGAGATCTGGGAGTGGCATCGCTTCAATCAGAGGATCGGTCGACCCGAGCGGGTCTGGACAAGCGTATCGCTCCGAGGCTGGAAGCCCGCCGCGCGTGTGCCACTCGAGTGGTCGTCCGAGTGGCACACGCGCCGAGGATCAGTCCTCGTCGTCGTCGAGGAATTCGTCGAACGCCTCCGAGATGCGGTCCGCCAGGGCCTCGCGGACCTCCAACGGCTGGAAGGCGGCGGCGGCCGCGTTCAGCTGGAAGGTCTCGAGGTCCGTGAGGTCGTAGTCGAACACCTCGGTAAGCAGCGTGAGCTCCTTGGTGAGGCTCGTGTCGCTCATCGTCCGGTTGTCGACGTTCACCGTGACGGCGAAGTCGAGCTGGTACAGCAGGTCGAACGGGTGGTCCTCGAGGTCGTCGCCCCAGGCCGCGATCGCCCCGGTCTGCAGGTTCGACTGGGGGCTCAGCTCGAGCGGGATCCGGCGGTCGCGGACCCACTCCGCGACCGGTCCGAGCGTGGCGTACAGGGACTCGGCGTCATCGCGCTCGATGAAGATGTCCTCCGCGATGCGGACCCCGTGACCGAGGCGGAGCGCCCGGCCGTCGAGCAGGGCGCTGCGGATCGACTCGACGCCGTCGGCCTCACCGGCGTGCACGGTGACCGGGAAGAGCTCACGCGCGAGGTAGTCGAAGGCCAGCCGGTGCTTGCTGGCCGGGAACCCGGCCTCGGCGCCGGCAATGTCGAAGCCCGCCACGCCGCGTTCGCGGTGCCGCACGGCGAGCTCCGCGATCTCGAGGGCGCGATCGGCGTGGCGCATAGCCGTGATGAGCTGACCGATCTGGATGTCCGAACCCGTGTGGGCGGCGTCCTTGATCCCGAGCTCGATGCCCTCCTGCACGGCCTCCACGACCGCGTCGAGGCTCAGCCCGCGGGTGAGGTGCTGCTCGGGAGCCCACCGCACCTCGCCGTAGATGACACCGTCGGCCGCGAGGTCCTGGACAAACTCGCGCGCGACGCGGACGAGCCCCTCCTCGGTCTGCATGACCGCGGTGGTGAGGTCGAAGGTCTTCAGATACTCGACGAGCGAGCCGGCGTTGCACTGGGCGTAGAACCAGTCGGCGAGGCCGTCCGGGTCGGACACGGGGACGTCGACGCCCACCGCCTCCGCGAGTTCGATGATGGTCGAGGGGCGCACGCCGCCGTCGAGGTGGTCGTGGAGCGAGATCTTGGGCAGCGCGCTGACGTCGACGCCGGAGAGGGGGGATTCATCTGCAGAGGTCACGGGGTTCACTGTACCGCGCACGCGCGTCCGGCGACATGGCGTCCATCGGGCCGCTCCGACCCGTCACCCGCGAGGAGCGGGCACGGCCGGTCGGAGCGGACCGGAGGGCGGGTCAGGCCTCGATGCGCGCCCGGACGATGGGCCCGCGCGGAGCCGCCGAGTCGGCGATCGAATACGCGCCCTCGAGCGCCTCGAGCGCCCGCGGGAACCGTGCGCCGTCGTCCGCGCTCAGGGTGAACAGCGGCTGGCCCGCTCGGACCTCGTCACCGGGCTTCGCGTGCAGGTCGATGCCCGCAGCGTGGACGACCGGATCCTGCTGGCGTGCACGACCGGCGCCGAGACGCCAGGCGGCGATACCGAAGGGCAGGGCCTCCTGCGTCGCCAGGACGCCGTCGCGGGAGGCGGTGACGACGTGGGTCTCCTTGGCGACCGGCAGCGGAGCATCCGGGTCGCCGTCCTGCGCTCGGATCATCCGCTTCCACACGTCCATGGCCCGGCCGTCCGCCAACGCACTCTCGACGTCGGCGTCCGGCTGGCCGGCGAGGGTCAGCATCTCCCGCGCGAGCGCGATGGTCAGTTGCACGACGTCGGCCGGGCCACCACCCGCGAGCACCTCCACGGACTCGCGGACCTCATTGGCGTTGCCGATCGCGAGGCCGAGCGGGACGTTCATGTCCGTCAGGAGCGCGGTCGTCGCGACGCCCGCGTCCGTGCCGAGCGCCACCATCGTGCGCGCCAGTTCCTCGGCGCGCTCGTACTCCTGCATGAACGCGCCAGAGCCGAACTTCACGTCGAGGACCAGGGCCCCCGTGCCTTCGGCGATCTTCTTGGACATGATGCTCGACGCGATCAGCGGGATGGCCTCGACGGTGCCGGTGGTGTCGCGCAGCGCATAGAGGCGCTTGTCGGCCGGTGCGAGCCCGGAGCCGGCAGCGCAGATGACCGCGCCGACCTCGGTCAGCTGCCGCATCATCTCGTCGTTGGTGAGGGCGGCACGCCAGCCGGGGATGCTCTCGAGCTTGTCGAGGGTTCCGCCGGTGTGCCCGAGGCCTCGCCCGGACAGCTGGGGCACCGCGACGCCGAACACGGCGACCAGCGGCGCGAGCGGCAGGGTGATCTTGTCGCCGACACCACCCGTCGAGTGCTTGTCCGAGGTCGGCTTGTCGAGCGCGGCGAAGCTCATGCGCTCACCGCTCGCGATCATCGCCATCGTGAGGTCGCGGATCTCGCGGCGTTCCATACCATTCAGGAGGATCGCCATCGCGAGCGCCGACATCTGCTCGTCGGCGACGTAGCCGCGGGTGAACGCGTCGATCAGCCAGTCGATCTGCGGCGTCGTCAGCTCACCCCGGTCGCGCTTCGTGCGGATGAGGTCGACGACGTCGAAGGCTTCTACGGGACTCATGCGTGGTACTCCTCGAGTTGACGAGGCCCGAAGGCGTCCGGGAGGACCTCGTCGATGGTGCGGATGCCGGAGACGGTGTCGAGCAGCATGCCCGCCGTCGAGTGCTCGTACAGCAGCTGACGGCAGCGTCCGCACGGCATCAGGCGCTCACCTTTGCCGTCGACGCACGCGAAGGCGACGAGGCGTCCTCCGCCCGTCATGTGCAGGGCGGACACGAGGGCGCACTCGGCGCACAGGGTGAGCCCGTAGCTGGCGTTCTCGACGTTGCAGCCGGAGATGATCCGACCGTCGTCGACGAGCGCCGCCGCGCCCACCGGGAAGCGGCTGTAGGGCACGTAGGCGTGGCCCATCGCCTCGCGGGCGGCAGCGTGGAGGGCGTCCCAGTCGATCTCGGGACCGGTCGATGCGTCGCTCACGATCAGCCCTTCACGTAGGGTTTGCCGGCTGCGGCCGGACCCCGGGAGACGCCGACGAGGCCCGCCACCGCGAAGATCGTCACGACGTACGGCAGCATGAGCATGAACGCGCTCGGCACCGGGGAGCCGATGGCGCTCAACGCGAACTGCAGGTTCTGCGTGAAGCCGAACAACAGCGCCGCGAGGGTCGCCTTCAGCGGGTCCCATCGCCCGAAGATGACCGCCGCGAGCGCGATGTAACCTGCACCGGCCGTCATCTCCTTGTTGAATGCACCGACCGAGCCGAGGGTGAAGTACGCGCCGCCGAGACCGACGATCGCACCGGCGAGGGCCACGTTCCAGAAGCGCGTCCGGTTCACGTTGATGCCGACGGTGTCGGCCGCCTGCGGGTGCTCACCGACCGCGCGGAGGCGGAGACCCCAGCGGGTGGAGAAGAGGCAGTAGAAGACCACGGCGACGGCGATGTACATCAGGTAGATGATGATCGTCTGCCGGAACAGCACCGGCCCGATGAGCGGGATCTCGCTGAGGATCGGGATGTTGATGCGGGGGAACTTCGGCGGGCTGTTGAAGAGCGCCTCGTTCTTCGTGAGCACCTGTGCGTACAGGAAGCTCGTGAGCCCCACGACGAGGACGTTGAGGACGACACCCACGATGACCTGGTCGACGAGGTACTTGATCGAGAACGCCGCGAGCAGGAAGCTCACGAGCATGCCGGCGATCATCGCCGCGACCAGGCCGAGCACCGCGTTGCCCGTCACCGACGCCACGAAGGCGGACGAGAACGCTCCGGCGAGGAGCTGGCCTTCGATCGCGATGTTGACGACGCCGACACGCTCGGAGATGACGCCGCCGAGCGCTCCGAAGATGAGCGGGACGCTCAGCGCGACCGTGCCGAGCAGCAGCCCCGTGATCGGGATGGCCTTGCCCGCGGCGGCCCAGGACAGGAACCCGACCATGAAGAGCACGCCGAACACGGTGATGAGCCAGAGCGGGATGCGCTTGCCGGTCGTGACGAGGTAGGCGCTCAGCGCCGTGATCGCCGCGAGGAGGATCGTGACGACGATGCCCGTGACGGTGGACGGCAGCACCACCGTCGGCAGCTGGATGACGTCCCCCTCGCTGGAGAGGCGGAAGGTGCTGTTGCCGTCCCGGTGCCAGATGACGAAGAGCAGGAACGCGATGACGGTGAAGATGCCGAAGGCGATCGGCGCCTTCCAGCTCCGGACCACGACCGTCTCGAGGACGATCGGTGCGTCGGGAGCGGGCTGGGGCTGCTGCTTGTCGAGCGTGAACGCACTCATGCGGACACCTCCTTCTTGGTGGCGCGACGCGTGCGGCGCGCCGATCCGTCCGGCTTCGGCAGGAAGAAGATCGCGCGGACGAGCGGCGGCGCCGCGATGAACAGCACGATGAGGGCCTGGAGGACCAGGACGATGTCGATCGGCACATTGACGCCCTGGGTCGCCTGCATGGAGTACCCGCCGGCCTTCAGTGCGCCGAACAGGATGCCGGCGATGAGGATGCCGCCCGGCCGACTCCGACCGAGGAGGGCGACGGTGATCGCGTCGAAGCCGATGCCCGCGTCGATGCCGTTGTCGAAGCCGGAGGTCACGGTCCCGAGCACCTGCGAGACCCCGGCGAGGCCGATGAGCCCACCGGAGAGGAGCATGGCGTACACGTAGGTGTTCTTCACGTCGATCCCGGCGACGCGGGCGGCGTTCGGGTTCTCCCCCACCGCGCGGAAGCGGAAGCCGATGGAGGACCGGCTGAACAGCCACCACACGAACACGACCGCGATGATCGCGATGAGGAACCCGGCGTGGAGGTTGTACCGGTCGCCCAGGAGCTTCGGCAGGACGGCGTTCTCCGCCATCCCCGCGCTCTTCGGCACGTTCGACCCGGGAGCCTGCAGGAGCCCCTGGGTGGAGAGCATGAAGGTGATGAGGTAGAACGCGACGTAGTTGAGCATGATCGTGATGATCACCTCGTGCGCGCCCGTCCTGGCCTTCAGGACACCGACGATGCCACCCCAGAACGCACCGCCGACGATGCCCGCCGCGACGGCGACGAGCAGGTGCACGACCGGCGGGAGGTCGAGGGTGAACCCGACCCAACCGGCGCAGGCGGCGGCGATGAGCATCTGGCCACGGCCACCGATGTTGAACATCCCGACGCGGAACGCGAGACCGACTCCGAGACCGGCGAGGATCAGCGGCGTGGCGAAGGTGAGGGTCTCGGTCAACGGGCGGATGCCGTTCAGGAAGTCGGGCCGGCGGAAGTTGTAGATGGACCCCTGGAAGAGGGCCCCGTAGGCGCCGGTCGCCGACTGCCAGACCGCGGCGATCGTGTCGCCCGGCCGAGCGAAGAAGTACCCGGCGGCCGCGTGGACCTTCGGGTCGGTGAGGGCGATGAGGACGGCACCGGCGACCATCGCCAGCACCACCGCGAGGATGGAGATGACGATGCTCGAGTTGAGGATCTCCGCCAGCACCCTGTTCGAGCGCGGCTGCGTCGTGTCGGGCTTCGCCTCGCCGGGAGCCACCGGCTGGACCGTTCCAGGCGGGGTGTGGGACGTGTCGCTCATGCTGCTGCTCCTGCCGGGAGTTCGCCGGCCATCATGAGGCCGAGGACCTCTCTGGGGGTCGAGGCCGGGACGATCCCGACGATGCCGCCGCGGTACATGACGGCGATGCGGTCGGCGAGCGCGACGACCTCGTCGAGCTCGGTCGACACGACGATGACGGGGATGCCCGCGTCGCGCGTCGCGACGATGCGCTTGTGCACGAACTCGATCGATCCGACGTCGATGCCGCGGGTGGGCTGGGCGGCGACGAACAGACGCAGGTCACGGCTGAGTTCGCGCGCCAGGACGACCTTCTGCTGGTTGCCGCCCGACAGCGAGCCGGCGGGCGACTCGATGCCCTGGGAGCGGACGTCGAACTCCTGCGACTTCTCGCGGGCGAAGTCGTCGCGGAAGCCGCGCTGCACCGTGCCGGCCTTCACGAAGGGCGCACCCGTCGAGCGGTCGAGCATGAGGTTCTCCGCGATCGTGAACTGCTTGACGAGCCCGTCCTCCGACCGGTCCTCCGGCACGAACCCGACACCGGCGTCGAGGACCTTCCGCGGGGTGGAGCCGACGAGTTCGACGCCGTCGAGCTTGATACTGCCCTTCGTGTGGGGCTGCAACCCGAGGATCGCCTCGGTGAGTTCGGTCTGACCGTTGCCCTGCACGCCGGCGATGGCGAGCACCTCGCCCTCGTGTACGTCGAAACTGACGGCGTTCACGACGAGCTGTCCCAGGTGGTCGACGACCGAGAGGTCCTGCACGCGGAAGGTGGCCTCGCCGAGCTTCGGCGCCTCCTTATGGACGGTGAGCTCGACCGGACGGCCGACCATCAGCGACGCGAGCTCGGCGTTCGTCGCCGTGGGCGAGGCCTCGCCGACGACCTTCCCGAGGCGGATGACGGTGATGCGGTCGGCGACCTCGCGGACCTCGCGCAGCTTGTGGGTGATGAAGACGATCGACGTCCCCTCGCTCTTCAGCTGCTTCATGATCGCCATGAGCTCGTCGGTCTCCTGCGGCGTGAGCACGGCGGTGGGCTCGTCGAAGACGAGGACGTTGGCATTGCGGGAGAGCGCCTTGACGATCTCCACCCGCTGCTGCACGCCGACGGGGAGGTCGCCGACGAGGGCGTCCGGGTCGAGGCTGAAGCCGAACCGCTCGGAGATGTCGGTCACGAGCTTGCGGGCCGCTGCGACGTCGAGGCGACCACCGCCCTTGGTCTGCTCGTGGCCGAGCATCACGTTCTCGGCGACGGTGAAGACGGGGATGAGCATGAAGTGCTGGTGGACCATGCCGATGCCGGCGGCCATGGCGTCGCCCGGGCCTTGGAAGTGCTGGACGACGTCGTCCAGGAGGATCTCGCCCTCGTCGGCCTGGTACAGGCCGTACAGGACGTTCATGAGGGTGGACTTGCCTGCGCCGTTCTCACCGAGGAGGCAGTGGATCTCCCCCGGTTCGACGGTGAGGTCGATGTGGTCGTTGGCGGTGAGTGCGCCGAACCGTTTGGTGATGCCGCGGAGCTGGAGCTTCATGGGTCCCAATCTAGTCACGTGTCGGGTGTCGGCACAGACGGTCGGGATCGCCGTCGACCATGCCGCGAACAGACCGGGGGGAGGCCGCGATTCGCGACCTCCCCCCGGAGTTCCGGGCGTCTGCCCGGGAAAGAGGGACTACTTGACGGGCGAGGAGACCGAGGTCGCCTTGATGGAACCGTCGATGATGCCGGCCTTGATCGTGTCGAGCTCGTCGGCCAGGGTCGGGGAGACCTTGGACTCGAAGTCGTGGAACGGCGCGATGCCGACGCCCTCGTTCTCGAGGGTGCCGATGTAGGCTGCCGCGTCGAACTTCCCGCCACCGGCCTCGGTCACGGTGTCGGCGACGCCAGCCTTCATGCCCTTGAGGATGGAGGTGAGGAAGAGGCCCTTGTTCTCGGCGTTCGTCTCGTAGAGGTCGGCGTCGACACCGACCATCGCGATGTCCTTGCCGGTCTCCTGGATCTCGGCGATGGCGCTGAGGAAGATCGGGCCACCGACGGGCAGGAGCACGTCAGCGTTCTGGTCGATCAGCGTGCGGGCGAGCTGCTTCGCGGTGTCGTTGGCCTCGAAGCCACCGGTGAACGAGCCGGTCTGGGCGGCGACGTCCCATCCGACGACCTGGACGCTCTTGCCCTTCTGCTCGTTGTAGTACGCGACGCCCTCGGCGAAGCCGTCCATGAAGATCTGGACGGACGGGAAGGGCTGCCCACCGAAGGTGCCGACGACGCCGGTCTTCGAGTAGTCGGCCGCCGCGTAGCCGGCGAGGAACGCCGCCTGCACGGTGTCGAAGAGGATCGGCTTGATGTTCGGAGCGTCGACCTTGCCGTCGAAGTCGTTGTCGGCCGCGTCGTCGATGATCGCGTAGTCGACGTCGGGGTTGGCGAGTGCCGCCTCGACCGTGTCGGCGGAGAGCGCGAAGCCGACGCTGACGATCAGCGAGCAGCCCTGGTCCGCGAGGCTCTGCAGGTTGGGCTTGTAGTCGTCGGCCTTGTCGGACTGGACGGTGATGGGCTCGACGCCGAGCTCCTTCGCCGCCTCGGTCAGACCCTCGTAGCCGAGCTGGTTGAACGACTTGTCGGTGAAGCCACCGGCGTCGGAGACCATGCAGGGGAGGAAGTCGGATGCGGCACCCGTCGCGTCGCCGCCACCGGTGCTGGGAGCCGATGCGCAGCCGGCGAGCAGTGCCATGAGACCGACGCCGGCGATTGCGCCCGCAGCGGCCTTCCGAGTTGTGATTGCCAAGGTAGCCTCCAAGATGCAGCCCCGCGGGTCACGGGGCGTATGGGGTTACGTTACCCAATGTGACGACGCCCGGATGGACGATCCCGGCTTCGCGACCGAAGCGTTACAGAACGGTGGCGTCGGCGTCATCCGCCGGAAACACGGGGCTGCTCAGCTGCGCACGAGCGGGCGTCCGCGATGCGCAGCTGAGCAGGCCGACCCGCCCGACGGCGCGGCTTGCGCTGCGGGTGCCTGCGGTTCCGACCGGTCGGTGCGCCGGTCAGCGGCGGTCGAGCGCGAGCGTCTCGCCGTCCCACCTCCGACGCAACCACCGGTCGTGGCTCGCGATGACGACCGCTCCGGGGTACGTCCCGAGCGCCTCCTCGAGGTCGGTCGCCAGCGTGAGCGACAGGTGGTTGGTCGGCTCGTCCAGGAGGAAGAGGTGCGGCGGCTTGGCGATGATCAGCGCGAGCGCCAGTCGGCGCTGCTGTCCCACCGACAGGTTGCCGATCGGACGATCGAGGTCGCGCGGCGCGAGCAGGCCGAGACCTGCGAGCGGGGTGCGCGCGGCTCGCGACTCGCCGAGGGCGCGCTCGTAGACCTCCCGAGGGGATCGTCCCGGTTCAGGGAACACGACGTCCTGCTCGAGCAGCCCCACCCGCAACCCCCTCCGCCGGAGCAGGGTCCCCGAGTCGAGGCGAAGCGAGCCGGCCAGCGCCGACAGGAGCGTCGACTTCCCTGAACCGTTCGCTCCCGTGACGAGCAACCGCGTCCGGGGTGCGATCCGCAGACGGTCGAGGTGGAGCCGGCCGTCGATGCGGGCGTCGGCGAGCTCGAGCAGCTGCTCCCCCTCGTCGAGGACCGTCGAACCGCTCGGGATCCCCGCGAACGAGAGCGGGCGAGGCGGACGTCGCACCTGCTCGCGCTCCAGGGTCTCGAGCCGGAGCTGCGCGTTCCGCACCCGCCGACTGATCTGTTGCTCGACGCGGTCACCGCGCATTCCGAACGCCATCCGGTTGTTGTCCCGGATGCCACGGTCGTGGTTGATCCGCGGGGCCGTGTCGTGCACGGCGGACGCGAGTCGACCGAGCTCCGCCTGTTCCTCCGCATGGCGAGCCGCCCACCGCTCGAGTTCCGCGGCCTTCCAGCCCAGGTACTCGCTGAAGGGACCGCCGAACACCACGAGGGGCGAGGCCTCGCCGACCGGGACCGCTCGGGATGGATCGATGTCGACGAGCCCCGTCGCGACCTCGTCGAGGAAGGCGCGGTCGTGGCTGGCGAACAGCACGGGACCGGGCCAGGTCGACAGCTGGCCGCGGAGGAAGGCGACCGCCTCGTCGTCCAGGTGGTTGGTCGGCTCGTCGAGCAGGAGGGCGGTCGGCCTCATGACCAGGAGCGCGGCGAGGGCGAAGCGGGACCGCTGTCCGCCGCTGACCTCGCCGAGGCGCCGTGACCGCTCGATCCCGGCCAGTCCGAGGCCGGCGACGACCGCGTCCAACCGGGCGTCCGCCGACCAGACGTCGGCACGTTCCGCCGCATCGAGGGCCGCGGCGTAGCGGCGACCGGCGGCCTCCTCGGTGGCAGCACCCGCCTCGCCCAGCGCCGCCGCCGAGCGTTCGAGCTCCGCCTCGACCGCTCTGACGTCACCCAGGGCCTGCTCGAGCAGCTCGCCGACGGACGTCTCCTCCGGCAGCTCGAGCTCCTGCATGAGGATTCCGGTGCGCACCGGGCGGACGGCCTCGCCGTCGTCCGGCTCATCGAGCCCGGCGAGGATCCGCAACAGGGTCGACTTGCCGGCGCCGTTCTCGCCGATCAGGCCGAGACGCTCGCCGGCCGAGACGACGACGTCGACGTCGCGCAGGACGACACGGTCGCCGTACGAGCGGGTGATGCCGTCCGCGCGCAGCTGCTGGACGTCGGCGGAACGCCCGAAGCTCGGCGCCGTTCGCGGGGTGACGGATGATGCATGGGTGATGGGTGCTCGCATGGAGGCCCCTTTCCGGATGGGGCACACCTCGCGCGATCGTCGCCGGACGCATCGGGAGCGAGCGCGGGGCTCGAACGCGTGGCGGGACGTGAAGCGACTGGCGTACCTCGATGGATTCCCGCCGGGCACACCACGGACGTGATGCTCGGGCCGCAGGCGCGGGACGTCGATTCGCTCAGTTCTTCACAGTGCGACCAGGGTATCCGGCGTGTGTCGACGCTCGCAAGCCCTCGGCGTCACCCGCCCCGATTAGGCTGGTGACCATGCGTGCTCCGTCGATCCCTTCGCTCGTGCGGCGTCGGTCGGCGCGTCGATCGATCGTGACGGCGTTGGTCGCGGCGGTGGGCGTCTCCGCTCTGCTGTTCGGCGGGCTCCCTGGCTCGAGCGCCGCAGCGGCCACGCGCGAGCAGGTGGCGGCCACGGCGACGCCAACCCCGACGCCGAAGCCGACCGGCAGCACCCCGGCGACGCCCAAGCCGACGGCCAAGCCCTCGACACCGGCCCCGGCCCCGGCCCAGCCTGCACCGCCCACGGTCCGCGGCACGGACTTCGATCCCGGCGAGATCATCAGCGACGAGAACTTCTACGACGCGAACGCGATGAGCGAGGCGGACGTCCAGGCGTTCTTCGCCTCCCAGCCCTGCACGCCGAAGGACGGCGTGCCGTGCCTGGCGGACTTCCGCGACAGCACCGAGTCGGTCCCGGCCGCCGAACCCGGTCACTGCGAGGCCTATCGGGGCGCCGTCAACGAATCGGCCGCCCGGATCGTCGCCAAGGTCGCGCACGCGTGCGGGATCAACCCGAAGGTGCTGCTCGTCCTCATGCAGAAGGAGCAGTCGCTCATCACCGGACCGAGCGAGTACGGCTACGCGCGGGCGATGGGCTGGGGCTGCCCGGACACCGGCCCGAACTTCAGCGCGAGTTGCGACGCCGACTACTTCGGCTTCCAGAACCAGGTCTACCGCTCCGCGTGGCAGTTCCGGCAGTACACGCTCTACCCGGTGAACGTGCCCGGCGAGTCGTACCAGCGCGCGTACCACCTCGGATCGGTGTACATCCAGTACAGCCCGGATGCCGCATGCGGGGGCACCCAGGTGGACATCCGCAACCAGGCCACGGCGAACCTGTACCTCTACACCCCGTACCAGCCGAACGCCGCGGCGCTCGCCAACGTGTCCGGCACGGGCGATGCCTGCAGCGCCTACGGCAACCGCAACTTCTGGCGCCTCTACACCGAGTGGTTCGGCCCCGCCGTCTGACGCCTCACTCCCCGATGAGGAGCGAGACCCGGTCGTCGAGGTAGGCGTCGAGTGGGGTGAGACCGAGGTCGTGACCGGCCCAGCGAAGCATGACCGTGTCGTCGACGAGGGAGAGCGGACCAGAGCCCGCCCGGAGCGACGCCTCGTCCAGCGCCAGTTCGACGACCTCGAAGTTCACGACGTCCCCCTCCGCGAACGGGCCCCGGTGGGCCGCCTGCTGGGCGATCCGCCGGTGCTCGACCTCCGCAGAGCGGTGGTTGAACCACTTCGGCTCGACGGCGCGCGTGGACTCGGCCGCGGTGAAGAGTCGGCCGTCGACGGACAGCAGCACGACGCCGAGGCGCCACGCCCGACCGATGGGCCGGAGCGCGGGCGCCCGCTTGACGAGCGGGATCCCGCGCGGCGTGTAGACCTCGGCGAGCGCCTCGTCGTGGACCCCTGCCGCCTGCAGACGCGCCGCAGCCTGCACCAGCAGCTCGTGCAGCGCGGTCACCGTCGGCAGCCGATCAGAGGACGTCGTCGCGACCGGACAGCTTGAGGGCGTCGACGACGCTCTTCACCCGTTGAGCGTTCGCGCTCGTGGTGACGAGCAGGGCGTCCGGGGTGTCGACGACGACGATGTCCTGCACGCCGATGAGGCTGATGACCCGACCGGTCTGGCTGACCACGATGCCGCTGGAGGCGTCGGACAGCACCCGCGCGTTCTCGCCGAGGATCGCGAGGTCGGACTTGCGCCCACCGGAGTTGAGCTTGGCGAGCGAGGCGAAGTCGCCCACGTCGTCCCAGTCGAAGTGCGCCGGCACGACGGCCATGCGACCGGCGGCCGCGGCGGGCTCGGCCACCGAGTAGTCGATCGCGATCTTCTCGAGGGCCGGCCAGACGCGGTCGACGACCGGACCGCGCGCTGCGGCGTCGTCCCAGACCTCGGCGAGTTCGAGGAGTCCCGCGAGGAGCTCCGGCTTCTGCCGGCCGATCTCCTCGAGCAGGACGTCGGCGCGGGAGATGAACATGCCGGCGTTCCAGAGGTGTTCACCGCTCGAGACGTAGCGCTTGGCCGTGGCGAGGTCCGGCTTCTCGACGAAGGAGTCGACGAGCATGACGCCCTCAGCCCCGCGGATGCCCAGATCGTGCGCGCTCTTGATGTAGCCGAAGCCGATCGCCGGCTCCGTCGGCTGGATGCCGATCGTGACGATGTACCGCTCCTCGGCGGCCGTGACCGCCTGGGCCACCGCGGCCCGGAACAGCCGATCGCCGCGGATGACGTGGTCGGCGGCGAAGGAACCGACGATGACGTCGGGCTCGCGGCGCACGAGGATCGCCGCGGCGAGGCCGATCGCCGCGGTGGAGTCACGCGGTTCGCTCTCGAGGACGACGTTCGCGTCGGCGAGGTCGGGCAGCTGCTGTTCGACGGCCGCCCGGTGCGCGCGTCCGGTGACGACCATGATGCGCTGGTCGCCGGCGATGGGAGCGAGGCGGTCCCAGGTCGCGCGGAGCAGCGTGCTGCCGGACCCGGTGAGGTCGTGCAGGAACTTGGGTGCGTCGGCGCGAGAGAGCGGCCAGAGCCGGCTGCCGATGCCGCCGGCCGGGATCACCGCGTAGAAGCGTTCGAGGGGCGTGGTCATCGCCCCAGCGTACCGGCAGCGTCCTGCCGCGCGACGACGGCACGGAACCGTCATCTGACGGGTTTACGATGAGCGCCAGTTCGAGCACGAGAAAGAGCGGTACGCGCATGGCTGGACGCAACGTCCTCGGGATCCCGATCCCGTCCTTCGGCAGCAAGCAGACTCCCCCGGCGCCCGTCGGCCCGCCCGATCCCGCCGACCTCGACGGGCGGAACAGCATCGTCAACGCGTGCATCTACCGACACGGATCCCGCAGCTCCACCCTCACCTCCCTGGAGGACACCTTCCGGGCGCTCCACGAGACGCCTGAGGGTGTCGCGTGGATCGGGCTCTACCGTCCCGACGCGGGCGAGCTCGGCGTCCTGGCGGCGGAGTTCGGGCTCCACCCGCTCGCCGTCGAAGACGCGATCACGGCCCATCAGCGGCCGAAGATCGAACGCTACGACGACGTCCTCTTCGTCGTCCTCCGAGCAGCCAACTACATCGACGAGACCGAGTCCGTCGAGTTCGGCGAGTTGCACGTCTTCGTCGGCCCGAACTTCGTGATCACCCTCCGGCACGCGGAGTCCCCCGACCTCTCGCACGTGCGCGCGCGCATGGAGCAGGAGCACGAGCTCCTCGCCTACGGACCGCAGGCGATCCTCTACGCCATCATCGACGCCGTCGTGGACGGGTACGGCCCGGTCGTGGCCGGACTCTCCAACGACATCGACGAGATCGAGGAGCAGGTGTTCGTCGGCGAGTCCCAGGTGTCTCGGCGGATCTACCAGCTCTCCCGCGAGGTCATCGCGTTCGAGCGCGCCACCCACCCGCTGAGCGACGTCATGCTGTCGCTCGAGCAGGGCAGTGCGAAGTACGGGGTCGCCGACGAGCTGCAGCGTGGTCTCCGCGACGTCGCCGACCACCTGACGAGCGTCAACCAGCGCATCGACGCCTACCGCGAGCTCCTGCGCGACATCCTGACCGTCAACAGCACGCTCGTCGGACAACGCCAGAACGAGGAGATGGCCAAGATGACGGAGGCGAGCCTCAAGCAGGGCGACGAGGTGAAGAAGATCTCCTCCTGGGCGGCCATCCTCTTCGGCCCGAGCCTCATCGCGGGCATCTACGGCATGAACTTCACCCACATGCCCGAGCTGTCATGGTGGTTCGGCTACCCGATGGCGCTCGCCCTCATGGCCACGACCAGCGTGATCCTCTACAAGGTCTTCAAACGACGGAACTGGTTGTGAACGGCGCCCGTCCGACGGGTGCCGAGCAGGTGGCGCGAGTCTCTCGTCATCGAGACAGTTAGGCCAGCCTTAGCGGCGGAACGGCGCGTCTCACGCCTACACTTGGGCACAGCGTGCCGATTCGACGCACGGCAGGCAACAACCCCCGCACGGCAGAACGATCTGCCGCAGATAGCGAATATCAGGGAGGACCTCGTGACCGCGAGTCTCACGCGAACGTCACCGTTGGAATCCACGACATCCAAACGCCCGGCCGGCACCCTGTATCGGGGCCGTGAAGGCATGTGGTCGTGGGTGCTCCACCGGATCACCGGCGTCGCCATCTTCTTCTTCCTCCTCGTGCACATCCTCGACACCGCGCTGGTGCGGGTCTCGCCTGAGGCGTACAACGCCGTCATCGGCACGTACAAGAACCCGATCATGGGCCTCGGCGAGGTCGCCCTGGTCGCGGCGATCACGTACCACGCGTACAACGGCATCCGGATCATCCTCATCGACTTCTGGTCGAAGGGCACGAAGTTCCAGCGGCCGATGTTCTGGATCGTCATCGGCCTCTGGGTCGTCACGATGCTGGGCTTCACGCCGCGCCACCTGATCAACGTGTTCAGCGAGATGGGCCACTGATGACGACGATCGCCGCTCCCCGCACCCCTGCACGTCCTGCGCGCCGCAAGGGCGTCAACTGGGAGAAGTGGGGCTGGATCTACATGCGCGTCTCCGGCGTGATCCTCCTGGTCCTCATCTTCGGACACCTGTTCGTCAACCTCATGGTCGGCGACGGCATCAAGGCCATCGACTTCGCGTTCGTCGGCGGCAAGCTGTCGAACCCGTTCTGGCAGTGGTGGGACGTCGCCATGCTGTGGCTGGCGCTCATCCACGGCGGCAACGGCATGCGCACGATCGTGAACGACTACGCGACGGGTCGCACGATCCGCGGCGTGCTCAAGGTCGCGATCCTCGCCGCCGTCAGCATCCTCATCATCCTCGGGACCCTGGTCGTCTTCACCTTCGACCCGTGCCCCGCCGGCGCACCGGCAGACCTGCTCGCGTCGTTCTGCCCCGCCAACTGAGCAACCGAGACCGAGCAACGGAAACCGTGACTACAGAAACCACCGAGTCCACCGTCATCGACGGCATCCACTACCACCAGTTCGACATCGTGATCGTGGGTGCCGGCGGTGCCGGCATGCGCGCCGCGATCGAGGCCGGTCCAGGAGCGAAGACCGCGGTCATCTCCAAGCTGTACCCGACGCGTTCCCACACGGGTGCCGCGCAGGGTGGCATGGCGGCCGCACTGGCCAACGTCGAGGAGGACAGCTGGGAGTGGCACACCTTCGACACGATCAAGGGTGGCGACTACCTCGTCGACCAGGACGCCGCTGAGATCCTCGCGAAGGAAGCCATCGACGCGGTCATCGACCTCGAGAACATGGGCCTGCCCTTCAACCGCACGCCCGAGGGCAAGATCGACCAGCGCCGCTTCGGCGGACACACGCGCGACCACGGCAAGGCCCCGGTCCGCCGTGCCTGTTATGCGGCCGACCGCACCGGCCACATGATCCTGCAGACGCTGTTCCAGAACTGCGTCAAGCTCGGCATCAACTTCTTCAACGAGTACTACGCACTCGACCTCATCATGACGAACGTCGACGGCGTCGACAAGCCGTCGGGCATCGTCGCGTACGAGCTCTCCACCGGCGAGATCCACGTCTTCCAGGCGAAGGCGATCATCTTCGCCACCGGCGGGTTCGGCAAGATCTACAAGACGACCTCCAACGCGCACACCCTCACCGGCGACGGCGTCGGGATCATCTGGCGCAAGGGCCTCCCGCTCGAGGACATGGAGTTCTTCCAGTTCCACCCCACCGGCCTCGCCGGGCTCGGCATCCTCCTCACCGAGGGTGCCCGAGGCGAGGGCGCGATCCTCCGGAACGCGAGCGGTGAACGGTTCATGGAGCGCTACGCACCGACCATCAAGGACCTCGCTCCCCGCGACATCGTGGCGCGATGCATGGTCCAGGAGGTCGCGGAGGGCCGCGGCGCCGGGCCCAACAAGGACTACGTCTACCTCGACTGCACGCACCTCGGCGCCGAGGTCCTCGAGACCAAACTGCCCGACATCACCGAGTTCGCCCGCACCTACCTCGGTGTCGACCCGGTGACGGAGCCCGTGCCGGTCATGCCGACCGCGCACTACGCGATGGGCGGCATCCCGACGAACGTCAAGGCCGAGGTCCTGAGCGACAACAACACCGTCGTCCCCGGCCTGTACGCCGCCGGCGAGTGCGCCTGCGTCTCCGTCCACGGCTCCAACCGGCTCGGCACGAACTCGCTGCTCGACATCAACGTGTTCGGCAAGCGAGCCGGCAACAACGCGGTCGAGTACGTCCAGAACATCGACTTCACCCCGCTGCCCGAGAACCCGGCCGGCTTCGTCGCCGGGCTCGTCGAGCAGATGCGGAACTCCAACGGCACCGAGCGGATCTCGACGATCCGCAAGGAGCTCCAAGAGGAGATGGACCGCAACGCGCAGGTGTTCCGCACCGACGAGTCGCTCGCCGGGGTCACCGCGACCATCCACAACCTGCGCGACCGCTACCAGAACATCGCCGTCCAGGATAAGGGCAAGCGGTTCAACACCGACCTCCTCGAGGCGATCGAGCTCGGCTTCCTGCTCGACCTCGCCGAGGTCGTCGTGTACTCCGCGCGGAACCGCAAGGAAAGCCGCGGCGGCCACATGCGCGACGACTACCCGAAGCGCGACGACGAGAACTACATGCAGCACACGATGGCGTACCTGTCGGGCGACCCGCACTCGTCCGACGCCGCCGATCACATCCGGCTCGACTGGAAGCCCGTGGTCATCACGCGGTACCAGCCGATGGAGAGGAAGTACTAGCGATGAGCACTGCAACGCTCGAGAACCCGCCGGCCGCGGCCCCGGAGGAGATCCAGTCCTTCACGGTCACCCTGATCATCCGTCGGTTCGACCCGGACGTGGACGCCGAGCCGCGCTGGGAGGACTTCGACGTCGAGATGTTCCCGACGGACCGGATCCTGGACGCGCTCCACAAGATCAAGTGGGAGCAGGACGGTACGCTCACCTTCCGTCGTTCGTGCGCCCACGGCATCTGCGGCTCCGACGCCATGCGCATCAACGGCCGCAACCGGCTCGCCTGCAAGACGCTGATCAAGGACCTCGACATCTCGAAGCCGATCTACGTCGAGGCGATCAAGGGCCTGCCGCTCGAGAAGGATCTCGTCGTGGACATGGACCCGTTCTTCGCGTCCTTCCGCGAGGTGCAGCCGTTCCTCATCCCGGGCAAGCCCGCGGAGAAGAACAAGGAGCGGGTGCAGTCGGTCGCCGAGCGCGCCCGCTTCGACGACACCACGAAGTGCATCCTGTGCGCCGCGTGCACCTCGTCCTGCCCGGTGTTCTGGACTGACGGCCAGTACTTCGGCCCGGCGGCGATCGTCAACGCGCACCGCTTCATCTTCGACTCGCGCGACGACGCCTCACAGGTGCGTCTCGACATCCTCAACGACCAGGAGGGCGTGTGGCGTTGCCGCACCACCTTCAACTGCACCGAGGCCTGCCCCCGTGGTATCCAGGTCACTCAGGCGATCGCCGAGGTCAAGCAGGCGATGATCTCGGGCAAAGTCTCCTAGCCCGATCCCCGTTCGTCCGTCCGGCCCAGCGCATCGCGCTGGGCCGGACGTGTTCGTGCGTGGCGACGTGCCATCGAGGGACGTCAGGCAAGCGCGGCGGCTCTGGCCTCGGCCGGTGACGCCGCGCTGAGCGCATCCATGGCCATGGCGCGAGCAGCCTCGAGCGTGTATCGACGCAGCTCGGTGCGGACGTCACCGAGGGCCGCAGGCGCGACCGACAGGCTCGTCGCCCCCAGCCCGACGAGCACGACCGCGAGCAGCGGGTCCGCAGCGGCCTCGCCGCACACCCCGATGGAGCGCCCCGAGGCGAGCCCGGCGTCGCCGACGAGTTTGATGAGACGCAGCACGGCCGGATGCCAGGGGTCCTGGTATGAGCCGAGCGGTGCGAGCAGGCGATCGGCCGCGAGCGTGTACTGCGTGAGGTCGTTGGTCCCGATGCTGACGAAGTCGGCGACGCCGAGGATCTGCGCCGCCAGGAGCGCACTCGACGGGACCTCGACCATCACCCCGACCGTCCGCAGCCCGAGCCGCTTGGCGAGGGTGACGAACGCCGCGGCCTCCGGAAGGTCCGCCACCATCGGTGCCATCACCCAGAGTTCCGCATCCGTGGCGTCCTGGGCGAGGGCGAGCGCCGTCAGCTGATCGCGGAGCACCTCCTCGCGGGCGCGCAGGGCCCGCAGTCCCCGGACACCGAGCGCCGGGTTCGGTTCGACGCTGTCCGGGCCGAGGAAGGCGAGCGGTTTGTCGGCACCGGCGTCGAAGACCCGCACGACGACGCGTCTGCCGGGGAAGGCGGCCAGCAGTTCGCCGTACCGCTGCGCCTGCTCGGCGACGCCCGGCGCCTCGGAACGGTCGAGGAAGAGCAGTTCGGTGCGGAACAGCCCGACCCCTTCGGCACCGAGGGCCAGCGCGCCGACCGCGGCGCCGACCGAGCCGAGGTTCGCGAGCAGCGGCACCGGTGTCCCGTCGGCGAGTTCCCCTGGCGACCGCGGCGACACACGCACCCGCGCCGCCGCGGTGGACCTGGCCGACCGCACCTCACGCGTGGTCGGCGAGCCGGTGACGACGCCCGCTCCGGCGTCGACGAGGACGATCTCACCGTCCTCGAACTGTTCCGCCCCGGCGACGCCCACCACGGCGATGAGGGATTGCTCCCGAGCCAGGATGGCCGTGTGCGAGGTGGCCGATCCGCCGCTGGTGACGAGCGCCAGGACCAGGTCGAGGTCGAGCAGCGCAGCATCGGCCGGCGCGAGGTCCGCGGCGACCAGGACGAACGGCTCATCCGAATCCGGCGGACCGGGGACGGGACGACCGAGCAGCCGTACGATGATGCGCTGCGACACGTCGCCGACGTCGGTCGCCCGCGCCGCCATCGGCTCACCGAGGTTGAAGAGGACCTGCTGCACGGTCGCCAAGGCCTCGAAGACCGCGCGCTCAGCCGTCCGGCCGGCGGCGATGCGAGCCGCCACGTCCTCGGCGAGCGCCGGGTCGTCGGCCATGACCGCCTGAGCCTCGAGCACGTCCTGGGCGTGGCCGCCGGCCCGACGGGCTCTCGCCTCGAGTTCGGCCCGCGTGTCGATCAGCGCCCGTGCCGCCCTGGCCTGCTCCTGCGCGACATCGCCGTCGAAGGGATCGGCGGACGGTTCGGCAAGCGGCTCCGGCATCCGGAGCACCGGTCCGGCGACGACGCCGCGTCCCACTCCGGTCCCGGTGAAGGTGCGTCGCCCCTCCGCCTCGCGCATGGTTCGACCCTAGTGCACCGCCGGTCGGCGACCAGGAGGCCGTCGGTGCCTGCCGATGGGCCGTCGTGCGGGCGGCCGACGAGGCGGTCCGGCCGCTTGTAGGCTGGCAGGGTGTCCAGTCCGCGCGCCTCCACGAAGGACGCCAGCGACGGTGACGGTCACGACGACGGCGAGCGGACGCCGCTCCCCCGCCGCACGCTCCAACAGACCCCGCCGCCGCTCGTGTTCCAGTGGATCCAGCGGAGCGAGAACCCGCTCATCCGTCGGCTGGCCCCGCCGGCGGCGCGCGCGGAACGCGCCACGACCTGGGTGATGCGACTGAAACCGTCCCGGGTCGTTCAGCGCTACCTCGACATGGACGGGAACCTGCTCGCCGCGGGCATCAGCTTCCAGGCCGTGTTCGCCGTCTTCGCCGCCGTGTACGTCGGCTTCGCGATCACCGGCATCTGGCTCGGGAACAACGCCGACGTCTTCCAAGCCCTCGTGGAGATCATCAACCGCGCGGTCCCCGGACTCATCGGCAGGGACGGCGAGGGGATCATCGCCGAGGAGCAGCTGTCGAGCGCCTCCCTCCTCGGCTGGACGGGCGTCATCGCCGCGGTCGGTCTCATCTGGACGGCGATCGGGTGGCTGTACTACACGAGGCAGGCCGTCAGGTCGATCTTCGCCCTGCCGAAGGTCGCGGCGAGCTTCTTCCTGTTGAAGGTCGTCGACCTCGTCCTCGCCCTCGCCTTCGGCGTCCTGCTCCTCGTCTCGGCGACCCTCTCGGTGGCCAGCACCCAGGCGCTCAGCTGGCTGCTGTCACTCGTCGGACTCGACGGCACCTTCTGGCTGACGGCCGGCAGTCGCCTGGTGGGCCTGATCGTCGCGGTGGTCGTCAACCTCGTCACGCTCGGCGCGATGTACCGGGTGCTCAGCCGGATCAGGATCCCGTGGCGCAACCTCTTCGGGGGCGCGCTCCTCGGCAGTCTCGTCCTCTCCCTGTTGAGCGTCGCGAGCAGCGCGGTGATCGCCGGTGCCTCCCGGAACCCGCTGCTCGCGACCTTCGCGGTCTTCATCGGTCTCATGCTGTGGTTCAACCTCGTGAGCCGCGTCATCCTCCTCTCCGCGTCGTGGATCGCCGTCGGCCTCGAGGACCAGGGTGTCAACGTCCGGACGACGACGCCCGAGGAACAGGCGGCCGAGGAGGCCGCCGCCAGACGCCTCCTCGCCGAGGTCGAACTGCGCGAGGCACGGGACGCCCGCCGACGTGCGAAGGGCCCGGCAGTCTGGTTCGCCCGACGGCGTCTGCACCGCGCCGAGGAGGCCATGGCCGAGGTCGACCGACAGCAGGGAGCAGGCTCCGGCGGCGCCGTGACGGACGGCCCCACCCCGCCCCACCGCCGTCGCTCCCGAGGAGCTGGGGACCGGGGCGGTGTCGGCCCTCGCGACTAAGCTGGAGGCATGTCTGCACCCCTCCGCATCGCCAGTGTCAACGTCAACGGAGTCCGCGCGGCCTTCCGGAAGGGCATGGGCGACTGGCTCGAGCACCGAGGGGTCGACATCCTCGCGCTGCAGGAGGTGCGCGCCGCGACGAGCGACCTCGAAAGCCTGTTCGGCCCGGAGTGGAACATCCTCCACGACGCCGCGACCGCCAAGGGACGTGCCGGC
This sequence comes from Plantibacter sp. VKM Ac-2880, assembly GCF_015351235.1. Taxonomy (GTDB): domain Bacteria; phylum Actinomycetota; class Actinomycetes; order Actinomycetales; family Microbacteriaceae; genus Plantibacter. The sequence continues at coordinate 418,367 of NZ_JADKSJ010000002.1, forward strand.
GTCGCCATCGTCAGCCGCCGCTCGGCCGGGATCCACCGCGTCACCCTGGGCGACGACGACTTCGACAGCGCCGGTCGCTGGCTCGAAGCCGACTTCGACGTCGACGGCACCCTGGTCACCGTCGTGAGCACCTACGTGCACTCCGGCGAGGTCGACACCCCCAAGCAGGTCGAGAAGTTCCGCTTCCTCGAGGCGATGCTCGAGCGGCTGCCTGCGTTGCGCGAGCACAACCCGCTCTCCCTCGTCGTCGGCGACCTCAACGTCGGCCACACGGAACTCGACATCAAGAACTGGAAGGGCAACGTGAAGCGCGCCGGCTTCCTGCCCGCCGAACGCTCCTACTTCGACCGCTACCTCGGCCCCGACGGCGAGACGGTCACGGGTGTCGACGGCGTGACCGGGACGGGCCTCGGCTGGGTCGACGTCGGGCGTCAGGCCGCGGGCCAGGTGCCCGGGCCCTACACCTGGTGGTCGCAGCGCGGCCAGGCCTTCGACACCGACACCGGCTGGCGCATCGACTACCAGCTCGCCACACCGGAACTCGCCGCCCGGGCGTCCGGCTACACGATCGACCGCGCGGCGGCCTACGACCAGCGATGGTCCGACCACGCCCCCGTCGTCGTCGACTACTCCCTCTGACCACCGGCACCGCGCCACCCATCACCCCGTGCTACCGGCTTCGGCCGCTCACCCCTCTGCGAGAACCCACATGACCAAGCCACGCCTATACTCCGGTATGCAGCCCTCCGCCGACTCCCTCCACCTCGGCAACTACATCGGTGCCCTGCTGCAGTGGAAGCAGATGCAGCAGGAACACGACGCCTTCTTCAGCATCGTCGATCTCCACGCCATCACGGTGCCGCAGGATCCCGCCGAGCTGCGCGAGAAGACCCGCCGGACGGCCGCACAGTACATCGCCGCGGGCATCGACCCCTCGGTCTCGACGCTCTACGTGCAGTCGCACGTGCCCGCGCACGCCCAGCTCGCCTGGGTGCTCAACACCATTACCGGCATGGGCGAAGCCGCGCGCATGACGCAGTTCAAGGACAAGTCGGCCAAGCACGGCCGCGACGCCTCCTCGGTCGGGCTCTTCGCCTACCCGATCCTCATGGCCGCCGACATCCTGCTCTACCAGACGGACATCGTGCCGGTCGGCGACGACCAGCGGCAGCACATCGAACTCACGCGCGATCTCGCCGAGCGCTTCAACTCGCGCTTCGGCGAGACCTTCGTCGTGCCGAAGGCGCAGATCCAGAAGGAGTCCGCGCGCATCTACGACCTCCAGAACCCGACGTCGAAGATGTCCAAGTCGGCGGAGACCCCGGCCGGGATCGTGTGGTTGCTCGACGAGCCGAAGGTCACGCAGAAGAAGATCATGCGCGCCGTGACCGACACCGACGGCGTCATCGCGTTCGACGCCCAGGAGAAGCCCGGGGTCTCGAACCTGCTGAGCATCTACTCCGCGGTCACCGGCTCCCCCATCGAGTCCGTCGTCGGCGAGTTCGAGGGCCGCGGCTACGGCGATCTCAAGAAGGGCCTGGCCGAGGTGGTCGTGGGTGAACTGGAGCCGGTGCGCGCACGGGCACTGGAACTCCTCGACGACCCGGCCGAACTCGACCGCCTGCTGGCCGTCAACGCGGCTCGTGCCTCCGAGGTGGCCGAAGCGACGCTCGCGGAGGTCTACGACCGCGTCGGACTCCTCCGCCGCGCCTGACCCCGCTCCGTTCGCTTCTGTTCGGGCGAACGAATCACAACAGAACGGCCCGCCCTCCACGAGGAGGACGGGCCGTTCCGGTCGGTCGGGACTACTGCACGTCGTCGTCGACCCAGTCGAAGGTCTTGGTGACGGCCTTCTTCCAGTTGCGGTAGAGGCGGTCGCGCTCCTCGGAGTCCATGTTGGGCTCCCAGCGCTTGTCCTCCTGCCAGTTCTTGGCGAGGTCGTCGAGGTCGGACCAGAAGCCGACGGCGAGGCCCGCGGCGTATGCTGCACCGAGCGCGGTGGTCTCGGCGACGACCGGACGGATGACCGGCACACCGAGGATGTCGGCCTGGAACTGCATGAGCGTGTCGTTGGCCGTCATGCCGCCGTCGACCTTGAGCTCGGTGAGCGGAACCCCGGAGTCGGCGTTGACGGCGTCGATGACCTCGGCCGTCTGGAACGCGGTCGACTCGAGTGCGGCACGAGCGATGTGACCCTTGTTCACGTAGCGCGTGAGCCCGACGAGCGCACCGCGGGCGTCGGGACGCCAGTACGGCGCGAACAGACCCGAGAACGCCGGCACGAAGTACGCGCCACCGTTGTCGTCGACGGTCTTCGCGAGCGCCTCGACCTCGGGAGCCGAGGAGAACATGCCGAGGTTGTCGCGCAACCACTGGACGAGCGAACCCGTCACCGCGATCGAGCCTTCGAGCGCGTAGTGCGGCTTGGCGTCACCGAGCTTGTAGCCGAGCGTCGTCAGCAGGCCGTTCTCCGAGTGGACGATCTCCTCACCGGTGTTGAAGATGATGAAGTTACCGGTGCCGTAGGTGTTCTTGGCCTCGCCCTGCTGGAAGGCCGCCTGGCCGAAGGTGGCCGCCTGCTGGTCGCCGAGGATGCCGGCGATCGGCGTCTCGCGGAGCAGGCTGTCGTCGGACGCGTGGCCATAGATCTCGGACGAGCTCTTGATCTCGGGGAGCATCGACTTCGGGACGTCGAAGGCCGCGAGGATCTCGTCGTCCCACTGCAGGGTCTCGAGGTCCATGAAGAGCGTGCGCGACGCGTTCGTGACGTCGGTGACGTGCACACCGCCGTTCACACCGCCGGTGAGGTTCCAGATGACCCAGCTGTCGGTCGTACCGAACAGGAGGTCGCCGGCCTCGGCCTTCTCGCGCGCTCCCTCGACGTTCTCGAGGATCCAGACGATCTTCGTACCGGAGAAGTAGGTCGCCAGCGGCAGACCGACGGTCTTCTTGAACCGTTCGACTCCGCCGTCCTTCGCGAGGCGGTTGACGATGTCCTGCGTGCGGGTGTCCTGCCAGACGATCGCGTTGTAGACGGGCTGACCGGTGGTCTTGTCCCACACGACCGCGGTCTCACGCTGGTTGGTGATACCGATGGCCGAAATGGCGTGACGGGTGATGTTGGCCTTGCTGAGCGCCTGACCGATGACCTCGCGGGTGTTGTTCCAGATCTGGTTCGGGTTGTGCTCCACCCACCCGGCCTTCGGGAAGATCTGCTCGTGCTCGAGCTGGCCGGTCGAGACGATCGATCCGCTCTTGTCGAAGACGATGGCCCGGGTACTCGTCGTCCCCTGGTCGATTGCGATGACGTAGTCCGCCATTGGATACTCCTTCGTTGCATGCGTTACGAGGTGAGGCACCGGAACCGGTACCCCGGGGTGCCGCGACGGCCGCGCCAGCGCACCGTCGCGGCGTCAGGTCAGACGGCCGGGAGGAGCACCATCGAGGCGAGCGCGGCGAGGACACCACCGAGGAGGGGTCCGACGACCGGCACCCACGCGTAGGACCAGTCGCTCTTGCCCTTGCCCTTGATGGGGAGGAGGGCGTGCGCGATGCGCGGGCCGAGGTCACGGGCGGGGTTGATCGCGTAGCCGGTCGGGCCACCGAGCGAGGCACCGATACCGACGACGAGCAGGGCCACCGGCAGGGCGCCGAGGGCGGCGAGTCCTCCGGGGACGCCCTCGATGACCACGGCGTCGGGTCCGGTCTTGCCGAAGGACATCACGACGAAGACGAGGACGAAGGTCGCGATGACCTCGGTGACGAGGTTCCAGCCGTAGCTGCGGATCTCGGGACCGGTCGAGAAGACGCCGAGCTTCTTGCCCGGGTCCTCCTCCTGGTCGAAGTGCTGCTTGAACGCGAAGTAGGTGAGGACGGCACCGATGAACGCACCGACCATCTGCGCGGCCCAGTAGACGAGCGCGGTGCCGAAGTCGATCGACCCGGTGGTGAGGAAGCCGATGGTGACGGCGGGGTTCAGGTGTCCGCCGGAGGCGTAGGACACCGTGACACCGGCGAAGACCGCGAGGCCCCAGCCGAAGTTGATGAGCAGCCAGCCGCCACCCAGACCTTTGGATTTCGTGAGGATCGCCGTGGCGACCACACCGGTACCGAGGAGGACGAGCATCGCCGTCCCCACGGTCTCGGAGAGGAAGATGGTTCCGAGGTTCATGTCTTCATTGACCTTTCATAGGTGTGGTCCCCGACGGGGGCTGCGCCTGCGCGCGAGCCCCCACCGGGCGAGGGTTTCACTGACCAGTTGTTTGTAAGGTAGTCAGCTGGCCTTGCACAGGACAAGGCCCTTGCCTGCACGTTCGTGCATTATGAGAACGCCGGGGCCTCCTGGCTCGTGCCGAGGCGCAGGTCGACCTGGTGCGCGTCGCGCAGACGGTCGAGCGCCGCCTCGATCTGGGCCGTGCGCTCGGCGTCGTCCCAACCGAGGACGCCGCCCACGACGCGGGCCAGTTCGTCGACGAGCGCGGCCGTCAGCGAGCCGGTGAACGCGAGGCTCGTCCGGCGGTGCAGCACGTCCGACAGGTGCACGACCTGCTCCTGCTCGACGAGGTACTCGAGCTCCTGCACGCTGTAGTCGGACGCGCCCTGCAGTCGGTCGTCTCCGTGCTCAGCCAGGTGCTCCAGGAGCGCTGCGGCCTTCGTGCCGTAGCGGTGCAGGAGCTGCTCGGCGCGCTGCACGCCGACACCGTCCTCGTGCGCCGCCACCCAGGTGCGCGTCGCGGAGTCGGTGCGGGGGAAGCCGGCGCCGCCACCGATCGCGAGCCCGAGGGTCTCGACCGGGCGCGGGGCGCCGATGACCTGCAGCACGTCGCCCGCCAGGTGCTCGGCGAGCGCCCGGAAGGTGGTCCACTTGCCGCCGACGAGGCTGAAGACGGTCGTGGACGGACGTGCAGCGGCCGTGCGTCGCTCGATCCGGTAGTCGCGGGACACGAAGCCGGGGGCCTCGTCGTCGTGCTTCGGGAGCGGGCGGATCCCGGAGAACCGGTAGACGATCTGCTCGCGCGAGGTCGCGATGGTCGGGAAGACGTGCTTGACGAGGTCGAAGAAGTAGTCGACCTCCTCCTCCGTGCAGACGCTCGGCGTGCTCGGGTCGGCCTCGATGTCGGTCGTGCCGACCATGACCTTGCCCTTGAGCGGGTAGATGAGGACGATCCGGCCGTCCTCGTGCTCGAAGAAGATCTCGCGGCCCTTGGTCGCGGCGTAGAGCTCCGGGTTGTCGAGCACGATGTGCGAGCCCTTGGTGCCGCCCATGTACGTGGTCGGCTCGCCGAGGCCGGCGTTCGTGAGGTCGGTCCAGGGACCGGAGGTGTTGACGACGACGTCGCTCGTGAGGGTGAAGGTCTGGCCGGTGACCGTGTCGCGCAGCTCGACGCCGTCCGCTCCCATGCCGACCGCTTCGACGTAGTTGACGGCGCGGGCGTGCGGGCCGGCGGCGAGACCGTCCATGAGCACGTCGAGCGCGAGGCGCTCCGGGTCGTGCATGGAGGCGTCGTAGTAGGTGGCCGTGTACTTGAGGCCCGGGTTCATCTTCGGCAGGTCGGCGAGCGACTTCTTGCGGCCGTGGAAGCGGTGGCGCGGGACGCTGCCGCCGTCGCGCGAGAACGAGTCGTAGGCGGTGAGTCCCACCTTGATGAGCAGCGCACCACGCTCCTGGGGCTTGCCCTGCTTGTGCGTGAGGAAGCGCAGCGGCGCGGAGAGGATGCCGGAGAAGGTCGAGAAGATCGGGACCGTGGTCTCGAGCGGCTTCACGTAGTGCGGGGCGATCTTGATCAGCCCGTTGCGCTCCTGCACCGACTCCTGGACGAGACGGAACTCGCCGTTCTCCAGGTAGCGGATGCCGCCGTGGATCATGTGGCTCGACGCGGCAGAGGCACCGGAGGCCCAGTCGTTGCGCTCCACGAGCGTGACGTCGACACCCTGGAGGGCGAGGTCGCGGAAGGTCGCGATGCCGTTGATGCCGCCGCCGACGATGAGGACCGACGCCTGCGGGCGGTCGATGACGGACTGGACGGTCGGACGGGGAGCTGACGACTTGAGGGACATGAGATGCCTCGCTTCTTCGCGGTTGGAACGCGACGCCGCCGGGTTTGCGCGCCGCTGAAGGATGTGACTGAATACATCGTGACAGCACCTGCAACTCTGAACAGCCCTAGTGAACAAACGTGCAAGGAGACCCGATGTCGCTCGCAGACGCACTCAGCCAGCCGGACCGGACGGCCGAGGCGCTCCGCGCTGCGCAGCTGTACTACGTGCAGGACCTGACCATGGAGGCCATCGCCCAGGAGCTCCACACCTCGCGGTCGTCGGTCTCACGCCTGCTCGGATACGCACGGGAGAGCGGCCTCGTCGACATCCAAGTCCGGTCGCCGCACGACATGCCTTCGCGGCTCGAGGCGGAGTTCCGCGACCGCTTCGGCGTGACCGCCCACATCGTCCCCGTCCCCGACCACACGAGCGACATCGACCGCCTCGAACGCGTCGCCCTCTCGGCTGCACGTTTTCTCGGCTCCGTGTTCGACTCGAACATGACGCTGGGTCTGGCGTGGGGGTCGACGGTGAGCGCCGTCGCGCGCCACCTCACCCCGAAGCGGACCCACAACTCGCAGATCGTCCAGCTGAACGGCGCGGCCAACACTCGGACCTCCGGCATCCTCTACGCGAGCGAGATCCTCCACCGGTACGCGGACGCCTACGGTGCCTACGCGCAGCAGTTCGCCGTGCCAGCCTTCTTCGACGACCCGGCGACGAAGCTCGCGCTGTGGCGTGAGCGCAGCATCCGCCGGGTGCTGGAGATCCAGCGACGGATGGATGTGGCGCTGTTCGGTCTCGGATCGCAGCTCTCGGGGGTGCCCAGCCACGTGTACGTCGGCGGCTACCTCGACGACAGCGACTTCGAGGCGCTCGCGAGCGCCGGTGCGGTGGGCGACGTCGCCACGGTGTTCTTCCGCGCCGACGGCTCGTGGCGGGACATCCCCTTCAACAACCGCGCATCCGGACCGGACCTCGACGTGTTGCGCGGCGTCTCACGCCGGATCTGCGTGGTCGCCGGGGCGGCCAAGGTCCCACCGCTCCTCGGCGCACTGGCCGGCGGGCTCATCTCCGACCTCGTGGTCGACGAGGGCACCGCGCGCGCTGCCATCGACCAGCACGACGCCCAGCGCTGAGGGCGACCACACCGCAGGACGGAGCCCGGCAACGGGGCGTCATCCGAGCCGGGAATAGGGCGGCCACTCAGCCCGTTGACCTAGACTCGACAACACGTAACGTGCTCCGGGGTCGGTGAGAGTCCGAACCGGCGGTGATAGTCCGCGACCCGTGCAACGCGCAAGCGATGCCCGGTTGACCTGGTGGAACTCCAGGACCGACGGTTATGAACGCGTCTGCTCGCAGGCGGCGTTCGAGTCCGGATGGAAGGAGGCACGGGCGTCGGCCGATGGTCGACGCCTGCGAGCACCTGCCCGCGACCCCGGATTCCGTGTCAGTACCGACCGAGAAGACGGACCGATGGACGCAGGACCCGCGACACCGACGGCGACGAGCCGCGAACGGCAGGCGATGCTGCGCGCGCTCGAACTCGCCGCGAACGGGCCGGCCCGCGGCGTGAACCCACGCGTCGGGTGCGTCATCCTCGACGCCGGCGGCACGATCGTCGCCGAGGGTTGGCACCGCGGTGCCGGCACCGCTCACGCGGAGGTCGACGCGCTCTCCCAGCTCGCGCCGGGAGCAGCTCGTGGCACCACCGCCGTCGTCACCCTGGAACCCTGCAACCACACCGGACGGACGGGCCCCTGCGCCGTCGCGCTGCTCGAGGCGGGTGTCGAGCGCGTCGTCTTCGCCGTCGACGACCCCGGTCATCATTCCGGCGGGGGCGCGGAACGGCTGAGGACCGCGGGCGTGGCGGTCGTCTCCGGCGTGCTCGCCCACGAGGCCGAGGCGTTCCTCGACGACTGGCTCACCGTGGCCCGCCTCGGACGCCCGCTGGTCACCGTGAAGTGGGCCTCGACCCTCGACGGCCGCATCGCGGCGAGCGACGGTACCAGCCGGTGGATCACCGGCGAGGCCGCACGGATCGACGTGCACCGACGACGAGCGGCCCACGACGCCATCCTCGTCGGCACCGGCACCGTCCTCGCGGACGACCCGAGCCTCACCGCGCGGCACGCGGACGGGACGCTCCGGCCGGAGCAGCCGGTCCCCGTCGTCATGGGCGACCGCGCCATCCCCGCCGGCGCGGCGGTACACCGCCACCCGCGAGGCGCGATCCTGCACCACGGGCACGACCCGGCGGCGCTCCTCGCCGAGCTCCGTTCCCTCGGTGTCCGCAGCGTGTTCGTCGAGGGCGGCCCGACCGTCGCGACGGCGTTCCTCCGCGCGGGCCTCGCCGACACCGTCCTCACCTACCTCGCCCCCGTACTCCTCGGCGGCCCTCGACTCGCGATCGGCGACCTCGGCGTGGAGACCATCCACGAAGCGATCCGCCTCGAACCCATCGGTGTCGAACAGCTCGGCGACGACCTCCTCATCATCACGACCCCCACCCGCCACCCGGTCGGGTCGGCTCCAGCCGGCCACACCGTGTCGCCCCCAGAGAACGGACCAAGCCATGTTCACGGGCATCGTTGAAGCACGCGGCACCATCATCGCCATCGACCACGGCGAGGCGTCCGCCCGATTCACCGTCCAAGGTCCGCTCGTCCTCGAGGGCACCCGCCACGGCGACTCGATCGCGGTGAGCGGGGTGTGCCTCACCGTCGTCGAGCAGACCGCCGACACCTTCACCGCCGACGTCATGGCGCAGACCCTCGCGATGAGCATGCTCGACGGCGCCACCGTCGGCAGCGCCGTCAACCTCGAGCGCGCCGCACGCGTCGGCGACCGCCTCGGCGGGCACATCGTGCAGGGCCACGTCGACGGCACCGGCACCATCGTCAGCACCGTCCCGGGCGACGCGTGGCGGATCGTCCGGATCTCCCTGCCCGACGCCCTCGCTCCGCTCGTGGTCGACAAGGGGTCGATCACCGTCGACGGCGTCTCCCTCACCGTCAGCGCGGTCAGCGACCCCGACGTCGCCGAGCAGTGGTTCGAGGTCTCCCTCATCCCCGAGACGCTCACGGCGACGACCCTCGGCGACCGCATCCCCGGCGACCGGGTGAACCTCGAGACCGACATCCTGGCCCGCCACGTCGAGCGGATGCTCGCCTACCGCCACCGTGCCGGAATCGACCTCCCCAGCAGTGCCGACGGGGAGCCGCACCCTGCGGACCCGCTCGTCACGACCGCCACCGAAAGGGGCAACGCATGAGCATCGCCAGCATCCCGGAGGCCCTCGAGGCGCTCCGTCAGGGTCGACCCGTCATCGTGGCCGACGACGAGGGCCGCGAGAACGAAGGCGACGTCATCCTCGCCGCAGCATCCGCGACGCAGGAGTGGATCGCCTGGACGGTCAGACACTCCTCCGGCTTCATCTGCGCCCCGATGACGAACGAGATCGCGGATCGACTCGCCCTTCCGCCCATGGTGGCCGTGAACGAGGACGCCAGAGGCACCGCCTACACGGTCACGGTCGATGCGGCCGACCGCCTCAGCACCGGCATCAGCGCCGCCGACCGCGCCCACACCCTGCGCGTGCTCGCGGACCCGGCGTCCCTCCCGTCCAACCTCTCGCGGCCCGGACACATCGTCCCGCTCCGTGCCGTCGACGGCGGCGTGCGCGAGCGCGACGGGCACACCGAAGCCGCCGTCGACCTGATGAAGCTCGCCGGTCTCGTCCCCGTCGGCGCGATCTCCGAGATCGTCGCGGACGACGGCGAGATGATGCGCCTGCCCGGCCTCATCGCACTCGGTGAGCGGGAGGGGGTGCTGGTCACCACGATCGCAGCGCTCATCGCCTTCCTCGAGGACAACCCCGATGCGGCCGCCGTGTGCGCCGAGGAACGCGCGAACCAGGTGACCATCCCCGAGTCCTCGAACGTGTCGTTCGAGGTGGAGACGACCGTCCCGACGACGCACGGCTCCTTCCGGTTCCGCGCCTACCGCGACCGCCGCACCGGTGCCGACCACCTCGCCATCATCGCCGGCGACCCGCAGGCCACCGGCGCGCTCGTCCGCGTCCACTCGGAGTGCCTCACGGGTGAGGCGTTCGGCTCGCTCAAGTGCGAGTGCGGACCCCAGCTCGACAGCGCCCTCGACACCATCCAGCGTCACGGCGGTGTCGTGGTGTACCTCCGAGGACACGAGGGTCGCGGGATCGGACTCATCAACAAGCTGCGCGCCTACCGACTCCAGGAGGACGGCCTCGACACACTCGACGCCAACCTGGCGCTCGGGCTGCCGGCTGACGCCCGCGACTACACCGCGGCGAGCGCGATCCTGACGGACCTCGGGATCACCTCCGTCCGTCTGCTCTCGAACAACCCCGAGAAGGAGCGGCAGCTCACCAACCACGGCATCGCCGTGAGCGAGCGCGTCCCGCTCGTGGTGGGCGTCGGTCTCTTCAACGAGGGGTACCTCGAGACGAAGCGCGACCGCATGGGACACAGCATCGGGTTCGACCTCGAACCGGAACCGCACCAGTAGCCCCCTCCCCCGACAAGCGCGGGGAACACCACACCAGCAGCCCCGATCCGTTCGGGAACGACGACAGGAGCCCGCATGAGCGGCGAAGGATCACCCACCATCAGCGTCGACGGCACCGGCCTCGACATCGTCATCGTGGCCGGTACCTGGCACGAGACCATCACGGACGGCCTCATCGCCGGCGCCGTGAAGGCGCTCGATGCCAGCGGCGCCACCCACCGGCTCATCCGCGTCCCCGGCAGCTTCGAGCTCCCGGTCGTCGCCAAGGCTGCCCTCGAGGGTGGTGCCGACGCGGTCGTCGCGCTCGGGGTCATCATCCGCGGCGGCACCCCGCACTTCGAGTACGTCTCCGACGCTGCCACGAGCGGCCTCACGCAGGTCAGCGTCCAGACCGGCAAGCCCGTCGGTTTCGGGCTCCTCACCCTCGACGACGAGAAGCAGGGACTCGACCGCGCCGGTCTGCCCGGCTCGAAGGAGGACAAGGGCGCCGAGGCCGCGGACGCCGCCGTGGCGACCGCTGTCATCCTCCGCGAACTCCGCGGCTGACCCCTCCGCACCGCCGAACGGCGGCGTCCCCGTACCACGGCACCCGGTCAGCGGGAGCCGAGTACCGGAACGCCGCCGTTCGGCGTACAGTGTCATGGTCCTGCCACAAGCGGGACATCCTCTGATCCTGCCGTCGTCGGCGGGCGTGCGCGACCGGTGCTGATGCTTCGACGGCGCCCATCCCCGAACCGAAAACGCGCACGCATGTCTCTCGAAGCAACACCAGTCACCAAGGCCCCGGTCAATCCGCGCTCCCGTGTCGTCCTCGCCAGCCTCATCGGCACGACGATCGAGTTCTACGACTTCTACGTCTACGCGACGGCCGCCGTCCTCGTGTTCCCCCACCTCTTCTTCCCGAGTGAGGACCCCACGGCGGGTCTTCTCGCCTCGTTCGCCGTGTTCGGCGCCGCCATGGTCGCCCGCCCCGTCGGTGCCGTCATCTTCGGTCACCTCGGCGACAAGCGCGGCCGGAAGGCGACCCTCGTCGGCGCCCTGCTCACCATGGGTGTCGCGACCTTCCTCATCGGGCTCCTGCCGACGTACCAGCTCGTCGGCTGGGTCGCGCCACTGCTCCTCGTGATCCTCCGCATCGGCCAGGGCTTCGCGCTCGGCGGCGAGTGGTCCGGCGCGGCGCTCGTCGCGACCGAGAACGCCCCGAAGGGTAAGCGGGCCCTGTTCGGCACGTTCCCGCAGCTGGGTGCGCCGATCGGCTTCATCATCGCGAACGGCCTCTTCCTCATCATCGCGGCGATCCTGCCGAGCGACGACCCGTCGATGCCGTCCGAGGCCTTCCTCGAGTGGGGATGGCGGATCCCGTTCCTCTTCTCCGTCGTCATGGTGATCGTCGGCCTGTGGGTGCGCCTGCGGCTCGTCGAGAGCAACGCGTTCACGACCGCGAAGGAACAGGGCAAGGTCCAGCGGTCGCCGCTCGCCAGCGTCGTCAAGCTCCACTGGCGCAAGCTCATCCTCGGCACGTTCTTCATGCTCGCGACCTACGTGCTCTTCTACCTGATGACGACGTTCTCCCTGAGTTACGGCCGTGCGCCGGTCGATGCCCCCGTCGCCGGCCTCGGCTACAGCTACACGACGTTCGTGCTCATGCTCATCGCCGGCGTCGTGTTCTTCGGCATCTTCACCCTCGTCTCGGGCCCGTTCGCCGACAAGTACGGCCGTCGCAAGACGCTCATCGTGGTGACCAGCGCGATCCTCGTCTTCGGCCTCGTGTGGGTGCCGCTCCTCGACGCCGGGTTCACCGGGGTCATGATCTGGTTGATCATCGGTTTCAGCCTCATGGGCTTCACCTTCGGTCCGATGGGCGCGCTGCTCCCCGAGCTGTTCCCCACGAACGTCCGGTACACGGGCTCCGGCATCTCGTACAACGTGTCGTCGATCCTCGGTGCGGCCGTCGCGCCGTTCATCGCGGTCGCGCTGTGGAGCGCCGGTGGCGGCAGCCCGTTCTGGGTCGGCGTCTACCTGTCGGTGATGGCCGCCATCACCCTCACGGCGCTGATCGTCTCGAAGGAGACGAAGGACGTCGACATCGACGCCTGACCCCGGTCGCCTCACCGAGGGCCGGTGCACGGAGGACTCCTCCGGGCACCGGCCCTCGGTCGGTTGCGGCCCGGACACCGGCGGCGGTCGCTTAGAGTTGGAGGACGGTGCGCCGTCGCCATGGACGTCTCCGAGCCCGCGCACCGCACCTCAGAGGAAGAGCACCATGAGCACCCCAGCGCGCCCCGCACGCAGCCGCAGTCCGTTCAGCCGGCCGAAGGACGACGGTCCGCGCGCGAGCCTCAAGCAGCTCATGCCGTACATCTTCGAGCACCGCTCGATCCTCGTCGTGGTCATCATCCTGAGCGTCATCGGGGCCGCGGCCTCCCTGGCCCAGCCGCTCATCGTGAGCCAGGTCATCGGCGTCGTCGAGGCCGGCAGGTCGCTCGGGAACCTCGCCTGGCTACTCGTCGGCCTCGTCGTGGTCTCCGGCGTCATCAGCGGGTACCAGCACTACCTCCTGCAGCGGGCCGGGACCGGGGTCGTCTACTCGTCCCGTCGCCAGTTGATCGCCCGCATCTTCCGACTCCCCATCAGCCAGTTCGACACGCGCCGCACCGGCGACCTCGTCTCCCGCGTCGGCAGCGACACGACGATGCTCTACGCCGTACTCACGCAGGGCTTCGTCGACGCCGTCGGCGGCGCCATCACCTTCCTCGGGGCGCTCATCGCCATGGCGATCATCGACCCCGTCCTCCTCGGGCTCACCCTGCTCGTCGTGATCGTCTCGGTCGTCGTCGTCGTCGTCCTCAGCGGTCGGATCCGGGTGGCGAGCCGCGAACAGCAGACGAAGGTGGGCGACCTCGCCGCCGCCGTCGAGCGCGGGATCAGCTCCATCCGCACCATCCGCGCGTCCAACGCCACTGACCGCGAGATCCACGCGGTGGACGGTGTCGCGAAGGAGGCCTACGGCGTCGGTGTCCGGATCGCCAAGATCTCCTCGCTGGTGGTCCCGGTCGCCGGCATCGCCATGCAGACCTCGTTCCTCGTGGTGCTCGGGGTCGGGGGCTTCCGGGTCGCGTCGGGTGCGATCACGATCGCGAGCCTCGTCGCGTTCATCCTGTTCCTGTTCATGATGATCATGCCGCTCGGTCAGGCCTTCGGCGCGATCACGAGCGTCAACCAGGCCCTCGGCGCCCTCGGACGGATCCAGGAGATCCTCGACCTCCCCGACGAGGGCGACGACGACGCGGCGATCGCCGCGGGCGTGGCGCGTCCCGGTGACGCCACCTCCGACGCCCCCGCCATCGCGTTCGACGAGGTGGTGTTCGCCTACCCCGATGCTGCGGTGATCGAGCGGGAGCGGGCGGCTGCGGAGGCCTTGGCAGCCACGGTGACGGAAGACGCTGCGGCCCCCTCGGAGACCCTGGCCGCCGACGCCGCCCGGCTCGCCGAGGCGCAGTCCGCCCTCGGTCGCCAGGTGCTCCGCGGTGTCTCCTTCGAGGTGCCGCAAGGCAGGCGGACCGCGCTCGTCGGGCCGTCCGGTGCCGGCAAGAGCACCATCCTCGGTCTCATCGAACGTTTCTACGACCCGACCGCCGGCTCCATCCGGCTCGACGGGGTCGACATCCGCACCATTCCCCGCACCGAGCTCCGGCACCAGATCGGCTACGTGGAGCAGGACGCCCCGGTGCTCGCCGGCACGCTGCGTGACAACCTGCTGTTGTCGTCGCCGGACGCCGACGACGCCGACTGCGTCCGGGTGTTGCACGCGGTCAACCTGGGTGCCGTGCTCGACCGCAACCCGCTCGGCCTGTCGGCTCCCGTCGGTGAGGACGGCATAATGCTCTCCGGTGGCGAGCGCCAGCGTCTCGCGATCGCGCGGGCCATCCTCGCGGCCCCGCCCATCCTGCTGCTGGACGAGTCGACCTCGAGCCTCGACGGTGTGAACGAGCAGATGATGCGTGAGGCCATCGACGCGGTCGCCACGGGGCGCACGCTCATCGTGATCGCACACCGCCTGTCGACGGTCGTCGACAGCGACCAGATCGTCGTCCTCGACGAGGGCCGTGTCGTCGGGGTCGGGACGCACAGCGAACTCGTCACCGAGGTGTCGCTCTACCGCGAACTCGCGAAGCACCAGCTCCTCGTCTGACCACCGTTCGTTCGCCCATCTTTGGGCGAACGAACCTGCATTCGCCCAAAGATGGGCGAATGAACGGGATCACGGGCGCCATCCTGCCGCGATGAGGCGCTCGCGGGCTCTGTCGACCGCGACGGCGGCTCCCGCCTGCAGATGATGTGCGAGGAAGCGGTCGTGGGACCAGCCGAGTTTGGTGACGGCATGGATCCGGTCGACGTCTCTCGCGAACTGCCCCGCATCTGTGGCGTGCTGGCGCCCGTCGTACTCGAACGCTGCACGATACGCCGGGTAGGCGAGGTCGAGACGCGCAATGAACCGCCCACAGCGATCACGGAGTTCGTGGTTGAGCACCGGCTCCGGAAGACCGGCGCGAACGAAGGCGAGTCGGAGTTCCGTCTCCTTCGGCGATTCGGAACCACCGCGGATCTGCGGGAGCGCAGCACGGAGGGGCCCGCGCCGAGGTGCCGGGAGCTGCTCAGCGCCGCTGCGAGGTCGTCGATGGAGCAGAGCCCCGGAATGCGCTCATGCCGCCACCGGCCCGAGGCACCTCGCTCACGGACCAGGTGATCGCCGACCGCGACCAGCTCGTCAACGGTGAGACTCGGTCCGAGCTGACACCACATGTCGGCGGGACTCACGACCGCGAGCCCCTCGGTGAGGATCGGATCGCTGACGAGGCCAGTCATGCGATGGCCAACGACCCCGGCGACCCTGGGCGCCCGGTCCGGCGGCCGGACGCCGACGTGCACCTCGTCCCAGCGCAGCCGCGCCGGGAGCGGAGCATTCAAGAGGTGTGCGGCCGACAGGTGCGAGAAGAACTGCGCCGGTGCCATTCGCGCCGGCGCCATTCGCTGCGCGTACGCCCGACACAGCTCCAGGTGCGCGAGATGCCGCTGCCCGGGAGGCAGGTCAGCGCCCCTGCGTGGTGCAGCGAAGCTCCTAACCCCCGGGAATGGTGCTGGAACACGCGTCGTGCGGAGGCGCTCCGGCGAGACGCCATGCTTCAGCGCCGAGCGGACGGAGAACGCGTCGTGATCGGGCAGATCGGTTGGCGTCATGCTTCGATCGTCGCGCGATCCAGCGGCGGGCCGAGCAGCGCGGCCACCTCACGACGACCTCGGCCCTCGTTCGCGAGCTGTGGAGCACCCTCGTAGCCCGTTCGTTCGCCCATCTTTGGGCGAACGAACCTGCATTCGCCCAAAGATGGGCGAATGCAGGACGAGCGTCAGGCGCGGAGGCGGTAACGGAGCGCGGCGAGTTCTGCCCGAAGGGCGGCCGGGACGCGGCTTCCGAAGGTGTCGAAGAAGGCCTCGGTGAGGTCGCATTCGGCGAGCCAGGAGTCGCGATCCACGGCGAACAGCGCGTCGAGGGCGTCCCCCGGCAGGTCGACGCCGTCGAGGTTCAGCTCGTCGACGAGCGGCAGCCCACCGATGGCCGACACCCGTGACCCGGCCTCGTGCTCCAGCCGCCGGACGATCCACTCGATGACCCGGGCGTTCTCGCCGAAGCCCGGCCAGAGGAACGAACCGTCGGCGTCCTTGCGGAACCAGTTGACCTGGAAGATCCTCGGCGCCTTCCCGTGGTCGAGCGCACCGCCGACGCGCAGCCAGTGGCCCCAGTAGTCGGCCATGTTGTACCCGCAGAAGGGCAGCATCGCGAAGGGGTCGCGGCGGAGTTCGCCGACCGTGCCCTCGGCAGCCGCGGTCTGCTCAGAGGAGATCGTGGCGCCCATGAACACGCCGTGCTCCCAGCTGCTCGCCTCCACCACGAGCGGCACGTTCGTGGCCCGGCGTCCGCCGAAGAGGATCGCGTCGAGCGGCACGCCGTCGGCCGCGTCCCAGTCCGGGGCGATCGACGGGCACTGCGCCGCCGCGACGGTGAACCGTGAGTTCGGGTGCGCCGCCGGGCGACCGGAGTCCGGCGTCCAGTCCTGACCCTGCCAGTCGATGAGGTGCGCCGGCGGCTCGGGGGTGAGCCCCTCCCACCACACGTCGCCGTCGTCGCGGAGGGCCACGTTCGTGAAGATCGTGTTGCCCCACAGGGTGTCGACGGCCGTCGCGTTCGTCGTCGCCCCCGTGCCGGGCGCCACGCCGAAGAAGCCGGCCTCCGGGTTGATCGCGTACAGGCGGCCGTCGTCGCCGGGACGGATCCAGGCGATGTCGTCGCCCAGCGTCTCGACCCGCCACCCGGGGATCGTGGGCCGCAGCATCGCGAGATTGGTCTTGCCGCAGGCCGAGGGGAAGGCCGCAGCGAGATGGAAGGCACGCCCTTCCGGCGAGGTCACCCGCACGAGGAGCATGTGTTCGGCCAACCAGCCCTCGTCCCGCCCGATCACCGAGGCGATCCGCAGGGCGAAGCACTTCTTCGCGAGGAGGGCGTTACCGCCGTACCCTGAGCCGAAGGACCACACCTCGCGGGTCTCGGGGAACTGCACGATGTACTTCGTGTCGTTGCACGGCCAGACGACGTCGGCCTGCCCGGACTCGAGCGGGGCACCGACCGAATGGACGGTGCGCACCCAGGGCGCACCGTCGGCGATGAGCTCGAGGACGCGGTCGCCCATCCGGGTCATGATCCCCATGCTGAGCACGGCGTAGGCGGAGTCGGTGATCTGCACCCCGAGCTGCGACAGCGGCCCGCCGACGGCACCCATCGAGAACGGGACGACGTACATCGTCCGGCCGCGCATGCTGCCGGCGAAGACCGCGCGCAGTTCGGCTCGCATGGCGACCGGGTCGCGCCAGTTGTTCGTCGGACCGGCATCCTCCTCCGTCTCGGAGCAGATGAAGGTGCGGTCCTCCACCCGCGCGACGTCGCTCGGGTCGCTGCGGGCGAGGAAGCTGTTCGGCCGCCATTCGGGGTTGAGCTTGATGAGCTTCCCCTCCGCGACGAGCTGGTGGGTGAGCCGGTGCGATTCACTCGCCGAGCCGTCGACCCAGTGGATGGCGGACGGTTCGAGGAGGGTCGCGAGTTCGTCCACCCAGGCGTGCAGCTCGGCGAGCCCTGAGGAGGTCGGCGACTGCACCGCTCGGAGCAGCCGCCGCGTCGCGGGGGCGGGGGTCGGATCGGAGAGCAGCTCGGCGATGGACATGTGTTCCTCCGGCGTTGGTGGGACAGTCAAGAAGTGGGCGTGAACCCACTCTGCGCCCGAATCGGGGATTCTTCTCGTGGTATCTATCGTGAAGAATCGCCGATCTTTCGATATGGTGAAGGAATGTCTCCGAACCCCTCCGGCAACGCCGCCGCAGACCTGCTCACCCTCGGGCGCCGGATCCGTCACTTCCGGACGCGTCGTGGACTCACCCTCGACGATCTCGGCGAGCGGGTCGGTCTGGCCGCGAGCCAGCTCTCCCTCATCGAGAACGGCAAGCGTGAGCCGAAACTGTCGGTCCTGCAGGAACTCACCGCCGCCCTCGGTGTCGAGCTGAACGACCTGCTCTCGACCGAGGCACCGAATCCCCGTGCTGCGCTGGAGATCGAACTGGACCGGCTGCAACGGAGCGCCCTCTACAGCGAGCTGACCCTCCCCCAGGTGAAGCCGTCGAAGGGCATCCCGGACGACGCCCTCCGCGCGCTCGTCGGACTGCACCGCGAACTGCAACGGCATGCGAACGAGGCGATCGCGACACCCGAGGAGGCCCGACGCGCCAACACCGAACTGCGGGAGTGGATGCGCGAGCGCGACAACCACCTCCCGGAGATCGAGGAACTCGCCGAATCCCGTGTTCTGCGGGCGGGGCACAGCACCGGCGCGCTCACGCACCGCACGGTGAGCGTCATGGCGGAGCAACTCGGCTTCGACCTCATCTACGTCAACGACCTCCCGCACTCGGCTCGGAGCGTCACCGACCTCGAGAACGGTCGGATCTACCTGCCGCCGGCATCGATCCCTGGCGGGCACGGGCTGCGGTCCATGGCCCTGCAGGCGATGGCCCACCGACTGCTCGGACACCAACGACCGACGAGTTACGCGGAGTTCCTCCGGCAGCGGCTCGAGATCAACTACTTCGCGGCGGCGGCGCTCATGCCGCAGACGGCCGCAGTGTCCTTCCTGCAGCAGGCCAAGCGCGACCGCAACCTGGCCGTGGAGGACTTCCGCGACGCGTTCGGGGTCACCCACGAGGCGGCGGCTCTCCGACTGACGAACCTCGCGACCGCGCGACTCGACATGCGTCTGCACTTCCTGCGGGTCTCGGAGGACGGCGCGATCTCGAAGGCCTACGAGAACGACGCGCTCCCGCTCCCGGTCGACGTGACGGGCGCCGTGGAGGGCCAGATCGTGTGTCGGAAGTGGAGCGCACGCAACGCCTTCGCCCGGACGAACCGCACCACCGAGCTCTACCAGTACACCGACACCCCGGCCGGCACCTTCTGGTGCGCGACGCAGACCGGCACCACCGAGGCGGGCGAGTTCTCGATCTCGGTCGGCGTGCCCTGGGGGGAGGCGAAGTGGTTCCGCGGGCGGGAGACGACGACCCGTGCGGTGTCGACGTGCCCCGACCCGACCTGCTGCCGACGGCCTCCGTCCGTGCTCGCCGACAAGTGGCGCGAGCAGGCCTGGCCCAGTGCCCGCTTGCACACGCACATCCTCTCGCCGCTGCCGAGCGGTACGTTCCCGGGCGTCGACGACTCCGAGGTCTACGACTTCCTCGAGCGTCACGCGGCGGGCTGACCGTTCCCTGCGACAGCGCCGTCGAGGGTTCCGGGGGCCCTACAGAACGCCCAGGCCGGCAGGTGCCCCTGGCGGATCAGCGACGCGACGGTCGACGCCAGCGGATGGTCCAGTTCGGCGACGTCGAGCTCGTCGAGGAAGGCGGCCGCACGGCTGCTCTGACCGAGCGCCCAGGACAGCCAGGCGAGCATGGCGAGCGGCGCGACGCGCGCGGACTCGGATGCGCGCGCCGCGATGTCGAGGAGCAGGCTGCTCGCCGCCCGGATGCGCTGGACGTCGGGATGTGGGCCATCGCCGACCAGCAGGTGGGCGACCCGGTGGAACACCTCCGGGTCGTCCATCCCGACCGGGAGATGCCCGTACGCGCGTTCGGCGTCATCGAGTTCGTCGCCCAGGTCACGCCCGAACGCCCACTGCATGAGCGCGAGATCACTCGCCCATGGGCGCTTCAGGCTGAGCAACAGGAAGGCCACCTCCCGCGGGGTCATCGTTTCGACGCCGCGGAGGAGGGCATCCTCGAAGACCTCGGGAAGGCCGTCGAGTCGTTCCACGGTGTCGCCGACATCGATCCGCCAGCCCGTGCGGGTGCGATCGGTGGCCGCATCGAGCATGGCGTCCAGCCGAGCGCTGAGCACCCGGTACTCGAGGTCGACGGCCGCGAACGTCGCCGCATCCACTGACGGCACCTCGGTGGTGACGAGCTCCGCCGGGAGCGGTGGGACCTGCGGCACCGCAGCCGAGGTCACGATCGCCGGCGACCTCCCTCCGGAGGGAAGTCCGGGATCGAGGTACGAGCCCCAGCCGTCGGTGGCCGAGCACAGCGCATCCTTGACCGTGAACCCGTGCGCGTTCGCCAACTCGAGGACCGCGTCCGCGATGATCCGGCCCGGCGGTTCCGAACCCGCCCCGAAGGCGTCGTCCGAGTAGAGCACCGGCACGATGGCGTCGACGCCCGGGGCCCGGCAGGCGAATCCGAGGGCGCGCTCTGCGGCGGCCTCGGCCACCCGCCGGTCGACGTCCGTCCCGGCCGGGAGATGCACCTGGAGGGCGCCGCGACTGCGGGAACCCTCGAAGAGGACGACGACGAGACTCGATCTCGGGGTGGTTCCGACGAGTCCGGGGACGAGGGCGAGGAGGTCTTCGGCCGTAGTGGCCTGCACGATGTGGGTCATGAGGACAGCCTCCAGCGGACGTCGGCGGCCTGTCCGGCAGGTGTTGCTCATGTTGAGCGACTGACGCGACGGCCGCTCTGTGCAGCGCGGTCCCCGCGGAGTAGAGTGTGCTCGTCAGACTCCGCGACACCGGAGTCGTTGCTCGAAAAAAGGGCGATAGCGCGGTCAGCACCGGCGAGACACACACGGAATCCCATCCGTCCACGTCCTCGAAGGTCACTCGATGTCCGAATACGCTCCGTCGACCGTTCCCGCGGTGCACCCGTCCACCGTCTCCGCCCGCGTGGCCCAGGCCCTCAGCCACCACGTCTCCGACGTGTTCGGGGTCATGGGGAACGGCAACGCCCACTTCCTCGACGCCCTCGCCGCCACCGGCACGCGCATCACGGCGATGCGGCATGAAGCCGGAGGGGTCGCCGCGGCCGACGCCTACGTCCGCGCCAGTGGTGCCCTGGCCGCCGCCACGGCGACCTACGGGGCCGGATTCACCAACACCCTGACCCCGCTCGCCGAAGCGGTCATGGCGCGGATCCCCCTCGTCCTCGTCGTCGGGGACGCGCCAACGACCGGCACGAGGCCCTGGGACGTCGACCAGTTCCAGATCGCCGCCGGGCTCGGAGCGCCCACCTTCACCGTGGGCCGTGACGACGCCACCGCGACCACCCTGCGGGCCATCGAACACGCCGTCCACCGTCGGACGGCCGTCGTGCTCGCGATCCCGTACGACCTCGCCGCCGTGGCGTCCGACGAACCGCTGCGGGCGGACGGCACGCCGCATCACCCCGCCCTCGTCCGGCCGTCGCGCGTGGAACCGGTCGCCAGGCGTCTGGACACCGCAGCAGCCGCCCTGCGCTCCGCGCGTCGACCGCTCATCCTCGCCGGCCGTGGCGCCTGGCTGGCCGACGCCGGCCCCGTCCTCGGGGAGCTCGCGGAACGTCTGGACGCCTACACCGCGACCACGGCGCTCGGGCTCGGACTGTTCGGGGCGAGCGACCGCGACCTCGGAGTCGCCGGAGGCTTCGCGACGGAACGCGCGGCACGGACCATCGCCGATGCGGACGTCGTCCTCGTCGTGGGCGCCGGCCTCAACCAGTTCACGATGCGGTTCGGCGAGGCGTTCTCGCCCGAGGCGCACGTGATCCAGGTGGACCTCGCCGACGCCCCGACGAACGCCCGGGTGGACGAACTCGTCCGCGGCGACGCAGCGCTCGCCGCCGCCGGTCTGCTCGATCGCCTGGACGGCGCGCCGGGCTCCGGTTGGTTCACCGCCGGAGGTGCCGTCCGGCCGGCGCCCCACCTCGACCGCGATCCCGGTGTCGGCGTGTGCGCCGACGGCCGACTCGACCCCCGCAGCCTCGCGCACCGACTGAACGAACTGCTGCCGCAAGACCGCACGGTCGTCCAGGACGGTGGCCACTTCATCGGTTGGGCACCCAGCTACCTCGACATCCCCTCCCCCGACCGCCTCGTCATGGTCGGCACCGCCTATCAGACCATCGGACTCGGCTTCCCGAGCGCCGTCGGAGCGGCCGCGGTCGGACATCCCGGCACGACCGTCCTCTGCACGGGCGACGGGGGCGGCCTCATGGCGCTCCCCGACCTCGACACCGTCATCCGCACAGTCCGGAGCGGGGTGGTCGTGGTCTTCAACGACGCCGCGTACGGCGCCGAGGTCCACCAGTACGGCTCACGCGGACTCGACCAGGCCCCCATGCTCATCGACGAGGTGGACTTCGCCGCGCTCGCCCGTGCGCTCGGCGGCCAAGGCCTCACGATCGACACGCTCGCCGACCTCGACGGCCTCACCGACTGGGTCCACGCCGGGGCGGACGGCGTCCTCCTGCTCGACTGCCGCATCTCCACGAGCGTCGTCGCACCGTACCTGTCGGAGATGATGCACCAGGGGCCCCGCCCGATCGCGGTCGACTGAGCCACGTCGCGACGACGACACCGACGCGTGCCGAACCGCTCCCTGCGGCGAGTATCGTGGTCGGGTGCTTCCCCAGCCTGAGCCGATCGCGCCCACCTACGTCATGTCGTCGGACGGGTTCCGGATCGCCACCTACGTGCACGAGCCGGCGGCCGACGCGGACCGCGCGGAGACGGTCGTCGCCGTCCACGGGTTCGCCTCGAGCGCCCGACTCAACTGGGACCTCGCAGGGTGGACGAGGACCCTCACCCGAGCCGGATACCGGCTGGTGACGATCGACCAGCGCGGACACGGGGCCTCGGACAAGCCGACGGATCCGAGCGCCTACCGACTCGACGGCCTCGTCGACGACGTCCTCACCGTGCTCGACGGCTACAGCGTCGACGAGCCGCACTACCTCGGCTACTCGCTCGGCTCACGGGTGGGCTGGCGGTTGGGTGTCCGGCATCCCGACCGTGTCCGCTCGCTCAGCCTCGGCGGGCTCCCGGAGGGCGACTCGCTCCGCGGCTTCGACCTCGACGAGGCCCGGCTCCGGGTCAGGACCGGCGCGACGATCACGCACCGGCTCACCGAGACGTACGTGTCGATGGCGGAGGGGGTCCCCGGCAACGACGTCGAGGCCCTGATCGCCCTGGTGGAGGGCCTCCGCGGCGGTCCGCAGCCGACCACGGCCGAGGTGCCTCCCCTCCCGATGCTCCTCGTGACCGGGGACGACGACGCGGTCGCGGACGGCAGTCGGCGCCTGGCCGAGGCGGCCGGAGCGCGGTACGTGGGCCTGGCCGGCCGCGAGCACTTCAACGCCGTGTCCTCCCGGGTGTTCAAGGACGCGGTCCTGGCGTTCCTCGCCGAGCAGGGGTAGGACCTCCGGGGCCGAGACCCTCGCGGGGAGGATCTCGTCCGGGGCACTTCGACAAGCTCAGTGACCGGAGACGGCGACCCCGCGCTCAGGCGGCGTGTCGGTGCTCGACCCGTCCCTTCGCGAGCTTCGACGGCCACCAGATGGCGCTCCCGATGTCATGGCTGAGGGCCGGGACGAGCAGGGTCCGCACGATGATCGTGTCGAGGAGGACGCCGAACGCGACGATGAACGCGATCTGCGCGAGGAACAGGATCGGGATCACGCCGAGCGCCGCGAAGGTGGCCGCGAGGACGAGGCCGGCCGAGGTGATCACCCCACCCGTGATCGCGAGACCGCGCAACACCCCGGCTCTCGTGCCGACCCGGAGCGACTCCTCGCGCACCCGCGTCATGAGGAAGATGTTGTAGTCGATCCCGAGCGCGACGAGGAAGACGAAGCCGTAGAGCGGGACGCTCGGATCCGCGCCGGGGAACCCGAGGACGTGGTTGAACACGAGGGCGGAGACCCCGAGCGCCGCCCCGAAGGACACGACCACGCTGAGGATGAGCAGGACCGGCGCGAGGACCGACCGCAGGAGCAGCATGAGGATGAGGAGGATGACGACGAGCACCACGGGGATGATGAGGTTCCGGTCGTGGATGGCGGCATCGTTCGAGTCGATCGCGGTCGCGGTGACCCCGCCGACCGGCGTGTGGGTGCCGACGCCGGTGTCGAGGTCGGCGCGCAGCTGTCGCACGGTCTCTTCAGCGGCTGCGGAGTCGGGTGCCGTGTCGAGGGTCGCCTGGAGCACGATCCGGCCGTCGTCGACGGTGGGATCGGCCGGGCTCGAAGGAGTCCCGGGAGGACCGGTCGGCGGCGCGGTGAACACCGCCTCCCCGTCGCGCACGGTCGCGTCCGCGGTGCCGGTCGGCGTACCGCTCGCCAGCACCTGGACGTCATCGAGCCCGTCGGCGCCTTCCAAGATGGCGATGACCTCGGCGGCGTCGCCCTCCCTGGTGAGGACGGAGACCGGGCTCGCCGACCCGGCCGGGAAGTGCTCGCCGAGCGCGAACTGTCCGTCGCGCGCCTCGGACTTCCCGAGGATGAGGTCGCTCTGCGCGACGCCGTCGGCCTGCAGCTGGACGACGCCGAGACTCGCGACCAGGAGGAGGAGGGTGCTCCCGATCCAGACGATGCGCGCGCGGCGCGAGATGAGGCGGGCGATCCCACCCCACAGCCCGGTGGTGGGCACCGCGTCGTCGTCGTCCGTCGCGGACTGCACCCGGTGCTCGCTGCCGACCTTCGGGCGCAGGGGCCAGAAGGAGCTCCGGCCGCAGGCGAGGAGGAGCGCGGGCAGGAAGGTGAGCGCGGCGAGCACGGAGAAGACGATGCCGATCGCGGCCACCGGCCCGAGTGCCTTGTTCGAGTTCAGGTCGCTGAGCAGCAGGCAGAGCAGTCCGGCGATCACGGTGCCTCCGGAGGCGACGATCGGCTCGAGGGAACCGCGGAGCGCCGCCCACGTGGCATCCCATCGCCGCTCGTGGTCGCGGAGCGCCTCCCGGTAGCGCGAGACGTAGAGCAGCGAGTAGTCCGTCGCCGCGCCGATCACGAGGATGAACAGGATGCCCTGCACCTGACCGTTCAGGAGCACGATGCCGGCCTTGGCGAGCCACCACACGGTGAGCAGCGCCGTGCAGAGTGCGAAGAGCGAGGTGCCGAGCACGAGGAACGGCAACACGGGCGACCGGTAGACGACGATGAGGATGAGGAAGACGGCGCCGAGGGCGGTCAGGAGCAGGATGCCGTCGATGCCGGCGAAGGCGGCGGTCAGGTCCGCGGTGAAGCCGGCGGGACCCGTGACGAAGACCTCGACCCCCGACGGCATCGCGTCCGCGAGCTGTGCGCGCAGGGCCTCGACGACGTCACCGACCTCCGCGTCGCCGCTGATCGGCACGAAGGCCTCGAGGGCCTCGCCGTCCTCCGAGGGGATGGCCGGTGAGACGCCGTCGGCGACGCCTTCGGTCGAAGCGATCGTCGTGAGCTCGTCGTCGATGGCGGAGCGGTCGTCGTCGGTGATCCCGCCCTCCCGCACGAACAGGACGAGGGCCGGGATGTCGTCGCCGTCACGGAACCCGTCGAGCGCGGCCTGCACCTCGGTGGCGTCGGCGCTCGCGGGGAGGAAGCTCGTCTGGTCGTTGGTCGCGACTTCGCTGACTTTGCCGAAGTACGGCCCGCCGACGCCGGCCGCGGTGAGCCACAGGAGGATGAGGACCGCGGGCAGCAGGATGCGCAGCCAGCGCGGCGCCCCGTTCCGATCCCGCCGCGGCGCCGTGGTCGTCGATGCCTCACCGTGTCGCCCGTGCGTCATGCGCGTGCCCCGTCCTCGCCTTGTCCCGAATATTATGCAGCTAGCTTACTATCCGCGGCGGGTGGCGTGTGCGAGTCCGGTCCGGCGGGGTCTCAGCGCGTGACGAGCACTCCCCCGGCTGCAGCGATCTCGGCGAGCGCCGCCGCTCCGGCGGCCTCGTCGACCGGCGCCACCAGGTCGGTGAGCACCCGGACCTGCAGGGCGTGCCCGATGGCGTCGAGGGCACTGCGGCGGACGCAGTAGTCGGTCGCCAGGCCCACGACGTCGACCTCCGTGACCTGGGCGTCCGCGAGGACCTCCTCCAGGCGTCGGCCCTCCGGGGTGACGCCCTCGAAGATCGAATACCCGTGGGCTCCCTGCCCCTTCCGGATGTGGGTGTCGACGCGCTTGGTGTCGAGCGCGTGGTGGTACTCGGCACCCTCGCTGCCCGCGACGCAGTGCACGGGCCAGGTGGTCACGTAGTCGGGCTCGCCCGCGGCGAAGTGGCCGCCGTTGTCGCCCTCGGCGTCGTGCCAGTCGCGGGAGGCGAACACGTGCGCGTAGTCGTCGCCGTGCTCAGCGAGGAGCTGCGTGATCCCTCCGGCGACGTTCTCGCCACCGGTCACCCCGAGCGCACCGCCTTCGGTGAAGTCGTTCTGTACGTCGATGATGAAGAGCGCGCGCGCCACGAAGCCTCCCGGTTGTCGTCCCGCCTCGGCCGAAGCGGGTGGCTTCGAGGGTAACGCGCAGGATCGGGCGGCGTCAGGTGCTTGCGCCGGCGGGGGTCAGAGGCGGCGGGCCCGTTCGCGGCGGCGGTCGAAGAACTGCAGGCCGACGTTCACGCCCATGACCACGGTGCCGAGCAGCATGGCGACGAGCCCGGCGATCCGGAACCCGACGGGCAGCTCCAGGAGCAGCGCGAAGACGATCCCGAGGAGGATGAGCGCGGCACCCGCGGCGAACAGCACCAGATACTTCATGCTCCCAACGGTACCCGCTCCGCGGCCGGGTGGTCGGCGCCCGTCGGCGCCCCTGCTGCCGGATAGACGATGGCCCGCTCGATGCGGACCCGCATCCGCTCGCCGACGACGGGTCGGACCCCGGAACCCCGGCTCCGCAGCGAGCGTCCGTTCCAGTCCAGGACGACGTCGTTGCCCTCGCGGCCGAAGAGCGACGAGACGACGACCGCGTCACCCGGTGAACCCGGTTCGACGGGCGCGAGGCGGACGTCCCCGGGCAGGATCGCCAGGTCCGCGGCTCTACCGACGGCCGCCGCGGGATCCGCCGTCGACTCGATCACGGCCGTGTCGAGATGCAGGCTGTCGTCAGGGGCGGTGAACCCCGATGCGTCGAGCCGGCCGGTGATGACGGTCGCATCCGACACGAACCGCGCGACGAACGCCGACGCCGGTCGGGAGACGAGTTCCGGCGGGGTGCCGATCTGCTGGATGCGGCCGCCGTCGAGCACCACGACGCGGTCGGCAAGGGCGAGGGCCTCGTCGCGGTCGTGGGTGACGTGCAGGACGGTCAGTCCGAACCGCCTGGTGAGCGACTGGAGTTCGAGGCGCAACCGATCGCGCAACGGTTCGTCGAGTGCTGAGAGCGCCTCGTCGAGGAGCAGCACCTCGGGCTCCGCGACGATCGCCCGGGCGAGGGCGACCCGCTGGCGCTGACCGCCGGACAGGGTCGCCGGGTCGCGCGAGGACGCACCGGCCAGGCCGACCAGCTCGAGCACCGCCGCGACCCGTGCGGCGCGCTCCCGACGCGGCACCTTCGCGAGCCGCAACGGGTATTCGACGTTCCGCCCGACGTTCCAATGCGGCCAGACCGCGTGCTGCTGGAAGACCATGCCGAGGGCGCGATGCTCCGGTGCCACGAACGCACCCCCACCCGCGACGAGCCGGTCGCCGAGCAGGACGCGGCCACCGGTCGGTGCCAGGAACCCGGCCACCGTCCGGAGCAGGGTCGTCTTGCCCGATCCGGACGGGCCGAGCAGCGCGACGAACTCACCGTCCGCGACGTGGAGGTCGATGCCGGCGAGCCCCTGGGCGCCGGACGGGTACCGGAGGTCGACGGCTGCGAGGGTGACGGAGGCCATGGTGTGCTCCTGGATCGAGGGATGGTGGACGGCGGACTGGTGGAGGGTCGGAGGTGTCGCCCGGCATCGGTCAGCGCGATCGGGCGGCGAGGCCGAGACCCGCAAGACCGGCGACGGTGACGAGGAGGGCGAGGGCCGATGCGGCGTTGTACGCACCCGCCTGCTGCAGGTTGAAGATCGCGACCCCGAGCGTCTGCGAGCCGGGCGACAGGAGGAGGACGGAGAGGGTGAGTTCGCGGACCGCCGTCAGCACGACCAGCACCCCACCGGCCAGGGCCGCCGGGATCGCCATCCGGCACGAGATGTCGACCAGGGCCCGCAGGCGACCGGCGCCCGCGATCCGTGCCGCCTCCTCGGCCGAGAGCGGCGTGGCCCTGAGCGGTGCGCCGACGGACTGCACGACGAGCGCGACGAAGGACGTCACGTACGCGGCGAGGATGAGCCACGGGGTGTTGAACAGGCCGACGCGCGGCGCGATGACGAGCCAGGCGACCGCGATGACGAGGCCGGGGACGGCCTGCGGCAACAGGGCGCCCGCGGACAGCACCCCGTTGTCCCTGGCCCGGGTGCGCGTGGTGAGCGCTCCGATCGCGAGCCCCAGGACGACGCAGACACCACCGGCGAGCCCGGCGAGCATCGCCGAGTTGCCGACGGCTGCGAGCGTGCCTGACGCCGTGACGGCTCGGACGAGGTTGTCGAGGGTCAGGTTCTCCAGGGTGAGCGGCACGCCGGGGGCCGGGAGGAGTGACTGGGTGAGCAACGCCAGCAACGGCAGGAGCGTGAGGGCGAGGACGACGCCCCAGGTCACGATCCCGACGGCGGGCCGTGCGACACCGAGCGGGAGACGCTGCGGTGGTGACGAGGAGGCGTCGAGCTCGACCCGACGCCGCGAGATGAGCACGTCGGCCACCAGCGCCAGCAGCGCGATCGCGAGCAGCACCACGCCGATCGTCGCGACCACCTCGAGCGGCGACTCGACCGTCCCGGACTGGAGGTACCGGTACACGAGGGTCGAGAGGGTGACGAACCGCTCCGGCGTACCGATGATGGAGGGGATCCCGAAGTCGGCGAGGTTCGAGACGGCGATGAGCGTGAAGGCGGACAGCAGCGCAGGCCGGACGAGCGGCACCGTCACCGTGAGCAGGGCGCGCACCGCGGACGCACCGGCGATCCTGGCGGCCTGCTCGAGGTCGGCGGGGATCCGCCGGATGGCCGCGGTGACGATGAGCAGGGCGATCGGATAGCTGTGGACGATGAGCAGGAACACCACCCCGTCGCCGCCGTAGATGGACCACAGCGGTCCGCCGGTGAGGCCGCGCCACCAGACGTTGAGAGCACTCGTCGGACCGGCGACCCCGATCCAGGCGATCGCGCCGACGAACGGGGGCACGAGGAGCGGGCTGAGCGCGGCCAGTCGGAGCACCCGGCGCCCGGGGAGGTCCGTCCGCTCGAACAACAGCGCGAGGGCGGTACCGATGACGATCGCACCGAGCGCCGACAGTGTGGCCGAGACGAAGCTGTTGAGCCCGGCTTCGACGACGTCACCTTGCAGGAGCAACGGCAGGTGCCGTCCACCTGCCGCGAGGACGACGACGCTCGCGAGCGGCACGAGGACGACGGCCGCGCACGCGAGCCACACGAGGACACGGACCGCGGTGAGCCCGTCGAACCGCGACCCGGTGGTGCTCGCCGCGCGAGCCGTCGTCGTCGTCATCGTTACTGGAAGAGGCGGTTGAAGGTGGCGACCGCGTCGTCCTGCGTGGCGCGGATCGTCTCGAGGTCGGGCGACAGGATCGTGAGCTCGTCCATCGATGGAGCACCCTTCGGGGTACCCACGTCGGAGCGGACCGGGAGGTAGGACTGCTCGACAGCGAGGGTCTGGCCCGCCTCGCTCACGAGGAAGTCGACGAAGGCCTCCGACGCCGCCTGCTCGTCGGTGGCGGCGAAGATCCCGACCGGCTGCGAGACGTACGGCACACCCTCCTCCGGGTAGGCGACGGCGATCGGCGAACCGGCGGCCGCGAGCTCGCGGACGAGGTAGTCGACGACGATGCCGACGGGCTGGGTACCGGCGGCGACGGCCTGTGAGACCGGCCCGTTGCTGTCGGCGATCACGGGCGAGTTCGCCGCGAGCGCCGCCAGCCAGTCCTCACCCAGCTGGTCGTCGTCGAGCCAGACGGCGGCGTTGTAGGCCGCGGCTCCGGACACGTCGGGGTTCGGCATGACGATCTTGTCCGCGTACTCGGCGTCGGTCAGGTCCTTCCACGAGGTCGGCGGGGTGTCGATGGCCGTGGTGTTGTAGGCGATGACCGTCGGGATGATGCGCGTGCCGGTGTAGAAGCCCTCCGGGTCGACGACGTCGGGGTTGACGGCTTCGATGTCGGCGGGCGTGTAGGCGAGGAGCAGATCGTCGGCGGCGTAGCCCTCGAAGGTCCCCGCGTCAGCGGCGAGCAGGACGTCGGCCTGGACGTCGCCCGCGGTCCGCTCGGCCTCGATACGGGCGGTGAGGTCTCCGGTTCCGGCGCGGAACACCTCGACGGTCACGTTCGGCTGGACCTCGTTGAAGGCGGCCACGAGGGCGTCGGCCTTCTCCTGGGGCTCCGAGGTGTACAGGGTGATGGTCGCCGCGTCGAGGACGTCGGCCGCGTCCCCCGTGGGGTCGGCGGAGGAGGCTGCGGTGGCGCTGCAGCCGGCGAGCATGACGGTGGAGAGCGCGAGAGCGGTGACGGCGCTGGTCCGGGTGAGACGGGACATGACTTCCTCTGGTTGTGTGGTGCGGCGGGCGGAACGGAACGGAAGGTGCGGGTCAGGAGGCGAGCGACGCGGGCCGACGGGCCGGGGCGGTGAACAACGGGACGGCGTCGCCGAGGCTGAACGCGGCGGTGCTGACGGACTCGGCGCTCAGGTGCACGAGCGAGAACAGCGACGCGTCGTGGCCGCTCACGAGGTCGGGGCCGGCGTTCATCACCTGGTGGTAGGCGAGCGACGGCCCGACCGAGATCGGGACGCCCCTGACGGTCGCGGAGAGCGCGTGATGGAAGTGACCGGCCAACACGATGCGGACGTCCCCGCCGGCGAGCGCGTCGAGCAGGGTGTCGGCGTGGGCGAGCCCGGCCTGCGCCAGGGTGGGTACGGGCGAGCCGAGCGGCGGGTGGTGCAGTGCGACGACCGTGCCGATGCCGAACGGGCTGCTGAGGGTGGCGCGCACGAGGGCGAGCTGCTCGTCGTCGAGCGCTCCGCTCGAGGAGTCCAGGAGGACGACCCGGAGCTCCCCGACGTGGACGACCCTGGCGTGACCGGCCTCGTGCCCGGTGAGGACCCGTGCGGCGACCGGGTCGTCGTGGTTGCCGAGCACGGAGAGCACCGGGGCACCGACGGCGTCCTCGAGGCGCCGGAGACCGCGGTCGATCGCCGGGTAGACGCCGGGGTGGCCGCGCTGGGCGAGATCACCGGTCACGACGACGAGTTCGGGGGTGATCCCCGTCTCCGCGACGTAGGCGGCGACGCGCTCCAGCCGCTCGAGGCCGTCGACGGACCCGTAGAGGAGCTCCCCCTCGGTCGCATGGACGTCGCTGAGGTGCAGGATCGTGAGGCGTCCCGATTCGACGCTCATGCGTCGGCCCCGCGCTCGGCGAGTGCGGCAGTGGTGACCCGGCGGTCCAACCGGCCGAGCCGGTCGGTGCTGAGGCCGTGGTCGAGGAGGTACCGGCGCGCCCCGCCGAGGGCGTCGATGGTCGCGACGGCTCCGCGCATGACCTCGGCGGGACTGTCGAGGTGCAGGCGTCGCGCCTCGATGAGGGCGGTGTCGTCCAGACCGAGCTCGGCGAGGGTCGCCACGACGAGCCGCTCGCGGTGCCGGGCGACCGATTCGCCGGACGTCGCGTAGTCGGCCACGACGGCCTCGGCCGGGGTGCCGGTCGCGAGCAGCGCGAGCGCGACGACCAGGCCCGTGCGGTCCTTGCCGGCCGTGCAGTGCACCAGCACGGCTCCTCGGTCGTCGTCGAGCGCATCGGCGATCGCCCCGACCGCGGCGGCGAGCGCCGTGCCGCGGGTCGTGAGCAGCGTCTCGTAGACGGCTTCGAGTGAACCGGTGGACGGCGGACCGTCCGGGGTGCCGTAGACCGGGACGCTGGTGACGGGGATGCCGGCGTCGCGGGCGTCCTCGGCGCGCTCGATCGTCTCGCGGAGGTCGACGACGAGTCGTACGCCGAGCTCCGCGAGCGTCGCTCGACCGGCATCGGTGAGGGTGTCGGGTGCCGCGGAACGGATGAGCCACGGAGCGGTCGGGGAGCCGGCGACTCGCGCGTTGTACACACCGTCCAGGTCGATCGTCTGCATGCCCGTGCTCCTCGGTTCGGCACCGGGAGCCACTGTCGTCAGCCGGTCCCCGGTGGTCGTTCCGCGCGTTTCACCGGACGTGAAACCGCGTTACACCGACAGCGTGCGCGCGTTCCGTGAACGTCCGGTGACGCGACCGCGACGGCCCGGTGAACGCTCGGCCACGCTTGTCGGGCGGAGGATCAGACCTCGTCGGCCAGCGCGTCCGCGACGACGTGCCGCATGTCCGCCACGTCTCCGGCACCACTCCGCACCGACAGCGCGGTGTGCAGGGCGTGCAGGACGACGAGGTGTCCGAGTCGAGACAGGAACGGGTCGACGTCGTGCGCGCGACCGGCGGGCCCGGTGACGAGCGCGATGGTGGCGAGACGAGCCAGCGGCGATCGCGCGTAGCTCGTCACGACGACGACCCGCGCGCCCGCGGCGGCGGCGGCTCGGCAGGCGGTCAAGGTGTGCGCGTTCGCACCGGAGTAGCTCACCGCCAGGCACACGTCATCGGCGGTGAGGGAATGCACGGCGAACTGCTGGGCCAGGATGTCGACCGGTGCCTCCACGGACCGGCCCAGGGTGCTGAGGCGCAACGCGGTGTCCTGGACAGGCGGTCCGGAGAACCCGTTGCCGAGGAGCACGATCCGCCGCGCAGCGGCCAGCGCGGCGGCGGCCTCCTCGATGCGTGCAGCATCGACGCTCTCCTGACTGAGCCGGAGGGCGTCCACGGCCTCGGCGAAGACGGTCGCGACGACACCGTCCGGCGCGTCGTGTCCGAGTTCGCCCGCTGCGCGCGCCACCTCGAGCCGGAGATGCTGGAAACCGCGGAACCCGAGACTCTGGCAGGCGCGGATCACCGTGGCCGGCGACGTCCCTGCCGCGACCGCGAGCTCCGTGGTCGACCATTCCACCACCTCGGCCGGCCGGGCGAGCACCACCTGCGCGACCCGTCGCTCGCTCGGTCCGAGCAGCGAGGACGCCGCACGCAACCGCGCCATGACGCCGCTGTCGGCACCGCCGGGCATGAGGACCATCCCGCTCCTTCGCTCAGTCGGCGGGACAGCACGGGGCTCGGCGCCGAAGTGGTGGCAGCCTAGCCCATCGGGAAACCCGGCCGGTGAACGCGGCGCGCGGTCCCGACCTAGGCTGGTCGCATGCCGTTCCCCCACCTCCGTGCCCGGAAGGCCCTCGCGGCCGCCGGCGTCCTCGCCGTCGCGCTCGTCGCCGCCGGCTGCTCCTCCTCCCAGAGCGAGGCCGCCTCCAGCACCGGATCGGCCACCGCGGCCAGTGGGTTCCCGACCGACATCGTGTTCGACTACCAACTCGGCGGCGGATACGAACCGGCCGCCGGCGTGGGTGGCGTCGTCCGCGACAGCACGGACACCCCGGCCCCGGACCGGTACTCGATCTGCTACGTGAACGGCTTCCAGAGCCAGCCGGCCGATCGCGACGCGTGGCTCGCCGAGCCGGACCTCGTGCTCACCGACGAGGCGGGCGAACCGATCATCGACGAGAACTGGCCCGACGAGCTGATCTTCGACCTCTCCACCGACGACCGACGAGCCCGCATCGCCGAGCGGGTCGGCACGAGCATCACCCGCTGCGCCGACGCCGGCTTCGACGCCGTCGAGATCGACAACCTCGATTCGTACACGCGGTCCGACGGCCGCCTCACCGTGGACGATGCGATGGCCCTCGCCACCCGCTACGCCGACCTCGCCCACGACGCCGGACTCCTCATCGGGCAGAAGAACGCCGGCGACCTCGGCACGCGGGGACGGGACGACGTCGGCTTCGACTTCGCCGTGGCCGAGGAGTGCCACCGCTTCGACGAGTGCGGCACCTACACCGAGGTGTACGGCGGGGCCGTGCTCGACATCGAGTACACCGACGATCTGCGCGGCACCTTCGACGAGGTGTGCGCCGACCCGCAGGTCCCGTTCTCGACGATCCTGCGCGACCGCGACCTCGCCCCGGCCGACGCCGCCGACCACGTGTACGAAGCCTGCCGGTGAACCTCGAACAGCTCGAAGCCGTCGTCGCCGTGGTGGACTACGGCTCGTACGCGGCCGCCGCCGACGTCCTCCGGATCTCGCAGCCCTCGCTCACGAGACGCATCCAACGCTGCGAGGCCGAGCTCGGGCTCGCGCTGTTCACCCGGGTCGGTCGGCGCATGCAGGTCACCGATGCCGGACGGTCGGTGCTCGGCCCGGCGAGGCGGATGCTCCAGGAGGCGAACGGGCTCCGCGCACTCGCCGACGCCCAACACGCGCTCACCGCCGGCACGCTCCGGATCGGCGCGCTCCCCTCGCTCGTCGCGACCCACGTCCCGGAGCTCGTCGCCCGGTTCCACGCCGCGCACCCCGACGTCCGCATCGAGGTCATTGGCGCCGTCGACTCGGCCGAGCTGCTCGAGGCCATCGACCTCGGGCGCATCGACCTCGGCGTGGCCGATGTGGCCACCGTCGGTCCCGGCGTCGAGGTGCGGCTCCTGGAGGAACAGCGGTTCGCGATCGTCCTCCCCGGCCTCAGGACTGACGCCGAGCGCGAGGCCGACCACGCCCCGCCGACCATCACCGGCGAGGAGCTGGCTGCGCACACCCTCGTGACCCTCCCGCGCGGGACGTCGATGCGGGCCGTGACCGACGAGGCCTACGCCCGCTTCGGCGCGCAGCCGCCGCGGGTCATCGTGACCACCCAACGCGATGCGCTCACCCGCTTCGCGACCGCAGGCGTCGGACTGACCGTGGTCCCCGAGCGGCTCGCGGACTGGGCTGCGGCGAACGGCGCGCGGGTCCGGCGGTTCCCGACTCCGGTCACGCGGAGCATCGGGCTGCTGGTCCGCCACGACACCGTCGGGACGCCCGCCGTGAGCGCCTTCCTCCGGCTGACGGATCAGGCCTCGCCCGGGCGGTGATGCGCCCCGCGTCAGCCGCAGAGGTCCGCGGCGGCGTTGCGGGACTCGACCTCGACCGGCGCCGGCGCTTGCGCTTGCCCGGCGGCCTCGGTCAGTGCGGAGAAGTCGTCACCGATGACGAGCACGACGTCCTCCTCGTCCGGCCCGGGTTCTCGGCTCACGACGACCGTGATCCCCAACTCCTGCGCGAGGGAGGCGGCCGTCGCCCGTGCTGCGTCCGAATCGCGCGCGAGGAGGATGGTGACCGGGGAGTCCGTCTCCGCATCGCCGATCGACGCGACGGCGTATCCGAGAGCGGTCAGTCGGTCGGCCGTCGCCGTCGCGACACCGTTCGTCTGCGAGCCGTTGAGGACGCTGACCGCCTCGACCCGCACCGGTTCGACCGGAGTGACCGGCTCGGCCGGGGGCGCGTCGGCGGCTCCCGCGATCGGCACCGGGACATCCGTGGCGAGGCTCGAGAAGACGACCGTCGCATCCTCGCTCGGAACGACCCGGTTGGCGTCCGACGGCGCCTCGGTCCACGGCATCGTCAGGAAGGTGATGGCCGTGGCGGGCACCTGTGAGACCCGGTGCGCGAGGGAGGTGAGGCTCGCGAGGTCGCCGAGTGCCGTGTCGACGGTGAGCGAGGACGTGACCGCGTCGAGGAAGCGGATGAGCCGGTCCGGCCGGGTGAGCACCTCGGCGCTCAGCGCGCGCTGCACGATCGCGGACATCACCATCTGCTGGTTGCCCAGGCGCGAGATGTCGCTGCCGTCACCCACCGCGTGCCGGGTGCGGGCGAGTGCGAGCGCCTGCGTCCCGTCGATGACCTGCGCTCCGGCGGGCAGTGCCAGGTTCGAATAGGGGTCCTCCATGTCCTCCGGCAGGCACACCGCCAGGCCGTCCATGCCGTTGACGATCGCTTGGAAACCACTGAAGTCGAGCTCGACGAAGTGGTCGATCGGCACACCGGTCATCGCCTGCACGGCGGCGACCGAGCAGGCGGCCCCCGAGTTGAGTGCCGCGTTCACCATGCCGTAGTCGTCGGGCGTCCCCCGCCCGGTGTCCGTGCACATCGACAGGTCGGTCAGCGTGTCCCGGGGGATCTGCATCGCGTCGATCCGGGTGTTGCCGGCGGACACGTGCACGAGCACCATCGCGTCGCTGCGCTTGGTGCCGGTGTCCTCGCCGTAGTCACCGAGCGCGAGGTCACGACTGTCGGAGCCGAGGAGCAGGACGTTGATCGCCGGGTCCGGTGCGCCAGGCTCCGCCGGCTCGGTCGCACGGCCGGTCGGAGCGGCGATCGTCTCGGAGCTGAGGTTGCCCTGCAGCCGGAGCGCGAGGGCCCCGATGCCTCCGAGGAGCGCGAGCACCAGACCGCCGGCGATGCCGACGATGAGGCGTCGTCGGCGGACCCGGGGGCTCGCAGCACGACCGTGACGGGGGGTGCGGGCGGTGTGTGGGCGAGTGGGCGCCTCGGGGAGCTCGGGTCTGCGCATCATCCCAGTGCACCAAGTGTCGAAGAGCCGGACAAGCAGCCTGCCCGGCGCGACACATACGCCGTGCGCATGCGTCGGCGGGTCAGCTCACGGGCGCGGAGACCTCGGAGGCACACAGCCCGGGCACCGCACGCTTGCCGAACTGGCCGGTGACGACGAGGGCGAGCGTCACCACGGCGAGCAGGATCCAGCCCGGCCAGCCGAGCAGGGTGCCGAACACACTCCCGGTGTCCTGCATGGAGGTGGGACTGGCGAACAAGAGGAGCGCCCCGACGGCGGCGTTCACGGCGCCGTGCGCGATCACGGCCGGCCAGACCGAGGCGGAGCGCAGTCGCAACCACCCGATGACGACGCCGAGGAGCATGCACCAGCCCACCATGAGGAGCACACCGACGACGTCCGTCCGCTGGTAGTTGTAGCCGAGGAGGATGAGTGGCGCGTGCCACACGCCCCAGATCGCGCCGGAGACGAGGAGAGCCGGCCAGGTACCGAGCGGCAGGAGGTTCGGCAGCAACCAGCCGCGCCAGCCGAGCTCCTCACCGAATGCGGACAACGAGGCCACGAGCACGCTGATCGGCAGGGTGAGGAGCTGGACGAGCGCGATCGTCGTGAGCTGGTCCCGCGTGGGCTCGCCGGCGCCGGACGCGGTCATGATGGCGGCGAGGCCGGAGAGGTCGACGAGGTCGAGGGTGATGAGGCCCATGGCCTGCCCGAGCAGCATGGCGCAGAACGCGAGCACCGGGAAGCCGACGAGGGCGGCTGCACACAGCCCGAGGGTGCGGGCGAGCGGACGCAGGGGCGCGAGGCCGAGCAACCGCGGGATGCTCCGCGGTCGGGCGACGAAGCAGACCACGACGACCGCCGCGATCGTCGGCGTGTACATCATGCCGAGCGCGATGAGCTGGAACCAGGGGTTCGCGAGCCCCTCACCGGACAACCACAGCGGGGACGCGACGAGCCAGGCGAGTCCGATCGCCAGGACCGTGAAGACGATCACCGCGACCCACGGGACCCGCGACGGCAGGACCGGGGCCGCCTCCCGGTTCCGGCGTCGCTGGCGGTCTGCGGCCGACTCGGGTCGTTGGGCGAGCACCGCCCGTGCGGCGGCCCCGAGCACCGGCGCTCCGGCGGGTTCTGCCGCGCCCACTCCGCTCAAGGGCGCCCCAGGCCGAGCGACGGGTGGCCCCACCGGCGCCCAGCCTCCCCCGTTCGCCGTTCCGTCCGAATCCTGCATGATGTCTCCCCCGAGCGTCGCGTGCAGCCTCCAACGCTACGCACCGACGGGCCGTGCCGCATCCGTCGGGCGGGGGATCACCCGTCGAGGTGGCAGCCGCAGGACTCCCGCAGCAGCAGCCCGACGGGCACGACGGTGCTGCGCTCGTGCGAGGCGTCCGCGTCGCCGAAACGGGCGAGCGCGCGCGTGGCGGCGAGCCGCCCGAGCCGGGCGGGATCCTGCTCGATGACGCTGACGGCCGGGTCGAGCTGGTCCGCCATCGGGAAGTCGCCGAAGCCGAGCGAGGCGATCCCCCGCGAGCGGAGCGCCGGGACGAGCGCCATCGTCACACGCGCGTTCGCCGAGAACAGGGCCGTCGGCGGGTCGGCGAGGGCGAGCAGAGCGTCGAGGACGACGGCGGCCGGTGCACGGTCCGTCGCGTCGAGGCTCACGAGGCGGTCATCGAGCGCGATGTCGTGCTCGGCGAGCGCGGACCGGTAGCCCTCGAGCCGGCGTCGGGTGCTGGGTGGGTGTGCGGCGTCGGCGACGAAGGCGACCCTGGTGTGACCGTGCTCGAGGAGATGCTTCGTCGCGAGGTAGGCACCGCGGTGGTCGTCCTCGACGAAACTGTCCGCGTCGAGTCCCCCGGGCGCCCGGTCGACGAACACGATGGGCGTGTGCTCGGCCCAGGGCGCGAGCCATGACTGGTCCTCGGCGACGGGTGCGAGCACGAGCCCCATGAGCTGCGAGCGCAGTAAGGAGTCGAGCACGGCGCGCTCACGCGAGGGGTCGTCACCGATGCTCGTGACGAGCGTGGTGATGCCCGACTGGGAGCAGACCTCCTCCACCGCCCGGACGACCGCGGCGAAGAAGGGGTCGACGACGTCGGGGACGGCGACACCGACCGAGGAGGATCGACCGGCACGGAAGGTGCGCGCCAGCACGTTCGGGACGTAGTTCAACTCCCGCATGGCCGTCTCGACCCGCGACCGCGTCTCGGGGAGGACGTGCGGGTCGTCGTTGAAGACCCGCGAGACCGTCTTCGAACTCACCCCCGCGAGGGACGCCACGTCCTGCATCGTGGCCATGGGTGCTCCTCGGGGATGGTGCCGGTTCGACGGGTGGACGTGCGCGGGCGGTGACCTCGGCCACCGCCCGCGAGGCGTCAGCGTCCGGCGAGGGCGGTCTCGATGACCTGCTCGAGCTCGCGGAGGCGGGGCAGCGCACGGTTCGTGAGCAGTTCCTCGCGGGTGGCCGACGAGATCGAAAGGCTATCCTTCCACAGCGAGCGGCCGGCCATGGCGCCACCGGCACCGTTCTCGACCGCGGTGCGGACCTGACCGACGAAGGTCTCGTGGTCGACACCGGCCGAGAGGACCGCCCACGGCACACCGGCGGCGGCCTCGGTCACCGCTGCGGCGGCCTCCGCCGAACCCGGGTACTGGAGCTTCAGGACCTTGGAACCGGCGGCGACGGAGATCTCCGCGGCACCGCGGACGAGTTCGGGGAAGATCTCGGCGTAGGCCTCGTCGCTCTCGCCGTCGAGCTGGTAGACGAGGATCTCGACGATGAGGAGGACGCCCTCGGCCGAGCACTCCGCCACGAGGCGGGCGATCTCGTCGATGACGACCTGCTCCGCCTCGCGCTGGTCGGAGCGCAGGTAGAAGAGCATCTTCGCGGCGTCGCCACCGAGTTCACGGACCTTGCGGGCGTCCATACCGGGCACGTACTTGGTGCGACGCAGACCGTTCTCGGTGTCGAAGCCGGAGGAGTCCATGCCGACCACGAGACCCGTGGTGCGGGAGAGGGTGCGCTCGTCGACGACGAGCGGGAGGGCGACCTCGGGGTCGAGGAGGATGGCGGGCGCGTGGTTGCCGAGGAAGCGCACGAGGTCGCTCTTCGCCTCGGCGAGCTCGTCACGGCTGATGCCGGCTGCACCGTTCGGCGCGTCCTTCATGACGGCCTTCATACCGTTGCGCTGGTCGCCGGCGACGATGAGCATGCCACCGGCCGGGGTGCTGATCGTGGACATGGCACGGCGTTCGAGCGTCGTGAGCTCGTTGGTGCGGGTGGCTACTGCGTTCATCAGGTGCTCCTTGTGCTTCGGATGGGGTCGTGTGCCGACGCGGTCGCGTCGGATGCTGCGGGCCGGTCGAGGTCGACCGGTGGGTGGGTTCGGTGAGTGGCTGGGCGGACGGACGGGTCAGGGATGTGCTCGGCCGGCGACGGCCGGCTCGAGGAGGGAACGGGCGAAGACGGTGGCACCGTAGGCGGTGTCCTGGGATCGGTCGGAGACCTGGATCCCGGGCAGGACGGTAGCTCGCGCGCGTTGGACCGAACGCATGCCGGCCCACCCGCCCGTGAGGAGGGCCGAGCTCGCCGGCGGGACCTCGCGGTCCATGGCCTCGATGAGCACACGGAGTTCGTCGTTGCCGTGGCGGAGGACCGCTGCGAAGATCTCAGCGGGGTCGGCGCCGTCCGCCCGGACCGTCAGGTGCAGGACCCCGTCGTCGTTGCGGGCGCCGGAGACGAGGATGTCGCCGTCCGCGAGGCGACCCTCGACGGGCAGCTCCATCACCGCGCCGTCGAGGCGGTCGCGGCCGGCCCGCTCGGTCACACCGACGAGCTGCAGGGTGCGGCGCATGAGGAGCCCCGTCTTCACCCCGGCGACGAGGACCCAGGTCCCGGGGACGACGTGCCGGACGCAGTTGATGAAGACCTCGGCGAGGCGCTCTCGAGCGGCGAAGGGCAGCGGCGCGTCGAGTCGACGCAGGAGAACCTCGGCGGTGCCCATCGACACGTGGTACCGCTCGGCGGGGAACGAGCCGGTGGACACGGCGGAGACGAGGTGG
The DNA here is from genome assembly GCF_015351235.1 of Plantibacter sp. VKM Ac-2880. Lineage (GTDB taxonomy): Bacteria > Actinomycetota > Actinomycetes > Actinomycetales > Microbacteriaceae > Plantibacter. The sequence continues at coordinate 458,980 of NZ_JADKSJ010000002.1, forward strand.
TCGTGGCCGGCGACGGTCAGTGCCGCATCGGCGAAGACCTTCGGAACCCAGGGAGCCGAGGCGGAGCCGAGCGGGGTGCCGGCGTCGACGAAGGGCGGCAGGAACGTGGCGTCGACCCCGAGGTGCTCGAGGAGTTCTGGCCAGGGGGCACCGGTGTCCTGATCGAGCAGACCGGTGCGGGACGAGAGCGAGTACTCTGCGGCCTCCTCGCCACCGAGCGCCGCGACGAGGAACTCGGGCAGGTTGAGCCAGCGGGTTCCCGTGAGGTCGAGTCCGGCGTCCCGCAGGTGCAGGAGCTTGACGACCGAGACCTGGACGCCGAGCGGGAGGCCGGTCCGGCCGGCGAACTGCTCCGCGATCGTGGCCGGGAGCGCGGCGAGCTGTTCGGCACCGCGCGGGTCGAACCAGGCGATCGCGGGGGCGACGGGCCGGCCGACGGTGTCGAGGACGATCCCGGACTCCCCCATGCCCGACACGGCGAGCGCTCGGACGCGCACGGTCGGTCCGAAGCGGTCGGCGAGTTCGGCGGCGACGTGGTCGAGGAGTTCGCGGACGGTCGCGATGAGGGAGGCGGCCTCCATGACGGTCGTGCCGCCGGCACCGGCGAGCCACGGGGTCGGGAGCTGGTGGATGAGGACCTCGGCACCGTCGGCGTCGGTGATGAGGATCTTCACACCCGTGCTTCCGAGGTCCAGTCCGGCGACGAGTCCGTCGGGGGCCACGGACGCGACGGTGGTCGGGTCGAGGTTCGCAGCAGCGTGCACGGCGGTGTCCGTTCAGGGTCCGACGTCCGTGTCGGCTTCCGACGATGACTCCATGTCATCGATGTCATGGCGAGCATACCCCGTTCATGTCATCGATGACATACCCCAGCGTGAATTCTTCGGAAACGGTGCGCCCGAGGGCGGCCGAGGCTGCTGGGCTCAGTCGCCGAAGTCGTCCGTCGCCGACTCGAACACGATCTCGAGGTCGACCTCGAAGGACTCCCCCGGTTCGAGCACTCGTCCGACCTTCCCGCGGTCCGGACCGACGGCGTGACTCGGCCAGCAGGTGCCCGGTTCGATGCCGAGGGCGTACGAGCCTGCCGCCGTGCTGCGCCACACGGTGAGGAACGGCAGCTGGTCAGGGCGGAAGCGGATCGAGACCGTCCCCACCTCGCCGGCCAGCGTCGCGGTGGACCAGCCGTCGGCACCGGCCACGGCGTCCAGGGCGTCCACCTGCTCATCGGCCGCGGGCTCCGGCTCCTCGATCACCCGTCGCCACGGACCGTCACCCGACGGTCCGGACACGGGGTCAGCGGACGGCTCGGCCTCGGCCGCCACGACCGCACCGCCGTGCAGCAGTGGCCACCCGAGGTTCACGTGGTAGAGCAGCCGCACCGGCTCGGCGACGAATCCCTCGTTGCGGACCACGTCATGCAGGCGGACCCGCGCGACACCGACCTCGGCACGGATGCTACGGGTCACCGTGAGGTTCTGCTGGAAGACGGCGCCCTCGCGCAGGAATCCGTCGACGAGGAGCTCGTACCGCCCCTCCTCGGTCCAGCGGCCCTCGCTCCGCGTGAGCGTCGCCGGGATCCTGGACGCCCGTCCGTGCATCCCGCCCTCGGCCTCCGACGCCACCCCGACCGCCGTGAGCCCGCAGGTCGTCAGCAGACCACCCTGCCAGCGCCTGGCCCAGCTCTCCGCGTGCGGCGCGGTCGTCGGCGCGACGAAGGACACGACGTCCCCGTTCCAGGACGCCTCGCCGAGGTCGAGGAACTGGTCGACCTCGACGGTCGCCTCCAGCCCGCCGAGGTGACGGAGTTCGATCTGCCGCCGCCCGACCGACGGACCGTCGTCGACCCGCACGGGACGCGGCGCCCACGCCCGTTCGACCGCGCCGGAGCGCGCCTCGACGAACCGTCGCCGCCGTGTCCCCCAGGCGGCGTCGCCGGCGAGGTCGGGGGCTGGGTCACCGTGCAGGTCGGAGTCGGTCATGGCTGGTCCTCGGGTCTGGTCGGGGGGCGGTCTGGTGGGCGGGGGCGGACGGTGTGCGGGATGGTGTTGGGACGAGTCGGGCGCTCAGAGCGCCGTGTAGCCGCCGTCGATCACGAGACTCTGGCCCGTGAGGTAGGACGAGGCGTCCGAGGCGAGCAGCAGGACGAGCCCGTGCAGATCCTCCGGCTGTCCCATCCGTCCGGCGGGGATGGCGGACGTCCACGCCGCGGCGAGGTCCGGGTTCGCCTCGGTGAACTCGCGGGTCATGTCGGAGAGGAAGTACCCGGGGGCGATCGCGTTCACCCGGACGCCCGCCGGCGCCCACTCCACGGCCAGGGAGGAGGCGAGGTGACTGACGGCCGCCTTCGACGTGTTGTAGGAGGCCTGGAACTGCGGCTGGTTCACGATGAACGCCGACATCGAGGAGATGAAGACGGCCGACGCCGGACGGCCGGCGGCGATCGCGCGGCGGGCGAAGGACTGCGCGGCGAAGAAGGTGCCGTCCAGGTTCACGGCGAGCACCTTGCGCCAGGTGTCCGGCGCGACGTCGACACTGTCGCCCCAGATCGTGATACCCGCCGCAGTCACGAGCAGTGACGGCGCGCCGAGCTCGGCCTCGGCGGTCGAGAAGGCCGCCTCGACGGCCTCGGCGTCGGTCACGTCGACCGTGATCCCGACACTGCGGACCCCGTGTTCGGCGGCGAGCTGCTCGGCCGACGCCTGCACGGCGGGCAGCAGGTCGAGCAGGGCGACGTGGACACCCTGGGCGGCGAGCGCTGTCGCGATCGAGAAGCCGAGCCCGCGGGCCCCGCCGGTGATGACCGCGGTGCGGCCGTTGAGGTCGGAGAACATCAGGACTCCCTGCTGGTGGGTGGACGGTGGATGGAAGTGTGGCTGGAGGTGGGGCTCGGCACGGCGGTCAGATCTCCTGGTCCGTCGGCAGGATCACGAGGTCGCGGATGGTGACGTGGCGGGGGCGGGTGAGCATGAAGAGCACCGCGTCCGCGACGTCCTCCGAGCGGATGCCGGTGCGTGCCGCGACCTGGTCGTCGACCCCGTCGGCGCCCTCCGCGATCCCCCACAGCTCGTTCAGCACCACGCCGGGAGCGACGGCGCCCATCCGCACCCCCGAACCGACGAGGTTGCGCCGGGTGGTGTGGACGAACGACTGCATGGCGTGTTTCGTGGCCGAGTACACCGGTTCCCAGTGGATGTCCTGGTGGCCGGATACCGAACTCGTCACGAGGACGTCGCCGGAGCCCTGAGCGATGAGGTGCGGCAGCGCGGCCCGCACGGTCGCCATCGCGCCCAGGACGTTGACGCCGACGAGCTCCTGGATCGCCGTCATCGGGGTGTCGGCGAAATCGCCTCCGACGTAGAGCCCGGCGTTCGCGAGGACGACGTCGAGGCGACCGAAGGCGGCGAGGGCGAGCGCGACGGCCTGTTCCGAGACGGCAGGATCGGCGAGGTCGCCGGCGAGGAACACGCTCTCGACCGGGAGGGCGTCGGCGAGGGCCGCGAGCCGCTCGGTGGATCGGCCGACGAGGACCGTGCGCACGCCCACCGTGGCGAGCGCCTGCGCGTACGACCGGCCGATGCCCGAGGATGCACCGGTGATGATGGCGACCTGCCCGCCGAGGTCGATGGTGCCGTCCGGTCCGGTCATGCGTCTGCCCCGTCCTGTGCCGTCGTGGCACGGTTCGTCGTCGGTTCCGGCGACGCCAGGGCGGCGCGCCGGAGGAGTTCGTCGGGTCTCGTGTCGATCCGCGCGACGGCTGCGTCGTCGAGGTACACGGGGCCGCCCGCCGCCAGCGCGCCGAGGAGCACCTGGGCGACCTTGACGGCCATCTCGGTGATCCGCAGGACCTCCGCGCTGTCGGAACCGAGCGCGAACATGCCGTGGTTCCGGAGGTAGACGACCTTGGGCACCCGGCCGGTCGCCTCGATCCTGTTCCGCAGGAGGCGTCGAACCACCCGGGCGAGCCCCAGCCCCGGGTCGACGTAGGGCACGAGCAGCGGGTCGGGGCCGAGCACGACGATCTGGTCGGGAAACAGCGAGCCGCGGGTCAACGCCTCCGCGGACACCGAGCAGAGCAGGGCGTTGACGGGGACGGGATGGGTGTGGCCGACCGCGGCGACGCCGGGCAGGTCGAGACAGACGGCGTGGAGGATCGCCTCGACAGAGGGCCGCCTGCCGTTCCCGGCGAGTGACGCCGCGTCGAAGAGCGCGTCGACCTCGGCGTCGCCTCCCCTGTCGGCGTCGACGAGCTCGAGGACGGACGGGAGCTCCAGTCGGACGGCGTCGTCGGCGGTCGCCGTGGCCATCGACGTGCCACTCGCCTTCACGAGCATGGTCGGGGTTTCGGTGCCAGGGAGCAGGAGGGAGGTGTTGCCCTCGGCGAGCAGCGCCCAGGCACGATCCGGGCGGCCGAGTTCCCGGGAGAAGGTCGCGAGCCGTCCTCGCGTCTCCGCCTCGGTCTCCGGTCGGTCGGTCGGGTGCGTCATGTCTGTCCCTGTTCCTGATCGTCGGCGGGGTCGTCGCGGTGACCCCGGTACACGGCCTCGAGCGACGGAGCGCGGCCGGCGGCCACGAGTTGGACGGCGAGGTTGCCGAGCGCCGAGGCTTCGGCCGGGCCGGCGGTGACGGGCAGGCCGGTCAGCTCCGCTGTGCGTGCGCAGAGCAGCCGGTTGCGGGATCCGCCGCCGACGATGCGGACCGAACGGATCGGGACGCCGGTCAGTGCCGCAGCGGCCCGACCGCTCGCGGCGTACGCTGCGGCGAGGCTCTCGATCACACTGCGGACGAGGTCCACGCGACCGCTCGGCGCGGTGCCTCCGGCCGCTCGGCACAGCGCCGTGATGCGGGCCGGCATGTCGCCCGGGACGAGGAGTCGGGGGTCGGCGACGTCGAACACCGTGGGCGGCACGGCCTCGGCCGATTCGGCGGCCACGGTCGCGGCGTCGACGAGCTCCACCGGGTCGACGGCGTGTCCGTCCTCCTCCGACCAGGCCCGCGCGCACTCGGTGAGCAACCACATGCCGGTGAGGTTGCGGAGGAGGAGCGACGATCCCGCGGCGCCGGCCTCGTTGGTGAACCCGGCGAGCCGCGCGGGCTCATTGAGGATCGGCTCGGCGAGACACACGCCGGCGAGCGACCAGCTGCCACTCGAGACGAGCAGCTCGGCGCCGTCCGGGCGGGCGAACGCGAGCGCCGACGCCGTGTCGTGCTCAGCGACCCGGTGGACGGGGATCGCGGAGCGCGCCCCCAGACGGGCGGTGACCTCCGGCGTCGTCGACCCGGCGAGGGTGCCCGGTGCGACCACCGGTGGGAAGCGGAACCCGCCGAGCCCCCACCGCTCGATGAGTGCCCCAGCCCAGTCGCCGGAGCGCTGATCGAGGAGCTGGGTCGTGGAGGCGATCGTCCGCTCGGCACCGACGACGCCGGTGAGCAACCACACCCAGAGGTCGGGGACCAACAGGACGGTCGGTGCCTCGGTCGGCGGCGGTCCGGCCTCCGAGCCCGCAGCGAGCGACCGCAGCTGGAAGGCGGTGTTGATCGGGTGTTCGATCACGCCCGTGACCGCGTACGCCGCGGCGGGGTCGACGAGGGCGGCGGCGCGCTCCGGCTCGTGCTCGTCCGCACCGCGGTGGTGCCGGACCTCGGGGACGGACGAGGCGAGACGCGAGGCGCCGAGAACGGGCAGGCCGACGTCGACGCCCCAACTGTCGATCCCGATGCCGTCGAGTGCGCCGCCCGCCGCCTCAGCGTGGCGGACCGCCGCTGCGAGCCCCGTCAGCGTCTCCTCGAACAACCGCTCGGCGTCCCACACGAGCCGGCCGTCGCGCACGACCGGGCCGTTCGGGAACCGGTGCACCTCGACGAGCCGGAGCTGCTCGCCGTCCCACCGCCCCACGATGACGCGACCGCTCGACGCGCCGAGGTCGACGGCGGCGTGGAAGCTCGGGACGGCGGAGGCGGTCATCGCGGCTCGACCTCCGACCGGGGTGGTGTCGCCGGTTCGCGCAGAGGCGTCCCCGGGTCGGGGTCGCGGACGGCGATCGGCAGCGGTGCACCGTCGAGCGAGGTGAGGACCGTCGTCGCGCTCGACACCGCGAGCGCACCCCAGGCGGCGGCCGTCGCGACGGCGGCCGCCGGATCGTCCTGGCCGTCCGGCCCGCGGAGGCCGACGAGGAAGCCGGCGAGCGAGGCGTCTCCGGCACCGGCGGTGTTGACCACGGTCGCCGCGGTGTGGGCGTGCCACAGGCCGGCGGACGAGCGCACGAGCGCACCGTCGGCACCCATGCTCACGTAGACGAGGTCGCAGCCGGCCCGGTGCAACTCGTCAGCCGCGGCGGCGACGTCACCGATCGTCAACAACTCCCGGCCGGTGAGTTCGGCGAGTTCGTGGGCGTTCGGTTTGAGCAGGTGCACGAGGTCGAGGTTCGCGACGGCGGTCTCGAGGGCCACACCGGCGGTGTCGACGGCGACGCGCGCTCCGCGACCCCCGGCCTCCCGCAGCAGCTCGAGGATGTCGACGAGCCCGCCACCCTCCGTGACCGTGGGGATCGTCCCGGAGAGGACCAACCAGTCCGCACCGATCCGGTCGATCTCGCGCGCCGACGCCGCGACGACCGCGGCCCAGTCGGCGGCCCGCAACGGGATCGCGGGCTCGTTCACCTTGGTCGTCCCGGTCGCGTCGTCGAGGATCGTCGTGTTCACCCGGGTCCGTCCATCGGTCGGGACCACGGCGAGCAGGGGCTGCAGGGCGGGGTCGCCCGCGAGGATCCGCCCGTCCTCCCCCATCGGGACGACGGCTCGGACGGGCAGCCGGGAGAGGGTCACGGCCCTGGCGACGTTGACGCCCTTCCCGCTCAGCTCGGTCGAGACGCCGACCGCCCGGTTGACGTCACCCAGCCGCAGCCCGTCGACGCGGTAGGTCTGGTCGATCGCGGCGGCCGGCGTGACCGTGACGATGCCGCTCATGCGCCGACCCCGATCGTCTCGACGCGGACGCCGGTCGCAAGCAGTACCTCGAGCCCGCCCGGATCGGCATCGCCCGCGAGGAGCACGGTGGCGAGGCTCCCGGCCGGTACCGAGGCGGCCAGCCCACCCGCGCCGAACGTCTCCGGATCGACCAGGAGGATCGCCGACCCGGCCAGATCCACCGCCGTGGCGACCACGGCGGCCTCCTCCGGCGACGCGTGGAGCAGCCGGCCGTCGGCGGTGACACCGAGCGCTTCGACGACGGCGACGTCCAGACGGAGACCGCTCAGCTGCTCACGCGCCCAGGCACCCGTGAGGAGTCCGTGGTCGTCCGCGGTGCCACCGATGAGGTGGACGACGGCCCGTTCGTCTGCGAGCGCGGCCGCGAGCGCCACCGGCACGGAGCCCGTGACCAGGACGGTGCCCGGGGTGGGCGCGAGTCGCGCCGCGAGCGCCTCGCAGGCCGAGCCGCCACCGAGGAAGACGGCGGAACCGGCGTCGATGAGCGTCAGGGCGCGGTCGGCGAGGGCGGCGGCCGCGCGGAGGTCGGGGTGCCGGTCGGTGTCGAGGTCCGATCGGACCGCACCGCCGTGCGCGCGCCGGAGCAGCCCGTCGAGTTCGAGCGCGCGCAGGTCGCGCCGGATCGTCTCCTCGGTCACGCCGAGCACGGCCGACAGCGCACCGACCTCCACACGACCGTGTGCCTCGAGCCGGTCGAGGATCGCCCGACGCCGGACGTCGACGCTGCCGCTCATCGGGTCTCCGCCTCGTCGATGGGCGACGCGGCCCGGCGTGCCCACCAGGGGTCGAGGGCGATCACGAGTTCGTCGAACGCGCGGCCCACCTCCGCCCAGTACCCGGCGGAGGCGGCGGTCGGCAAGACGGCCGGCGCGTGACGGACGACGTCGTGCTGCGCCTGCTCCACCGACGCGAGAAGCCCGGTGGCTACCCCGGCGACGATCGCAGCACCGAGGGCACCGGCCTCCTCGGAGTCGACGACCGCGACGGGTGCCCGCAGCGCGTTCGCGACGAGCTGCACGTAGAGGGGCGAGCGGGCGAGCCCGCCACCGAGGACGACGGGTTCGTCCCAGTCGAACCGTTCGGCGAGGGCTCGCGTGTGCCAGCGATGCATGAGCACGATCCCCTCCATGGCGCCCCGCAGCACGTGCGCGCGGGTGTGTCCGTCGCGGACGCCCGCGATGGTGGCCGTGGCGTCGGAGCCGAGGGGGGAATCCGACTGGAAGGGTAGGACGAGCGGCACCGGTTCCTCGGGTGGCAGGGCTGCGGCCTCGGCGATCAGCGCATCGCGGTCCACCGGGTCTGACGCGCCGAGCAGGCGCAGCGTCCAGTCGAAGGAGGGCGAGGCGGTCGCCGAGGTGGACATCGCGATGCGGAGGTCCGGGGTGATCGAGAGTCGCGACTGCCACCGCGGGTCGACGTCGGGCCGGGTGGTGGTGACCCCGTTGGTGCTGAACGAGCCCGCGACGAGCGCGAGGCGTCCGGGGGCGAGCGCCCCCATCCCGATCGAGGACGCCTGGACATCGTGAAGGCCGCTGATCACCGGGGTGCCGACGGCGAGGCCCGTGATCGCGGCGGCCTCGGGGAGCACCTGCCCGACGACCATGCCGCTCGGACTGATCGGTGGCAGCAGGCGGAGGAGGTCCGCCGGGAGGCCGTAGGCGTCGAGCACCTCGGCACTCCAGCTCGCGGTGCCGACGTCGAGGAAGGACGCGCAGGCGTCGGAGTAGTCGGTGGAGAGCTCACCGGTCAGCCGGTGACGGATGACGTCCTTGCAGAAGAGCATGGTGTCGGCTCGCGCGACCCGCTCGGGATCGTGGCGGAGCAGCCAGCGGAGCAGGTTGCCGGCGGCTCCGGGCGTCGGCAGCTGACCGGAGCGCTCGAGCACCACCCGCAGTCGGTCCGGATCGGCGGCGAGTTCGGCGGCCTCGAGATGGGCACGGGAGTCCATCGCGGTGATGGCCGGGCCGACGGGCTCGCCCGATGCGGTCACGAGGTGGAGTCCGTCGCCGTGGCCGGTGATCCCGACGGCGGCCACGAGGGACGCGTCGACGCCTGGCGTCGCCACAACCTCCGCGACGGCGTCGGCGACCGCGGCCCAGAGGGCGTCCTGCGACCGCTCCGCGTGTCGGGCCACTGGCCGGTCGACGGGGCTCGCGCGACGGGCGACGGCGATGGGGCGGAGTCGCTCGTCGTGCAGTACGGCCTTCACGGCGGTCTGTCCGACGTCGATCCCGAGCAGCAGGCCCGTCAGAGCTCCCCGCGGGTCGCCCTGGGATCCGTGCTCAGCCATCGGCGGCCTTCCGTTCGTCGTCATCGTCGTCGCGACCGGAGCACGCGCGGTTTGCGTGGCGCCCGATCATGTTGATCTTTGCACCGATCCCACCGAATCGGAAGGGATATCGGGCGGATTCGGATACGATGACCTGACCGGACGGAGCAGTCATGTACCCAGCAGAGCGCCACGCCGCGATCCTCGCCGGCGCCCGCAACGGTGACGGCGCCCTCTCGGTCGCCGAACTCAGCGACCGCCTCGCCGTCACCCCCGAGACCATCCGCCGCGACCTCGTCGTCCTCGAGCGTCAAGGACTCGTCCGTCGGCACCACGGGGGCGCTGTCCTCGCGCAGCGGACCCCGTTCGAGCCCAGCCTGCAGCACCGCCGCGAGGGCGAGCGTGCCGAACGTGCCGCTGTCGCCGCCCTCGTCGTCGAACGCCTCCCCGAGGAAGGCGTGATCGTCCTCGACTCCGGGGCGATGACCCTCGAGATCGCCGCCCTCCTCCCGGACGACCGCCGCCTGCTCGTCGTGACGAACAGCCTGCCGATCGTCGCCCTCCTGGGCGGACGGCCACGCCTCACCGTGCTCGCCCTCCCCGGCCGGGTGCGGGCGGTCACCCAGGCGACCGTCGGCGCGTGGACCGTCGCCCGGCTGGCCGGCCTCCACGCGGACGTCGCCGTCATCGGGGCGAACGGAGTCGGCGTCACGGCCGGGGCGACGACGACGCTGCCGGAGGAGGCCGAGGTGAAGCAAGCCATGCTCCGGATCGCCAAGCGCCGCATCCTGGCCGTCACCTCGGCGAAGTTCGCCACGACGTCGTTCCACCGGGCGGCCGGACTCGAGGAGTTCGACCAGCTCGTGACCGACGACGGACTCGACCCCGACACCGTCGCCGCCCTCGCCGACAGCGGTCCGGAACTGCTGCTGGCCACCACCTGACCATCCACGCGCCGGCCGGCCCGGCCGTGTGCACCCCGAGAGGAACCCCATGTCGCTCGTCTCCACGGCAACGCTCCTCGGCGCACAACGCGCCGTCCTCGCGTTCAACGTCATCCAGCTCGAACACGGCGAGGCGATCCTGCGGGGTGCCGCATCCGCCGGTCGCGGCGTGATCCTGCAGATCTCCGAGAACGCCGCGTCGTACCACGGCGGGCTCGCTCCGGTCGGGCTCGCCAGTCTGGAACTCGCGCGGGCCGCGCAGACCGACACCGCCGTCCACCTCGACCACGCCGAGGACGAGGCGCTCGTGGAGGAGGCCGTCCGCCTCGGGTTCACCTCCGTCATGTTCGACGCCGCGACCCTGCCCGACGCCGAGAACCGCGAGCGCACCGCCGCGGTCGCCCAGGCGGCTCAGGCGCAGGGGGTGTGGGTCGAGGCCGAACTCGGTGCGATCGGCGGCAAGGGCGGAGCGCACACACCCGGCGTCCGCACGGACGTGGACGACGCGGTCGCGTTCGTCGAGGCCACGAAGGTCGACGGGCTCGCGGTCGCGGTCGGCAGCTCGCACGCCATGACCTCACGAAGCGCCTCGCTCGACTTCGGACTCATCGCCGAGCTGGCGTCGGCGGTCCCCGTCCCGCTCGTACTGCACGGCTCGAGCGGCGTGAGCGACGCCGACCTCGTCCGCGCCGTCGAGGCGGGCATGCGGAAGATCAACATCTCGACGCACATCAACGGGATCTTCACCCGTGCCGTGCGCGAGCGGTTGGACGCCGACCCCTCGCTCGTCGACCCGCGGAAGTACCTCGGTCCCGCCCGGGAGGCCGTCGCCGCCGAGGTCGCGCGCCTCCTCACCCTCGTCGCCTAGGACTCGTCGCCGACCCGACCGTCAGTCGATCGAGTCGTTCACAACCAGTGGACGATGTCCGGGTCCAGGCAGACCCCGCCGAGACCCTCGGTGGTGGTGACGCCGTCCGCGAATCGGACCTCCACGGCCCGTCCCTCCATCCGCACGTACTCGGCGCGGAGCCCGAGTCGGAACGGGACGTCGGTTGTAGCGGTGATCGCGCGGCTCCTGCGTTCGGGGACCGTGATGACCACGCGGTGGACTCGCCCCGCTGCATCCACGATCTCGACCTCGATCCGTCCCGGAGGTTCGTCAGACAGCCGCTGCACCGCGGTCGCCGCGACGATCACCTGGGTCATGTCGTGATTCTCGCATCCGGTGGAGTGCGGCGTCGCCCTTCGACAGGCTCAGGGACCGGGGTCGCACTCAGGGACCGGTCGGGCGCGCTCAGGGACCGGTTGGGCGCCTGCAGGGTCCGGCTGCGCCCGGGCAGCGGTTCTCCCGGACGCAGCGCGACGGCGCCGGAGCTCGAAGCTCCGACGCCGTCACGGTCTGTGGTGCGGGGTGATGGCCTACGGGCCTAGCCGCACTTGGACTGGTAGACGGCATCCTTCGCGTCGCCGTCGACGTTGTCCTTGGTGATGATGGTGAAGCCGGTCTCGATCTTGGCCTCGACCTTGTCACCGTTGAGGGCGGCGATCGCCTGGGCGACGCCGTCCTTGCCGATGGTGGCCGGCTCCTGAGCGACGAGCGCCTGGACGGTGCCCTCCTTCAGCTGCTTGACCTGGGCGGGACCCGCGTCGAACCCGACGATGGTGACCGAGTCCTCCTTGCCGGCCTGCTTGACACCGGTCGCGGAGCCTTCAGCCGCGAACAGGTTCGCTGCGAAGATGCCCACGATGTCGGGGTCCTTCTGGAGCGCCGCGGTCACGATCTCGGCGGCCGTGGACGGCTCGTTGTGGCTGTACTGCACACCGAGGTCGGTGAACTTGTCATCGCCCTTGACCGCTTCCTGGAAGCCCTCGGCACGGGCGTCCGTGGTCGAGATGCCGGGGTCGACCGAGACCACGAGGACCTTGCCGCCCTCGGGGTGCGCTTCCTTGATCGCGTCGAACGCCGCAGCGCCGCCGCCCTTGTTGTCGCTCGAGATCTGCGAGACCGCGAACGACGGGTCGTCGACCGTGGTGTCGACGAGGACGACCTTGATGCCCGCGTCGGCCGCAGCCTTCAGCGGAGCCTCCATGGCCTTCACATCGGTCGGGGCGACGAGGATCGCGTCCGGCTTCGACGCGACGACCGAGTCGACGAGCGGCTTCTGCAGCGTCGGGTCGAACTTTTCCGGGCCCTGGGTGGTGACCGTGGCACCGGCGTCCTTCGCCGCCGATTCGATACCGCACTGCATCGAGATGTAGAACTCGTCACCCGCGACACCCTGGATGAACGCAATCTTGTAGCCGTCGGAACCTGCGCCTGCGCTGCTGCCGCCCGAGCTCGCGCCACCGGAACACCCGGTGAGCATGAGGCCTGCCGACGCGCCGAGCGCGAGGACTCCGAGAACTGATTTCTTCCACTTCATTGTGATTACCCGTTTCTCTTGAACTGCTGGACTACTAGGGATGGTGCGGGGGGTGTGTGTATCTGTGTAAGGGGCTATTTCTTCTTCCTGCTGACGAGGGCTCGCCAGAAGCTGGTGGATCCGCCGCGGGCTGCGGAGGAACGACGGACCTGGTCGACGTAGACGGCCAGGATGAGGACGGCGCCGACCGCGACCTGCTGCCAGAAGGGCTGCACGCCGGTGATGACGAAGCCGTTCTGGAGGACGGCGGGAATGAACAGACCGACGACGGTGCCGAAGATCGTGCCGTAGCCACCGAAGAGCGAGGTGCCACCGATGACGACCGCGGCGATGACGTTCAGGTTCGTCTGCGACTGGCCGGCGATCGCGGTCGTGCCGAACTGCGACAGCGACAGGATGCCGGCGAGACCCGCGAGTCCACCCGAGATGGCGTAGATGCGGATGAGGTGACGGTCGACCTTCACGCCGACGCGTCGCGCCGCCTCTTCGCTCGAGCCCACCGCGTAGGTGTAGAGGCCGAACTTCGTCTTGTGGAGCACGAGGGCGCCGATGATGACGACGACGAGGGCGATGATCGAGATGATCGGGACGGCGCCGAAGATGTTGCCGTAACCGATCGAGTCGGTGAGTACGGACGGCACCTCGCGGATGTCGACTCCGCCGGTGAGGATCTGGGCGAGGCCGAGCGCCATGCCGAGGCTACCGAGGGTGACGATCAGCGGCGGGACCTTGGCCTTGGAGATGAGGAGGCCGTTGAACGTGCCCCAGACGATGCCGACACCGATCGACACGAGGATGCCGACGATGGCGGTGCCCCAGTCGTCGCCGCCCATGGCCCGCATCGTCGTCGCGGACACGACGCCCGAGAAGACGAGGACGGAGCCGATGGAGAGGTCGATGCCCGAGGTGATGATGACGTACGTCATGCCGACGCCGAGCACCGCGAGGATCGACGCGTTCTGCACGACGAGCCGCAGGTTCGACAGTTGCGCGAAGGTGTCGGGGGCGATCGCGGAGAAGATCGCGATGACGACGAGGAGGACGATGAAGATCTGGAAGGCCTGGGCCTTGAAGAGCTTCCTGATCGGGGTCTCCCGATCCTTGGCCGTCTCGATGGCGGTCGTCTCCGGCCCCATCTCGGCCTGCTTCACCGCGCTCATGCGACGTTCCTCGTGCTGGCACCGGTCATCAGACCGACGAGTTCTTCCATGTTCGTGTCCTTCGTGTCGACCGTCGCCGCGCGGTGGCCGAGTCGGAGCACCTGCACCCGGTCGGACACCTCCATGACGTGCGGCATCGAGTGGCTGATGAAGACGACCGCGATGCCCTTGTCGCGGACGCGGCGGATCGTCTCGAGGACGTTCTTCGTCTGGCGGACGCCGAGGGCAGCCGTCGGCTCGTCGAGGAAGACGACCTTGTTGGCCCAGTGCACGGCGCGGGCGATGGCGATCGCCTGGCGCTGACCACCGGACATGGCACCGACCGGGTCGGTGAGCGAGCGGACCGTCGCGCCGAGTTCGTCGAAGGCGTGACGCGACTGCTTGCTCATCTCCTTCACATTCATGAGGCCGAGCAGCCCGCCGAGGCCCGGGCGCATGATCTCACGGCCGAGGTAGACGTTCTGCACGGGGTCGAGGTGCGGGGCGAGGGCGAGGTCCTGGTAGACCGTCTCGATGCCGAGCGAGCTCGACTGCATGGGCGAGGACAGCGTGATCGGTTCACCTTCGAACTTGATCACGCCGCTGTCGACGGCGAGGTTGCCGGAGAGGGCTTTGACGAGCGTGGACTTGCCGGCGCCGTTGTCGCCGATGAGGGCGGTGACCTCGCCGGGGTAGACCTCGAAGTCCGCTTCGTCGAGGGCACGGACGTGCCCGAACTGCCGGGTGAGGCCTCTGGCCTCCAAGACGGGAGTCGTCATGTCGTTCTCGTTCCTTTCCAGCCGGTCCCGGTGGACGGGTCCGGCGTGTGGTGGCTGTCGTACCGCCGATCGGGGCGGTGGTGTGGGGTGTTCGGGTGTCTGGTGGTCCTGGGTCCTGCGCTCGGCGGGGGCGTCATCGGATGCCTCCCGCGCTGAGGCTCGCCGGCCAACCGGCTCCGGGTCCTGCGACGAGCACGGTGGCCTCGCCGGTGACGGTCCACGGACCGAACCCGGCGGGGACCGCGAGGACCTCGCCGGCGGACACCGCGACCGGTTCAGCACCGTCCTCGGGTACCAGGGACCCTGCGCCGGTGAGGGCGAGGGCGACCGAGAAGCCGGCGTCGACGGGGTCGCTGCCGTCCGCGCCGGGCGCTATGGCGAAGAGCTGGAAGTAAGGGTCCGCGGCAGCGGGGAGCAGGCTGACGGGCGTGTCCGTCCGGGCGTCGAGGTCGTGCTGGACGACGAGCCTGGCGATCTCCGACTCGGGCAGGGCGGTGGTCGAGACCGCGCCCATCACCGTGTCGAAGCCGAGCCCGAGGTGGGACTCCTCGCGCGTCGAGGTCGTGACCGACCACTCGAGCAGGATGGAGAGGTCGGTGGGCTCCTGGACCTCGGTGAGGAAGATCCCGCCGTCGATCGCGTGTGCGGTGCCGGCCGGGACGAGGATGCCCATGCCGCGTTCGACGACGATGCGGTTCATGTGGGCGAGCATCCACTCGCTGTCCTGGGCGTCCCGGCGGCGGTCGAGTTCCTCGGGGTCGACGTCCTCGCTCCATCCGAGGTGCACGGCGGAGCCCGGCTCGGCGTCGAGGATGAACCAGGCCTCCGTCTTGCCGTAGGCGCAGTCGAGGTGCGAGGCAGCGAAGGCGCGGTCGGGGTGCACGTGGACGGGCAGGCGCTGCCGGGCATCGAGCAGCTTCACGAGGATGCCGGTGTCGGCGGCGTCGGTGCCGGAGTCGCGGCCTGCGCCGGTCCACTGCTGAGGGTCGGCGGCGACGAGGTCGCGGAGGAGGACGCCGTCGACGGTCCTGGCGAGGCCGATCGCACCGCCGGGCTCCTGGTCGGCGCGGCTCACCGTGGCACCGAGCCACTCCTCGGGCTGGAACTCGCTCTGCTGCTCGATCCCCCGCAGGGCGGCGATCCGGTCGCCGCCACGGTAGAAGTGCTCGATGAGGTTCGGCGCGAGTCGCGTCGGCTGGGCGAGCCTCGTGGGCTGGGTCGTGCTCATGCTGCTGGTCCTCCGACCATGGTCGTGGTGGATGCGGTGTCCGCATCGACGGTGTGCTGCCGGGCCGGCCCGGCGATCTCGCCGGAACCGCGGGGAACGAGCGAGGTCGGGACGATCCACTCGCGGGGCTCGTCCGTCGGCGACTCGCGCAGTTCCAGCAGCCGCTCGATCGCGGCGGTGCCGATGACGAACGGGTCCTGGTTGATGCAGCTGACGGCCGGTCGCAGCACGTCGGCGAGGATGAAGTCACCGAACGCGATGTGCGCCGTCCCTTCGCGCCCGATGCGGTGCAGCGACGTCGTCAGGCCGATCGCGGCTTTCGCGTTGGAGGCGAAGAACGCGGTGGGCGGGTTGTCGAGGCCGAGCAGTCGCTCCGTCTCGGCGGCGTAGTCGAGGGTGCCGTCGATGGTCCAGGAGACGAGGGACGGGTCGAGCTCGATGCCGGCCTCCGCCAGCACGTCGGTGTACCCCTGGTACCGGCGGCGGATGGTGAGGAAGCGCTCGTCGCGGTCGTAGAAGGCGATGCGGGTGTGGCCGAGCTCCACGAACTGGCGGATGGCGAGCTGCGTGGCGCCGTAGTCGTCGACCACGACGCTGTCGAACGCAGCCAGTGGGCGGTCCACGGCGACGACGGGGGTCACGTTCCGGAAGGCCTCCAGGTAGGGCAGCTCCGCTGCGACCGGGGCGATGATGACGCCGGCGACCTGGTGCCCGGCGATGAAGCCGGTGAGCTGGTCGCGTTCACGACGCTCGTCGAGCCCGGTGCTCGCCACGAGGACGCTGAGGCCCTCCTTGAGCGCTCGGGCTTCGATGGCGCTCACGAGCGAGGCGAAGAACGGGTCGGCGAGCGAGTCGATGAGCACGCCGATCGCGCCACCGGTGCCGGACTTCAACGAACGGGCGGCTGTGTTGGGCACGTACCCGAGGCGATCGATCGCCTCGAGCACGCGGCTTCTGGTCTCGGGGTGGACGGACGCTTCGCCGTTCACCACTCGCGAGACGGTCTTGATGCTGACGCCGGACTGCGCAGCGACATCCTTGATCCCGGGCGGCCGCATCAGCGGGTCCCCCGGTCGTGCGAGAGAGCGGTTCCGAGGGGGCCGTCGGTGTGGAGCGGCAGCGCGTGCGCACTCGTCCGGATCGGACTGGTCGCGGGGTTCGCGGGGTTGCAGGTGCCCATGGGCTCCACCTCCTGACAGCGTTGTCATCGTTCGGGGTGGTGCAGCTGCAGAACCCCGTCGTTCCTTGGTGCGCCTATACTGACCGCAGACCGACAACGTTGTCAAGCAACGTTGTCCGAAAGAGATCAAATTCATTTGGAACTCGCATCGATGAGGCGTTCTGACCCCTCGGATGCGGGTCGCCACCCCGGAATCATCGAGGAGTCAGCGTGATCGTCGTCGTCGCAGGAGCAGCCGGAAGCGGTAAGACCACCCTCGGGCGCGAGCTCGCACGAGCCCTGCGGCTGCCGCTCCTCGACCTCGACACGATCACCAACCCCCTGCTCGACGGACTCGGCCCGGTCGCCGACCCCGAGGGCGCCGAGCCACGGCACTGGAACGACCCCGCGCTCCGCTCGACCATGCGACCGGCACGGTACGCGGCGCTCCGCGCGGTCCTCGCCGACCAGCGCGACAACGGGGTCGGCGCAGTGCTCGTCGCGCCGTTCACCGCGGAGCTGCGCGGCGGAGCCGAATGGGACGCACTCGTCGAGGCGGCCGGGGTTGTCCCGAAGGTCGTCTGGCTGCGTGCCGACGCCGCCACGCTCGCCGCCCGCCGGGCCCAGCGCGGAGCCGAGCGGGACTCGCACATCGTCGACCCGGCGACCGACACGCCGCCGGCGATCGAGCACCTGTCGGTCGAGGCGGCCCTCTCCACGCCGCAGCAGCTCGCCGCCGTCCAGCGTGCGCTCGGCCTCGGCCGGACCATCGAGGCGACCGCGCCGATCTTCGATCAGGTCTTCGCCGCCGGACTCTTCGACCTCGACGGGACCCTCATCGACTCGACGCCCGCCGTGAACCGGTCGTGGGCGCAGCTGGCCCGCGAGTACGGCTTGGAGGTCGACCTGCTCGCCGAAGGGCACGGCCAGCCCGCAGCCCAGGTGCTCGCCGCGAGCTTCCCGCCGGACGAGGTCGCCGGAGCGCTCGCACGGATCATCGAGATCGAGTCCGAGGAGGTCGCGGACGTCATCGCGCTCCCCGGGGCTGCGGAGGCGCTTGCGGCGCTCGGCGACGACGCGAAGGCGATCGTCACGAGCGGCACCCGGCTCATCGCTGGGAACCGGATCGCGGCCGCCGGGCTCGTGCGGCCGGAGGTCGTGGTGACCTTCGACGACGTGACGAAGGGCAAGCCCGACCCGGAGCCCTTCCTCCTCGGCCGGTCGCGGCTCGGCATGGAGGCACAGCTGTGCGTCGTATTCGAGGATGCACCGGCGGGGCTCGCCGCCGCACGTGCCGCGGGGTGCTGGACGGTCGGGATCGCGGGGACGCACGAGGCGCATGAGCTCGACGCCGACCTCGTGATCGACGGCTTGTTCCAGCTGCGGCTCGAGCCCGTCGCCGAGGGCGGCTTCCGGCTCGTCCCGGCGTCGCTCGGCTGAGCCGGTCCCGGTCCCTGAGCCTGTCGAATGGCGGTCCCTGAGCCTGTCGAAGGGCGGCACCGCTGGCCCTGTCGAAGGAGCGCCCCTGCCCCTGCCGAGGGACCCTTTCCGAATCCGTCGAGGAGTGCTCGGTCCCTGAGCTTGTCGAAGGGCACTCCCGGACGCCGAACCCGCCGCGGGACTTCGGTCCCTGAGCTTGTCGAAGGGCGCTCCGGCCGCCGAGCCCACACCACGGCCCCCCGGTCCCTGAGCTTGTCGAAGGGCACACGGACGACTCCCCTCGTGCTCGAAACCCGGCCCCTCGGTCCCGGAGCTTGTCGAAGAGCGTTCCGGTCGCCGAATCCGTAACGTCGCATCCTCGTTCCCTGAGCTTGTCGAAGGGCACACGAACAGACCTCATCTGTTGCTTAAAAAGCCAGATCAGCAGGTTTTTCCATCCACGTTCCAGTGTCGGGGGTCCGTGTTTGGATGGACTCATGACCAGCACCGCACCGAACCCCCTCGCCGCCGCCGCGGCCGGGTTCGATGCCGTGTGGCACGGCGCGCTCGACGCGATCCGTGCCGGGTCGAATGTCGCGGAGCAGCTCGAGAACATGAACGGTGAGGCCCTGTTCCGGGTCCTCGATGAACTCGGGGCCGTGCAGCACGCGGTCGAGGTCCTCGCGGCGCGGGTGACCGGGGCGATCGCGCTCCGGCCGTCGCCGACGGGCCGCGACGGATCACTCGTTCGCGCAGCCGGCTATGCCAACCCTGGTGTGATGGTGTCCGAGCGGTGGCGGGTGACGCGCGCCCACGGTTCAGCCATCGCGGAGGTCGGCGCCGCGATCACCCAGCCGCGCGTGCTCCTCGGTGAGCTGGAGGAGTGCCCGTTCCCCGCGATCGCCGCCGCCCTTGAGGCGACACCAGGTACCGACGATCCCTGCGCTCCCGCCGAAACGGATGGTGACGGGCCCATTGCAGGCAGCACGGCGCCCGCCCCGCTCAGCGTCGACGGTGCAGCCGTCATCGTCCGCGAACTCCGGAACACTGGCCGTATCTGCGCCACGGCCGAGCTGCAGGCCGCGTCGGCGATCGCGGTCGAGCACGCCGCCCACGCACCCCTGCAGGACGTCGTCCGCATCGCGAAACTCGTCCGCACCCGCCTCGACCAGGACGGCCGAGAACCCCGCGACGAACTCCTCCGCCGAGCCGAACGCGCCACCCTCACGGAACTCCCCTCCGGCATGACCCTCCTCCGCGCCGAACTCGCCCCAGAAAGCGCCGCCTTCGTCCGCGCCGGCCTCGACGCGCTCATCAACGCCGGACTGCGCCGACCGTCCTTCGTGGACGCCGACACCGACACCGACACCGATCAGCCCGAGGGGTCCGGGGCCGTCATGCCGGACGGCCTGTCGGTGATCCCCACCGACCGGCGCCGCGCCATCGCCCTCACCGAGATCTTCCGCCACACCGCCGGCTGCAGTGGCGCCGCGACCGAGCTCGCACCCGTTTCCGTCGTCATCCGCGTCGACCACGACACCCTCGAAACCGGTGCCGGCACAGCCACCATCGACGGCATCGAAGAACCCATCGGCGCAGGCGCCCTCCGCCGACTTGCCGCGGACGCGAGAATCATCCCCATGGTCCTCGACGGACCCTCACACGTCCTCGACCTCGGCACCGGCACCCGCCTGTTCTCCCGCGCCCAGAAACTCGCCCTCGCCGAACGCGACGGCGGCTGCGCCTGGACCGGCTGCACCCACCCACCCTCCTTCACCGAAGCCCACCACCTCACCTGGTGGTCAGCAGGCGGACCCACCGACCTCGACAACGGCATCCTCCTCTGCCCCTTCCACCACCACCGCATCCACGACGACCACTGGACCATCGACGTCCGCGACGGCATCCCCTGGTTCATCCCACCAGGCACCATCGACCGACACCGAACCCCCATCCGCGGCGGACGCATCCGCCTCGCCGCCTGACACACGATGCGTGGCACCCGCCTGCCCGCGCACCCCTGCCCTTCGACAAGCTCAGGGAGCGCACCCCGACAAACTCGGCGACAGGTGCCGCGCTCGCTCCACGGGTCAGCCCGCGGCGACGACCTCCTCGACGGCCGCCCGCGCACCGACGGCCGCAAGGCGCGCCCGGGCCTCGACGAACGCCTCACGGAGCCGCACATCCTGGCCGAGGTCTCCGAAGACGACCTCCAGATCGAGGAACGCCCCGGGGTTCTCGACCTCCTGGGCGACGGCCGCCTGGAGTTCGGCAAGCCTCCGATCCACCGGCTGCAGCTCCCGACCGTCGTCACCGACACCCTCGATGAACCGGCTCCACGCCGCCAGCACGAGCGCTGAGCGTGCAACCCCTCCGCCGGCTCGCAGCTGCTCCCGCACCACGGGGAGCAGGAACTTGGGGATCCGTTCCGACCCGTCGACGATCTGCCGGGCCAACGTGTCCTTGATCGCTTCACTGCCGAACCGACGCATCAGCTCAGCACTGTAGGCGTCGAGGTCGATCCCCGGCACCGGCGCGAGCGTCGGCCTCGCCTCCTCGTGCATGTAGCCGAGGAGGAAGCGGGCGAAGAGGTCGTCACGGCAGACGTCGTGGACGTACGTCTCCCCCGCCAGCAACCCCAGGTAGCTCATCGCCTGATGCGAGGCGTTCAGCAGCCTGAGCTTCATCAGCTCGTACGGTTCCACGTCCTCGACCAGCTGCACCCCCACCTGCTCGTACGGCGGACGGCCGTCACTGAAGTCGTCCTCCAGCACCCACTGCTCGAACGACTCCGACAGCACCGGCCACCGGTCCTCGATCCCGAACCGCTCCGCGACCATCTCCCGCTGCTCATCCGTCGTCGCCGGGGTGATTCGGTCCACCATCGAGTTCGGGAAGCGCACCTCGGCGGCGATCCAAGCCGCCAACGACGGGTCGATCCGTTCGGCGAACGCGAGGATCGCCGTGCGGGCGACGTGACCGTTGCCCTGGATGTTGTCGCAGGACATGACGGTGAACGGCACCGCACCCGCGTCCCGTCGAGCACGCAGGCCGGCGGCGATGAACCCGAGCGGGCTCTGCGGCAGCGCACCCGCGGGCAGGCCGTCGAGCTCCGCGAGGGTCGCTCCGTCGCTCGGTTCGAACGCGCCTGTCGCGTCGTTGACGCCGTAGCCGCCCTCGGTGATCGTGAGGGACACGATGCGGGTCGAGGGGTCACTCACCCGGGCCAGGACGACGGCCGGGTCGTCGGGCGCGAAGAGGTACTCGACGATCGAACCGACCACGCGCGCCTCGGCCTGGCCGTCGGGACTCGTCGTCACGAGCGTGTACAGCCGGTCCTGGGCACCGAGTGCGTCCCGCATCGCCGCATCGCCTGGCAGGGTGCCGACGCCGACGAGCCCCCAGGACGCATGCTCCCCACCGGGCAGGGCGAGCACGCGGTCGACGAACATCGCCCCGTGGGCACGGTGGAAGGCACCCACACCGAAGTGGACGATGCCGGGACGGACCGCGGAACGGTCGTAGGACGGCACAGCCACCTGCGGGTCGAGGGCGGTGAGAGTGGCGTCGGAGAGCTGGGTCATGGGTGGTGCCTTCTCGTCGGTGAGGGGTTCCGGATGGTGCGGTGGTCGTCAGACGCCGTGGCTGGACTCGGTGGCCAACGGCGTGGTGGCGTCGAGGGTCACGACGCGGGTGGCGCGATGCTTCGTGGCGTCGACCAGGCGGGCGTTCGGCTCGTCGACCCCGAGCACCCAGGCTTCGGCCTCGTCCCGCGGGTGGCCGTGACCGAGCCGTCTGGCGATGAGGCGTTCGCGGCGGAGCTCGTCGTCAACGTCGACGTACCAGGACTCGTCGAGGTGCCGGGCGATGCCATCCCAACCGTGATCGTCGAACAGCAGGTAGTTGCCCTCCGTGATGACGAGCGGCACCTCGGGACGCACGAGGACCGCGCTGCCGATGGAGACCTCGAGGGAGCGGTCGAACCGGGGCGCGTAGACCGCGGCGCCGGGCAAATCCTCCGTGCGACCGCTCGTGGCGAGCCGCGCCAGCAGGGCGACATAGCCGTCGACGTCGAAGGTGTCCGGGGCGCCCTTGCGATCGCGTCGCCCGAGGCGGACGAGTTCGGGGTTGTCGAGGTGGAAGCCGTCCATGCCGACGATGACCGCCTGGTCGCCGAGGGCCGCGGCGAGCGTGTCGCTGACGGTCGACTTCCCCGCCCCGGGTGCGCCGACGATCCCGAGGATGCGTCGCGAGCCGGCGGCGGCGAGGGTCCGCGCGCGGTCGACGAGCTCGTCGAGGCTGGTCCCGGTCGTGCTGCCGCCCATCGTGATGCCCCACCTCTCGTCGGGTCGGCGTCGTCGCGGTCGCGCCGTCGCCCGACTCACGGTAGGTCCACGGGATGTCCGTGTCAACCGCGTATGTCACCGGTGTCACGGCTTTCGTGTGCATTTCCATGTCACGGGTGACATGACCGTGATTCCGTGGATATGATGCTCGCGACCCGGTGCACCGACGCACGGGCCCCTCACGTCGATCGGAAGAACCCATGACTGACTTCAACGGCCGCACAATCCTCGTCACCGGAGCGAGCGGCGGCATCGGCGGCGCGACCGTCCGCCACCTCGTCGCAGCGGGCGCACAGGTCATCGCCTCCGGCCGCAATCTGGAGCACCTCGAGGCCATCGCCGCCGAGACGGGCGCCGAACCGCTGCCCTTCGACCTCACCTCCGAGGACAGCATCCGCGACGCCATCGAGGGTCGCGACATTTGGGGCGTCGTCAACTCCGGCGGCTGGGGCGGCGAGATCGCCACGCCCCAGGAGACCGACATCGAGGTCTTCGACAAGGTCATCAGCATCAACGCCCGCGGATCCCTGCTTGTCACGAAGTACGCGTCGCGCGAGATGATCCGCCAGGAACGCGGCGGTGCGATCGTCAACGTCTCCAGCCAGGCGTCCCTCGTCGCCCTGTCCGGTCACATCTCGTACGGTTCGTCGAAGGCCGCCCTCGACAACATCACCCGCGTCTCCGCCCTCGAACTCGGGAAGTACGGCATCCGTGTCAACGCCGTCAACCCGACGGTCGTCATGACGCCGATGTCCGCCTGGTACTGGGGCCGCCCCGACATCGAAGGCCCGTTCCTCGAGGCCATGCCGCTCGGCAAGTGGGCGACGGAGGACGACATCGCCGGCCCCATCACCTTCCTCCTCAGCGACGCCGCCGGCATGATCTCGGGCGTCTCGCTGCCGATCGACGGCGGCTACACCGCACGCTGACCCGGCCGGCACGGACTGCACGACCGGCACGAGCGAGCGGGAGGGAGCACCACGCATGGCGACGATGCGACAGATCGCGGCAGCCGCCGGCGTGAGCGCGAAGACCGTCTCGCGGGTCTTCAACGACGACCCGCACGTGCTCCCGGAGACGCGCGAACGGGTCGAAGCGATCATGCGCGAGCTCGACTACGTGCCGAACACGCTCGCGACATCGTTCCGGTCCGGCCGCCCCTCGGTCATCGGGGTCGCCGTGCCCGACATCGTCGACCCGTTCTTCGCCGAGATCGCCCGCGCGGTGGAGCGGACGGCGCGCGACCACGACATGTCGACGCTCGTGACGAGTCTCGGCGACGACCCGGAACGCGAGCGCGAGGTGCTGGAACCGATGCTGCGGCGACAGCTCAGCGGCCTCGTCCTCGCGCCGGTCGGCGAGGACCAGGGGCCGCTCGCCGCATGGGCGTCACGGACGCCGTTCGTCTTCGTCGACCGCGCACCCGGCGGACTGACGGCCGACGCGTTCACCCAGGACGACTTCCGCGGCGCGTTCGAGGCGACGAAGCACCTCGTCGGGCACGGCCATCGACGGATCGCGTTCATCGGCGACCACCTGCGGCTCCCCACCACGGCGGAGCGATTGCGGGGCTACCGCGCGGCCCTCGCCGAGAGTGAGATCGCGGAGGGCGCGGAACTCGTCGCCCTCGGCGCCGACTCCCCGTCACGAGCCGCCGCCGCCTTGGCCGAGGTGCTGTCGATCCACGACGGCATGGGAGCGCCGGCACCCGCCACGGCATTGTTCTCCTCGAACGCGGTCTGCACGATGGCGATCCTGCCGGCCCTCGCCGAGCGACCACTCCCACTCGTGGCGTTCGGCGACTTCCCGCTGGCAGACCTCCTGCGGCCGTCGGTCACGGTGGTCGTGCAGGACCCGGAGTCCCTCGGTCGTCTCGCCGCCGAGCGCATCATCGAGCGCATCCAGCACCCGGACCGACGGTTTTCGAGGCGGACCGTCCTCCCGGTGCGGCTGCTCGAGCGGGACTCGTGCCGAGGATCGGTCTGAGCCCGGCGGTCACCGTCCGCGAAGCGCTGCCGCTTCGCTCAGCCAGCGGGCATAGCCGTCCCAGGGGTCGACCGCTCGGGCGATGGCGGCGATGTGGGCGAGGAGTCTCGGCGAGGACCGGAACCACTCGGAGCGTTCGAGTCGTTCCTGCGCGAACTGCTCGTGGCGGGCCCGCTCCACGTGTCGGTCGCCGCGTTCGAGCGCGAGCAGTTCGTCGTGCCAGATCGCGGCGAAGCGTTGGCGCGGGTTGGTCGTCGTGCCGATCTTCACGCGGTCGCCGTGACGGAGGTAGTAGACGACGTCGATCCGTGGTCGGGCGAGGTCGTCGTCGGGTACCTCTCCCTGTTGCCACTCGCACGTCGCGCACAACCAGCCGGACGGGTAGTCGCGACCGAGCCGTGAGCCGCACATGATGCACGGCGAGGGCAGGGTGTCGAGGACGCCCCATCGGCGTCCGGCCCATTCGGCGGCGAGGGCGAGGTGCTGTTCGCACAGCGCGACCGGCGCGTCCCCAGGGGCGGTGTCGTCGCACCCGGGTTGCACGCATCGTCTGTCGGACATGTGGAGAGTCTCCCCCACCCCGCCGACACCCGTCGGTCCCAGAACCCGCGCCCGGTCCATGAGCCTGTCGAAGGGCACCCGAGCAGACGCCACCCTTCGACAAGCTCAGGGACCAGACGGGGTACGCGAGCAAAGTCAGAGCGACCGCCGATCTCGAGGCCGAGCCACCCCGGTCCCTGAGCCTGTCGAAGGGCACCCGAGCAGACGCCACCGTTCGACAAGCTCAGGGACCAGACGGGGTACGCGAGCAGAGACCGAACGACCGCCGATCCCGAGGCCGAGCCACGCCGGTCCCCGAGCCTGTCGAAGGGCACCCGAGCAGACCCCGCCCTTCGACAAGCTCAGGGACCAGACGGGGTACGCGAGCAGAAACGGAACGACCGCCGACCTCGAAGCCGAGCCACCCCGGTCCATGAGCCTGTCGAAGGGCACCCGAGCAGACGCCACCCTTCGACAAGCTCAGGGACCAGACGGGGGTACGCGAGCAGAGTCCGAGCGACCGCCGATCCCGAGGCCGAGCCACGCCGGTTCCTGAGCCTGTCGAAGGGCGAGCGTCCTCCACAATGCGCACCACAGCGAGCAGCGTCCACCGTGGGGTGTCGGCGGAGACCCACAGGGTCGCGGCCCTGCGAGGCTGGCCCGATGCCCCACGTCTACATCCTCAAATGCGCCGACGGATCCTTCTACACCGGCAGCACCATCGACCTCGCTCGACGACTCGCCGAGCACATGGACGGCCTCGGAGCGAACTACACCCGCGAGCGACTACCCGTCTCACTCGTCTGGTCAGCGGAGTACGACCGCGTGGACGACGCGTTCTTCATCGAGAAGCGCCTCCAGGGCTGGAGCCGGGCGAAGAAGCAGGCCGTGATCGACGGACGGTTCGACGATCTCCCGCGCCTCAGCTGCTCACGGATCACAACGTGGCGCGATCCAGAACCCGGAATGGACCCCATGCCCGGCCCCTGAGGAGCCAGGCGCTCAGCGTGTCGGAGGACTCCCGGCCGGAGACCGCCCTTCGACAAGCTCAGGGACCGATCGGTTGCGCTGGCAGCGACCGACCGGTTGGGCTGGCCAGGACCGCCCTTCGACAAGCTCAGGGACCGATCGGTTGCGCTGGCAGCGACCGACCGGTTGGGCTGGCCGGAGCCCGCCCTTCGACAAGCTCAGGGACCGATCGGTTGCGCTGGCAGGGACCGACCGGGTTGGGCTGGCCGGGACCACCCTTCGACAAGCTCAGGGACCGATCGGGTGGGCCGGCGCAGGGCCCCGGCGGCACGCTCCCGGCTGGGAGGCGGTCGGGTGGCCTCCCAGCCGGCGCGCAGGTCACATCGCGATCGCTCGCCCCTCCTCGTGGGAGCGGATCGCCGCGCGGTAGATGTCGTGGGTCAGCGCCGCCTCCTCAGGGCGAGCGGCCCCGAAGCGGTCACCGAGGGAACCGTGACGCTCGGCCAGGAACACCGCCCACATCTGCAGGATCGTGTCGGAGAACCCCGACTCGAAGTTCGGCCCGGTGACCGTCGGCCACACCGACTGACTCCCCGCATCAAGCTGCTGCCACACCTGCTCACGCCCGCCACCCGGGATGGCGCGGATCGCGAACACCTCCACGAGCTTCGGGTTCTTCGTACTGAAGCGCACGCCGCCGTCGAGCCCGATCGCCTCGAACTCCCAGGTGTTCTTCTGCCCGGGATCGATGCGCTTCGTCTCCGTCGTGAGCGGGAAGCGGACGCCGTCGTGGCTCGCCCAACTGTGCAGCACAGCGTTGTCCCAGGTGTCGCACGGCACGAGCGAACCGTCAGGACCCGGCCGTTCGGTCACGATGTTCTGCAGCACACCGTAGACGCTCTCGGGCGCCCAGCCGAGCCGCAACGGCACATGCCAGGTGTGCATCCCGAGGTCGTTCATCACGCCGGCCTCACCACAGAACTGCGTCTGGCGCTTCCAGTTGATCTGCTTGCCGCGATCGATGTCGCTCGAGTGCAGGAAGCTGTTGCGGGCCTCGACGATCGTGCCGAGCGCGCCGGACCGGACGTAGTCGATCGCGAGCTGCGCGCCAGGGAAGAACGGCATCTCACTCGAACACCGGACGAAGCTCTCCGGGTGTTCGGTCATGGCCGTGAGGACGGACTGCGCCGCCGCCGCGTCGATCCCGAACGGCTTCTCCGCCAGCAGCGACTTCCCGGCGCGGATTACGTCGGTGTAGATCTGCTCGTGGAGGTCGTGACGCACGGCCACGTAGACGACGTCGACCGAGGGGTCGGCGAGGAGCTCGTGGTAGTCGGTGGTCTTCGTCACGACGGTGTCGATCTCGTCGAACCAGTCGAGGGCGGCCGGGTTGATGTCGCAGACGGCCGTCAGCCGGGGTCGCACCGGGTGGTCGATGAGCGCGGGCCAGCGCTGGATGGCCGCGGCGATCTCGCGCCCCATGAGGCCGCCTCCGATGATCGCGACGTTGACGCGTTCCGCCGTCACCCGGTCGGTCGTCACCTGCTCGGCACTCATGCGCGTGCCGCCTCGAGGATCGCGAGGCCGGCCTCGGCGTCGGCGCCGTCGTGCAGCACCGCCATGAGGGCCGCCGTGATGGCCGCCGGATCCTCGTGCTGGATGATGTTGCGACCGTAGACGATGCCGGCCACCCCGGCGTCCAGGACGGCGACCGTGCGTTCCAGCAGCGTCCGGTCGTCGACGCGCCCACCCCCACGGACGAGGACGGGGACGTCACCCGCGACCTCGACGACACGTCCGTACTCGGTGATGTCGCTGCTCGGATCGGCCTTGACGAGGTCGGCGCCCAGTTCGACCGCCTGACGCACGAGCGTGACGATCTTCTCGATGTCACCGTCGACCTGGTAGCCGCCGCCCTCGCTGTTGTCGCGCATGACGAGGGGTTCGATCATGAGTGGCATCCCGTACCGGGTGGCCTCGCGGCGCAGCGCCATGATGGAGCGGATGTTCGCCTCCCGCACCTCGGGGTGCTCGGGGATCTGCATGAGGTTGACGCACACGGCGACGGCGTCCAGCCGGACGGCCTCCTCGATCGCGTGCGGCACGTGGTGGCTGTACAGGATCGAGTCGAGCGGGTTGCCGTAGACGTTGGCGACATCGGTCCGCAGGACGAGTGCCGGCTTGTCCTTGCCGGGGATCTGCTGCAGGAGTCGGGCCTGGCCGAGCGTCAGCTGGACGGCGTCGGGACCGGCGGCGACGAGGGTGCGGACGACGCTGCCCATGTCCTCGATGCCGGTGATGAAGGAACGCTCTCCGAAGAAGCCGTGGTCGACGGCGACGTCGAGTGCACGACCGGATCGGGCGTTGAAGAGACGATTGAGGCGGTACAGCGACATTGCGGCGGCTCCTGATCGTGACGGGAAGGGTTTCCGGATCCTCCCTCGGTGTGTCACAGTAGTGGTCTGAGACAACGTTGTCTAGCTTGCGTCGGCTGAGCGCCGACGCGAAGAACGGAGGGTCCATGGGCGAGATCGTCGTCGCCGGCCACATCTGCGTCGATCTGTCGCCCAGGCTCGGCGCGAGCGCGCGCATCGACCCCGGCGCGCTCTTCGACACCGGCCCGCTCCGCATCTCGCTCGGTGGATGCGTCGCCAACACCGGCCTCGCGCTCGCGGACCTCGGCAGCGACGTCCGACTGCACGCGACCGTCGGCGACGACGAACTCGGCGCGATCGTCGCCTCCCGCATCGCCGCGCAACCCCGCCTCCATCCGGCACTCGAGGTGACCGATCGGGCGGCGACCTCGTACAGCGTCGTCGTCGAACCGGAGGGCCTCGACCGCACCTTCTGGCACCACACGGGCGCGAACGAGGTGTTCACCGGCGAGCACCTCGCCGTCGGTGGCGCGGACCTCGTCCACCTCGGGTATCCCCCGCTGCTGCCCGGCATCGTCGCCGACGGCGGCGCTCCGCTCACCGCCCTCCTGGAGCGGGTCCGCCGCCACGGGGCGACCACCTCGATGGACCTCGCCGTCGTCGACCCGAGCAGCTCGGTCGGTGCCCTCGACTGGGAGGCGATCCTCCGGCGCACCCTCCCCCTCACGGACGTCGTGAGCCCGAGCGTCGACGACCTCCGATCCGCCCTCGGAACGTCACTGCTCCCGGCCGACACCGCGTCGACGCCTCGGGCGCAGGCCGCCGCGTTCGCCGAGCTCCTCCTCGCCTGGGGTGCCGGCGTCGTGGCGATCTCGGCCGGAGAGGACGGGCTCGTGGTGCGCGCCGGCGGCGTCGACCGCCTCCGCAGCGCCGGCCGGATGCTCGCCCCACTCGCCGAGGCCTGGGCCGACGCGACGCTCCTCGCACCGCCGGTCCCCGCTCCGGCGTTCGTGTCCACGAACGGCGCCGGAGACGCCTCGACCGCCGGTCTGCTGTTCGCGATGTCGCGCGGCGCAGGACCCGAGGCCGCCGCCGACGTTGCCGGAGCCAGTGCCGCCGCAGTCATCGCCGGACTCCGGCCGACGGCCGAGGACGTCGTCCGGCTGCGGTCGAGCCTCCGCCCGCTCCTCACGGGCGCGTCACCGGAGCGACCCGTCGCGTGATCCGGCGTAGGCCAGGATGGTGAGCATGCGCAGCTCCCGGCCCCCGACCATGAACGACGTCGCCGCAGCGGCCGGCGTCGGTCTCAAGACGGTCTCGCGGTACGTGAACGGCGCGACGAACATCAACACCGAGTTGTCGGAACGCATCGGCGCGGCCATCGAGTCGCTGGGTTACCGGCACAATCTGGCGGCCGCGAGCATCCGACCCGGGCGCTCGAGCAAGGTCGTCGGACTCATCATCGGCGACCTTGCGAACCCGTACTACTCGGTGCTCGCCCGCTCCGTCGAACGGGTCTGCACCGAACACGGCTACCTCCTCATGTCGGCGAGCTCCGAGGAGGACGCCGGGCGGCACCGACTCCTCGTCGACCGTCTGGTCGCGCAGCGCGTCGACGGGCTCATCGTCGTGCCACCCCGACACGCGACGACGCCGTGGGCGACGAGCACCGTGGCGCACGCGCCGATGGTGCTCGTGGACCGCCCGACCGGGCCGCTGGAGTCGGTCGAGGTGCACACCGTCCTCGCCGACAACGCGGGCGGCGCACGGCGGGCGACGGCGGCGATGCTCGACGGCGGAGCCCGACGGATCGCGTTCCTCGGCGACTCGCTCGAGCTGTACACGATGCGGGAACGACTGACGGGCTACCGCCGGGCCCTCGCCGAGGCGGACCACGTGAGTGCCACCGGGGCCGCGCCGCCCGAGCCGATCGTGTCCGACGGGGCGCACTCCGTCGAGGACGCGGCCGCGGTCGTGGCCGGGTTCCTCCGCGACGGCGTCGTCGACGGCGTGTTCGCGGCCAACAACCGTGCCGCGATCGGGACCATGCAGGCGTTCGCCGCGGCCGGACGTCGCCTCCCGCTCGTCGGCTTCGACGACTTCGAGGCGGCCCCGCTCGTGACGCCGGCGGTATCGGTGGTCGCGCAGGACGTCGCCCTCATGGGACGCGTCGCCGCCGAGACCCTGTTGGCCCTCATAGCCGGTGAGGCCGGCCCGCCGACGACCCACACGCTCGACGTGCACCTGGAGTTGCGCGGCTCCGAGCGCTGAGCGGGGTGCCCTTCGACAAGCTCAGGGACCGGAGAGGGCGCGCTCAGAGACCGGAGCCCTTCGACAAGCTCAGGGACCGGAGAGGGCGCGCTCAGAGGCGGGCCGCCCTTCGACAAGCTCAGGGACCGGAGAGGGCGCACTCAGAGACCGGAGCCCTTCGACAAGCTCAGGGACCGGAGAGGGCGCGCTCAGAGGCGGGGTGCCCTTCGACAAGCTCAGGGACCGGAGAGGGCGCACTCAGAGACCGGAGCCCTTCGACAAGCTCAGGGACCGGAGTGGTTGCTCAGGGACCGGAGTGGTTGCTCAGGGACCGGAGTGGGCGCTCAGGGACCGGTCAGTGCTCCAGGTAGCGCAGCCCGTGGCCGAAGCGGAACAGCGGGTCCTCGGTGTCGTAGGGCACGTCGGACCGGCTCGCCTCGACGGCCGCCATGGAGCGCGGGAGGTCGAAGGGCAGCGACCCTTCGGGCAGCGCACGACCGAACACGACGTCCAGGAACGCGGCGTCGCTGCCCCCGAAGCTCGCGACCAGTGCCGCGACCACGTCGGCGACGCCCGTGAGGATCGCCGGACGGTCGAGGTGCATGTCGAGCACCGTCGGCACCGTCGCGGCGAGCTCCCGCAGGCGGGTGACCTCGTCGACCGGGATGTCCAACGATCCGGCGTGGAACATCGCCTCGAACCCGCCCGGCCGGGGCTCGTAGGGGGTCTGCATGCGGACGAGTGCGAGGTCCGCCGTCGCTGGGTCGGAGACGACCTCGCCGTAGCCGGCGGCCAGGGCCGCGTCCATCCCCTCGACGTACAGCCGGGGACGCGGCGAGCGCACCGGGAGCGTCCCGTCCACGTTCGTCAACACGGTGAACGCCCGGCGCTGCGCGGCCTCGCCGGCGGCGATGAAGTCGGCGCGCCCGACGATCGCACTCGCGGCCGACGCGTCGACGTAGGGCTGCTCGAAGAGCCCGAGCACGAACTTCTCGCGGAGCAGGCGCCGCACGGACGCGTCGATGCGGTCCTCGGTGATCCGTCCCTGTTCGACGAGTGCGACGACGAGTTCCGGTCGGGCCTCGCCGCCGAACTGGTCGCAGCCGGCCTGGAGGATGCGCTCCACACGGGTGAGCTCGTCGAGGTGCTCGAGGCCCCAGGCCCGGGCGGGCATGTCCTGCCCCATGATCGAGGTGTCGGTGATGAGGCCCCAGTCGGTGCAGACGATGCCGTCGAACCCGAGCTCCTCGCGGAGCAGCCCGGTGATGATGCCGCGGTTGAACGCGAAGGCGACCTCCTCGTGCTCGGTGCCGACGGGCATCCCGTAGTACGGCATCATCTGGCCGGCACCGGCGGCGATCGCGGCACGGAACGGGATGAGGTGGTAGTCGAAGTTGCCGCCGGGGTAGACCTGTTCGCGTCCGTAGGCGAAGTGCGGGTCCTCGCCGTCGAGCTGGGGTCCGCCGCCCGGGAAGTGCTTCGTCATGGTCGACACCGAGTCCGGGCCGAGTTCTGCTCCCTGGAAGCCGCGGATGTAGCCGGCGACGAGTTCGGCGCTCAGCTCGGCGTCCTCGCCGAAGGTACCGCCGATGCGCGACCAGCGGGGTTCGGTCGCGAGGTCGACCTGCGGGTGGAGCGCGAGTCGGAGGCCGATCGCCAGATACTCCTGGCGTGCGGTGTCGGCGAAGGCCTCGACGAGCTCGACGGATCCGATGGCGGCGAGACCGAGCGTCTCCGGCCACTGGGAGAACGCGCCCGCGCGGGCGGCGGTGCCCACGTTGTCGGTGAAGTGGTTGCGCGGGTCGGTGGAGAGGGTGACCGGGATGCCGAGCCGGGTGCGCGACGCCCGCTCCTGGAGGGCGTTCGTCCACTCGGCGAGCGCCGTGGTGTCGGGTGCCGTACCGAGCACGTTGAAGTGCGTCATCAGCTGTTCGCCGACCATGTGCTCGCCGCTCGCGAGTCCCATGTGCGGGTTGGCCTCGTCGATCGGGCCGGGGGCGATCATCGTCTGGAAGAGCATGCCGGCCTTCTCGGCGACGGTCATGCGGCCGAGGAGGTCGTCGACGCGCTCGTCGACCGGGAGGGTGGCGTCGCGGTAGGCCGGCGTGGGTTCGGGAACGCTCATGGGTGATCCGTTTCTCGTCGATGAGTGGGGGGCGTCGGATCACTCGACCCCAGACGGGCCGAGAACGAAAACCGAACTCCGTTCGGGAACGGAGGATGTCTCTAGTATGCCCGCTGTCGACGATCACGCAACGCGTCCGGAGCTGGCGATTCCAGCTGCGTCCTCACCTACCCGGCGTGCTCCTCCATCGCGCGGAGCCCCTCGGCGAGCCAGTCCAGCGACGGCGCCACACCCGGTGCGACGGGATGACGGTTCAGGTGTCCGTGGAGGACCCCCGGTTCGAGTCGACTGCGGACGGTGGCCCCGGCGGCCTCCGATGCGGCGATGAGCGCTTCGCCGGAGGGACGGAGGTCGTCGAACTCCGACAGCAGGACGGACAGCGGCGGACGGTCGGCGGTCACCGGCACTGCCCCGGGCAGGGCGAGTTCGGGCAGATCGACGAGTCGACCGACGTAGTTCTCGACCATCCAGTCGATCGATTCCCGCGGGAAGCGCATGAAGTCGGGCAGGACGTCCATCTCCGTCAGGACGTCCGGCGGCAGTGGCGGCACGACCGCGTCGAGGAACGGGTAGGCGAGGAGCACGGCGTCAGCACGGCGGTCGCTGCGGAGCGAGGCGGCGAGCGCGAGGGCGGCTCCGGCACTGGCGCCACCGATCGCCGTCCGGGAGCCGAGGACGCCCGACCGCGCGTCGACGAGCCATTCCCACACGGCGAGCACGTCGTCGAGCGGCACCGGGAAGCGCGTGACCCCGTCCGCCAGGCGGTAGTCGACGGACACGACCTCGGCTCCGGCTCGGGCCGCCAGTTCGGCGCTCACGACGTGCGCTTCCGGCCAGTCGAGCGTCCCCGCCGCGAACCCGCCACCGTGTGCCCAGAGGAGGGCGGGACGGGCGGGATGGGCGGCGGCCCGGCCGGCCCCTCCGGGTAGGTAGCGCCTGATCGGGATGTCGCCGTGGGGGCCGTCGACGACCTCGTCGGTGATGACGACGCCAACCGGTGGCTGCCACGGCCCGTCGTCGCCGTAGGCCGCGAGTCGCTCCTGGAACGACTCCTCGAGTGCCCCACCGGCGGCGGCTCGCTGGGCATTGGAGCATCCGTCGAAGAGCTGCAGCCGGTCGCGGTAGTAGGGGTCGATCGCCATGCGCCGAGCCTACCCAGCCGGCTCCATCGACCCGGCCGACCCGTCCGCCTCAGACCACAATGCTGCCGACGCGGTCGAGGTAGACGTCGATGGCGTCCCGGCTGGCCTGGATGCAGCTGACCTTGGCATCCAACCGCGCCCGGTGTTCGAGGAGTCGTTCGAGCACCTCGGCCGACGGCGTCACCTGGTAGATCGTGTCGTCGTCCTCGAAGCACGGCAGGATCTCGAGGATGAGCGCGGTCGGCATGCCGACGGCGATCAGCTCGCGGATGCGCTGCACCTTCGCGACGAGGTGGTCTCCGTACTCGCGGTACCCGTTCGCACAGCGGGTCGGTCTGAGCAGGCCCTGCTGCTCGTAGTACCGCAGCAACCGCGGGGTGCTCCCGGTGGCCGCCGCCAGTTCGCCGATGCGCATGCAAGACCCCTTCGAACGAGATGTGTCCATCTGCAGCAGCCGTCCGCGGCGGTCGGATATTCCCGACCCGTCGCGTGCCGGCTTGACCCTGACACCAGTGGCAGGCCGCGAGACTTCCCGGCATGACCACCGATGCCGCGCCCACCGCACCACCGACGACCCTGTCCCCGGCCCGAGGCCGCTCGCCCCTCCCGACCGCGCTCCTCCTCGCCGCCGTCGGATTCGTGACCCTGCTCACCGAGGTCCTTCCGGCCGGCGTCCTCCCCGCGATGGCCGCCGACCTCGGCACCACGGAGGCGATCGCCGGCCAGAGCGTCGCGGTCTTCGCCCTCGGGTGCATCGTCGCCGCGATCCCGATCAGCCGCCTCCTCGCACGGCTCGACCGCCGGACCGTCGCGCTGCTCGCCATCGCAGTCTCGGCCCTCGCGAACGCCGGCACCGCCGCCGCACCCGACCTCCTCACGCACCTCGCGACGCGCTTCGCCGCGGGTCTCGTGGCCGGCGTCGTCTGGGCGATGCTCCCCGGGTACACGCGCGGGTTCACGAGCCCGGAGCGGTTCGGTTCGACCCTCGGGATCGTGCTGTCGGGTGCGACGCTCGGCTTCGCCCTCGGCGTCCCGGCGGGTGCCGTCCTGAGCGCGGAGCTCGGGTGGCGGGCCGTGTTCGGCATCGTCGCCGCCGCGACCGCGCTCCTCGGCGTCGTCGCCGTCGTCGTCGCACCGCGGGTGGCCGGAACGGTCTCCGGTCGCTCTGGTCGCATGGGCGCGGCGCTCCGCCTCCCCGCGGTCGTCACGATCCTCGTGGCCCTGGCGGTCTGCATCATCGGTCAGAACATCGCGTACACCTACCTCGCGCCGGTCCTCGCCGACCGCGGGACGCCCGTGCCGCTCGGCCTGCTGCTCGCGGTGTTCGGAGTGGCGTCCGTCGTCGGCACCCTCGGGGCCGGACGACTCGCGAACGTGCGACTGGGCGCGACCATCCTCGGGGCTGCCGTCCTCGGCACCGTCGGGCTCAGCGTCGTCGCGGTGGATCCGCCGGTCGCGCTCCTCCTCGTCGCGGCCGGGGGCTGGGGGCTCGCCTTCGGCGCGTACTCCGTGCTCTTCCAGGTCGCGATCGCCCGGGTCGCCGGCGATGCGGCGGACGCGGCCCAGTCGGCGCTCGTCACGATGTGGAACGTCTCGATCGCGGTCGGCGGCGCGGTCGGCGGGATCATCCTCGGCACCTGGGGCGCCGCGCTCCTCCTCCCGGCCGCCGCGGCACTGACCGTCATCGCCGTCCCGCTGGGCGTCGCGATCGCCCGGTCCGTCCGTCCTCGGTGAGCCGCCGGACGCCACGGGACCGGCACCGGCTCCTCCTACACTCGATGGGATGCCCGTCCCGTTCCTGCAGTCGCCCAACGTCCTGTTCGACACCGTCGTGCAAGGAACCCGGCGCCTCTCACCCGGCTTCGTGCGGGTGACCCTCGGTGACCCGTCGCTAGCGGATTTCGCGCCGTACGAACAGGATCAGCGCATCAAGATCCTCTTGCCGGACGGCCTCGGCGGATACCCGGGCGGACTCCGCGGCGGACTGGCCGAGCAAGAGTGGCGGCGAGCCTGGCGCGCCCTGCCGGCGGCGGAACGCCCGGTCATGCGCAGTTACACGGCGCACCGGGTCCGGCCCGGACGGCACGAACTCGACCTCGACGTGTTCGTCCACGAGCCTGCGGGCCCGGCCAGCCGCTGGGCGCTGGAGGCGAGCGCCGGGGACCACCTGCTCGTCTCCGGGCCGGACCTCCGCCGCGGTCACCCGACGCACGGCGTCCAGTGGGCGCCGGAGACCGCGACGACCGTCCTCCTCGCCGCGGACGAGACGGCCTTCCCCGCCGTCGACGGCATCCTGCGTTCCCTCGGCGAGGAGGTCCGCGCCCACGTCATCCTCGAAGTCGGAGACCCGTCCGACGCGGCCCTGCTGCAGCCTCTGGCGGCGCGACACCGGGTCGAGGTCCACGAGCGCGGAGGCCGCTCGGGCGGTGACGCGCTCGTGGACGCGGTCGAGCGATGGCTCCGCGCGCACGGGTCGTCCGTCGC
Source organism: Plantibacter sp. VKM Ac-2880 (assembly GCF_015351235.1). GTDB lineage: Bacteria > Actinomycetota > Actinomycetes > Actinomycetales > Microbacteriaceae > Plantibacter. The sequence continues at coordinate 495,541 of NZ_JADKSJ010000002.1, forward strand.
GACGCTCGGCCTCGGATTCGCCGCCTGGTTGGTGACGGAGAGCACGAGGGTCCCGCTCCTCCGCGCCGCGACGATCGCCCGCGGCATCGACCCCGCGCGGGTCCACACGCAGGGCTACTGGAGCGCGCGGCCCAGAACCACCGACTAACCAAGGTTATGCTTGCCTTACCCGGTTGCGTCGGTCGCGACCCGTTCGAAAGGTGACCAGTGCCCCTCCCCCTCGTCCGCCGCCGACGCCTCGCAGCCGTCGCCGCCCTCGCCATCGCCGCCCTGAGTCTGGCCGCCTGCAGCGGTTCGAGCGCCTCCACGCCCTCGGATGCCGCCACGAGCGCCACACACGTGATGAAGCACGCGCACGGTGAGAGCACCATCCCGGACAGCCCGAAGCGGGTCGTCGTCCTCGAGCCGGTCCAGCTCGACACGACGGTCGCGCTCGGCATCACCCCGGTGGGCGCGGCGGTCCTGAACGAGACGGCCGGCGTGCCCGCATACCTGGGCAAGCAGGCCGCCGACATCCCGACCGTCGGGACCGTGGCCGAGCCGAACGTGCAGCTGATCGCCGCGGCGAAACCCGACCTCATCATCGGCACCGAGTCGCGCCACTCGGCCCTGTACGACCAGCTGTCCGAGATCGCCCCGACGGTGTTCATGGCGACGCAGACCGACCCGTGGCGGGACAACGTCCGCTTCGTGGCCGAGGCGCTCGGCAAGCCGGACGGTGCAGACGAGCTCCTCGACGCCTACGACGCGCGCTGCGCCGAGATCGCGACGAAGCACGACACCGCCGGGAAGACCGCGCAGCTCATCCGCCCGCGCGACGGCGTCCTGACGCTCTACGGCCCCACCTCCTTCGCGGGCAGCACCCTCGAGTGCGCCGGGTTCACCACGCCCGAGCACGCCTGGGAGGACATCTCCCTCGACCTCTCGCCCGAGCGGATCCTCGAAGCGACCGCCGACCAGGTCTTCGTGACGAGTATCGACCCCGACGACGCCTCGACCATGCCGGCCTCCCTCACCGCGAACACGGACGCGTTCCCGGAGCTGCACCTCGTCGACCAGTCGTTCTGGATCACCGGTGTCGGTCCCCTCGGCGGCATGGCCGTGCTCGACGACCTCGACCGGCTGCTGTCCGCGGAGTCGTGACGGACGACGTCGTGGGCGGCGGCATCGCGACGGCCGAGCCGGCCGGACGGGCCCCGGTCGACGCCCGGGCTGGCGTGCGGCCGACTCACCGACGACATCGGGCCCTCCCGCTGCTCGCCGGGCTCGGAGCGCTCGCGCTGGCCGTCGTCCTCTCGCTCCTCGTCGGCGCCAACCCGATCAGTCCCGACGCGGTCTGGTCGGCGCTCACCGGCGCCGGCTCCGGGGAGGCACGGTTCGTCGTCTGGGATCAACGGGTGCCGCGGACCGTCGCTGCGCTCGCCGTCGGCGCCTCCCTGGGTGTCGCCGGAGCACTCATGCAGGCGTTCACCCGCAACCCCCTTGCCGACCCCGGCATCCTCGGCGTCAACGCCGGGGCCGGGTTGGCCGTGGCGGCCGGCCTGGCGTTCCTCGGTGTCACGGCGCCGGGCGAGATCGCCTGGCTCGCCTGCGGTGGCGCGCTCGTGGTCACCCTCGTCGTGTACGCGATCGGCTCGGGTGGGCGCGAGCGGTCGTCCGCCGCCCGCCTGACCGTGACGGGTGTGGCGTTCGGCGCCGTGCTCGCCGGTCTGACGACGGGGATCGCCATCACCCACCCCGACGCCTTCGACCGCATGCGCGGCTGGAACGCGGGGAGTCTCCTCGAACGTGACCTCGGCGTCGTCGTGCCCGTGCTCCCGTTCCTCGGGGCGGGGCTCGTCCTCGCAGCGGCCAGCGCCCGCAGCCTCAACGCGATCGCCCTCGGTCCCGACGTGGCTCGCGCGCAGGGGGTCAGCGTCGGGCGGAGTCGCGTGCTGGTGCTCGCGGCGGTCACCCTCCTCGCCGGGGGCGCGACCGCGATCGCCGGGCCGATCGCCTTCGTCGGCCTCGTCGTCCCCCACCTCGTCCGGTGGACGGTCGGGAGCGATCAGCGCCGGATCCTCGCCGGCTCGGTCGTCGTCGGCTGCGTCCTCGTGCTCTGCTCCGACGTGGTCGGGCGGATCGCCGTGCTCCCCGGCGAGATGCCCGTCGGGCTCGTGACCGCCTTCGTGGGCGCCCCCGTCCTCATCGCGCTCGCCCGACGCAGGACGGCGTCCGGGCTGTGACGGCGACGCGCGAACGGGCGGCGGACGCGCTGCGCACCAGGAATCGGCCGGCACCGCGCCTGCTCATCGTCTGCGGCGCGGCCCTGGTGGTGATCGTCGTCGCGGCGATCGCCGGTCTCGCCCTCGGCGACTACCCACTGAGCGCCGAGGAGGTGCTCGGTGTCCTCTCCGGCCGGGTCGACGGCCTGGCCCGCACCGTGGTGCTCGAGTGGCGACTGCCACGCGTGCTCGCCGCGATCGGCTTCGGCGCGGCGCTCGCCCTCTCCGGTGCGATCTTCCAGACGCTCACGCGGAACCCGCTCGCGAGCCCCGACATCATCGGTCTCGCCAACGGCTCCTTCACCGGCATGCTCGTGGCGCTCCTGCTGCTCGGCGGCGGCTGGCCGGCGCTCATGGCCGGTTCCCTGATCGGCGGCCTGGCCGCTGCGGTCGCGATCTTCCTCCTCGCCCTCCGCCAGGGCTTGTCTGGCTTCCGCTTCATCGTCGTCGGCATCGGTGTCTCGGCCGTGCTCGCCGCGTTCAACAGCTGGCTCCTGCTCCGAGCCGACCTCGACGTCGCGCTCTTCGCCGCCGCGTGGGGTGCCGGCACCCTGAACACCGCGACCGCGACGGTGGTCTGGCCGGCGCTCGGTTGCCTGCTGGTCCTGTTCGCGCTGCTCCCGCTCGTCGCCCGTCCGCTCCGCCAGCTCGAGCTCGGTGACGACGTCGCCGCCGCGACCGGGGTGCGCCTCACCCGCGAACGCGCGCTCCTCATCGGCATGGCCGTCGCCCTCGTGAGCGCGGTGACGGCCGTGGCCGGGCCGATCGCGTTCATCGCTCTGGCTGCCCCGCAGATCGCCCGCCGCCTGACCCGGTCACCGGGGATCCCCCTCGTCGCGACGGCGCTCGTCGGCGGGGTGCTGCTCCTCGGGTCCGACCTCGTCGCCCAACACCTGATTCCGCTGACGGTGCCGGTGGGCGTCGTCACGGTGGTGATCGGCGGGCTCTACCTGACGCAGCTGCTCCTCCGCGAGCGCCGGCACTGAGCGGTCACCGCTGAGCGGTCGGCGCCGGACCCTCAGGGGCGGCCTCGAGCTCCAGCAGCTCGCCGATCTCGCAGTCGAGCGCTCGGCAGATCGCCGTCAGGGTCGAGAACCGGATCGCCTTCGCGCGGTCGTTCTTCAACACCGACAGGTTCACCACGCTCACCCCCACGAGTTCGCTCAGGCGGGCGAGGGTGAGGCCGCGGTCGGCGAGCAACCGGTCGAGGGTGCAGTGCACCCCGGTCGCCGCGTCGTCGTCGATGGCCGGGACCATCAGACGAGCCCGTCGGTGTCGGCGCGCAGCCGCTCGCCGGCACGGAACGCGATCGCGAGTCCTCCGACGGCCATGGCCACGAGCACCGGGATCCACGTGAGCGGGTACGGGGTGCCCTCGACCGCGCCGTCGGTCGCGACCGCGAGCGCGCCGTTCGAGGCCATCGTGCCGAACCAGGTGTCCGCGATCCACCCGCAGAGGATGGCGATCGAGGCGACCGAGAGCAGCCGTGCGTTGCCGGGGGCGAAGGCGTCGCCACGCAGCAGGCGGCGGAAGAACCTGAACCCACAGACGATGACGACGAGGTTCGCGATCGCCGGCAGGATCGCGGCGAGCAGGACGCACGCGAAGGTCACGAACGGAAGGTCGGCCACGACGATCGAACCCTGGTCGACCGTGACGGCGCCGGCCGCCGCTGCGCCCGGCAGGGCCAAGTCGACGGCGTCGAAGAACACGGGCACCCGGGTCCCGTCGGTGCCGAAGATGTCGAGCAGCCGGAGGACCAGGATGACGACGACGGCTCCTGCGGCGACGACGGCGGCACCGAGCACGGACACGAGGTCGTTGCGGTTCGAGCGCTGGGTCTTCGCGGCCTGCCAGGCAGCGTGGTCGAAGCCGGACGGCGTCGGGCGATCGGTGGAGTCGGGCATGATCATCACATCCATATCGATTGTCATTGGTATCGACAAACGATATGTCGAGATCGCCCGGAGCGCAAGACCGGCCAGGCCGCGGCGATCAGCCGGACGACGTCCCGTCGAGCGCGTCGAGCTCCTCGAGCGCAGCCTCTGCCCGCTCGAGCCGCGCCGCCTCGGGCTCCTCCCACCAGGTCGGGCCACGCTCGCCGAGCCCGTGTTTCGCGAGGCCGACCCGACGGCGTGCAGCCGCGACCGCTTCCGCATCGCCGGCGCGCTTCGCGACTCCGACCCCTGAGCGGCCTCGGCCGAGGTGCGACTGCAGCGCGGCGACGAGGTCCTCCGGCAGGCTCGGATCGGTGCGGCGCCAACGTCGGCCGTTCACCACGAACCAGTGCTCGTCCTCCACCGGTCCGCACTCCTCCGGTCCACCCGAACGACTCGTCACCTCACCCTCCCGGAGACGACGCAGGGCCCGGTCCCCCGCAGACGCGGACGGGACCGGACCCTGGTGGTCATGATCGGTCGATCAGCCCTTGACGGCGTCGAGCACGCCGGCCCAGCCGAACGAGGAGATCGCGTCGGCGAACGTGGAGTCGCCGCGCCCTTCGCCGAGCTGCTTGCCGGAAGCGTCGCGGACGACGACCGTGTGGTCCTTCTCGGCCTCGGTACCGTTGCCCTCTTCGACGAAGTCGATGTGGATCTCGGTGTCGCCGAGGGTGCCGGTGACCGTGGTCGTCGCGTCCTGCTCGGTGGTCTTCGTCGTGAGGAACGGGCCGCCGCCGAGTGCCGCGAGCGCCTCGTTGATCTGGTTGATGAGCGATGAGGTGTTCATGTGTCTCTCCCTGCGGTCGTGAAGTGTCCAGGGTAATGAGCGGGCCGGTGATCCGCAGGAGCATGGCGCTCGCGCACGAGATGTGCGATGGGGCCGGTTCGGCCGCGCTCGGAGCAGAAGATCCCGCTCCCGTCAACGGTCGCGCCCATCCAGGTGGGCTCGCGGTGCCGAGTCGTAGGCTGCGAGCCACGCAGACCGGCACCCCGACTCCGACGGGCCGGTCGACGAGACGAAGGAGACAGCCATGTCCGAAGACACCGACCCCTACACGACCCTCAACGGCCTCCTCGCGGACTTCCGATTCGCGATGCTGACCACCGTGGACCTCGACGGCAAGCTCGTCGCCCACCCGCTCACCGTGCAGGAGCGCGAGTTCGACGGCGACCTGTGGTTCATCATCGGCAAGGACGCCTCCGCCGTGCAGCAGCTGGATGTCAACCCGAACGCCGGCGTCACGCTGAGTTCAGACAACTCCTGGGTGTCGCTCGCCGGGACCGCGGCACTCGTCGAGGACCAGGCGAAGCTCGAGGAACTGTGGAACGGCGCGGTCGAGGCCTGGTTCCCGGACGGCCCGTCCGACCCGCGCGTCGGCCTGCTGAAGTTCTCCGCCGACAGCGCCGAGTACTGGGACAGCCCTGGCGGCAAGATCGCCACCGCCATCGCGCTCGTCAAGTCGAAGGTGACCGGCGAGACCTACGACGGTGGCGACAACGCGAAGGTCGAGCTGTAAGCAGCACCTCAAGCGCGCTCGTCCGCGAGCACCTCACCCAGGATGCGGGCCGCTTCCTCGAAGCGGTCCGCATCCTCGCCGGAGTAGTTCATCCGGATGAAGGACCCGGCCGGTTCAGCGGGGAACCACTCCGCACCGTCGGCGATGATGAGCCCGCGGCTCTCGCAGGAGCGGACCACCTGTGCCGCGTCGGTGCCGTCCGGCAGTCGCCCCCACAGGTTCAGGCCCCCGGCGGGGACCAGCCCGAGGTGGACCGTCGGCGCGTGTTCGTCGAGGCTCGCGACGAGCCGGTCGCGTCGGGCACGCAGGCGGGGACGCAGGCCGCGGAGATGCGTCCGCCAACCGGGTTGGGTCACCACGTCGAGCGTCGCCGCCTGGAGCAGGCCGCTGATGTACATGGACTCGGCGGACCGGTCCGCCAGGATCCGATCGCGAGCCGGCCCCCTCGCGATGACGGCGGCGACCCGCAGCGACGGTGACACGCTCTTCGTCAACGACCGCAGGTAGATCACGTGTCCGTCATCATCGAGCGCGGCGAGGGGACGCGGCTCGGTGTCGATGGCGAGGTCGTGCGCCCAGTCGTCCTCGATGAGGAACGCCCCGTGGCGTCGCACGGACTCGAGGACCGCGAGCCCGGTCTCCTGCGGCCACTGCGCGCCGCTCGGGTTGGCGTAGGTCGGCTGCGTGTAGAAGGCGCGGGCTCCCGTGTCCTGGAAGGCGCGCTCCACGGCGTCCGGATCCGGCCCGGTCGGCCCGGTCGGCACGGGCACGAGCGTGACGCCGGCCTGCTCGGCCGCGAGGATCGCACCCCAGTAGCTCGGTGACTCGATGAGCATCGGCTGCCCTGGCCCGACGAGCGCCCGGAAGATCGAACTGAGACCGCTCTGGCTGCCGGCGATCACGATGACGTCCCTGGCCGTCGCCGGGGTGACCCCGGGTGGGGTGACGGCGGCGAGTTCGGCTGCGAACCAGGCTTGGAGCCCAGGCGCTCCGGCCGCCGGCGAGCGGGTCATCGCGACATCGGTGCGGGCTGCGCGGGCGAGCGCCGCGCGGACGAGGCGTTCCGGGAGGAGTTCACGGGCGGGATATCCCGAGTGCAGCGCGATCGTATCGGGCGCGACCGACCGCTGAGCCGCGGACAGCGCACCGGGCCGCCAGGGCAGCGCACCGAGCGCGGCCGTCTGCCATCCGTAGTCGACGGCCCGGGTCGATCGAGCCGCCCGGACGAAGGTGCCGACCCCCGGCCGGCTCTCGACGAGCCCTCGCCCGGCGAGCTGCCGCATCGCGTTCTGCACCGTGACCGGGCTCGCACCGAACTCCGCCGTCAGGGCCCGGTTCGACGGCACCCGGGCACCGGGTGGGGCGGTCGAGATCCAGCTCGTCATGGCGGTGACGATCCGCTCGGTGCTATCGTTGTTCATGAGTCAACAGAGTAGCGTTATCGCTCCGACGCCGGTGGCGTTATCCCGTGCCGGTCTCGGCTGGGGACTCCTCGGTGTCCTAACGTTCTCGCTCACCGTCCCACTCACCAAGGTCGCGCTGACCGGGATGTCCGCGCTGTTCATCGGCTCGGCTCGCGCCGTCGTCGCAGCCCTCCTCGCCCTTCTCGTCCTGTCGACCATGCGCGCACGGCGTCCCGTCGGTGCCCAGTGGGCTCGCCTCGCCGTCGTCGCCGGCGGGGTCGTCGTCGGGTTCCCACTCCTGACCTCTTTCGCGCTCACCACGGCACCCGCTGGCCACAGCGCCGTCCTGATCGGCCTGCTCCCCGCTGCCACCGCGGTCGCCGGGGTCGTCCGCGGCGGCGAACGCCCGTCCCGCGCGTTCTGGATCTTCGCCGGCCTGGGTGCGGTCGCCGCCGTGGGGTTCACCGCCCTGCGCACCGACGGACTCGCCCCGCTGGACTGGTCCGACCTCCTCCTCCTGGGTGCCGTCGTCGCCGCCGCGATCGGTTACGCCGAAGGCGGGTTGCTCGCCCGCGAGCTCGGCTCCTGGCAGACCATCTGCTGGGCGCTCGTCCTGGCCTCGCCGCTCATGGTGACGCTCACCACCATCGCCTGGGTCGCGGAGCCACCGACGGCGGCACCGGTGGCCTGGCTCGCCTTCGGATACCTCGGCGTGGTCAGCATGTTCCTCGGCTTCTTCGCCTGGTACCGCGGGCTCGCGATCGGCCCCCTGTCGCGCGTCAGCCAGATCCAACTCGTCCAACCGGTGCTGAGCATCGGGTGGGCGACCCTCATCCTCCGCGAGGACCTCGACCGGGCCACCGTGCTCGGCGGCCTCGCGGTCATCCTGTGCGCCGGCCTCGCCGTCCGCACCCGCCTCGACCGGAAGTGACCCCACCATGCGCCACACCCCCACGTACCTCATGACCGACGTCGACGAGGTCAAGCGCCTCATCCGCAACCACCCATGGGCGACGTTCGTGTCGCCGGCGAGCACCGGCCTCGTCGCCTCCCACTACCCGGCGATCCTCGAGGAGGACGTCGACGGGCTGTCCATCGTCAGCCACTTCGGCCGACCGGACGAGGCCACGCACGAGCTCGGTGAGCACGAGATCCTCGTCATCATCCAGGGGCCGCACGACTACGTGTCACCGAGCTGGTACCCCGAGGGGCAGGTCATCCCGACGTGGAACCACGTGACCGCCCACCTGTACGGCACGCCGGAGCTCCTCAGCGAGGACGAGAACTACGAGATGTTGAGCAAGCTGACGGACCACTTCGAGGACTCGCGTCCGGACGGCCGCCACCTGTCCGAGGACGAGGCGGGCACCCGGCGTGCGGCGAAGGGCACGGTCGGTCTGCGCATGCGGGTGACGCGCTTCGACGCCCGGGCGAAGCTCAGTCAGAACAAGGCGCCGGAGGTGGTCGACGACATCACCGCGCAGCTTGCCGAGCGCAATCCGGAGCTCGCCGAGGAGATGCGTCGCCAGCGTGATCTCCGGACGCCCGGCCGCTGACCCGACTCGGGCCACTGACCCGACTCCGAGCACCGACACGACCCCGCGCGTCACTGACGAGCACGAGGGCGACACCCGCCGCGCTGAGCAGGAACCCACCGGCGGTCAGGAGGGTGAACGGCTCACCGAACAGGAGCGCCCCGGCGACGGCCGTCGTCGGGGCGACGAGGAACAGGAGGGCGTTCAGGACCGTCACCCCGATCCGACGCAGCAACCACCAGTAGAGGCCGTAGGCCGAGAGCGTCGGCACGAGCGCGAGGAAGAGCGTCGTCAGCCAGAAGGTCGCGTCACCCGGCGGCACGGCAGCACCGGTCGCGAGGGCGAGCACGGCGAGGAGCACCGTGGTCGCCGTCGCGTGGACGGTCAGCGTGAGGAGGACCGGGGATCGGTGCGGCGAGCGCCGTTCCAGGATCGTCGCGGTGATGAGGCTGACCATGGCCAGTGCGGGCAGAGCGTAGGCGATCGGTGGCGCGTCGGAGGAGCCGAACTGGGACTGCACGATGAGGAACACCCCGACCGCGCCGATCCCGAGCCCGAGCCATTGCGCGCCGGGGACGCGCACGTGCAGCATCGGTCCGGCGAGCGCCGCGATGACGAGCGGCTGGACGGCGTCGATGAGCGCGGTCGTCCCGGTCGAGATGCCCACGGCGACCGATGCGTAGACGAACACGACGTAGCCGAACTGGGCGAACAGGCCGATGACGAGCTGCGACCGCAACTGTGCACGGCTGGCGTTCCGCCACTGTCCGCTCAGGAGCAGCACGATCGCGAGCCCGAGGGCGAGCGGGACGAACCGCCAGAGCAGGACGGTGAGCACGGGCACGTCCTCGGTGCCGATCTTCGCGACGATGAACCCGGAGCTCCAGGCGAGGACGAAGGCGGCGGCCGCGAAAACTATACCGATCTGTTTACTCATCCCCGCAGTATACAGACTGGTATAGTTTTCGCATGACGGTCGACACTCCCGAGCTCGCACCCCTCACGCCGGGCGCCCGACGGGTGCTCGACGCCGCGTCCGTCCTCTTCTACGAGAACGGCATCCACGCGGTCGGCGTCGACACCATCGCGGAAGCGGCCGGGGTCACGAAGAAGACCCTCTACGACCGCTTCGGCAGCAAGGAGGCCCTCGTGCTCTCCTACCTGCAGCATCGCGACGCGCGGTGGCGGGCCTGGGTCGACGAGGCGCTCGCACGTCACCCGGAACCCGGGATCGACCGGGTGCTCGCGATCTTCGATGCGGCGATCGGCTGGTCCGACGACAACAGTCCGAAGGGCTGCAGTGCCGTCAACGCGCGGGCCGAGATCCCCGATCACGCGACGAGCGGCCTGGTCCTCCCGGAGGTCACGCGGCAGAAGCAGTGGCTGCTCGGCCGCTTCGCGGAGCTCATCACCGAAGCGGGCCTGTCGGACCCCGGAGCACGCGCCCGCGAACTCATGCTGCTCTACGAGGGCGCCATCGTGACCGTCGGGATGCGCACCTTCCGCGAACCGTTCGAGACCGCCCGCGCGATCGCCGGTCGGCTCCTGTCCGCCTGACCGGGCTCGCCGGGTGACCTGTCGGCGACCACGCGACATCGCGTAGGGTCGGCGGATGGACTTCACCGACGACGCCATCGAGACCACCACCGACCCGGCGACCGACCGCGTCGCCATCGTGACCGGGGTGGGCCGCCGCCGGTCGATCGGGGCCGGACTCGCCGTCGGCCTCGCCACCGACGGCTGGAACCTGGTCCTCAACGCCTGGCGGCCCTACGACGAGCGCCTCGACTACGAGCGCTCCCCCGACGACCCGGAGTCGATCGCCGAGGAGTGCCGCGCGCTCGGGGTCCGGGTCGACGTCGTGTTCGGCGACCTCGCCGACCCGGCCTTCCCGGCCGAGCTCGTCGAGCGGGCGGCGCGCTCCGGTCGCGTGTCCGGACTCGTGATGTCGCATTGCGAGTCGGTCGACAGCTCGATCCTCACCACGGACGTCGACAGCTGGGACCGCCACTTCGCCGTGAACGCCAGGGCCACCTGGCTGCTCATCAAGGCGTTCGCCGAGCAACTCCCGGTCCAGGAGGGCGTGCCGGAGGTGGCCGGCCGGATCGTCGCCCTCACGAGCGACCACACGGTGCACAACCTCCCCTACGGCGCCAGCAAGGGCGCGCTCGACCGCATCGTCACGGCGGCCGCGGTGGAGCTCGCCGACCGCGGGGTGCGGTCGAACGTCATCAATCCGGGGCCGATCGACACGGGCTGGATGACCGACGACGTCCGCCGCTGGGGTACCGAGGCGACGCCGGCCGGGCGGCTCGGCACGCCACGCGACACCGCCGACCTCGTCCGCTTCCTGCTCTCGCCGTCGGGTTCCTGGATCAACGGTCAACTGCTCTCGAGCAACGGCGGGTTCGGCGTGGGCTGAGCCGGCGTCTCGCGGAGCACCGCCACCCCGCCGGGAGCCAGCACCACCCGACCCTCGTGCTCCGCCCCCGTCAGCAGGTCGACGCCGGTCGCGTCCGTCCAGGCCGCCTCGTCGGTGTGGTTGACGAGGAACAGGTAGGAGGCAGAGGATGACGCCCGACGCACCGCCTCCACCCCGTCGGACACTCTTGCTACGCGCTCGACCCCGGTCTCCTCGAGGATCCGGTCGACGAGCGCTCCGAGACTGTCGTCCTCGAGGTCACCCGACAGGTACCAGGCGGTGCCCGCGCCGACCGTGCGCCGGGTGATCGCGGGTGATCCGGCGACCCAACCGTCCACGGCCGAAGCAAGCACCTCGACGCCGGCGTCGGGGTCCGGGTCGCGCAGCAGTTCACTCCACCGCGTGAACAGCCACCCGTTGTCGAGCGTGACCCGTTCGTCGGAGGTCAACGGGAAGAACTCCTCGCTGGAGACCCCGAGGAGCTCGCGGAACGCGCCGGGAAAACCGCCAGTCCGCACCGTGTTCACCTCGTCGACGATGCCGGAGAACCAGGTGACGAGGACGGTGCCGCCGGCTTCGACGTACGCTCGTACAGCGGCCGCGTTCGCATCGGAGACGAGGAAGAGCCCGGGGACGACGACCAGCCGGTAGTCGGTGAGCGTCGACCACGGCGGCACTACGTCGGCGGTGACGGCGCGTCGGAAGAGTGCGTCGTGCAGCGCCCTGGCGGTGTCGGCGTAGCTCGGTCGGTTGACGGGCTTCAAGCCGCTCTTCAGCGCCCACCCCGCCTCGTCGTCGTGGAGGATGGCGACCTGGGCGTCGACCACGACCGTCTCGCGCACCTCCTCGAGCGCGACCAGGTGCGCGCCGAGCGTCGAGATGTCACGGAAGATCCTGCTGTCCCGTCCCGCGTGCGGCAGCATCGCCGAGTGGAACTGCTCGGTGCCCGATCGCGAGGCCCGCCATTGGAAGAACATGACACTGTTCGACCCCCGGGCGAGGTGCGCCATCGCGTGTCGGATCATCTCGCCGGGACGCTTCGGTTGGTTGATCGGATGCCAACTCGCCGCACCGGCGGCGTGCTCCATGAGCATCCATGGACCACCCCCGGACATCCCGCGCATCCGGTCGCCGCTGAAGGCGAGTTCCTGGTGCCGTCTCGGGTCCGGGCCGTAGGTGTAGTGATCGTTCGTGACGATGTCCATCTCATCCGCCCACCGTGGGTAGTCGACGACGTCGGGCCCGAGGCCCACCATGAAGTTCGTCGTGACGGGCAGCCGCGGGGTGTGGCGGAGGATCGTCGCTCGCTCCGAGCGATAGTGCTCCAGCAGTTCGTCCGAGGAGAACCGCTCGTAGTCGAGGAGCTGGCCGGGGTTGTGGGCGGTCACACCGGACGGCGTCGTCACCTCCTCCAGGGACGAGTAGGTGTTCCCCCAGAAGGCCATCCCCCACGCTGTGTTGAGCGCGTCGACCGACTCGTACTTCGCCGCGATCCAGGCACGGAACCGGTCGTTCGACACCGGGCAGTGGCAGCGTGCGTTGCCGCCACCCAGCTCGTTGCTGACGTGCCACATCCGCACGGCCGGGTGCCCGGCGACGTGGGCGGCGAGGCGATCGACGATCCGCAGGGCGAAGTGTCGGAACACCGGGGACGACGGACACCAGCCGAGCCGCCCGCCCGGGGCGAGCGGGTGCCCGTGCTCGTCCTGCGGGAGGATCTCCGGATGCAGTCGGTGCAACCACATCGGCACGGCGGCCGTCGGGGTCGCGAGGTCCACGCCGATCCCGTGTTCGTGCAGGAGGTCCAACACGCGGTCGAGCCAGCTGAAGTCGAAGGTCCCGTCGCGGGGTTCGTGCACGATCCAGGAGAAGACACCGAGGGTGACGAGGTTGACCCCGGCCTCTCGCATGAGCTCCATGTCCTCGAGGACCGTCTCCCACGGCCACTGCTCCGGGCTGTAGTCGCCGCCGAACGAGAGTCCTGCGGTGGGCCAGTCGACCGACGGGCGTCGGCTCGGGGCGGGGTGTCCGGTGCTGCTCGTCATGTGACTGGGTCCTTCGTCGAGGCGGTGTCTGCGGGGGTCGTGGTGAGGCGGAGGACTCGGGCCGTCGGGGCCTCAACCGAGGTCGAGACCGTGAGGGTCCCGGCCGCCCGATCCCAGTCCCAGTCCCAACCGTCCATTGCGGCCGGGAAGAACGGCTCGATCTCGACGTCCTGGCCGCGGAGCACCGGGAGGTCCAGCACGACGGACGCCTCGGCTCCGGGCCGACGCCAGAGGCTGAGGGTCGAGCGCCGCTCCGTCCGCAGGCCGAGCGCGACCCACCCGTCCTCCCAGGCGGGCAGGCCGAGCGGCCAGAACGGGAGCGACCTCTCGATGTCGTCGAGGAGCAGCCGGTGGGCTGCCACCGCCTCGCGCACGAGCGCACGTTCGGCCGGCTCCATGCGGTTGAGGTACCCGGACAGGTACAAGCGGCCGAGCATGCCGTTCACCAGGGCGAACACCATCGCCTCCCGTCCGGCGCCGGTGACGGGGTAGGCCCAGTTGCCGGCCTGCTCCGGCAGCATCGACGCCGGCGCCGCGGCGGCGATCGTCGCGTACTTGACGGGGTCCTGCTGATCGGACGTCGACTGCAGGTGTAGACGGGAGAGCATCGCCCCGTCCATCCGCATGGCGCCGGACGCGCAGCTCTCGATCAGCAGGCGAGGGTGTCTCGTCTGCACCTCGTCCAGCAATGACAGCAGGGCGCGGGCGTGCTCCAGCAGTCCGGCGCCGGGGGCCGATCCCCCGACGTCGGTACCCGGACCGGTCATCGTGTTGTCGTCCATCTTGATGAAGCCGATGCCGTGGTCCCGGACGAGCCGGTCGATCACGCCGGTGACGTGCGCGCGCGCCGCCGGGTCCCGGAGGTCGAGCAGGTGCCGCCCGTGTTCGACGAGGCGGATCCCACCGCGCGAGAAGAAGGCCGAATCAGGCAGTGCCCGGCCCGACGACGCCACCGCGAGTGGCGATCGGACGCCGATGACCTCCGGCTCCAGCCAGAGTCCGGCGGTCATGCCGCGCTTCCGGATGTGGTCGACGACCTCCCCGAGCCCGCCCGGGAATCTGCTGGCGGCCGGAACCCACTCGCCGACCGTGTCCCACCAGTGCCCCTCGGCGTACCATCCGGCGTCGATGCAGAACAGCTCGGCTCCCGCGTCGGCGGCCGCGTCGATGAGCGGGAGGAGCCGGTCGGTCGTCGGGTCTCCCATGAGCGTGTTCATGTAGTCGTTGAACACGATCGGCAGCGTCCGGTCGATCTCCCGCACCAGGCGGATCGCCCGCCGCTGCCGGGTGAGCGCCCCGAGCACCTCGTCGACCCCGCCCGCCGCGAGCGCGACCGAGGCGGGTACCGAGGCGAAGGTCTCCCCCGCGGCGAGTCGCAGACTCCACTGGTTGTCCTGGTCCGTCGGGCCGGTGAGGAGCAGGTAGGCGCCGTGCCGGGTCTCACCGAGCTCGAACGACCATGGACCGTTGTGCTCCACCTGCCACGCCAGGGCGAAGTCGCCGCTCGCCGCCAGCAGTGCCGCCGTCGGCGCCTGCTCACCGCTCGACCACGAACCGCGGTTGGCGATCTGGAGGCGGCTGCGCGGCGGTTGGTGCTGCAGGTCGCGGTCGATCCGTGCGAGACCGAGCTCCCGGAGCGGTCTCGTGGTCCAACGACTCTCCGCCACCCAGTCGTTCGCCGCCGAGGCGAGCACGAAGCCGTCGACGTCGGGCGCCGCCGTCAGGAAGGCGCCGGTGACGAACGTGGACACGAAGTCGAGCACGAGCGGCGCACCGGCCGTGACCTCGGTCCAGGTGCGGAAGGCGCTCACTCCGGGCCGCAGCTCGAAGACGCTCGTCACCCGGAGCCCCGTGTCGGGATCCAGCTGTCGCAGGCGGAGCGCCCCGTCGTCAACGGCGTGCCCCTGGTACCGCAGGCGTGCGCCGATGACCGTGTCGACGTGTCGGAAGCCGCCCGGGAACCGACCGTGTCCGAATGCCGAGACCTCGACGAGCGCCTGGCGGAGCGGCGGTTCCAGGACCGGCACGGGAGCGGACGACGACCCCGACGCTCCCATCCCGACGAGCGACACGGGTGCGTCCGCACCGATGGAGAACACCAGCTCGACCGCGTCGCTCGCCACGCGGAGGAGCCGGCCGTCGTCGAGCCCCTCGACCAGGATCCCCGGCTCAGACACGCGCCGGTTCGCGGTCCGCCGACTCCCACGCCTGGGTGTGGTGGTTGTAGCAGACCGTGTTGTCGAGCGACGCGCGGTCGGGCGCGGCCTCGTTCGAGACCACCTTGCCGATCTTCTCCGGGTCGGGCGCGGCGAGCGCGAGCAGCCGCGTGTAGTCGTGCTGCGGGTTGAGGATGACGTCGTCGGACGGCCCGCGCTCCACCACCCGGCCGTGGTACAGCACGAGGATCTCGTCCGAGAAGTGCCGCGCGGTCGCCAGGTCGTGCGTGATGTACAGCACCGCGAGGTCGTCCTCCCGCTGCAGGCGGCCCATGAGGTTGAGGACTCCGAGACGGATGGAGACGTCGAGCATCGAGACGGGCTCGTCGGCGATCAGCACCTGGGCACCCGGTGCGAGTGCCCGCGCGATCGCGACCCGCTGGCGTTGTCCGCCCGAGAGCTCGTGCGGTCGACGCGCGGCCATGTCCTCGGCCGGCGACAGGTTGACCCGCTCGAGCATGGTCAGCACCTCCTCATGCACCGCGGCCGCGCCGGACGCCCGCTTGTGGAGCCGGATCGGCCGGGCGATGTGGTGCTCGATGGTGTGGAACGGGTTGAGCGAGGCGAAGGGGTCCTGGAAGACCATCTGCACGTGCCTCCGGTACTGCGCCCGCGACACCCGGGTGCCGTCCTCGAGCAGGACCTCGATCCCACCGGACGAGGGCTTCTCGAGCCTGGCGAGCATGCGCGCGATGGTCGACTTGCCGGAACCCGATTCACCGACGAGGGCGACCGTCCGTCCCGGCACGAGGTCGAACGACACGCGGTCGACCGCCCGGAACGCCGTCCGGCGCAGTCCCTGCTTGACGGTGAAGTCCTTCGTCAGATCGGTGACACGGATCGTGGTCATGCCTCGTCCTCCTGGGTCTCGTCGACGCCGCTCCTGATGAACGCCCCGCGGGAGCCGCTGAGGCTCGGGAACGAGGCGAGCAGCCGCTGGGTGTACGGGTGCTCGGGTGCCCGGTAGATCTGGTCCGCCGTGCCGAGCTCGACGATCTCGCCCTCGAGCATGATCGCGATCCGGTCGCTGATCTCGAGCAGCAGCGGGAGGTCGTGGGTGATGAACACCACGGCGAAGTCCAGTTCGTCGCGGAGCCGGACGATCTCCCGGAGGATGTCCCGCTGGACGACCACGTCGAGCGCCGTCGTCGGCTCGTCCATGATCATCACCTGCGGTTCGAGCAGCATGGCCATGGCGATCATGACCCGCTGCCGCATGCCACCGGACAACTCGTGCGGATAGGCCGTGAGCCTGGCGCGGTCGACGCCCACCCGTTCGAGCACGTCACCGGCCCGCTGCACCCGTTCCCGGCGAGAGAGCTCAGGCCGGTGGGTGAGCAGGACGTCGCACAGCTGCGCCCGCACGTTCGTGACGGGATTCAAGGCGTTCATCGCGCCCTGGAACACCATCGAGAGCTTCGTCCATCGGAACGCCCGCAACTCCTCGTCCTCGAGCGCCAAGAGGTCTACGTCGGAGCCGTCGCGGTCATGGAAGGTGATGCTGCCGGACGAGATCCGGGCCGGCGGCTTGTGCAGCCGGTTGATCGCGTAGGCGAGCGTGGTCTTCCCACAACCGGACTCCCCGGCGAGTCCGAGGATCTCACCGGGTGCCAGTGACAGGCTCGCGTGCTTCACCGCCGTGACGGGGTGCTCGACCTCGTACACGACCGAGAGGTCGTCGATGGTGACCACTGCCGGACGGGTCGAGCGACGGCTGGATGATTCGAGGAGCGTCATGACACGGCCTTCTTCTCGAGCTTGGCAGCCGCGTTCGCCCGCTTGCGATGCAGGCGCACGTTCTTGAGCTTGGGGTTGATGATCTCGTCGATCGAGAAGTTGATGAGCGACAGGCCCATGCCGAACAGGGCGATGATGAGTCCGGGTGGACCGAACCACCACCAGGCTCCGAGCGGGAGCGCGAAGCCGTTCTGCGCGTAGAACAGCATGGTGCCGAGGGTCGAGGAGTTGGACGCCCCGAGTCCGAGGAACGACAGTCCGGCCTCGCCGAGGATCGCGGCGATGACCGCGAACACGAACTGCGACGCCAGCACGGGGAGCAGGTTCGGCAGGATCTCGACGGCGATCACCCGAGCCGGTCGCTCACCGGCCACCCGCGACGCCGCGACGTAGTCACGGTTGCGGATCGAGAGCGTCTGCGCCCGGAGCACCCGGCTCGACGCCGCCCACCCGGTGATCGCGAGGACTACGGCGATCGTCCACAGTCCGCGCTGTTCCTGGGGCACGAAACCCGAGATGACGATCACCAGCGGGAGGCCGGGGATCACCAGGAACACGTTCGAGAAGAGCGAGAAGGCCTCGTCCGCGAATCCGCCGATGTACGCACCGAGGATGCCG
Organism: Plantibacter sp. VKM Ac-2880; assembly: GCF_015351235.1. Lineage (GTDB taxonomy): Bacteria > Actinomycetota > Actinomycetes > Actinomycetales > Microbacteriaceae > Plantibacter. The sequence goes on from NZ_JADKSJ010000002.1 coordinate 513,238, forward strand.
AAGAACGCCGACAGGATCGTCGCGAGGACTCCGACGATGAGGCCGATCTGAAGTGACCCGGCGGTCGCGTAGGCCAGCTGGGCGAAGACGTCCTGACCGGTCTGCGTCGTGCCGAGCAGGTGCTCGGCGCTCGGCGCGGTGAGGCCGATGTCGCGGATGCTCGTCGGATCCTGCACGACGAGCGGGCCGATCAGTCCGAAGAGGGCGATACCGCCGACGAGGACGAGACCGACCGCCAGCCACGGCGTCATGGTCGGCAGCATCATCCGCCAAGCCGACCGCGGCTTCCGCCCGCGCTCGGCTGCGGCGGTGGCGAGCGCCATCGTCGCGTCGGCGACGTTCGGCTCGGTTCGGGGAGCGAGGTTCGTCATCGGCCCGGTCCTTCCAGGATGGCGTGTTGCGTCGGTGGGACGGCGGGCGTCGGAGCCGCGCGCATCAGGCGTTCACCCGGGTGCGCGGATCGATGAGCCCGTAGAAGAGGTCCACGATGAGGTTCGCGCCGAGCACGGCGAGGGTGATGTAGAGGAAGATGCCCTGCATCAGCGCGTAGTCGTTGTTCGTCACCGCGGACAGCAGCTTCGAGCCGATCCCGGGGTAGGAGAACACCTGCTCGGTGACGATCGAGCCGGAGACGACGAACCCGAGCGCGATCGCGAAGCCGGCGACCGACGGCAGGACGGCGTTGCGGGCCGCGTAGTTCCGGAGGATCCGGCCCTGACTGAGGCCCTTGGCCTGCGCTGTGAGCACGTAGTCCTCGGACAGCGTCGACACCATCATGTTGCGCATCCCGAGCAGCCACCCACCGAGCGAGGCGATCACGATCGTCAGCGCCGGCAGGAACCCGTACTGGATGGCCGAGGCGATGAACTCCCAGGAGAACCCGGGGTCGAGGATCACGTCGTAGCCGCCCTGCGACGGGAAGAGCTTCAGCGTGGTCGCGAAGACGTACACGAGGATGAGCGCGAGCCAGAAGTAGGGCACGGCGGCCAGCAACGTGGTCGCTGGCACGAGGGAGTCGAGCCAGGTCCCCGGCTTCCACCCGACGATCGCGCCGAGGGTGACCCCGATCACGGTCGCGAGGATCGTGGCGACGCCGATCAGCACGATCGTCCACGGGAGCGAGGTGCTGATCACCTCGGTCACCGGTGTCGGGAAGTAGCTGACCGAGACGCCCAGATCACCGCGGAACACGTTGACGAGGTAGTTCCAGTACTGCAGGGGCAGCGGTTCGGACGAATCGCCACCGAGAAGGAGCTCGTAGGCCTTGCGGGTGTCGGGGGTGACGATGCCACCCCGTTGCTGCAGCTTGGCGAGCAGGATGTCGACCGGGTTGCCCGGCAACAGCCTCGGGATCAGGAAGTTGAGGGTCAGCGCCGCCCAGAGGGCCACGAGGTAGAACCCCAACTTGCGGACGAAGTAGTTCACGACGTCCCTCCCCCGCGCGGCACGGCGCGCTCCGTCTCGGTGACGATCATCGTCACTTCCCCGTCGGCTTCAGCGACTTGAAGATCTCCGCGTTGTCGGGAGACGCCCAGATCGCCGGGAACGCGTACAGGTCGTCGAGCGTCGGCCAGCCGGTGAACTTCTCGCTGTGGTACTCGCTCGTCGTGCCACCGGTCATGATCGGGATGTAGGGCATGTCGGCGACGATCTTCGCCTGGATGATGTCGAACTGCGCCTGACGGGCCGCGGTGTCCTCTGGGTTGGTGGACTTCAGCGTGGCGAGCGCCGCATCGACCTCCGGGTCGCTGAACCGCGCGACGTTCTGCGGGGCGACTTCGCCGACGGCCGCGGTGAACGCCGTGTTGAAGTACTTGTCGTACAGGTAGTACGGGTCGGACGCGGCGCCCTGGCCGAGCGAGTCGATCGCGAGCTGGTAGTTGCCCTTGCTCTTCTTGTCGGTCCACTCGTTCCACGACGACTGCGCGACCTTCAGCTCGATCCCGGCCGCCTTCAGCTGCTGCGCCATGGTGTCGATCGCGGTGATGTAGTCGGTCCAGCCGGTGACGACCTCAACCGTCATCGACAGCTTCTCGCCGCCCTGCTCGTAGACGCCGTCGGAGCCCTTCGTCCAGCCCGCGCCCTCGAGGAGTCCCGCAGCCTTGGCCGCGTCCGGCTTGCTGGGCGCGATCGGTTCGGCGATGGCCGGGGAGATGAGGTCCTGCTGGGTGCTCGTGAGGGCGAACGTCGGTGACATTTCGCTCGCCGTGTTCTGGAAGGCCAGCGAGTTCAGCTGGTCCCGGTTGAGGGCGTAGTAGACGGCCTGGCGGACGGCCGGGTCGGTCTGCGGGCCGGAGCACCCGAGTGCCTCGCTCGAGCAGGTGAGGAGGGCCATCTGGTTCTGCGGGATCGTGATGGCCTCGTACCCCGGGTAGGTGGTCGAGACGTTCTCCAGGTCGGGGACGGGGCCCGTCTGCCAGTCGATGCTGCCGGCGGCGAGTGCGTCGGCCCCCGCGGTGTTGCCCGAGAGTGAGAGGTAGCGCACGGCCTTCACCGCGGGCTCGCCGTCCCAGTAGTCCGGGTTCGCGACGAGGGTGAACGCCTGGGCCTTGAAGTTGCCGAGCGTGTACGGGCCGGTTCCGACGGGCTGCTCCATGACGTCCGTGGCCGGATCGACGTCCTTCCAGATGTGCTCGGGCACGATCGGCGAGCGTCCGAGGAGGGTCGGTGCGCTCACGAACGCCGGGTAGTCCCAGGTGAAGACGACGTGCGTGTCGTCGACCGCCTCGATGGCGCCGTCGAAGCCGGCGTTGTTGATCGAGGACGTCTCGAGCAGTTGGTTGAAGGTGAAGGCGACGTCCTTGGCACTGAACGGTTCGCCGTCCGACCAGGTGACGTCGTCGCGGAGGGTGACGGAGAGCTGCGTGCCGTCGGCGTTCCAGGAGTACTCGGTGCCGAGCAGCGGCTTGTAGGCCTCGGTGTTCACGTTGGTGACGAAGAACAGCGACTCGTAGATCGTGCCGATACCGCCGATGCTCGACGGGGAGTACGGGTTGAAGTTGATCTGGTAGTCGCCGGCCTGACCGGTGTAGGCGACGAGGGTGTCAGCGGCCGACGCGGAGGAGCCTGAGGAGCCGCTCGACGGCGAGCAGCCGGAGAGCAGCATGGCGGTGGCCGCTGCGGCGGCGGCGGCCGCGACCCAGGTGCGGCGACGGGGCCGGGAGCCCGTGGAGCTGAGGAACATCGTTGATCCTTTCCCAGGCGCGGACCGCGGAGGGCAGTCGACGCCGACTTCGTGAATGGGGGTGGATATTTCCACCCGACGCGACCATTGTTACTTAGGTAAATTATGTGCGTCAAGCACTTCGGCCGAACTCGTGCCGACCAGACCCCGTTTCGAAAGGGCCCCATGACAGACCTCGTGGACACGCAGCTCCGCGGCGACGACGCCGCCGCGCGACTCCCCTCAGCACCCCTCGTCCATCTCCGACGGGACGGCGTCTCCGTCGTCGTCGAGACCCGGTCCGTGCCCGCAGCGGCGGCCCGGTACGCGACGCTGCCGACGATCCTGCACTGGGGCGCGGACCTCGGCCCGGTGGACGCCGACGCACTCCGCGACGTCGCGGCGGCCCTCAGCCGCCAGACCCGCCCCGGCACGCTCGACGCGGCCTGGCAGGCCTCGATCCTCCCCGTCGAGGGCGACATGTGGGCGGGGCGACCAGGGATCCTCCTCCGCCGGGAGGGCGTCCCGGTCCACCTTCGGTGGTCGAGCGTGGCGTGCACCCCCTCCGCGGACGAGTCCGCCCTGACGGTCGTCGCCGAGGATGCGACGAACGCCCTGCGACTCACCTCGACGATCGCCATCGAGGCCGGCGGCGTGGTCACGGTCGACCACGGGATCGAACATACCGCGGACGATGCCAGCCTGCCCCTCGCCGACCTCGAGGTCGACTGGCTGGAGGCGACCCTGCCGACACCGAAGGCCGTCGACCATCTCACCACGTTCGCCGGTCGGTGGACGCGCGAGAAGGTGCCGACCACGAGCCTGATGCCGCGCGGATCCACGGTGCGGCAGACGCGACGCGGTCGCGGCGGACACGACGCACCGACGCTGTACCTCGCCTCGATCGACACCCCCCGCGACCGGTCGGGCGAGCTGTGGGCGGTGCATCTCGGCTGGAGTGCCGACTGCACCTACCGCAACGACCGGCTCCCCGACTCCGTTGACCTCATCGGCGCCGGTGAACTCCTGCGTGCCGGCGAGATCCGGCTTATGCCCGGTGAGGCATATGCCTCGCCCACCGCCTACTTCGCGTGGTCGGGCACGGGCCTCGACGGACTGTCGGAACGCTTCCACCGGTTCGAACGCGCCCGTCCCGACCACCCGAACACGCCGCGCCCCCTCGTCCTGAACACATGGGAGGCGGTCTACTTCCGGCACGACCCGGTCTTCCTGCACGACCTCGCCGGACTCGCCGCCGAGGTCGGTGTCGAGCGCTTCGTCCTCGACGACGGATGGTTCCTCGGGCGTCGGGACGACACGAGCGGCCTCGGTGACTGGTACGTCGATCCGTCGGTCTGGCCCGACGGCCTCGCGCCGCTCGCCGACCACGTCCACGCGCTCGGGATGGAGTTCGGGCTCTGGTTCGAACCGGAGATGATCAACCTCGACTCCGAGCTGGCCGTCCGGCACCCCGAGTGGCTCCTCCATGCGCCCGGGCACGTCCCGTCGCCGGAGCACCTCTCGTGGCGCAGCCAGCACGTCCTCGACATCGCCCGCGACGACGCCTACGCCTACATCCTCGACCGACTCGACAGCCTCGTCACGGAGATCGGGATCGACTTCATCAAATGGGACCACAACCGCGACCTCGTCGAAGCTGTGCACGACGGCCGACCGGGCGTCCACGCCCAGACGCTCGCGCTCTACCGGCTGATGGCCGAGGTGAAGGGACGGCACCCGGGCCTCGAGATCGAGTCCTGCTCCTCCGGAGGCGCGCGGAGCGACCTCGGCGTGCTTGGCGTGGCCGACCGGGTCTGGGCGAGCGACTCGAACGATCCGGTCGAGCGGCAGGACATCCAGCGCTGGACCCAGCTCCTGCTCGCGCCCGAACTCGTCGGCGGACACGTCGGGCCGACCACGGCGCACTCCTCCGGGCGGACGACCGCGCTCTCCTACCGGCTGGCGACGAGCCTCATGGGCTCGGCGGGGTTCGAGTGGAACATCGCCGAGTGCACGCCCGAGGAGCGGGTGGTCATCGCCCGGTGGGCGGCGCTCTACAAGGAGCTGCGTCACGTCATCCACACGGGGACCGCGGTCCACGCCGATGTCCGGGACCCCGCCCTCCGCGTCGTCGGTGCCGTCGGGCAGAACCGCTCCGAGGCCGTGTTCACGATCGCGAGCGTGGCGACCCTCGAGGACTCGCTCCCGGAACGGATCCGGCTGCACGGGCTCGACCCGCAGGCCTCGTACCGGGTGCGGCTGCGTAACGAGATCGGCGCCTCCAGGCACGGCTTCGCGACGCCGGGCTGGATGTCCGCCGACGAGGTCACCCTCCCCGGCAGCGTGCTCGGGTCGGTCGGGCTGCAGATCCCGCCGCTGTGGCCGGCGCAGGCGCTCGTCCTGCACCTCACGCGGGTGTGACGACCGACGGCCGCTCCGGCGTCTCGGAGCGGCCGTCGGGCCGTCGGGCCATTCAGCCCACCGTCACCGTCCGGCGAGCAGCCCGTTCGCATGGCGGAGGACGTCGTCGGCGAGGAAGGCCTGCGGGTCGAGTCCCTGGCGGGCGCGCACCCGGAAGGTGGCGCGTTCTCCGGCGAGCAGGGTCACGAGCCCTCGGTCGACGCTCGCGGCAGGATCGACCCGGTCCACGAGCAGCGTGACGTCCCGCGCGTAGCTCGTCGCGACGACCGTCACGAGGTACGTCGACGGATCGTCTTCGGCGGCGGAGGCCTCCGCCGTCAGCGGACGGGGGTCGAGCGCCTGGTCCACCACCTCGGCGGGGGCGTGCACGGCGGTCGCGAACCCGTCCAGTGTCGCCGTCAGGATCTCGCGAGCAGGATCGACGATCGCGGCGACGCCGACGGGCACCTCGATGCGGGCGACACCGCGTGCTTCGACGGACGAGGGCACGGCGGCCGTGGCGAGGACGGCGCCGTCGAGCGTCGTCCGCCGCAACAACACCTCACCGTCCCAGCCGTCGGCGTCGTCGTTCAGGAGCACGAGTGCGAGCCCGGTCCCGGTCCCGCTCGGCTGGAAGGTTGCGAGGCGTGGTTCGTAGACCGCCCGCAGCGCGTACCAGAGCGGTTTGCGATGCTCGGCGAAGTCGACCGCCGCCCACGACACGACCGGCCAGCTGTCGTTGAGCTGCCAGACGATCGCCCCGGTGTTCCGCAGGGCCAGCGACCGGAAGTGCTCGATCCCGAACCGGATCGCCGCGGCCTGGTTGAGCTGCGTCGCCCAATGCCACTCCCCGATCGAACGCGGCTCCGGCAGGTGTCCACGGAGACCGCGCTCGAGCTTCAGGTTGCCGTCCTCGGCCTTCTGGTGGACGAGCATCTCGGCGCCGCAGGGCTCGAGGGGCTCGTCGTGCACCACCCCGGTGAGCGTCGACCAGGCGGGCGGGCCCTGGAAGCCGAACTCGGAGGCGAACCGCGGTTCATGACGCCGGTACTCGCGGTAGTCGAGCAAGTTCCACACGTCCCAGATGTGCATCGTGCCGTTGGACGCGTCGTTGGGGTGCAGGTAGTCGCTGAAGGAGAAGGGGCTCGCCGGCGAGTACGGACGAGTCGGGTCGAGTTCCGCGAGGAGTGCCGGGAACAGCTCCCGGTAGTACCCCTCACCCCAGGTGCGCCCGGCGAGCAGTGGCCGCCACCCCCACTCGACGTAGCCCCAGATGTTCTCGTTGTTCCCGTTCCACACGACGAGCGAGGGGTGCGGGCTGAGCCGGGTGATGGCCTCCCTCGCCTCAACCTCGACCTCGGCGGCGAGCCAGTCCTCCTCGGCGTAGGCGGCGCAGGCGAAGAGGAAGTCCTGCCAGACGAGCACACCGGCCTCGTCACAGGCGTCGTAGAAGTCGTCCGACTCGTAGATCCCGCCACCCCAGACGCGGAGCAGGTTCATGTTCGCGTCCACCGCGTCGGCGACCCGTCGGCGGTAGCGCGCCCGGTCGACCTCGGTCACGAAGGTGTGGTCGGGGATCCAGTTCGCCCCACGGATCTGGATGAGCTCGCCGTTCACGACGAGGTCGAACGGGCTGCCGTGCTCGTCGGGCGTGGTGTCGACGGACACGGTCCGGAAGCCGACGCGGGACCGCCACGGCTGCGTCGTCGACCCCGGGCCGCCGTCCGCGGTCGGCTCCAGCACCACCTCGACGTCGTACAGCGACTGCGTCCCGTGACCGATCGGCCACCACGGCTCGACGCGCGGGACCGTGAGCGCGAGGGCGACCTCGGTGGCCCCGGCATCGACCTCGACACGCTCGACCACGTCGCCGACCGAGACCCCGACATAGACGGGACCGCTCGCACCGGCAGCCCACTCGAGAGCGATGTGCGCGTCGAGCAGGCCGACCCGGCCCGCCTGGTCGCCGGCAGCCTCGGCCGGCACTGGACCGAGATCGACGAGCGGGCGCACCGAGGCGATGCGGACCCCCGACCAGCTCTCGATCCCGATCGGCCTCCAGACCCCGCTCGTCGCCGCGTCGACGCCCCAGTCCCAACCGAAGTTGAACGCCGCCTTGCGGAGCGCGTTGTAGGGGTGGTGGTTGACGTGCGGGCGCGGCCCATGCGCGGCAGAGCGGGCCTCGGCCTCGGGCACGGGAGCGGCGAACATGATCGTCAACCGGTTCGCACCGGCCACGAGCAACGCTCCAACGTCGAACCGGTGGCTCCGGTGCTGGTTCTCCGTGTGCCCGACCACGGTGCCGTTCACCTCGATGGTGGCGACCGTGTCGAGGCCCTCCGCGACGAGGTCGTGCCGGTCGGAGCCGTCGTCCTGCCAGTCGAAGGTGGTCTCGTACCGCCACACGGTGTCGCCGATCCACTGCTGGGCCGCCTCGTTGTCGGCGTCGAAGGGGTCGGCGATGAGTCCAGCGGCCAGGAGGTCGAGATGGGCGCATCCAGGGACGGTCGCGGGGATCCGACGGTCTCGGACATCGTCCGGCACCGGTCCGGAGACGGCGGTGACGGTCCATGCGCTGTGGAGTGGGAAGTGGGCCATGAGCATCCTTGCGTCGTCGGCGTGTGGGGGACGGTCGGTCTCCCATCTGCTACTTTATTACCTAAGTTTAGAAAGTCCGTCAAGCGCGGCCAGAACGATAGGCTCCCGATGTCGGCATCGATGAGGAAGCGAGGACCCGTGACGGACCCCCACGTCACCGCACCGGACACGCCCTCCTGGCCGTACCTCCCGGACGCCGAACGCGGCGCCCTGCGCGAACTCCTCATTCACGGTCCGCTCCCCCGCGCCGAGATCGCCCGGCGGCTCGGTGTCTCCCGGGCGAGCCTCACCCGCGCCACCAGGGTCCTCATGGAGCACTCGATGATCTCCGAGGGCGAGGTCGCCCTGCGCGGCGCCATGGGCCGACCGAGCGAGCTGCTCGTCGTCCGCCACGACGCCCACCACTTCCTCGGGATCAAGCTCACCGGCGACGCGGTCTTCGCGGTCGTCACCGACCTCGGTGCGCAGATCGTCGCCTCGGTCGAGGAGCCGCTGATCTCGACCTCCGTCGAGGACACGATCGACCAACTGGTGGCGATCCACGCCCGGTTCGCCGAGGAGTTCGACGACATCCACGCGGCCGGCGTCTGTCTCGCCGGCGACTTCGCCCGCGTCGACGGGCGGCAGATCGTCGTGGTCTCCTTCTTCCTGCAGTGGCAGGACGTCGCGCTCGCCGAACTCCTCAGCGCACGCCTCGGCATCCCGGTCACCGCCGACAACGACGTGCGTGCCCTCACCGCCGCCGAACACTGGTTCGGGGCCGGGGCCGGCTGCGACTCCCTCGCCGTCGTGACGGTGGGTGCCGGCATCGGTTCGGGGCTCGTGGTCGACGGCGTCGTCGTGACCGGCCACCATGGCCGCGCCGGACGGCTCGACCACCTCATCGTCGACTCCACCGGCCCCAGCTGCGGCCAGGGGCATCGGGGCTGCGCGAGCGCCTACCTCCCGAGCGAGGCGATCGTGGAGGCCGTCGGCGTCGACGGCCTCGACTACGCGGGCGCCGTCGAACTCGCGCGGGGCGGAGACCCGGCCGCACAACGGGCGTTCGACGACGCCGGCCGCGCGCTCGGCGTGCTCATCGGCACCATCCTCAACGGGCTCGACCCGGAGAAGATCGTCCTCACCGGCGAAGGACTCGCCGTGGTCGAACTGGCGGGCGCGAGCATCGACCGTTCGATCGAGGACGTGCGACTGCCGAGCGAGCACCCGGTCCCGCTCGACATCCAGCCGTTCGAGTTCACCGAGTGGGCGCGGGCCGGGGCCGTGCTCGCCATCCGCTCCGTGCTGCACTTCTAGTCAGCGTGGTGCACCCGGCGCGTCGACGCTGGCACGGATCTCGGCGATCCGCTGCGGCATGACCCGACAGCACCCGCCGACGATGGTCGCGCCGGCAGCGGTCCAGGCCTCCACCTGCGCGGTACCCGACTCGCCCCGCCACACCCTGGCACGACCGTCCCACCGCTCGCCGGAGTTGGGATAGACCACGACCGCCTTGTCCGTGACCGAACGCGCCGCCACGATCGCCGGGAGGACCTCGTCAGGGTGCGTGCAGTTGACCCCGACGGCCTGGAACTCGTCGATGTCGTCGACCACCCGGAAGCCCTCCTCCATCGGCTCACCGGACCGCAGGCGGCCGCCCTCGACCGTGAACGACAACCACGCCGGCACCCCGGAGCCGCGCACGAGCTCGGCGAGCGCCGTCGCCTCATCGAGGGACGGGATGGTCTCGAGGGCCAGCAGATCCGGTCCGGCGTCGGCGAGGACCGTCACTCTCCGTTCGTGCCACCGGCGCAGTTCCACTCGCGTGAGGCCGCTGTCGCCCCGGTATTCGGAGCCGTCACCGAGGGTCGCACCGTACGGGCCGACGGAGGCCGCGACGAGGAGGCGGTCCGAGCCGTCCGACGGTGTCCGCGTGTCGCGTGCCCGACACGCGAGATCCACGCTCGACCGCAGGAGCCGTTCCGTGTCCGAGGCGGTGAAGCCGATGCGCTCGAACGCCTCGAAACCGACCTGGTACGAGGCGGTGATCGCGATCTGCGCACCGGCGGTGAAGAACTCCTGGTGAGCGCCTTGAATCGCGGCTGGCTCGTCGACGAGCAACCGCGCACTCCAGAGCGCGTCGGAGAGGTCGTGACCGCGCGCCTCGAGGAGCGTCCCGAGACCGCCGTCGATCGTCCACGAGCGCTGCCTCAGGTCCATGCAGCCCATTGTGCCCCCACCGCCGCCGGGAGGGGTGGCACTGAACACCTGGTATTGTCTATACCCGTCCAGAGCCGAGAGGACGCGTTCGCACCCGAACGAACCGCCACCCGACGTGCAGCTCCCCCGAGCTCCGTGCCAGTGCAGCATGGCGATCCTCCGGCATTTCTCGGGCACTGAGCGATTCCGCGAGTGCCGAATGATTCAACACGACTGTCAGGAAACGAGTACTGCTTGTGAACTCCACCGACAACACTGCATCATCGTCCCCCGCAACCCCCGCACCGAAACCCGGCCGGAAGCCGGCCCGCAAGACCAGGCGCCTCCGCGTCGACGACGTCCTCGTCGTGAAGCGGTCGCGCATCCGCACCGCCATCTCGGGCACCGTGGTCGGCAACTTCATGGAGTGGTTCGACTTCGGCATCTACGGCTACCTCGCCGTCACCATGACCGTCGTCTTCACCGAGGGTCTGCCGCCTGAAGCCGGCATCCTCGTCACCCTGTTCGGCTTCGCCGTGTCGTTCCTCGTCCGTCCGCTCGGTGGCCTGGTGCTCGGGCCGCTCGGCGACAAGATCGGCCGGAAGAAGATCCTCTTCCTCACGATGTCGATGATGGCTGCGGCCACCGCGCTCATCGGTGTGCTGCCGACGGCCGCGCAGATCGGTCTGTGGGCCATCGCGCCGCTCTACCTGCTCAAGATGATCCAGGGCTTCTCGACCGGTGGTGAGTACGCCGGCGCCTCCACCTACGTCGCCGAGTTCTCCCCTGACCGCCGCCGTGGCTTCTGGGCGTCCTGGCTCGACGTCGGCTCGTACGTCGGCTTCGCGGCCGGTGCCGGAACCGTCGCCCTCACCACCCTGATCGCGGAGGGCCTCGCCGGGCCGGACGCCATGACCGAGTTCGGTTGGCGCGTCCCGTTCCTCATCGCCCTGCCGCTCGGTGCCGTCGCGGTGTGGTTCCGCCTCAAGATCCCCGAGACCCCGGCCTACGAGGTCGCCGAGACCGCCGGTGGGATCGAGGCGGAGCACGCCGACCCGATGGCCCGTCAGGGGATCTTCGGGATCTTCCGTCACTTCTGGCGGCAGATCCTCATCGCGATGGCGATCGTCGCCGCGACGAACACCGCCGGGTACGCCCTCACGAGCTACATGCCGACCTACCTCGAGAAGGACGTCGGCGTCTCCAACCTGACGGCCGCGGTGGCCACCATCCCGGTGCTGCTCATCATGTCCGCCTGCCTGCCGCTCGTCGGCCGCCTGTCCGACAAGGTCGGCCGCAAGCCGGTGTACCTCATGGCCGTCGGTGCGACCCTCGTGCTCATGGTGCCGGCGTTCGCGGTCATGCAGATCGGCGAGATCTGGGCGATCTTCATCGCGCTGTTCATGGTCGCCGCCCCCGTCGCCCTGTGGGCCGGACCGTCCGCAGCCTCGCTGCCGGCGTTCTTCCCGACGGCGTCCCGCTTCGGTGCCATGGCGATCGCGTACAACCTGTCGGTCTCCTTGTTCGGCGGGACGACGCCGCTGTTCAGCGAGTTCCTCATCCAGCTGACGGGCAACACCTTCATGCCGGCGTTCTACATCATGTTCTTCGCCGCGGTCGCCGGCGTCGGTGTGCTCACCATGCGGGAGACGGCTCGTCGTCCGCTGATCGGCTCGGTGCCGACCGTCGAGACGAAGGCCGAGGCGGTGGAACTCGTGAAGGGGCAGGACGACAACCCGCTCATCGACACCCACACGATGCCGCTCGACATCCTGCCGCCCGCCGGTTCGTCCCCTGCGGCGGACGGCCAGGACGGGCGCGTCACGACGCCCGCCGGCTAGCGGGTTCGGCGACGACGAGCGGGGCGGGTGCGCAGTGCGCATCCGCCCCGCTTCGTCATGTCGTGCGCTATGGGAACCTGTGGTGCCCCGGGTCATCGCGAGCTCGGCGGCGTCCCTCCACGACCACCCGCACCGGCGGTCGGGGTCGTCGTGGTGTCCACCCGGACGGTGAGCGCCACCTGGTACCCGGAGGTCGCGTCGCCCGTCACCGTCGCGAGCTGCAGGGCACCGCCGTCGTCGCCGAAGACGTTGTCGGCGTCGAGGCTCACCTGGGCGAGGTTCGCGCTCGACCCGTCGTAGCCGGACGACGCGTAGACGGTGTCGCACGCCGCCTGCGGGAGGGCGACCTGGGAGGTCGCGATGGCGTTCGCCGAGTCGGAGATGTCGTTCACCGTGGGATACACCTCGAAATGGATGTGCGGCCACCGGCCCGAGTAGCAGGCCGGGAAGATCGAGGTGTACGAGACGGTCCCCGAGCTGTCGGCGACCTGGACGCCGCGGAGGTAGGTCTCGTCCTCGATCCCGTCGGAGTACATCGAGTAGCCGCCCGACGCGTCGCAGTGCCAGACGTACACGGCGACGTCGGCGAACGGGGCGTCACCGTTCGCCATGTCGAGGATGGTGAGCGAGAGGGCCATGGGGACCCCGCTCGCGGTGGTGCCGGACCCGATACTCGACCGGATGTCGCTGCGGACGATGCCGGACTCCTCCAGCACGTCGGCGCCGTTCGAGCCGTCGCCCGGGTAGGGGCCCGCGGTCTCGTCGGGGACCTCGCCGGCGGGGAGGTCGCCGGTCGCGCTCGCGGTGCTCGTGCCCGAACTCGCGGCACCGGTGCTCGTGCTGCTGCTGCCGGACGCCCCGGTGGAGCAGGCGGCGAGCGCGACGGCCCCGACCCCGGCGCCCACGAGGCTCAGGATCGTGCGCCGGCTGACGAGGGTTCCGAGGTCGAACGCGACACCCTGGTCGACGACCTCCTCGTCGGCGCGGTCCAGCAGGCGGCCCTCGTAAGCCGGGCCGTCCGGGGTGGTCTCGGGTTCCGGGATCCCGCTCATGGTGCGCCTCGCCGTCGTCTGCGATCGGTGGTCTCGATCGGTCGTGGGACGAGCCTCGGCGCGGAGGCTATGGGCTTCCTATGAGCCGTCCATCCCTCGTCCATGGGTCTGCTGGGCGGTTGCCGAGCCGGCTTCATCCCACCAGGCGAGCACCCGGGAACCGATGAGGGTCAGCCAGCGTGACGGCTCCCCCTCGGGCACGTCGACGTCGAACCAGACCCGACCGGGCAGACGCGCCCCCTGCAGCCAGGTGCCGTCGGCTTGCCGTGCACGGTGGACGAGTTCGACGGCGTCCGCGAGTCGAGGGTCCGACGGGGTCCCCTCGGCGATGGACACGGCACGGAAGTGGTCGAGGGCGACGAGGGCGCTGTAGCGATAGCGGTTCGGGTAGACGAAGTGCTCGACGAAACCGCCGACCCGCTCGCCGGTGGTCGCCCGATTGAGCAGCTGCCGTGACAGGAGGTACTCCTCGCCGCCGTGGCGGGTTTCGCGCACGCTCGTGTCACCGGTGATCGTCTCGTACGCGAGGAGTCCGTGGACGGCGTTGAGGGTGGAGTGGAAGGAGGAACGGACGGAGTCACCCTCCTCCGCCTCGCAGTTCCAGCCGCCGTCGTCGAGGCGGTGGGTGGTGAACCAGGCGGCCAGCTGGGTCACGTCCACGCCGAGCCAGGCGCCGCTCGCGAGGGTGAACGCGTTGATGCAGACGTCGACCTCGCCGCTCCAGTAGGGCAGGTCGTCGTAATCCCAGCGACTGTTGGCCGCCAGGCGTGATGCTGTGTCGGTGAGGGCTGCGGCGTCGACACCCCACTCTCGGAGGTCGTGCAGCGCCCAGGTGGTCGCGACCCAGGGCTGGCCGGGTTGTTCGACCTCGGGGCTGTCGAAGAAGCCGGCCGGGAAGAACGCGCCGCCCGCCCACTGCCCGTCCGGGTCCTGATGAGCGAGGAGTGCCGCGCCGAACCCGGTGGAGGGGATGCTCGCCCGAGTCGCCTCCCACACCTCGGGCGGCGCCCCCGCGAGGTCTCGTTCGACCTGCCAGCGGAGGGCCGGGTCGGAGTCGAGCATCCAGTCGAGCAGCTTCGCGTCGATCGCCATGCGGGAACGCTACTCCTCGCGCGGCGCGGCCGACAGGGTGGTGTCGGCCGCGCCGGGCGTCGGATCGGACCGTCAACGCGGGGTGGCTTTGAGGCCGTTCGGTGGGCCGTCGCGATCGGACGAGGTGCGGAGGACGTCGTAGCGGACGAGCGCGTCGGCCTGTTCGAGGCTGGGTTGCACGCTCATGAGCACGCGTTTCGTCGGATCGATGTCCCACGCGATGACGAAGTAGGCGTCGGACCCCGACCGGTCGCGCCGTCGTTCGATGACCGCCTTCGGGATGACCGGGTCGTTCCGCATGACGAGCCACGTGTTGTGGTCGAGTCGGATCGGACGAGGGCGGGTCATGTATCGAACATACGTTCGAATCTCCCACGAGGCAAGCTGAGATGCGCGCGGCGCGTCGGCACTTGGCGGCCGGGACGGATGTCGTTACCGTTGGCAGGTGCGCACGCTTCGGGCAGTCGGCTTCGACCTCGACGGCACCCTGTTCGACCACCGCGGCTCCGCCCGCGACGGGGTGCACCACTTCCTCCGATCGCTGGGCGTCGAGCCGTCGCCAGGAGCCCTCGAGTCCTGGTTCACTGCCGAGGACATCCAGTTCGAACGGTGGCGCTCCGGGGAGATCGGGTTCGAGGAACAGCGGCGACAGCGACTGCGGGCGGCACTGCCAGCACTGGGCATCACGCTGCCGACGGACGATGCCGGGCTGGACGCGCTGTTCGACCGTTATCTCCAGGCCTACCGACAGTCATGGCGCGCATTTCCGGACAGCCGAGCGCTGATCGACCGCCTGCGTGCCAGCGGCTACCGTGTCGGCCTCCTCACGAACGGAGCACGGGCACAGCAACTCGACAAGCTGCACCGGACCGATCTGTTCGACGGGCTCGACACGGTGTGCATCTCCGAACACCTCGGCGTGCAGAAACCGGATCCCCAGGCGTTCGCCATCCTCGCTACACGGTTGGGTGTTGCGCCAGAGGAGTGTCTGTTCGTCGGCGACCATCAGGCGCACGACGTCGACGGCGCCCGGTCGGCCGGCATGCGCGGGCTACTCGTCGACCGCTACGCGACACACGTGACAGGGATTGCGGACGTCGTCCTGGGCGAACTTCGCGCCGGCGTCGAGCCCGCCAGATAAGCCGACGTCGAACGACTTCGCGACCTCCGGAGCAGGGCTCGTCGAGGGCGAGTTGCTTAACTTTGCTTAACCGCTTGACCACCCTCTTGAGGTCCCGCTACGGTAACTGCGTAACCGATTAACCACTCACCGCAGAGGACGTCATGAACCAACGAGGGTTCCACCAGCCGAACGGCGCATGGGTCGGAGACGTCATCCCGTGGCAAGAGGACGGTGTCTTCCACCTGCTCTACCTGCACGAGTCGCGTCGCGTGCCGAAGATCGGGATGCCCTGGCACCTCGCCACGACCGAGAACCTGGTCGACTTCCACGACGAGGGGGTGGCCCTGCCCTCCGGCGGCCCGACGGCATCCGACTTCAACGTCTACACCGGCAGCGTCGTCCTCGCCGAGGACGGCACCCATCACGTCTTCTACACCGGCCACAACCCTGACCACCTCGGGGCGGACGGCCAGGCACTCCAGCTCGTCATGCACGCCATCAGCACCGACGGCATGCGCACCTGGGACCGCCTCGAGGCCGATACCTTCGGCGCCACCGCCGGGTACGAGACCGCCGACTGGCGCGACCCGTTCGTGTTCTGGGACGAGGACGCCGCGCTCTGGCGGATGCTCATCACCGCCCGCCACGCCGACGGGCCCGAGCGCCGCCGAGGCGTGATCGCCCAGTGCACCTCCACCGACCTCTCCACCTGGGAACCCGTCGAGCCGTTCTGGAACCCCCGCCGCTACATCGCCCACGAGTGCCCCGAAGTCTTCCAGTGGGGCGACTGGTGGTACCTCGTGTACTCCGAGTTCAGCGAATCGTTCACGACGCGGTACCGGATGTCCCGCACGCTGCACGGCCCCTGGCTCGTCCCCGAGCACGACACGCTCGACGGTCGCGCCTACTACGCGGCGAAATCCGCCGCCCGCGACGGACGCCGGTTCTTCTTCGGCTGGATCGCCTCCCGCGACGGAGCCCGGGATGCGGGTGCCTGGCAGTGGGCCGGCACCATGTCGGTCCTGGAAGCCGAGCAGCGTACCGACGGCACCCTCGCCTTCCATCCGCCGACCGAATTGCGTGACACCTTCGCACCCACCGGGGAGCCGAACGACACCGTCGTCCCCTCGGGCACGGTGCTCAGCGCTCCTGACGGCTATGCCGACACCCTGTCGGCGGCCGACGCACCGGATTCCTTCCGACTCGTCACCCGGTTCGACATCGCCCCCGGCACGACCGAGTGCGGCGTCCTCCTCCGTGCGAGCGCCGACGGCGACGAGGGCTACGTCCTCCGCCTGGAGCCGAAGCGCGACCGCCTCGTCTTCGACCGCTGGCCGCGCTCCAGCACCGGCACGGAGCAGTGGCAGATCTCGGGGGACGTCCCGTTCGCCGTCGAACTCGAACGCCCCTGCCACCTCGCCCCCGGACGGCACGAGCTCGAGGTGATCGTCGACGGCGACCTCTGCGTCGCCACCGTCGACGACACGGTCGTCCTCAGCACGCGCCTCTACGACCGGCCGACCGGGCGCATCGGCGTCTTCGTCGGCGAAGGGACCGTCACCGTCGAGGAGTGCACCCTCTTGGAACGTCGTGACGCCGACCTCGACGACGACCGCGCGACATCGCGCCGACTCGCCACCAGCACCGCGTCCTGATCCCGACACCACGCTCCGCCCTCCTGCACCGCCCAGCTGCACCGCCCCGCACACCCGCACACCCGCACCCACCTGTGATCGATCAACGGAGATTCCGACCATGCCAACCACCGCACGCACACGCACCATGCGCCGCACCCGCAGCACCGCCTTCGTGTCCCTCGTCGCCGCGTCAGCGCTCGCCCTCTCCGGCTGCGCCGGCGGATCGAGCGCCACGGACCCGACCGACGTCGACCCGAAAGGCGACATCGTCCCCCGCGAGATCTCCTGGCTGCTCTCCCGCCCGGCCGACGGCGGCGTGATCACCGCGATGGAGCAGATCGCCGACGAGTACGCGAAGGACCACCCCGGCTTCTCGCTCAACCTCATCACCACGCCCGACCGCCCGTCCTACATCCAGAAGTACGAGACCCTCGCGGCCGCGAACAAACTCCCCGAGCTCTTCGACACCGACGCGACTCCGTTCGCCCAGAAGCTCGCGAAGCAGGGCCGGATGGTCGACGTCGACCTGCTCCTCGAGGACCTCGGTCTCGCCGACTCCTACCGCGAGGCGGCGCTCAACTACCAGCGGTTCGACGACGGCTCGCTGTACATGGTGCCGTTCGAGTTCCAGCTGGAGTTCTTCTGGTACAACCGTTCCCTCCTCGCGGACGCCGGTGTCACCGTCCCGGCCACGCTCGACGACTTCCCCGCCATGTGCAAGGCGCTCCGCGCCAAGGGCGTCACCCCGATCGCGCTCGACGGTCAAGACCAGTGGCCGCTCGAACGCTACATGGCCTACTACCCGTTCCGGATGGCGGGTCCCGAGTACATCCAGGATCTGAAGGCCGGCAAGGCCTCCTTCTCCGACCCCGCCGGGAAGGCCGCGGCCGAGTGGCTGTACGACCTCGGGCAGGCCGGCTGCTTCCAGGAGGGCTTCTCCTCGACCGGCTACGCGGACGCCCAAGCGCTCTTCACCTCGGGCAAGGCAGCGGTCTACAACATCGGCACGTGGGAGCTCTCGAACCTCGCGACGGATGCGCTCGACCCCGGCGTCCGTGACGCGGTCGGCACCTTCACCCTGCCGACCATCGACAACGCCGTCACCGCCGACAACGAGTACGTGACCCCCTCCGGCATCGGCATGGCGGTGAACGCGAAGACGTACGACCCGCTCGTCCGCGACTTCCTCGCCTTCGCCCTCGAGCGGTACCCGGACCTCTACGCCGCGACGGGCGCACTGTCGCCGACGACCTCCGCGCAGACGACCGTCCCCGCGAGCGCGACCGAACTGTACGCGAGCTCCGTGGCGCAGGCCGACGGCGTCGGACCGGCGATCGCCATGCCTTGGGACACCCAGCTCGACCCGGCCACGAACACCCGACTCCAGCAGGAACTGACCCTGCTCGTGCAGGGCGACATCACGCCGGACGAGTTCATCGCGACCATGGACGCCGCCCTGACGGAGAACGTCGATGACTGAGCTCACCCAGACCGCGGTGGGCGCGGCACCGGCCCGCCCACCGCGGCGGCGGAAGCCGATGTCCACGTCCATGCTGCCCCGCCGGTCGACGCTGTCGGTGCTCGTGTTCCTGGTGCCGCCGCTCGTCCTCTACGGCATCGCCGTGCTCCTGCCGATCGTGCAGTCGCTGTTCCTCAGCCTCTTCTCGTGGGACGGCATCACCGACATGGCGTTCGTCGGACTCGACAACTACGTCAAGATGCTCACCCGTGACGACGTCTTCTGGACCTCGTTCGGCAACGCGCTCGGCTACCTCGCCATCTGCCTGGTGCTCCAGCTCGGAGGGGCGCTCCTCGTCGCCGGACTACTCACCGCCCTCCCCCGGGCTCGCGAGCTCGTCAAGACGCTCTACCTCCTGCCGGCGGTCATCTCGACGGTCGCGATCGCCATCCTGTTCCAGCGGCTGTACGCGCTGGAACCGGTCGGGCTGATCAACCAGCTGCTCGCGTGGATCGGTCTCGGTGACCTCCAGACGGCCTGGCTGTCCAACGTGCAGACCGTCCTCGCGGCCGTGTCGATCCCGGAGGGCTGGCGCTTCACCGGGCTGTACATGCTCATCATCTACGCCGCCCTCATGGCCGTGCCGCGCGACCTCGAGGAGGCCGCGCGGCTGGACGGCGCGTCCTGGTGGCAGATCTTCTGGCGGATCCGCTTCCCCTACATCCGGCCGGTGTGGATCACGACGACGGTCATGGCGACGACCTTCGCCCTCCGCGGCTTCGACATCCCGTACCTGCTGACGAACGGCGGGCCCGGTCAGTCGTCCGAGCTGCTGACCACGTACATGTACAAGACGGCGTTCGTCCACACCGACTACGGCTACGCCAGCGCGATCTCCATGTTCATCGTCGTCGAATGCCTCGTCGCCGTGGGCCTCATCTTCCTGCTGCTCCGACGGAAGGACAAGTCATGACCGCCACCCTCCCCGCCCGGCCGACCGAACGCGTCGCGCCCGCGGCGGCACCGGCACCGAAGCGGAAACCGCGGCACACCCCACGCGTGCGGGCGCAGCGGACGATCCTCACCGTGACCGTCGTCGCGATCGTGCTCGTCCAGGTCTACCCACTCGTCTGGTTGCTGCTCACGAGTTTCCGGACGGCGGCGGACTTCGCCGGCGGCAACCCCTTCGCGCTGCCGTCCGAGTGGACCCTCGACAACTATGCGCGGGCGTTCTCGACCGGCAACCTCGGGCTGAACATCGTCAACAGCCTGATCGTCACGCTCGGGTCGAGTGCCCTGATCGTCATCGCCGGCATGATGGCGGCGTACGCGCTCCAGGTCCTCGGCTTCCGGTTCAGCGGGCTCGTCCGCGGCCTGTTCCTGCTCGGCATCATCGTGCCCGTGCAGATCGCGCTCGTCCCCCTGTTCATCGACTACTCGCAGGTCGGCCTACTCGACACCCACCTGTCGATGATCATCCCGCTGGCGGCGTTCGCCCTGCCGATGGCGGTCTACCTGTTCTCCTCCTTCTACGAGTACATCCCGAGGGAGATGTACGAGGCAGCGTCGCTCGACGGGGCGGGCCCGTACCGGATCTTCGGCCAGATCACGTTCCCGCTCTCGGTCAACACGATCATCACGGTCGTGCTCGTCAACAGCATCTTCATCTGGAACGACTTCATCTTCGCGAACACCTTCGTGCTCTCGGACGGATTGAAGACCATCCCGCTCGGCCTGCAGAACTACATCGGGGCGATGGGGAACACTGATTGGACGGCGACGTTCGCCGCCGTCTGCGTCACGGTCACACCGTTGCTGCTGGTGTTCCTCGTGTTGAACAAAGCGATGATCAGCGGCCTCGAGAGCGGAGCGACCAAGGGATGAGCAGCACCGACCAGCCGAAGCCCGGCGCAGACCACCCGAAGAACACCTCGGGCATCACGATGCGCGACGTCGCGAAGGCTGCCGGTGTCTCCGTCGCGACGGTCTCGCACGTCGTCAACGACAAGCCGGGGTCGCGGATCGGCGAGGACGCCAAGCGCCGGGTGCACGAGGCGGTGGCCGAGCTCGGCTACCGGCCGAACGCCCTCGCGAAGACGCTGTCCCAGGGGCACTCCCGCTTCATCGGCCTCGTCGCCGACGCGATCGCGACGACCCCGTTCGCCGGCCAGATCATCCACGGCGCCCAGGACGAGGCGTGGCGTCACGGCTACGTCCTCCTCGTGGCCAACACCGACGGCAACACGGCCGCCGAGGACGAGGCGATCGCGATGATGCTGGAGCACCAGGTCCGCGGGATCCTGTACTCGACCTGGTTCCACCACGAGATCACCGTGCCGGAGGCGCTCCTCCAGACCGACACCGTGCTCGTCGACTGCTTCGCCCAGGGCAGCGGGCTCCCGGCCGTCGTCCCCGACGAGGAGCAGGGCGGACGGACCGCGACCGAGGCGCTGCTCGCGGCCGGCCACCGGCGGATCGCGTTCGTCAACACCACGACGCCCTCACCGGCACAGACCGGACGGCTCGCCGGATACCGCGCGGCGCTGCAGGCCGCGGGGGTCGCGTTCGACGACGCCCTCGTCTTCCCGGCCTCACCGGAGCAGGAGGGCGGGTACGCGGCGACCGCCGAGGTCGTCGACTCGGGCGCCACCGCGGTGTTCTGCCACAACGACCGCGTGGCCATGGGGCTCTACGACGGGCTGCGGGAACGCGGACTGCGGATCCCCGACGACATGGCGGTCATGGGGTTCGACAACCAGGACGTGATCGCCGCCCATCTCCGGCCGCCGCTGTCGACGGTCGCCCTCCCCCACTACGAGCTCGGAGCGGCCGGTGTCCGTCGGCTGCTCGGCCTCGACGCCACGCCGTCCACCGGGCCGCAGCTCATCGCCTGCCCGGCCGTCCCGCGGCACTCCGTCTGAGGGCGCGGCCATGCACGACGAACCGAACATCCTCCCGAGGCCCGGCTTCCACCTGACACCGGAGCGCAACTGGATGAACGACCCGAACGGGTTGGTCTTCCACCGTGGGCGCTGGCACGCGTTCTTCCAGTACAACCCGGAGGGCAGCGACTGGGGCAACATGAGCTGGGGTCATGCGACGAGCGTCGACCTGCAGCACTGGGACGAGCTCCCCGTCGCCCTGCGGTTCACCGCCGAGGAACAGGTGTACTCGGGATCCGCGGTCGCCGCGGGGCCCGACGGACCGCTCACGGCGTATTACACGAGCGTGTCCGCGGACGGCCGGCAGGCGCAGTCCCGCGCGACCAGCGACGATGACGGATTGACCTGGCAGCGCGACCCGGCCAACCCGATCATCGACCGCGGTTCGCACGCGTTCCGCGACCCGAAGATCATCCGATACGAGGACGCCGACGGCTTCCGATGGATCATGCTCACCGTGGAAGCCGTGGAGCGGCAGGTCCTCGTGTACTCCTCCGCCGACCTCCGCGCCTGGGAGCACGTCAGCACCTTCGGTCCGGTCGGTCCCACCGGCGTCGTGTGGGAGTGCCCCGACCTCATCCCGCTCGCCGTCGACGGTCGCCCGGAGGAGACCCGGTGGGTGCTGCTCCTCAGCACCAATCCGGTCGGTGACGCGCAGGACCCGGACGGATCGTCGATGAGCTACCTCGTCGGCGACTTCGACGGCACGGCGTTCACCCCTGAGCGGTCCGAGTTGCGGCGGCTCGACCACGGCCGGGACTTCTACGCGGCGGTCGGCTTCGACAGCGCTCCAGGCGGCGAAGCGGTCATCCTCGGCTGGATGGGCAACTGGCGCTACGCCGCCGACCTCCCCGCCTCGCCGTGGCGGGGTGCGATGTCGCTCCCCAGACGGCTCTCGCTGACCACCGTCGACGGCGAGCCGCGACTCGTGCAGGAGCCGCCGGCCTTCGTGACGGAACGGCTGGCCGCGATCGACCCGACGACCGTCGCCCTGTCCGCCGTCGCCGTCGACCTGGCGCTCGACGGCTTTGGCGTGGTCGAGCTGGGCTGGGATCCGTCGGTGACGGGCGAGCTGCGGCTCCGGCTGACGGCTGACACCGACGGTGAGGTCGCCATCGTCCACGATCCGGCGGCGGCGACACTCTCCGTCACCCGGTCGGGCGGCGCCATGGACACGGTGCACCCCGACTTCGCCTCCACGAGCATCGTCCCGCTCGCCGGCGACCGGCCGGGCCGGCTCCTCCTCAGCCTCGACGGCCCACTGCTCGAGCTGTTCGTCGACGGTGGTCTCGCCACCGTCTCCGACCTCGTCCTCCTCGGGAGCGGACGACCCCGGCTCACCCTCGCGAGCGAACGCGCCAGCCCCGTCTCGGTGACCGTCGCCGTCCTCCACCGGGCATCCGTGCTCGACCGGGCGTCCGTCGTCGATCAGGCGCACGCGTTTGCCTGACCCCCCTCCACCCGCACGATCCAGCTCCATCCCGCCACGGGTGCCTTCGGCGCGCCCGCAGCACCGACGAAAGGAACCGCAATGACGCACGACCTCTCCAGACGGACGATCCTCCAGGGCGCAGGCCTCGGGGCACTCGCGCTGTTCGCGAGCACCGGGGCTCCGCTCACGGCCCAGGCCGCTCAAGCGACGACCAACGCGCAGGCGCAGGCCTCGCTCCGCTCGGTGTTCCACATGACGCCGCCGTCGGGGTGGCTCTGCGACCCGCAACGACCGGTGTTCACGAACGGCGCGTACCAGCTGTACTACCTGCACTCCGGTCAGAACAACGGCCCGGGTGGTTGGGATCACGCGACGACGACCGACGGCGTCGCCTTCACCCACCACGGGACGGTCATGCCGCTGCAGCCGGACTTCCCGGTGTGGTCGGGATCCGCCGTCGTGGACACTGCGAACACGGCGGGCTACGGTGCCGGGGCGGTCATCGCCCTCGCCACGCAGCCCACGGACGGGGTCCGGAAGTACCAGGAGCAGTACCTCTACTGGTCGACGGACGGCGGGTTCACGTTCACGATGCGGCCCGATCCGGTGATCGTGAACACCGACGGACGCACGGCCCAGACCGCGGCGGAGATCGACAACGCCGAGTGGTTCCGGGACCCGAAGGTGCACTGGGACGCGGCCAGGAGCGAGTGGGTCTGCGTCATCGGCCGTGCACGGTATGCGGCCTTCTACACCTCGACGAACCTGGTCGACTGGCAGTTGCAGCACAACTTCGACTACCCGAACCACGACCTCGGCGGCATCGAATGCCCCGACCTGTTCCAGATGCGAGCGGGCGACGGCAGCTGGCACTGGGTGTTGGGCGCCAGCATGGACGCCTACTCGATCGGCCTGCCGATGACCTACGCCTACTGGACGGGCACCTGGGA
This sequence comes from Plantibacter sp. VKM Ac-2880, assembly GCF_015351235.1. Classification (GTDB taxonomy): domain Bacteria; phylum Actinomycetota; class Actinomycetes; order Actinomycetales; family Microbacteriaceae; genus Plantibacter. The sequence continues at coordinate 537,105 of NZ_JADKSJ010000002.1, forward strand.
CGGGACGCGGTTCACGGCTGACGACCTCACCCCGCAGTGGCTCGACTGGGGTTGGGACTGGTATGCCGCGGTCACCTGGCCGAAGGCGGAGTCACCCGATGACCGCCGGCTGGCGATCGCCTGGATGAACAACTGGAAGTACGCGAACCGCGACGTCCCCACCGACGCCTCGGACGGCTACAACGGTCAGAACTCGATCGTCCGGGAGCTGCGACTCGAGGCCCAGTCAGGTGGTCGGTACAGCCTGCTCAGCTCGCCCGTCGAGGCCCTCTCGGGGTATGCGACCGCAACCCTCCCCCTCCCCGACCAGACGGTCACCGGGAGCGCCGTCCTGCCCTGGAGTGGCCGGGCGTACGAGATCGAGCTCGACCTCACGTGGGACACCGCGACCAATGTCGGTCTCTCCGTCGGGCGTTCGGCGGACGGCTCCCGGCACACCAACGTCGGGAAGGCCGGGGCCGAGCTCTACGTCGATCGTGCCCCGTCCGACCAGGCCGGCTTCTCACTGCAGCCGTACACGCGAGCCGCAGCGCCGATCGACGCGGCTGCTCGTTCGGTCCACCTGCGGGTCTTCGTCGACACGCAGAGCGTCGAGGTCTTCGTCAACGCCGGCCACACGGTCCTGTCGCAGCAGGTGCACTTCGCCGAGGGCGACACGGGGATCTCGTTCTACGCCGACGGCGGACCACTGACCGTCTCAGGGATCACGATCCGCGAGTTCGGTACGGCGATCTAGGCGAGCGCGCTGGTTCGTCCGTCAGGATGGACGGATGGATCTCCAACACCTGAACGAGCACGGACGATGGACGACGGCCCCCGCGGCGGTGACGACGGAGCCCGACGGTTCCCTGCTCGTCACCGCCGTCGAGGGCAGTGACGCCTGGCGGCACACCTCCTACGGCTTCGTCCACGACACGGAGCACGCCCTGGTCGCCCCGATGCCACACCGCGGGGCCGTCGAGGTGACGTTCGTCCTCGACGGCTCCGAGCAGTTCGATCAGGCCGGGGTGTTCCTGCGGGTGTCCGAGACGAACTGGATCAAGGCGGGCGTCGAGGTGTCGGACGGGGTCGCGCAGCTCGGCGCGGTCGTCACGCACGGCACCTCCGACTGGTCGGTCGCACCCGTCCCCGACTGGCTCGGACGCCCGGTGACCGTCCGCGCGAGCCGGGACGGCGATGCGGTGACCGTGCGCGCGCGGGTGGACGACGACGACTGGCGATTGGTCCGGGTGGCGCACCTCGACCCGGCCGCCGACGTCGAGGCCGGGCTGTTCTGCGCGGCGCCGACCCGCGCAGGACTCACGGTCCGGTTCACCGCCGTCCGCCTCGGCCCGCCGGACGACGCCCTGCACGCCTGACCGCAGTCATCACGGCGGCACGATCACCGCTGCGCCGACGCCCCGCGGGTCGCCGTCGCCGCGTTGCGCTCGGCGAGCACCGCGAACGCCGCGGCCAGTTCCGGGGGCCCGACCACCTCGACCTCCGTGTCGAACCGGTTGAGCGAGGCGGCGAGCGCGACCCACGACCAGGCGCCGGCGGTGTATCGGGTGCGGTCGTCGCCCGCCGCCTCGGCCGTTCCATCACCGACGAAGGGCTGCACGGCGGTCAGCGGGAGGTGCAGGAGGACGGTTCCGACGCACGGCCATCGGTCGGTGTGCTCCGAGCCCTTGAATCGCGCCGCGACGAACGCCCGCACGTCTCCCCCGGGCACCGTGCGGGGGTGGAAGCGCGGACCCGTCGGCGTCCGAGGCGCGATGCGGTCGGCGCGGAAGATCCGCCAGGCGTCGCGGTCGAGGTCCCAGGCCACCAGGTACCACCGCTCGTCGGACAGCACGAGGTGATGCGGTTCCACCCGACGCGGTGGTGCCGGGTCATCGACCGCCCGGCCGAAGCGGAGCACGTGCCGGTCCCGGATGGCGGCTGACACCGAGAGCAGCACCTCGGAGGAGACCGTGGGCGTCGGCGCGGCACCGGCGCGGGCCACGTTCGCGACCTCCAGAGCATCCAGCCGGTGGCGGACCCGCGACGGCAACACCTGTCGGACGGTGGTGAGGGCTCGCAGTGCCGCCTCGCCGATCCCTGCACCCGCCACGGTGGCGGTCTCGAGCGCCACCGTCAGCGCGACCACCTGGTCGTCGTCGAACAGGAGCGGGGGCAGCTCACTCCCCGCGTCGAGCCGGTACCCGCCGTCCGGCCCCATGGTCGCCTCGATCCGATATCCCATCTCGCGCAGGCGGTCGACGTCGCGCCTGATGGTGCGGTGGCTGACGCGCAGTCGATCGGCGAGGAGCGCGCCCGGCCAGTCCCGACGGGCCTGGAGCAGGGAGAGCAGCTGCAGCAGTCGCGAGGCGGGAGAGGACATGATGCGAGCGTAGGCCGAGTAGCGGACACGATCTGTCCTAGACACCCGCGAGCATGATGCTCGACCGGGACGAGCCCGGTCCGAATCGAGGAGCACGCATGAGCATCACGACCACCACCCACCTGAACTTCGGCGGCGACGCCCGCACGGCCCTGGCGTTCTACGAGTCCGTCTTCGGCGGGCAGACGACGATCGCCAGCTATGCGGACTTCGGCATGCCGAAGGACGCTCCGGGGGCGGAGCTGGTCGTCTTCGGACAGCTCGAGTCCGCCGACGGGTTCCGGATCATGGCCTACGACAGCCTGGGCGCCACGGGCGGCTCGCTCATCGGTGCAGGTGCCACGCGTCGGGAAGACGGCACGACCGTCACGGAGCAGTCGTGCTTCGTCTCGGTGCGCGGCGAGACACTCACGGAGGTCGAGGCCTTCTGGGCCAAGCTCACCCAGGGCGGCACCGTCGTCGAGGAGTTCGCGGCGTCCGCGTGGAGCCCGGGCTTCGGCATGGTCACCGACCGGTTCGGGGTCACCTGGATCCTCGACGTCGCGACGGCCGACTGAGACCACCGCCCGCGGAAGCGGACACCGAACGTGCCGGTGCGGAGGTCATCCGCATCGGCCCGTCGGGGTCATCACGTTGCGACTCAGCGCAGCTTGTCGAACCGCTGGCCTTCCGCCTTCGAGGGCAGGAGGAGGAGGACGAGCAGGATGATGCCGCCGATCGACGGGATGAGCGAGAAGAAGGTGAAGGGGCCGGGGAAGTTGGCGTCGTGCAGTCGTCCCCAGGTGAGGGCCAGGCTCGGCACGATGGTCGCCAAGCCGATGAGCATCAGCAGGACGAAGCCGACGATGATGAGCGGTGCCGCCCCCGGGATCTCGAAGATGCCGGGCTGCGTGTGGTAGGTCTGCGAGCCGGCACTGTTGTCGAACACGACCGCCTCGCGCTGCGCGGCAGCCGACGACGCACCGATCGCGACACCCGTGATCAGGAGGATGTTCGGGATGAGCGTGACCAGGAACAGGAACAGCGTGACCCACCAGTACTCGCTCCGCGAGGCACGGCCGGAGAAGGTCGCGTACTTGCGGAGGTACCGCTTGGACGCCTGCGGCAACGTCGCGCCGGAGAGCGGCAGCGAGAGGTCGTCGGGCGAGGCGGCTCCGCGTGGGGCCTGGGGAGCGTCGTTCGGAGCCGCGTACGTCGGGGTTGCGGGGTAGTCGGGTGTCGCGCTGGCAGCGGCGGAGATCACCCCCGGACGGGTTGCGTCCGTCGGGCTGACAAGCTCAGCGACCCGAACATGTCCACCGACCAGCCCCGGTCACTGAGCTTGTCGAAGTGCTCACGGAGACGCCTCCACACCCGCCCGAACTCGGCATCTGGAATGTCAGTGGTCCATGGTGGACTGGTGTCATGACCGAGAGCACCGCCACCGCGATCCGCGCCAGCGACGAATACGCCGCGCAGCTCGCTGAGTTCTCGGACGAGTACGCGAGCATCTGCCGCCGACGCGCGGCCTTGGACGCTGAGGAAGCCCGCCTCCTCGCCCGCTCCGCCGCGTATGCGGATGCGCTCGCGGACACGGTCGTGCCCGCCATCTACCCGCCAGCCGAACGGCGTGCGCTGTCGCGCCGTTCGACGTGCGCCATGCTCGCGATGGCGACCCGTTCGGCCGAGCGGACCGTCCTGCACGCGACGGACGACGCCGAGCGGCTCGTGAACGAGGCACCGTCCGTGTTGGCGGCGCTCGAGGCCGGCCGGATCTCTGGCCGGCATGCGCGCACGATCACCGACCAGCTCCGTGACGTTCCCACCACAGGACGCGCGTCGTTCATCGCCGAGGTGCTCCCGATGGCTGAGCGATTGACCGCTGCGCGGCTCAAGAAGCGCGCAAAGGACCTCCGCGAGCGACTCCACCCGGAGTCCCTCACGGCGCGCGCGATCCGTTCCGAGGCTGACCGCCGGGTGGAGTTCGAACCCGCCGCAGACGGCATGGCATGGGTGCACCTCTTCACCACGGCACCCATCGCGCAGGGCATCGTCGAGCGCCTCGAAGCCGCGGCTGCGGAGTCACGCAAGGCCGGCGATGCTCGCACCTGCGGACAGCTCCAGGCCGACGCCCTCGCGGCCCTCGCCCTCACCGGCGTCACCCCGGACGATGCCGCGTCGAACCCGGTGCTCCTGCACCCGATCGAAGTGCAGGAGCACATCAAGCCGACCGTGCAGATCACCGTCCCGGCGCTCAGCCTGGCCGGCGTGTCCGACGCCCCTGCCACGCTCGACGGCTATGGGCCGATCGACCCGGAGACCGCGGCACGCATCGCGGTCAACGCCCCCTCCTTCACCCGCATCCTCGTCCAGCCAGAAACCGGGGCTGTCCTCTCCGTCGGGCGCGGCCAATACCGGGTGCCGGCCGATCTGCAACGGGCGGTGCGGCTTCGGGACGGCACCTGTCGTGCACCAGGGTGCGGACGCCGAGCCCGAGCATGCGACCTCGATCACTCGGTCGCCTGGCAAGAGGGCGGAACGACAGATGTCGGGAATCTCGCCTGCCTCTGCCGACACCACCACCGAATGAAGCACCTGCCGGGCTGGAACCTCGAGCACCGGCCGGGCGGCGTGCTCGACTGGACGACACCCGACGGGAAACACCACCGCACCGCGCCGGACCCCGCGCCGTTCTGAACCCCGGCCGGCGCCTGAGCCTGTCGAAGGGTTCCACGTGAGCACTTCGACAAGCTCAGTGACCGGTAGGCACGTCGACAAACTCAGTGACCGGTAGGCACGTCGACAAGCTCAGCGACCGGTAGGCACTTCGACAAGCTCAGTGACCGGACAAGACGCACCGGGAACACCCCGGTCCCTGAGCCTGTCGAAGGGCACTCGGGAGAGGCACCACCCCTCGGAAAGCGCTTGCCGAGCGCGCGGTCACACCGGTAGCCTCGTCCGGAACCCCACCCGGAAGGTCGCAATGCCGCGCCGACACGACAGTCCATCCACCAGCGACCGTCCCACACCGATCGTCGTCAACGACAACGCCGCCTGGTGCTGGTTCCAAGACGAGCGAGCACTCGTCGACCCGGTCGCGGGCCTCCTCCTCGTGGGGTCGATCGCCTCGACCGCGGGCGTCGACGGCGAGTGCCGCGGCGGCAACGTCGAGGTCACCGTCGTCGACCTCACCACCGGCACCGCGGACGTCGTCGTCCTCCACGAGCGACTCGAATCCGACGACCACGACGTGCCCGCCCTCTGGCACCGCCCCGACGGCCGCTGGCTGGCGATGTACACCCGCCACAAGACCGACGACCTCACCCGCTGGCGCATCAGCGAACCCGGCGACCCACGCCGCTGGGGACCCGAGCAGACCTTCGACTGGAGCCCACACACCGGCGGGTCCGGCGTGACCTACTCGAACCTCCACGAACTCGACGGCCGCCTGTACTGCTTCGCTCGGGCCGTCAATGACGACCAATGCGCCCTCGTCTCGGACGACCACGGCGACACCTGGCGGTACGCCGGCAAACTCTTCACGCGCCCCAAGGTGGGCTACGTGAACGGCTACACCCGCTACACCTCCACACCCACCCGCATCGACCTCATCACCACCGACCACCACCCACGCGACTACGACAACAGCGTCTACCACGGGTTCCTCGACGCCGACGGACTCCACCGCACCGACGGCAGCATCGTCGACCCGCGCCCGCTGACTGGCGACGCACCCTCGCAGGTGGACCTCACGACCCTCGTCGCCGCTGGTTCCACGCTCCCCGAGGGCGGCCGATGGCCGGGCGTGCGTCTCGGCCACGGTTGGACGGTCGACCTCCGGCGAGCCACCGACGGCACCCTCGCCGCCATCGTCTCCGCCCGCGCCGACGACGGCCCGGCCCACCCGGACGAGGCCACCGAACGCTTCCGGCCCGTCCTCGACCACCGGTTCCTCTCCGCCCGTCTGCCACCGGGAGGCGACTGGTCGGTGCACCCGCTCGCCCTGGCCGGTGCCGGGCTCCTCCCCCACGAGCAGGACTACACGGGCCTCGTCGCGATCGATCCCGACGATCTCGACTCCGTCTACCTCTCGAGCGCGATCGACCCGCGCGACGACAGGGCCCTGCCGCACCATGAGATCTTCCACGGCCGGACCACGGACGCCGGAGCGAGCTGGTCGTGGACGCCGGTGACGGAGGATTCGGCGCACGACAACCTCAGACCGATCGTCGCCCCGGGCGATCCGTCGACCGTCTCACTGCTCTGGTTCCGCGGCAGCATGGCGAGCTCACAGGACTACCGATGCGAAGCCGTCCTCCTACGCCTGCCACGCATCCCGCACCTCCCGCGCGAAGCGGTCACTCCGGCCAGGACACCTCGCCGCTGAAGTCCGGGTGCTTCCGCAGGTACGCCTGGATGAAGGGGCAGTAGGGCACGATCGTCAGGCCGCGCTCGGCGGCGTCGTCGAGGGCTGCGGACGCGAGGATGCTGCCGAGCCCCTGCCCACCGAAGTCGGGATCGATCTCCGTGTGGGTGAAGAGGATCCGGCCGGGTTCGTCGCGGTACCCGGCGATCCCCGCGACGCGGTCGCCCACGCGGATCTCGTACTCGTGGCGCTCATCGTTGCGGACGACCTCGGGGGTGTCCGCGTCGATGCTGGGTGTCGTCATCGGGGCTCCGTTCCACTCGGTCCTCACTGTACGTCCGATGCGTCCCGTCACGAGCTGTTTACACGGGGTCCGGATCCGCAACCTGCCGGAAACACGGGCACACGCCGACGGAAACACGGTGGTGTCACGCTGGGCGCACCCGACGCGCTCCAGCCGCGTCCCTGCGGAGAGGCACCTCGAATGGATCAAGGAAACACAGCGTTCATCCTGATAGCTGCGGCACTCGTGCTGCTCATGACTCCAGGGCTCGCATTCTTCTACGGCGGCCTGGTGAAGGCGAAGAGCGTCATCAGCATGATGATGATGAGCTTCGGCGCACTCGGCCTCATCGGCGTCCTCTGGGTGCTGTACGGCTACGCGATCGCGTTCCCCGGCTCAGAAGGCACCGTCGCGCCGTGGGCGATCGACACCGCGAACATCGGCCTGACCGGCGCTCTCGAGACGCCGGAGGGTGCCGCGTACCCGCCGCTCGCCTTCGTCGCGTTCCAGGCGACCTTCGCGATCATCACCGTCGCACTCGTCTCCGGTGCCATCGCGGACCGCGCGAAGTTCGGCTCCTGGATGATCTTCGCCGGCATCTGGGCGACCGTCGTCTACTTCCCCGTCGCCAGCTGGGTCTTCAACTTCGGCCTCGCCGATGACGGCAGCTTCGCCTACGGCGGCTGGATCACGCACGGCCTCCAGGACGTCTTCGGCGTCGGCGTCATCGACTTCGCCGGTGGTACCGCGGTGCACATCAACGCCGGTGCGGCAGCGCTCGCCCTCGCGCTCGTCCTCGGTCGTCGCGTCGGATTCAAGAAGGGCGCCTACGTCCCCCACAACCCGCCGTTCGTCCTCCTCGGCGCCGGCCTCCTCTGGTTCGGCTGGTTCGGCTTCAACGCCGGCTCCGAGCTGGCCGCCGACGGCACCGCCGCACTCGCCTTCGTCAACACGATCGCCGCTCCGGCCGCCGCGCTGCTCGCCTGGCTCGTAGTCGAGCGCGTCAAGGACGGTAAGCCGACCTCCGTCGGCGCCGCATCCGGTGCAGTCGCCGGTCTCGTCGCGATCACCCCGGCGTGCGCCTCGCTGAACCCGATCTGGGCGATCGTGCTGGGTATCGTCGCCGGCGCGGTCTGCGCCCTCGCGATCGACCTGAAGTTCAAGCTCGGCTTCGACGACTCGCTCGACGTCGTCGGCATCCACCTCGTCGGTGGCCTCATCGGCACGCTGTACCTCGGCTTCTTCGCCAACGGCACCGGCCTTTTCATGGGTGGTGACGGTTCGCAGCTGCTCGTCCAGGCGATCGCCGCGTTCTCCGTCCTCATCTACTCCTTCGTGCTCGCCTTCGTCATCGGCTTCGCGATCGAGAAGACGATCGGCTTCCGCGTGAAGAACGAGGACGAGATCGCCGGCATCGACACCGTGGTCCACGGTGAAGAGGGCTACATCCTCGTCGACGCCAAGGCCTGACCGACCGCACCACCGACCGACCTGCACCACCTCCCGACCCGACGAGGACGAGATGCGCGCAGCAGCTGGACCCGAACCGGCTGCCACTCCCGCTCATCTCGTCCTCGTCGACGTCGTCTCACGACCACCCGCGACACCAGGGCCATCCCGGATCATCCGGTTCGACGACCTCGTCCGGCAACCGCTCGACCGGGGCCGCGGCAGTGTGCGGGACGTCTGGATCAGCACCGACGTCGACCATCGCATCCGGTGGCGACTGCAGCTCGTCGAGCTCCGCGATGCGAGCGGCCTCATCTCCGCCCCCGACGAGCTGAACCACGCCATCGTGGGGTTCGCCGGTCCGCAGGTCATGGTGAGCGCCGGTGGCAGCGACGCGACCGGCGCCGGTCGGATCCTCCACAGGGAGCAGGTCCTCACCGTGCACGAGTCGTCGGTGCGGTTCTCCAGACCGCGCCTCCGCGCCTCCGGGTCGAGCTCGATGATCGTGCTCAGTTACAGCGTCTCCGAGGACCCGCCGACCCTGACGTTCCGGCACGCGGACGCCGCGACCGAACCCGTCGACGGCCTACAGATCGTGCTCGCCCTCGGGACACCGGTACCGCACGACTCGGGCGAGATCCCTCGCGGGGCCGCGCTCGTCTCCGCGCCGCTCGCCGTTCCGCCGCGCTACCGCTGACCGGCGGGTGGCTGCATCGCTGCGCGGCGCGCTTGGGTGCGCTCCGACCGGCCCCGAGCAGCCATCACCAGCATCATGACCCCCGTCCCACCGAGGATGACGGTGAAGACGACTCCGAGTCCGGTCATCCACTCGCCCTCGCCGCCGTAGCCTTCCACGACAGCCGCCCCCGGGTCCGAGGCCCGGTAGACGATCGTGACCTCATCGCCGACGGACGGCCGGTCACTGATGTCCCACGACTCCCAGACGGTGTGCACGCTGTCGTCGGTGGCACGGTACTCGACGCGGAAGTCGAGGTCCGAGGCCTCCACGCCGTCCTGCACCTCGGTGATCATGCCGGTGGTGCGGGTCCCCGTCTGGAGCAGCTCGTCGTCGGCCATCCGGAGGCCGACCCCGATCGCGATCATGACCGGGCCGACGAGCAACATGCCGAGGATGAGGGCGACCGCGCCGAAACTCTTGCGGGTCGGGTGCGTTGCGGCGGGCGCCGGCTGCTTCTGGAGGTCCACCCGCCTATCTCAACATACGTTGGACGCGGCTCGACACAGCTTCCTCAAGCCGACGCCTCCGGCGCCTCCGTCGCTCCGGTCCGGCCGTCGGCGAAGCGCTGGCGCGCGTGCTGGTTGCGGGAGCCGATCGGCACCGCCTCGGTCGCCGCCGGCAGCCCCATCGCGGGCGTCGACACGTAGATGCTCTCGGCCCGCTCGACCAGGAACGTCTCGTGCCAGACTCCGACCGCCTTCGGTGCCGACCTGGCACGCCGGTTGAACCGCGACCAGGCCGGTCGATGCTCCGAGGCGGGCGCGGACGCGTAGGCGTAGAGCTTCTCGATCGACGACCAGTACTGGACGAGGTACGGTCCGGACGCACCGAGCAGGATGTGCGAGCCGAGCAGGCCGGAGTCCGGGTCGGTCATCAGCTCGCGCAACATGCGCGGCATCTCTCCGAAGATCGGCATCCACTGGTCGGGACGCCACCACTGGTTGACGGTCATGCCGATGTGGAAGACGACGAGCTCCCCCTCGTGACGGTGGGTGATTCGGCCGGCGACGACGCGTGACATACACTGCTCCTTGTTCGATAGGGACGCTATCCAAGTTGGATAGTAGCACTATCCATGCGAGAAGGACACGATGAGGATCTCCGAACTCGCCGCGGCATCCGAGGTGCCGGTGGCGACCATCAAGTACTACCTGCGCGAACGACTCCTCCCGGAGGGCGAGCGCACCTCGGCGACCCAGGCGCGGTACGGCGACGCCCACCTGTCCAGGCTCCGGGTCATCCGAGCCCTCCTGACCGCCGGCGTCAGCATCGCCGAGACCCGGAACGTCGTGGCCGCCCTCGACGCACCGCCGCCGGGCCCGTACGACCTCCTCGGCGTGGCACACGCCGCCGTCACCCCGCGCCCCGCAGGACCCCTCGACACCACGCGCGCGCTCGAGCTCTACGAGCGGCTCGGCGGCGCCGCGGACCAGTGCGACCCCGGACTCCTCGCCGGCCTCGCCCAGGCGCTCGACACCCTGGAGCGCGCCGGCTTCACGGTGCCGCCCGAGGTGCTCGACCGCTACGTGGAGGCCGCTCGTCGCATCGCCGAAGCGGAGATCGACGGCATCCCCGCCGATTCCCCCGAGCTCGCCGTGCAGTACATCGTGCTCGGAACGGTCCTCTCCGAACCGCTCATCCTGGCCCTCCGCCGGGCGGCACAGCAGGTGGTGTCCTCGGCGCGGTTCGGCGGGCCGGACGCGGCGATGCCGACGGCACCGACGGTCTGAGCGTCAGGCGTCGAGTTCCGCCAGCGTGGGCGGGTTCGCGCCCGGGCGCGACACCGTGACACTCGCCGCCCGCGCAGCACGCTCGAGGAGTCGCCGGAGGTCGTCGTCGGCGATCGCCCCGAGCCGCTCCTCGGCCCCGGGCCCGGACACCCCGGCGGTCAGCAGGCCGTCGATGAGCGCCCCCATGAACGTGTCGCCGGCACCGACGGTGTCAGCCACCGTCACCCGTGGCGTCGCGATCTCGAACACCGAGCCGGCGCGCACCACGAGGGCTCCGTCGCCACCCCTCGTCACGACGACGAGCCCGGGGCCTGACGACACCCACTGCTTCGCCGCGTCGACGAGCGCGAGGTCGGGGTGCAGGAAGGCGACGTCCTCGTCACTCGCCTTCACGACGTGGGCGCGTGCGATGCACTCGAGGGCCGTCCGCCGAACACGCTCGGCGTCGTCGACGAGCGTGGGACGGATGTTGGGGTCGTAGGTGATGAGCGCCGCATCCCGACGCGACTCCACCAACGCACGCAGTCGGCTGGCGCTCGGCTCGAGCACCGTGGCGATCGAGCCGGTGTGGACGACGGACGCGTCCGGCGCATCCGTGGCGTCGAGGTCGAGGGAGAGGTCGAACTCGTAGGTGGCCGCACCGTCCGCGTCGAGCGTCGCCTGCGCCGTCGACGTCCGACCGGTCGGGGCCGACACCAGCGAAACGCCGGACGCGTCGAGCCAGGACCGGATCGCCGCGCCGCGCTCGTCGTCGCCGACGTGGGTCACGAGCGCCGGGACCCGGCCGAGTCGGCCGAGGGTGATGCCGACGTTCGCCGGGCTGCCACCGGGACTCTCGGCCTGCGTCCGGTCGAGGCGACGGACGATGTCGATGAGCGTCTCGCCGGCGATGAGCACGTCGGTCGTCGGGGTCGTGTGCATGGCTGTTCTCTCTGCTGGGTCCGGGTCAGACGGCGTCGGGTGATGGGGTGTCGAGTGACGGAGCGGCTGGTGACGGAGCGGCTGGGGCAGGGCGGCGAGCGAGTCCCGCTCGATGATCGGCATGGTGACGAGCTCGTGCCCGAGGGCGTGCCGACCGAGGAGCATCGATGCTCCGAGCGCGCCGATCTCCTGGTAGGGCAGCCGGGCGGTGGTGAGCCCGGGCCGGAGGTAGCCAGCCAGGATCTCGTCGTCGAAGGAGACGACGGAGACGTCCTGCGGGATCCGGCGTCCCCGTTCGAGCAGCACCTGGTACGCCCCGAAGGCGACGCCGTCGTTCGCGGCGAGGATGGCCGTGACGTCGGGGTGCCGGTCGAGCAGCGCGACCGTCGCCTCATAGCCCGGCTCCGGTTGCCACTCCGGGATGTCGACGCGCGCCGGTTCGATGCCCGCCTCGGCGAACGCTGCGGCGATGCCCTCGAAGCGGAGCGCCACCGTCGCGGTCTGGCGGAGGTCACTGACGACGTCACGCGGGAGGTCGCCGACCACGCCGATGCGACGGTGTCCGGCGTCGACGAGTCGCTTGGCGACCGCGTAGCCGGCGGCGCGTTCGTCGGGCAGGACGTTCGCATGACCCGAGGACGACGCTCCGTTCAGGACGACGACCGGGACGCCGGTCGAGGTACTCGGGAGGTCGATGAGGCGGGCGCCGAGCAGGCCGATGAGGATGCCGTCGACGCGGTGGTCGATCATCGTCTCGAACGCCCGGGCGAGGCCGCCCTCGATCCCCTGGGTCTCAGCGATGAGCATGGTGTGGTCGTTCACCTTCGAGACCTCGAGGGCTCCGCCAATGAGTCCGGAGGCGTGGCGGGTCAGCGTGACCTCGTCGGAGATGAAGCCGATCGTCCGGGTCTTGCCACGCCGGAGCACCTGGGCTGCGGGGTTGGGGCGGTAGTCGAGTTCTGCAGCGGCCGCGCGCACCCGCTCCACGGCGTCCGCCGACAGCCGCGACCCCGGGCGGTCGTTCATGATCATGCTGACGGCGGCCTTCGACATGCCCGAGCGCTCGGCGACGTCCGCGAGGGTCGTGCGGCGGCGCTGGGTGGACATGACACTCCTTCGTGCGGGCTGCTGAATCAGTTCAGCATATCGCGCGGAGCTGTGTTATGTTTCGTTTGCTGAATCCGTTCAGCACTCCCATTCATGGCTCATCGTCCGCGCCCTGCGAACGGTCGGCCCCGATTTCGCAGGAGCAACAACGTGGTTGATCTGAGTCGCAGGGCGGCACTCGCCCTGCTCGGTCTCGGTCTGGCGGGCACGGCCATCTCCTGGCCGCGCCTCACCGGCGGAGACATCCCAGGCCGTGGCGACGACGCCCTCACCGTCGCCCTCTTCGGCACCGCCCAGGACGCCGCCGCCCGGCAGTCGCTCGTGGACGGCTTCCAGAAGCTGCACCCCGACATCCCGGTCCGGATCATCGCGATCCAGGGCCAGGACTGGGGCAACTTCTTCGCGAAGATCCTCACGATGGTCGCAGCGGGCACGCCGCCGGACATCGTGTCGGTGGCGACCGAGGGCACCCAGCTGTTCGCCGAGCGTCTCGCCCACCCGATCGACGAGTACGTGCAGCGCGACGCCGCCGAACTGCAGGAGTACTTCGACGATGTGAACCCCTCGCTCATCGAGTCGTTCATGTACAAGGGCAACCTCTTCCAGCTGCCCGACAACTTCAACGCCGCGAACATGTACTACAACACCTCGGCATTCGAGCGCGCTGGGCTCGAGCGTCCACGAGACGACTGGTCGGTCGACGACTTCTTCACCGTCGGCCGCACCATGCAGGCCAGCGCCCCCGGCTCGTTCCTGCCGTACTTCTGGAACAACCGGCTCTGGGGCGGCGTCGTGCCGTGGCTGTACATCAACGACACGAGCTTCCTCACCGAGGAGAAGGCACCCGGCGGCGACTGGATGTGGTCGCGGTTCTATCCGAATGAGACGCCGCGAGGTGGCGGGTACCTCTGGGAGCACGCCGACGCCCTGAGCGACCGGACGGTGGAGAGCTTCGAGGTCCTCGAGCGCATGGTCTCCGAAGGGATCGCCGCGAACCCCGCGCAGGGTGGCGGCAACGAGCTCGTCTCCCTCTTCTCCCGCGGATCGGTCGGCATGACGCCCGCCGGTGGGTTCTGGGTGAAGAGGCTCAACGACGCCGGCCTCGGGAACGACGAGTACGACGTGACCTACTTCCCGAAGATGCGTGGCCAGCGGCACCAGTTCGGTGCCGGCGGCTACGCGATGATGCGGACCTCCGAACGCAAGGACGAGGCGTGGGAGTGGATGAAGTACTGCATCTCCGTCGAGGGGATGTCGATCGCACATCAGCAGCCCGACTCCTCGCTCCCCCGCCGCTCCCTCAACACCGAGCTGTACGGCGGCGACATCGGACCGAAGCACTGGGAGGTCTTCTACGACACCCTCGACCGCTTCCCGACGACGGGCCCGATGCCCGCGCCACCCCAACAGGCCGCCGTCGAGTCGGCCCTCATCAAGAACGTGGTCGGCACGATCACCAATGGCCAGACCGGTGTCCGCCGGGGCCTCGAGACGATGCAGCGGGACCTCGAACTCGCACTGAAGGGACGATGATGGCACTGCAGTCACCGACGGCGACCCGCGCGCTGGTCGTCCCACCCGAAGCGAAGTCCGGCCGCCGACGTCCCGCCCCGCGCGGCAGCCGGTCGCTCGTCTGGGTGTTCCTCGCCCCGACGCTCATCGGACTCGGGCTCTTCAGCTTCGTCCCGATCATCGGCTCGTTCCTGCTGGCGTTCTTCCGCTGGGACATCATCTCGGCGCCCGAGTTCGTCGGCGTCGGCAACTTCGTCGACCTCGCCGCGAACCCCACCGTCCGCGTGTCGTTCCTCAACACGGTCGGCTTCGTCGTGGTCGCCGTGACGGTGCAACTCGCCGTCGCGCTCCTCCTCGCGATCCTCGTGCAGTCCCGCATGCCGGAGTGGGTCAGGACGTTCTTCCGCTCGGCGCTGTTCTTCCCGCTCGTCCTGTCGGCGGCGTCGGTGTCGCTCGTGATGTCGTACCTGTTCAACCAGGAGTTCGGTCTCGTGAACGAGTTCCTCGGCCTCTTCGGCGTCGGGGACATCGGCTGGTTGACGACCGGGTTCGGGGCGAAGATCGTCGTGCTGCTCGTCTATGTGTGGCAGAACTTCGGCTTCACCTTCCTGCTGTTCATCGGCGGGCTCGCGGCGATCCCCCGCGAGGTCTACGAGGCGTCGTCGCTCGACGGCGCGCACGGCTGGAGCCAGTTCCGGCACGTGACGCTGCCGCTCGTGAGCCCGACGATGCTCGTCGCGTCCGTGATGGCCATCATCAGCGCGCTGCAGATCTTCGACCAGCCGTACGTCCTCACCCGCGGCGGGCCGGGAGACGACACACGCACCGCCGTCATGGTGATCTACGAATCCGCGTTCCAACAGCTCGACTTCGGTCTCGCTGCAGCGATCGGCATCGTGCTGACGCTCCTGATCATGCTGGTCACCGCCGCGCAGTTCCGGCTCAGCAAGCGTTTCGTCTTCTACGGATGAGGTCCACGATGTCCACCGCAGTTATCGCCCCGAACCAGACGCGCCGCCGACTGGCCACGGCGGGGAAGTTCCTCGTCCTCATCATCGCCGCCTTCCTCACGCTCGCACCGGTCGTGTGGACGCTCGTCACGGCGCTCACCCCGGCGAACGTCGACACCGGGCAGACCGAGTTCGGCCCCGGCGCGTTCATCGACGTGTTCCAGAAGATCCCGATCCTGCTCTACACCTGGAACAGCGCGCTCGTGACCCTCCTCATCGCCGCCGGGCAGATGCTCAGTGCCGCCATGGCCGGCTACGTGTTCGCGCGCTTCGACTTCGGCGGGAAGCGCATCCTGTTCGGGCTCATCCTCGCCACGATGATGGTGCCGATGCAGGTGACGATCGTCCCGGTCTTCATGCTCATCCGCGGCATGGGACTGTCGGACACCCTGCTCGCGCTCATCATCCCGATGATCCCGACGGCGTTCGGCACCTTCCTCATGCGCCAGTACTTCATGGGACTGCCGCCGGAACTCGCCGAGGCGGCACAGATCGACGGTGCCGGACCGTGGAAGATCTTCTTCCGCATCTACCTGCCGTTGGCCGCACCCGGCCTCGCGATCGTCGGCATCCTCGCGTTCAACTACCACTGGAACGAGTTCTTCCGACCACTCATCCTCACGATCAGCGAGCAGAACTTCACCCTCCCGCTCGGGCTCGTGACCCTGCAGGGCAACCTCGGCACCGGGTCCGTCGCGACCGTGCTCGCCGGCGTCGTCCTGTCGATGATCCCCGCCGCCCTCGTCTTCGTCTTCGGACAGAAGCCGTTGCGCGAGGGACTCACCGCCGGCGTCAGCAAGTGACCGACGTCGACACCCGCACCGCGATCCGAACCACCTCGACCAGACCGATCTCCAACCGAAAGGGAGCCATGACCGGCCTCCAGTCCCAGCAGCACGCCGACCGCAGCTTCCCGCGGTTGCACCCGAGGCCCGCGGCCGGCTGGGTGAACGACCCCAACGGCATCATGTTCGTCGACGGACGCTGGCACGTCTTCTTCCAGTACAACCCGGGGTCCGCCCGGCACGAGGACATCCACTGGGGTCACACGAGCTCCGCGGACCTGCTGGCGTGGGAGGAACACCCGGTCGCCCTGCATCCCCGTCCCGGCACCACGGACGGCTTCGGGTGCTGGAGCGGCGTCGGCGTCATCGACGGCGGCCTGCCGGCGGTCGTCTACTCCGCCGCCCGCGACCGACACGGGCGCTCCGAGGTGGTCGTCGTGCACGGCTCGGCCGACGCCCGCGACTGGAGCGGTGAGCGGATCGTCGCCGCCGCCCTCCCCTCGGACGAGCGGGTGACGATGGTGCGGGACCCGTTCCTCTTCGAGCTGGGCGGACATCGCTGGGCGATCCAGGGCGCCGGCCGCTCCGACGTCGGCGGTGCGCTGCTGCTCTACGGCGCGGACGACCTCGACGCCTGGACGGAAGAGGGGTACCTGCTCGACGCCGAGGCGCCGGTGGTCTCGGACCTCGCGCCGTGCGAGGGCTGGGAGTGCCCGCAGCTGGTCCAGGTGGGCGAGGACTGGGTGCTGATCATGTCGCTGTGGTTGGACGGGCAGCCCCACCGCGGGGTCGCGTGGGCGCTCGGCTCGCTGACCATCGACGAGGGCACCAGCCGCCCGGTCTTCACCGCACGCCGCACCGGTCTCATCGACGAGGGGTCGAGTTTCTACGCGCCGCAGGCCGTGCAGTCCGACGGCTCCGACGGGCAGCCGGCGCGCGTGCTCCTCTGGGGGTGGGCGCAGGAGCTCGCACCGGCCGGCGTACCTGGCCGGTCCCAGGCGGACGCCGACGAGCACGGATGGTCCGGCATGCTGACCTTCCCCCGCGAACTCATCGTCCGCGACGACCAGGTCGAGCTCGTCCCGGCCAGGGAACTGACGGCGCTCCGGGCCGAGCCGGTCGAGGTGGCCGCGCTCCCCGACCAGTCCGAGGTCGTGCTGACGGGGACAGGGACCGCGGAACTCGTCCTCGGCGGCTCGGGCGAGCAGACCGTCTGGCAGGGCGAGCTCGCCACCGGCGAGGAGGTGCGGGTCCTCATCGACGCGTCGATCGTGGAGATCCACCGGATGGGCCACCCGGCCCTGACCTTCCGCGCCTACCCCTCGGACGGAGAGCACTATGCCCTGCGGCACGACGCGAGCGTGACGGCGGAGGCGTGGTCGTTGCGGGTCCCGACGCCGACCGCCTGATCCGCTGACGAGCTGATCGCCCGAGGGCCTGATCCA
This sequence comes from Plantibacter sp. VKM Ac-2880, assembly GCF_015351235.1. Lineage (GTDB taxonomy): Bacteria > Actinomycetota > Actinomycetes > Actinomycetales > Microbacteriaceae > Plantibacter. The sequence goes on from NZ_JADKSJ010000002.1 coordinate 554,793, forward strand.
CCGACGACCTGGCGCCGGGGCCGCGAACCATGCGCGGGCCCTCGGCGTCAAGGTCTCCCCCGGGTTCGCGCGGCAGCGTAGCGTCCCCGTATGACGACCGACACGCCACGACGCCTCACCCCGGACCTCGTCGAGCTGAGCCTCCGCCGGGCGAAGCGACCGAGATCCATCCTCGCCGGACCGTACGGACACCCGCTGCACGCCGTGGTGGTGACCGTGCCGATCGGGGCGTGGACGGCGAGCCTCGTCTTCGACCTGGCCACCCGCTTCGTCGCCAAGCCGGCCTCGTTCGCCCGCGGTGCGAGCTGGCTCGTGGGCATCGGCCTCGTCGGTGCCGCCGGTGCCGGGTCGCTCGGCCTCCTCGACCTCCGCACCATCGATCGCGGCACGCCCGCCCGGCGCATCGCCCTCACGCACCTCACCGCGAACGTCGCGGCGTCGTCCCTGTTCGCCGGGAGTCTCCTCGTGCGGTCGCGGTCGCGGCACCACCGGGCCGGGGTCGCGGGGGTGCTCCTGAGTCTCGTCGGCTACGGCCTCGTCGGCCTGTCCGGTGTGCTCGGCGGTGAGCTCACCTACCGCTATGGCGTCCGGGTGGCCGACGAGGACACTCAGCGCAGCGGCTTCGCGCAGACCGGGGAGGCGATCACGCCAACGGACGGCCGGTGATCAGGAAGCCCACCAGGACCGCACCGATCACGGTGATCGGATTGCAGACCGCTGACACGAGGGCGGCCGCCAGGTACTGCCAGCGGTGCTTTCGAAGCACTACCGGACGCCGGAGCAACACCACCACCGCGAGGCCGACCTGCACCAGACCGACCAGGAGCACGACCGGTGTCGGTGCGACGACGAACAGGGCACCGGCCGCCACGATGAGCGTCGGCGTGAGGACCCCGATCACGATGCGCTCGCGCCGGTAGGACCGCATCGGTCCGACGGTTGCCGTGATTGGAGTGTCGGCGGCGCCGACCCCGGGATCGGTGTCGAGGGCGGTGGGTGTCGCAGCGGCCGGTTGAGCACGCATGCGGGAGAGCACCGGCCGCAGCATCGAGACCCCTCCACCGGCGATCATGACGCACACGACGACGATCCCGAGCACCACCGGGCCGGTTCCGTCCCCCGTGCTGCCGACCTCCGCCGTGAGGTCGATCCCGCCGAAGAGCAACGTCCCGAGGCAGATCACCGCAGCGGCCGCTCCGCCGACGGCCAACACGGCGCCGGCGGCGAGCGTCAGGACCTCTCGCCACAGCGGGACGGACACGGTCGATCCGGTGATACCGCGTCTGCCCATGCGGCCACCCTACCGAGGCGGGTGACGCCTGATCACCACCGCAGTCGGCATGCAGCTTGCTCGGGTGAGCGAACGTCGGACCGGGGGTCGGGCCGACGTTCTGGGGGAACGATGCGCGGACGCACGACCATGCTCACGATCGGGGTGCTGGCGCTCGCGCTCACCGGATGCACCGCCCCGCTGCCGCCCGCACCCGACGCCACCCAGGCCGTCGACGAGACGGTGACCACCAGCGACAGCGTGTGCGGTATGAAGACGGTGGAGACCACGGACACCCTCACCGCCGCGCCGACGAACCAGTGGGAGCTCGTCGGAGCCATCGCCGTGACCGCCGAGAACAGCAACGGCGGCCCGTTCGTCGTCCGAGCCGGCGAACGGTACTGCTTTGCGCGCACGGCGTACGGAGCCCTGGCCGCCGCGGTCAACTACACCGCGTTCGCCTCCGAGACCGACCCGGAGGTGCTCGCCGGACTCGTCCCGATGCTCGTCGCCCCAGGGCCCGGGCGTGACGCTGCGCTCGCGACGCCCACCGCCCTCCCCAACGGTGCGCTCGGGTCACCCCAGGTCGCCGGCTTCGCGATCGACGCGTACGACGCCGACACGGCCATCGTCGACCTCGTCTGGGTCGACGCCGACCAGGGCGACGCGTTCGTCAGCTCCCCCGTCGCACTGCAGTGGGTCGAGGGTGACTGGAAGGTCGTCCTCGACGATCGGGCGCAGTCCCCACTCCCGGCGGCGGTCATCGACTCCCTCGACGGCTACCTACCCTGGTCGGACGACTCGCGCTGACCGCGCCGGCGGCCCGGGGTCTGCGCACGAGTCAGCGTGCCGGGGGCAGCAGACCCAGTCGTCGAGCGGTGGCCAGGGCGTCCTCGCGGGAGTCGACGTCGAGCTTCCGGTAGACGTTCCGGAAGTGGAACTTCACCGTGTTCGCGGACACGTACAGCTCCAGCGCAATGTCCTGGCGGCTGCTCCCCGCGGCCGACAGCAGGAGGATCCGGCGCTCGGTCGCGGTGAGCTCCACGAGGTGGGCGCGCTCGGGCGTCGGCTCGGGGCTCGACGCCAGCATGCGGTCGATCCGGGTGTGCGTCTCGTTGGGGGTCATCGTGCCGAGCAGCTGGCGGAGGGGCGTCCGGGGTGCGACCACGAACGGCGTGAGCATCCCCGTCCGTGCCGTGGTCGCGATCGCCTGCGTGAGGTGCCGCCGACCGTCCTCGTCGGACGCGTCGGCGAGCGCCGAGGCGATGAGCAGGTCGGTCTGCGCACCCGCGTCGATGTTCACCTCCGCGAGCCCGGCCGTGGCGAGTTCGCGGGCGAGCGGTTTGCGATCGGTGAGGAGCGCGAGCCTCGACGCGACGGCGGCCGTGTAGGCGTTCCGGTCGCGGTCGTCGAGGAGGGCGTTCGCCTCGGTCGGGCGCTCGAGGGCAAGCAGGAGGGAGGCCTCCACCGCGTCGAGGAGCCGTTCCGCGCCGGCCTGACGCAGGCTGCGACCGGCGAACACACGGGTGCGTTCGATGATCTGCAGCGCCGCCCGTCTGTCGCCCCAGAGGAGCGCGTACTGCGCCTGGGCGTAGGTGATGAACGGCGCCCAGGACCGCTCCCGGTTCACCTGCAGTTCGAGGGTCGCGAGGGCGGCCTGGGCGGCGGGTTGGTCCATGCGGGCGACCGCGATGAGCGCCCGGGCGATCGCCCCGGAGAGTCGGACGAGCGGCACCATCCACCCGTGGGCACCGTCACCCTCGTCGTGCCGCTCGAGCCACCGCTCCGCCTCGACGATCTCGCCACGCACGGCGTTGAGCAGGGCGAGCTTGCCGGAGGCGTCCGGCCCGTTCCGGCCGTCCCAGGACTCGTGACGGAGTTCATAGGCTTCACGCAGCACCAGGCTCGCCTCGTGGTGGTCACCGACGAGCAGCTTCGTGATCCCCACCTGCAGGAGCGCGGTGGGCACCCTGGGGACGAACTCGTTCGGCTGGTGCACGCGGGCCCGTCGGGCGAGCTCCTCCGTGATCCTGGCGTAGTGCAGCGCCTGCTGATGTCGGCCGTGCACCCGGTAGGCGATCATGAACGCCGTCGCCGCGCTCAGGCTGGTCCGTGCACGCTCGGAGCGGGCACGGTCGCGGAGGTCGTCCGGATGGGTCGGGAGGTCGACCCGGCCTGCCGAGTGGTCGAGTCCGTCCGTCTCGCCGCGGATGTTGAGTCGGATCTCGCGAACGGCGAACACGACCGGGTGGGCGGAGAGCATCCGCGCAGGGAGGGCGCGCAGCGCCCGGTCGAGCGCGGGCAGGTCGAGGGCGATGAGGATCCCCCACTCGTGCTCGATCACCGAGACGACGGTCTCCCAATCTTCGTCCTCGATGGCCGTCGCGAGGAGTCGGGTGACGGGGGCGACGTCTGCGGGGTGCAGGAACCCGGTCCCGAGGGAGGGAAAGTACCTATTCCGACCGATGTGCACGCGTCCACCCTAGGTGACCCTCACCTGTCGTGGAAGATCCGGGGCTGGATAGGGGGTGGTCTTTCCCCGATCCACCCCGAGAGCGGGCCGTCCACCGGTCTACTGATCGTCGGCCCCTCCTCTGGGGCCAGGTTTTCGGCGGGCGAACCGCCGCTTCACGGGGAGGCAACACACATGCAGCAGCACACGGCTCGAAGGCGCCATCGCGCGAGATGGCGGAACCGGTGGCAAGCACCGTCCGCCGGTCGCACCACCATGGGGATCATCGGGGTGACCCTCCTGTCGGCGCTCTCGCTCGTCGGGGTGGGGTCGAGCGCACAGGCGCTCCCCGGCACCCCCGGAACCGCACAGACCGGTTCGGTCGTCTACTCGGAGGACTTCGAGAGCGGCACCGTCTCCCCCACCTCCCTCCAGGACTACGTCGGTGCGGACGGCGCCCGGTACACCTCCGACCCCTCCTGGCGCGACCAGACGCAGTGCAACGGCACCATCACGAGCTTCGCCTCCTCCGCCGAGCCCCTCTGCCTCGCCGCGACCGCCTCGGGTGAGGGCCGCACGCGGCAGCTCGCCTGGGCCCTTGGTGGCGGCGACACCACCAACCACGCCGTCAGCGCATGGACGTCCACGCAGACGCTGACGATGAACCCGCCGAACGCGGTCGAGTTCGCGACGGTCGACCCGATCGCCCTCGTCAGCGCGAACCGCTACCTCACGACCTCGGTCGACCTCGCCGCCGTCTCCTGCAACGCCTCGCAGCAGCCGATCCTGGAGTTCTTCCTCGCCGACGACCAGGGCACCGATCACTCGGTCGGCGCGATCAACGGCTGCACCGCTCCCGGCTCCCGGTCGGTCACCGCTCCCGCGACCGGTGCAGCCGGGGCCGAGACCGTCCGCGTCGGCACCTACGTGTCGCCCGGGGCCGTCCTGCTCCCGGGAGCGACCGTCGGCATCGTCGCTCGGAACCTCACCGGTGGTGGCACCGCCGGCAATGACCACGCGTTCGACAACATCCAGGTGCTCGACGTCTCGCCGCAGCTCGACAAGTCCTTCAGCCCGGCCAGCGTCGTCGCCGGGGAGACTTCGACGCTGACGCTCACGGTCACGAACACCGACGAACTCGCTGCGAAGAACGGCTGGTCCTTCACGGACGCGCTGCCCGCCGGCCTGACCATCGCCGACGGAGACGCCTCGACCACCTGCCCCTCCGGCGTGGTCACCGCCCCCGAGGGCGGCACCTCGGTCGCCGTCACCGGGAACCTCAGCCAGGGCATGACGTCCTGTGCGATCACCGTCGAGGTCACCTCGCCGGTGGCAGGAACGTTCACGAACGGGCCCGACAACATCACGAGCGTGGGCCTCAACCCGCCAGCGGACGCCACGGTGGAGTTCGTGCCGCAGGCTCCCGCGATCACCGTCGTGAAGTCGGCGTCGCCGGTCGCGGCCGAGTACGCCGTCGGTGACGAGATCACCTACTCGTTCCTCGTCACGAACACGGGCAACGTCCCGCTCACCGACGTGCAGGTCGACGAGGGGGCGTTCACCGGAACCGGTGACCTCTCCGACGTCGTGTGCCCGGCCGGTGCTGCGACCCTCGCGCCGGCTGCCGCCATCACCTGTGAGGCGACGTACACGATGACGCAGGCCGACGTGGACGCCGGCACCGTCACCAACTCGGCCACCGCGACGGGCACGCCGCCGCAGGGTCAGCCGCCGGTGTCGCCGCCGTCCGAGGTCACCATCCCGGGCGTGGCGCAGGCCCCGGCGCTCACCGTCGTGAAGTCCGCGACGCCGACCACGGTCTCGACCGCCGGTGAGGACGTCACGTACTCGTTCCTCGTCACCAACACCGGCAACGTCACGCTCTCGAACGTGTCCGTCGTCGAGGGCGACTTCTCCGGCACCGGCGAGCTGTCCGACGTCGTCTGCCCGGCAGCGGCCGGGTCTCTCGCCCCGGCTGCGACGGTCACCTGTGAGGCCACCTACACGGTCACCCAGGCCGACGTCGATGCAGGCTCCGTGACGAACTCCGCCACCGCGACGGGCACCCCGCCCGGTGGTGGCACGCCCCCGGTCTCACCACCGTCGGAGACCACCGTCGAGTTCCCGGCAGCACCCGCCATCACGGTCGTGAAGTCGGCGACGCCGACCACGGTCTCGACCGCCGGCGAGGACGTCACGTACTCGTTCCTCGTCACCAACACCGGCAACGTCACGCTCTCGAACGTCGGCGTCGTCGAGGGTGCGTTCACCGGCACCGGCGCGCTGTCCGACGTCGTCTGCCCGGCAGGGGCCGCGTCCCTGGCTCCGGCTGCGACGGTCACCTGTGAGGCCACCTACACGGTCACCCAGGCCGACGTCGATGCAGGCTCCGTGACGAACTCCGCCACCGCCACCGGCACCCCGCCGGGCGGCGGCACGCCCCCGGTCTCACCACCGTCGGAGACCACCGTCGAGCTCCCGGCAGCACCCGCCATCACGGTCGTGAAGTCGGCCGACACCGCCGCCCAGGACCGCCTCACGGTGGGCCAGGTCGTCACGTACTCGTTCCTCGTCACCAACACCGGCAACGTCACGCTGACGAACCCGCGCGTGGTCGAGGGCGACTTCTCGGGCGCCGGCGAGCTGTCCGAGGTCGTCTGCCCGACGGACGCCGGCCCGCTGGTGCCCGGAGCGACCGTGACCTGTGAGGCGACGTACACCGTCGTGCAGGCCGACGTCGACGCCGGACAGGTCACGAACTCCGCGACCGCGACCGCGACGCCGCCGAGCAGCGTGACGGGCGTCCCGCCGGTCTCGCCGCCGTCCGAGGTGACGATCCCGTCCCCGCCCGTGCCCGGCCTCTCCGTCGTCAAGACGGCGGACGTCGAGCGCGCGACAGCGGTCGGTCAGGTCATCACCTACTCGTTCCAGGTGACGAACACCGGCAACGTCACGCTTCGTGACGTCGCCGTCTCCGAGAGCGACTTCACCGGGACCGGCACCCTGTCGGCGATCACCTGCCCCACGGGCACGGCGCTCCTCGCCCCCGGTCTCCAGATCGTGTGCACCGCCACGTACACGGTCACCCAGGCGGACCTGAACGCGGGATCCATCCGCAACACCGCGTTCGGCACCGGGACGACCCCGGGCGGCGAGCTGTTCACCTCGGACCCGTCGACGGTCACGGTGAGCACGCCGGGCCCCGTCCTCGCCTCGACGGGCGCGAACGTGGCACCGCTGGCGATCGGCGCGGCGGTGCTGCTGCTGCTCGGTGCCGGGCTGGTCGTCCGACGCCGCCTGCTCACCGGGCGCTGATCCGGAACTGATCAGGAGCTGATCGACACAGACGGGTCGGGCCTTCGGGCCCGGCCCGTCCGTGCGTGTGCGTGAGGGTCTCTCGCTCAGGCGCCGACGAGCTCGCGCTGCGCGGAGGCGATCCGCCCGTTCCGCGCGAGCTGACGCCGCACGTACCAACCGCCCTCGTAGCTCTGGTCGGGGAGCGCGGCGAGCGCCGCGAGTTCCTCACTGCCGAGACCGTCGCGCGCGGCTTCGCGGACGAGGTCGTAGCGGGTGGCCGGGTACTCCATCGTCGAGAGGAAGACGTCGAGGGCCGGGTTGGTGCTGATGTCGTCGGTGATCACGGTGGTCATGTCATGCCTTTCTGCGGTGAAGGGGTCAGGGTGCGGTCGCGCTGAGGACGATCGCGAGGGCGGGGACGGCGAGCAGGGCGGCCCAGCCGACGATGCAGGCGGCCGCGATGCCCACGAGCAGGATGTAGCCGCCGACCGCGGTGCCGAGGTCCCGGAGGATGCCGCGTCGCGGTGGCGGGGTGACGCGACGCATGGTGCGCGGCAGTGCGGTGAGGGCGGCCAGTGCCTGACGTGGGGCGTCTCGTCGGCCGTCGGTCATCACGGCGGGATCGGTGGTCATCTCCTGCTCCAAAGAATCTGTGTTGATCGCGACAGATTTTTTATACGACAGACATTCAGTGATCGCAAGTCGTCCCTGCAGGGGTTGACGGCGACGCGCTCGTCCGCTCTGGTGATCAGCCGACGGTGTCGTCGACGGCGTTCCAGCGGAGGCGCTCGGGATCGGCGTCCCACTCCTCGAGCACGCCGGCAACGGAGGCGACCGGGAACGTGGTGATGAGGCGACCCGCGACCCCGTAGACCACTGCGGACGACGACCCCGCCGCTCCCACGACCGCGAGGCGGCGTGGTCCGCCCAGGCCGGCCGCCGTCCGCACCGGCCGGCCCAGCGCCGGAAGCGCCACTGTCGTCACCCTCGCCAGCAGCGTCGCCTCGCGAGCCCACGGGACGAACGCGTCCGCCGGCAGCTCGAACGCGTCGGCGAGCGCGCCGTCGAGCCAGCGCTCGCGCTTCAGGCCGTACGGGGTCGGCACCGTCGACAGCAGGTAGCCGTAGGTGTGGAGGAGTCCGGCGTTGCCGATCGGCCAGGCGGCACGGAGCCCGGCCCGCTCGTGCAGCGCCTCGAACAAGCGACGCGCGACGACGGGCGTACCGGTGTGCTCGTCGACCACCGTCGACGCACCCCAGACAGCGAAGCGGCGGGCTTCGGCATCCTCGTCGATCGCCGGACCGAGCCAGGAGCACTCGTCGAGCACGCTGCCCGGTTCCGCTGCGGCGCGCCGCGCCAGCTCCTCGATCGTCACAGCACCACAGCCTACGGGGGCCTGTCGTCGACGAATTCACCCGGCGTTCACGTGGTGTGGTGATTGCGTCCACACTCATTGTTCATCATGGACGCAGCGTCCGCAGGTGCGGTCGCACGAACGACACGCTCAGAAGGAGCGCCTGTGCCCCCCACCATCCTCTTCGACTTCGACGGGACCCTCGCCCTCGGCGACGGACCGATCACGGCCTTCGCCCGCGCCATCGCCGAGCGCACCGCGGACGCTTCGTTCGCCGCCCGCGCCGAAGCGGCCATCGCGGCCTTCGCAGCCGGCACGGCCGACGCGCGGGACGGCTACGACGCCGTCACCCGGATCGCCCGCGACCAGGGCGTCGACGCCGTCGTCATCGGGGCCGCCTACGACGACTCCCGCGCGCTCCTCGGCACCGACGAGGCAGCGGTGGTCTCGCCGGACGGCCTGGCGGACTTCCTCGACACGCTCAGCGGTCACGCCCGCCTCGTCCTGGCCACCAACGCCCCCGGCGACGGCATCACCGAACTCCTCGACACCTGGGGGGTCACCGAGCGGTTCGACGCCGTGCACTTCGCCGTCGGGAAGCCGGCCGGACTCGTGCCGCTCATCCGTGAGGCGCTCGCCACGGGCCCGCTCCTCGCCGTCGGCGACATCGTCGAGAACGACCTGGCACCGGCCGCCGAACTCGGTGCCGACACCGCGCTCGTCGGTGCGACGTCCGAACGTTCCTCGGCCGACGCGACGATGCGCGGCCACTCGCTCGCCGACCTCTACGACCGGATCCTCGACTGGGCACGAACCGCCTCGTCCGCCCCCGCGTCCTCCGCTTCCTCCTCCACCCTGCAGTCCTGATCACCCTCCATCTCCGAAAGGCACCCTGAACATGCGCAAGATCCTGCTCGTCTCCGGCGTCGCGGCCATCACCGCCCTCGCCCTCGCCGGCTGCAGCCCCGCCGCCTCCACCCCCTCCGCCACGGGGACCGCCGCCTGGCCGGACTCGATCACCATCTCCCTCGTCCCCTCGGTCGAGGGCGAGGACCTCGCCGAGGCGCTCGACCCGCTCACCTCCTACCTGTCGGACAACCTCGGCATCGAGGTGAACGGGGTCGTCGCGACCGACTACGCCGCCACCGTCGAGGCGCTCGGCAGCGACCAGGCGCAGGTCATCATCACCGACGCGGGCTCCCTCTACAACGCGACCGAGCGGTACGACGCGAACCTCGTCCTGCGCGACGTCCGGTTCGGGGCGACCTCCTACGCCTCCGTCGCATACACGAACAACCCCGACAAGTACTGCGACGACGCACCCGTCATGGTCACCTACGCGGCGAGCGACACCCCGCTCTCCTACTGCAACGGGATCGAACCCGGCGCCGAGGCCGCGACCGGCTCCGGACCGGCGGCATTGACGTCCCTCGACAAGATCTCGAAGGGCACCAAGGTCGCCCTGCAGGCCGCGACCTCCCCCGCCGGCTACCAGTACCCCGTCGTCGCCATGCGCGACGCCGGCATCGACACGGACGCCGACATCACCCAGGTGCCGGTCGAGGGCAACAACAACGCGGTCCTCTCCGTGTACAACGGTGACGCCGAGGTCTCCTTCGGCTACTGGGACGCCCGCACGACCGTCCTCAAGGAGGCGCCCGACGTCGCCGACAAGGTGGTCGCCTTCGCCTACACCGAGATGATCCCGAACGGCGGCGTCGCGGTCTCCAAGTCGCTCCCGAAGGACCTCACCGAGCAGCTCACCGAGCTCATGGCGGGCTACGCGGACTCCTCCGACGAGGCGAAGAAGGTCATGTTCGACCTCGTCGGCCTCTCCGGCTGGACCGACAAGACCGCACCGGACGAGATCACCCGCTACGGCGAGATCCTCGACCAGTTCTCGAACTGACCAGGCTCTGTCCGGTCCCCCACCCCACCCTTCACCCCTCCAGGAATCCGGTGCATGAACACTGATCAGCATCGCGCGGAGGCCCGAGCCCAGCTCGCGGCCTCCGCGTCGTGGTCCATCCGTCTCGACGACGTCTCGGTCACCTATCCGAACGGCACGAGGGCGCTCCGCAACGTCTCCCTCGACATCGCCGCCGGCGAGATGGTCTCCGTCGTCGGGTTGTCCGGCTCCGGCAAGTCGACGCTCATCCGCACGATCAACGGCCTCGTGCCAGCGACGAGCGGGACCGTGACCGTCGGCCCGCACCTCGTCACCGGCCTGCGCGGCCGCCGGCTCCGCAGCCTCCGTGGGCACATCGGCATGATCTTCCAGGGCTTCAACCTGGCCGACCGCGCCAGCGTGTACCGCAACGTGCTCGTCGGACGGTTCGCCAGCACCCCCACCTACCGGACGCTCCTCGGGCTCACGACGGCCACCGACCGGGAGCTCGCCCTGCGCTCGCTCCAGTCGGTCGGCATGCTCGACAAGGTCTGGACGCGTGCGTCACAACTCTCCGGCGGCCAGCAGCAGCGCGTCGCGATCGCCCGTGCCCTCACCCAGCAACCGAGCGTCATGCTCGCCGACGAACCGGTCGCGAGCCTCGACCCGCCGACCGCGCACACGGTCATGAACGACCTCCGTCGCGTGAACACGGAGACGGGCCTCACGGTGCTCGTCAACATCCACCTCATGGACCTGGCCCGGACCTACACGACCCGCATGATCGGACTGCGTGACGGCGAACTCGTCTACGACGGGTCCGCGGCGGACGCGACCGAGGCGGACTTCGAACGCATCTACGGCCGTCCCATCCAGCCCGACGATCGGCTCGACCGGTGACCGCCGCCGGCACCGATTGGAAGCTGCCGCCGAAACCGACGGCGAGACTCCGCACCGCCCTGATCCTCGGCGCGGTCGCCGCGTTCACGATCGCGACGTGTCTGCCCGCGATCGGTGGGGTGCAGCTCGACTTCGGCGCGCTCATCAGCCACTGGGACAACGGCTCCGGCCTGCTCCTCCAGCTCTTCCAACCCGATGTCGCGTTCCTGCCGCGGACGATCCAGCCGATGCTGGAGACCCTCCAGATGGCGCTGGTGGGAGCGGTGGCGGCCGCACTCCTGTCGGTGCCGCTGACCCTCTGGGCGGCGGCTCCCACGAACCCGAACGCGGTCTCCAGGCGGATCCTGCGCGCCGTCGTCAACGTCGTCCGCGCCGTGCCCGACCTCGTCTACGCCACGATCCTCGTGGCGATGGTCGGCGTCGGAGCACTCCCGGGCCTCCTGACCCTGTTCCTGTTCGACATCGGCATCATCGTCAAACTCGTCTCCGAGGCGATCGACTCCGCCGACCACCCCTACGTCGAGGCCGGTCGGGCGGCGGGCGGAACGCAGACGCAGATCAACCGCGCCACCGTCCTGCCGCAGGTGTGGCCGCTGTTCGCGAACCAGTGGCTGTACACGCTCGAACTCAACGTCCGCATCTCGGCCATCCTCGGCATCGTCGGCGGGGGCGGCATCGGGCGCCTCCTCGACGAGCGCCGGGCGTTCTACGCCTACGACGACGTCTCGATCATCGTGCTCGAGATCCTCGTGGTCGTCGTCCTCATCGAGATCGCGTCGAACCTGCTGCGCAGGCGCCTCGTATGAGCGCCATCGACCTGCGGCCCGAGCTGCCGCGTCACCCCTCGCGCCTCCTGCCGACCCTCGCCGCCGTCGCGGTCGCGATCGTCGTGGTCGCGGCCACCGCCGGCCTCCCCATCGACTGGAGCGACCTCGGCGCGGTCCCGGCGCAGCTGGTGCACTTCGGCGGGCTCATGTTCGAGAGCCCGAACTGGGAGAAACTGCCTCGCGCCCTCACCGAGATGTGGCGGTCGATCTCGATGGCCTGGATCGGCGCGATCCTCTGCGTCCTCATCTCGATCCCGCTCGGGATGCTGGCCGCCCGGTCCGTCGGTCCGGTCTGGCTGCGGCTCCCGCTGCGCGGGGTGTTCGCCGTCATCCGGGCCGTGCCCGAGGTCATCATCGCGCTCATCCTGCTCACCATCACGGGGCTCACCCCGTTCACCGGGGCGCTCGCGCTCGGCATCGCCGGCATCGGCACCCAGGGCAAGTGGGTGTACGAGACGATCGAGTCCGTGCAGGAGGGAGCATCGGAGGCTGTCCGCGCCGCGGGCGGTGGCACGGCCGAGGTCACCCGCTGGGCGCTCTGGCCCGCCGCCGCCCCTGCCCTGCTCTCGCTCGCGCTCTACCGTTTCGAGATCAACCTGCGCACCTCGGCGGTCCTCGGGCTCGTCGGAGCCGGCGGGATCGGCAGCATGCTGGCCAACTACACCAACTATCGGCAGTGGGATACAGTCGGGATGCTGCTGATCGTGGTGGTCGTGGCCACCATGACGATGGACGCGATCTCGGGGGCGATCCGCCGCCGGATCACCCAGGGGCCGGGCGCCCGGCCCACGCGCACCACCCGCACCACCCGCACCACCCTTCCCGCCCGCACGACGAGGAGCCGCAATGTGGACAGGGTCGGCTGACGCCCCACCGACGGCGCGCATCGCGATGCTCGCGCCGTCGCTGCAACCGAGCGAACGACGCGTGGCCGAGACGGTCGCCGTCGACATCGAGGCGAGCATCGAACGCACCGCGCAGGAGGTCGCCGACCTCGCCGGGGTCGGGCGGGCGACCGTCATCCGGACGGCGCAGTCACTCGGCTACGAGGGCTACCCGCAACTCCGGGTCGCCCTCACCCGCGAGGTCGCCCTCGGCACGCCGGCGGCGCGGAACGACGGCGACGACACCATGCTCGGCTCGTTGCGCGGAGCCATCGACCGGTTCGCCGGTCGGCTCGGGCAGACGACGTCGGCCATGACCGAGGAGACGCTCGAGCGCTTCGTCCAGGTGCTCGACGAGGCCCCGCGGCTGCTCATCGCCGCGAACGGCCTCTCCTCACCCCTCGGCTCGGACCTCGCCATGCGCCTCATGTCGGCGGGGCGCCCGGCCGAGTACCTGCCCGACACCATCGGCCAGCGGATCGCGGCGACCCACCTGGGGCCGGGTTCGGCGTGCCTCGTCCTCTCCGGCTCGGGGGCGAGTCGCGCGTCCGTCGAGGTGGCCGCCGCCGCCCGCGCCAGCGGTGCCACGGTGCTCGCGATCACCTCGTTCCCCCGATCCGCGGTCGCCGAGCTCGCCGAAGTGGCGCTCATCGTCGCCCCCATCGACGCCACCTTCCGGGACGAGCTCGTGCACACCTCGCGGGCCGCCATCATGCTCGTCACCGAGTCGGTCGTCGGCCTGCTCGTCGCCCGGCGCGGCGAGCGCGCGCAACGCGCCCAGTCGGCCACGCTCGCCGTCATCAGCGACTCGCTCTCGGACGACGCGTCGGGGTGATCCCGGGCCGGGGTCCCGATCGGCGAGAATGTTCCCCATGCCCCAACACCGAGTGCGTCGTCAGCTCCTCACCGCCGCGATCGCCGTCGCCGCCCTCGTCCTCACCGGCTGCACCGGCCCCTCGGCAGCGCCGACCCCCGACGCCGACGCCACCCTCCGGGTCGGGCTCGTCCTCGAACCGTCCGATCTCGACATCCGCACGACCTCCGGTGCCGCGCTCGAGCAGATCCTCATCGACAACGTCTACCAGGGGCTCGTCTCCCGCGCCGAGGACGACCGCATCGTCGACACGCTCGCGACGAGCCACGAGATCAGCGCCGACGGCCTCACCTACACCTTCGTCCTGCGCGACGGGGTCACCTTCCACGACGGGGCTCCGCTCACCGCCGCGGACGTCGTCGACTCACTCACCCAGGTGCAGCAGGACGCCTCGTTCGTCGACCACCTCGCGCTGGAGCAGGTCGAGAGCATCACCGCGGTCGACGAGGGCACCGTCCGATTGCAGCTCGGCTCCCCCGACGCCAACCTGCTGTGGGCACTCACCGGCCGCGCGGGCCTCGTGTTGCAGCAGGGCGCCACGAACGACCGCTCCACGACCGCCGTCGGCACCGGGCCGTTCACGCTGCAGGCCTGGAAGCAAGGGGACAGCATCACCTTCGAGCGCAACGACGCGTACTGGGGCGACGCCCCGAAGCTGCGGGAGGTCGTCTTCAGCTACATCCCCGACGCCGCCTCAGCCGTGAACGCGACCCTCGCGGGCGAGCTCGACGCGCAGATCGGCCTCGACGCCAACCTGCGGGACCAGGTCGCACGCGCCGAGGGCTTCACCGTCACCGAGGGCAAGACGACCGACAAGTACACCCTCGCCTTCAACAACCGGCGCGCGCCGCTCGACGACCCGCGCGTGCGTGAGGCGCTCCGCACGGCGATCGACCACGCCGCGATCGTCGAGGCCGTCGGTGGCGCCGCCGTCGAACAGTACGGTCCCATCCCCGAGCTCGACCCCGGCTACGAGGACCTCACCGGGGTCGTCGACTACGACCCCGATCGGGCGAAGTCGCTCCTCGCCGAAGCCGGGCAGGACGACCTCGCCCTCACGCTCGTCATCCCGAACCACTACGGGACCGCGGCGTCCAAGGTGCTGGTCTCCCAGTTCGCGGCCGTCGGCGTCACCCTCACCGTCGACAGCGTCGAGTTCCCCACCTGGTTGAACGACGTGTACACGAACCACGACTACGACCTCAGCTTCGTGAACCACGTCGAGGCCCGCGACTTCCAGAACTGGGCGAACCCGGATTACTACTACGGCTACGACAATCCGCGGGTGCAGGCGCTGGCCGCCGAGGCGAGGACGGCGACCGACCCCGCGACGGCGGACGCGAAGCTGCGGGAGGCCGCCGCCCTGGTGTCGAACGACCACGCCGCCGACTGGCTCTACACCGCGATCACCCTCACCGTGGTGCGCGACGGGGTGACCGGCTTCCCCACGGACTTCGTGAGCGAGCACCTCGACCTGTCGGACGTCGCGGTCGCCGACTGATCCAGGAGCCGCTCGTGCCGCTCGTCCTGCTGTCTGCTCGGACTACCGGGGCGTGAGCGGGGTGATCGACCGGCTGGCCGGGACGGTCTCGCCGTTCTTGCTGCCGCCGATCACCTTGCCCTCGTCGCGGTTGTAGACGAGGTCGTACTCCGTGACCTCGTCGGAGAGCCAGGCGCCGATCCACCCCGTCTGGGTCTTCCCGGCGGGAACCGCCTGCAGCGGGGTGTAGCCGGCCGCGGACATCGCCGTCACGAGCTCCTTCGGGTTGCCGAGGCCGAGGGAGATGTAGTCGAGGTTGCCGTTGCGGCGCGTGATGGAGGCCACCGAGGGGTGGACGCTGCCGCCGTAGACGTCTCCCGCCTCGAGCTTCACCTTGATGAGCACCGGGTGGATACCCGCCGTAGAGCCTGCCGGAGCCGGGAAGTCGGTGACGATCGCCAGCGGGGTCACCTTCGTCCCGTCGATGTCGTCAGACAGGGTGGTCTCCACGACCGGGGTGCTCGGCGGTTCGGACACGGTCGGGGTGGCCGACGCCGTCGGTGAACCCGCTCCGGCACCACCCGGCGAGGACGCGCATCCGCCGAGGGCGAGTGCGGAGATCACGACGATGACGGGGAGGAACCGGGTTCGGGCGGTGTGCGAGCGCATCGACCCATCCTGTCATCCGATGGGCCAAGCCCACCAGCGCGGCCACTACCCGCGCTGTCCACCCCGGGTCGCCGAGGACGCCAGGTCGTCCTTCGGGAGCACCGTGCCGTCGGCCAGTGCCCGCGCCCACGCGTCGGTCGTCGCGACCGCGGCGAAGTTCGAGTCGAGGATGGCCATGAGGGTGGTGTGGACCGTCTCGGCGGTCGCCGACCCGGCCGCGTTCTCGATCGCGATCGCGCCGGTCGCGTCGGACAGCACCTCGACGGCGATGCCGAGCTCCTCGGCCGCCGCTGCGGACGCGATGATGCAGTTGTTCGTCATGTAGCCGACCAGGGTCACCGTGTCCGCGCCCTGCTCGCGGAGCCAGGCCTCGAGGTCCGTCCCGGCGAAGACCGAACCGTACTGCTTCACGACGGGCTTCCAGGACGGCTGCGCCCGACGCGCGACCTCGGGATGCAGCTCGAAGGCTGCGGTGTCCGGGTCGAACACGGGAGCGCCACGGCCGGCGGAGTGCTGGACGACGGCGACCGGGAGGCCGGCGTCCGTCGCAGCGTCGATGGCCGCGCCGATCCGTTCGACGGACTCATCGCGCGGCGGGTACTGGATCGCGAGTGGACCCGCGAAGTACTCCTGCTGGACGTCGACCAGGACCAGGGCGCGGCGGGTGGTGTTCACGGGGTGTCTCCTCTGTTCGGTGCTGGCGTCAGGACGACGACCGGTCCATCGTCTCCCGGAGCCGACGGCCACACCATTGGCACGAATGCACAATACTGATGAGATCAGGCCAGATCGGAGCCGACCATGCGCATCGCCATCCACGCCTTCGACGACGTCACCATGTTCCACCTGTCCGTGCCGCAACTGGTGTTCGACGAGGTCCGCCATCAGGGCCTCGCCGACTGGGAGTCGTTCCTCCTCGCCGACCATGCGGGATCGATCCGCACCGCCGAGGGATACACGATCGCCGACGTCCGGGGGTTGGCGGCGATGACCGACGCCGACATCGTCGTCCTCCCGTCGTGGACGGAAGACGGGAGCGCGGTGTCGCCGGAGCTCCGGGCGGCCGTCCTCGACGCCCACGGACGCGGCGCCACGATCGTCGGGCTGTGCCTCGGAGCGATCGCCGTCGCCGACACCGGACTCCTCGACGGCCGGACGGCTGCGACCCACTGGCACGCCGCGGGGCACCTGGCGGAGCGGCACCCGGCGGTGACCGTGGACGCGACCGCCCTCTACGTCGATCACGGCGACGTCCTCACCTCGGCCGGTACCGCCTCGGGTCTCGACGCCTGCCTGCACCTCGTCCGCACCCGGCTCGGTGCGGAAGCGGCGAACCGCGTCGCCCGGAGCCTCGTCGTCGCTCCGCACCGCGAGGGCGGCCAGGCGCAGTTCATCGAACGACCGGTGCCGCGGGCCGAGGCGCAGGATCCGATCGCGGTAGCGACGGCGTGGGCGTCGGCCCACCTCGACGAACCGCTCACCGTCGATCGCCTGGCCACTGAGGCACATCTCAGCCGGCGGTCCTTCGTGCGCGCCTTCCGGTCGGCGATCGGCACGACCCCGGCCGCGTGGGTCCGCGCGCGTCGCCTCGACGAGGCCAGACGGCTCTTGGAGACCACCG
Organism: Plantibacter sp. VKM Ac-2880; assembly: GCF_015351235.1. Lineage (GTDB taxonomy): Bacteria > Actinomycetota > Actinomycetes > Actinomycetales > Microbacteriaceae > Plantibacter. The sequence continues at coordinate 572,309 of NZ_JADKSJ010000002.1, forward strand.
ACCTCCCGGTCGACCAGGTCGCCGTGGCATGCGGATTCACCCCGGTCACGTTCCGCCAGAACTTCGTCGCCGCGTTCGACAGCACGCCGTCGCGGTATCGACGCCGGTTCGACGCGCGCCACCGATAGTCTCGGCGCATGGGGATCAGGGGCGAGGGAAGACGGTCGTTCGGCATCGGTGCGGGGATCGCGGTGGTGGTCGTGTTGACGGCCTCGTCGTGCGCCTCGACGGCGGCTCCGGGCGCGTCACCGACGTCCGAGGCTCCGAGCTCCTCGACATCGACCGAGCTCCTGGCGTGCGATGATTTCGCGACGCTCGACACCGTCGCCGCCGTCCTCGCCGCCGAACCGGCCGACGTCGTCGAAGCGGTCCAACCGTCCGACGCCGTGGACCAGGCCGTCCTGACCGCTGCCGGTGGGCTCGCCTGCTCGTGGCGGGTGGGCACCGCTCAGCAGTCGATCGGCGACGGCGCCGGCGACTGGGCCTACCTCTCGATCGAGATCCTGCCGGACGCAGCCGACGACTGGGCCCCGCCCTACGCCGGCGACACCCCGTCGGAGGACACGAGGACGATCGCGGGCGTCGAAGCGACCACCGCGTCGGGCGAGACCGGCTGGCGTGTGTCCGCGCCCGTCGGCGAGGCCTGGGTCGATCTGTCCATCACCGCCGCGGGACTCACCAGCACCGGGAGCCGCTTCGACGACGCGCCCGCCGGTGAAGTCCTCGACAACCTCGCCATCGCCGCCGAGTCGACCTTCACGACGGTGGAGCCTGCCTCGAAGGCCCAGCTCGCCTGGCCCACGCTGACACCGCGGGAGGGCGACGCCACCTGTGACGGCGGGCTTGACGAAGCCGGCATCGCGGCAGCGCTCCAGTACGGCGACACCCCCACGACGTACACGGTCATCGATCCACGCACCCAGCCGATCGTCGATCTGGAGGATGCGGCGAGCGCACGCGTCGGTGCGTTCAGCTGCGAACTCTTCGCGGAGGGCTTCGGCTACACCGACATCCTCGTGGTCCGAGGCGGTGCCACGATCATCGACGGGCTGGCAGCGCAGCCCGACATCGCGGCGGCGCTCGAGCCCGTCGCCCTCGAGGGTGCGGTCGACGGTGAATCAGCCCTCGTCGCGCGTCGCAGCGACGGCCCGCGCTCCCCGCTCTCCTTCACCGTCGGTGACACGTTCTACACGGTGAACTCCGGCGACGGTGCGCGGACGGTCGCGGAGGCGATCATCGCGCAGACGCGGTGACGGCACTCGTCGCCTGAGCGGCGCTCCCAGGTGTACGTGGTCCAGAGCGCCCCGACGGGATCGATCCCGACGCCGTGATCCGGCTGATCGCCGTGTAGATTTCGATCCACACCATCACCCCGGAAAGCAGGCGACGTGCCACTCCTGGAACACGAGGCGACCCGACCGGGTCGGCTCCGGGTCTTCCTCCGCGCTCAGCTGCCGTTCACCGTCGCGACCGCCGTCGTCGCGGTCGCGATCGTCCTCGCGCTCCCGCAGCACGCCACCTCGCCGCTGTTCCTCGGTGGCCTGTCGGTGGCGGCGCTCAGCACCCTGCTGTCCGTCCTCGTGCCCTGGGAACGGTGGTCGAGCAACACCATGGCGTGGATCGCCCTGCTCGACCTCGTCGCCGTGGCGTTCCTCCGCACCGAGCTGGTCCACGTCGTGCCGGCGGTCAGCTTCCTCTGCGTCTTCCCGATCCTCTGGCTGGCCTACGGCTTCACCCAGCGGATGATGGTGGTCGCCGTCGCCGGTGCACTGCTCATCGCCGCGTTCCCCTTCATCGTCGAACGACGCGTCCCGACCACCCCGCTCGACTGGCTGAGCCTTCTCCTCCTGCCGTTCCTCACCATCGGGATCGCCATCGCGGTGAACATCGGCGCCCGGCAACTCCGGCGGACACAACGCGCCGTGCGTCAACACGCCACCGAGGTGGAGGAGTCGCTCGCCCGCGCACTCGACGCCGAGACGCTGGCGGACGCCATCCTCAACACCGTCGAGGCGGGCGTCGCCTTCTACACCCCTGACGGCCAGCTCAGACTGTCGAACCAGCGAGCGGCCGACATGGTCGCCGCCGTCGGCTTCCGGCTCGACACGCCCCCGTACGCGGGCACGCACGTCCTCGCCGCCGACCGCAAGACGACCATCCCCGCCGAGGAGCAGATCATCCCGCGAGCCCTTCGTGGCGAGGAGATCGCCGGACACATGGAGTGGTTGGGCCCGGTCGGCGAGCAACACGCGATCCTCGCGACCTCGAGCCGGGTGGTCCGTCCCGACGGCGAACTCCTCGGGACGGTCGTGGTCGCGCACGACGTCACCGAGCTCGCGAACGCCGTCAGCGTGCGCGAGGAGTTCCTCACCACCGTCTCGCACGAGCTGCGCACGCCGTTGACGTCCATCCACGGCTACCTCGAACTCGTCACCGACGACGCCGAGGTCGACGCTCCGCAGTTGCTGCCCGCGCTCGCCGTCATCCGGAGGAACGCCGAGGCACTGGAACGCCGGGTCCAGGAGTTGCTGACGGCCTCGGACACCACCGTCGTGCTGCAGCGGAGCGACGTCGACCTGGCCGTCGTCGCCGCGGAAGCCGTCGCCGCTGCGGAAGCCACGGCTCCGAACGCGACCATCACGCTGTCCGCCGACGGGCCGCTCGTCGCCGCCGTGGACGCCGTCCAGGTCCGCCGGGCGGTCGCCGAGCTCGTCGTCAACGCCGCGAAGTTCGCCCCCGACGGCCGCATCCAGGTGACGCTCACCAGGGCGGAGCAGTCGGTGCAGCTCCGCGTCGCCGACGACGGGGTGGGGATGACCGCGGACGAGCTCCGTCAGGCCTTCGACAAGTTCTACCGCACGCCGTACGCGAACGAGCGCGCCGTCCAGGGGGTCGGGCTCGGCCTGCACGCCGCTCGGGCCATCGCCGAAGCGCACGGCGGATCGCTCGTCCTCGCCAGCACGCCCGGTGTCGGCACCGAGGCGACGTTCACGATTCCCGCCGCGGGCCCTGCGGCCCCATAAGCCGACCAGGCCCGCCGTCGCGGATGGGCCCGCGAATGGGACGGCCGGCGGATGCCGAGGGGCGGACGAGCGGCCTGCCACGACGACCAGGGGCACCCCGCTCACGCGGGACACCCCTGGCAAACACTCGCCTCGATTACGCCTTGATGAACGCGAGGAGGTCCGGGTTGATCACGTCGGCATGCGTCGTGAGCATGCCGTGCGGGAAGCCCTCGTAGATCTTCAGGGTGGAGTCGCTCAGCAGCTCGTGCTGCTTGAGCGCCGCGTCCTTGTAGGGCACGACCTGGTCGTCGTCACCCTGCATGACGAGCACCGGCACCGTGATGGCCTTGAGGTCCTCGGTCTGGTCCGTCTCCGAGAACGCCTTGATGCCCTCGTAGTGCGCGATCGCACTGCCGGTCATCCCCTGGCGCCACCAGTTGGCGACGACGGGCTCCGACAGCTCCACACCCTCCCGGTTGAAGCCGTAGAACGGGCCGGAGGCGACGGCCTGGAAGAACTCGGCACGGTTCGCAGCCAGGGCGCTGCGGAACCCGTCGAAGACCGAGATCGGCGTGCCCTCGGGGTTCGCGTCGGTCTGGACCATCAGCGGGGGCACCGAGGAGACGAGGACCGCCTTCGCGACCCGGCCCTGCGGCTGCCCGTACTTTGCGACGTACCGGGCGACCTGTCCGCCGCCGGTCGAGTGGCCGATGTGGATCGCGTCGTGCAGGTCGAGGTGCTCGACGACGGCCGAGACGTCGCTGGCGTAGTGGTCCATGTCGTGCCCGGTGCCGATCTGCGAGGAGCGCCCGTGCCCGCGACGGTCGCTCGCGATCACCCGGTAGCCCTCGGCCAGGAAGAACAGCATCTGCGCGTCCCAGTCGTCGGACGACAGGGGCCAGCCGTGGTGGAACACGATCGGCTGGGCGTCGGTGGAGCCCCAGTCCTTGTAGTAGATTTCTGCGCCATCGTCCGTGGTCACAAACGGCATGATCAACCTCCGCGTTCGAGTCGGCCCCGAACCGCTCGGAGCCAGTGGGTGAGTGGTGTCCCCGCTCCCCGGTGGATGAGCAGGCGCTTCACGATATCCAGCTGGATCGGGGCGCGCCCGGGCCTGCAGGGATGTCTCGACAGCTGTCGAGACGAGCTGCTGACCCCGTCGGATCGGGGCGGGGTTGCGAAGCCTCCGTCGGGCGGATAGCATCACGTCATACGATTAACCGACTCGACGACGAGGACCCCATGGCACGCAGGAAGCAGACGGTCACCATGTGGCAGGTCGCCGAGCGCGCCGGGGTGTCGCAGGCGACGGTCTCCCTCGTCCTCAACAACATCGAGGGCAATCGGGTCGCCGAGGCCACCCGGAACCGTGTCCTCGACGCCGTGAAGGACCTCGACTACCGCACGAACGCGTTCGCGAAGTCACTGCGCAGCGGCGAGTCCGGCATGATCGGCTTCATCTCAGACGAGGTCGCCAGCGCACCGTTCGCCGGCCAGCTCCTCAAGGGCGCCCAGCTCGCAGCCTGGGAGACCGGGAATGTGATCCTGAGCGTCGACACCTACAACGAGCCCGACCTCGAGGCAGCGGCGATCGACATGATGCGGTCCTACCGGGTGCGGGGCGTCGTCTACGCGTCGATGTACCATCGCCTCGTCGAGCTGCCCGCGTCCCTCGACGGGATCCCGACCGTCATCGTCAACGCCCAAGACCGCGCGGGCACCGTTCCGAGCGTCTTCCCCGACGAGGAGCTCGGCGGGTACGCGGCGACGCGGCACCTGCTCGAGGCTGGCCACACCCGCATCGCCATGATCAACATCCAGGACGTCGACAGTGACCTGCCCGCCGGGATCGGCCGCCTGGCCGGGTTCCGGCGAGCCCTCGCGGAGGCCGGCGTCCCCGAGCAGCCGGAGTGGATCAGACACGGTTCGGGCATCGTCGAGGACGGCCTCGAGATCACAACCGCGCTGCTCACCGCCGATGACCGCCCGACCGCGATCTTCTGCGGCAACGACCGCACCGCGTGGGGCGCGTACCGAGCCATCGAACGCCTCGGCCTCTCCGTACCCGACGACTGCGCGATCGTCGGCTTCGACAACCACGAGATGATCGCGCCCTACCTCGACCCCGGACTGACGACCGTCGAGCTGCCCTATGAGCAGATGGCGCGCGCCGGTCTCGAGATCCTGCTCGCCGGAGGCGGCGAACAGCCCAGCAGAACCCCGATCGAATGCTCACTGATCCCCCGCGGATCCGTGTCGAAGGCGAAGGTGCCATCATGACCACCGCATCACCACCCCGCGTCAGCGCGAAGCCGCGAGCCGTACGGCCCCGTCGAGGGCCGCGCGAGCATCTGAAACGAGCCCTGCGAAGTTGGCAGTTATACGTATTACTGCTGCCGGCGACCATCTCCGTGCTGCTCTTCAAGTACTGGCCGATGTACGGCGCGCAGATCGCCTTCCGCGACTACAACCCGGCGGACGGGTTCGCCGGCAGCCGGTGGGTCGGACTCGAGCACTTCGCGCGCTTCATCGAGTCGTTCCAGTTCGAACGCCTGCTGGCCAACACGCTGACGATCAACGGCCTCGGGCTGCTCATCGCGTTCCCGGTGCCGATCATCCTCGCGCTCATCGTGAACCAGCTGCAGAGCGAACGGTTCAAGAAGTTCACGCAGACCGTGCTCTACTCCCCCTCGTTCATCTCGGTGGTGGTCGTCGTCGGCATGATCCACCTGCTGTTCTCACCACGAGCGGGCATCGTCAACAACGCCCTCGTGGCGTTCGGCGGGGAACCGATCTTCTTCATGGGCTCACCCGACTGGTTCCGTCCGCTCTACATCGGCTCGGACATCTGGCAGAACGCGGGGTTCTCGATGATCGTCTACCTGGCGGCGCTGACCGCGATCGACCCGGCACTCCATGAGGCGGCGCGCGTCGACGGCGCCAACAAGTGGCAGCGGATCCGCCACATCGACATCCCCGGGATCCTCCCGGTGATCACGATCCTGTTCATCCTCGCCATCGGCAACCTCTTCAACCTCGGGTTCGAGAAGGTCCTGCTCATGCAGACCGACCTCAACCTGCCGACGTCCGAGGTCATCCAGACCTACGTCTACAAGGCCGGATTGCAACAGGCGCAGTTCAGCTATTCGGCCGCGATCGGCCTCTTCAACTCCCTGATCAACCTGGTCCTGCTCCTGACGTTCAACTGGATCGCCAGGCGAGCAGGCCAATCGAGCCTTTGGTGATGACGCGATGACGCACACGATCTCCACCCCGCCCCAGCAGTCTGAACGGCGCACCGTCCGGACGCCCGTCCGCCCCGGACCGCCACCCGCGCGGCCGGACCGCCGAGGCCGCCTCGCCGACCCGCTCTTCAACGTGGTCGCGATCGGCACCCTCGTCCTCGCGATCTGCGCCATCATCTACCCGCTGTACTTCATCGTCATCGCGTCGTTCAGCGAACCGGCGGAGATCCTCAACGGCAACGTGTGGCTCTGGCCGCAAGGGTTCACCGTCGAGGGCTACGCCCGGATCTTCGCGGACGCGACCATCTGGCGAGGCTTCGCGAACTCCGTCCTCTACACGGTCCTCGGCACGGCCATCAGCGTGATCTGCATCCTCTGCGGCGCCTACGCTTTGTCGCGCAAGGACCTCTACGGCCGCACCGTCTTCATGCTGTTCTTCATCATCACGATGTTCATCGACGGCGGGCTCATCGCCCGGTATCTCGTGGTCCGCGACCTCGGCATGCTCGACACCGTCTGGGCCGTCGTGCTCCCGGGGGCGGTGGGCGTCTGGAACCTCATCATCGCCCGGGCGTTCTTCGAGAACAACGTGCCGGCCGAGCTCCGCGAGGCCGCACAGCTCGACGGGGCGAACGACTTCCGGTTCTTCCTGCAGATCGTGTTGCCGCTGTCGAAGCCGCTCATCTTCCTGATGATCATGATCCACCTCGTCGCGAACTGGAACGCCTTCTTCGACGCCCTCATCTACCTCGACGACGAGAGCAAGTACCCGCTCCAGCTCGTGCTCCGCAACGTGCTGATCCAGTCCGAGGTCACCTCCGCAGGAGGCACCGGCGGCCTCGACTCCTACGCCGCCGCCCAGCGCATCGGCGAGCTGATCAAGTACGGGATGATCGTGATCTCCAGCATCCCGTTGCTGATCATCCTCCCCTTCATGCAGAAGCACTTCACCAAGGGCGCCCTCCTCGGCGCGGTGAAGAGCTGATCCGGCGCGCCTCCACATCCGCCGCCCGTTCACCGCGGCATCGCCCTCCCACCAGCATCCCCGTGCCAGCAGCACCACCGTCCCAGCACCATCACCACACCGAAGGAAAACCATCATGAGACACCGTCGTTTCACCGCCATCACCGCCCTCGCGGCGGGTGGCGCCCTCCTCCTCGCCGGCTGCACCGGCGGCGGAGGATCCGCCGAGGTCGCGGACAAGTCCGACGACTTCGGCTTCAACCAGACCGGCCTCCCGATCGTCGACGACACCCTCACCCTGTCGTTCGGCGGGACGAAGTCCGCGCTCGCCCCGAACTACGGCGACATGCAGCTCGTCCAGCAGTGGCAGACCGACACCAACATCGCCATCGACTGGAAGAACCTGCCCGAGCAGGTGTACGCCGAGAAGAAGAACCTGATGCTCGCCAGCGACGAGCTCCCGGACGTCCTCTACAACTCGGGGCTCACCGACGCCGAGATCGTCCAGAACGGCGAGAACGGCACGCTGCTGCCCCTCGAGGACCTCATCGAGGAGTACGCACCGACCCTGTCCGGCATCCTCGAGGACCGCCCGGACATCCGCGCGGCGATCACGGCGTCCGACGGCCACATCTACACACTGCCCTCCGTCGAGGAACTCGGCATCCTGCAGTACCCGAACTTCCTCTACATCAACACGGCCTGGCTCGACGCGCTGGGGCTACCCATGCCCAGCACGATCGACGAGTACCATGCCGCCCTCGAGGCGTTCAGGACGCAGGACCCGAACGGCAACGGCAAGGCCGACGAGATCCCGCTGTCGTTCCGGACGGACTCCTTCTGCGCCAACCCGAACGACCTCATCGCGGCCCTCGGTGGCCAGCCCGAGAACAACGACCACCGCATCGTGCGTGACGGCGAGGTCGAGTTCACGGCCAACACCGATGGCTACCGGGCCGGCGTCGAAGCCCTGTCCGACTGGTACGCCGACGGCCTGATCGATCCCGAGTCGTTCTCGCAGGACGACCTCGCCTACCTCTCGAAGGGCAAGGCCGACACCGCGGTCCTCGGCTCCTTCTTCTGGTGGGAACTCAAGGAGATGGTCGGTGAGGACCGGATGGGCGACTACGCCATGCTGGGCGTCCTCAAGGGTGTCGACGGCGAGCAGCTCGCGAGCGTCGCGAACAACCAGGAGATCAACCGCGGCGCGATGGCGATCACCCGGGCGAACCAGTACCCGGCGGCCACCATGCGTTGGGCCGACCGGCTCTTCGACCCGGTGATGAGCGCTCAGGTGAACTGGGGACCGGTCGGGGTCACCCTCGAGGAGAACGCCGACGGCGTCCTCGTGCAGATCCCCGCGCCGGCGGGCGAAGCCGAGGGCGAGCGTCGCCAGAAGGTCGCACCAGGCGGCCCGAAGATCACGACGACCGAGGACTTCGAGACCGTGGTCGCCCCGGAACCGCGGGCGAAGGAGCGTCAGGACCTCGTCAACGAGTTCTACGCCCCGTTCAAGGCCAACGAGGCCTACCCGCCGGTCATGCTCTCCAACGACGAGCTCGACGCGACGTCCTTCGCCGTGACCGACATCAACACCCTCGTCAAGGAGAAGTTCGCCAGCTGGATCGTGAACGGCACCGTCGATGACGAGTGGGACGGCTACGTCTCGCAGCTCGATTCGATGGGGATCGACGACGTCATCGCCACCTACCAGCAGGCCTACGACCGCTTCCAGGACGGCGGCGAGTGACCCGTCGGGGGCGGCGTCCGCGCCGCCCCCGACTCCTCCTCCCCCACCACACCGATCCACCGCCCGCACACCGACCGACATCCGTCAGGAGCACCATGACCACGCCCTCGACCGCCACTGAGCGGTCCCTTCGCCCGACAGCCCACTTCACCGCCGAATCCACCTGGCTGAACGACCCGAACGGGCTGGTGTTCCACGACGGCGTGTACCACCTCTTCTTCCAGAACAACCCCACCGGATCCACCTGGGGCAACATCTCCTGGGGGCACGCGGTGTCCTCCGACCTCGTCACGTGGGAGCACCGTCCCGTCGCCATTCCGGCCGAGGACGGCGAGATGGCCTTCTCCGGGAGCGTCGTCGTCGACCACCGCGACACGGCCGGGTTCGCGATCGACGACCGTCCGGCGCTCGTCGCCGTCTACACCGCGGCCCGCCACCCGGAGGGCGACACTCCCGGCTCCCAGGCGCAGGCCCTCGCGTACAGCACCGACGGCGGGGAGGTCTGGACGCGGTACGCCGGCAATCCCGTCCTCGACATCGGGTCGACCGAGTTCCGGGACCCGAAGGTGTTCTGGTTCGGCGACGACGGCGGCCACTGGGTGATGGTCGTCGCCGATCCGGTGGAGCACCGCATCGGGTTCTACACCTCGCCGAACCTCATCGACTGGACCCTCGTCTCGCACTTCGGCCCGGCGCACGCCACGGGCGGCGTCTGGGAGTGCCCAGACCTCTTCCCCCTCCGCATCCGCGGCACGGACGAGGTCCGGTGGGTCCTCGTCGTGAGCCTCAACCCGGGCGCGATCGCCGGTGGGTCCGGCACCCAGTACTTCGTCGGCGACTTCGACGGACACGTCTTCACCGCTGAGCGGCTCAGCACCTCTGCCGATCCGGCCGAGTACGACTGGCTCGACTTCGGCCGCGACTACTACGCGGCCGTGTCGTTCAGCGATGTTCCAGACGGACGCCGACTCATGATCGGCTGGGCGAGCAACTGGGACTACGCCAACGAGACCCCGACGGGACCATGGCGGTCGGCGATGTCACTCGCTCGCGAGATCTCGCTCGTGCGCACGGAGGACGGCCGGGTGCACGTCGCGCAGACGCCCATCCTCCCGGGGGACGACGTCACCCGCTTCGAGCTCGACGTGCCCTGCGCCGACGGCGTGCACACGACGCTGACGCTCACGCCGGAGAAGAGCACCGACGAACGCTTCGTCATCACGGTCGACGGCTCGGAGCGCAGGATCAGCTGCGACCGCACCGACGCCGGGAACACGACGTTCCACCCGGCGTACGCCTCGGTCGACTGGGCCGCACTCCCGACCGACACGGGCGACTCCGTGCAGCTGACGATCATCGTCGACGCCCACCTCGTCGAGGTGTTCGTCGGCGACGGCCGCGTGACGTTCACGGAGCAGGTCTTCCCCGCGGCACCGTTCACGCGGCTCCACCACGGCGAGATCGACGAACGCGGTTGAGCGACGGGCACCGAGCGGCCGGAGCTGAGGGTTCCGACCGAGCGTCTGGCGCCTTCCTCGGCTTCGAGATGCTGTTCGTCCGGTCGCGTGGTGGTACTACCGCGTCGAACGACGGGCCCAGAAGCTGCGAATCGCCCGGGGCCCGCCGCGGACGCTCCGCTGAGCCGGGCTCCGGCCTAGCCTGAGTGTCGTGAGCACTCCATCGAACGCCAGCGGCCTCGGGCCAGAGCCCAGGTGGGCCGGCCCGGACTGGGAAGCCAGCGTCGACGTCCACCGACTCGATGCGCTGCGCTGGAGCATCGAGCAGGAGATCAGCACGCTCCGGGGGTTCAGGCGCCGGCTGAAGACCGACGGCGAGTACTCCGTCTTCGGGCTGGTCCTCGGCATCCCGTTCCTCGTTCCGCAGCTCTTCGGAGCGATCGAGGCGTTCACCTCGGCACCCGAACCAGGCATCGGCGCGCTCGGGGAATGGATCTCTCGGCCGGCGGTCGCCGGTTGGGTCGCCGTCGGTCTCCTCCTCATCGTCGTCTCGGTGGTGTCCATCCAGGCGCGCGTCCGGCGGGAGTTCGCGATCTACCGGCGAGCCGGCTGGGTGGCGTTGCAAGCACCGACGGGCCTGGTCGAATGGACCGGCGAGGGCTCGCCGCGGATCGCCTACGACCATCGACTGGTCGGCGGCCCCAGGGAAGTGCGTCCACAGGATCTCGGTCGGGCGTTCATGCTGGTGTCGGGCCCCCGCATGCCGTCACCGGTGTTCGCACCCGCCCTGCGGGCGGTTCGGGCGACGACGGTCGCGCGCCGGCTGGAGATCTATCGACTGGCGGTCCTGCGGCAGCAGATCGGCTCCCTGCGTGCCATCCCCGCGCCGCTCGTGTTCGAGCGGACGGACGGGTGCCTGTTCGGTGCGCAGCACGACGGATGGCTCACGGTGGTGATCCCGCGTCCAGTGCAGGACGGCCAGCGGATCCGCCTCGCCCGGGTCAAGTTGACCCGCGCAGAGCGGGAGAGCCTCACCGTCTGAGGCGGCCCGACGTGTCGAAGGCGCTCGTCTCCCGGCGGGCGTCGCCGGGAATCCTCCGATCGGTCGATGGTCCGCTGTCGGCCTGGTGCCTACCGTTGCAGGATGCCCCGAGACCTCGCTGCGGACCATCCACCCCTGATCGGCGACAGCCGACCCGACCGCGACGGGCTCGTGCGTCGACGCCGGCTCCGAGCCGCTGGAGTCCTGCTGCTCGTCCACGTTGTCCTCATGGAGGCGCTCGTCGCCTGCGCGCTGCCGGTGATGCTCGTCCTCGGGGTGAGCCCGGCGGCTGTGCCCGCTGGGATCGAGGTGTTCGCGCTCCCCTATCTGAACGAGAACCTGGCATTGATGATGGTGATGAGCGGGATCTTCGGGATCCTCCGCACGATCGGTGCGGTCGTCGTCCTCCGGAATCGCGCCTGGGGATTCGAGCTCTCGGTCCTCAACAGTGCTGTCACGCTCGTCCTGATGATCTTCATGTTGCCCGCCGGTGTCGCCGACGGGCTCCTCGCCGGTGCGGCGTTGACGCTGCTCCTCATGGCCAGATGCGGCGAGCGCCCGATCCTTCAGGCGCCGTGAGGAGATGAGGGACCGAAGGGACAGCAACGTCGGGCCCGCACGGTGCCGTTTCCACGAGCGATCCCCGCTTGGAACCGATGAAGCGGGAGGAGCGGGCCACGCAGGTTCAGTCCCCCGACTGCCACGCGACCCGCACGATCGTGATGATCGTCGATGCCAGTGCCCCCAGTGGCATCGTGCAGGCAGTCCGACCGGCCTCGTCGGACGCCTTCCCTCACGGGTGGGACTCGTCCCGGTGCGCGAGCCCCCGACTCCCCGCCGGTCGCACGTCTCCCCGCAGGAGCCACCCTGCCATAACTAAGCGGATCGCACCAGTTAGTGGTCGGGTCCTTCGACAGCGCTCACCCGATCCCCCGACCCATGGAACGCGGAGACCGCGACTGGTACCTTCAGAACCTCGCCACGGCCATCGCTTCACGACGGTCCGACCACAGGCGCAGAGTCGAGGAGATCCGGATGCCGGCTACACGTCGCATTCCGACACAGGAGCGCGGTCAGGCGACGCAGCAGGCTGTCGTCGAGGGAGCCGCGAAGGTGTTCGACCGCATCGGGTTCGGGAACGCGAGTCTCTCGATGATCGCGGAGGCCTCGGGCGTCTCACAGGGTTCGATGTACTTCCACTTCAAGTCGAAGGAGCAGATCGCCCTGGCGGTCATCCACGAGCAGCACGCCCGATCCTTTCCGGTCATGGCGCAGATCAGCGCGCAGTACGACGGGGTCCTCGAGCGACTCATCCGCGCTTCGCGGGCCATCGTCGACCAGCTCGAGCACGACCCGGTCGTCCGTGCCGGCATCCGACTCGCCCTCGACGAAGGCTCGCTCAGCGCACCCGCGGGCGACTTCTACGAGGACTGGATCGCCGGGACTGCCCTCGAACTCGCATCCGCGCTCGACGAGGGCGAGCTGCAGAGCTCGATGGAGGCGCCGGATCTGGCGCGGACCCTCATCGGCTTCTTCACCGGGGTGCAGCTCACCGCCCAGGCGACCCTCGGTCGAGGCGACGTCGCCGGGTCGGTCGACCGGATGTGGCGGCTCACGATCGACGCCATCGTTCCCGAAGCCGGCCGAGCTGCCGCGAACCGGATCCGCGAGCAGGCGTTCGAGCAGTAGCTCCCTGCCGAGGCTCGGTCGGGCGCGGTAGCCTCGTGCGGCAAGCGCGCTGACCGCGAAGGAGAAGCATGACCGAGGTCGCCGCACCGCTGCTGGAGATGCTGTGGGAGAACGACGATCCCGTGAAGGTCATCGCCGCACGGTTCGGGCTCGACGACGCCACTGCGGCAGGCAGCTGGGTCGCCGCAACCGTCGGTGAGCACTGGGGCGTCGAGGTCGAATCGGTCACGCGGATCGTGATGAGCGGCCACAACGCCCTGGCCTGGATCAGCGCGGCGTCCGGACCGTTCCTCGCGAAGTGGTCCGTCCTCCCGACGAAGTTCCCTCGGCTGACGGCACTGACCCAGCTCACCGCCTGGCTCGGTGAACAGGGACTGCCCGTGTCGGCACCCGTGCCCTCCCTCGACGGGCGGGTGCAGGTGGAGACCGGCGAGCGGACGTCGATGAGCCTCCAACGCCAGATCACCGGGCTCCTCCTGGACGTCGCGGAACCCAGCAGGTCCGAGCGGCCGGGGCTGCTCTCGCCAGGCTGCACTCCGCCTTGGCTCACTACCCGAGCACCGGGGACATCCATGCGTTCACTGGTCCGCCCAAGCCGCTGGCGGCACGGATCACCGACTGGCTGGAGTCCGGCCGTTCGGGTGTGCTGACGCCCGCAGTGCGTGAGCAGATTATCCGGTTCGTCGCCCGCGCGCCGTCCGAGGAGTTGTCGGCGCAGCTCGTCCACGGGGATTTCCGGTCCTCGAACATCCTGTGCACCGGACACGACGTCACGGCGGTCTTGGACTTCGAGGAAGCCCGATTCGACCACCCCGTCATGGAGTTGGCCCAATCGGCGGTGATGTTGGGGACCCGTTTCCGAGACTGGGGACCGGTCCCGCCCGACGTCCACACCTGGCTCCGCGAGGGGTACGAATCCGAGCGCCCGCTGACGAGGGCGGAGGCCGACTGGTGGAACCTCCTCGTGCTGTGGTTCTCCTTCCTCCTCGTTCCTCCGGGAGAAGATCCGACCGGATGGGGCCCGGCGGCGCGTGCGCTCCTCCCCGAGATGACCACCTGACGCGGGGCGTCGACTGACACGTACCGCGGACGTTGCTGCCGGTGCAGGCTCAGGTGAGGACCGGCAGCGCCCAGCCACTCAGGACCGCACCCGCGGCGAGCACCGCCCCAGCCGCACAGACGAGGCCCGCACTGATCCTCCTGGCGAGACCGAGACGGCCGCGCAGCCGTGTGACGGTGTCGACGTACTCCTCCAGCTCCCCCGCGAAACGACGCAGCAGCGCATCGTCGGCAGGCGTTGTCGGAGTAGCGGTCGTCGGCTCGGACAGGCGTTCCACCGCGCGCGCACACGCTGCTATCCGCAGCTGCACCGCGCCCGCGACCTGCTGAACGATGACCCCTCCAGCCAAGATCAACGCACCGAACGAGGTCACCAGGATCGGCAGCGTTTGCGCCAGTTCCGCCTCCGAGTAGTCGTCGAGCGGACCGACGTACGCCGCGCCCAGAACGAAGCCGACGCCCAACACCGCCACGACGACCACCAACGCACCGGGCCAGGTGGTGAGGGGCTCATCGACCAGCTTCCGGAACCGCTGGATGTTCTGCACCTGAACCATGCATCGAACCTACCGGCGTCAGGAATCCTCGTACAGCGCCGGTCGGCTCGTCTGGTGCGCCGGGCACCCATCCGATTACCACTGGTAACGTGGTACCTCTCGGTGACCAAAGGAGCGCGATGACCTCGAACCCGCCCGTATGGAACGTGATGCTGGACACCTGTCCGTCTCGCACCTCGCTCGCCAGGATCGCGAACAAGTGGACCGCCATGATCGTGATCGCGCTGAGCGAGGGTCCCGCGCGATTCGGAACGGTCCGGCAGGCGGTCGGTGGGATCAGCGGGAAGGTGCTGGCCAGCACGCTTCGTGACCTCGAGCGCGACGGCATCCTCACGCGAACCGCCTACGACGAGATGCCGCCGAGAGTCGAGTACGAGCTCACACCGCTCGGGCAGACGCTGCGGGAGCCACTGATGGCGTTGGGTCTGTGGGCCGAGCAGCACATCGAAGAGGTCCTGGGGGCACGAGACGCGTTCGACGACCGACGTGCCGACGAAACGGGTTCGACGCCGGAGTCCGAGAAGCTGCCGCGAAGGGGCCTCTGACCCGGCCGGTTACCTTGATGTAACCGGGGCCCGGTGTGCGCTACTGGGCTCATGAACATTCTCGTACACGGCGCCACCGGCGCCCAGGGCGGCCCCGTCGCCGCCAAACTCATCGAACTCGGCCACACCGTCAGGGGCGGCGTCCGCAACCCGCAGGCGTATTCGGCTGGAAATGCGATCGCTCTCGACCTGGACGACGTCTCCACACTCACCACGGCCTACGAGGACGTCGACGGCGTCTTCGTGCACCTGCCGCTCGGTTCCCCCGAGCAGCTGCAGGCCTGGGCGAAGACCATCGCCATGGCGATCGGTTCGGCTCGGCCCGCGCGGGTGGTGGTGTCGTCCAGCGGGTACCCGGTCGATTTCACGGCAGAGCACCCCAGCGCGATCGTGACGCTCCTCCGTGGGCTCGAGGGAAGCGGCGTGTCGACGGCGGTCATCGCACCACGGTTGTACCTGGAGAACCTGCTGGCCCCGCACATCGTCGGCGCCGTCCGGACCGACGGCGTGCTGCGGTACCCGCTCCGCGAGGACTACGCCGTCTCCTGGTCATCCCACCTCGACGTCGCAGACGTCGCCGCCGGCCTGTTCGCCGACACCGACATCACCGGAGTCGTCGATCTCGGTGCGCTGCCAGGCCTCCTCGGCGCGGACCTCGCCCGGAGCTTCGGCGAACACTTCGGCCGTGAAGTGCGGTTCGAAGCGCAGAGCCCCGCAGAGATGGGCGCGGAGATGGCCGTCCTGATCGGCGAAGAAGCGATCCAGCCGGTGGTCGCGATGTACACCCACCGCTTGACCCAACCGTCGGACGTGATCGACGAGTCGAGCAGCGCTCAGGAGCGACTGGGGATCGCGCCCCGCTCCGTGTCGCAGTGGCTCACGGATATGGGAGTCTGACCCGCCGCGCGGCCGCCGACCCTGAACTCGCCCCGTCCAGCCGACACTGGACGGGGCCAGCGGACTAGAGTTCAGGCCAGGGGCGAGTGCGCGACGATGCGGAGGACCGGTGAGTTCTGAGACCTTCGTGTTGCTCGCCGTCTCCGTGATGGTCGCCGGGTCGTGCGCGCTGTTGTTCGTCGTCGACAGCCGCCAGTCGCTGTCCGGCCGGTACATCAACCTCTGGCTCACGGCCTCGATGCTCGCCGTGCTCTGCACCGCGTCCTACCTCGCCGCGACGGCGCTGGGGGATCCGCCGCTGGCCGTGGCGTTGGGGAACGGTGCGATGGTCGGAGCTGTCGGGTTCGTCTGGTTGGGCTGCCAGGCGTTCAACGGTCGACGGGTCCGGTTCTGGCAGGTCATCGCCGTGGCACTGATCGCCATGATCCTGACGTTCCTCCCCGATACCCACACCCCGAACTGGGCGGGCGTCATCCCGAAATTGCTGGGCCTGAGCCTCTTCGCCACCCTGACCGCGGTCGAATCCCGGAGAGGTCTCTTCGGATCGTTCCGGGTGAGTTGGGCGATGACCATCGTGCAGGCGCTCCATGCGTCCTACAGCGCAGCACGGGCCGTGATCTTCGGTCTCGGCGGTCCCGATGGTGGCGCGTTCGAGCAGTATTTCAACACCGAGATCACAACGGTGATCAACCTGGTGTTCGTGGTCGTCACCACCTTGGTCCTGGTGTTCCTGCGGGTCGAAGAGCTCTCCAGTCGGCGCGCGAGCGGAGGCCCCGGTTCCTTCACGACGGCCCGTCGACTCCAGGCACTCCATCGGGAGCACCCCGGTTCCGTGATCCTCTCCGCCGAGATCGTCGATCTGACCGTGGTCAAAGCCGCCTACGGCGTCGCGCACGCGAACGAGCTGGTGAGCCGGCTCATCGACAGTGTCGTCCAGTCGAGCCCTGGTGCCCTCGCGGTCGCCAGCACCCGCCGAGGCACGGTCCTGCTCCTGCTGCCGCAACAGCACGAGCGCGAGGATCGGGAGGTCGGCGCTGCGATCGAGGACGCCTACTGGAAGCTGTCGGTCGCGCTGGTCGACGGCTACGCGAGCACCCTGCGGATCACGACGCTCTGAAGGGTGCCGCGACCGCTCGTGCTGCGATCGCTAGCGCTTGTCGCGTCGGAAGCGGGCCTCGCGGCTCGCAATGTGCACACCGAAGCCCGTCGTCCCGGCAGCGAAGGCGGTGATCACGACGAGGATCGCGAGCTCGTCGCCTGCGGCGTAGGCGAACGCGGCGACGAACAGCGTGATCACAGCCGCGACCACGAGCAGCGCACCGACGATCTCACCCCGGCTCCCGAACATCTCCCGCATGCCCCCAAGCGTGCAACAGGAGCCGTCGAATCACAACATCCGACAGGTGGATCCTGGTCACGACCGACGCGGCGTGCGCTCGCTAGGAAGGCTCGCTAGGCGAGTTCCAGAACGGCGGTCGATCCGAGCACCATGCCGATGGCCGCTTCGGTCTTCGCGTCGTCGGTGTACGCGCCCAGCCGGATGTCTCGGCGACCACCGCTGATGAAGGTGAGTTCCACGAAGACGGTCTCGACGGCCTCTGAGCCCTCGACGTCCTCGTCCCGGTACAACTTCGTCTCCCACGAGACGCTCACGATGCTCTCGGTGTTGAAGAATTCGCGCTTCTTCCCGGTGCCGACGTCAGCAAGGAACCATGCCATGTTTGTCCCACATTCTCGGGCCGAAATTCGACCAGTGATCGTATTCTACCGGCGACGTCGACGCGAACCGCTTCGGACGGTTCGCCGGCGAACGGTGTCCTGCCAGAGCATCCCTCGCTCGCTCGGACCGCCGTACGGTGGATCCCATGGACATCACCGCCGTACCCGGATCCCCGTCGGCCGATCCGGGAGCACCGATGACGCTCCCGGAGTTACTCGCCGTCCTGAACGCCGGCGAGACCATCGCAGGCGGTTCACCCGGGCACGCGGTCATGCACGACACCAGCCAGGAAGCCCTCCGGATCGCGGGCGAACTCAACACCGGGTACCACCCACCCGCCCGGGTGAGGGAGTTGCTGGCCGAGCTGACCGGCCGTCCCATCGATGAGACGGTGACCCTGTTCCCGCCGTTCACCGCCGACTTCGGCAAGAACATCCGGATCGGCGCCCGGGTGTTCATCAACTCCGGATGCCGCTTCCAGGACCAGGGCGGTATCTCGATCGGCGACGACTGCCTGATCGGGCACAACGCTGTCATCGCAACGCTCCAGCACGGTATGGAGCCCAGCAGGCGGGCCGACCTCATCCCCTCCCCCGTCGTCATCGGGCGGAACGTCTGGCTCGGAGCCAACGTCACCGTCCTCCCCGGGGTCACCATCGGTGACGACTCCGTCATCGGTGCCGGCTCGGTCGTCACGAAGGACATCCCGGCCGGGGTGATCGCCGTCGGTTCCCCCGCACGCGTCGTCCGGGCCATCGACGGCTGACCGCCAGTGCGCGGCATCCAGGCTCCGCCGAGTGCAGGCCACGTCACGCGGAGCCCGCACCGCCGCTCGCCCTGTCGCCTCGTGGAACCGCCGACCGACCCGAACCGCATTCGACCACATCAGACCGCGAAGTCGCTCGGCCACCCGTGGTCGGCGAGGGACCGGCGCACACGTTCCACGTCCTCGTCGCTCGGCAGCTCTGCGGTGACCTGGGCGATCGCCGTGGCGACGTCGACACGACTGAGCGACGGGTCGCCCTCCGCCGCGAGGCGCGCACCCACCTCGGCGACCTCAGCGTCACTCAACCGCCTTCGGAGGAGCGCCACGAGGGGGACGAAGTCCTGCTCGGGGAGCCCCGCGGGGTACCCGGCTCGGAGCCAGCGCACGATGCGGGCGACCAGCCCTCCGCGCTCCCCGAGCAGGTTCGCGCGACCCGCGCCGGCGTCGGTGTGATCGGCCGCTTCCGCACGGACGTCGTCCGGGCTGCCGAGCGGCCACCCCGCGCTCGCGAGCCGGGCTGAGACCCGGACGAGGTCCTCCGGGAGCGCCGGTCCGAGGAGGAGCTGTTCGACACGCGCCCGCAGACGGTCCTGACCGACGGGCTCGCCGACGGCATCGGCGTTCTCCGCTTCGACGACCAGTCCCGCGACCACCTGGTCCAGCTCCTCGGGGGTGAGGCTCCGTCGAAGGATGCCGAGCAGCGGCACGTAGTCGTGTTCGGGCACGCCCGTCGGGTATCCGGCGCGGAGCCAACCGACGACCCGCGCCACCACGCCGGACCCACCACTCGCGACCTCGACGCCGTCCGCGTCTCCGCCGGTCTCGTGCGACATGCTCAGTCCTTCGGGGTGAAGGTCGGGATGACGTGGTCGAAGCTGACCTCCTGCCCGAACCCGGTGGCGACGATGATCGTGAGTCCGACCAGCACCGCCGCGACGACGACGGCGAAGCACAGCACGCCGATCGCGCGGAGCAGCGCCGGCGGCAGCGCGGGCGGCAGCGCGGGCGTGCCGGACCCATTCCGGTCGGCGGAACCGGCGCCACCAGCGACCGCGAACGAGCGGACACCCACGGCGAACAGCGTGGGAAGACCCGCGCCCAGTACGAGTGCGATGACGGCCACCTGGGCGGCGGCCTCGAGGAAGAGCATGAACATGTCCGTCGTCCTTACGCTGCGGTCTGCTGCGACGAGCGGGCGGGGGCGTCCTGCCAGTCGTCGTTCACGTTATGGGATCCGATGCTGTCGCGACGCGATCGGAGGTAGATGAAGAGCGCGACGCCGGCGAGGATCGCGACCATGAGGATTCCGCCGATCGCACCACCCACGAGGTGGCCGACCCACCACATCACCGCGCCCATGAGCGCGGCGGCCGGGAGCGTGATGACCCAGGCGATGACCATCCGCAAGGCCACGCGCCAGCGCACCTGAGCCCCCGGTCGGCCGACCCCGGAGCCGAGGATCGATCCGGTCGCGACGTGGGTGGTGCTGAGCGCGAAGCCGAGGTGGCTCGAAGCGAGGATCACGGCGGCGGAGGAGCTCTCGGCCGCCATGCCCTGCGGGGTGTTCAACTCCACGATGCCCTTGCCGACGGTGCGGATGATCCGCCACCCACCGATGTACGTGCCGAGCGAGATCGCCAGGGCACACGCGAGCTTCACCCAGAGCGGAACGGACTCGGTGTCGTCCCAGCCGCCGGCCGCGATGAGCGCGAGGGTGATGACGCCCATCGTCTTCTGTGCATCGTTCGTGCCGTGGGCGAGCGAGACGAGTGACGCGCTGCCGATCTGCCCGATCCGGAACCCGCGGTGGAGACGCCCCTGCGCGATGTTGCCGATGACGCGGAAGACGAGCCAGGTGCCGATGGCCGCCACCGCGCCGGCGAGCACGGGCGACATGAGCGCCGGGAGGATGACCTTGCCGACGACGCCGTCGAGCTTGGAACCGTCACCGGCCCAGTTCACGCCGTTCAGGCCGAGGCCCGCGAGCGTGGAGCCGATGAGGCCACCGAAGAGCGCGTGTGACGAGCTCGACGGCAGCCCGAGGAGCCAGGTGAGCAGGTTCCAGATGATGCCACCGATGAGGCCGGCGAGCACGATGAGCAGGAGCGCCGAGCCGCCTCCCTCGAGGAGCGCCGGATCGGGAGCGCCCGACGAGTCCTGGATCTTGACGACCGCGTTCGTGACGGTGAGGGCGACCTCGATGCTGAGGAACGCGCCCACGAGGTTCAGCACCGCCGAGAGGGTGACGGCGACCTTCGGCGGCAGCGCGCCGGTGGCGATGGAGGTCGCCATCGCATTCGCCGTGTCGTGGAATCCGTTCGTGAAATCGAAGGCGAGTGCCGTGATCACGACGAGCGAGAGCAGGATGATGGGGTCCACGGCGACGAGCTTGCTCCTCGATCGCTGGATCGACAACGGGTGCTCGGGCGGATTCACCGACTGTTCACGTTTCGTGGAAACCGTCGGCCGATTCCGCCCGTTCGGTCTCTGGCGGGCGGCCTCGGCAGTGCGATGACGCGGAGCCGACACCCTCAGCCAACAGGTGCAGGTTCCTTCTTCGGCTTGACCTCAAGTGAACTTGAGGTTTTACGGTTGTCGAGTGGCAGGACTGCTACACGGCGAACGTCGAGTTCTTCGACGATCGGATCGCCGGGCGGCACACCCAGGACGGGGATGCTCGCCTTCGATGATCCGATCATCGCCGCGCTTGAACCTCAGGGGGAACACGCATGACCGTCGCTGAACCGCGAGTCGCCATCGTCGGGGCAGGCCCGGCCGGCATCTACGCCGCCGATATCCTCCTCGGCCTCGCACCGGCAGCCTCGATCGACCTGTTCGAGAAACTTCCGGCGCCCTACGGCCTGGTCCGGTATGGGGTCGCCCCGGATCATCCGCGCATCCGCAAGATCACCGACGCCTTGCACGACGTGCTGGTGAGCCCGCGCATCCGCCTGCTCTGCAACGTCGAGATCGGCGTCGACGTCGAGATCGAGGAACTGCGGGCGGCCTACGACGGGGTCATCGTCGCGACGGGTGCCGACCTCGATGTCCGCCTCGACATCCCGGGGATCGACCTCCCCGGATCCTTCGGCGCCGCGGCCTTCGTCGCCTGGTACGACGGGCACCCGGATGTCGGGCGCACCTGGCCTCTCGAGGCGGAATCGGTCGCAGTGCTCGGCGCGGGCAACGTGGCGCTCGACGTCACCCGGATCCTCGCGAAACACGCCTCCGCGCTGACACACACGGACACCCCCGATGCCGTACTGGATCAGCTCGCCGCCAGTCCACTGCGCGAGGTGCACCTGTTCGCCCGGCGAGGCCCGGCCGATGTGCGCTTCTCGGCGATGGAGCTGCGCGAACTCGCCGAGCAGGACGACGTCGACGTGATCGTCGACGCGGAGGAACTCGTCCTGGATGAGCACGCCGAGCGAATGGTCGCGCAGTTCTCGCAGCGCCGCGTCGTCGTGCGCACGATGACGGAGTGGGCCGCGCTCGGTCCGGCGGTCCGGACGGCCTCGCGCCGCATCCACCTGCACCTGCGTCAGCGTCCGGTTCGTCTGCTGGGCGCGGACCGCGTGACCGGCATCGAGATGGAGCGCACCGCATCGGATGAGCTGGGACGGATGGTCGGAACCGGCGAGCTGCTGCGCTACGACGTCGGAGCCGTGTACCGGGCCGTGGGCTACCGCTCGGCCGCGGTTCCCGGGATGCCGTTCGACGCGGATCGCGGAGTCGTCCCCCACACCGACGGGCGAGTCGTGGACGGGGCGGGAGTGCCGATCCCACGGCTGTATGCCACCGGCTGGATCAAGCGCGGGCCGATCGGGCTCATCGGCTCGACCAAGTCGGATGCTGCGCAGACCGTCCGTCACCTCGTCGACGATCTCGCCGAGACCGAGCCCATCTCGCGCTGGGAAGAATCGATCGATCGACTCGACCACGCTGTCGACCTCGGCGGCTGGCTGCGCATCGACGCCGCCGAGCGCAGCGCCGGAGCTGAACGGGGACGGGAGCGGACGAAGATCGTCGACCGCGATGAGATGCTGGCGCATGCGAAACAGGAACAGACGACGGATCAGCGCCGCCGCGGCGTGACGGGAACCTTCCGCTGATCGGTAGGTCGTCCAGCACCGCGCTCAGCTGTGCGTCGTGTTCGCCCGGATCTCCTCGACGGTCATCTCCGGTGCGCCGCCGGCGGCAGCCTCCGGGTCCATCCAGACGAAGTCCCAGTGGTGGCCGTCGAGGTCGTCGAAGCTCTTCGAATACATGAAGCCATGGTCCTGCTCGCCGGCAGGTGTCGCTCCGCTCGCGATGGCCTTCTCGACGATCGAGTCGACGTCGCCTCTGCTCTCGGCGCTCAGCGCGAGCTGCACCTCGGTGGAGGTGGTGGCGTCGATGATCGTCTTGCTCGTGAACTCCGCGAAGAACTCCCGGGTGAGCAACATCGCGGTGATCGTGTCGCTGATGACCACGCTCACCGCGTTCTCGTCGCTGAACCCCTCGTTGATCGAGTACCCGAGTGCCTCGAAGAACACCCGAGACCGGACCAGGTCGTTGACGGGCAGATTGACGAAGATCATGGTGGGCATCAGGGCCGTCTCTCTCGAGGGCGCCGGCGGCACGGTGCCGTCGATCGTGTCTGCATCATCGCGAGGGTGGCCGACGACGTCAAGAGGAAATCGAGTAGGGACGGCTTGAACGCCGTCACGCCTGTGCATGAGCTGTCCGACCGTTCCTCAGGCCGGAGTGACGGCAGGTCGGATCGCTGACGCGATGAGTCCGCGTCAGCCCTTCCGCCGACGGAGGATGCTCCACCAGACGAGCCCGGCGAGGCCGATCGCGAGGTACACCGCGCTGAGGATGTACCCTCCGGCGCTGCCTCCGCCCATGGCCGTGGTGATCGAGACGAGGAAGGCTGCGAGCAGTCCGAGTTCGGACGCTTCGTCTCGGCGAAGCGACGGGACGCCGGCCTCGCACAGCGGGAGCTCGCACAGCACGTGTACGTCACCGAGTCCGCGGTGTCGAAGTGGGAGCGCGGGCTCTCCTATCCAGACAACTCGCTCGTCCCGCTGTTCGCCGTACTGGTCGCGACCCAGCCTGCATCGGATGGCTAAGGTCCCGAGAGACAGCGGGGCAGAAGCTACGGCGAGACGACAAGAGGGCGGCGCACCCGAAGCGCCGCCCCACACACCAGAGCAGCGGCTCACGCGGAACCCGAATCCGTGTTCGCAACGCCGCTCCGGTTGGAAGCGATGCTAGGCCCACTGCACAGCGTGCGCAAGGTATTCCGGCTATCTAGCAATACCGGCGTAACGAATCGCTTCGACCAGTGACCGAGCGCCGCCATCCGCTGGGGACGCCGGGCAACGGAGACCCTCAGTGCTGCACGTTCAACCACCGTCGCCGTGCCGGTCTCGGCTTCCATGAGTGAATCCGACGGACGCTGTTCCGCTGAGCGCTTCATCACCTGCAGGTGCTTCTGGGGTCTCCGCGAACTGCGTGCGGTGCAGCTCCTCGTATCGGCCACTCAGGGCCAGGAGCTCCTCGTGCGTACCCCGCTCCACGATCGAACCGTCCTCGACCACGAGGATCAGGTCTGCGCTGCGGATGGTCGAGAGGCGGTGGGCGATCACCATCGCCGTTCGGCCCTCGAGGGCCTCGCTGAGCGCCGCCTGCACAGCTGCCTCCGATGTCGAGTCCAGCGCCGCCGTCGCCTCGTCGAGGATGACGACACGTGGCTGGGCGAGGAGGAGCCTCGCGATGGTCATTCTCTGGCGTTCGCCACCCGACAGCCGGTACCCGCGTTCGCCGACCATGGTGTCGAGCTGGTCCGGCAGCGACCGGATGAGCGGCTCGAGTCGCGCACGGCGAACGGCGTCCCACACCTCCTCGTCGGATGCCTCCGGCCTGGCCAGGCGCAGGTTGGAGAGGATGGTCTCGTGGAACAGGTGGCCGTCTTGGGTCACCATGCCCAGGGTGTGCCGCATGGAGGCGAAGCTGACGTCGCGAACGTCGGTGCCCCCGAGGCGCACGGCGCCGCTGTCGACGTCGTACAGGCGTGAAAGGAGTTGGGCGATCGTGGACTTACCGGCGCCGGACGTCCCGACGAGGGCGACGGTCTGGCCCGGCTCGATGCTGAAGGAGATGCCGTGCAGCACCTCGTCGCCGCCGCGGGTGTCGAGCGTCGAAACCTCTTCGAGCGAGGCGAGCGACACCTTGTCGGCGGACGGGTAGGCGAAACGCACATCGTCGAACTCGACGGACACGGGTCCCTCGGGGACGGTGACGGCGTCGGCCTTCTCCTGGATGAGCGGCTTGAGATCCAGCACCTCGAAGACGCGCTCGAAGCTGACCACAGCGCTCATGATCTCGACCCGGGCGTTCGCGAGGCCGGTCAGGGGCACGTAGAGCCGGGTGAGCAGGAGCGCCAGGGTGACCACCTCTCCGGTGTCGAGCTGGCCGGCGAGTGCGAGGGTGCCGCCGAGCCCGTACACGAGCGCGAGGGCGAGGGCGGACACGAGCATCAGCGCGGTGACGAAGACGAACTGCAGCATCGCCGTGCGTACCCCGATGTCTCGCACGCGGGCGGCGCGCACGCGGAACTCCTCGGCCTCTTCGTCAGGCCGGCCGAACAGCTTCACGAGGGTGGCGCCGGGTGCCGAGAACCGCTCGGTCATCTGCGTGCTCATCGCCGAATTGTGGTCGGCTGCTTCGCGACGCAGCGCTGCGAGGCGACGACCCATGCGGCGCGCGGGGATCAGGAAGATCGGAAGCATGATCACGGCGAGGACCGTCACGAGCCAGGACGTGCTGAGCATGACGATCAAGGTGAGGATCAGCGCCACGATGTTCGTGACCACGCCGGACAGCGTGCCGCTGAAGGCCTGCTGAGCGCCGATCACGTCGTTGTTGAGGCGGCTCACCAGGGCGCCGGTCCGCGTTCGGGTGAAGAATGCGATCGGCATCTTCTGCACGTGGTTGAAGACAGCGGTGCGCAAGTCCAAGATCACGCCCTCGCCGATCCGTGCCGAGAACCATCGCGTCACGAGCGACACGGCGGCATCGGCGAGAGCAACGAGGGCGATGACGACGGCGAGCCACACGATGGTCGTGACCGCTCCCCGGGCGACGATGACGTCGACCACCTTTCCGGCGAGCACCGGCGTCGCGACCGCGAGGAAGGCTCCCCCGATGGACAGCGTGATGAAGATCACGAGCTTCGACCGGTAGGGCACCGCGAACGTCAGGATCCGCTTCACCGACTCGCGGGAGAAACCGTGCTTGCCATCCTTGGCGGACGAGATCTTGTAGAGCGAGCTCCAGGCCGCGCTTTCCATGCTCATTGCGGTTCCTTCCGTGGGCGCCAGCCCTAACGTAGATGCCGGGTGTCCAAACCCGAAATCCTCTTCACCTGCACCGTGAAGCACAGACGCGATCCGATCGGACCGCGATAGTAGGGTGCCGATCGTGACGAGACGGAAGTGTGGGTGTCGAAGGAGGCGGCATGATCGCAGAACTGAACAGACTGGTCGAACTGGTCGAAGGTCGTCTGGACGACGACCTTGACGTTGCATCCTTGGCGAGGGAACTTGGCATGACGGAGTACCACCTCCGTCGGATGTTCTCGTCGCTTGCTGGGATGCCGCTGTCGGAGTACATCCGGCGGCGCCGTATGTCGGTCGCGGCAGCAGACGTTCTCGGAACCGACGATCTGCTGAGCATCGCGGTGCGCTACGGCTACGGATCGACCGAGGCCTTCGGCCGAGCGTTCCGATCGGTGCACGGCGTCAGCGTCGGCGACGTCAAGCGAGACGGCGGCCCCCTTCGAACACAACCGCAGATCAGGTTCCGCCTGACCGTAGAAGGGAACATCACCATGGACACCCGAATCACCGACCGGCCGGCATTCCTGCTCGCCGGCCACGCCACCCGCGTGCCGCTCATCCATGAAGGCATCAATCCACACATCCAAGCCCACATCGCCTCACTGCCGGCGGCAGAACACGCACGCCTCAAAACTCTAAGCGACACCGAACCGGCCGGCCTGCTCCAGGTCAGCGCCGACGTCGACCCGGACTACACCGAGGGAAGCGAACTGACCTACCTGCACGGCGTAGCCGTCACGGGCGCGGCCCCGGTGCCCGACGATCTCGACACGATCGAGGTTCCGGCCGGCTCGTGGGCGGTGTTCCACACCGAGGGCGAGTACCCGGCCGCGCTGCAGGAGGCATGGGCTGCGACCGCGACTGATTGGTTCCCGTCGAACCCATGGCGACTCCGGCCCGGCCCGTCCATCGTCGCGGTGCTCGACCGTGCCGACGACTTCAGCACGGCAGCTTGCGAGCTCTGGCTCCCCGTCGAGCGCGCTTGACGGAGTGGACCTGTCGGCCGCGGGACGCCGGCAGGTCCGCCGCCCGGCTCAGGACTCACAGGCGTCGAAGTCCGCCTGGGTCGCACCCTCAGGAGTGATCACCCCGACACCACTACGCTCCGGGTCGGCGACGTCGAAGCCGCGTTCGCGCAGACAGATCGCCAGCTTGAGCTGTTGTTCATCGAACTCCTGGATGGTCAGTTGCTTCACGTCGGAGGGCGGCGGCGGGCCCACCTGCTTCTCGCATCGGACCGAGGCGGCGTTGAACGCCTCCTCATCGGTGACGTTCGGGCTATAGGAGCCGTCGGGGTCGGGATCCGGGTAGTCGATCCCCTCGTCGCGCATGCAGGACGCGAACTCGAGCTGCCAATCCTGTTCCGACTGTGCGGACGATTTCCCGGCGCCATTGTCGGACGTGCCCTGCGTTGTGCTGCCACAACCGGCGAGGACGACCATGAGCAGCGGGGCGGCGAGCATCGCTGCGGCCAAGCGGGGCCGGGGTACCCGCACCGTCGCGCTGCTCTGACGGCGGGAAGGAAGTGACGTGAACATGTTTTCTCCTGGGTGATCGACATCGGTTGTCGATCCACAGCTCAGCACTCCGCGTGTTGCAGAAACGTGTGGTGAAGACCCAACACTGGCGCAACCCCTGCTCTGGTCAGCTGGACCACATCTGCCGGACACCTGTGGCAGACCTCGCTCCGCCACACCAGCGGCCCGACAGCGCCACCGGAAGGAACCCCCATGCATCCCACTCTCGACGCCGAACCGGATCTCCACGCCGACGACCAGCCCACCGAGCGAGGACCACGACGCCGCGGCGCACTCATCGTGAGCATCACGGTGTTCGCCCTGTTGCTCGGCGGCGGCGCGGCGTTCGCCGTCGTGCAGCAGAACGGCAGCACCGCACCGTCGAAGGCGTACACCACCGTGGACACCTCGACGGCCAAGGTCGAACGCGGCGATCTGTTCGGCATCAGCCCGACACCGGGCACCATCGACTACTCCGACAGCCGTGTCATCGGGGCGGGCGCGAGCGGTACGGTCACGGCGACCGCGCCGGTCGGCAGTCAGGTGTCACTCGGGAACGGTCTGTACTGGATCGACAACGTCCCCGTGCTCCTGCTGCACGGACCGCTCCCGGCCTGGCGTGCGTTCGGGACCGGGATGACGAACGGACCCGACGTGCTCCAGTTGGAGACGAGTCTCGCCGGTCTCGGCTACTTCGATCGCACCCCCGACCTCGAGTTCGCCGAATCCACTGAGCGCGCAGTCAAGCGGTGGCAGCAGGCGCTCGGGCTCGGGCAGACCGGCCGACTCGAGCTCGGCTCGGTCGTCTTCATGACGGGCGACGTGCGCATCGGTTTCATTGCAGCCGCGATCGGCACCCAGATCGGCCAGGGCGGACCCCTACTGACGGTGACCTCGCTGAACAAGCAGATCGAGGTCGACCTGAAGACCTCTGACCAGCGCCTGGCCGTTCCCGGAGGCGCGGTGACGATCAGTCTGCCGGGCGGCACGAGCACGACCGGCACGGTCATCACCGTGGGCGCCTCCACGGAGCGCGAGGCGAACGGGCAGAAGTCCATCGTCATCCCGGTCTCCGTCTCCCTCGACGAGCCAGCGGCCACCGCAACACTCCAACGGAGCAGCGTGACCGTCGGATTCCCGTCCGAACGTCGCGACGACGTGCTCTCGGTTCCGGTCGAGGCACTCATCGCGCTCGACGCCGAACGCTACGGCGTCGAGATCGTCGCCGGCGACGGGACGACGAACCGGGTACCGGTCACGACCGGCCTCTTCGCCGACGGCAAGGTTGAGATCAGTGGTGACGGCGTAGCCGCGGGTGACGACGTCGTGGTGCCGGAAGCATGAGCGACATCGTGCGACTCGAAGGAGTCGGCCGGAGCTACGGCAGCCCGCCGGTCCACGCCCTCACCGGCGTCGACCTCACCATCACGGCAGGCGAGTTCGTCGCCATCGTCGGACCCAGTGGTTCCGGGAAGTCGACGATGCTGAACCTGATCGGCACCCTCGACCGTCCGAGCAGCGGATCCGCCTTCATCGACGGTGAGGACGTCCAACGCCTCCCAGACACGAAACTCTCCGCACTCCGCGCTCACCGCATCGGGTTCGTGTTCCAGCAGTTCCACCTCGCCGAGGGGACCAGCGCGATCGACAACGTCGCAGACGGCCTCATCTACACCGGCGTCCCCCGCTCCGAACGACGCCGACGCGCCATCGCCGCGCTCACTCGGGTGGGACTCGGGCACCGGCTTGACCACCGACCGAACCAGATGTCCGGTGGCGAGCGGCAACGGGTCGCCATCGCCCGCGCAGTCGTCGGCGACCCGCCGTTGCTCCTCGCGGACGAACCGACCGGCAACTTGGACTCGGCCTCCGGTGCCACCATCGTCGAGCTGCTCACGGAGCTGAACGACGCCGGTACCACCGTCGTGGTCATCACGCACGACGTCGAGCTCGCAGCACAGCTCCCGCGCCGCGTGTCCATCCGCGACGGCCGCGTCGTCGCAGATGCAGGAGTGGCAGCATGAGCCGCGAACCCGGACGCACCTCGAAGTTGCTCGCACGCGACGTCCTGCACCTGGGGACGACGGGCCTTCGCTCCCGCCCGACCCGGGCGGTCCTGTCCGCCCTCGGGATCGCCATCGGCATCGCCGCGATGATCGCCGTCGTCGGCATCTCCTCGTCCAGCCAGGCGAGACTCAACCAACAGCTCGAATCCCTCGGCACCAACCTGCTGCGCGTCACCGCCGGAAAGAGCTTGTCCGGCGAAGATACGAAGCTGCCGCCGAACACCGCCGCGAAGGTCAGCCAGATCGAGGGTGTGCAGTACGTCGGGTCGACCGCGAGTCTGAGCGAGCGGTCGGTCTACCGCAGCGAACTCATCGAACCCGGCCGGACCGGCGGGATCGGGGTGCATGTGGCGTCAGCAGCGTTGGCCGAGGTCGTCGGGGCGGAAGTCGTCTCGGGCGCGTGGTTCAACGCAGCGACCGCTTCCTATCCGACCGTGGTGCTCGGTGCGACCACCGCGAAACGACTCGGGATCATCGAGCCCGGTGGGTTGATCTGGCTGGGTGGGCAACGGTTCACCGTCATCGGCGTGCTCGCACCGGTCGTCCTCGCCGAGGAACTGGACACGTCCGCCCTGATCGGCGAGGGGATCGCCGCAACGTTGTTCGGGTTCGCGGGCAACCCGACCACGGTCTATGAACGCTCGACCGACGAGAGCGTCCCCCACGTCCGGGAGCTGCTCGGACCTACCGTGAATCCCGAGGCGCCTCAGGAGGTCAAGGTCTCACGGCCCTCGGACGCGCTCGCCGCGAAGAACGCCGCCGACCAGGCCTTCACCGGACTCCTGCTCGGACTCGGGTCCGTCGCGCTGCTCGTCGGCGGCATCGGCGTCGCGAACACGATGGTCATCTCGGTCCTCGAGCGCCGCCGGGAGATCGGTCTGCGACGAGCGCTCGGGGCGACACGGGGGCACATCCGTTCCCAGTTCCTGACGGAAGC
This sequence comes from Plantibacter sp. VKM Ac-2880, assembly GCF_015351235.1. Taxonomy (GTDB): domain Bacteria; phylum Actinomycetota; class Actinomycetes; order Actinomycetales; family Microbacteriaceae; genus Plantibacter. The sequence goes on from NZ_JADKSJ010000002.1 coordinate 602,910, forward strand.
GCTCCTGCTGTCCGCACTCGGCGGCATCGCGGGAGCAGGCCTCGGCAGCCTGGTGACGGTCATCATGGCGACGGCATCGGGATGGCCCGTCTCGCTCCCGCCGCTCGTGCTCGTCGGAGGCGTGGGAGCGACCCTCGTCATCGGCGCGGTCGCGGGACTCTATCCCGCGATCCGCGCGTCCCGGACGCCTCCGACGGAAGCGCTCAGCAGCTGACGTATGAACTGTCCAGGGACTCTCTCTGTGCGGGCACAGACACCCGAGGTTGATGGCGATGACGCCCCATCAGCGTTGACGTCGGCGTGGCTGCGAGGCCGGGCTCCAATCCGCCTCGCAGCCGTACCGACGTCCGCACCGGCGAGGTCGACGCGGGCGGGCCTGCCGATCGAGGTTCTGATCGGACCGTCAGTAGGCTTGCAGGGTGCGAATACGTCTCCTGGACATCGACGACTCCGCAGCGCTCGTCCCGTTCCTCGACCAGCTCGGCTACCCATCCTCAGAACCGTCCATCCGGGGACGCACTGCGTTCCTGCTATCCGACCCGACAGCCTGTTGCTGGGTTGCCGAGGACCACGACAGGCTCGTGGGTCTCCTCACCGGACACCTCAGCTGGCACATCGAAATCGATGGTCCCGCAGCACGGTTGACGGCGCTCGTCGTCGACGAACAAGCGCGGGGCCGGGGAACGGCACGCTTGCTCGTGGCTGCATTCGAGGACTGGGCCCGAGACCACGGGGCCACCAAGGCCGGACTCAGCTCGAACACGAGTCGCGAGGACGCCCACGCGGCCTATCAGACGCTCGGTTGGACACTCACGGCGCTGAGCTTCACCAAAACCCTGTAGGCAGCTACCGCAGAGACCTTCTCCGCTGTCACCGCCGACGCCGACGCGGACGGGTCGGCACGACCCGTCGATCGGCCTCCGGGCGAAGCGGTCGGCAGGGTGCGCCCTCGGGAGCGTCGTAGGGCTTCACATCCTGGAACCGCACTCGCGTCTCCGTCATGGCCACCACCTCTCGTTGCCGCGATTCTGCCGACGGTCGTCTCCGGCATCGTCGCCTTCGTCACGGAGGCGTCCTAGGGGATGACGTACACCTCGACCGCGAGGTCGGCTGGGATGTCCGTTGGCGCTCGCCATTCGAGCACGACCCATTGGAGGGCGACACCCGTCGTGTCCCGGGTGAGACTGTCAAGGCTCATCCCGGTCGGGGGTTCGAGAATACTCGGCGAGGGTGAACACACGACCAGGAGACAGCCCCACCGTCCGCCGTTCGACCAGTACTTCTCTGCTCCGAAGCTGGAGGCTCGTCCAGGCGTTCCCGTTGCCGGGACTGACGCACCCGAATTCGAGAACGCGGTGGTCAATGCGGCCCCGTCTCCTGGGCGGAGCTCACACAGTTGGGATCCGCAATACGGGTCTGACCCCGCGCTGCCCGTCGACCGAAACGACTCGAGTAACCAGCTGTATCTCATGGTGACTTTGTCGGCCTGAAGAAAACCGCGCCCACCGAGGCTGTTCAGTCCGCGATGCAGGTCGCGCAGCTCAGCACCAGGGTTTGTGGATGATGTCGTGTTCGCGTTGACGATGCCACTCGATGCCGGATTGAGTCGGGCGGCCGCGAAGGAGCCGAGTACGGGTGCCGTGCTCCAGGCGAATTGCTGACCGTTGTTGTATTCCCCTCGCCACGAGGTCGCCTTGATCATTCCGGCGAGGTGGCTCGTGTCGCTGCAACTCCACAACCGGACGCCCAGCTGGCCGCGGGCTCCCGCGATTGCTTGGACCGGGGCGAAGCTCGAATCACGCACGACCGGAAGTTCGAGTACGCGCATCGTGGTGGATCCGCCGCCGGCGGCGGGTACCGCGACGGACGGGAATTCCTTGAGCGGATACACGTTCGGGTGCGTGGCGGCGGACGGCACCGCGCACCAGTCGCCAATCGTTGCAGCCGAGGTCGAAACGTTCGCCTTCGAGGTGAGGTAGGCACCCGTTGTCGCTGCGGGGATGCCGACCAGCACGAGCAGCGCCATGAGGGCTGCAGCGATGACCACGCCGAGTGGACTTCTCCGAGGCGCGTGCTGGAGGGCTGCGACGGCCGGAATGCTCATCCTCCTACCGCCCAGCCTGAGTGAGGGTACCGTCCATCGTGAACGCGCCGACGGTGGTTCTCATGGAACTGCGTAAGTATGTCGCGGCGTCGGTGGAAGCGGAGCTGGTGGCGATCACGACGGTGAAAGCCAAGACGCAGCTCCCTCCCGGAGGCAAAGCGGTCGTGGAGGAGACAGGCATGCTGATGGCTCCCGGCGTGGTTGTGAGCGCGCCGACAGAACACGGTCCGGAAAGAACAGCGGGCGTGATCGAAAGCAGGTTCTTCGCTGCGAGATCCGCCCAGAACGTCCCCGCAGCGAACGTGCTCGCGAGCGTTGCCGGCGTCGCCGAGGTCGAAGCGTTCGTGAGCGAGAAGGTGAACTTCTGGCCGCGCTGACCGGGGACATAACCGGTGCTGCCCGCTGGAACGATCGAGCCACTGCTTCCGCTACTTGTTGCGATCCACTCCGACGATTGGGTGATGGAGAGGGTGAGCCCCCCGGCGGTCACGGACTTCGGGGGCTGGGTCGTGGTGTCATTGAGAAAAGCGAAACTGCCCGGCGTGCCACTGAGGAGGATGATGCCGGCTGTGAGCGCGATCGCCGCGACGGCAAGTGGGGTGAGCACGCTCCGACGAGCTCTCTCCTGGATTCGGGACATCGTCCTACTTGGATCTATTCTGCGTGAGGGTGTACTCGATTCCAATGCTCACCGTCCCTCCTGTGGCGTCTCCGTATTGCCCGTCAGCGCCCCATGGGTAGGAGATTTCGATCACGACGGGGACCGTGCGCTTCCCGTCTTGGCCGGAGAAGGTGGGAACGGCACCGGCGGTACCGTCGATTGAGACCACCGTAACGGACAGGGCTTTCGAGAGAGCGGTGTCTGCCGGCTTCGGGTTCGCTGGAATGCTGAGCTTCGGGGTGACCTGAAGAGTCGCCGTGAGGGTTTGGCCCACCAGCTCGATCGGCAGCGCTGTCGTTCCTGTCAGCACGTCACCCGGCACGAGGGCCGTGTTGGAGAACGGGACGCTGAAGGTGCTCGGGCGGCCGGGGATCCGCTGGCTCAAGCGCCAGTCGACGGAGCCTGAAGTGAGCGGCCCCAGGTCGAGGGTTCCGGTTTCGATGCCGCGTTCCGGAGACACTGCTGATTCCTGCCACGTCGCGAGCGTTCCGGACCCGCCGAAGAGCAGCCCGACTCCGAGTGCCCCGAGGAGGGCGGAAACCGTCAGGCCGCGTGTGGTGGATCGCATCATCAGCCTTCCCTCGAGTGCTGCTGCGGGGCGCCGTCACCTCCGCTGAACGGCGGCCAGGTGTCCGGTCACCGGTGGCGTCCAGACTAGCTGGCTGCAGGGACCTGCGTGAGCGTGTACTTCGCGGAGAATACGGCCTTGGCGACCTCAGCGTCGTTGTACTGACCCGTGGTGCCGAAGGGGAACGTGACGCTGATCACGACAGGGACGGTGGCGTCCTGGGTAGTCGTGGCCGTTGAACCGGCAATGCCATTGACCGAGACGACCTTCACCTGGAGCGCCCCTTCGAGGGTGGCGTCGCCGTCGACGATCGCGTCGGTGACATCGAGCTTCGCGTTCATGTTCTGTCCGGTGACGTCGACGGGAACGGAGACCGTGGTCGTGAGGACGTCACCGGGGACGATCGGGCCGGTGAAGGACTGTGCAGCGCCAGCGCCGTTCTTGATGCTCCACGCATCTGTGATGGTGCCGAGAGCGAGGCTACCGGTCTGGATCTCCTGCGACGTGGCTGCGTTGTCCGTCCAGTAGGCGAGGGTCCCCGCGCCGCCGAGAAGAAGCGCGACGCCGACACCACCAGCGATCGCGGCGATCGCGACCTTCTTCGTGGAAGAGGACTTCACAGCGGTGGCGGTGGTGGCGTTCATGTTCATTCTCTTTTCGATGCAAGTGGGACTGGCTGGAGCTCGGCGCTGTTCGCCGGTGATTCCCATCAAAGGACACCGACCGCAGGGTTGAGCCACCCAGAGACGAAGGCGTTCCTCAAGATCGCCTCAAGATCGGCGGAGATCCTCCCCCATCTCAGCATTGGCTCAGGATCTGCTTGAGAGCGCTCTCATTAGCCCCGGACGCCAGCGTGCGTGACTGAAGCATCTGCATGGTCTGACCACGTCTGCCCAGCGTGCTCAGCGCCGGCCGGGGCGCCCGCTGACGCAATCAGGAGCGACGAGCACGCACCATCGTGCGGACACCAGAGAACAGGGCAAAAGCGATGAGGCCGATGCCGATGACCCGCGCACCGAGAGTTCGCGCGTCGCTCGTCACCCCTGAGGTGAGGTAGCCGAGGAACGGGGCCCAGTACCAGGCCTCTCCCCTCACCTGCACAGCACGCACGAGCTCGGGGTCGGATGCGTCGTTCGCGTCGCCTTGCGTTCGGAACTCGAGCCCCTCCTGCGTGACGACCGTCTCGATGATGCGATGCGTCACCACCTCGGGCTCCCCCGAGCGCAGCTGGTAGGTGACGACGTCACCGACCTCGATCGTTGCAGGGTCTACCGGTCGGACGACCACCATCGTGCCCGGCGGCATCTCGGGACGCATCGACCCGGTGAGGATCGTGTACGGAGTGGAGCCTGTCACGCGCGGCACCGCCACGAACGCGACGAGAAGCACGACCGTGACCACAACAACGGTCCAGCTGGCAACGCGGAGTAGGACGCCGCCGATGCGAGCCGGCGTCCAGCGTTCCGTCTCCTGAGAGAGACGGTCGGCCGCGGCCTCGGTGCCCCGTTCCTCGTCCTGGGCTGGGGCGGCGTCGGAGCGCTTGGAGGCGACGTGAGCACCGACCTGTCGTGTGCGCCTCGAGCGGCGCTTGCGCGTCAACTCTTCGCCTGTCGCAGGCCCGCGATCATCATCGGCGTCGGCGCTTCCGTCCTTCGTCGTCACGCCATCAGGCTACTGCTCAACGTCGCGGGCTTGTTCGACCGTCTCGCGCCGCGGACGAGCGCTAGTTGAATAGACCGCCGAGGAGTCCTTGTCGGCCATCGCTCGAGCCGCTGTTCCCGCTTCCGCTGGCGGCCTGGGCCGGCTTGGGGCGCCCCTCGCTGGGCTGCACGACGACGAACCCCGGTCCGTGGAACGCCAGTTGGAAGGCCTCTCCAGTGCCGCCGCGCAACATGGAGCGGAACGTGGTCGTACTCACGATGCTCGGCGTCAGGTTCGACGACCAACATACGGCGGCCTGCGGATCGACGTAGGTGGGCTGTTGCGAGCAGTCGAGGACGAGTGGTTGGCCGTCGCACGACACCGCGACGGTGCCGCGCCCGGAGATCTGCAAATTGAACAAGCCGCCGGCCATCATCCCGGCACCGCGCATCATCGTGATGTCCCAGTCGAGGGTGTGGTCGAACGCGAGGAGACTGTCCCCGTTGACGGTGAGCCCTTCCTCCGCGAGTTCGACCGTGAAGATGTCCTGTGCGTCCCGGGCGAGGAACACCTCACCCTGGCCGGACATGCGCATGAGCGGTGCGCCCTCGCCAGTCACGGCCTGCTTCAGAAATTTGGTCATGGAGCCGGAGCTCTCATGCTCGAACTGGATCTCCCCCTGGTAAGCGACCATCGCGCCCTTCGCGGCGATGACGTCGAGCCCGCGTGTGTCCACGCGCAGCATCTTGCTCGACTGCCGAACCCAACGTTGTCCCGGGGCGGCGCTCTCACGGTTCGCTTCAGCGAACAGTTCACTCTGCATTGTGCTCTCCTTCGACTGGTCCTGTGTTGCTGGTCCACAGCATGGCTGAGCCGGCTGCACGGTTCAATGGGGAGCCCTCCCCATCTGTCGGAGCAGTGAGGATGATCGAGCTCTCGGCGGCGCCTCGCCTTCAGTGCACCGTCGATGCGGCTCTGGTGCTCCTCGTCGCCGTGATCGGGTGCGGACAATTGGGAACACCTGCTGAGGGAGGAAGAGGCCGTCGGCGATCATGTCGGCGCACCCATCAACGTCCCAGAACTCCACCCATCAGCAAAGCTCAGTACGTGCAGGAACGCGGAAACCGCCGGTAACGAAGGCGACCACCTACTCGGGCCCGCTGCAGGCCGATCGGCGAGTCGGGTCAGACGGGCCCGATCGTCAGGGACGACCGTCGCGATCGAGAGCATGTCGCGGCGTCGTCCGGGTAAGCAAGCGTCCCCGCCCGCAGCTACGATCGTTCGCATGGTGTTGGCGTCGCCGTTTCGAGCATCAGTTTTCCGCCTCGGCACGAGAACGGGTTTCGGTTGAGACAACTGCGTTGCGGACGATGACCAAGAGTCCCCAGGCGAAGGCGATCGTAGCGAGCACGAATACGATCGCCCAGAGCCACTGCCAGAGGTCTGGCGCGGTCGGCTGATCCAGCCGGACATCGCCCGTCTCGTCGTGCACCCACGCTGCGACGGACGCACCGACCGGGGCGTCGTCGCTGCGCACGACGGCCCGCTGCGCACCGTCCGCTGTCGGATAGGTCACGGTCACCGTCCGGTACTCGGTCCAGTGACGGTTGCGGCTGTTGCCTTCCATCACCCGTTCCGTGTCCTCGCCGATCACCTGTGCACTCACCGATGTGTGGGTGGCGGTGAGATCAGTGACGAGACGCTGCACTGCGGTGGCACCCAGCAGTCCGGAGAATCCCGTCAGGATGACGAGGACGAGCACGGTGACCACCCGCCCGGACACGGACGATCGCGGTTGAGCGTTCACGGCCCGGCCGGCGGCTCGAAGCCTTGATAGGCGTGGACGGCAGCAATCGTCTTCGCCACCTGGGCGTCGATCCGCTCGAGCGGCCAGGTGGAGGAACCACCGCAGACATGCATCGACGCAAGCACCGGAAGGTCGTCGGCGCTGATGCCGGCGTGATATGAGACCGGGTGGGATGCGTATTTGGCTGCTTCGTCGGGTGGGAGCTCGAACTGCCGCTGCAAGTGCTCTCCAGCGAGGTAACCAGGCGGGCGCCAGAAATCAGCAGGAACGAATCGGTACGGCGCGAGCTCCGCTGTGACGGCATCGTTCGCCTGCTGACCGGCGAAGTAGTAGCCGGCGTGCACGATCAACCGCACGGGCTCGTAGATGGTCTCGTTCCCGGTGTGCGGAACGGGTGCCATTGTGCGGGCGAGCGCGAAGAGTCGTTCGTATTCGCCGTAGACCGCGAGGAACGCCACCACCTCTTCCACTTGGGAGAGCTTGACCTCCCGGGTGAACGAGAACGACCTCGCTGCGGTCTTGGCGTACTGATGCACACGGCGCGGCAACGCCAGCCCGCTGGTGTCCAGGAGCTCCACGATCTGCGGAGCGACGGCATCCGAGAACGCACGGAGTTCCTGCTTCGTCGCCCAACCCGAAGCCGGTTCAGTGCTCATCGTCCGCCACCTCCCGGGGCGACGTGGAACCGTTGTAGGAAGTCGTCGTCGACGATGCGCCCGACGGTGTCGGACACTGCCTGGGTCATGAGCTCGAGTTGCTCGCCCAGCACGCCCTCCCGGTACAGGGTCGCAACCGTTGCGTCGGCAGGAACCGCCGGCACCGTCGGATAGTCGGGCAGGCCTTCCACCTCGAGCGTCCGCTGCTGGTCGTCGGGCAGCGCCTTGAGTGCCAGGTACAGGTGATGCAGGTTCTCGAGACCGCCCTGATCGATCCGCTCGGCGATGACCCGCCCACTCACCGACTGCAACGGCCCGTCGAGGATCCACAACGCTTTCGCCGCGTCGAGTCCTGGGTCGACGAGCTCGGCGGAGAAGTCATCGGTGAGCGCCGCGATCTGCTCCGGCACGGCTGCGAGGATGTCCCCGAGGACCGGCCTCCAGGCCGGGGACGAGTCCCAGAGCTGTTGTGCGAAAGGAAGCGGAACGATCTCGGTGCTGAGCGCATCGGCGAAGTACGCCCGCGGATCACTGATTCTCCGAGGCGTCACCGTCGTCGGGTACCAGTCCGGCAAGAACTCACCGGTCCTCGGGAATGTCTCGAGATCGCGGAGATAGGAGTCGTCGTTGAGCAGGTCGCTCTCGGACGGTACCGATTCGAAGATGTCTCGTCCGTTCCCGTACAGGTGGACCCTCCGGTCGTAGTTGAACGTGAAGTCGAAATCACCCGACGGCGCAAGCTCGACATGCGCTGAAAGCCAAGCGCCACGTTCCGGCAGGTACATCGATTCTCGAAGTTTCGAGAATGCTCTCAGGATGGAATGCGGTAACCGGATGCGTTGTGAAGAACCGTCCGGACGGGTGACCGTGTTCCCGGCACTTGCGACACCGCCGACCTGCGCGTACCAGAGCGAACCGTGGTCCCATTCACCGTCGATGGCATCGGAGAACGTGCGCACGATCTCCGCCTGCAGCTCCACGTGCTCGATCACGAGCAGACATCCCGGATCTCAAGGCTGGCCGCAACCAACAGCTGACTCGTCATCCGGTGCTCTCTCCCGCTCGTCCCTGAATGCATGTTCACAGCCTGGCCGAACCGTTCGAATCGCTCAATGGGGACAACTCCCCCGACGAATGAACCGTGACACTCGAGGCTTACCCACCCGGAACGTCCACGACCTCGATCAGCTCGGCGTGACAGGCAAGCTTCCCCAGCACACCGGTGGTGTTCCGCAAGACCGGCCGCCCCGGTCACATCCTCGTCCGTGAAGGCTCGGCTTCCCGAGAACGAGGAGCGTTCGCAGCGGCACCTACGAGGCGGGTCCTTCCTCCACCGGCGGCTCCCAGCGGCGATCATGGCCGGCTCGGTATTCGTGGGCGCTCAAACGAGTGTGCGCCCCTGGACGCGTGCCCGGCATCAAGTTGGCGAGAGCAGTCCCGCCCTGTCGATTTGCGTCCGGACGAGGACCCAGCCGCGGGGTACCTTCGAGAGCTCCGCGACAGCCGCCAGGAGGCACTGAAGGCTGGTGTGCCCGAACACTCCGCAGAGCCGCCACCACTCAGCTCGAGCGGAGGGATCACTGGACTGACTCGGAAGCTCTCCAGGAGAGTCCTCCGTCCACGCTCAGCCCTTGCCTACCGCGACAGTCATCCGCCACATCGACCACTATCCGGCGAAGGTTTACAGCTCTAGAACGGTGCGTCGCCGCGGGACCTCCGCTGCTCGACCAGAATGGCACGTGCTCCTGCGGAGCCTGACGAGTCCGTCCAGATGTTTCGGGATCGCTCGTCGCAGCTGCATGGTGTCCATGGGCCTGGTCGGGCCGGTCAGCCGGTGGCGATGAAGGCCCGCCCGTTCGTGGACACCGTCACCGGCTCCCGCCCAGGCGAGACGAACACCGCTGTCCCGTACTCGAGCACCATGGTCTCCGTGCCCTGTTCCACCCGCGCCGTCCCGGCGGTGACGACGATTACCGCCGCCTCTCCGCCAGCGAGGCCGGTCGCCGTCCCGGGGCCGATCCGGGCGAGGAGGAAGTCGTCGACCGGCACCGGGTACACGACCCCACCGCCGGTGCGCGCAATCGGCTCGACGAACGGGATCGGCAGTGGCTCGAAATTGAGAACGGCGAGGAGCTCCGGCACGTCGACGTGTTTCGGCGTCAGCCCTCCACGCAGCACGTTGTCGCTCGACGCCATGACCTCGACCCCGAAGCCGGAGAGGTACGCGTGGATGTTCCCAGCGGGCAGGAACAGCGCCTCACCCTCCTGCAGGGTCACCAGGTTGAGGAGCGCCGCGACGACGATGCCGGGGTCCCCCGGGTACTCTTCGGCGAGCTGCAGGATGAGCTCGCGCTCGGCCGACCAACGTGCCGGACCGTCGTCGTCCCCGAGACCTTCGCCGACCGTGCCGGTACCGGCGGCACCGACGAGGGCTGCGACCGCGCCGGGCATCTGTCGTTCGAGCACTGCCCGCACCGTCGATTCCAGCCCCTCATCGACCAGCTGAGCCACGAGCGCCTCGAGCACAACCCGGTCCGGCACGTCGACGAGGCTGGCCAGATGCGTCAGCAACTCGCGCGACTCCTCGACCGCCCGGAATCCGCAGAGGGCACGGAAACCGTCCTGCAGAGCGACGATGATCTCCGGCTTGTGCCAGGCGTCCTTGTAGTTCCGATGCGGCGCGTCCAGCGGCACGCCGCGCGAGTTCTCGTCAGCGAACCCGGCCCTGGCCCGGTCGGGGGTGGGGTGGACCTGGAGGGAAAGCGGCCTCGCAGCAGCCAACAGCTTCAGCAGGAACGGCATCCTGGAACGCCCACCGAGAGCCGCGTCGGGGTCCGACGCGATCCACTCGTTGAGACTGCTCGAAAGACCGCGATCCTGACCGACGAGTTCGGTCACGCTGCCGGGGTGTGCCCCGAGCCAGAGTTCCGCCTGAGGCGAACCGTCGGCGGGCACGCCGAGCATCTCCGGGATCGCCGTCGTCGACCCCCAGGCATATCGCTTGGGGTCGCTGGTGATCCGGTGTAGCCCCATCAGCGCACCCATCGGCGACCGCGGGCCAGCAGCAGGCCACCGATCGCGAGGAGCGCGAGCGCACCGACGATCCAGGGCGTGGCCTCCAGGCCGGTGCGGGCGAGGTCTTCCGTCGACACCGTCGTGTCGGTGCCGCCCGCTCCGCCGGGTTGCCCCGTGCCCGGCTGCCCCGTGCCCGGTTCCGGCTCCACCGCCGCGACCGTCGTGACGATGTCATCGACCAGCAGGGTGCCGGCGCCCTCGCCACCGAGGTAGAACCCGATCTGGGTGACGGAGGTCGGGTCGAACGCCGCCTCGCCGGCCCACGCCGGTGGGGCGAAGGAGGAGAACGGGATCTCGACCAGCTGCCAGCCCTCGCCCTCGATGGGCGCGACCGTCTCCCAGTAGGTCCCTCGCGTCACGAACTGAACGGTGACGTCATCGCCCGGTGTCCCCTGCACCCAGAACTCGAGCCCGGTGTAGCCCCACCAATCCTGTGGCGTCTGGAATGTGCGGACGACACCGGCGTATCCGGGACCGGCGAGATCGTACGCGGCTGTCATCGCCTGCGTTCCGGTGTCCGGGTTCGTCGTGATCGACGGGGTCACCGCACCGCCCCCGGTATTCCGCACGTAGGTGGCCTGCAACGCGGCGTCATCGGCGTAGGACTCGAAGTCCTCGACGACGAGCGGCTCGCTCGGGAGGGGCTTCATGAGGAAGTCCGCCGCTCCCGTGCTCGAGGCGGTCGCCCCTGCTCCGTTGACCGCGGTGACCGACCACCAGTACCGCTGTCCTGGAGTGAGGGCGACCGTTGGCGTGATGGAGGGGTTTCCGATGCCGTCGACGACGACGACCGGGTTCCCGAGGTCGACCTGCGCCGCAAGCGTGAAGCGGTAGTACGCCGCACCGGTCGCCGGCTCCCAGGTGAAGGTCGGGGTCGCGGTCACGTCGACGGTGCCGGATGCGGGCGAGATCGATGCGAACGCCGCCGGTGGCCCGCTCGGGGCGTCCACCGCCGACCAGATGGTGGCTCGCGAAACGCTCGCGCCGGCGGCGAGCGTCACCCTGAGGTACGGCCCCACCAGATCGCGCGCGGCCACCGTGCCGTCGGGTCCGACCTCGGACGGTGCGGTCTCCCAGGCCGAACCGTCAGCGCTGGACTCGACCACGACCGACCCGGATGCGATGAAGGACGCCGCCAAGAGCCGGTCCTGCTTCCAGGTGACGCTGGCTCCATCGGAGGCTGCGACCACACTCGTCCCATCCGCCCGTGGAACGATCGTCGTGCCGTCGTGCGCCTCGGTGAGCAGCCAGGACTCGAGCGGGTCCACGAGCACGCGGGTGTCGGTCTCGGTCGCGAGCGGGTCCGACAGCGCCGCATCGGCTCCGGCCCCGTCGATCGCGACGACGCGGTAGACGGCTCCCGTCGGCGAGGTGAAGTCCGTCGCGGACCCGGCGTCGGCCCGGAGCGTGCCGGTGTCCACCGCGGTCCACGAGGTCCCGTCGAGTGAAAGCTCGAGCCGGTATGAGACCGCGCCGCCTGCCCCGCGCCATCGGATCGTGTTGATGCCGTCCGCGCGGTCGACCGCCGTGATGAGCGGTGTCCCGACGGCGGGAGTAGCCGGCTCTGCACCGATCGCGGCCGCGTAGGCGGTGATCGCGGAGACCCGGGCGCGCTCGGCATCGGTGGCACCGGGTGCATGGATCGTGAATCCGTCGTCGTGCGGGACGAGCCCGCCACGGTCGTTGTTCCCGAACAGCGACCAGAACAGCATGCCGGTCACGTTCGGGTCGGCGACCAGCGGTTCGAGGAGTGCCGGGCTCGCAGCGGTGGAGGCGTACTCGCCAGCCAGGTACACCTTGCCCGCGGCGGTGACCGTGGCCGCGTCAGCCGACACGCGTGCGGCGGTGGGCGGGTAGTAGTGCACATCGACGATGTCGAGTTCCGGCACGGAGAGCGTGTCCGGGTCGATGTCGAATCGCCGACCGGCCGCGACGAGCTGCTGCGGGGCGCGTTCCTTGATGAACGCGACCTGCCGGTCGATCCACGGGGCGGTCATCCCCTCCAACTCGTTCCCGAGCTCCCACGCCATGATCGTCGGGTCCTCGATGTACGGGACGCCGGTCAGCGCGTTCGTCCGCTGCAGGATCGCGTCGACGTAGGCCTGGTAGGCGGCGATCGGCCGCTCGTCGGTGTAGAAGTCGGCCGACGTCAGCCCGAACGGGGTCGTGAAGTCGCGATGCCCGCCGTGGTAGTACTCCCACTCGTCGGTGAGCGGGAGCACGAGGCGGATGCCGAGCTTGCCGGCGTATGCGACGGCGAAGTCGATCGTCGCGAACGCCTCCTCGTTCATCTGCCCGAGGCTCGGCATGATGGCCAGGGGGTTCGCGCCGTCCTGGCCCGTCGAGGTCATCATGTGTGTCCGAACCACGGTCGAACCCATCCGGGCCGCCGCGTCGAGGGTGTCGGCGATGCGGAAGGCCGTCGGGTAGTCGACCCCGCCCACGTTCTCGTCGAGACCGAGCCAGTAGATGTTCGGGCCGCTGAACCGGAAGGTCTCACCGTCGAGCACGAGGCGGGAACCGTCACGCTCGACGAACGAGGTGTTGAGTGAGGTCCAGTCGACCGGGGCGGCAGCGGCCGGTGCCGCGAGCGCCGGAAGCAGCGCGGCGGTGACGGCCGCCGCGACCATGCCGGCGGCCAGGCGGCCGCTCGTGTTGCGGTGGGGTGGGCGGGGGTCCGGGGTGCGGTTCATCGTGCCAGGCTCCTTCGTCTGGGATGGTGCATCGGGTCGTGTGGTGGGAGGCCGAGTGCCTCCGGTCGGTGGATGAGTGCTGCAGCGCCGAGGATCGGCCCCGCACCGTCGAGCGCAGACCCCGTGACGACCACGCCGGCCGCGTAGTCGAGGACGATGGCGTCCTGCACCGCGGCGCGGACCAGGTCGAGGTAGTCGGTGCTGACGGCCGTGAACCCGCCGCCGATGGCGACCGCTTCGAGGTCGAGGAGGGTCGCGGCACTCGCGATCGCTTGCCCGACCGCGGTGGCCGAACGGACGACGGCGGACCGCGCGACGGGATCCCCCGCCGCCGCGTCGACGGCGAGTTCCTCCCCGGTGTGTCCGTCCCATCCGTGGGTTCGCGCCCAAGCGACGCTCCGGGGGCCGGACGCGATGCGCTCGAGCGTCGCGTCGTCGGCCGGCTCCCCCGGCATACGGGAGGCGATCTGTACCTGGCCGATGTGGCCGGCGTTCCCGCTCCTGCCGGCGATCAGCCGTCCGTGCAGGATGATCCCGCCGCCGACACCGGTCGAGACGATCATCGCCATCGAGTTCTCGGTACCGCGGGTCGCTCCGAGCCAATGCTCCGCGAGCGCGATGCAGGTGCCATCGAGACGGACCACCACCGGGGCGTCCGGCAACAGCCGTGCGACGTGTGTCCGGAGGTCGAAGCCGTGCAGTCGCGGGAGGTTCTTCGGGCTCACGGTGCCTCGGCCGAGGTCGACGGGACCCGCCGAACCGATGCCGACGCCGACGAGCGCGGAACCGTCCGGCAGGTGCGCGACAGAAGCGAGGACCACTCGGTCGACGGCGTCCTCCAGCGCACGGCGTCCGGCATCGGGCCCCGTCGGCGCCCGGTGCGCACTGCCGTCGACCACGACGCCCTCGGCCGTGACGAGCGCGGCCTCCACTTTGGTGCCGCCGAGGTCGAGCGCGAGCGCGACCGACCCCGACGGATCCCGCTCCCCGGTCAGGTCCGCCAGGGTCACCGCGCCCAGTCCTCGACCAGTTGGTTCGCGGTGCGCACGACGCGGGTCGACAGGAGCTCGTCCTCGTCGAGTCCCACCTCGGTCCGCACGTTGAATGTCACGTGCTCACCCGGCAGGAGGGTGACGAGCTGGTCGTCGACGACGGCGGTCGGGTCCAGCTTGTCAACGAGCAGCGTGAGGTCGCGGAGGAACGACTCGGCGGTGATGGTCACGGCGTAGCCGTCGTCCTGGCGGGCGACCTCGGCGCTGAACTGGGGGGCGGGGATCGTAGAATCACGAGCCTCGGCGAAGAACCAGAAGCCGCGCTCAGCCCCGAGTGTGGCGACGAGCATCTCGTCGGCCGCCGAGCTCATGACCGCGACCGCTTCGGGGATCTCGACGAGTGTCGAGGAGCGTCGGTCCAGGGCGACGGGGACACGCACCGAGGTGAGCTCGGTCCCGTCGAACCGGAGGCGTCGGATGACGAGGTCGTCCGCCCAGGCGTCCGGGCCGTCGTTGAGCACGGCGACCACGAGGGACTCCCCACGCGGCTGCACAGTCACGAGCCGGTCTGCGTAGACGTGCCGCAGGGCGTAGAGCAGCGGCTTCGCGCGCTCGTCGCCGTCGACGGCCGCCCAGGACGTGACGGGCCAGCAGTCGTTCAGCTGCCAGATGATCGACCCCATGCAGCGTGGGCTCCATGACCGGAAGTGCTCGATCGCGACGGTCACCGCGTTGGCCTGGTTGAGCGACATCGCCCAGTGCCAGTCCTCGGTGTCGTCCGGCAGCGGCAGGTGGGCGACGAGTCCGTCGGTCAGCTTGTCGTTCCCGTCCGTCGCCTTCTGGTGATGGATCATGCCGGGCGACTCCGGCGTGAGCGGGGAGTCCGAGATGGCCCGGTCGATCGTCGACCACGTCGCCGGACCCTGCCAACCGAACTCGGCCACGAAGCGAGGCGAGACGTCGCGGTAGGCGGGGTAGTCGACGCGGTTCCACAGCTCCCACAGGTGCACGGATCCGTGGTCCGGATCGTTGGCGGGGATGTCCGGCGTTCCCGACCATGGGCTGCCCGCTGTGTAGTTGCCGGCCGGGTCGAGCTCGGCGACGAGCCGTGGCAGCAGGTCGAGGTAGTAGCCCATGCCCCACGTGCGGCCCTGGACCCGCTTCTCCCAGCCCCACTCTTCGAAGCCCCAGATGTTCTCGTTGTTGCCGTTCCACAGCACGAGGCTCGCGTGCGGCATGATGCGCGCGATGTTGTCGCGCGCCTCTGCCTCGACCTCGCTCCACAGCGGTTCCTCCTCGGCGTAGGCCGCGCAGGCGAAGAGGAAGTCCTGCCAGACCATGATCCCGCGCTCGTCGCAGAGTTCGTAGAAGTCGTCGGACTCGTAGTAGCCGCCGCCCCAGATGCGGAGCAGGTTGAGGTTCGCGAACTCGGCCTGGTCCATCCGGCGGGCGAGCCGCGCGCGGTCGACGCGCGTCACGAAGGCGTCATCGGGGATCCAGTTGGCGCCGCGCACCCAGACGGCTTCGCCGTTCACGACGAAGCGGAACGAGGTGCCCTCGGCGTCGGGTTCGAGTTCGACGGCGACGGTCCGGAACCCGATCCGCTTCGACCATTCGCCGAGGCGTGCCTCGTGCTGCCCGAGCAGGACGTCGAGGTCGTACAGCGGCTGCTCGCCGTACCCGCGCGGCCACCAAAGTTCGACGTCCGGCACGGCGAGCTCGAGCACGACGGAATCCGCGCCGGCTGGGAACACCAGATCGGCGTTCACCTCGGCGATCGTCGCTGTGAGGGCGAGCGCCGCGTCACCGTCGCCGGCGCGTTCCACGTCGACGTGCAGGGCCACCTGGCCCTCGCCACCGTCAACCGTCACGACTGGACGCACCGAGGCGAGCCGGGCCGTCGACCACGACTGGAGGCTCACGGGCTTCCAGAGTCCTGACGAGGCGGCGTCGAGTCCCCAGTCCCAGCCGAAGTTGCACGCGGCCTTCCGGATGGCGTTGAACGG
Organism: Plantibacter sp. VKM Ac-2880; assembly: GCF_015351235.1. Lineage (GTDB taxonomy): Bacteria > Actinomycetota > Actinomycetes > Actinomycetales > Microbacteriaceae > Plantibacter. The sequence goes on from NZ_JADKSJ010000002.1 coordinate 619,113, forward strand.
GTGGGAGTAGGTGTGGGGGCGGTAGCCGATCTCGAGGCTGGCCAAGTCCGCCGCGGCGATCGGCGAGGCGAAGTGCACGACGAGTTCGTTCTCGCCCTCGCGTAGGACAGCACCGACGTCGATACGGTACGTGCGGTGCTGGTTCCGCGTGGTCGCGACCACCGCACCGTTCACGGACACCGTCGCGATGGTGTCGAGTCCCTCGAAGACGAGGTCGTGCCGCTCGTGGCCGTCCGGCTCCCAGGTGAAGGTGGTGCGGTACTCCCAGTCCGTCGATCCGATCCAGGTCACGAGGTGCTCGTTGCGGTCGAGGAACGGGTCGGGGATGAGCCCGGCGTCGAGGAGGTCGGTATGCACGAGGCCGGGCACCGTCGCGGGGATACTCGTCCCGACGAAGGCCTCGGGGATCGCGCCGCCGACCGCACGCAGGCTCCACCCCTCGTGCAGGAGGCGGGTGGTCAGGGGACGGACGGTGGCGGTGTCGATGATGCTCACTTGGTTGCTCCAGAGGTCAGGCCGTTGTAGATGTATCGCTGCAGGAAGAGGAAGGCGACGAGCGTCGGGATGATCACGAGGATCGTCCCGGCCGCGATGATCTGCCACTGGGCGCCGAACGGTCCCATGAACCGGAACAGCGAGGTGGAGATCACCCCCAGGTCCTGCGACGGCATGTACAGGAAGGGGATGTAGAACTCGTTGTAGATGGCGATGCCCTTGATGATGACCACCGTCGCGACGGCGGGCTTCAGCAGCGGGAGGATGATGCGCCAGTAGATCGTGAATCGGTTCGCGCCGTCGAGCATCGCCGCCTCGTCGAGGGAGACGGGGATCGACTGCATGAACTGCAGGAAGATGTAGATCGCGACGATGTCGGTCCCCATGAAGAGCAGGATCGCGGCGCCGCGGGTGTTGAACAGCTCGAGTGCGGATACCACCTGGAACGTGGCCACCTGGGTCGTGACCGACGGCACAAGCGTCGCCAGGAGGAACAAGCCCATGACGAGCTTCCGTCCGCGGAAACGGAACCGGTCGAGCGCATAGGCCGACATGGTGCCGATCAGGATCGTCCCGGCGACGGACACGAGCAGGATGATCGCGGTGTTGAGGAAGCCGGTGACCATGCCGCCCTGGTCGAAGGCGACGACGAAGTTGTCGAAGTTGAACCAGTTCGACGGCGGGGTGAGCGGCCCGGTCGTCCGCTGCTCGCGGTCGGTCTTGAACGCGAGCATGAAGATCGTGGCCAGTGGGACCACGGCGAAGAGGCTCGCAATGATGAGCGAGGCGTACTTGACCGTCGTCGCGGTGAGGGCGGCGGCACCCTGTGGGCGCTTCGGCCCGCGCCGCGTCCGTCGCAGTGCGCGTCGGGGCTCGGGTGTGGCAACGGAGACCTGTCGGTCGGCGGTGGCGGTCACGATTCGCCTCCCTTCTCGTCGGGGAAGACCCGGCGTTGGACGAAGGTGATGATCAGGACGATCAGCAGCAGGACGACGGCCATCGCAGACGCCAGACCCACCTTCGAGAACTTGAACGCCGTGTTCACGGTCTGGATCACGAAGGTCTCGGAACCGTTGGCACCGCCGGTCATGACGTACGGCATCTCGAAGGCGGACAGTGCTCCGGCGATGGCCAAGATGAACGAGAGGCCGAGGATGCGCCGGATACTCGGCAGGATGATGAACCGGAACTTGTGCCACGAGTTGGCACCGTCGAGGTCCGCGGCCTCGTACTGCTCGGACGGGACCGACTGGATCGCGCCGAGGAACAGGACGAAGTTGAGGCCCATGTACCGCCAGACGGACGTGGCGGCGAGGGAGGCGTTGACGAACGAGGGGTCGCCGAGCCACTGCGGGGTGTCCTGCACACCGATTGCCGCGAGGAGGGCGTCGAGGGTGCCGCCTGGGCGGAGGAAGTAGAGGAAGACCAGCCCGATCGCGACCCCGTTGATGAGGTAAGGGAAAAAGATGACGCCCTTGAAGAGGTTCTTGAAGCGGGTCCGGAAGCTCAGCAGCGTGGCGAGGTACAGCGCCAGGACGAGCTGGGCGACAGCTCCGACGAGGTAGTACAGGCTCACGAAGAAGACCTGGAAGATCTCCGGTTTCGTGAAGATCTGCACGAAGTTGTCGATGCCGACGAACTCCTGCTCGGGCTCCAGTCCGTCCCACGAGGTGAGGCTGTACCAGAACATGTTCGCGACCGGCACGTAGGTGAGGACGATCAGGAAGGCGAGCGGCACCACGAGGAACAGCCACGGCGTGACTCGGGAGCCGGTGGCCTTCGGGGGCCGGCCCGGCCGCAGCGTGCGTGCGCGGCGTGGATGGTTCGTCACCACCGCTCGAGTGGCGGGTGATGCTCCCTGGACTGTGACCATGCTCGTTGCCTTCTTCGCTGAATGTGGTGGTGAGCACCCGGGCCCGCCGTCGGGACGGGCCCGGGTGCCGATCGGAGGGGTGCTACTCGGCGACGTCGGCGCGGGCCGCTGCCCAGCGCTCGTTGAGGTCGGCGAATGCGCTCTCCTTGTCGCCGTCGGCTGCGCCACGGGCGACGTCGATGAGCTTCTGGCGGTAGGTGTTGCCGAAGAGGTCGATCTCAGCGGCGTTCGCGATGTCGTTGATCACGGCCTCCTTGCCCACGGGGTCCGGAGCGAGCTCCAGGTAGGTGACGCCGAGGTCGGAGAAGTCGGCCAGCGTGTCCGGTGCCGGGTCGCTGATGACGGGGCTGATGGCTCCCTGGCTCGCGGCGAATCCGGACTCGTTCGTGAACCAGTCGATCCAGGCCTTCGCGGTCGCCTTGTTCTTCGAGTACTTGCTCACCGCCAGGAACTTGTCGGAGGCGGTGACGGAGGTGAAGCCCTCGTCGGTCTTCCACGGCATCGGCCAGAAGCCGATCACGTCGCGAGACTCGCCGGCCTTCTCCGCCGCGTCCTGCATCTGCGAGACGGCCCAGGAGCCGAGCACCATCGAGCTGATCTCACCCGAGGCGAGAAGGTTCTTCGACTCCTCCCAGTTGGTGGTGGTGGGGTCCGGCTCGCTCAGGCCGGCGGCAACGGTGTCGAAGAGGAGACCGTCGATGTTGTACTGGTCGTTGCCCTCGGTCCACGGGCTGTCGGTGGCGATCATCTCGGTACGGACCTTCGGGCCCTGCACCGCACCGAGGTTGCCCTCGAGCGTCGCGAGCGGCCAGCCGTCCTTGTAGTTCGTGTAGTACGGGATCGAACCGTTCGCCTTGATCTTCTCGAGTGCGGCGAGGTACTCCTCCTCGGTGGCCGGTGGCTCGGTGATCCCGGCCTTCGTCCAGACGTCGCGGTTGAAGACATAGCCCATGGCGGAACCGAAGGTCGAGACGCCGTAGGCCGTCCCGTCGAAGGAGGCCTCGTTCGCGAAGCGGTAGGTCTTGGACTGCTCCTCGGTGCTGCCGAGCGGCTCGAAGAAGTTCGCGTACTGGTCCTTGGTGACGTTCGAGGACGGGATGAGGAGCACATCCCCGTAGTCCTTCGAGTTGAGGCGGATCTTGGCGTCGCCCTCGTAGTCGGTCAGGGCTTCGAAATTGACGGTGGTGCCGGGGTACTGCTTCTCAAACTCGGCCGCATAGTCCTTGAAAGTGGTGTCGACGAGATCGGTGCGGTTCGTGAGGACGGTGATCTCGCCGCTCGGGTCGCCGTCGTCGTTGGCGGCTCCGCCGGAGCAGCCGCTGAGGACGAGTGCCGCGGCCGCAGCCGTTGCGGCGAAGCCGATGATCGGTCTCCGGGACATGGGAACTCCTTCGTTCGTGGGGGCGAAGGGCCGGGTCGCCTCGTCGCTCGTTGTCCAGCATCGTCTGCCGCCATGTTCTCGTCAAGACTAAACATTATTAATTTATATAACGAATCGGTCACAGCAAATCTCGCTGTGGGGCGCGCCGACGCTTCAGGCGCCGGGGACGGAGCCTGAGGTCGAGCGCTCGATGACCACGGCGTGCGGCGCCTCCCGGGTGGTGCCGGGGCGGCCCGCCAGCAGCTCGAGCAGCTCCTCGCCCGCCATCTCGCCGATGCGCTGCACGTCATGGCTCAGCGCGGACATCGGCGGGTCGGACAGCTGGCACTGCGCCGAGTCGTCCCAGGCCACGATCGAAAGATTGTCGGGTACCCGCAACCCGGCCTCCTGCAGCGCCTGCAGCCCGCCGAGCGCCATCACGTCGCTGTCGAACACGACCGCGGTCGGCCTGGGGTCGCGTGCGAGCAACGCCTGCATGGCCTGGACGCCCGAGGTCCGGGAGTAGTCGCCGCCGATCGAGACGGTGTCCACGTCGGGCAGGTCGGACGCGAGCGTGAACGCCTCCATCCTGGACAGCGTGTGAGTGAGCTCCCTCGGGCCGGTGACGTGCGCGAGCTGCCGGTGCCCGAGCGAGACGAGGTGATCGACGGCCTCGTGCATCGTGACCGCGTCGTTGGTCCAGACCGCCGGGAGGCCCTGCGCCGTCGCCGGTGCACCGATCACGATCGCCGGGATTCCGGACCGCTCGACGAAGGCCACCCGCTCGTCGTCGTCAATGAGGTCCACGAGGATGACGGCGCTCACTGCTCCGTCCTGGTGCCAGCGCCCCAGCTGCAGCAGTTCCTCCTCCCGAGTCGGCAGGACTCGGAGGAGCACCGACAGGCCGTGCGGGCGGACCACGCGATCGATGCCGGCGATGAGCTCGTGGTAGAACGGCTCCTCCCCGTAGATCTCCGAGGCACGGAACAGCGTGAGGCCGATCGGCCTGGGCTGCGCGATAGTCTGTTCGGCGTCGAGACCCATCGGGACGCGGCCTTTCGTGAGAAGTGGTCGTGTGGCCCTCACACTACGCGCTCGAACATCGCCGGGAGGGGAAGATGGCCAGACGTGAGTCCGTGCAGTCGGGTCCCGGCAGCCAGGCGCTCATCGTCGACCTGATCCGCTCGGCCGGCACGATCAGCCGTACCGAACTCACCGAGGCGACGGGCCTGACCCAGCCGTCGATCTCGAACATCGTCCGCCGCCTCATCGAGGACGGGCTCGTCCGTGAGACCGGTCGGGCTGCGCCGAGAGGCGGCAAGCCGCGGACCCTCCTCGAGATCAACGCGAGCGCCAAGTACGGCGTCGGGATCCAGCTCGGGTTCGAGTCGATCACGCTCGTCGCAACCGACGTCCGTGGTGGCGTCGTCGGCCGACAGCTCGTCGACGGGGCGGGCTCGGCCACGCCGGAGCAGGTGACCGACCGGCTGGTCACGCTCTACCGCGACTTCGTCGCCGGCGTCGGGCTCGCGGCGCCGTCGATCGCGGGCGTCGCCGTCGTCGCCCCCGGTCCGATCGCCCAACTCGGCGGTGTCCTTCTCGGCCCGCCCACGCTCGTCCGCTGGGACGACTTCCCCCTGCAGCAGGCGTTGCAGGAGAGCCTCGACGTTCCAGTGGTCGTCGACAACGACGCCGCCGCCGCCGCTGTCGGTGAATTCTGGAGCCGCCAGGTGTCGCGCACGGAGTCCTTCGCGTGCGTCTACATGGGCACGGGGATCGGCGCAGGCATGGTGCTGGGCGGTGCGCTCTATCGTGGTTCAAGCTCGAACGCCGGCGAGCTGGGTCACATCAGCATCGAGGTCGACGGTGTCCCCTGCCACTGCGGCAACCGCGGGTGCCTGGAGCGCTACGCGGCGCCGGCAGCCGTGATGGCGGCGGCCGATGCGGTGCGCGACCGACTCGGGGACTTGGGCCTCGGCTTCGCACCGGACACACTCAGTCGCGATTTCGACCAGCTCGCCCGCGCCGCCGTCAGCGGTCACGAGGCGGCCCTCGACCTCATCCGCTTCTCGGCCGACCGTGTCGCCGCCGCCTCGGTGACCCTCGCAAACCTCCTCGACCTCGATCGGCTCGTCCTCGCTGGCCCCGGCATGGCGGTCGCCGGGTCGCTCTACGCCCGGGCGATCCGCGAACGCCTCGAGCAGCGCTTCTTCGCCAGGCGTGCCCACCCGATCGTCGTCGAGCTCTCCGCCAACCCTCGCGATGCGGCTGCGATCGGTGCCGCGTCGCTCGTCCTGCAGGGCTCGATCGCACCGGGCCACGGCCCGGCACTCACCCGCTGAGGCGCTGCAGCGGTCGCCAGAGTGATCGGCTCGGCGGACAGTTTCCAGGTCATCGACGACTTCTGGATGCGACGAATTCCGGGAAATCGACCGGCCCTATCCCACCTGGGGCGAAGAAGTGGCGGACACAAGCGGTGACGCTCGCCTACAGCTCTTCCGTCGAGAATCCACTGGATGAAGACGTCGACCCAATGGTGAAACCGTAAGCAGGTTCGGTTGGTCCGTTGATCCATGACAAGTCATAGACGCGACGTCCGTCTGGCTTTCGGCGCACCTCGACAGAGAAGCGTTCGCCCTCAACGTCAATCAACATTGATGACAAGGGTACGTCCTCACGGTGAGCGAAGACATCCGGCACGACGAAGTTCGCGCCCCTGCCACGTCGACCGGCCAGCTCATGCTCCACCTGCTCGCCACCCTCGCCGAGTACGAGCGCGAGCTCATCGTCGAACGCATCCACGCCGGCATCGCCGCGGCACGCGATTTCGACAGCTCCGGAGAAATCGTGATCCGGCTATGAGCGCGATGACGCCGATCTGGTAATACGTTAGAACTGAAATCATTTTTCAGATTAGGAATGATGGCATGTCGACCTCTCCGTCACCGCACACCCCCGCCCAGGTCATGAAGGCGCTGGCGCTACCTGTCCGACTCGAAGCCCTCAACTTTCTCATGTCCTCAGGTCCGGCGACATCTTCGACGATTGCTCGGGCGATCGGCGAGAGCCCCTCGAACTGCAGCTACCACCTTCGAGCATTGCTGCGTGTGGGACTCGTGGAGGATGCTGAATCGCCGAGCGCACGAGAACGATTGTGGAAGGCGTCCGTGACCGGGGTGCGCTCGAGCGGTTCGTCCGCAGGACCGGAGGAAGCGCAATCCGCTGCAGATCTCAGCGCGGCGGTCTTGCAACTCGACCAACGCCTCGCCCGCAACTACCTCGCAAATCGTGAGCAGCTCGGCCGAGAGTGGCAGGAAGCCGAGGCGATTTCCAGCTATGCACTGCGCGCCAGCCCCTCCGAAACACGCCAGCTCCTGAAAGACATCGACGCGCTCATCCGCCCTTTCATAGCCCCACTGCGAACAGAGGCACCGACAGACGCCGAGATCGTCCAACTCAGCCTCCAAGCCTTTCTGAAATCAGCGGCAACCACGCCCCCGAACCCGACGAGGACCCCATCATGACCGACACACTGACTCCAGAACTCGAAATCGCCATCACCGTCGGATTCGAGAATCGAGATCGAAACAACATGGCCCCTACCATCGAGTATTTCCATCGCCTCCTAGAGCAGCATCCCGAGAACCCCGCCGTACTCTACGAAGTGGGCGGCTCCTACGACACGGATGGCCAGGAAGAAACAGCAGCGGGCTACTACGAGCAGGCCCTGGCGAAGGGTCTCAGCGGTGACATCAGACGCAGGTGTCTCCTGCAGTACGGTTCAACACTGCGAAATCTGGGACGGCATCACGAGTCACTGGCGACATTCGCGCAGGGACGGGCTGAGCTTCCGGATTCCGACTCGATGCGTATATTCGAGGCGCTTTCGTTTCATGCAGCAGGTCGCTTTGACGAAGGCTTCGGAGAGCTGCTCCTACTCATCGCCGAGCGTCTGGACAGTGCCGAAGTCGTCCGATACGCGGTCGCCATCGAGGGCAATGGCCGTCACCTCATCGACAGGGCCGAATCGGGGACACCCATGATTGTCCGCTGAGGCACTCGACCAGACCAGCTCGAGAACGATCGTTCGCGGTCTGAGTGCACGATCGTGCAAAGTAGACACGTGAACGAAATCCATGCGGAGCTCAGCCGAGAGGCGACCGAGGCCCTGAACGCCTCGATGCCCGATGCAGTCATCACTGCCAGTCGCGCACGAATCGCGATGTATATGCTCTTCACCGCGTGGCTCCTCGTCCCCGCCTTGGGTTTCTTGGTCGCGATCTTCGGCCCGGCGCTCGTCAACAGCTTCCCTGGCTTCGTGACGATGGTCGGCCTGATCGTCTTGGTGTTGATAGCGGTAATGGTGACGGCCTTGGTGATCGCCCTCCGCGCCAAGCGAGCATTCAACCAGATCGCTCAGATCATCCAACGTGAACGCCACGCAACCCTCGTCCGCGTGGTGAATCGCCAGATATTCGTGCGCCGCTAAGTCGCACGTCGCACCAGCGACGCTGAAGGGCGTTTCCGAGGCGATGAAATCCGCGCTCTCCAACCAAGGTCCGAGCCTTACCTGACCGCCGCCGTGCGCCGGTATCCGTGGGCGTTGCTGTCAGCCGTTGCTGTCAGCGTTGCTGTCAATCGGGCCGAGAACCACACCTGACCGCCAAAATGGAGGGGTAATCGCGGATGGGGTCGAGGCAGAAAAAAGCCGCTGACCTGGGTTTTCCAGGGCAACTGCCGGGTGATGCTGGTGGAGCCGCCCAAGGGAATCGAACCCTTGACCTTCTCATTGCGAGTGAGGGCGAGGGGGTCCGCGACAATACGTAGAAGTCCACTCATCAGGCACTTTTCATGCACGCGGCCGCACCAGTCCACCAGGACTAACCCACGTTGCTGTCATGGGCCTCGCATGGCCCGTTCAGCCAGGACGAACTACTTGAGGACCAAGCGACGGCGGTCGCGCACTGGAGACCCGCAGCTGAAAGCTGACTCGGTGGCGGCGCGCTCGTCCTCACCAGTCGCAGCGCTCGATCGAGCGCTGCATGCACGCTGTGGCGGCAGATCGCTTCCCAACAGGGTGCGGCTTGATTCCGCGGGGTATGGCACATTTGCCAAACGTCTGCCACGTATCTCTCTAGCGTGGGCGCCAGCTGAGTCAGCAAGCAAATAGGTGAATGCTCAATGCGCGCCTACGCCGATAGGCGGTAGGCCGGAGCTACCTGAGTCTGACACTTGCCAGAACGGACCTTTTGGTCATGGCCGAGACACTCGCGCACGCCTGCGGTGGCGCCGGCATGATGAGCGGGTAACGTTGAACTGTCGGGCTTAATTCACCAATGTTGTACTCCTGGGATGGCATTCGTTAGACTCATTTCTACCGCCTTATTCGAAAGCGGACGCACGAAGAAGTGCACAAGATGGGGGAACAATGAAACTTAGAGTATTTGCCACTACCGCCGCCGGTGCTGCGATGACTATCGCTGCGATGCTCTTTGCGTCCCCGGCTATAGCAGTACCAGCCGCGGGCGCGGCCCATGAAGCGGGGGCTTCCCAGAGGGCAAACACAAGCGAGGTCTCAGCACAAGGTGCAGCCGCCGTCGATTACGTCGCCGCCGAGGGCAGCGCGGCCGCAGAGGACAGCACATCCGCCCTCCGTAGGCCATGTGACTATGTGTACGGGGCGAAATGCGTCACGTGGGTGACGGACTATTACAGCTGTCACAACATCTTCCAGATCACCACGGACGTCCGGAAGCACAAAGCCTGTGCTTTGTTCATCGACCAGAACATTGTGACGGTCTGGCCGTGATAGGAGCCCGCTCGCGCCACGGTTGTCTCGCGACGCGAGCGGGCGCCTTCGCCCTGGTAGTCAGCCCGCTGCTCCTCTTGACGGCCTGCAGCTCAGAACTCCAGTCATCCTTCTGCACGGACTACCAGCACTCCTGGAACGAGTTCACAAGTGTGCGAGACGACAGCAGCGCGACGCCCGAAGCCTTGATTGCCGCCGGGCAGGAAATCCGTGAGCGCTGGGAAGAACTCCGGACCGACTCCGGGGCGCCCGAAGATGTGACGGGCATGCTCGGCATTTCCCTGAGCACCTTTTCCTCTGCGTGGAGTGCAAGTTCACCGGCAGAGCGAGGAAAGTACGAGCGCTCCCTGGCTAATGAGCGAGGATACATCGCGCTACAGTGTTCGAAAATTGATGCTGACATCGACTTCTCTGGAGACGTATCACCTATCGAAACACCAAAGGTTAATTAACCAGCCACGTCTGTTTAGCGATACAGGAGTTCTACTCTAGAGCGAAAATGTGGGCATCGCCGATATCTGACCTGAAGCAGGACACTGGTGAATTACCCACAAATCGAAGTCGCGCAAGAGACTAGGCTCGGGTAACTCGCCGCCGAACTTGGCCCTGATCTGCAGAGGAGAGAAAGACCCGAGCGCGATCCAGTCTTGAAGAACTCATCTTCATCACGTGGATACAGATCAAACTGAAACTCAGTCCTGGCCCACGCACGTCGATTTCTGTACAGCATCCTGCTAGCGGCTGTGACGAAAATACGACCAATAAGTCCAGCTCCCGAAGCTGATCCTCCCCGAGCAAAGGGAGCGTTATGGTCAGACCACCGATCAACCAGCCATCTCGGGTCCGCCGCTAACGGCGAACACCGGCAAGAGCAGTCGTAGGGCAACCACTCAGGCGCCCAAGGACTGATCGGATCGTCATGCCAATCGACAAGCTACTACTCACCGCCGAAGAAGCAGCAGAATCACTCGGAGTAGGACGCTCCACCGTCTATGACCTCATGAGGCTCGGTCGCCTGTCCAGCGTCAAGATCGGACGTGCCAGACGCATCCCCGTCGCCGCCCTGCACCGCTTTGCCGGGCAGCTCGCAGCTGAAGACCAGGCGTGAGTCAGCGCGCAAACGGTGAGGGGTCGATCTACAAACGAAAGAACGGAACCTGGAGCGGCGCGACGCACGTGCTGGCCCCTGACGGTGCGAGGAAGCGCCGCACCGTCTACGGCCACACGAAAGCCGAGGTGGCCTCCAAACTCCGCGACCTGCAGACCCAGACCGAGGACGGCGTGCCCGCAGCAGTGTCCGGGTGGACTGTGCGGTCCTACTCCGCCTACTGGCTCGAACACATCGCCCCCAACACGCTCCGCCCGACAACGCTCGCGAACTACGAGTGGATCCTGAACAAGCACGTGTTGCCCGCCGTTGGCGGGAAGAAGCTCGAGCAACTCACCCCGCAGAACGTCCGCGAGCTCCACACCGCGGTCGCAAGGACCGGGGTGTCCGCTCACACGGTGCGCCTCGCGCACGCAGTCCTTCGGAGCATCCTCAGCGAAGCGGCGCGCGAGCAGCACATCGCTCGCAATGTCGCCTCGCTGGTCCGGGCTCCGAAGATCGAACATATCGAGGTCGAGCCATGGACAGCCCAGGAAGCGTCGACGTTCCTCGAGTCGAGCCGGGACTCGCAGTTCGCGCAGCTCTACGTCGTCGCGCTGACCCTCGGACTGAGGCGCGGGGAGATCCTCGGACTCCGATGGGCGGACATCAATGCAGAGCGCACCCAACTCCGTGTGAGGCAGACAGCGCACCGTGCCGGTGCCGGCCAGGGCATCACCATCGGTCCGACCAAGACAGCTCGATCGAAACGCACGCTCCCCCTACCCGAGAAGACGGCCACGACACTCCGTGCCCGCGCGAGCATTCAGCAAGCCGACCTCAGGGCAGCGGGTGAGGGGTGGGTCGAGACCGGTCTGGTCTTCACCACGACTCTCGGCACGCCTATCGAACCGAGCAACCTGCGGCGCACCTTCGATAAGGACATCGCGGCTGCGGGCGTCCGCCGGATCCGCTTCCACGACATGCGTCACACCTGTGCGTCGCTGCTGCTCGCGCAGGGAGTGCAGATGCGGGTCGTCATGGAAGTGCTCGGCCACTCCAACATGGCCATCACATCAGACATCTATTCACACGTTGCGCCGACCACGCTCCGGAGCGCATCAGAGGCCATGAACAGCGCGCTCGACGTCAACGATTCAGGGCTGAAGTGAGCGTTCCAGTCCGCGGTCGTCCGCCCCGATCCACTGCCGTTGCTGTACGCGTTGCTGTACGGGACGCCGAATCCCTCACTTGTCCCGCAGATTCGGGCAGGAGAGAAGGACTGTCGGCGGCAAGAAAATAGCCGCTGACCTGGGGTTTCCAGGGCAACGGCCGGGTGATGCTGGTGGAGCCGCCCAAGGGAATCGAACCCTTGACCTTCTCATTACGAGTGAGATGCTCTGCCGACTGAGCTAGGGCGGCGCGTGCGCTGGTCGCCCGGCGCACGAGTATCCATGTTAGCGCAGCTTTTGCACGGTCGTGTACAGCTCGGCGAAAGAACGACGGATCCGCTCCGCGAGCGACCCGGGGGTCGGCGCATCGGCCCAGCAACGCCACGCGTGGCGGAGCCCCGCGAACCCCACCATCGTCATCATCCAACACCGGTCGAAGAGGGCTTCCGAGTCACCCGCGAGCGCGGGCTCGTCGTTCAGCACCCGCCGCTCGACGACCTTGTACAGGCCTTCTTCGAAACCGCGCATGCTCGCGATCCGCGCCCCGAGGAGGTGCGGGTGATCACGCAGTACGTCCTTGCGGAGGTGGTGGATCTCCACGTCCTCGTCGGCATCGCCCACCGTCCGGGCCAACAACTCACCGAGATCGGTGAGAACGTCGGTCGCCGGGCCCGCGGTCAGGAAGGCTTCGAGGGCGTCGCCGTCGGGGATCAACGGGATGTCGCCGATCAGCGCCTCCTCCTTCGTCCCGAAGTAGTTGAAGAAGGTCCGCGGTGAGATCTCCGCCCGTCGGCTCACCTCCTCGACCGTCACGTTCTCGAGGCCGTGCTCCCCCGCGAGCGTCAACACCGCGTGCTGGATCGCCCGACGCGTCGCGAGGCGCTTCCGCTCGCGAAGCCCGAGTTCGGCCGGCACCGTCATGGTCATCGAGGTCCCGCCATCAACTGCACATCGGGTCCTTCGACGGTACGGTGCCGTCGATGAGGTACTGGTCGACCGCCTGGTTCACGCAGTCGCTGCCCTTGTTGTAGCCGGTGTGCCCCTCGCCCTTGTAGGTGATGAGCTGGCCCTGGTCGAGCTGCTCCGCGAGGTTCTGCGCCCACACGTACGGGGTGGCCGGGTCGTTCGTCGTTCCGACGACGAGGATCGGAGCGGCGCCCTTCGCGTGGATCTCGCCACGCTCGGTCCGCGTCTGGTACGGCCAGTTCGCGCAGAACGTGTCGCCGTAGGCCATGTACTCGCCGATCACCGGAGCAGCCTGCTCGAGTTCCTTGGCTTCGTCGGCCATCTTCGTCTTGTCGTCGTCGTAGCTGTAGTCGAGGCAGTTGATCGCGTTGAAGGCCTCGGTCTGGTTGTCGGTGTACTTGCCGGTGTCGCCGCGGCCGTTGTACCCGTCGGCGAACTGGAACGCGATGTCGGTGCGGCCCTGCATGACCTCGTCGAACATCCGACTCAGGTACGGCCAGGCGTCTGCCTGGTACAGCGGGTAGATGATCGCGGTGAGCAGCGTGTTGCCGCCGAGCTCGCGACCGTCGTCGGCGGGGATCGGCTTGGCGTCCACCTCGTCGAGGAGGGTCTTGATCTCCGTCATCGCGTCGTCGACCGAACCGGAGAACGGGCAGTCCGTCCCCGACATGCAGTCCTCGAGGTAGGCGCGCAACGCGCTCTCGAAGCCCTTGGCCTGCTCCTTCACCACCTCGAAGTTCGAGGTCGACGGATCGATCGCACCGTCGAGGACGAGGCGACCGACGTTCTTCGGGAAGAGCTCGGCGTAGGTCGCGCCGAGGAAGGTGCCGTACGAGTAACCGAGGTAGTAGAGCTGCTTGTCGCCGACGGCAGCGCGCAGCATGTCGAGGTCCTTGGCGGCACTCTGCGTGTCGACGAACTCGAGCATCTTCCCGGTCTCCTCCGCACAGGCGTCACCGAAGTCCTTCGCAGCCTTCTCGTTGGCGGCGATCCACTCGTCGGAACCGCGCTCGCCCGGCGTGACGTCGTACAGGTACGCGTCCATCTCCGAATCACTCAGGCAGGTGACGGGCGTCGACTTGCCGACACCACGAGGGTCGAAGCCGACGACGTCGAAGTTCTCCTGGAGGTCCTTGTCGACGGCGAAGTCGAGGCTGTCGGCGACGAGGCTGTAGCCGGAACCACCGGGGCCGCCGGGGTTCATGAAGAGCGAACCGATCGGCTTGCCGTTCGTCGCCTGGTGACGCACGAGTGCGAGGGACAGCTCACCGTCGGACGGGTTGTCCCAGTCGATGGGCGCCTTCGCCGTGGCGCACTCGAAGCCGTCGACGCACCCGCTGGTCTTCCAGTCGAGCTGCTGCTCGTAGAAGGGCTTCAGCGCCGCATCGACGTCGCTGGTCGACGCTGAGGACGACGGCGTCGGTTCGGCTGCCTTCGGGGGCAGGAAGGCGGTGACACATCCACTCAGCGTGAGGGCCGCCACCGCGAGACCGGCGACGAGCGCGACCCGTGCCGTCCGCCGCGCACCGGGACCCCTGCGGCGGGATCCACCGGCCGTTCCCATCGAGGCCGACGGCTGCTGCCTGGGCGAAGTCACAGAGGCTCCCTACCGGACCGCCGACACGAGCATGGCCTCCAAGGCCAGCGCCGGGGCGACGTTCCCTTCGATTCGTGTGCGGGCGACGGAGATCGCCTCCAAGGTATCGATCGTAACCGCAGGTGTCGTCCGCCGAGCGGCTTCCTCGAGTTCCGGACGCAATTCCCGGTTGATGATCGTGGCGTCGTGCCCCAGCTGGAGGAGCACGATGTCGCGATAGAGCGACAGCAGGTCGACCATGATGCGGTCGAGCCCGTCGCGGAGGCTTCGTGTCGCGCGCCGCTTCTGATCCTCCTCCATCGCCCGCACCTGCGAGCGGAGAGCGGGAGGCACCGATTGGCCGGGCTCGACCCCGAGCGACCGCAGCGTGCTCTCGCGCTCGGCCTCGTCCCGCAGTGACGTGTACGCCTTCGCGTCGTCGCCGGCGAGTTCCAGGAGGCGCCCGGCCGTGACCACGGCCTGGCCGGCACTACGGATGTCGAGGACGGCACGGAGCGTGGACTCACGACGTTGCCGCGCTCCGGTGTCGGTTGCCAGACGATGGGCCATCCCGACGTGGCTCTGGGCCTCGCGGGCCGCTCGCTCGGCGATGTCGTGGGCTACACCGTCGCGTCGCTCCAGCAGCTCCGCGACATCGTCGATGGTCGGCACGCCGAGCCGGACGGAGCGCACGCGGGACCGGATCGTCGGCAGGAGGTCCGCCTCGCTGGGCGCGCACAGGACCCAGATCGTGCTGCTCGGCGGCTCCTCGAGCGACTTCAGCAGCAGATTGGAGGTGCGCTCGGTCATGCGGTCGGCGTCTTCCACGACCATGACGCGGAAACGAGCCACGGACGGTGCACGGTAGGCGTTGCGAACCAGGTCGCGGACCTCGTCGATCGTGATGATGACGCGGTCGGTGCTCAGCGCGGACAGGTCGGGGTGGGTGCGAGCTTCAACCTGCCTGCGGGTGACGTCGTCTCCCCCGGGCTCCCGGCTGAGGAGTGCCGCAGCGAACGCGTACGCCAGGGTCGACCGGCCGGAACCCGGCGGACCGGTGATGAGCCAGGCGTGGGTCAGGCCCTTGGGTTCGACCGGGTCCGACGCGGCCTGCAACAACTCGATCGCGTCGCGTTGACCCGTCAAGTCGGTCCAGGAAGCCATGGCTCAACGATACCGGGCGCCACCGACCGCGGCTGGCGGGGGTGCAGGTATCTGAGCCGACGGGCGCTCGCTGAGCCGCCCACCGGTCACTGACCCGCCCACCGGTCACTGAGCTTGCGAAGTGCCGAGCTCACGCCCTCGAGACACCACGCCGCCCTTCGACAAGCTCAGGGACCCGAGTTGGTGTTCAGCCAGGGACCGGAGGTCCCGTCGACAAGCTCGGGGCGCGGCGGGCTGCGCGATCAGAGGAGTGGCGCGATCCGCTCGCGGATGTCGGCCGCGAGCTCCTCGGGCGGCAGGGCGGCGTCGACGACGAGGAACCGCTGCGGTTCCGCCGCCGCGAGTGCGAGGAACGATTCGCGCACGCGGGTGTGGAAATCCTGCGCCTCGGCCTCCAGCCGGTCGAACCGCTTGTTGGCGTTGTCGAGCCGACCTCGGGCGACGGCGACGTCCAGGTCGAGGAGCACGGTGACGTCGGGGAGGAGGTCCTCCGCCGCCCACAGCGAGATGCCCCGGATCTGCCCGGCGTCGAGGACCCGCCCGCTGCCCTGATAGGCGACGGACGAGTCGAGGTAGCGGTCCTGCAACACGATCTCACCGCGGGCGAGTGCCGGGCGCACGACGGTGGCGATGTGGTGGGCGCGGTCCGCGGCGTACAGCAGCGCCTCGGCGCGCGGGGAGATGTCGCCGCGATGGTGCAGCACGATCTCGCGGATCTCGATCCCGAGGTCGCTCCCGCCCGGTTCGCGGGTGCGGACGACGGTGCGACCCTGTTGCTCGAACCACTCGCTCAGCAGTCTCGCCTGCGTCGACTTGCCGACACCGTCTCCGCCCTCGAGGGTGATGAACAGCCCACGCGGGCGCGCTCCCCCGCTCACGTGACGGCGTCGGCCTTGGCCGCAGCCGCCTTGTTGGCAGCACGGGTCGCGGCCGCCTTCTTCGCCGCGGCGGACCGCGCCGTCGACGTCGCCGAGGCGGACTTGGCCGTCGTGGCCTTCGCCGTGGTCGCCTTGGTCGTCGTGGCCCTCTTGGCGGGCGCCTTCTTCGCGGGTGCCTTCTTGGCCGGAGCCTTCTTGGCCGTCTTCGGCTTCGCAGGGCCCTTCGCTCGCTTGTCCGCCAGCAGTTGGACCGCTCGCTCGAAGTCGACGTCTTCGACCTGTTCGCCGCGCGGAATGGTCGCGTTGGTCACCCCGTCGGTGACGTACGCACCGAAGCGACCGTCCTTGATCTTGATCGGCTTGCCGCTCTCCGGGTCCGCTTCGAACTCCTTCAGCGCGCTCGACGCCTTGCGGGCGCCGTACTTCGGCTGAGCGAACAGCTCGACCGCGCCGGGGAGGTCGACGGTGAAGATGTCGTCCTCGGAGGTGAGGGACCGGGTGTCCGTGCCCTTCTTCAAGTAGGGACCGTATCGACCGTTCTGCGCCAGGATCTCCTCGCCGGACTCGGGGTCCGCCCCGACCACGCGCGGCAGGTCGAGGAGCTTGAGCGCGGTCTCGAGGTCGATCGTCGCGAGGTCCATCGACTTGAAGAGCGACGCCGTGCGGGGCTTCTCGGCCGCAGCCTTCTTCTTGGCCGGAGCCTTCTTCTTCGCGCCGGCTGCCGGCTCGGTGACCTCGCCGGTCGCCGTGTCGACGGAGAGTTCCGCCTCGGGCTCCGGGTCGAGTTCCGTGATGTACGGGCCGAATCGGCCGTCCTTCGCGACGATCTCCTTGCCGGTGGCAGGGTTCAGGCCGATGACGCGATCGCCCACGACGGGCGCGTCGATGAGTTCGTGCGCCTTCTCCGGAGTCAGCTCGTCCGGCGCGAGATCCTCGGGCAGGTTGACGCGACGCGGGGTCGGGCCTTCCTCACCCTCAGCGGGAGGCGGGCCGTCCGGCGTCACCTCGAGGTACGGGCCGTACTTGCCGATGCGAAGCGTGACCCCGTCGTCGATGACGATCGAGTTGATGCGGCGAGCGTCGATGTCGCCGAGGTTGTCGATCACCTGGCGGAGGCCGCGGCCGGCGTCGTCTCCGAAGTAGAAGCCCTTGAGCCAGTCGACGCGATCGACCGTTCCGCCGGCGATGCGGTCGAGGTCGTTCTCCATCTCAGCCGTGAAGTCGTACTCGACGAGTTCCTCGAAGTACTCCTCCAGCAGTCGGACGACGCTGAACGCCACCCAGCTCGGGATGAGCGCCTGGCCGCGCTGCGTCACGTAACCGCGGTCGATGATCGTGGAGATGATCGACGCGAACGTCGAGGGTCGGCCGATGCCGAGCTCCTCGAGACGCTTCACCAGGCTCGCCTCGGTGTAGCGCGGCGGCGGCGAGGTCTCGTGGCCCTTCGCCTCCGGGTCGGCGACACCGAGCTGCTGCCCCTCGGTCAGCGGTGGCAGCTTCGCCTCGGCGGCGTCCTCCTGGGAGTTGCGGTCCTCGTCCTGCCCCTCTTCGTACGCGGCGAGGAAGCCACGGAAGGTGATGACGGTACCCGATGCGGTGAACTCGGCACGGCCGACCTCGGTCGCGGACTCGAGCGTGATCGTCGCGGTCGAGCCCTTGGCGTCGGCCATCTGGCTGGCGACGGTGCGCTTCCAGATGAGGTCGTAGAGCTTGAAGTCGTTGCCGCGGAGCGTCGACGCGAGCGAAGACGGCGTGCGGAAGGTATCGCCGGAAGGCCGGATCGCCTCGTGGGCCTCCTGCGCGTTCTTGCTCTTGCCGCTGTAGAGGCGCGGTTTGTCCGGAACCGTCTCGGCTCCGTAGAGGGACGCCGCCTGCTTACGCGCCGCATCGATCGCCTGCTTGCTCAGCGACGGCGAGTCGGTACGCATATAGGTGATGTAGCCGTTCTCGTAGAGCGACTGCGCGACACTCATCGTCTGGCGGGCGGAGAACCGGAGCTTCCGGCCCGCCTCCTGCTGCAACGTCGAGGTGGTGAACGGCGCTGCCGGTCGACGGGAGTACGGCTTCGACTCGACCGAGAGGACGGTCGCCTTCGACTGCTCGAGTGCTGCGGCGAGCGCCGTGGCGCGCTGTTCGTCGAGCGGGACGGCGCTGCCCTTGAGCTGGCCGAGGTCGTCGAAGTCGCGGCCGGTGGCGACGCGGTCGCCGTCAAGACGGACGAGGCGGGCGGTGAAGGGTGCACCGGTGGCCTCTTCGCCCGGGAGGAAGCGGGCGATGACGTCCCAATAGGAGGCGGCGCGGAACGCGAGGCGCTCACGCTCGCGGTCGACGACGAGTCGGGTCGCGGCGGACTGCACGCGTCCGGCGCTCAGCCCAGGACCGACCTTCCGCCAGAGCACCGGGGAGATCTCGTACCCGTAGAGGCGGTCGAGGATGCGGCGGGTCTCCTGGGCGTCGACGAGGTCGGTGTCGAGGGGGCGCGTCTTGTCCTTGGCGGCGAGGATGGCGTCCTTGGTGATCTCGTGGAACACCATGCGGCTGACCGGGACTTTCGGCTGCAGGACCTGCAGGAGGTGCCAGGCGATCGCCTCGCCTTCGCGGTCCTCATCAGTCGCGAGGAGGAGTTCGTCGGCGTTCTTGAGGGCGCGTTTGAGGTCCGCGACGGTCTTCTTCTTCGCGTCCGAGACGACGTAGTACGGCTCGAAGCCGTTGTCGACGTCGACCGAGAACTTGCCGAGGGAGCCCTTCTTGAGCTCGGCGGGAAGGTTCTTCGGCTCGATGAGATCGCGGATGTGCCCGACCGAGGACAACACCTCGTAGTCGTCACCGAGGTATCCGGCGATCGACTTCATCTTGGTCGGTGACTCTACGATCACGAGTTTCTTGCCTGCCACGAGGCTCCTTCCATCAGCGACACCATACACACGTGCACGGCAGGCTTGTCCAATCGGGAGGCGGGGCACTCGGGTGTCCATCCCCTTGCGTTCTGCGGCGTTGGGAGCAGAATGTGTCCCATGAGTACCCAGACGAACTACACCGTGAAGTTGACCGACGGTCCGCTGGAGGGCAAGACGATCAGCGCCCCGCTCACCGATCAGGGATCGCCGAAGCCCACCGTCGACGTGCCGAGTGGCACGGCCGGCAAGGTCTACCGGTACGCCCGCACGACCGGTGAGGAGTACGACGACTCGGGAGCACCGAGTGCCGTCGACTACCGCTTCCTCGAGGCGGTCTTCACGACCGGATCCGACCAGCCCTGACCCGCCGTGGCGGTACCTCTTAATACGGTGCGTTTCCGGGTGCGCCGTCCGGTCGCCCCGAGGCGTCAGGCGGCGGGCCCGCCCTCGCCGCGACCCTGACGGTGCCGAGCGGGGTCTCGACGATGGCGTCGACGACGACCGTCTCCCCCTCGATGGTGCAGGCCCCGAGCGTGGCCTGGTTGCGGGACGCGACGACGCGCGCAGTGTCGCACGGGAAGCCCGCGACGCGTCCGGACAGGGTGTCCGCGGCGGCCAACGCGGCGGCGTCCGCCGCGTTGGCCGCTCGCTGATGCCCGGCGAGCAGTGTCGCCACGGGGAGGGTGGCGAGGAGGAGCGCGACGAGGGCGCCCATGATGCCCACTGCCAGCACAGAGCCTGCGCCGGTCTCCTCGCGGAACCCGGCTGCACCGAGCCTGCCGCGGCAGCGGCGCTTCATCGTCCGCCAGCGAGGGCACAGGAGGACACCGAGATCGGGATCAGCGCCGCGAGGCCTGAACCACCTGCGGCGTCGACCTGCACGCAGACGAGGTCGCCCTCCGTGCTACTGGCGGTGGTCGCCCCCGGAAGCACCTGCGAGACCCGGCCCGCCGCCGTTCCACCGTCCTCGCCTCGTCCCAGGCTGCGGGCAGCGTCGGCGGCGGCATCGGTCGCGCGGAGCTGGGTCAGGCCCACCTGGATGGCGGAGAGCCCCATCGCCAGCACCAGGACGACGGCGGGGACCACGACGGCGAACTCCGCCGTGACGGAGCCGTCCTCGGAGTGGAGCGATCGGCGACACCGACGCACCGGTCAACCGTTCGCCGTGAGCGCGCGACGGATGAGGTCGGTGAGGATACCCCGCACCTCGTCGCCCCGGAGGATGGCGACGAGGAGTCCCGCGAACCCGACGGCCGCCATCGTCGCCACGGCGTACTCCGCCGTCGCCGACCCTCGCTCGTCCCGCAGGAGGCGTCGCGCCTCACACACGATGTCCTGCTCGATCCGGCTTCCGATCCTGATCATGATGTTCCTTCCCTGCACCGGAGTGCGGTGTCCGTGGCACGAACACCTCCATCGTCCCCGGCGGTGGTAGTCGTCGGACAGACGAGCGGCTCGAGACGGACGCGTGCCCTCGAAGGGCGGCTTGTGGAGCGACTTCCGTTGCACCCTGTCGCTATTCATGGTTGAGTAATAGTCGTGGATGAACTGCTGGGGGGACACGACTCGCAACTCCTCCGAGGGGTGTTGCCGATGCTGATCCTGTCGACCGTGCAGCGCGGCGAGACGTACGGGTACGAACTCGTGGAGCAGCTCCGCGCGCTCGGCCTGACGGACCTCGCCACCGGGGTCGTGTACCCGGTCCTCAGCCGGTTCGAGCGTGACGGCCTGGTGACCGGACGCCGGGTCGCGTCCCGTGGCGGACCGGCACGGAAGTACTACGCGATCACCGAACGAGGAGCAGCGGCGAGGCTCGACGCCATCGCACGCTGGAGGGCGATGACCGACATCGCCGAGCGAGGACTGGACCCAGAGGGAGCCCGACCATGACCGATCGCAAGACCACTCCGACGGACGAGCGATCCGCCGAAGGCACCCCACACCGCCCCGGAGCCGGGGACCGATGGCGTCGCGACACGTACCTGCAGCGCGTGGACTGGCATCTCGAGGCCGTCGTGTCCGGGCGCGAACGCCGGTCGATCGTCCGATCGCTCCGCGAGGACCTCACGGCCGAGCGAAGGCCGATGGCCGCCGCCCTCGCCGACCTCGGCGCTCCCCGAGCGCTTGCCGCCCGATACGCGGAGGACCCGACACGACTCCGGCCGCTGTGGTCGATCGGGGTCATCTGGGGCGGCGTCGCGATCCTCGCCTACTGGTGCGCCTTTGCCCTGTTCACCCTCGGGATGCTCTCGGTCGTCGAGCAGTCGACGCTCACCGAGGCTCATGCACGGTTCTTCTTCGTCGACGTCCTCGCGTTCACCGGTCCGGACGGTATCGGCGTGGGGTGGAACGGCGACCTGGCCTGGCTCCTCGTGCCGACGGTGATCATCTCGGTCGGCGTCCTGCTCGGCGCCCGGTCCTGGCGCGCACTGCAGCGTCCACGGCCCTGAGGCAGCGGCACCGGCGACCACACCGGCGACCACCGGGCCTCAAAATCCCAGCGCGGTCGAGGTGAGGACGCTCAGGAGCAGCGGGGCCACTCCCACGAGGAGGAAGGCAGGCAGCACGCAGACGCCGAGCGGGATCATCAGTCGCGTCGCGAGGACCGCGGCGGCGCGCTCACCGTCGGAACGAGCCTGATCGCGTTGCTGCTGCGCCTCGCTCCGGAGCAGTTCGCCTGCCGGGACACCGGCCCTGGCCGACAGCGCCAGGACCCCGGCGATCGCCTGCTCGTCGTAGGGGACGCGGAATCGCACGCAAGCCTCCTCGACGATCGCCCGTGCGGCCGGAGCGGCGCCGCCGCCCGCCATCGCGACCGCGACGAGGTCGAGCGACAGCCCGGGGGCCGGATCCCGCCTGGCTGCCCGTGCACTCAGCGACGCGCTCCACCGTGCACCGAGCACGAGGAACCCCACGCCGACGACGAGGCAACCGAGCCCAGGGCCCGTCGCGACGAGCGTGTGGAGGGTGTCGAAGCCGAGCGCCATCCCGAGGACCACGGCCACGACCGGCAACCAGAGCACGAGCCGCGCGGTAGCCGCCGGGCCGGCGAGCGCCGTGCCCACGTCTCGGGCGATCCGATCCAGCTCCCGCAACGACCCGGCCAGGTCTCGGAGGCAGACGCCGAGCGGCGCGCCGCTGATGGAGGCGACCTGCCACGCGGCAGCCAAGCCCGCCCAGGCAGTGCGAGCACCGGCACTCGGTTCCTGCTCGGCGATGGCGGCGATGGCCTCCGGCATGTCCCCGCCGCGCACTGCGGCGTCGGCCACGGCGGCGAGTGCGTCCGCATCCGAGCTCGCCTGTGGCCCCGGGTCCACCACGCCGATATCCGACGCGTCGTCATGGACAGGTTCGAGGGCACCGGCTACCGTGACGCCGCCTTGCACGTCCGCAGCGGCCGCGAGATGTGTCCAGGCGCTGCCGGGGGCCACCCCCGCGCCGAGCAGCACTGCCAGACGACGCGTGGTGCGGGCGACGCGCGCGGGGCCGTCATCCTCCGGTGGGGTCGCGCCGGGGAACGCCGCGAGCACGGGGCGAAGCCACCGAGGTGTGATCACGGCAACTCCTCGACCGCGAGACGATCCCGTTCGTCGAGCACGAGTCGACCGACAGCGACCACCTGCCTCCCGGCCGGAAGCCGGGCGAGGTGGACGATGAGCCCGATGGCGCTCGTCGCCTGGCGTGCGACGGCCTCCTGGCTCATGCCGGCGAGCGCACCGAGCGCTTCGAGTCTGGCGGGGACGTCCGTCAACGAGTTCGCGTGCAGGGTGCCCGCGCCGCCGTCGTGGCCGGTGTTGAGGGCCGACAGCAGTTCCCGCACCTCCGGACCGCGACATTCGCCGAGGACGAGGCGGTCGGGCCGCATGCGGAGTGCCTCGCGCAGGAGGCGTTCGAGGTCGATACCGCCCGCACCCTCGAGGTTCGCCTGGCGGGACTGCAACGCGACGACGTGCGGGTGGAGGATCCGGAGCTCGGCGACGTCCTCGATCACGACGAGCCGTTCGGCAGGCGGCGCGAGCCCGAGCAAGGCGCCCAAGAGGGTCGTCTTGCCGGAACCCCCGGCGCCGGTGACGAGGACGTTCACGCGCGTGGCCACGGCCTCACGCAGGAGGTCGGCGACGGTGGACGGGAACATACCGGCGGCCTGCAGGGCTTCGAATCCCAGCGCCTCGTCGCGAGGCACCCGGATGGACAGCAGGGTGCCTCTGGTGGAGACCGGTGGCAACACCACGTGGACCCGGATGCCGTCCTGCAGCCGGACGTCGACGCAGGGCGTCGCTTCGTCGACGTGGCGTCCGCCGCGCGCCACGAGACGGATGGCCAGCGCACGGATGGCCGCCTCGTCCGACTTCCATCCGGCCTCGCGGACGAGACCGGCACCGTGGTCGAGCCAGAGGCCGGAGGTGCCGTTCACGAAGAGGTCGGTGACCCCCGGGTCGGCGAGGTAGGGCGCGAGGGTGCCGAAATCGGCGAGCGCGGTCACCCCGCGGGACTCGTCCGCGCGGGTGGCTTCGGCGTCGCCCACCGCTCCCGGCGGATCGGGTGGGGTGGTGTCGGGCGGCACGGAGACGACGAAACGTTCGGACATGCGGCGAGCGTAGGCGTGGCAGGGACGGCGCTCCCGGTTGGACGAGGCGACCGGCGATGGTGGCGCAGGCGAGGACGACTGTGGAGCGGTGTCGCACCGCGACGAGTCCAGCGGCGCAGGCTCCGCGCGAGCGGCCGGTCGATCGACCAGCTCCTCGACGCGTCAGCCCGGCTCAGCGCCCGATCGTCGACGCGCGCACGACGAGGTCCGCGGCGATCACGGGCGCCGGCACCGCCGTCCGACCCTCGATCTGGGCGAGGAGCTGCTCGGCCCCGGCACGCCCGAGTGCCTCACCGGGCAGCCGCACGCTCGTGAGCGGCGGATCACTGACCACGGACGACGCGAGGTCGTCGAACCCGACCACGGCGAGTTCGCCCGGCACCGGCATGCCCATCGCCCGGGCCGATTGCAGCACCCCGTAGGCGTGCGTGTCGGTCGCGCAGACGAGCGCCGTCACCCCGGCGTCGCGCCACCGCGGCCAGCTGTCGACGAACGCTTCCGCCGCCGCGGCCAGGTCGATGAGACTCTCCGCCCGGTCGTCGGCATGCACCCGCATCCCGCGGAGCGCAGCCTCACGTTCGAGGAGCAGCCGGCGGAGGCGGAAGGTGTCCGTCGCCGTCCGCCCGCCGAGGTAACCGAGTTGGCGGTGCCCGAGCACGTGCAGGTGGTCGAGGAGTGCCCGGACCCCGCCGAGGAGGTCGAAGTCGACCGAGACGGCGCGGCGTTCCGTCGACGGGGCACCCGATGCCGCCTCGACCGTCGACACGGGGAGCCGCGGCGCGTCGAGGAGGACGAGCGGGGTCTCGAGGCGCAACTCGTCGAGGAAGGCCTCACTCGGGGCGTCGACCACCACCCCGGCCGGCCGGAGCGCTGCCAGCCGTCCGAGCGCTGCGGCGGTGGGGACGTCGCCCTCCCCCGTCACCGACACGAGGAGCTGGTAGGTGTCGCCGAGCCCCTCCCGGAGTCCACGGATGACGGCACCGAAGTACGGGTTCGAGGCGTCCGGGGTGACGAAGACGATGAGGTTGCTCGATCCGCTCGCAAGCGCCCTGGCGGCGTGGTCGGCGACGTATCCGAGCTCCGTGATCGCTTGACGGACCCGCTCGGCGTTCTGGGCCGACACGTGACCGGCGTCCTTCCCGTTGGCGACGAGCGACACGGTCGCAACCGACGTCCCCGCGCGCTGCGCGACCATCGCCGCGGTCACCCGCCGGGCACCGCGCGGGCTGGGATCGTTCGACGCGTCAGTCACCCGTCGATCGTATCGGGCACCGGAGCCTCGGTTCCGATGACCCGGATTGGCGAACCTAAAGCGCTTGACGTAAGCTGCTCGCGGCGCACCTGAAGCGCTTTACGTCCGACGCGGCTGGTACCGCGTCGGCACCCCAACGATGTGGAGAACCATGCCCCGCAAGATCATCCTCGACTGCGACCCCGGCCACGACGACGCGATCGCCATCCTCCTGGCGCACGGCAACCCGGAGATCGAGCTGCTCGCCGTCACCACCGTCGTCGGCAACCAGACGCTCCCGAAGGTCACCAGGAACGCCCTCGCCGTCGCCCGCATCGCCGGGATCACCGACGTGCCCTTCGCAGCCGGAGCCGACCGGCCCCTGGTGCGTCCGCTCGAGAACGCCCCGGACATCCACGGCGAGTCGGGCATGGACGGCCCCGTCCTCCCAGACCCGGCGATCGAGCTCGACGGCCGGCACGCCGTCGACCTCATCATCGACCTCGTGATGTCGCACGAGCCGGGCGAGATCACCCTCGTGCCGACCGGCGGCCTGACGAACATCGCCCTCGCCGCCCGCAAGGAACCGCGCATCGTGGACCGGGTGAAGGAGGTCGTCCTCATGGGTGGCGGGTATCACGTCGGCAACTGGTCGGCGGTCGCCGAGTTCAACATCAAGATCGACCCGGAAGCCGCACACATCGTCTTCAACGAGTCCTGGCCCGTCGTGATGGTCGGCCTCGACCTGACGCACCAGGCGCTCGCGACGCCAGAGGTCGTCGAGCAGATCGCCGCCGTCGGCACCGCCCCGGCGCGGTTCGTCGTGGAGCTGCTCGAGTTCTTCGGCACGACCTACAAGGATGCGCAGGGCTTCGACAGTCCGCCAGTGCACGACCCGTGCGCCGTCGCCTACGTGATCGACCCGTCGATCGTGCGCACCGTCAAGGTCCCGATCGACATCGAGCTCACCGGCACGCTCACGCTCGGCATGACGGTCGCCGACTTCCGCCACCCGGCGCCGGACGACTGCAGCACGTGGGCCGCGACCGACCTCGACCACGCGCGTTTCTGGGGACTCGTCACCGACGCGCTCGAGAACATCGGGCAGGTCGAGCTGTGAGCGCCGCGTCCGGCACCACCGGTACGACGCCCGCGGTCCGCGTCGGCGCGCTCATGGTGGCGCTGCTCGCAGCGTGCGTCGCCTTCCAACTGAACGCCAGCATGCTGAGCCCGGCGCTCGTCAGCATGGCGCGTGAGCTGAACACCGACGACGCCACCATCGGCCTCTCGCAGACGATGTTCTTCACCACCGCCGCACTGTTCTCCGTCTTCCTCCCCCGCCTCAGCGACATCGTCGGCCGCAAGCGCGTCCTCACCGGGATGCTCGTCGTCATGCTCGTCGGCACCGTCGTCGCGGCCCTCGCCGTCAACGTCGAGATGCTGTTCGTCGGCCGCATCATCCAGGGCGTGTCAGGTCCCGTCGTACCCATCACCTTGCTCATGCTGCGTGCGGAGGTCACCGACCCCAAGCGGTACGGCGCCATGATGGGCCTCATCACCGCGGTCAACGGCGGGATCGCCGGGATCGACGCCCTCGCCGGCGGCTGGCTCGTCACGAACCACGGCTTCCGGTCCGTCTTCTGGACGATGGCCGTCGTCGCAGCCGTCGCGATCGTCTTCGTCATCCTGTGGGCGGCGAACTCGCAGCCCTCGAAGGGCACGCGGATGGACTGGTGGGGCGTGCTCCCGCTCGTCGTGTCGATCGCCGCACTCCTCACCGCGTTCAACGAGGCCGGCAAGCTCGCATCAGCGAACTGGTTGCTCGTCGGCGGGTTCATCGTGGTCGCCATCGTCGCGTTCGCGATCTTCTGGACCGTCGAGAACCGTGTTGCAGAGCCGCTCGTGGCGACCAGGTACCTCCGTCAGCGCAGCACGTGGGCGCTCCTCCTGACGACCCTGCTCACCATGACCGGGGTCTTCGCCGTGGTCAACGGCCTCGTCACCTCCCTCGCGCAGAACGCCGACGCCGGGTTCAGCATGGAGGCCGACCTCGCCTCCCTCGCGTTCCTCACCCCGTACGCCCTCGTCGGCTGGATCGTCGGTCCGTTCGCCGGTCGTCTCGCGCCGACCATCGGCTACCTGAACGTGCTCCGCATCGGGCTCGTCGGCAGCATCGTCTCGATCGTCGTCATGGCCCTCGTCGGCGTCCACTCCCTGCCGGTCCTCATCGCGACGACGGTCCTGATCGGGGCGACGTACGCGGGCATCGGCAACATCATGCTCAACGGACTCGGCATCGTCCTGTCGCCGAAGGAGAACCCGGGGTTCCTGCCCGGGTTGAACGCGGGCGCCTTCAACCTGGGCGCCGGTCTCAGCTTCGTCGTGCTTCCCGCGGTGCAGATCGCCGTAGCGCCGAACGGTGGGACGTCGACCGCGGGATACACGAGTGCCATGCTGGTCGGCGCGGGCATCACCGCCGTCGCCCTGCTGGTCTCGTTCCTCATCCCGAAGCCGGCGAGCGCGGAGGTCCGTTCCGCCGATGCCGTTTCGGCGAGCTGAGAGAGGGACATCATGCAGCGTCCACGCATCGTCGTCGTCGGGTCCTTGAACGCCGACCTCGTCGTCCGTACCGCCCGCTTTCCCCAACCCGGGGAGACACTCACCGGATCCGAACTCGCCGTCATCCCCGGTGGCAAGGGCGCCAATCAGGCGGTCGCCGCCGGACGACTCGGCGGCGACGTCACGATGGTCGGCGCCGTCGGTGACGACGCGAACGGCTCGATGCTGCTCGAGTCGCTCTCGGACGCCGGGGTCGACGTGACCCGGATCGCGCGCCGGGACGACACTGCGACGGGTACCGCGGTGATCACCGTCGACGATGCCGGCGAGAACACGATCATCGTCTCGCCGGGAGCCAACGGGACGCTCGCGCCGGAGCGGATCGGCGGGGCGTGGTCGGCACTGGACGGTGCCGGGGTCGTGTGCCTGTGCCTCGAGGTCCCACTGGAGACCGTGCTCGAGGCCGCGCAGCGCGGTGCAGCGGCAGGCGCGGTCGTCCTGCTCAACCTCTCCCCCTTCGGCCCCGTGCCCGAGGAACTCCTGCAGGCGACGGGCGTGCTCCTCGTGAACGAGCACGAGGCGGCCGAGCTCTCCGGCGTGGATCCCGAGGAGTCCGGTTGGGCGGCGATGGCCTCCGCACTGCGCGACCGAGGTGTCCGACGAGCCGTCGTCACGACGGGGGCTGCCGGGAGCGTCGTCATCGACGAGGGGACGGATGCGGTCGTCGTGCGTTCACCGAAGGTCACGGCGGTCGATACGACCGGCTGTGGCGACGCGTTCATGGGTGCCCTCGCCCGGAGGCTCGCCGCCGGGGACACGCTCGTCGACGCGGCACGGTTCGCCTCAGCGGTCGGGAGCTATGCGGCGACGGGAGCCGGCGCGCAGGCCTCCTACCCGAGCGAGGAGCAGCTCGAGGTGTTCCGCGAGGAGCATCCCGTCGCATCCGACTGAGCTGGAGCCAGTCAGGACGCCCGTGCCACCGGAACCCCGGAGGCGCGGGCGTTCTTGCATCAGCCGGGCGTCCCATTCGGAACGACATGGCCTGAGGCCGCCCACGCCGCAGGGTCATCGCCGGAGACAGAAGAAGGCGGCACCCATTGGGGGGAATGGGTGCCGCCTCTGCAGCGCCGGATTGGGGGGAATCGCTGGCACTGCATGCACGAATAAGTATTCGGCCGGGTTCAAGTGTACGCCAGTGAACGGGGAACACAAGCATTCCGATGGCCCCAGATCGAGTGGTTTCCCTACCATGCCCAGATCATTCACAGACTGGTCGCCGGAGTTTGTTCGGATGAGTGACAAATCCGCGAGCGAGAACGCGCTACGCTCGTGCTTGGCACGGACCAGACCGCCGACGCGCGGACAGGTCAGGAACGCGGATTCGCAAGGGAGCGAGAGACACACGATGAGCACTCACATCGACAGCCTGCTGCACGAGGACCGACGGTTCCCGCCGTCGGAGGCGTTCGCCGCCCAAGCGATCGCCGACGCCGGACTGTACGAACAGGCCTCGAACGACCGACTCGCGTTCTGGGCGGACCAGTCCCGCGACCTGCTCACCTGGAGCAAGCCGTTCACCAAGACCCTCGACTGGTCGAACCCACCGTTCGCGACCTGGTTCGAGGACGGCGAGATGAACGTCGCCTACAACTGCCTCGACCGACACGTGGAGGCCGGCAACGGCGACCGCGTCGCGCTCCACTGGGAGGGCGAGCCGGGCGACAGCCGCTCGATCACCTACGCCGAGCTCACCGCAGAGGTCAAGCGGGCGGCGAACCTCTTCACGAGCCTCGGCGTCTCAGCCGGGGACCGTGTCGCCATCTACCTGCCGATGATCCCCGAGGCCATCGTCTCCATGCTGGCCGTCGCGCGCATCGGTGCGGTGCACTCCGTCGTCTTCGGCGGGTTCAGCGCCGACAGCCTCCGCTCCCGCATCGACGACGCCGAGGCGAAGCTCGTCATCACGGCCGACGGCGGCTACCGCAAGGGCAAGGTGTCCGCCTTGAAGCCGGCCGCCGACGCCGCGCTCGCCAGCCGTGGAGAGCTCCCGGAACAGGCGACCGTCGACCACGTGCTCGTGGTCCGTCGCGGCGAGAACGACGTCGAATGGACCGCCGGACGCGACCTCTGGTGGCACGAAGCGATCGCCGACGCGGAGCCCGAGCACGACGCGCAGCCGTTCCCCGCGGAGCAGCCGCTCTTCATCCTGTACACCTCGGGCACCACCGGCAAGCCGAAGGGCATCCTCCACACCTCGGGCGGGTACCTCACGCAGACGGCGTTCACCCACAAGAACGTCTTCGACCTCCACCCCGAGACCGACGTCTACTGGTGCACGGCCGACATCGGTTGGATCACCGGGCACAGCTACGTCACGTACGGCCCCCTCGCCAACGGTGCGACCCAGGTGCTCTACGAGGGCACGCCGGACGCCCCGCATGCGGGCCGATGGTGGGAGATCATCGAGAAGTACGGCGTCAGCATCTTCTACACGGCGCCGACCGCGATCCGATCGTTCATGAAGCTCGGCCGGACCATCCCCAAGCAGTTCGACCTCTCGTCGATCCGCCTCCTCGGCTCGGTCGGCGAACCCATCAACCCCGAGGCGTGGATGTGGTACCGGAAGATCATCGGGAACAAGCTCGCCCCGATCGTCGACACCTGGTGGCAGACCGAGACGGGCGCGATCATGGTCTCGGCCCTCCCCGGTGTCACCTCCACGAAGCCGGGCAGCGCGCAGGTGCCGATCCCCGGCATCTCGATCGACGTCGTCGACGAGGCGGGCGAAGCCGTCGGTGCCGGTGGCGGCGGGTTGCTCGTCGTGACCGAACCCTGGCCGTCGATGCTCCGCGGGATCTGGGGAGACCCGGAACGGTTCAAGGAGACCTACTGGGAGAAGTTCTGGGACGTCGAGGGCGGACCGTTCTACTTCGCCGGCGACGGCGCCCGGCTCGACTCGGACCGCGACGTCTGGCTGCTCGGCCGCGTCGACGACGTCATGAACGTGTCCGGGCACCGGCTGTCGACCGCGGAGATCGAGTCCGCGCTGGTCGCCAACGAGATGGTGGCCGAGTCCGCCGTCGTCGGTGCGGCAGACGAGACGACGGGCCAAGCGGTGGTCGCGTTCGTCATCATCAAGGAGTCGCACCTCGAGCAAGCCTCCGGGCTCGCGGACATCACGGGCGCCCTGCGCAGCTGGGTCGGCGAGCAGATCGGGCCGATCGCCCGACCGCGCGAGGTCTACCTGGTGAACGAGCTGCCGAAGACCCGCTCGGGCAAGATCATGCGTCGCCTCCTGCGCGACGTCGCCGAAGGCCGGGAGGTGGGCGACACCACGACGCTCGCCGACACCACCGTCATGCAGATCATCACCGACAAGATGGTGAAGAACAGCTAGGCGAGTGCTCCATGCACGAGAGCCGGACGGAATCGCGGATTCCATCCGGCTCTCGTGCGTATGACGCAGGGACTCGCTACGCGAACTCGACGATGAGCTCCACCTCGACGGGCGAGTCGAGCGGGAGCACCGCGACGCCGACAGCCGAACGGGCGTGCACACCGAGGTCACCGAAGATCTCGCCGAGGACCTCGGAGGCTCCGTTGATGACGCCGGGCTGGCCGGTGAACGCCGGGTCGGAGGCGACGAAGCCGACGACCTTCACGATGCGGGTGACGCGGTCGAGCGAACCGATCTGGCTCTCCACCGCGGCAAGCGCGTTGAGCGCGCAGGTGCGGGCGTAAGCCTTCGCGTCGGCGGGCGAGACCAGGCCGTCGCCCTGACCGACCTTGCCGGTGGCCGGGAGTCTGCCGTCGGTCATCGGCAGCTGACCGGAGGTGAAGACGTGGTCGCCGGACACGACCGCGGGGATGTACGCGGCCACGGGCGGAACGACGGTGGGCAGGGTGATGTCGAGCTCGGCGAGTCGATCGGCGATCTGGGACATGGGGGCTCCTCCGGGTCGTGTGGTCAGTCGGCGATGGGTCGTTTGAGGTAGGCGACGAGGCCGCCCTCAGGACCGGTGACGACCTGGACGAGCTCCCAGCCGTCCCCGCCCCAGTTGTTCAGGATGGCTGCCGTGTTGTGGATCATCAACGGCGTGGTGAGGTACTCCCAGCGGGTCATGTCTCTCCTCGATCGGGCGCTCCGCACAGCGAGGCGGATGCGCAGGGGACGGACGTGGCGGGCACCGGGTGAAGCTCGCTCACAGTTTCTCCGCTTACCTTCGATCCTATGCCTGAACCACGTACCCCCGCGAAGACGGTCGTGCAGAGCGTCCTCGGCTTCGTCGGCCTGAGCGTCGCCGCCGGTGTCCTCGCGACCGCTGCGGTCACCCCCGCCATCGCGATGACGGGCCTCGCCACGTCCACTGGCATCACCGTCTTCGACGGTCTCCCCGACTACCTGCAGCTCGACTCGCTCGCCCAGAAGTCGAGCATCTACGCGAAGGACTCCGCCGGCAACCCGGTGCTCCTCGCCTCCTTCTACGACCAGAACCGCATCGAGGACAGCTGGGATCAGATCTCCCAGTTCGCGAAGGACGCGGCCGTCTCGGCCGAGGACCCGCGCTTCTTCGACCACGGTGGCATCGACCTCGCGGGCACGGTCCGCGCCGTCGTCAACAACGCCGCCGGCGGGTCCACGCAGGGTGGCTCCTCGATCACGCAGCAGTATGTGAAGAACGTGCTCGTGCAGAAGGCCGAGGCGATCCCGGATGCTGCCGAGAGCAAGAAGGCCTATGAAGAGGCGACGGCCACGACCCCGGAGCGCAAGCTCAAGGAGATGCGGCTCGCGATCGGCCTGGAGAAGACGTACGGCAAGGAGGACATCCTCCGTGGGTACCTGAACATCTCCGGGTTCGGTGGCCGGGTGTACGGGATCGAGGCCGCCGCGAACTACTACTTCAACACCACCGCCGCGAACCTCACCCTGGAGCAGGCGGCGACCCTCCTCGCGATCGTCAACAACCCCGAGAACCTCCGCATCGACAAGCCGGACAACGCCGACAACGGGGCCGCGAACGGGTACGCGCTGACGAAGACCCGGCGGGACTACGTCCTCGACCAGATGCTCAAGGAGGAGAAGATCTCCCAGGAGCAGCACGACGCAGCCGTCGCGGTCCCGGTGACCCCGACGATCGTGCCACCGGTCACCGGCTGCTCGGCTGCCGCATCGGCCGCCTACTTCTGCGACTACGTCACGAACGTGCTGCAGAACAACGAGATCTTCGGCGCCACCCAGGAGGAGCGCTGGACCAACTTCAAGCGGGGCGGATACAGCGTCTTCACGACCCTCGACCTCGATCTGCAGGGCGCATCACAGACCGCGATCGACGAGTACGTGCCGAAGACGACGACCGAGGCCGACCTCGGCGCCGTCTCGGTGAGCGTGCAGCCCGGCACCGGGCGCATCCTGGCGATGGCGCAGAACAAGGACTACTCGCAGGACCCCGACGTCCTCGCGACGGGCGCCAACTACAGCGCCATCAACTACAACACCGATCAGGCCTACGGCGGTTCGGCCGGGTTCCAGCCCGGGTCGACGTACAAGATCTTCACCCTCACCGACTGGCTGAAGGCAGGCAAGGGCGTCAACGAATCGATCAACGCGAACCGTCGATCCGACTGGGGCACCTTCAAGAACAGTTGCGTCCCCGGTGGGACGGAGCAGGCCGACGCCGGATGGAGTCCGCGGAACGACGAGGGTGAGTCCGGTTCGTACACGGTCCGTCGAGCGACGCAGCAGTCGATCAACACCGCCTTCATCGCGATGGCGCAGGAGCTCGACCTCTGCGACATCAGCAAGACGGCCGAGTCGATGGGTGTCCATCGCGCCGACGGGGCACCGCTGAACAACTCCCCGGCCACGGTGCTCGGGACGAACGAGGTCGCTCCGCTGAGCATGGCGACCGCCTTCGCGACCCTCGCCGCTGGCGGCAAGACCTGCGACCCGATCGCCATCGACTCGATCACGAAGCCCGACGGCTCCACCGCAGAGGTCCCCTCGGCGAACTGCCGCCAGTCCGTCGACGCGAAGGTGGCCGCAGCGGCCGACGACGTCCTCCAAGGGGTGGTGTCGAACGGCACCGCCTCGGCCTCCGGCAGCCGCACCGACGGGGTCGGCGAACTGATCGGCAAGACCGGGACGACGGACAACGCCGAAGCGACGTGGATGAGCGGCGCGAGCACCACCGTCGCGACGGTCGTCGGCACGTTCAACGTCTCCGGGCATGTGAACCTCCGCGACACCTACATCGACGGCACGCAGGTCGCCTCCATGCGGCACCTCATCTGGCCGCAGATCATGTCGGCCGCGCTGGCGAAGTATCCTGGCGGCGACTTCCCGGAGGCCGATCGCGCGACCCTGCAGGGCGACGGGTCCGGCGGCAGCGGCGAGGATGCGACCCCCACGCCGGCGCCGACCGCCGACCCGACGCAGGCACCCACCCAGGCGCCGACACCGGCACCGGGCGACGAGGGTGGCACCGGCGGCACGGGTGAACCCGGCGAACCGGCCGCACCCGGGAACGGCAACAACGGCAACGGGAACGGGAACGGCAACGGCCCTCCGGATTGATCGGGTGGACGGCGGGCGGGCCGGTCGGTCGCCCGGCCTCCCGCCGCCGGCCCGACAACGATCGGGTTTCGACACCGCCCTGAGCGGGCCTTTTTCAGGAATGTCGCTTAGCATCGATCCATGCCTCAACAACATCGCACGGCCACCGGTGTGCTCGGCGGCCTCCTGGGCTTCCTCGGGCTGAGCGTCGCGGCGGGTGTCCTCGTCACCGCGACGGTCACGCCGGCCCTCGCCGTCACCGGGATCGCGACCAACAGCACGATCAACGTGTTCGACGGTCTCCCCGACTACCTGGCCCTCGACGAGCTGGCGCAGAAGTCCAACATCTACGCGACGGACAGCGCGGGCAACCCGCAGCTGCTTGCGTCCTTCTACCAGCAGAACCGCATCGAGGTGGGCTGGGACCAGATCAACCAGTTCGTCAAGGACGCGGCGATCGCGGCTGAAGACCCCCGCTACTACGAGCATGGCGGCGTCGACCTCACCGGAACGATCCGAGCGGTCGCGGTCAGCGCGACGGGGCGCGATCTGCAGGGTGGATCGTCGATCACGCAGCAGTACGTGAAGAACGTGCTCGTGCAGAAGGCCGAGGCCATCACCGACGAGGCCAAGATGAAGGCCGCGTACGAAGAGGCGACGAAGACGACTCCGGAGCGCAAGCTCAAGGAGATGCGCTTCGCCATCGGCCTGGAGAAGCGCTATGGCAAGCAGGACATCCTGCGCGGCTACCTGAACATCACCGGCTTCGGCGGGCGCGTGTACGGCATCGAGGCCGCCGCCAACTACTACTTCAACACGACGGCCGCGAACCTCACCCTCGAGCAGGCGGCGACGCTGCTCGCCGTGGTGAACAACCCGTCGAACCTGCGCTTCGACCAGCCCGAGAACGAGGTGAACGGCGCGGCCGACGGCTACAGCAAGACGAAGGACCGGCGCGACTACATCCTCGGCAAGATGCTCGACGAGAAGAAGATCACGCAGGAGCAGTACGACGCGGCGATCGTCACGGTCATCACCCCGACGATCACGCCGTCGAGCACCGGCTGTATCACGGCTGTGAACGTGAGCCCGGGAGCGGGCTACTTCTGCGATTACGTGACGCGAGTGTTCCAGAACAACCCGATCTTCGGTGCGACCGAGGATGAGCGCTGGGCTGCCTTCAACCGCGGCGGCTACGACGTGTTCACGACCCTCGACCTCGACCTGCAGTACTCGGCGCAGACCGCGCTCGACGCCTACATCCCGCACGCGAGCGATCAGCTCGACATCGGAGCGGTGGCGGTCACCGTCCAGCCGGGCACGGGGCGCATCCTCGCCATGGCGCAGAACAAGGACTACGCGAGCGACGAGGACACCCTCGCCCTCGGCTCGAATTACTCGGCCGTCAACTACAACACCGACGTCGATTACGGCGGATCCACCGGCTTCCAGCCCGGATCGACGTACAAGACCTTCACGCTGGCCGAATGGCTGAAGGAAGGCCACGGGCTGAACGAGGGCGTCGACGGCCGCAAGCGATCGCCGTGGGGCACGTTCAAGGACTCCTGCGCCGACGGCGGCACCGTCTACGCCGGCTCCGACTGGAACCCCGGTAACGACGAGGGTGGCAACGGTGGCCAGTACACCGCGCTCCAGTCGACGAAGCAGTCCATCAACACCGGCTTCATCGCGATGGCGAAGCAGCTCGACCTCTGCGGCATCCGCAAGACGGCCGAGTCGATGGGCGTCCACCGCGCAGACGGCGGGCCGCTGCTCCAGTCCCCCGCGACCGTCCTCGGCACCAACGAGGTCGCGCCGCTCAGCATGGCGACCGCCTTCGCGACCTTCGCGTCCGGTGGCACCACCTGCGACCCGATCGCGATCGACCGCGTCGTGAAGCCTGACGGCACGGAGATCCCGGTCCCGGCGGCCAACTGCCGCGTCGGCCTCGAGGCGAACGTCGCGGCCACGGCCAACGTCGCGCTCCAGGCCACCTTCAACGGCGGCACGACGAGCTCCTCGCGCGTCGGCGACGGCATCCCGCTCATCGGCAAGACGGGTACCACCGACAACAACGAGGCGACGTGGATG
Source organism: Plantibacter sp. VKM Ac-2880 (assembly GCF_015351235.1). Classification (GTDB taxonomy): domain Bacteria; phylum Actinomycetota; class Actinomycetes; order Actinomycetales; family Microbacteriaceae; genus Plantibacter. Next base: position 655,412 of record NZ_JADKSJ010000002.1, read on the forward strand.
AGCGGTGCCAGTACCCAGGCCGCGACGATCGTCGGTGTCTTCAACGCGACCGGCCACGTCAACCTTCGCCGCACGTACTTCGACGCGGGCCAGGTGGCGACGATCAGACACAAGATCTGGCCGCGGATCATGGCGACCGCGAACGCGAAGTTCGGCGGCTCGGCGTTCGGCGACCCGGATCCGTCGCTGATCAACGGCCAGTCGGTCCAGGTGCCCGACGTCGCCGGCAAGACCATCGAAGAGGCGCAGAAGCTGCTCGAGGACGCCGGTTTCGGCTTCGAGAACGGTGGCGCCGGTGACTCTGCGCTGCCGGCGGGCCAGGCCGCCAGCACGAACCCCTCCGGCACCGTCCCGAAGGGCTCCATCGTGACCGTCTACACGAGCAACGGCCTGCTCGGCATCGTCCCTGACGTCAGCGGCGCCGGCACGTACGACGCGGCGAAGGCGGCCATCCAAGGCGCCGGGTTCGCGAACGTGGGCCAGAAGTGTGCCGTCGATCCGGCGGCCACGACCCCGAAGGTGACGGGGGTCGATCCCCCGGCAGGCACGGCGGCGCGCAAGGACGGCAAGGTCACGGTCACGGTCTCCAAGACCAGCTGCTAGCGACTCGCGTCAACCCGAAGGGCCCGGTCGGATACTCCCGACCGGGCCCTTCGGCGTCCTCCACGAGGGGCGCTCCGAGGATCCTCGGAGGGCGCACCCGGTACGCTCGGGGGACGGTCGGAACCACCCGACGACCGAGAAGGAGACGATCGATGGCGGCACCCATGAGCACCGGCGGCAGACTCGGCACCGCGGCGGCCGTCGTAGCCGGCCTCGGCGCCCTCACCTTCGGGTACGCGTCCCTCGTCGAACGCAACGCCTTCACGCTCCGCCGGGTGACCGCTCCCGTCCTGCCACCGGACGCCGTGCCGATCACGGTGCTCCACCTCTCCGACCTCCACATGGCTCCGTGGCAGCGTCGCAAGCAGGCGTGGTTGCGCGAGCTCGCCGAGCTCCGCCCGGACGTCGTCATCAACACCGGCGACAACCTCGGCCACGAGCACGGCATCGACGGTATCCGTGCCGCGCTGTCCGTCTTCGCCGGCGTCCCCGGCGCATTCGTGCACGGCTCGAACGACTACTACGGTCCGAGCGCCAAGAACCCGTTCAAGTACTTCACGCAGACCTCCTCGAAGCACGTCTCCCCGACGACGCTCGACACCGGCGCGCTCGAACGGTTCTTCATGAAGGACCTCGGCTGGCTGGACCTCAACAACGCGGTCGGCGAGATCACCGTTCGCGGGACACGACTCGACCTCTTCGGGGTCGACGACCCGCACAAGCACTTCGACCGCCTGGACACGCTGACAGCCCTCATCGATGAGCGGCTCGACGCGGAGACCCTCTCGACCGACGACCCTGCGTTGGCACACACCGTGACCGTCGGGGTGATGCACGCCCCGTACCGCCGCGTGCTCGACGCGTTCGTGACGCAGGGGGCCCAGTTCATCTTCGCCGGGCACACCCACGGCGGGCAGGTCTGCGTGCCCGGCTACGGCGCGCTCGTGACCAACTGTGACATCCCCCGCAAGCAGGTGAAGGGGCTCAGCGTGTGGCGCCACGCGCTCCGCTCCGCGTACCTCAACGTGTCGGCGGGCCTCGGGACATCCATCTACGCGCCGGTCCGTTTCGCCTGCCGCCCGGAGGCGTCGCTCGTGACGCTGCTCCCCCGCCGCACCGCGGTCTGAGGCGGCTCGGGGCGTACACCGCCCTTCGACAAGCTCAGGGACCGGAGCATCCCCGAAAACAGAGAAGCCCGGCCAGACAATTGCTTGTCTGACCGGGCTAATACTGTCGGGGTAGCGGGATGTGCAACCCGCCGGCTCAGCGGTTCGCCATCCCGAAAAACAGAGAAGCCCGGCCAGACAATTGCTTGCCTGACCGGGCTTTGCTGTCGGGGTAGCGGGATGTGCAACCCGCCGGCTCAGCGGTTCGCCATCCCGAAAAACAGAGAAGCCCGGTCAGACAATTGCTTGTCTGACCGGGCTAATACTGTCGGGGTAGCGGGATTTGAACCCACGACCTCTTCGTCCCGAACGAAGCGCGCTACCAAACTGCGCCACACCCCGATGGCCCGAAGGCCTTGTCTAGGATAGCCGATTTTTCAGCGGCTGTTCGCCACTTCCGAGAATCAGCCGATCCTGGACCGGATCGATCGGGCGGCGTCGTCGACGCCCGACCGGTCCGTGATCTCAGGCCTGCTGGCGGCGGCGCACGAGGACGGTACCGAGCGCTGCGGCACCGACCGCGAGGAGGCCTCCGGCGGCCCACGGGAGGGCCGTTCCGGCGAAGCCGGTGTCGGCGAGGGCGTTGCCCCCGGCGGACGGGTCGGACGCGGCGGCTGCAGCAGCGGCCTCGGACGGGTCCAGGACCGTGAAGTCGGACGAGTCGCTCACGGCGCCCTGGGTCGCCGTCAGCGTGTACGTGCCGGCGGGGTCGGCCGCGGTGTCGATCGACACGTCGATGTCACCGGCCGCGTCGGCGACGGTCGACAGCGTACGGGTGGAGCCGCCTGCAGCGGACGAGTCGATCGTGATCGACACCGTCTGGTTCGCCGCCCAGAAGTCCGAGCAGGAGTAGGTGACCGCGGCGCCCCGGGCGACGCTCGCGGGCGTGATCGAGTTGCAGCTGCCCGGTCCGTAGTTCTCACCCTCGACGGCGCTGGCTGCGGTGGGCAGCGCGACGACGGCGAGGAGGACGAGTGCGGCGGCGGAGAGAGTTCGGTTCATGTGCAGGCCCCTAGGTGCGCGGATGGCGCATGCGGTGCGATGACGCGTCATGCGGACAGTGGGCCTGGAGCCGAGCACTGGTCACTCGTGGCCTCCATGGCCGTCATCATGCTAGGCCAGCGGTTGCCGCCGGAGCCGCCGAAAACCGCGGGATTCCGCGGATGTGACCACCTTTGGGGGTACGGGCACCCTGACCGCCCCGGGCCCACGAGACGTGCTCGCGGACCCGGGACCGGATGACCCGATCAGGCGGTCTTGCGGCGACGGACGGCGAGCGCGGTGACGACGCCGGCGCCGACGACGAGCAGGCCGCCACCGATCCACGGCAGGGCTCCACCGTCGAAGCCGGTCGAGGCGAACTCACGCTCGGAGACCTGGAATGAGGCGCTCTCGGTGGTCGCACCCTGGGTCGCAGTCACCATGCAGGTGCCCGACTTCGTCGCGTCGGTCGAGATCGTCACGGCGAACGCGCGAGCGGCGTCGGCGCTGAACGTCCCGGAGGTGGGGACAGCGCTCTGGCCTGCGGCCTGCTCGGTCGCGTCGGCGGTGTTCGGCTTGGCGGGCGCGGGCACGCTGCAGCCCGGGCCGTCGACCGTGACCGTCACCGGGGTGCCGGGGTCGAAGGTTCCGTCGCAACGGAACACGGTGGACTCCCCCTGGGTCACCGAGACCGGGGTGAGCGTGGCACAGCCGGCGGGGCCGTACGTGGACGAGTCGGTCGCTGCGTTCGCCGCGGTCGGGACCGCGAAGACGGCGAGCAGGCAGAGCGATGCTAGGGCAAGGGTGCGCTTCATGTGTGTATCCCCAAGGAACGTCGAATACCCCTGCGTCCGCCGATTTCGGGTGGGCGTCCGCGCGAGGTTCCTCAGGGTCACGAATTCGGGTGCGTGGCTTCCTAAGGTGTTGTCATGCTATGTCAGGACCCGCAGTGAGGGAAGGTCGAAATCGTCGTTTTGCCCGTGATTCCGGGGGTTGTGACCAGGTTTGGGGGTACGTCGGAGGCCTTGGGAGCGACCACCGTGAAGACGAGTTCGGTCGATGCCCCCGGAGTGAGGGTCACGTCCGTCTGCGCGTAGAGGCGACCATTAGGGTCGGTCACCGCCTTCACCGCGAGGTCGGTTCCGTCACTGGCACCGAGGAGGGCCGCGCCGAGTGGTCCGTGGATCACGACGCGCGTCGCGATGTCGCCGGGAGGGGTGCCGAAGCGCCCGCCCGCGGTCACGTAGTCGGGCAGGGACGTCGCGGCGTCCGCCGGCGCGGTGGACGTGAGGGTGACGGCGACGACGTATTCAGCGCCCTGGCTCGTGCAGCGGGCGTCGCGGAGGTCGACCTTCGTCTCCAGGTAGTAGTCCATCTTCGCCCGGGTGAGGTCCTCGAGGTACACCCCGGTGTACACGGCGTCGTCGTCGGTCGCGGGCGGGATCCCGGCGAGGGTCGTCTGGGCGATGAGCGTCTGCTCGGCGGGCACGGCACTCCAGAGGTGGAGCCGGTTCTCGGCAGCGGATGCCGACAACGCTTCGACGAGCGCGGCGGGGTCCGGTGACCGGGAGATCATGCTCTCGAACACCGAACCCGAGACGGCGGCGAAGAAGGCGTCCTGGACGAGCCGGTCCGGGAACCGCGCGTAGACGTCGCTCAGGAGCGTCTTCGGGGCGTTGTCCGCGGTGAGTTCGGAGCCGTCCGGCAGGGCGACCGGGCCGGTCGCCTGCAGCAGGTGCGCGAGGACGTAGGGGTCGATGGCGACCACGGTGTCGATGGGCACGCCGAACACCCGGGTGCCCATGGCGGCGGCGAGTTCGCCGGTCCGGCTGAAGTCCACCGTGAGGTTGGTGTCCTGGATGTAGGTGCCGAGGTTGTCGGTGTACACGTTCTGCTCGAACGGGGTGAGCGGCAGGACCGGGGCTGGGAACTTGGAGAAGTCGTCGCTGCCGCGGGTCCCGGCGAAGGAGATGACGCCGTTCTCCGCGTGGATGAGCGCCACGGCACCGGCGATGCCGCCGCTCGAGCGGACCTCCGCGTTGTTCTGGATCATCACCATGATGTTCCGCGGTCCCGCACCACCCGCCATGTCGGGCAGGAGGGCCGTGGCGCGCGCGGCGGTGTCGAGCATCGTGCTCGCATCATCGAGGGTCCGCGTGAGCTTCTCGACGGCGTCGGCGACGACCGGGAGGGCACCGTCCGTGCTGATCGTGTCGACGCGACCCGCGATGGCGTCAGCGGCGGCCGCGGCTTCGGCTTCGGCCACCCTCGGAGCGACGTCGCGCAACGGCTCGGTGGCGATCGACCCGTCGCCGGGGAGGAGCGAGGAGAGGTTGACGCGACCGGCGATCTCCACGACCGACGGGATCACCTCGTCCGCCACGTCGTCGGTCGCGGCTGCCGCCTCACGGACCGCGGAGAAGTTCACCCCGAAGAACGGGAGGACCTCGGCGGCGCGCCACACCGGATCGCTCGTCAGGGAGACGGCCTCGCCGGTGTGCGCCGACAACGACCGTCGGGTGGCGTCCGTCCCGCTCGCGTCACCGTCGAGTACGGCCGTCTGGAGGGTCTTGGCATCCGCCTGAGCCGCCTCGAGGGCGGACTTCGCGAGGGATGCGCGGACACCCAGCCACGCTCCGAGGGCGAGGACGACGAGGAGCACGGCCAGCGCGATCCACCAGAGGCGGGACCGTCGGCGACCACTCGTGGGGATGCCGGCAGTCGCCGGGCGTGGGTCAGCCAAGAGTGCTCCTTGTTCGGGTAGGCACAGCCTAGCCGTCAGTCGACGGGCGGAACGGGGCGCTGCACGCCCCCGTTTTGGGGCAAGCGGCCGCCCGTCGACCGGGCCGCGGGCACGCCATGGCCTACGATTGCGAGGTGCCGATGGCACGCCCGACGACCGATCTGGAGCCGCACCGCAGATGACCCGCACACCTCGAATCGTCATCGGGGTCCTGCTGCTGGTCTGCCTGTGCGTCATGCTCGGGATCGCGTTCTGGCCGACGCCCGTCGACGCCGACGGACGGGACACCCTGCTGGCGCTCATCGATCGACTCCAGGCCGCCGGAGCGCCGTCCTGGTTCGACTACCGCTTCGTCGAGTCCGCGGCGAACGTCGTGCTGTTCATCCCGCTCGGTGCACTCCTCGCGCTGGAGCTGCCGCTGAAGCTGTGGTGGATCGCTCCGTTGACGACGACGACGTTCTCCGTCGCCATCGAGCTCGGCCAGACGCTGCTCCCTGCTCGGGTCGCGACGATCGCCGACGTCTACGCGAACGCCGCCGGAGGGCTGCTCGGCGCGACGATCGTGCTCGTCGTCCGACTCCTCGTCAGCGGTCAGGGGCGACCGAGACCGACGTAGCGCCAGCCGGCGCCACGCCACGCGTCGACGTCGAGGCAGTTGCGGCCGTCAACGACGATCTTGCCGGCGGTCAGCGCCGCCACCGCCTCCGGGTCGAGGGCGCGGAACGCCTTCCACTCGGTCACGACCACGACGATGTCGGCGTCGGTCACCGCCTCCTCGGCGGACTCCGCGAACATGAGCTGCGGGTGGAGACGACGCGCGTTGGGCACCGCCTCCGGGTCGAACGCGAGGACCTTCGCACCGAGACCGTTCAGCCCGACGGCCACGTCGAGGGCCGGCGAGTCACGGACGTCGTCGCTGTCGGGCTTGAACGCGAGTCCGAGCACCGCGACACGCTTCTGGTAGGCGCTCCCACCGAGCTCCTCGACGACGAGGTCGACGACCCGCTGACGACGACGGAGGTTGATGGCGTCGACCTCCTTGAGGAACGCGACCGACTCGCCGCGCCCCAGCTCCTCGGCACGCGCGGTGAACGCGCGGATGTCCTTCGGCAGGCAGCCACCGCCGAAGCCGACCCCGGCGTTCAGGAAGCGACGGCCGATGCGCGCGTCGTAACCGATCGCGTCGGCGAGCTCCGTGACGTCCGCGTCCGTGACCTCGGCGATCTCCGCCATGGCGTTGATGAACGAGATCTTCGTGGCGAGGAATGCGTTGGCGGCGACCTTGACGAGCTCGGCGGTCGAGTAGCCGGTGGCGACGAGCGGCGTCCCGGTGGCGAGCGCCTGCGCGTACACCTCGTCGAACGCGGCGCGGGCGACAGCGGCGTCCTCGGGGGCCGGAGGCAGACCGTAGACGAGCCGGTCGGGGGCGATGGTGTCCTGGACGGCGAAGCCCTCGCGGAGGAACTCGGGGTTCCAGGCGAGCACGGCACCCGTGGGGGCGACGAGTTCGGCGAGGCGCGCTGCGGTCCCGACGGGCACGGTCGACTTGCCGACGACGACGTCACCGGCCGACAGGTGCGGGAGGAGCGCCGTCACCGCGGCGTCGACGTAGCGCAGATCGGCCGCATTGGAACCGGCCTTCTGCGGTGTACCGACCGCCACGAAGTGCATGGTCGCCCCGGCGGCGTCGGCCATGTCGGTGCTGAACCGCAGGCGACCGGACTCGACACCGGCGAGGAGGAGCTCAGGCAGTCCCGGCTCGAAGATCGGCGAACGACCGGCAGCGAGCGCCTCGATCTTCGCGGGGTCGACGTCGATGCCGACGACCTCGTGACCGATCGATGCCATGGCGGCCGCGTGCACGGCTCCCAGATAGCCGCAGCCGATGACGGAGAGCTTCATGCGTGTGATCCTTCGCTGGTGGGTCGGACGGTGGGAGAGGTGGACGAGAGTCGGCCGCCGGACTCCTGCAGGTAGCAGACGCCGCAGAGCGATTCGTACGTGACCGTGGTGCCGTCGATGGCGACCTGGTCGCCGTCGAAGACGAAGGTGTCGCCGAACCGGCGCCCGTTGAAGATCGCCTTGCGTCCGCAGCGGCAGATCGTCTTCAGCTCCTCGAGGCTGTGCGACACCTCGAGCAGGCGGCGGCTCCCGGGGAAGGCCACGGTCTGGAAGTCGGTGCGGATGCCGTAGGCGAGGACGGGGATGCCCTCTAACAGGGCGATCCGCAGGAGGCCGTCGACCTGCCCGGCGTGCAAGAACTGCGCCTCGTCGACGAGGAGGCAGCTGACGTCCGCGCCGGTCTCCCCGACGACCCGTCGGCGGTGCTCAGCGAACACCTGGACCGCGTCGTCGTCCGGACCGAGCAGGAAGTCGGCGTCGCGGGTGACGCCCAGGCGACTCACGATGGCGGCGTCGCCCTTGGTGTCGAGGGACGGCTTGGCGAGGAGGACGCGGTGACCGCGTTCCTCGTAGTTGAAGGCAGCCTGGAGCAAGGCGGTGCTCTTGCCGGAGTTCATCGCCCCGTAACGGAAGTACAGTTTCGCCACCAGGCAAGCTTAGGGTTCCGAGACGGCACCTGTTGCATCGCTGGCGAGGACCGTCGACAGCCGTTCACCTGCCCCGGAGCGGTAGAGACCGCGTCAGAGCGAGATGTCGAGCGCCTCGGCGGTGCTGCCGAGCACCTCGGCCGCCTTGGCGGGGGCGTCGTTCAGCGTCGAGCCGTACGTCGGGATCATCTCGCGAAGCCGTGGCTCCCACGCCGTCATGCGGTCGGGGAAGCACTTGCGCAGCACGTCGAGCATGATCGGGACGGCCGTCGAGGCGCCTGGTGACGCACCGAGGAGGCCGGCGATCGTGCCGTCGGCGCCGGTGATGACCTCGGTCCCGAACTGCAGGACGCCGCCCTTGTCCTTGTCCTTCTTCATGACCTGAGCGCGCTGGCCGGCCTCGATGAGGTACCAGTCCTCGTCCTTCGCCGTCGGCAGGAACTCCCGCAGGCTCTCCATCTTCTGCGAGCGGGACTGCAGGAGCTGCCCGACGAGGTAGGTGATCAGGCTCGGGTTGTCCTTCGCGACCGCCAGCATCGGGAAGAGGTTGTGCGGGCGGACCTGGGTGACGAGGTCGAGGATGGAACCACGCTTGAGGAACTTCGGGCTGAACGTCGCGTACGGACCGAAGAGGAGGCTCGCCTGACCGTCCACCACGCGGGTGTCGAGGTGCGGGACCGACATGGGCGGGGCACCGACCGAGGCCTGGCTGTAGACCTTGGCCTGGTGCTTCGACACGACCGCGGGGTTGTCGGTCCGGAGGAACTGGCCGCCGATCGGGAAGACGCCGTAGCCCTTGATCTCGGGGATGCCGGACTTCTGCAGTAGTTTGAGCGCCCATCCACCGGCTCCGACGAACACGAAGCGCGCGTTGATCTCCATCGGCGAGCGGCCGAGCGTCTGCCGACCCCGGATCCGCCAGGTGCCGTCTTTCAGCCGCTTGAGCGAGCGGACCTCGTGGTTCAACCGCACGTGGGCGGACGGCGCCGCGTCGAAGAGCTTGTGGGTGAGCGAACCGAAGTCGACGTCGGTGCCGGCCGTGATCCGCGTGGCGGCGATGCGTTCGCCGACGGCGCGACGGTTGATGAGCAGCGGCGCCCACTCAGCGATGACCGCGGGGTCTTCGGAGAACTCGATGCCCGCGAACAGCGGCTGGTCCTTGAGCGCCTCGTACCGCTTCCGCAGGTACTCGACGTCCTTGTCGCCACGCACGAAGGTCATGTGGGGGGTGGGGTTGATGAACGTGTCGGGCTCGCCGAGCAGGCCCTCCTCCACGAGGTGCGCCCAGAACTGGCGGCTGAGCTGGAACTGCTCGTTGATGCCGATGGCCTTGGCCGGGTCGACCTGACCGTGGGCATCCTGCGGCATGTAGTTCAGCTCGCAGAGCGCCGCGTGACCCGTTCCCGCGTTGTTCCACGGGTTGGAGCTCTCGAGCGCGACGTCGCTGAGGCGCTCGTAGACCTCCACCTTCCAATCAGGCTGCACCTGGTGGATGAGGGCGGCGAGCGTGGCGCTCATGATGCCACCACCAATGAGGGCTACGTCGATGGTTTCGGTCACCAGAGCAGTCTAGTCGCGGCGAGGCACGAGCTCTCCACGCGCGCGAGGTCAGTGATCGTCATTCGTCGGATAGCTCGATGTCGAGACAGTTGCCCGCGACGTGCGCGGCGTCCGCTCGACTGCCGAGTGGAGCCTCAGCGTCCGGGGAGTGCGGGCGACAGGGCGTCGAGCTCCTCGAGCATCCGTTGCGCGATGTGCGCGTACCCGGCATCGCTCGGGTGCAGACCGTCGGCGGAGATCCAGGTCGCGGGATCCTCGTCGAGCCAGTGCGATGCCCCCGAGATGTAGTCGGCGTCGATCGTGTCGGCGGCGTCGTGGACCCAGCCGATGATCTGCTCCAGCGAGTCGGGACGCTCCGCCGTGAACCACCAGGGCTCGACGACGACGATCCGCGTCCCGGGCAGGCCGTCGCGCAGGCGCTGGAACTCCGGCAGGATCGCCTCCCGGATCGCCTCCTCGTTGCCCGTCCACTCGAAGTTGTCGTTGATGCCGAGCGCGATGATGAGCACCTCGGGGTGCTGCGCGATGACGTCGGCCGCGACATCGCCGACCTGGTCGCGCTTGCGGACGAAGCCGAGCCCCGGGTACCCGGCGTTGTACTCCGTCCACCCCTCGGCCTGGGCGACGAGCGAGGACCAGCGGGCCGCGGGCGCCGACGCCGCGGACCCCTTCGTGTACGAGTCTCCGTAGAACGCGACCAGCGGACCGACCGCCACCTCCGCGCCGGACCCGGCACGCGCCACGGTGGTCTGCTGCACGTCAGCACGCAGACCGCTCACGGTGACGACCGCGGCCACCGCGACGGCGGCGGCGATGAAGGCGACGAACCAGCGTCGGCGCAGGCGTGGGCGCGACATGTCTCCCCTGTCGGGTTCCGGGGAGCCCGTCAGACCGACGCGGGCTGCGCGAGCAGCTCGGCGGCGACGAGTTCGGCGATCTGCACCGCGTTGAGCGCTGCACCCTTGCGGAGGTTGTCGTTCGAGATGAAGAGCGCGAGGCCCTTCCCGGCCGGAGCGCTCTGGTCGGGCCTGATGCGCCCGACGAACGACGGGTCGGCACCGGCGGCCTCGAGGGGCGTCGGGACGTCGGAGAGCTGGACACCGGGGGCGTCGCGCAGCAGCTCGATCGCGCGCTCCGCCGAGAGGTCGTTCGTGAACTCGGCGTTGATCGAGAGTGAGTGGCCGGTGAAGACCGGCACGCGCACGCACGTGCCGGAGACGAGCAGCTCCGGCAGCTCGAGGATCTTGCGGCTCTCGTTGCGCAGCTTCTTCTCCTCGTCGGTCTCCCCGAGGCCGTCGTCCACGATGGACCCGGCCAGCGGGATGACGTCGAAGGCGATCGGCGCGACGTACTTCTCGGGTGCCGGGAAGTCGATGGCGGAACCGTCGTGCACGAGGCGCGTGAGGTCGCCCTGGGCGACGGCGGCCTCGATCTGGCCGGCGAGCTCGGCAGCGCCGGCGAGGCCGGAACCGGACACGGCCTGGTAGGTGTTCACGATGAGGCGCGACAGCCCGGCCTCGGCGTCCAGCACCTTGAGCACCGGCATGGCGGCCATAGTGGTGCAGTTCGGGTTCGCGACGATGCCCTTCACCGCGTCCTTGATGGCGTACGGGTTCACCTCGCTGACGACGAGCGGGACCTCGGGGTCCATGCGCCACGCGCTGGAGTTGTCGATGACGAGCGCACCGGCGGCGGCGAAGCGCGGGGCGTGCGTCCGCGAACCGGTCGCGCCGGCGGAGAACAGGGCGATATCGATGCCACTGGGGTCTGCCGTCTCGACGTCCTCGACGACGATGTCCTGGCCGCGGAACGGCAGGGTCGTGCCCGCGGACCGCGCGGTCGCGAAGAAGCGGATCTCGCTGATCGGGAACTCGCGCTCCTCCAGCAGGCGGCGCATGACTTTGCCGACCTGACCGGTCGCTCCGACCACACCGACACGTACACCGTTGCTCATGGGGATTCCTCTGGGATCAGGGGTTGTTGTGAACCATCTTGCATCAGGATCGGCCGTGCCGACCCCCTGGGTGGACCATCCGGTGCCTCGAGTCGACCAACCGGTCCCTCAGACGACCGTCCGGCCCCTGAGCTTGTCGAAGGGCGGAGGGCTAGCGGCCGGTACCGCCGTGGACGACGGCCTCGTCCTCGCCGTCGAGACCGAACGCGGAGTGCACCACGTTGGCGGCCTTGTTCAGGGTGTCGGCGCGCGTCACGACCGAGATGCGGATCTCACTCGTCGAGATCATCTCGATGTTGATCCCCGCAGCGCTGAGCGCCTCGAAGAGCTTCGCGGACACACCCGTGTTCGTGCGCATGCCGGCGCCGACGAGCGCGAGCTTGCCGATCTGGTCGTCGTGCTGGATGGCCGAGAAGCCCACCCGCCCCTGCTCGGCGGCGAGGGCGCGCAGCACCTGCTGCGCCTCGGGCTTCGGAAGCGTGAAGGAGATGTCGGTGACGCCGGAGACGGCGGTCGACACGTTCTGCACGATCATGTCGACGTTGCCGCCGGACTTCGCGACGATCGTGAAGATCTCCGCCGCCTTGCCGGGCAGGTCGGGGACGCCGACGACGGTGATCTTCGCTTCGCTGAGGTCGGTCGCGACTCCGGCGACGATGGGCTGCTCCATGGGTGCTTCACCTGCTCCTGGGTTGTTGCGGCCCGCATCGTTCAGGACGAGCGTGCCTTCGTTGTTGTTGAAGGACGAGCGGACGTGGAGCGTCACGCCGTGACGGCGTGCGTACTCGACGGCGCGGATGTAGAGGACCTTCGCGCCCGAGGCGGCGAGCTCCAGCATCTCCTCGCTGGAGATGCGGTCGATCTTGCGCGCCTTCGGCACGACCCGTGGATCGGAGGTGAAGATGCCGTCGACGTCGGTGTAGATCTCGCAGACGTCGGCGTCGAGGGCGGCGGCGAGGGCGACGGCCGTGGTGTCCGAGCCGCCTCGCCCGAGCGTCGTGATGTCGCGGGTGTCGCGGTTGAAGCCCTGGAACCCGGCGACGATGACGATCGCGCCGTCGTCGAGGGCCTCGCGCAAGCGGACCGGGGTGACGTCGACGATGCGGGCGGCGCCGTGCTGGGCGTCCGTGATCATGCCGGCCTGGCTGCCGGTGAAGGAGCGGGCGACGTAGCCCATGCTGCTGATGGCCATCGCGAGGAGCGCCATCGAGATGCGCTCACCGCTCGAGAGGAGCATGTCGAGCTCACGCGGCGCCGGGATGGGCGTGACCTCGTGGGCGAGGTCGAGCAGTTCGTCGGTCGTGTCGCCCATCGCCGAGACGGCGACGACGACCTCGTTGCCCGCTTTGCGGGTCTCGACGATGCGCTTCGCCACGCGCTTGATGCTCTCGGCGTCAGCGACGGATGACCCGCCGAACTTCTGCACGATCAATGCCATCGGATCTCCTGGGGAAGTCGGTGCGGGCACGAGCGGCCCCGCGATCATCCTACCCATCCGAGCATTCCGCGCCGTTCATGTGACGACCCGCTCCCGGTGGCAGGGGATCCGCTCCGCAGCAGGACGCTTCGGCCCGTCCGGTCCTGCTGCCAAGCCGATCTCCTGCGGCGGGGAGGCGGGTGAGCCTCGGTAGGGTTGGCGCATGCAACAGGACGACGCTCGGGTGCTCGCGACGGTGCGCCGCCTCTGGCAGGGGCTCGCCTCGCCGACCGCACGGTTCACCCCGGGACGTGTGGCGGTCGTCGTGAACGCCGGGTCGATGGCCTGCCCGCCCGGCTGGATCGGCGTCGTCGAGATCGCCGGCAGTGCTCTCGCGATCGTGCCCGAGGAGGAGACCGCGAGACGGCTGGCCATCGAGGACGAATCACCGAAGAACGTCGGCACCGTCGACTTCCTGCGATCCCGGATGCAGATCGCCGAGGTCCTCGGGCCGGCGACCCTCGACTACCTGCTGCCCGGCCGGTTCACGCCCGCCGAGGAGATCGACGTGGTCGCGAGCAAGGCGAGCGACCCGGCCATCGAGTCCATGCTGTCGAAGGTGGGCGACGATGAGGCCTCGGAGAGCGGGATCTTCGGGATCACCTCTCCCCTGTTCTCCGTGCGGGACCACGGACGTGTGCTGGCCGTCGCCGGCTACCGCTCCTGGCCGCTCGGGGTCGCACACGTGACGGCGCTGACGGCACCGGAGGCTCGCGGGACCGGTCTCGCGACTCGGCTCGCCTCGACCGCCGTCGAGCACGCGCTCGAGCACAACCTGCTCCCCCAATGGCGGGCGGCCGACACGAACCCCGGATCGCGAGCGGTCGCGAGGAAGCTCGGCTTCTCCGCTGTCGGTCGGCAGCTCTCGGTGCGGCCGGTGGTCGCCGAGTGGCCCTCACCGTCCGCCGACTGAGCGGCCGACTCAGCCGCTGACGACGGTGCGGCCCTCGAACGCGCGTCCGAGGGTGACCTCGTCGGCGTACTCGAGGTCGCCGCCGACGGGCAGGCCGGAGGCGAGTCGGGTGATGCGGATCCCCATCGGGAGCAGCAGCCGACTGAGGTAGGTGGCGGTCGCTTCGCCCTCGAGGTTCGGGTCGGTCGCGATGATGACCTCGGTGACCGTACCGTCGGCCAGACGCTGCATGAGCCGACGGATGTTGAGGTCGTCCGGCCCGACGCCGTCGATGGGGCTGATGGCACCCCCGAGCACGTGGTAGAACCCACGGAACTCGCGCGTGCGCTCGATCGCGACGACGTCCTTCGGCTCTTCGACGACGCAGATGAGTGCCGGGTTGCGTCGCGGATCGCGGCACACACTGCAGAGGTTCTGCTCGGAGATGTTGCCGCAGATCTCGCAGAACTTCACCTTCTCGCGCACGACGGTGAGCAGCTCGGCGAGCTTCGACACGTCGAACGACTCCGTCTGGAGGATGTGGAACGCGATGCGCTGCGCCGACTTCGGACCGATGCCCGGCAGTCGCCCGAACTCGTCGATCAGATCTTGGACGATTCCCTCGTACATGGCCTACCGCCCTCCGGAGCGCGGCTCGTGCGGCTGCTCCTCGATGAATGTGGCGCCGAGGAGCTCGCGGACGACGCTCTCGCCGTACCGGTTGTCGCCCGCCGGATGGGATCCCGCCGACGCCGGAGGCGCCTGACGCATCTTGACGAGCGGCTGCCGGCGCTCCGCCACGGGTGGGGCGGCCGAGGCGGCCGGCGCCGGAGTGGCGGGAGCCGAGGCCGCCGCCGCGGGCGCCGGGGCGTCGTAGGGGTCGGGGTACGGCGGCTCGTCGTCCGGCGGCGGTGCGTCCGCGTCGGACGGGATCGAGACCACGTCCCAGGTGACGGTCCGCGAGCCGAGCGCGTCGCCGTTGGCGGGACCTCGGGCGGGCGCCTGCTGGCGCGGCGGTGCGGCCTGCTGGCGCGAGGCGGGCGGGGTGGTCGTCGGCGTGGGAGCTGCGGAACCGGTGGGCTGGGCGGGCTGCCCTTCGACAAGCTCAGGGACCGGAGATGGGGGCGTCGAGGAGGCAGGCGCCGGAGACGAGGTAGGCCCCTCGACAGGCGCCGGGACCGGGGATGGTGGCGTCGCGGAGGCGGGCCCACGTGACGAGGTGGGCCCTTCGACAGGCTCAGGGACCGAGGACGGTTGCGGCGCCGAGGCAGGGACCGGAGACGGCTCAGGGACCGAGGACGGTTGCGACGCCGAGGCAGGGGCCGGGGACGGCTCGGGGTCGTCGGCCGGCGGGGCGACCGTCGCCCAGGAGGAGGACGAGACCGATGCGCGCTCCTCGACCGGTGCCGCAGGCGACGGAGCAGGAGCCGACGACTCGACGGCGGGCGTTCCCGGGCCGGTGGATGCGGGCTCGACCGAGGACGCGGCGTCCGCTCCTCCGGCAGGCGCGACCGTCGGCCACGAGGGACGCGACCCTGCCGAGGCGGAGCCGGCTGACGACGCCGGAGCGGAAGGCGCCGGGACGTTCTGCGGCAGGCTCGGCGTCGACCAGGCGGACGGCTCCGAGGAGGCGGGGCCTGACGCCGGCGCAGCGGCGCGGACCGCCGGCGGCTCCTCGGCCCCCGCGACCTTGGCGAGGTACTTGACCCGCACGCCGAGGACGTCGAGCACCGCGGTGCGCAGGACCTCGGCCACCCCGGTGCCCGGGGCGTGGCGGGCCTTGAAATCGTTGAGGTCGCTGTTGTTCGCGAACAGGAGGGTGAGGACCTCGTCGTCGGAGTAGCCACCGACCTGGGCGTTGACGACGATCATCCACGCCTTGCGGTCGGCCTTCTCGACGCGGGCGACGATCTCCGGCCAGGCGTCGCGGACGAGCTGCAAGGTGACCGGGCCGACGCGGGGCGCAGCCGGGGCCGGGGCCGGAGCCGGAGGGGCGACCGGCTCGGGGACCGGAGACGACGCGGAAGCCGGGGCCGGCGTGGAAGACGGCCCCGAGGCCGGGACGGCGGCGACCGAGGCGGACGCCGGAACCGACGCCGACGGCGCCACAGCTGCTGGGTCGGCGGCGACGCCGTCGACACCGATACGGCGCTCGAGGCGCTCGACCCGGACGAGCGCGCCACGGGCGGAGTCGTCGGCCGCGGGGACGAGGATGCGGGCCATCATGAGTTCGAGGTGGAGCCGCGGCGAGGTCGCGCCCGTCATCTGGGTGAGCGCCTCGTTGACGACGTCCGCCGTGCGGGACAGCTCGGCGATGCCGAACGCCCGTGCCTGGCCGAGCATCTTGTCGAGTTCGTCCTGGGGCAGACCGCGCAGCACGGCGGCCGCGTTCTCGCCGGTGGCGGCGACGACGATGAGGTCGCGGAGCCGTTCGAGCAGGTCGTCGACGAAGCGGCGTGGGTCCTGACCCGTCTGGATAACGCGGTCGACCGTGCTGAACGCGGCTCCGGAATCACGCGCGGCGAGGGCGTCGACGACCTCGTCGAGCAGCGCGGTGTGCGTGTAGCCGAGCAGCGCGACCGCGCGTTCGTAGTCGACCGAGTCGCCCTCCGAGCCGGCCATCAGCTGGTCGAGCAGCGACAGGGTGTCGCGGGCCGAACCGCCACCGGCACGGACCACGAGCGGCAGGACGCCCGGCTCGACGCCGACGTGCTCGCTGTCGCAGAGCTGCTGCACGTAGTCGAGCATCTGGGCCGGCGGGATGAGCCGGAACGGGTAGTGGTGGGTGCGCGAACGGATGGTGCCGATCACCTTGTCGGGCTCGGTCGTCGCGAAGATGAACTTCACGTGCTCCGGCGGCTCCTCGACGATCTTCAGCAGCGCGTTGAAGCCCTGCGGAGTGACCATGTGCGCCTCGTCGAGGATGAAGATCTTGTAGCGGTCGCGGGCCGGCGCGAAGATGGCGCGCTCGCGGAGGTCGCGGGCGTCATCGACACCGTTGTGGCTGGCGGCGTCGATCTCGACGACGTCGAGCGACCCCGAGCCGTCGCGCGAGAGGTCGACGCAGCTCGCGCAGACGCCGCAGGGGGTGTCGGTCGGGCCCTCGGCGCAGTTGAGGCAGCGCGCCAGGATCCGGGCCGAGGTCGTCTTGCCACAGCCTCGCGGACCGCTGAACAGATAGGCGTGATTGACCCGGTTGGTGCGCAGGGCCGTCATGAGGGGATCGGTGACCTGCGCCTGACCGATCATCTCGGCGAACGTCTCGGGCCGATACCGGCGATACAGAGCAGTGACCACCCACCAATGGTAGCCGTCGCCTCCGACATCGGGGCCGCTGCCGGAAGCGGACGGCCGTCGCTCAGGCGGGCCTAGAACTCCACGGGACCGAGCGACGGACGGGCCAGGAAGGAGAGCTCCGGCGAGGTCAACGCGTGGAACTCGAACACGGTGAACCGGTTCGCCCCCGCACGCAACTGACCACCCGGGACGTAGAGCGTGTGCTGCGGCCCTCTCGACCAGTAGCGGCCGAGCAGGAAGCCGTTCACCCACACGAGTCCCTTGCCCCAGTCGACGGTGTCGAGGAACAGGTCGGTGGGCGCCTCGAGCGTGACGGTCGCGGTGAGCAGCACCGGTCCGGCACCGCTGATCGGTGCGCCAGGCACCTGTGAGGCCGCGGCGTCGACGACCTCGTCGAGTCGGTCGAGGGCGACGGGCGCGATCCCCCAGTCCGTCAGTTCGACGCCGTCGAGCGACACCGGCCCGATGATCCCCTTGGGCTCGCCCAGGCGCTTGCCGTAGTTGACGCGTCCCTGGTTCTCGAGGAGGAGTTCGAGCGTCTCGCCCGCCGGGATCACGAGGGAACGTTCCTGGAACTCGCGGGTCAGCGTCCCGACCGGCGCGCCGTCGACGGACACGACGACGCGGTCGCGTACCTCGCCGAACCGCAGCACGCCGCCACGTCCGCCGAGCTCCGCGCGGTAGCGGGCGAGACCGCTGAAGGCCCCGAGTTCGTCCATCGTCGGGATCCGGTCGAACGCTTCGAGTGGTGCGAGCACATCGGCGACCTTCGCGAAGGACACCTCCGACTCGAAGGCGGCGGTGAACGCCGGCGCGTCCGTCGCGGCGGGCGGGACGTCCGTCGGCACCTCGGCGTACTTCGCGATCACGTCGCGGAAGGCGAAGAACTTCTCCGTCGGGTGGCCGGCCTCGTCGAGCGGGGCGTCGTAGTCGTAGGACGTGACGTGGGAGCGGTACTGCCCCTTGTCGTTCGCACCGCCGGTGAATCCGAAGTTCGTCCCGCCGTGGAACATGTAGATGTTGACCGATGCACCGGTCGCGAGCAGCGCGTCGAGGTCGGCGGCCGTCTCCGCCACCGGGGTCGTGTGGTGGTGCTCCCCCCAGTGGTCGAACCACCCGTCCCAAAACTCCGAGCACATGAGAGGCCCGGTCGGCTGGTGCTCCCGCAGCGTCGCGAGGCGTTCGAGCGAGCGGCTGCCGAAGGAACCGGTCTTGTGGAGTTCGGGGATGCTGCCGTCCTCGAGCATCTGCGGGGTCGGCTGGTCGACCGTCGTCAGCGGCACGGTGATCCCGAGCTCGCGGGTCCAGGC
Organism: Plantibacter sp. VKM Ac-2880; assembly: GCF_015351235.1. Lineage (GTDB taxonomy): Bacteria > Actinomycetota > Actinomycetes > Actinomycetales > Microbacteriaceae > Plantibacter. Next base: position 673,944 of record NZ_JADKSJ010000002.1, read on the forward strand.
GGTCAGCGTGCGGAGGTAGTCGTGGTCGTCCCCGTAGGCGCCGTACTCGTTCTCGACCTGCACGAGGATGACGGGACCGCCGCGGTCGATCTGCCGCGTGGCGACGATCGGGAGGAGGGCCTCGAAGTACTCGCGGACGGCCGCGAGGTACCGGGGCTCGCTGCGACGCAGTCCGAGCTCCGGGTCGTGGAGCAGCCAGCCCGGCAGGCCGCCGTTGTCCCACTCGGCGCAGATGTAGGGGCCGGGGCGCACGATCGCGTACATGCCGGCGTCGGCGATGAGGTCGAGGAAGCGCTCGAGGTCGTTGGAGCCGCTGGTGTCGAACACGCCGCGCGCGGGACTGTGCTGGTTCCAGGCCACGTACGTCTCGATCGTGTTGAGCCCCATGAGCTTCGCCTTCGCGATGCGGTCCGCCCATTGCTCGGGGTGCACCCGGAAGTAGTGGAGGGCTCCGGAGAGGATCCGGAACGGCTGGCCGTCGAGCAGGAAGTCGTCGGCGCCGATGGAGAACGTGGGCATGCTGGGGCTCCGTGATGAAGAGGTCGGGATGGAGCGACCGTGGCCGGCCCGACGAGACCCTGAGGGTCCGTCGACCGGCCACGGTCGATGCTGCTGGTGGTGCAGGTGCCCGCGGTGAGACCGCAGGCCGCGCCACCGGCTCCGGGAGGGACCGGAGCCGGTGGACGACTACTTCTCGGTGACCGTGAAGCCCTGCGTGTTGCCGTACTCGACGAGCTGCTTCTGCCAGTCGGCCAGACCGTCGTTCAGGTCGGCCCGGTTGGCGTAGGACTGCCCGACGGTGTCCGCGAAGATGCTGTTCGCGTAGACCTGGTAGGGCAGGTACTGCCAACCCGTCGACACGTCCTTGGCACCCTGGACGAGCACCTCGTTGATCTTCTGTCCACCGAAGTACTCGGGGGCGGCGGAGAGGAACTCGTCGGAGTTCAGGTCGGCGGTGGTCGCCGGGAAGCCGCCGTTGTCGAGGAAGACCTTGACGCTCTCCTCGTCGTTGTTCAGCCACTTGAGGAAGCCCGCGGCGAGCGCCGGGTTCTTGCTCTGCTTCAGCACGACCTGGCCACCGCCACCGTTCTCGGCGTTGGCCGGCTTGCCGTCGTAGGTCGGGATCGGGGCGACGCGCCACTGGCCGGAGGCCTCGGCGACGGACGACTCGAGCACACCGGGCATCCAAGCGCCCGTGATGAGCGTCGCGATGCTGCCGTTGCCGAGCGACTTGTACCAGTCGTCGCTCCACCCGGGGACGTCGGAGAGCAGGTCGCCCTCGACGAGCTGGTTCCAGGTGTCGGCCCACTTCTTCGAGCCCTCGTCGGCGAGGTTGACGCTCACCTTGGTGCCGTCGGCGGTGAACGGACGACCGCCGGCCTGCCAGATCATGCTGGTCGCGAAGCCGGAGTCACCGGAGTCGTTGGTGATGTACTTCGACGGGTCGGCGGTGTGCAGCTGGGCTGCGGCGGCGATGTACTCGTCCCAGGTGGTCGGGACGGCGATGCCGTACTGGTCGAACACCGTCTTGTTGTAGAACATGGCCATTGGGCCGGAGTCCTGCGGGAGGGCGTACAGGCCGTCGCCGATGTTGACGGAGCTCCACGGGCCGGGGCTGTAGTCGTCCTTGAGGTCGCCGAAGCCGTAGGCGTTGAGGTCGACGAGGGAGTCGCTCAGCGCGAACTGCGGGATGGCGTAGTACTCGACCTGCGCGACGTCGGGGGCACCCTTGCCGGCCTTGATCGCGTTCTGCAGCTTCGTGTACTCGGTGGTGTTGGTGCCGGCGTTGACGAGGTTGACCTTGACCTTGGGGTAGGCCTTCTCGAACGCGGCGACCTGGGCCTCGGCGGACGGGGTCCACGACCAGTAGGTGAGCTCGCCACCGGCCTCGAGGGCCGATTCGATGTCCTTCGCGTCGCCAGAGGCGGTGGTGCCGCCACCGGACGAGCAGGCGACGAGCGAGGCTCCGATCATCGCGGACGCGACGGCCGCCGTGGCCGCGCGGCGCAGGACCGTGCGGGACGGTGAGATGCGCTTCATGGGTGTTTCCTTTCACTGCGTTGGGAGGAGGAGTGGTGCTGGTGGCCCTTCGACAAGCTCAGGGACCGGGGGAAAGCGGTTGTGGGACGGGGCCCTTCGACAAGCTCAGGGACCGGGGAGGGAGCTCAGGGACCGGGAGGGAGTTCAGGGACCGGGGAGGGAGTTCAGGGACCGGGGAGGGAGTTCAGGGAGCGGATCATCCCTTGACGCTGCCGGCGCTGAGGCCGGACTGCCAGAAGCGCTGCAGGAAGAGGAACGCGATGACGATCGGGACGATGGTCAGGAGCGATCCGGTGATCACGAGGTTGAAGATCGGCTGGGCCGCGACACCCGTGGCCTGTGCGCTCCATTGGCTGAGGCCGACGGTGAGCGGATACCAGGTGGGTTCGGAGAGCATGATCAGCGGCAGGAAGTAGTTGTTCCAGGTCGCGACGATCGCGAAGAGGAGGACCGTGACGATGCCGGGACCGAGCAGCCGGAGCGAGATCGTGAAGAAGGTGCGGAACTCACCCGCGCCGTCCATCCGCGCCGCTTCGAGCAGTTCGGTGGGCACCGCGTCGACCGCATACGTCCAGATCAGGTAGAGGCCGAACGGGCTCACGAGCGAGGGCAGGATGACGGCCCACGGGGTGTTCGTCAGGCCGAGCTGGCTGAACATGAGGAACGTCGGCACGGCGAGCGCGGTGCCCGGCACCGCGATGGAGCCGAGGATGATCGCGAAGACCGCACGCTTGCCCGGGAACCGGAACTTCGCGAGCCCGTAGCCGCCGATCGTCGCGAGGAGGGTCGCCCCGCCGGCGCCGACGACCACGTAGAGGAGCGTGTTGCCGAACCAGCCGACGAACTGTCCGTCGCGGTAGGTCACGGTGTCGACGATGTTCTGCCACAGGTTGAACCCGCCGTCGCCGAACCAGAGGCCGAAGGAGGAGAAGAGGTCGGGCTGGGACTTCGTCGCGTTGATGACGAGCCAGAGGATCGGGACGACGGAGTAGATGAGGAACACGGCCATGACGATCGTCAGGACGAGCGAGCGCTTGCGGCGCGGATCGTGGCGCTTCCGGGTGGGGCGGTCGAAGGCGCGTGCGTTGCGGGCGGTGCTCGTCGAGACGGTCTGCGGACGCACGGTGGGGTTCGAGACGGTGGCCATCAGCTGTTCTCCTGTCGGGAGCCGCGCACCTGCACGACGTAGGCGATGACGGCGGTGATGACGCCCATGATGATCGCGACCGTGGCCGCGAGGTTGAACTGCTGACCCGCGAAGGACAGGTTGTAGGCGTACATGTTCGGCGTGAAGTTGCTTGTGATCACGTTGGGGGCGAGGTTCTTCAGCAGGTTCGGCTCGTTGAAGAGCTGGAAGGACCCGATGACGGAGAAGATCGTCGCGATGACGAGCGCGCCGCGGAGGGCGGGGATCTTGATGCTGAAGACCGTGCGGAACTGTCCGGCGCCGTCGATCTCGGCCGCCTCGTAGATCTCGCCGGGGACCACCCGGAGGGCGGCGTAGAAGATGAGCATGTTGTAGCCCATGAACTCCCACGTGACGATGTTGCCGATGGAGGCGAGGACGGCCTGCGAGCTGAACGGCTCGAGGATCTGCGCGCCGACGAGGTCGTTGAAGCTGCCCGCGAGTCCGAACTGGTCGCCGTAGATGAAGCCCCAGATGAGCGCTGCGACGACGCCGGGCACCGCGTACGGCAGGAAGAGGGCGATGCGGAAGAAGGCGGCGCCGTGCAGTCGGGCACTGTCGAGTGCGAGTGCGGCCGTGAGGGACAGGGCCAGCATGATCGGCACCTGCACGACGAAGAACAGCGCGACGCGGCCGAACGGCTCCCAGAACTTCGGGTCCTGGAAGACCTGGAGGTAGTTGTCGAACCCGACGAAGGCGTTGCCACCGATGAGCTTCTCCTGGAAGAAGCTGAGGTAGAGCGCGTAGACGAGGGGCGCGATGATCATCAGCGCGAAGACGATCATGAAGGGGGCGATGAACGCCCACCCCTTCCAATCCCGGCGGTCGCGGCGGTGGACGCGGACCGCTGGTGGCCGGCCGGTGCGAGCGGTCGTGGTGGTCATGGGCAGCTTCCTTGCTGGATTCGGGTGGAACCGTCGTGCGGTGTGGCGTGGTGGGGGTGTCGCCGGTGATGTTTACGTCAACATCTGTTCGGTACCATAGCATGTTCACGTCAACATGCAAGGATGGATGCGACGATAGGGAGACCATGACGGACACGACCCAGCGAGCGCCTGGCCGCGCCAGACGTGCGCCCTCCATGGCGGACGTCGCCGCCCACGCCGGCGTCTCCTCGCAGACGGTGTCGCGCGTCGCGAACGGGCTGACGAACGTCGACGACGGCACCCGCGACCGCGTCCTCGAAGCGATGACCGAGCTCGGCTACCGCCCGAACCGGGCCGCCCGCGCCCTCCGGTCCGGCCGGACCCGCAGCATCGGCATCACGATGTTCACCCTCTCCTCCTACGGCAACATGCGCACGCTCGACGCGATCACCGTGCAGGCGGCGCGGGCCGGGTACTCCGTCACCGTCGTCCCGGTCGAGTACCCGACGCAGCGCGATGTCGCCGTCGCCCTCGACAGCCTCCGCGAGCAGGACGTCGACGGGCTCATCATCGTGATCGAGTCGCACATCGTCGACGGCGCCGACGTCGAGCTGCCGGCCGGCCTGCCCGTCGTCGTCATCGACTCGGCCGCGCGCACCGACTACCCGGTCGTCGACAACGACCAGGCGCAGGGTGCGGCGTTGGCGACCCAGCACCTCCTCGACCTCGGGCACCAGGGCGTGTGGCACATCGCCGGTCCCCGCACCTCCTACTCGGCGGCCCGTCGTGAGCAGAGCTGGGGCGACACCCTGCGCGCGGCCGGCATCACGCCGCCGCCCGCGTTCCGTGGCGACTGGTCGACGACCTCCGGCTACGAGATCGGCCTCGAGATCGCCGAGCGCCCGGAGATCACCGCCGTCTTCGCCTCGAACGACCAGATGGCGCTCGGACTCCTGCGCGCCCTGCACGAGCGGGGGCGTGCCGTGCCGGAGTCGATCAGCGTGGTCGGCTTCGACGACACCCCGGAGTCGGACTCCTTCTGGCCGCCGCTCACGACCGTGCACCAGGACTTCGACGAGATCGGGCGCCGGGCGATCACGACGCTCCTCCGCGAGATCGAGGAGGGCCCGTCGGCGTCCTCCGAGCCGTTGACGCCGACCCGTCTCGTCGTGCGAGCGAGCACCGCTCCCCCACCCACGCACTGACCGGCACCCGTCCGGTCATTGAGCTGCACCCGTCCGGTCATTGAGCTGCACCCGTCCGGTCATTGAGCTGCACCCGTCCGGTCATTGAGCTTGTCGAAATGCCCACCTCCGCACTTCGACAGGCTCAGTGACCGGAAACGGGGAGCTCAGTGACCGGAAACGGGGAGCTCAGTGACCGGAAACGGGGAGCTCAGTGACCGGCTCATCCTTGACACCCGAGCGAGGGGTCGCCCATACTCGTCGGAAATGTTGACGTGAACACGGTGGCATGACGCTCCGAAATGTTCACGTGAACATCGATCTGCACCACGGCCTCCAACGAAGGAACCACCGATGACACTGCCGTCACCAGTCCGCCGCCGAACGATCGGAGCGACCGTCGCCGTCGCCCTCGGCATCGCCGCGATCGCACCAGCACTCGCCACCGTGGAGGCGCCGCCGGCCGCCGCCGCGGAGGGCACCGCCCTGACCATCACACCGAACCCCGCCTACCAGAACGAAGCCTTCGAGGGCTGGGGCACGAGCCTGGTCTGGTTCGCCAACGCGACCGGCGACTACCCGGCCGACGTCCGCCAGGACCTGTTCGACAAGGTGTTCGGCGAGGACGGACTCAACCTCAACATCGCCCGCTACAACATCGGCGGCGGCAACGCCAGCGACGTCCCGCCCTACCTCCGCGCCGGCGGCGCCGTCGACGGCTGGTGGAACCCCGAGCTCGGCGCGAGCGACGCCGACGGGCCTATCACCTCCGACTACGCCGACCGCGACCGCTACGCCGCGGCCTGGGACGCCGACGACCCGGCCTCCTACGACTTCACGGCCGACGAGACCCAGCGCTGGTGGCTCACGGCCCTCAAGGACAAGATCACCAAGTGGGAGGCGTTCAGCAACTCCCCGCCGTACTTCATGACCGAGAGCGGCTACGTCTCCGGCAACGTCAACGCCGCCGACGAGCAGCTGAAACCCGAGAGCGTCGACGACTTCGTCGCGTACCTCACCACCGTGGTCGACCACCTCGAGGCCGACACCGGCATCGACTTCGACACGATCGACCCGTTCAACGAACCGAACACGAACTATTGGGGCACGCAGATCGACGAGGCCACGGGTTGGCCGAAGGGCGGCCGGCAGGAGGGCGCGCACATCGGGCCCGCCATGCAGGACACCGTGATCAAGGCCCTCGCGGAGCGCCTGGCTGCCGAGGGCACGTCCACGGAGGCGGTCATCGCCGCGATGGACGAGACCAACCCAGGCATCTTCGCCACGAACTGGAACGGCTGGTCACAGGCCGCCAAGGACCTCGTGACGCAGCTCAACGTCCACAGTTACGGACAGGGCGGCAGCGTCGTCGCACGCGACATCGCGAAGACCGCCGGCAAGCCGCTCTGGATGAGCGAGGTCGAAGGCGACTGGGACTCCAGCGGCAAGCACAACCTCACGAACATCGACAACGGCATCGGCATGGCGACGCACCTCATCGACGACCTCCGGAACCTCGAGCCGACGGCTTGGGTCCTCTGGCAGCCGGTCGAGGACCTCTACAACATGGAGAAGGTCGAGAAGCTCAACTGGGGCAGCGTCCTCATCGACTTCGACTGCAACGCCGAGGGCGACTCCGAGCGCCGCATCGCCGACGGTGACGCCGACCCGAGCTGCTCCGTGCAGACGAACGCGAAGTACAACACGCTCCGGAACTTCACCCACTACGTGCAGCCCGGCGACCACCTCATCCCGTCCACCGATGCGGAGACCACCACGGCCCTGCGCGCCGACGGCACCGGCGTGAACCTCGTCCACGCGAACCCGTCGACCTCGGCTCGGACGATCACCATCGACCTGTCCAAGTTCGCCAGCATCGCACCCGGCGCCACCGTCACTCCCGTGGTCACCACCGAGTCCCCCGCGGACGACGTCACCGCGAACGCCCTCGTGCAGGGCGCGGCCGTCGCGATCGACCCCGTCACCAAGCAGGCGACGTTGACCGTCCCCGCGAAGTCGGTCACCACCTTCCTCGTCGACGGCGCCACCGGTGTCGCTGCGGACGCCGCACCGTTCCAGGACGGACACGGCTACCAGCTCGTCGGGAAGCAGAGCGCGAAGGCGTTCACCGCGTCCAACTCCACGGGTACGGTCCCGGCCGGCACGATCGCGCCTCGCGCGTCCGACGCCGCCACCGGCGCCGCCCAGGTCTGGACCGCCGAACTCCTGTCCGGCGGGGGCACCAGCACCGCCCGGTACGCGATGCGCAGCGGTTCGGGCGCGCTCCTCGCCGCGAGCTCGGCCGGGACGTCCCTGGCGACCGCGACCCGGGAACAGGCCGCGACCGACCCGTCCCTGCAGTGGATCCCCACGACGACGAACGGCGCCGAGTGGAGCCTCGTGAACGCGGGCACCAGTCAGGCACTCGAGGTCGGCGGACAGTCGACCACGACGGGCGCTGCCGTCGGTGTCTACCAGTCGAACAACGGCGCGAACCAGACCTGGGCCTTCGTCGACATCGCGCTCACCGGCGTCCAGCCGGTCGTGGCGCAGACCATCGCCGGTGTGCCTGCCGCGCTGCCGAACACCGTCGTCCCGCTCTACGGCACCGTGCAGGGCTCGCCCGTCCCGGTCACCTGGGACACCTCGGCCGTGGATTGGAACACCCCCGGCACGATCGTCGTGACCGGGTCCGGCACTGACGGGTGGGGAACGGCCTTCACCGCGCAGGCGACCGTCGACATCGGCGGGTTCACCACCACGGAGCCCGTCTCGCTGACCGTCGCGGCCGGCACGCCGGCGAGCGCCGTGATCGACGCCGTCCCGGCCACCGTCCCCGCGCAGATCGGGGCGAGCGTCAACCGCTTCGACGCCGCGGTGACGTGGGTTGTCGACGCGTTGACCGACGAGGACTTCGCCGAACCCGGCGTGGTCCGGGTGACGGGCACCGCGGTCTCCAACGACCCGGCGGCCGCACCGATCGACGCCCTCCTGTCGGTCATCGTGACGGCTCCCGGCGAGCGCAACATCGCTCCCGACCCGACGACCGTCGCGAGTGCGACGTCGATGGAGTCGGGCTACCCGGCGAGCAACACGAAGAACGGCGTACGCACCGACAAGGGGTGGTCGAACTGGCGGTCGTCGGACAAGCCGGCGGGCGACACCCTCAGCTATGAGCTGGGTTCCGCGCAGACGGTCGAGCACGTGACCTTCTACGCCTACAAGGACGGTGGGACGAACAGCTGGCCGAGTGCGCTGACGGTGCAGTACCGCGACGCCGACGGGACATGGATCGATGCGCCGGGCGGAGCGGTCACCGTGCCGGTTCCTGCCGGCGGGACGGCACCGGTCGTCGACGTCGACCTCGGCGGCGTGTCGACCTCGGCCGTGCGCGTCGTCATGACGGCGTACCCGAACACGCACCTCGTCGTCTCGGAGGTGGAGATCTACGCGCTCGCGCCGTCGGTCGCCACCGAAGCCGGCCTCGCGGCCCTGCGGGTGAACGGCACACCGGTCGAGGGCTTCGACGCAAGCGTGCTCGAGTACGAGGTGCCGCTGGCCGGCTCCGCGGATCCCGTGATCGACGCGATCCCGGCCGACCGCGACGCGACGGTCACGATCGAACCGCTCGCCGCTGCTCCGGCTGCGGCGGCCCGTGCTGCGGCTGACGCGAGCGACGGTGTCGTCATCACGGTGACGGCGGCCGACGGCGCGACCACGCAGACGACGACGATCACCTTCGCCAGGACGGCGGTCGCGACCGCGACGTTGGCGAGCGTGGCGCGCGAAGGGGTCGCGACGACCGCGGCGGTCGTCCTCGACCCGGAGGACGCCACCGTGGTCTACGCGTGGCTGCTCGACGGCGAGGTGCTGGACGGGGCCGACACGGCGACGTTCACCCCGCCCGTCGGCAGCGCCGGTGCCGCGCTCTCAGTGCGGGTGACGGTCTCGGCCGACGGCTTCGCACCCGTCGAGACGACGTCCGCACCGGCGACCGTCCTGGCCGCCGTGGTGGACCCGGGAACCGATCCCGGCACCGACCCGGGGACGAACCCCGGGACCGGGCCCGGCACGGGTTCCGGCGGCACGGTCGGGAGCGGTGACGGCACGAGCTCGCCCTCGGGTGGTTCGGCCGCGGGCGCCGACTCGCTGTCCCGCACGGGCGTCGACGTGTCGACCGTCGGGCTCGTCGCGCTGCTCCTCGGCCTCGTCGGCTTCGGCTCCGTGCTCGTCGCGCGACGCCGACGCTCGGCCTAGCCGACCGCACCTCGACAGGCTCGGTGACCGGACCCCCTCTGGTCCCTGAGCCTGTCGAAGGGATGCAAACGACAGAACCCGCACTTCGACAAGCTCAGTGACCAGAACGGCTCCCGCGGAGAACCCCGGTCCCTGAGCCTGTCGAAGGGCACCCGACCGACACCGCACTTCGACAAGCTCAGCGACCAGAATGATCCCCGCGGAGAACCCCGGTCCCTGAGCCTGTCGAAGGGCACCCGACCGACACCGCACTTCGACAAGCTCAGTGGCCAGAATGATCCCCGCGGAGAACCCCGGTCCCTGAGCCTGTCGAGGGGCACCCGACGAACACCGCACTTCGACAGGCTCAGTGACCGGACCCTCCGGCCCCTGAGCCTGTCGAAGGGCAGCAACGACGGAACCCCGCCACCCGAGCTGACTCGGGTGGCGGGGTTCCGTCGTCGCAGGTGACTACTCGGCGTCGAGGTCCGTCTCGAGGAGGCCGGCAAGCTCAGCGAGCGCCTCGTCGGCATTCTCGCCCTCGGCACGGAGGGTGACGACGTCACCGTTCGTGGCACCGAGGCTCATGATCGTGAGGATGCTCGAGGCGTCGAGCGGCCCGGAGTCACCGAGCTCGATCGTGACGGGCACCGGCTGGCGCTTGACCGTCTCGATGAAGAGCTTGGCGGGGCGGGCGTGCAGCCCGACGCGGCTGGCGATGGTGGCTTGGCGTTCGGCCATGGTGATGCTCCTTCTCAGGTTCGATGTCGAGTGGATGGGCCTGACCAGTGGATCAGGTCCGGCTGTGGATCAGGCCCGGAGTGGGTCAGACGGTGGCCGGGCGGACGGTCGCCTGCTCGGTGCCGACGGCGGGGGTTGCGGTGTCCGCACCCTCCACCGGGCGGCGGCGGGCGAACCGCTTGAGCAGGACGACGGCGACCGCGGTGATGACGGTGCCGACGAGGACCGACACGGCGAACATCGCGAAGTTGCCGATCGCGAAGAACACGAACACGCCACCGTGCGGTGCCTGTGAGGTGACGCCCGTCGCCATGATGAGCGCACCGGTGGCGGCACCACCGAGGATCGATGCCGGGATGACGCGGAACAGGTCGGCGGCGGCGAACGGGATCGCACCCTCGCTGATGAACGCGGCACCGAGCAGCCAGGCGGCCTTGCCGTTCTCCCGCTCGACGGCGGTGAACGAACGACGGCTGAGGACGGTCGAGGCGAGTGCCATCGCGAGCGGCGGCACCATACCGGCGGCCATGACGGCGGCCATGATCTGCCACGGCGCCTGGTTGGCGAGCGTGCCCGCACCGAGACCAGCGACGGCGAAGGAGTACGCGACCTTGTTGACGGGGCCACCGAGGTCGAACGCCATCATCGTGCCGAGGATGACACCGAGGAGGATCGCGGAGACACCGGTGAGGCTGGACAGCCATGTGTTGAGGCCGCCCATGAGCGCGGCGATCGGGCCGCCGAGGACGAGGATCATCAGGCCGGAGGCGACGATCGAGCCGATCAGCGGGATGATCACGACCGGCATGAGTCCACGCAACCAGCGCGGCACGTTCAGACGACCGAGGCCGTAGGCGACACCACCGGCGAGCAGGCCGCCGACGAGACCGCCGAGGAAGCCGGCACTCATGAGGAGCGCGACGGCACCGGCGACGAACCCGGGCGCGATGCCCGGTCGGTCGGCGATCGCGTAGGCGATGTACCCGGCGAGGGCCGGGACGAGGAAGGCCATCGAGGCGTTGCCGATGGAGAACGCGACGGCTCCGAGGTAGGTGCCGAGGCCGCCCGCCGGGAGGTTCGCGAGGCTGTTCTCGACGATGATCTTGCCGGCGTTCTCGGTGATGTTGTATCCGCCGAGGAGGAAGCCGAGGGCGATGAGCAGACCGCCACCCGCGACGAACGGGATCATGTAGCTGACGCCCGTGAGGAGCCAACGCTTGATCGACTGACCGACGTTCGCGTCCTTCTTGTCGGACGTCGAGGCGGAGGCCTCGCCCGCCGCAGCAGCGACGCGCGGTGCGTTCGGGTTGGAGATGGCGGCGACCGCGTCGTTGATGAGCTGCTCGGGTGCGTCGATGCCGCGCTTGACCGGCGCCTTGATGACGGGCTTGCCGGCGAAGCGGGTGACGTCGCGGACGTCCACGTCGACGGCGAAGATGACCGCCTGCGCCTTCGCGACGACGTCGGCGGGCAGCGGGGTCGCGCCGGACGCGCCCTGCGTCTCGACGTGGAGTTCGACGCCGAGACGCTTGGCGGTCGCGGCGAGCGAATCGGCCGCCATGTAGGTGTGGGCGATGCCGGTGGCGCAGGACGTGACCGCGATGAGGACCGGGCGGTTCGCCTCGCCGGCGGACTCGACGGGAGCCGAGGCTGCGCGCTCCGCAGCGGGTGCCGCGGCGGCCTTCGGGGCGTCACCGAGAGCACCCTCGACGAGGGAGACGACGGCAGCGGCGTCGGGGGCCTCACGGAGCGAGGACACGAACTCGGGCTTGATGAGCGAGCGCGCGAGCTTCGACAGCAGCGCCAGGTGCGCCTGATCGGCGCCGTCGGGAGCGGCGATGAAGAAGAGGAGGTCGGCCGGGCCGTCGTCCGAGCCGAAGTCGACGAGCGGCGAGACACGTGCCATCGCCAGCGTCGGCTCGGTGACGGCGGCGGAACGGCAGTGCGGGATCGCGATGCCACCGGGGATACCGGTGTCGGTCTTGCTCTCACGAGCCCACGCGTCGGCGAACAACGCGTCGGTGTCGGTGGCGCGGCCGGCCCGGACGACGAGCTCGGCGAGGGCGCGGATGACGCCCGCGCGATCGGTGCCGAGGTCGGCGTCGAGGGCGACGAGGCCGGTGGTGATCAATGGGGTGGACATCTGGGTTCTCCTTCGAAACGGATGCTGCTGCTGCTTCGGTTGGTGCGTGGTCGGTGGATCAGGGACGCGAGAGGTGCAACGCCCGGTCACCGAGGTGGTCGAGGTGCGGAAGCGGGCCGACGTCGATGGCTCCGGCGTCGGTCTCGCTGAGCGCCGGGACGTCGCTGCCGGGAAGCGCCGCGGCTGCGGCTCCGTGGGCGACGGCCTGCGCGAGGCGGGCTGCAGGCGGGAGGCCTGCGGTGTGCGCGATCAGGTAGCCGGCGAGGGAGGAGTCCCCCGCGCCGACGGTGCTGCGCGCCACGATCTTCGGGGCCCGGGCGAACCAGGCGTGGTCGGCTTCGACGAGGACGGCGCCTCGCGAGCCGAGGGTGACGAGGACGGCGACGACGGGGCCGGGTGCCTCGGCCGAGCCGACGAGGGTCGCAGCGACGGCCGCGGCGAGCGCCGGGTCCGCCTCGATCTCCTCGCCGGACGCGGAGCCGGTGAGTTCAGCCAGTTCGGCACCGTTGGGCTTGATGAGGTCGACGCGCTCACCGGTGTCCGCGAAGGCGGCGAGGAGTGCCGCGAGCGGTGCGCCGGAGCTGTCGACGGCGACGAGCGGACGACCGTCGGCGGCGAGCGCCCGCGCGGCCCGCACGACCCTGGCGTAGAAGTCGGGTGCGAGGCCGGGCGGCAGTGAACCGGCGACGACCAGCCACTCGGCGCCGGCGGCGGCGCGGGCGGTCGCGTCGACGAGCCGGGTGGCGTCGTCCTCGGTGAGGAGCGGGCCCGGCTCGTTGATCTTCGTCGTCGTGCCGTCGGGCTCGGTCAGCGTGATGTTCCGGCGCACCGGCTGTCCGGTCGGGACGGCGAGGACGTCGATGCCCTGGTCGCGGAGCGATTCGACCATGGGGTCGCTCGACTCACCGGGGAGCACGGCGACGGTCGACAGCTCGGCGGCGGCGACGGCCCGGGAGACGTTGACGCCCTTGCCGCCCGGCTGCTCCCGACTGGCGAGCGCGCGGAGGACCTCGCCGCGCTCGACGACGCCCGGCAGTTCGACGGTGTGGTCGAGGGAGGGGTTGGCGGTCAGGGTGATGATCATGCGACGACCACCTCGACGCCGGCGCCCTCGAAGGCGGTGGCGAGCTCCGGCGAGACGGGCTCGTCGGTGATCACGGTGTCGATCTCGTCGAGGGCGGCGAAGCGGATGAGCGCCTCCTCGCCGAGCTTGGCGGCGTCGGCGAGGACGACGGCACGGCGGGAACCGCGGACGATCGCGGACTTCACGGCCCCTTCGCGCTCATCCGGCGTGCTCAGGCCGAAGTCGGCGCTCACGCCGTTCGCGCCGACGAAGGCGATGTCGGGACGGAAACGGCCGAGCTCGTCGACGGTGGTGCTGCCGACCGCGGCGCTCGTGATGCCGCGGACCCGACCACCGAGCAGGTGGAGCTCGACGTGGTCGCAGTGGTGGAGCGTCGCCGCGATCGGCACGGAGTTCGTGATGACGGTGAGCGTCTGGCCGGCGACGGCCGGCCTCCAGGTGACGAGGAGGTCGGCCAGGTGTGCCGTGGTCGTCCCGGCGTCGATGACGATCGAACCGCTGAAGGTGTCGGGGATGAGGCGGAGGGCGGCGCGGGCGATCGTCGCCTTCGCGTCGCGGCGCTGGTCCTGGCGTTCGGCGAGGCTGGCCTCGGCGACGGACGCGCGAGCTGCGGAGACGGCACCGCCGTGGACCCGGCGCAGGATGCCGGAGGACTCGAGCTGGTCGAGGTCGCGACGGATGGTCTCGGCGGTGACGCCCAGCTCCCGGGAGACGTCGGCGACGGAGACCCGTCCGCTCGTCTTCACCCGGCTGGTGATGTGCTCGTGCCGCTCCGTCGCGTACATGCGTCGTCCTTGACCTTCGTTTCCGGTGTTGCAGGCTTGCAGTGCGAAGAAAGTATCACACAAACACAGAGAAACACAGATCCGATTGGGCAGGTTCAGCGACCGATCAGGTGGCCCCGGTCCGCGAGTGCGCCGAAGGACGGCAACCAGCCCCGGTCCCTGAGCCTGTCGAAGGGCGGGTCAGCGCGGGCGCACCGGAACCGGACGACATGGGGCGGCGGTCGGCGCAACCGTAGCGCCGACCGCCTGTTCGTCTCGCACCCGAACGCGCGAGACGGCTGGAGTCACGACGGCGAAGCGGCCGTCGTCGTGACAGGTTGTTCCGCTGCCTCGCGCCCCTGGGAGGCAGGGCGGTCGGGCAGCAACTGACGGAGCACTCCCCCGGCGTGCGTCGCCCAGCGGCCGGCGGCCACCCAGGTGCGGTCGCGGACGAACAGCAGGTCGAGGGCGATCATCGCGAGCGAGAACGGCCACAGCCCGAGGAAGAGTCCGATGCCGAGGTGCATGAGGATCGTGAACCCGAGGGCGACGATGCGGGTCGGTCGCCACAGGACGAGGACCGGGAACAGCAGCTGCACCCAGACCGACAGGAAGGTCGCCACCCAGACGAACGGGGCGATCTGCCAGGCCAGGTCGCTGAGCGCCGGAAACGGCCGGAACACGTCGAGCACGAGCGAGTAGTAGAACGCCGTCCCCTCCCGCCACTCCGAGCCCATGAGCTTGTAGATGCCCGAGTTCACGTACACGAGCATGATCTGGTACCCGCAGAGCAGCACCGCGGTGTTGTTCGCCGCGTTCCCCAGCCACTCGGGGATAGCGAGACGCCCCCGCAGGATGGGTCGTGGTTCGCGTCCGCGCCGACGTGCGAGCCAGGCGTCGACCGACCAGTGCCGTGAGAGGTTCGCGAACACGAGGAAGAGGAGCGTGATGCGGAGGATCGTGTCGCCACCGTTGGTGAGCACGGTGCTGTTCGTCGCGAGCCCCACCCAGAACACGAGGAGGACGGGCGTGACGAAGCGGGTCTGCCACCCGATGAGGAACAGGACGCCCAGCACGAGCAACGCCCCGTAGGCGAGGTCGAAGAGGAAGGCGCTGTCCTTCGTGAAGACCACCTCGAACAGCGGGAACCAGGCGCGACGCCTGGCCTCCGGATCCACCCACCGGGACGCGACGCCCCACAGGTAGTGCCGGTCGGCGAGGCTCGTGAGGAGGAAGCTGACGATCGCGATCCCGTAGAGGATGCGGAGCGCGGAGAGGCTGTAGCCGGCGTGCTTGGCACCCGTGACCCATCCGGTGAAGCGGTCGAACCCGGTGCGGACGGCGTTCATCGTGCACCTCCGTAGCGGCTGATCACGTCGCGGTACACCGCGAGCGTCTCGGCGTCGATCACGTCGTCCACGTGCCGCCAGCCGAAGGTGACGGTGGTGGCGTCGAACTGCTGCTCATCGGAGAACCGGTTCTCGAAGTCGTTCGGGCGGGTGCGATCGATCCGCCATCTGACCCGTTCGACGTCCTCGTCGAAGTACGCCGTGGAGAACGCGGTCGCGTACTCCTTCAGCATGTAGTCGTAGCGGAGGAACCGGACGATGTCACCGCGCCCGGTGCTCGGCGTCCCGCCCACCGCCTCGAGGTCGGCGATGAGCGACTCGGCCGACTGGGCGCGGTAGCCGCCTCCGTCGGCGCGCTGGATGAAGGTGTCGCGGACGAGCTCCCGCTGCTCGGCGTCGAGCGCGAGGTAGCGGGCGTTGTAGGCGAGCATGGCGTTCCACGACGACTTCTGGATGCGCGACGGCTCGGCGTGACCGGGGACCGCCTGCTGCTCGAGCTTCGTGACGTTGACCCAGTCGGACTTGACCAGCGCGCCGTCGGCGTCGCGCCACTGCGCCTGCACCGAGAACGTGATGTTCGTCTTCATGATGCTCGGCGCGAACACGTTCCACTTCTGCGTGAAGTACGGCCCGGCTGCAGCGACCACCGCACCACGGACCGGCGTGGTGGGCGAGACGATGACGAGGGTGCCCGCGACGTACACGCCGACGAGCGCGAGCGAGACGGCCGCGGCGATGCGGGCGGCGCGCTTCGGGGGTGCCGGCGTCGCTCCCCCGGGGTGCCGTCGGGCGGGCCTGCCCTGCCCGTCGACCGGCTCAGCGGACAGTCGCTCGGGGTGGGGTTCCTCGAGCAAGCCCGGGCCCTCATGGTGTGCCGGCCCCTGCTCTTGTGCCGGTCCCTCAGCTTGTGCCGGTCTCTCAGCTTGTGCCGGTCCCTGCTCTTGTGCCGGTCCCTGCTCTTGTGCCGGTCCCTCAGCTTGTGCCGGTCTCTCAGCTTGTGCCGGTCCCTGCTCTTGTGCCGGTCCCTGAGCTTGTCGAAGGGCGGCGGATGGTCGTGTGATCGGAGTCACGGTTCCTCCTGGGTGATTGGTGATGAACCACGGCGGCTCCGGTTCGGCGAAACCATCCGTAGGAGAAGGAGCAGGCCGTGCCGACCCGAATGCGGCACGGCCTGCTCAGTGGGGTCACTCCATACGCGCCCGCCGCGTAGCCACGAAGACGCCTCCGAGGAGGAGCATCATGGTGCCGAGTCCACCGAGCCACAGGCCGTCGAAGCCGGTGCTCGGCAGACCGGGGCGTGACCCCGGTGCTGCGGCGACTGGCGCGGTGACCGTGAAGGCCGTGGCCTCGCGGTCGAGCGGCAGCTCACCGGTCTCGGATCCGGAGACCTCCACCCGGTGGGCACCCACCTCGAGCGACGAGGAGTCGACCGAGAAGGTGAGGGTGGCGTTTCCGAAGGCATCTGCGACGACGGGCGTCAGCGCGAACGGGGTGGAGAACACCGTGGCCGAGATGGTCTCACCGGGCTCGAAGCCAGTGACGTAGACCTCCTGGACCACACCCGTGTCGACGACGATCGTCGGGTACTTGACGGTCGCCTGACGCTCGTCGCCGGCGTCGGTGTCGCCGTCGGCGTCAGCCGCAGTGTCGGCGTCAGCTGCGGTGTCGGCGTCAGCTGCGGTGTCGGTCGCGGCATCGGCGTCGGTGTCAGCGGCGGCGTCCACATCGGCGGCAGCGTCGGTGTCAGCAGCGGCGTCCACATCAGCTGCGGCATCGGTGTCAGCAGCAACATCGACGGCGTCCGTGTCAGTAGCAGCATCAGTGTCAGCCGCAGCATCCACATCGACTGCGTCAGCGTCAGCGGCAGCGTCCACATCAGCGGCAGCATCCGCATCGGTAGCAGCAGCAGCGTCGGCGTCAGCAGCCGCATCCACATCAGCAGCAGCGTCCGTGTCAGCGGCGGCGTCTACATCAGCAGCAGCATCGGTGTCAGCAGCAGCGTCCACATCGGCAGCAGCATCGGTGTCAGCAGCGGCATCCACATCGGCGGCAGCGTCGGTGTCGGCGGCAGCGTCCGCATCGGCGGCAGCGTCCACATCAGCCGCAGCATCCACATCAGCAGCAGCGTCTACGTCGGCAGCAGCATCGGTGTCAGCAGCAGCGTCCACGTCCGCCGCAGCGTCGACATCGGCGGCAGCATCGGTGTCGGCGGCAGCGTCCGCATCGGCGGCAGCGTCCACGTCAGTAGCAGCGTCCACATCGGCCGTGGCGTCGACATCGGCGGCAGCATCGGTGTCAGCAGCAGCGTCCACATCAGCAGCGGCATCGACATCGGCGGCAGCATCGGTGTCGGCCGCAGCGTCCACGTCAGCAGCAGCGTCCACATCGGCCGCAGCATCCGTGTCAGCAGCAGCGTCCACATCAGCGGCAGCGTCGGCATCGACATCAGCGGCAGCATCCACATCAGCTGCGGCGTCCACGTCGGCCGCAGCGTCGGTGTCGGCCGCGGCATCCACATCAGCGGCAGCGTCTACGTCAGCGGCAGCGTCCGTGTCAGCGGCGGCGTCCACATCGGCAGCAGCATCCACGTCAGCAGCAGCGTCCACATCGGCAGCAGCGTCGGTGTCAGCAGCGGCATCCACGTCGGCAGCAGCGTCCACATCGGCAGCAGCGTCGGTGTCAGCAGCGGCATCCACGTCGGCTGCAGCGTCCACATCGGCAGCAGCATCCAGATCAGCGGCTGCGTCTACATCGGCTGCAGCATCGGTGTCAGCGGCAGCATCCACGTCAGCGGCAGCATCTACATCGGCTGCAGCGTCGGTGTCGGCGGCAGCGTCCACATCAGCAGCGGCGTCTACGTCAGCGGCAGCATCCACATCGGCAGCAGCGTCTACGTCAGCCGCGGCATCCACGTCGACGTCAGCAGCCGCGTCCACATCAGCCGCAGCATCGGTGTCAGCGTCCACGTCAGCGGCGCCGTCGGTGTCCACATCGACGTCCACGTCAGCCGCGGCGTCCACATCGACCGCCGCAGCGTCCGTGTCGACGTCGACCGCGCCGTCCTCGATCGTCACGTCAGCCTCGGCCGGCGTCTCGGAGACGTCGCCCTCGGCGGTGACCGTCACCGGGCCCGGCGTGAAGTCGTCCGGAATGGGCAGCTCGACGGCGAAGGAACCGTCCGCGTTCGTCACCACGGTGACCGGCGGTGCACCCGGGACGGAGACCGTGACGGTCTCGTTCCCGGCGAAGCCCGTCCCGTCGACCGTGACCGACTCACCCGGCAGCACCGAGGACGGGTCGACCGTGATCGCCGTGTCGTAGGCGAGGACCTCGATGGTCGTCGTCGCCGGCTCGTCCGATGCGACCCCGAGGGCCGTCACCGTGACGTCACCGAGGGCGTAGCCGGCGGGCACCGGCAGCGTGGCCGTGAAGCCCCCGCCGGCGTTCGTCACCTGCGTGACCACCGGAGCGCCCGGGATCGACACCGTCACCGACTCGTTGGCCGCGAAGCCCGAACCCGTGATGACCGTGGAGTTGCCCGCGATGAGCGCGGCGGGATCGGCGGTGATGACCGGCGTGAACACGATGGCCGTCACGGTGACGGTCGCCGTGGCGGGCGTCTGCGACACCGCACCCTCGGCCGTCACGACCAGCGGACCAGCGGTGGTTCCCGCCGGGACGGTGATGCCGACCGAGAACTCACCGGCACCGTTCGTCGTCGCGGGGACCGCGGTACCACCGGGCACCGTGACCGTGACCGACTCGTTGGCCGCGAAGCCGCTGCCGGTGATGAGCGTCGCCCCGCCGGCCGTGACCGTGCCGGGGTTCGCGACGATCGCAGTGGCGTACGCCTCCACGGTGAGCTCGGCGTCGGCGGGCGTCGCCGAGGTCTCACCGACGGCGATCACCGTGACCGAGCCGGCAGGCGTTCCGGCCGGCACCGGCAGGGTGGCCGTGAAGCCGCCCGCACCGTTCGCCGTCACCACGACGGGGTCGCCGCCGGGGATCGAGACGCTGACCGACTCGCCCGGCAGGAAACCGGAACCGGTGACCGTCGTGCTCTCGCCCGGGTTCAGCGTGTCCGGCGTCAGCGTGATCGCCGTGTCGTAGACCGTGGCCGCGACCGTGACCGTGGTGGTCGCCTCCGTCGCGGACACGACACCGAGCGCGGTGACCGTGACCGGGCCGGTCGCGAAGCCCTGCGGCACCGCGAACGAGGTGGTGATCTCACCGTCGGCATTCGAGGTGACCGTCGCCGGGGCGAGCCCCGGGAAGGTGACCGTGACGCTCTCGGTGGGCGCGAAGCCCGAACCGGTGATGACCGTGGACGTCCCACCGGCGACCGTGGCCGGATCGGCGTCGATCGTCGGCGCGTAGACGACGTCGACCGTGAGGTTCGTCGTGGCCGGGGTGTCTGACGTCGCACCGAGTGCGGTCACGACGACCGCGCCCTCGGCGTAGTCGGCCGGCACGGGCAGCGACACCGAGATGGTGCCGGTGCCGGAGGCCTGCGTGGTGACGGGGTCGGCACCCGGGATGGAGACGGTGACGTCCTCGCCCGGCGCGAAGCCGGTTCCGGTGATCAGCGTGCTCGAGCCGGCGACGACCGTGGCCGGGTCGGCCGAGATCGCCGTGACGTAGACCGTGGACTCGACCGTGAGGGTGGCCGTGGCCGGGGTGGCCGAGACCACACCCGTCGCCGTGACC
This sequence comes from Plantibacter sp. VKM Ac-2880, assembly GCF_015351235.1. Taxonomy (GTDB): domain Bacteria; phylum Actinomycetota; class Actinomycetes; order Actinomycetales; family Microbacteriaceae; genus Plantibacter. The sequence goes on from NZ_JADKSJ010000002.1 coordinate 694,244, forward strand.
GTCACGTCACCGATCGGGAAGTCCGCGGGGAGCGCGATGCTCACCGAGATCTCACCGTCCGCGTTCGCCGTGGTCGGGAACGGGTCGACGATGCCCGGGACCGTGACGCTCACGCTCTCGTTCGCGGCGAACCCGGTGCCGGAGACGGTGGTGCTCCCACCGGGGGCGACCGTCGCCGGGTCGAGCTCGATCGCCGTCTCGTAGGCGAGCACGGTGACGGTGGTCGTGGCGTCGGTCGCGGAGAGCACGCCGGTCGCGGTGACGACCAGGTCGCCGGCGGCCGTGCCCGAGGGGATCGGCAGCGCGACGGTGAAGCCACCGGTGCCGTTCGTCGTCGTGACGACCGGGGTACCGCCCGGGATCGACACGGAGACCGACTCGTTCGGCGCGAAGCCGGTGCCGGTGATCGTGGTCGAGGTGCCCGGGAGCAGCGACGTGGGGGCCGCGGTGATCGCGGTCTCGTACGCCTCCACGGTGACGTCGGCGTCGGCCGGCGTGTTCGAGGTCTCACCGGTCGCGGTGATCGTGATCGGCCCAGCCGGGGTGCCGGCCGGGATGGTGACCTCCTGCGTGAAGTCGCCGTCGCCGTCCGTCGTGACCGTGACGGGGTCGCCGCCGGGGATCGTGATCGTGACGGTCTCGTTCGGTGCGAAGCCGGTACCCGTGACGGTGGTGGTGCCGCCGGGGTTGGCGGTCGTCGGGTCGACGGTGATCGCCGTGTCGTAGACGACGGCCTCGACCACCACGGAGGTCTGCGCCGGGGTGAGCGAGAGCGCGCCCGTGGCCGTGAAGACCACGGTGGCCGGCACGAATCCGGCCGGGAACGCGACGACCTGGCTGATCTCACCGAGCCCGTTCGCGGTGGTGACGACGTCGTCGAAGCCGGGGGCCGAGATGGTCACCGATTCGTTCGCGACGTAGCCGGTCCCCGAGAGGATCGTCGAGTCGCCGGGGTTCAGCGTGGACGGGGTCGCCGTGAGCGTGGTGTCGAACGCCTGGACCGTGACCGTCGCGGTGGCCGGCGTGTTCGAGACGGCTCCGACCGCGGTGACGACGACGGGTCCGGCCGGCGTACCGGGGAGGATCGGCAGGATCGCGGTGATGCCGCCGTCGGGGCCGGCCTCGACCACGACGGGCGTGCCGCCGGGGACCGAGACGGTGACCGACTCGCCGGGCAGGAAGCCCGTACCGGTGACGGTGGTGCTGCCGCCGGGCAGGAGCGCGTCCGGGTCCGCGGTGATCGCCGTGTCGTAGACCGTGGCGGTGACGTCGACCGTGGTCGTCGCCTCGGTTGCCGAGACGACGCCGAGCGCGGTGACCGTCACGGGACCGACCGCGAAGTCCTGCGGGACGGCGATGGTGGTCGTGATCTCACCGTCGGCGTTCGACGTGACCGTGACCGGGTCGAGCCCCGGGAAGGTGACGGTGACGCTCTCGGACGGGGCGAACCCGGTGCCCGAGATCACCGTGCTCGTGCCGCCGGGCACGGTGGCCGGGTCGGCGGTGATCGCCGGGGTGTAGACGACGTCGACCGCGATGTTCGTGGTGGCGGGGGTCTCGGAGACCTCACCGAGCGCGGTCACGACGACCGCTCCCTCGGCGTAGTCCTCGGGGATCGGGAGGAGGACCGAGATGGTGCCGGTCCCCGTCGCCTGCGTGGTGACCGCTGGCGCGCCCGGGATCGTGACGGTGACCGTCTCGTCCGGTTCGAAGCCGGTACCGGTGACGAGCGTGCTCTCACCCGCGACGACCGTCGTCGGGTCGGCGGTGATCGCCGTGACGTAGGTGGTCGCCTGGACCGTGAGGTCCGCGGTGGCCGGCGTGGCCGAGACCTCGCCCGTCGCCGTGACCGTCACGTCGCCGAGCGGGAAGTCGCCGGGCAGGGTGACGCTGACGGAGATCTCACCGTCGCCGTTCGCGGTGGTGGTCACGGGGGTGGTGAGGCCGGGGATGGTGACGGTGACCGTCTCTTGCGGCACGAAGCCGGAGCCGGTGACGACGGTGCTGCCACCGGGTGCGACGGTCGCCGGGTCGAGCGCGATCGCGGTGTCGTAGGCCTCGACGGTGAGGTCCGTCGTGGCCGGGACACCGGAGACGGCACCGGTGGCGGTGACCGTCAGCGTGCCTGCCGGGGTGCCGGACGGGATCGGGAGGACCGCGGTGAACCCGCCGTCGCCGTCAGCCGTCACGACCACCGGTGTGCCGCCCGGGTAGGAGACGGAGACCGACTCGTCCGCCGCGAAGCCGGTACCGGTGATCGTGGTGGCGTTCCCGGGGAGCAGCGTCGCCGGGTCGGCGGTGATGGCCGTGTCGTAGGGCAGGACCTCGAGGTCGGCGGTCGCCGGCGTGGCCGAGGTCTCGCCGGTCGCGGTGACGACGAGCGTTCCGGCCGGGGTGCCCGCGGGGATGGGGAGCTCGATGGTGAACTCGCCGTCGGCGTCGGCCTCGACGGTCACCGGGGTGCCGCCCGGGTACCCGACGGTGACGGTCTCGCCGGGCAGGAAGCCGGAGCCGGTGACGGTCGTCGACGTGCCAGGGATGAGCGAGGTCGGGTCGAGGGTGATGTCGGTGTCGTAGATCGTCTCGGTGACGGTGACGACGGTGGTCGCCTCGGTCGCGGACACGGCGCCGAGTGCGGTGACCGTGACGTCGCCGACCGCGAAGCCCTGCGGAACCGCGATGGGGGTGCCGATCGCGCCGAGCGCCGTCGCCGTGACGGTGACCGGGTCGAGGCCGGGGAACGTCACGACGACGTCCTCACCGGGGGCGAAGCCCGCACCGTTGATGATCGTGGTCGTCCCACCGGCGATGGTGTCGGGGACGGCGACGATCGACGTGTCGTAGGCGACCGCGAGGTTCGTCGTGGCCGGGGTGTCTGAGGTCGCACCGACCGCGGTGACGACGATCGAGCCGGTCGGGTAGTCCGCGGGGACGGTGAGCTCGACCTCGATGTCGCCGTCGGCGGTGGCCGTGGTGGTCACCGGGTCGGCGTCGGGGATGGTGACGGTGACCGTCTCGCCAGCGGCGAAGCCCGAACCGGTGACGGTCGTCGTGCCGCCAGCGAGGACACTCGCCGGGTCGACGGTGATCTCGGTGACGTACTGCGTGGCCTCCACGGTGACCGTCGTGGTCGCCGGGCTGGCCGAGGAGGCGCCGGTCGCCGTGACCGTCACGGGTCCGAGCGGGAAGGCCGCCGGGAACGTGAGGCTCGTCGAGATCGTGCCCGTGGGCGTGGCGGTGGTGACGACGGGGTCGGCGATGCCGGGCACGGTGATCGACACCGACTCGCCGGCCAGGAAGCCGGTACCGGTGATCGTCGTGCTGCCGCCGGGGGCGACCGTCGCCGGGTCCGCGGTGATCGCCGTGACGAACGGTGCGACGACGAGGTCGGTGGTGGCCGGGGTGGCGGAGGTCTCCCCCGTGGCGGTGAACGTGACCGTCGCCGGGGTGAAGCCGACCGGGATCGCGACCGGCTGGCTGATCTCGCCGGTGGCGCTCGCCGTCGTGACGACCGGGTCGAAGCCCGGCGCGGTGAGCGTGACCTGCTCGTTCGCTGCGAAGCCGGAACCGGTGATGACCGTGGATTGCCCCGGGTTGACGGTGGCCGGCGTCGCCGTGATGGACGTGTCGAAGACGACGAGCGTGCCGCGCACCGAGGACGACGCGAGGTTGACGGTGGCGAGCGAGATCGCCGGGACGAGGGAGACCTGCACGGCGCGGACCGTCGACGATCCAGCCCCGAGGTCACCGGTCGCCGGTTGCACGTTCGCGGTGACGTCTGCGACGAGGCGCACGATGTTGAGGATCGGGCCGACGACGTTCGTGGCCAGACCGCCGGTGATGGTGTTCAGGCCCGTGTTCACCGTGCCGAGCCCGGTGAACGCGGTCGCGACGGTGTTCTTCACGAGGTTCAGGACGAGGTTGACGACACCATCGAGGGTGAGCCCGAGGGTGGCGAGGATCGGGTTGAGCACGTTCGGCAGGAGGCCGGCCGACGTGAACGCGGCGGTGCCGTTCTGGACGGCGCCGAGCGTCGAGTCCAACGAGAGCGAGATGACCGGCACCTGCGTGACGACCACATTGGTCGTGACATTGCCGGTGACCTGGATGCGCGTGTTGTCCACGAGCGTCTGCAGGCCGGCGGACACGGCGGTGATCTGCGCGGTGACGGCCGAGGTGATCGCGGCGGCGATGGCAGCCCCGATCGGCCCCGACAGCAGCGAGGTGTTCGGCGGGAGGTCGTTGAGGTCCGGCAGCGTGGGGTCGTTCGCGAGCAGCGTCGCGAGGTCGACGGTGACGGCGCCCGTGAGCAGGTTGACGGAGACGCCGGTCGCTGCGGTCTGCGACGCCTGCGTGGTGAGGATCGTGTTCACCGCGGTCGCGAGGTTCGGCGGGGTGACGGTCGCCGTGGCGCTCACGCGGAGGACGCCGATGAGGTTCGCATTCAGCGCCGTGTTGAGCGCCGTCGTCAGGCCGTTGAGCGTGGTCTGCAGTGGCGGGAGCAGCCCCGTCACCTGCGTGCCGACGTTCTGCACGAGCGGGCTGGTGAAGTTGAGGGTCGCACCGGAGATCTGGTAGTCGGGGACGGCCGTGGCGCCGCCCGTCTGCGAGATCGTCGAGGCGAGGGCGCCCAGGCTGAGCGAGAGATCACTGAGGACACCACCGGTGGGCGTGCCGACCCGGCCGAGCAGACCGGTCAGGTTCAGGTCGGCGTCCGCGGGCGGAGCGTCGGGCCCGCCGATGGAGACGCCGCCCTGGTCGGTGACCGCGCCGGAACCGGCGTACGCGTCACCGTTGGTTGCTGCCGCACCGTACTGGGCGACCGCGCCGAGCTCGATGACGCCGTTGGTGCCGAACAGTTGCAGCGAGCTGCCGAGGTCGACGCCGAGCGTGTTGAGCACCTCCGCGGACAGCGGGTTGGCGGCGACCGGGTAGACACCGCTGGGGTTCTCCGCCCGGGCTCCGGCGACCGCCGCGAGGGCGTCGAGGTTGATCCCGGCCGCCTGCCCACCGAGGAACCGGCCGAAGCCGTCGGAGACGTCCGAAGGGGCCGCGGTGGCCGCCGTCGTCGACCCCATGGCGATGACCGTGCCGACCACGGCCATGGCCGCGACCTTCCACGCACGGCCTCTGCCGAGGATGCTTCGTTGCTGTTCCCCCACGGTGGAACCCTTTCTTCGGTGCACGGGCGGACCCGTGACTGGCGTCAATCCCGGCCAATCTAGAGCCGCGGACACCTGTCCCCCACCGGGGGGACAGCAACCCCGGTAGTGCAGGGATCGAAACCGGTATTTCCCCCCGCAACGACGCCGATCGCGGCCGATTCGGCCAGGGGTACGAGATAACCCCCATGTGGGGTACGTAGTTTCTACTGAGAACCCACAGCTAGGTCACCTGGAGCGCTCAGCGAGTACGGATAATGGGGGCAGTCCGACGGAGGATTCGCAGCATCCCTAGTGGTGCGGATCCCCGTCGGGTGCTGACGGAGCTTGAGGGGGCTGCGATGGATGGACTGTTGGCAACGGCACGACCGCATGAGCGATGGCCGATCTCGCGCGAGCAGGTGCTCCCGTGAGCGCCGGCGGACACCACTTCGGTGGCGGGAGTCGATCGGCCGGTGCGGCGCTTCGTCGCTCGGGCGAGTTCCGGCAGTCGGCCACCCGAGCGCCGGCCGCCCAGAGCAGCCGGGCCGCGGCCATCGCCCGCGTCGCCACCCTGATCGACGACCGGGCCAGCACGCTGCTGGTCGGCCCCCACGGCTACGGCAAGACCCACGTCGCGGAGCACATCGGTCGCCGGATGCACGAGCAGGGGCGCTCCGTCATCCGTCTCTCGGACTCCTCCCTCAACGCCTCGAACGCCCTGGGCGGGTGGCGCGAGGCCCCGAGCGGTGCCGTCTTCATCATCGACGACGGTGCGGACCTGCACCCCTCCAGCCTGAGCGACCTCGTCGATCTCGCGCGATCGAGGGACCAGGTCGCCCTGGTCACCCTGGAACAGGAGCGCACCGGCCTGCAGGGGCGGCCCGACGAAGCAGCACAGCGCCTCCTCGCCGTCTGGCGGAGCGGCGCACTCACCCGCATCGACCTTCCGGCCCTCGACGGCTTCGAAGCCTCGGCGCTCGCCGATCTGGCGGCCGGCGATGCGGTGCTCGACGACATGGCCAAGGCCGTGATCGTCCGCCTCAGCAACGGTTCACCCCGACTCGTCCACGAACTCACGAAAGACGCGCTCGAGACGGGCGGGGAGTTCTACCTCCCCCGCAGCATCCTCTCCCTCGGCGTCGCCGGTGTCTCCCCGCGCGTGCACGACCTGACGGAACCACAGCTCGCACGCCTCGAGGACGAGGAACGGTACGCGCTCGTCATGTTGGCGAAGCTCGGGACCGTCCCTTACGCCCGGGCGGCACGTCTCCTCGGCGAACACCCGCTGCACGCCCTGATGCGGCTCGGACTCGCCCGGAACGACGGCACGGGCCAGGACCGGATCGTCGCCGACGAGCTGCACGCCTGGTCGGCGCTCGCAGAATGGCGGCACAGCGGTCGTCTGCACCGCCACGACCGCGTGCAGCGGACCCTCATCTCCGACCTGCGATCCGGCAGCCGTCTCACCCCCAACGAGGCGTTCATCCTCGGTCGCTACTGGCTGACGACGAGCACGGACCACCTCGATGAGGGCCTCAAGTCCTGCACCGTTGCCCGCGTGTTCCTCGACGCGGCGCATGTCGCGAACGTGGCGGGGCTGGCCGAGGACGCCCGATCGCTCGCCGAACGTTCCGCCGCGTTGCATCCCTCGGTCGCTGCGGCGCTCCAGTGGTCGCGGTCGCTCGCGATGCTGGGTGACGTCGTCGGCGCGCAGCGCGTCCTTGAGGTGGATGCCTCCGCGGCCACCGACGACGAGATGCAGTCGGAGGTCCTCAGCTGGCGGGCGACCCTCGACCGGTGGAGCGAGCGCACCTGCGCACAGCAGCTCACCGAACAGGAGGAGGACAGTCGCGTCCTCTCGCAGCGCATCCTGATGATCGAGACGTGGCGGGACCAGCACGAGCAGGGTCCGAGCGTCAGCGACGCGGTCTTCTGGAAGGTCCTGCGCGACACCGAAGCGTCGCAGTCCTCGCGACTGTACGCGGCAGCCGCGCTCCTGACTCGCCTCGGCATGCGCTCCACCCCATCCGAACTCCGTGACCTGTTCCAGCTGGGCGACGCGGTGTACCGGGCCGTGCCGTACAGTTCCGCACGCCCCCTCTCCCACGCGATCCGGGACGCCAGCGCGATGTACGTGCTGGCGGCGGGCACCATCCGTCTCTTCGTGGGGCTGTCCTGGGCCGGCTTCGCCCGGTACCTCGACGAGTTCGCGGAACGGGCCGAACGGGGTACCGGCCGGTTGTCGACCATCGATCAGAGCATCGTCGGGATCCTGGGCGCGCAGTTGGCGTTGTTCGACGGACGACCGGAACGGGCACTGGCCGACCTCCGGATCGTCGAACGGATGCTCGACTCCACCGTGCCTCCGGAAGTGCACACGCAGCTCGGCCTGCTCATGGTCAGCGCACTCGCCCAGACCGGTCACCTGGACGAGGCGATGGAGCGTCGCACCGCCGAGGACCAGCAGCTCATCGACTCCTCCACGGCCCTCTCCTACTTGGCCGACATGGCCGACTTCAGCCTCCTGATGTCGAACGGCAAGCTCGACGCAGCGCGGGTCCACCTCCATCGCTTGGCCCAGTCCGCCGCGAAGCCACTGACGGAACGGCTCTACGCCGCCTGCCTCGTCTCGGCGGTGGGCGCGGAGCCGGCGGAGGCCTTCGAGTGGGTCGCCGACGCCCGGGCGAACGAGCTCACCCCGCTCCAGGGCGCACTGCTGCTCCTCCTCGAGGCGGGGGCTGCCGGCGACGCGACCCGAGCCGAGGAGGCGGCCTGCTCCCTCGAAGAGTTGGGCGCACGCCATCGGGCCATCGGCGCGCATCAGCTCGCCGAACGGCTCCACACCGCTCAAGGCAGGCCGCAGCACGCCCGTCGGTGCGCCGAGCGGGCCGCCGCGTTGACCGACGCCGCTCCGAGGGCGTCATCGGAGGTCGTGCTCGGTTGGACCTCGGTCGCGCCGCCGTCGCCGGTCTTCGTCTCCTTCCGGAACGACACCGCCGCGGTCCCGTCGATCCCGGCGCCTCCACCGTCGCACGCGCCGCTCGCCTACCTCGAGACCGACACCGGGACCAGCGAGGGCGGGGAATCCGCGGACCTCAGTTCGCTGACCCGACGCGAGCTGGAGGTGGGGATGCTCATCGCCCAGGGGCTCAGCAACCAGGAGATCGCGACCCGACTGTTCCTCAGTGTGCGGACGGTGGAGTCGCACGTGCTGCAGGCACGGACGAAGGTGGGCGCCGGACGCCGACGGGACCTCGGCCGGATCGTGGCCCAGTCGGTGCAGCGCGAGGCGTGATGCCTGCGGCGCTGCGGCGGCGCGGTCCGTCTCCGCAGTTTTCCCGGTAGCGGCGACGGATCACCAGTACCCCACTACTGGTGACAACACCAGGGCGTCCTGCTTATCGTCCTGTGAGTGTCGAGAGATGCGTGGAGGACGTCTCCCCGTGCCAGACACCAGCAGGTGGCACGAGGTGCCATCGCCGGACTCCAGGGGGCTTCCATGACCATCGACACCACCACCGAAGCCCCAGCGGCGAACGCTGCAGACTCGCCGGCGCGCGGCCTCCGCAGCAAGCGGGCCAAAGCGATCCTCGCGGGCGGGCTCGTCCTCGGTGTCGGTGCGGCGATCACCCTCGCCGCTTGGAACGACTCGGAGTTCGCGACGGGCGTCTTCGCCGGAGGTGCGTTCAGCATCGAGGGCAGCACCGACGGCACCGCGTTCACGGAGCACCCGACCGACGCAACCGCCGCTCCCCTCACCTTCGCGGTCGAGGCCGACAACCTGGCCCCGGAGGAGCCCGTCTACGCCGGCTTCGCCGTGCAGCTGACCGCCGCGTCGACGTATGCGGCGACGGTGGACATCACCGCGTCCAGCGCCGCTCCGATCGCCTCCTCCCTCACCTACTCCGTCGTGGAGACCGACACCTTCGGGTGCGACGCGACGAGCTTCGCTGCGGGTGAAGCGCTCGTGACGGACGCCGCGACGACCACGAGCACAGCCGCCGACATCTTCACGCTCGGGGCCACGACGGCACCAGTCTTCCTCTGCTTCGAGGTCACGCCCGCCGCAACGCTGCCCCAGGCCTCGCCGAGCGGCACCGTGCTCTGGGAGTTCTCGGCCGTCTCCACGACCCCGCTGCCGTAGTCGCGGGACGGACGGGCATCATGGGACGCCACTCGCCTGCCCTCGGGCGGCACCATCGCACGGAGAGCCCTCGTCGGGGAGGCCGGTACACGCGCACGCGGGCCGCCCTGGCCGGGGCGCTCGTCCTCGGTGTCGGCACCTCGCTGACGTTGGCGGCCTGGAGCGACGACGAGTTCGGTGCGGCGACGTTCGCGGCGAGCACCTTCGCCGTGGAGTCGCAGACCGCGACGTCGACGTGGGCGGCACATGAGGCGGCGAACCCGGCCACGCTGGCGTTCAACGCGGTCGCGATGTCACCGTCGCTCTCGCAGTACGCGACCATCGACATCCGCACCACGGCGGCCACGAACATCGGCGGTACCGTGGCACTCACCTCCACGTCGACGGCGACCGGGTCCCTGCTCCCTCAGCTCGAGTACCGCGTGGTCGTCACCCCCGTCGCCACCGCCTGCAACTCGGCGGCCTTCACCTCCGCGACCGTCCCCGCGTACACGACGACGCTCGCCGTCGGTACGGCCACGCCGACGGCGTCCGGGGCGCTGGCCGCCGCGGCCGGTTCCACGGTGCGGTTCTGCTTCGACGTGCGGGTCAAGGCGAACGCCCCGTCCTCGGCGCAGGGTGGGACGGCGTCGGTGACGTGGCAGTTCACCAGCACCTCCAGTTCCTGATCGGAGCACCGTGACCCGGACCCTCGCGGACACCATCGACGTCACCGGACGGCAGCGGCCCCGCCGTTCGGTGGCGTCGGTCGTCGGGAGCACCCTGTTGAACCTCGCGGCCCTCGGCGGCGTGGTCTGCATCGTGCTCGTGATCCTCGCCACCTGCTTCAACATCACGCTCATCATGTTCAAGACGGGTTCCATGAGCCCGACCATCCCGACCGGTTCCCTCGCTCTCGTGCGTGAGATCCCCGCGTCGGAGATCCGGGTCGGTGACGTCGTGACGGTCGACCGCCCCGGGCAGCTGCCCGTGACCCACCGGGTCACCTCGGTGACGGACGGCGGCACCGGTGCGCCGGGAACGCAGCATCTGATCACGATGCAGGGGGACGCGAACCTGTCCGAGGATCCCGAGCCCTACCGCGTGGACACGGTCAGGATCGTCCTCGCCTCGGTGCCCGGCCTCGCCGCCGTCGTCATCTGGTTCTCCAACCCGTGGGTCCTCGGCGGCCTGACGCTCGCCTGTTCGGTGCTCGTCGGCTGGGCGTTCTGGCCACGTTCCGGACGGAACGACCCGCCCGGCGGGACCAGTGGTCGGCGCTCCACGGCGGCCAAGGCTCCGGAGGCTCCGAACCGGCGTCCCGCTCGACACGCCGCGCTCCGCTCCACCCCTGTCGCCGTGGTCCTCGGGACGGGGCTCGCGCTCGGCGCTGCGGCTGCTCCGGCGCACGCGCAGCCGCGAGTCGACGTCGTCTCCGGTGAGGTCGTCGTCCTCACCTCGGTGGGCGACCCGGCTGCCATGCAGAACCTCGGCCCCGGCCGATCGACACCCTGGCAGGTCGGCATCCACACGAAGCCGGCGGCGACCCCCGGGTCCATCGACGTCTCCATGGTGGGATCCGGTTCGTCCGCACTCGGCCTCGTCATGGAGGTCGACGCCTGCTCCGTCCGATGGACGGCGAGCGGCTGCGACGGCACGGCCACCCACCTGTTCGACGAGATGCCCGTGCCGGTGGACGGTGTCGAACGCGCTGTCCTGTCCATGCGCAGCAGCGAGGCCTGGTGGGTCCGCTTCGACGTGCGGATGCCGGCCGCCACCCCGGCTGCCGACGCCTCGGTCGCCCTGACGGTCGTGGCGGACGGCATCGGTGACGACGTGTCCGTGTCGGCCTCGCCCATGACCACCCTCCCCCGCACCGGCGCGAACGTCGAGCTCGCGATCTGGGCGGCGGCCGGAGCCGTCATCCTCGGACTGGTCGCCGCCTGGGTCGGCGCTCTGCGTCAGCGGTCCCGCCTGGCGAAGGCCGGTCGATGAGGGATGCGCGCTGAGACGGTGGTGACGGATCGACGTTGGCGAGCGGGCTCGACCCGGCGCCCACACGGGAGACACCGCCGTCTCCTCGTGTCGATCGTCGGTCTCGCCGCGCTCCTCCTCGCGGCGCAGCCCGCGCCGGCGCAGACCGAGGCGGCCTGGGCGGACGTGGAGCTGGGCTCCGGGAGTTTCACCGCGTTCAGGGTGCCGTCACCGGCGATCACCAGCTGCACCTTCAACCCGAATGTGGTCGGGCTGCTGTCCTCGTACACGGTCGTGTACACGATCCCCGCGGGCTACACCATCAACTACGCGTACTCGTCGAGCGCGGCGTTCACCTCGCCCACCGTCATCTCGCCGACTTCGACGAGCGGGACCACCACGGTCACCTCGACGTTCAGCCTCGGATTGCTGGGCGGACTCCTCGGGTCCAACGTCTACGTCGGTGCCCGGCTGACGCTCCCCTCGACGAGCTGGTCGTCGCCCTACCGACTGGTGAACGGGACATCCAACGCCCTCGGCACGAGCGGCAACTGCGCGATCGTCCCCTGAGCGCCTCCGGTCCCGGCCTCTGAGCGCTTCCGGTCCCTGAGCCTGTCGAAGGGCCCGGCCACTGGTCCCTGAGCCTGTCGAAGGGCTCGGTCCCTGAGCGTGTCGAAGGTCCCCCGACCTCACCCGGCCGACGACTCCCGCACGATGAGCTCGAAGCCGGCCGGCACGCGTCGACCCGGCCCGACGTGCCCGCCGACGCGCTCGACGAGCATCGCGACGGCCTCCCGGGCGATGGCCTCCTTGTCGGGGGCGATCGTCGTCAGCGAGCGCATCGCGAAGCGCCCGTCCTCGATGTCGTCGAAGCCGACCACTGCGAGGTCGCGGGGGATGTCGACGCCGCGGTCCCAGGCCGCGCGCATCGCACCGAGCGCCATGAGGTCGTTGAAGCAGAAGACCCCGTCGGGCGGTTCGGCCGCGTCGAGCATGCCGCCCATGACGGCCGCGCCGCTCGCGCGGTCGTATTCCCCTTCTGCCATATACCGGTTCGGGTCGAGTCCGGCTTCCTGCATCGCCCGCGTGAAGCCGTCCACACGCTGCTTCGCCGTGCCCGTCGAATGCGGCTGCCGACCGATGGCGCCGATCCGCGTACACCCGCGTTCGATCAGATGGCGGGTGGCGACGTAGGCCGCTTCCGCACCGTCGACGGCGACGTGGTCGGTGCTGTCGCCGTAGTCGCGCTCGCCGAGGAGGACGATCGGCTGGGTGGCCGCGGCGGCTTTGATGTCGTCCTGCGTGAGACTGAGCGCATTGAGCAGGACCCCGTCGAAGGTCGACGACACCGCGCCCCCGGTCAAGACCGCGCGCTCGCGCTCAGGGTCGCCGTTCGTCTGGTCGACGACGAGGGTGAGCGAACGCTTGGTGAGCTCGGGGATCAGGCAGCGAGCGAGGTCCGAGAAGTAGGGCACGTCGAGCTCGGGGACGACGAGCGCGATGAGCCCACTGCGGTTGTTCCGGAGGCCTCTCGCGTGCGGGTTGGGCCGGTATCCGAGTTCATCGATGACTGCTTGCACCCGTTTCCGGGTCTCCGCGCCCACGCGCCCGGGCAGGTTCACGACGTCGGAGACGGTGCGCTGGGAGACGCCGGCAGCGCGGGCGACGTCCCGTGCGGTCACTGCCATCGGCGCCTCCTCAGCGTTTGCGCGCCCTCCACGGCGCGTCCCTCGAGGTAAGCGTACTCGTCCGACAACCGCGGCCCAATGAGACGGCAACCGATTTCCAACACGGTCTTGTGCTACGTAGCACAAGCGGTTAGCGTGTCTCCCTGTCAGCACGGTCGCAGCGAGTCGAAGGAGATGCGCAGCATGTACGAGAACCCACCACCGAACCTCCGAGCCGTCTCGTGAGCGCACTCAACGAGCTGCGTGCCCTGCGGACGCCGAAGGGGGCGGTCAAGCACCGCGACGCCTCCGAGTTCCGGGACAACCGGGTGGCGCTGCTCTTCCTGGGGCCGTGGATCATCGGGTTCCTCGCCATCACCCTCGGCCCGGTGCTCGTCTCCCTGTACCTGTCGTTCACCGACTACAACCTCCTGCAGAACCCGAACTTCACCGGGTTGGAGAACGCGCAGCGGATGGTCGAGGACCCACGCCTCCACCAGTCCCTCGGCGTGACCCTCACCTACGTCATCGTCTCGGTGCCCCTGCAGCTGATCGTGGCCCTCGGGATCGCAGTCCTCCTCGATCGCGGGCTGCGAGGCCTCTCGTTCTACCGCTCGGTGCTGTACCTGCCGTCGCTCCTCGGTGGCAGCGTCGCGATCGCCGTCCTCTGGCGGCTCGTGTTCGGCTCCAGCGGCCTCGTCAACGCCCTGCTCGCCGTCTTCGGCATCGAGGGGCCCGGGTGGATCTCGGAGCCCGACACCGCGCTGTCGACGCTGATCATCCTGCACGTCTGGACGTTCGGTGCTCCGATGGTGATCTTCCTCGCCGGCCTGCGCCAGATCCCGCGTCAGTACTACGAGGCGGCGTCGACCGACGGCGCCGGGCGCTGGACGCAGTTCCGCTCGATAACGCTGCCGTTGCTCAGCCCGATCATCTTCTTCAACCTCGTGCTCGGCATCATCGGCGCCTTCCAGTCGTTCACGCAGGCCTACGTCGTGTCGAACGGATCGGGCGGACCTTCCGACTCGACCCTGTTCATCACGCTGTACCTGTACCAGAAGGGCTTCGGCAGCTTCCAGATGGGGTACGCGTCGGCGATCGCGTGGCTCCTGCTCATCATCATCGCCGCCGCCACGGCCATCAACTTCTGGGCCTCGAAGTATTGGGTGTTCTACGATGACTGACCTGCAGACCCGACCGTCCGCTGCTGACGACGACGGTCTCTCCCCCGACGCCGCCGCCCGACGCGCCCGCGGTGACGTACAACGTGCCAAGCTCCTGCGCCGGCAACGGATCTCGAGCATCGGCAAGCACGCGGGCCTGATCCTGCTCGGCCTCCTGATGCTCTACCCGGTGCTGTGGATGGTCGTGTCGTCCCTCCGCCCGAACGGCTTCATCTTCGACAACCCGGGGCTCGTCCTCGACACCTTCGAGGCGTCGAACTACACGAACGGGTGGAACGCGCTCGCGCAGCCCTTCGGCAGCTACCTCGCGAACTCGGCAATCGTCGTCGTCGGCTCCATCATCGGCAACCTGCTCACCTGCTCGCTCGCGGCGTACGCCTTCGCCCGGCTGCGGTTCCGGTTCAAGCGCTTCGCCTTCGCGGCGATGCTGCTCACGATGATGCTGCCGATCCACGTGCTGATCATCCCCCAGTACGTGATCTTCGCCCAGCTCGACTGGATCAACACCTACCTGCCGCTCATCGTCCCGAAGTTCCTCGCGACGGACGCGTTCTTCATCTTCCTCATGGTGCAGTTCATCCGCGGCATCCCCCGGGAACTCGATGAGGCAGCACGCATCGACGGCGCCGGACACCTGCGGATCTTCGGGCAGATCATGTTGCCGCTCATGACGCCGGCGCTCGCGACCACGGCCATCTTCACCTTCATCTGGACGTGGAACGACTTCTTCGGACAGCTCATCTTCGTCACGGACCCCGACAAGTACACCTCGTCGGTCGCCCTCCGCTCGTTCGTCGACACCCAGTCGCAATCCGACTACGGCGCGCTCTTCGCGATGAGTGTAGTCACCCTCCTCCCGGTGTTCCTGGCCTTCCTGTTCGGTCAACGCTTCCTCCTCCGGGGCATCGCCACGACCGGCGGCAAGTAGTCGCGCCCGCCCTGAGTCGCCTCCGACCCCTGAGCCGCCGCCGGTCTCCGGTCCCTGAGTCGCCACCGGTCTCCGGTCCCTGAGCTACGACCCCGGTCCCTGAGCTTGTCGAAGGGCCGTCCTCCATCCGTTCCATCCCTCCCGAAGGAGCATCATGCAACGCCACCCCCGATCCCGTTCCCGCATCCTCGCCGCTGCGGCGACCACCACCGTCGCGGCCATCGCCCTGAGCGGCTGCGCCGTCGGCGGCGCCGGGAACAGCGACGCCGCCCTCAGCGACGAGGACGTCACCATCTCCTTCGCGTGGTGGGGAGCCAGTGCGCGCGACGAGCGCACCCGTGCAGCCATCGACCTCTTCGAGGAGGAGTACCCGAACATCACCGTGAAGGCCCAGTCCACGGAGTGGGGCGGGTACTGGGACAAGCTGGCGACGACCGCGGCCGGCGGGAACGCGCCCGACGTGATGCAGTTCGACCAGACACACCTCTCCTCCTACGCCCAGCGGGGTGCACTCGCGAACGTGGACGAGTTCGGCGAGGTCCTCGACACCTCCGAGTTCCCGGCGGCGCTGCTCGACCAGGGTCGCGTCGACGGCTCGCTGCACGGGGTCCCGGCCGGCGTCGGCTCGACGGGCGTCCTGGTGAACACGACCGTGCTGGCGCAGTACGGCATCGAGCTCCCCGACCCGACGACGTGGACGTGGGACGACCTGACGGCCACGGCACTCGCGGTGACGGAGGCCTCCGGCGGCGCCGTGCACGGCATCTCGCCGTTCGGCGGCGACATGCCGACGCTCACCCTGTGGGCTCGGCAGCACGGCAACGACGTCTACGACACCGAGGGCGAATTCATCCTGGAGGAGTCCGTGCTGTCCGAATACTGGGACTACGCCCTCGGCCAGATCGAGAGCGGTGCAGCGCCCTCGGCGTCGCAGCTCGCCGAACAGTCGGGCTCAGCGCTCGACCTGTCGGACATCGCGACAGGTCGGACCGCGTTCACCTTCGCCCCGTCAGCCCTCGTCACCGCCTATCTGGCCGCCGCGCCGGGCACCGAGTTCGACCTCGTCCCGATCCCGGCCGACGCGGATGCGACCGACGGCTACATGTACGTCCGGCCGTCGATGTACTGGACGGTCTCGTCGCAGTCCGAGCACCCGGCGGAAGCGGCGCTGCTCATCGACTTCCTGACGTCCGAACCGGCCGTCGCGAAGCTGTTCGGCACCGAGCGCGGTATGCCGGCTACGCCGACGTTCCAGGAGGCGGTCGCCCCGGACCTCACGCCAGGGGACCGGATCGTCGCCGACGCCATCGAATCCGCGACGGCGTTGTCCGGCGATGCCCCCGGCATCACGCCGGTCGGGGCGGAGGACGCCGAGGCGATGCTCGCCCGGTACAACCAGGACGTCCAGTTCGGCCGGAAGACGACCGCCGAGGCGGCGAAGGCCTACATCGAGGAACTGCGCGCGGCGATCACCGCCGCGAGCTGACCGTCCACCATCCACCCCATGCAAAGGAGCATCATGCAACGCCACCCACGATCCAGGTACCGCTTCCTCGGCTTCGCGGCCGCCACCGTCGTCTCCGCCCTCGCCCTGAGCGGCTGTGCCGTCGGCGGCGGGAACAGCGACGCCGCGCTCAGCGACGAGGACGTTACCATCACCTTCAACTGGTGGGGTGCCGCCGCCCGCGACGAGCGCACCCGCGCGGCCATCGACCTCTTCGAAGAGAAGTACCCGAACATCACCGTGAAGGGGCAGTCGACGGAGTGGGGTGGCTACTGGGACAAGCTCGCCACCACGGTCGCCGGTGGCGACGCTCCCGACGTGATGCAGTTCGACCAGCTGTACCTCGCCTCGTATGCGCAACGCGGCGCGCTCGCGAACCTCGACGAGCTCGACGAGTTCCTCGACACCTCGGCCCTCAGCGACGAGGTGCTCGACCAGGGCCGTGTCAAGGACGAGCTGTACGGCGTCCCGATCGGTGTCGGCACCGTCGGACTCATGGTCAACCGCTCCATCTTCGAGCAGTACGGCATCACGCCGCCCGACTCGACCACGTGGACGTGGGACGAGCTCAACGAGGTCGCCCTGCAGGTGACGGAGGCCTCTGGTGGCGCCGTCCACGGCATCTCCCCCTTCGGTGGCGACATGCCGACCCTCACCCTCTGGGCCAGGCAGCACGGCAACGACATCTACGACAAGGACGGCAAGGTCATCCTGAAGCCCGAGGTCGTGGAGGAGTACTGGCAGTACGCGCTCGACCAGATCACGAGCGGTGCCGCCCCCGGTGCCGCGCAGCTGGCTGAGGGCAACGGGGTCGCGATCGACCTCATGGACATCAGCACCGGCAAGGTCGCGATGAACTTCCAGCCGTCCGCCGTGCTCACAGCGTTCCAGGCCGCCGCGCCCGACCACCAGCTCGACCTGCTGCCGTTCCCGGCCGCGCCCGACGCCTCGGAGGGCTTCCAGTACCTGAAGCCCGCAATGTACTGGTCGGTGTCGTCGACCTCGGAGCACCCGGCGGAGGCCGCCCTGCTGGTCGACTTCCTCACCACCGACACCGAGGTCGCGAAGCTGTTCGGCACCGAGCGCGGCATGCCCGCCAACCCGGCGTTCCAGGAGGCGATCGAACCCGACCTGACGGCCACCGACACGATCGTCGCCGGTGTCGTGGACGCCGCCCGTGAGGCGTCCGGACCGGCTCCCGCGATCACGCCCGTGGGTGGTGGTGACAGCGAGGAGATCCTCGGTCGGTACAACCAGGACGTGCAGTTCGGCAAGACCACGCCGAAGGAGGCGGCCGAGGCGTTCGTCGCCGAACTCACCAAGGCCGTCGACGACGCCAGGTAGCGCCTCCCCGACCGCCCTTCGACAGGCTCAGGGACCGAGGACCGCATCCGGTCCCTGAGCCGCATCCGGTCCCCGAGCCGCACCCGGTCCCTGAACCGCACCCGGTCCCTGAACCGCACCCGGTCCCTGAACCGCACCCGGTCCCTGAACCGCATCCGGTCCCTGAGCCTGTCGAAGGGCCCACCACCCGCAACGACCATCGGATTGACACATGACGCACCCGCTCCGCTTCCCCACACCGCTTCCGAACGGACGGCCCGATGCCGGCCCGACGCCGCGCCCCGAGTACCCGCGGCCGCAACTCGTCCGTGACGGCTGGATGAACCTCAACGGCTTGTGGGAGTTCGAGATCGACGCCGGTGACAGCGGCCTCGAGCGAGGACTCCTCGGGCGTGAGCTGTCCGATCGGATCCTCGTGCCGTTCGCCCCGGAGTCGAGCGCGTCCGGGGTCGAGCACACGGACTTCATGGAGGCGGTCTGGTACCGGACACGGTTCACGGTCCCGGCCGACTGGCCGGGCACACGCGCCGTGCTGCACTTCAGTGCCGTCGACCACGACACGACGGTGTGGGTCGACGGCGTGGAGGCGATGCGGCATCGGGGTGGGTTCACACCGATTCGCGTGCCGCTCGGCGCAGTCGAGCCCGGCCAGGAGCTGGAGATCGTCGTCCGGGCTCGCGACTCCCGGCATGAGCTGAAGGCCGGGGGCAAGCAGGCCACCTGGTACGGCAACACCGACTGCTACTACACGCGCACCACCGGCATCTGGCAGACGGTGTGGGTGGAGGCCGTCGACGAGCTGCACCTGCGGCGGTTCACCGCCGTGCCCGATGCTGACGCGGGCCGCTTCGACTGCACGCTCGTCCCCAGCCGGAACCGTGCAAGCGCGACGGCGACCGTGACGCTGTCGGCCGACGGGGTCGTCGTCGCCGAGGAGACCGTCGGCCTCGGTTCGACGATGTCGCCGTCGCTCCGGCTCGACGTCCCGCGGGAGCACGTGCGGTCGTGGAGTCCGAGCGACCCCTTCCTCTACACGCTCGAGATCGTCATCCAAGACGGCGCGGGCGAGGTCACCGACCGGGTGTCCAGCTACGCGGGACTCCGGAGCATCGCGATCGACGGCACCGCCGTGCTCATCAACGGCGAGCACGTGTTTCAGCGGCTCGTGCTCGACCAGGGCTACTGGCCGTCCTCACTCATGACGGCACCGGACGACGAGGCGCTGGTCGCCGACATCACGCTCGGGATGGAGGCGGGGTTCAACGGTGCTCGGCTGCACCAGAAGGTGTTCGAGGAGCGCTACCTCTATCACGCGGACCGGCTCGGCTATCTGGTGTGGGGCGAGTTCGGCGACTGGGGGGTGTCGGGTGCCGGTACCGTCGGCCACAACCAGGGGCCGACCGCGTCGTTCATCACGCAGTGGGTCGAAGCCTTGGAGCGTGACGTGAACCACCCGTCGATCATCGGCTGGTGCCCGTTGAACGAGACGCACCAGACGTTGCACGACCGCCTGACGGTGCTCGACGACGTCACGCGCGGGATGTTCCTCGCGACGAAGCTCATCGACCCGAGCCGTCCCGTGATCGACGCATCGGGTTACGCCCACCGGGTGCGCGAGACCGACGTCTGGGATGCGCACTCCTACGAGCAGGATCCGGCGGCCTTCGCGGTCGAGCAGGGCGGTGTCGGGGCGGGCGAGCCGTTCACGAACCTCGAGGACGGACGGGTCATCTCCCTGCCGTACGAGGGGCAGCCGTTCTTCGTGTCGGAGTTCGGCGGCATCTGGTGGAACGCGGAGCTCGCCGCGGCCGATGCCGATGGGGATTCGTGGGGGTACGGAGCACGGGTGGCGTCGGTCGAGGAGTTCCACGAGCGGTTCGCCGGGCTCGTGCGGGTGCTCACCGACGACGAGAACATGTTCGGTTACTGCTACACGCAGCTCACCGACACCTTCCAGGAGCAGAACGGGATCTTCGACTTCGAGCGTCGCCCGAAGTTCGATCTGGCCCGAGTGCGTGCCGTGCTCGCCGCGGATGCCGCCTACGAGCGTCGGGAGCGGCACCCCTCGTCCTGACCCACCCCCGGTCCCGGAGCCCGTCGAAGGGCGCCGTGCTCCGGTCTCTGAGCCCGTCGAAGGGCACCAACCCCGGTCCCCGAGCCTGTCGAAGGGCACCACCCCCGGTCCCCGAGCCTGTCGAATGGCGCCACCCCCGGTCCCTGCGCCTGTCGAATGGCCCCACCCCCGGTCCCTGCGCCTGTCGAATGGCCCCACCCCCGGTCCCTGCGCCTGTCGAATGGCGCCACCCCCGGTCCCTGAGCCTGTCGAAGGGCGCCACCCCCGGTCCCTGAGCCTGTCGAAGGGCACACGCTCAGGGACCGCGGCCGGTCAGCTCGTCCCGCCCCCGGCGATCACGAGCGCGGCGGCCATGCCGTTGAACCACATGTGGGTCCAGATGCCGGGGCCGAGTCGCTTGGTGGTGGCGGCATACACGCCGTTGACGACGCCGAGCACGAGGATGGTGAGGCCGAGGGTCACCATGGTGATCGGGCTGCCCCAACCCTCGTAGAGGTGGACGGCGGCGAACAGGAGTGCGCTCGCGCCGACGGACACCACGGCTGCGGTGCGGCGTCGTGAGGTGGATGGGGTCGCACCCGCGCCACCGCGGACGGCGCTGGACGCTCGCCCGCGCAGGATGGTGTTCCGGAAGCCCCGGAGCAGCAGCCCGCGGAAGAGGAGCTCTTCGCAGATGGGGGCGACGATGGCGACGGCGATGACCGAGTTGAGGATCACCCACCCGATCTCGGGGGCCGGGGGCGCCAGGTTCGACTTCGGCGTTCCGCCCATGAGGGTGATGACGAAGCCGTCGATCATGCCGGCGATGAGCCGGATGCCGATCGCCGAGCCGAGGCCGATGAAGACGTCGAACCAGCGGAACTGCAGCCCGAAGTCCGTGACCCAGGATCCGGTGCCAAAGCGTTTGCAGACGATGGCCAAGGCGATGAGGATGCCGCCGTAGAAGACGGTCCAGAGCAGGAGGTCGGCGAGTTGGGTGTCGCCGAGGACGGCGGGGAGCGCGCCGCGCAGGACGGCGAGGAGCGCCAGGGTGATGACGAGGACGATCAGGGCGGTGCCGGCTCCCCATCGGCTGCCGTCCGGTGGGGTGTAGGGCAAGGCGGCGGTGGCCCGGCGGTCCTCGGCTCGTCGCTGACGTGGGGTCGGTGACGGCTCGGTCTGTCCGGTGGTCATCGGACGGGTCGGGAGAAGTGCGCCCGTGCTGCCGGGAGGTACATCTCGACGACGGCGACGATGGTCACGATGACAACGATGATCGCGAGGATGTTGCCGACGAAGATGGAGGCGATCGAGCCGAGGACGGACAGCACGCCGAAGATCGTGAGGATCACGCGGGCCCAGTTGCGTCCTTGCGCCATGAACCAGGCAAAGAGCACGTGGAGTGCGGCGCCGATGAACGAGCCGATGCCGGAGGAGATGGTCATGACCTCGGTAGGCACGGGCAGGTTGAGGCGGGCGGCGGCGGCCTCCTCGGCGGGTGAGGTGGCGGTGAGGATGCCGGAGATGACGAGGAGGACGGCGACGACGACCCACAGCCAGAAGGAGATCGCGATGGGGGTGGGGACGGACTTGTTGCCGATGTTCATGGTCATGATGCTCGTTTCGGGTCACGGGAGGATCCGACGGCCGGACCCAGGCTGGTCGAAGGGTATTGCCCATTGCCTGACCCCTGGAAGGGGGTATGTCCCGGCTGTCCACGTTTCGCAGGCCCATCTCCGGTCCCTGAGCCCATCTCCGGTCCCTGAGCCCGGCTCCGGTCCCTGAGCCCGGCTCCGGTCCCTGAGCCCGGCTCCGGTCCCTGAGCCCGGCTCCGGTCCCTGAGCCTGTCGAAGGGCACCCGCGCATCCTGTCAACCCTGCTCGTCTCCGGAGCTGTACCTCTTAATCTCTCCCCATGACGAACGAGACGAACGACACCGACAGCACCTCGAGTGAGGGCACCCCGAAGCCGGACGGCCTGGGCGAGAACCAGACGATCCCCAACAGCGAGGACGGCCTGGCGGTCGGCCACGACCCCGACGCCTCGAACTTCAACCAGGAAGAGGATCCCGACCATCCCAGCGACGACGCGTAGGTGTCGGGAACGACAGAACGGCCGGTGCATCTGCACCGGCCGTTCTGTGTTGGTCCGTGGACCGAGAGGGTGTTACGCGGCGAGGCCAGCGCGCTGACGACGCATCATCACGAGGACCGCGATGAGTGCTGCGCCGAGGACGACTGCACCAGCAGCGCCCCACACGAGGAAGGCCGGGGTGTTGAAACCGGTGTCGGCGAGGCCGCCACCACCGGTGCCACCAGCGCCGCCACCAGCAGCTGCACGGACCGTGACGGTCGTGGTGCCGATGATCTGCGAGGAGAGGCCGGTGCCGGTCACCGTGTAGGTGCCGGTCGCGTTGGTCGGGAGGGTGACGGTCAGCGAGACCGAGCCAGTGGCCGAAGCCGTCTTGACGAGCGTCTTGGTGTCGACGGCCGCGAGGGTCGCACCGGTCGCGTTCTCACCGGTCAGGGCGAGCGAGACGTCCTCGTTCGGCTGGAAGGCGCCGTCCGTGAAGGTCACGACGAAGGTGCCGCCGGGCGTGACATCGCCGGTGACGACGATGTCGGCGCCGGGAACGTACGAGGCGTTCGCAGCGAGTGGAGCGACGAAGAGGCCAGCGAGGGCCAGCGCGAAGACCGCGGTGATTTTCTTGAGCATGTGTGGATTCCCCTTGGAGACTGGTCGGTTGACAGTGCTGTAACTGACAGAGCTGTAGCTACCGCCACGACCAGCCGCGTCGTGACGAAGAGTAATTGCGTCGTATCCGAAGCCCCCCGAAAACGGTTCAAATCCGACAACACGCATCACTGTACGGCAAATTCGCAGGTAAGCGCCAGTTGTTGTGTTTCGAAAAGATGAAGTTTGGGGGTCGAGACGACAAATGGCTGCTTCGACACGCCGGAGGTGGAGACCGCGACGTCGATCGTCGTGCTCTCACCGGGGGCCAACTCGAGTCGGAACTGTGACAGCGGGAAGTCGCCATCCAGCGCCGGCTGCACCGGGAGATCCGCACCATCACGCTGAATTCCCTCGGTGTACGACCCTGGCGGCGAGTAGACCGCGACTTTGAAGTTGAAGTTCCCTGGCGTGACCCCATAGATGCCTGCACCCGTGATGTAGTCACTCAACGACGTCGCAGCATCCGCCGGCGCCGTGTTCGTAAACTTCAGACGCAATCCGAGGACCTGTCCCCCGGAACCACACTGTGCTATGCCACTCTCCGTCTGCACGTCGAGGTAGTAGCCCATCTTGCTGCCGGTCGCGTCGTTGATGTAGACCCCGAAGGCGTCCGCCTGCTGCTCCTTCGTCGGGAGCATGTCGGTCAGGCTCGTATCGGCGAGGAGGAGCTGCTCCTCCTCAGACGCGTTCCACACCAGTACCCGGCGCTCGTCGCCCGCCTTCGCGAGTGCTTCCACCAGCTTCGTGGCATCGAAGTTCCCCGTTGAGATGCGGGTGAAGACCGCGGCAGACGCTGCGGCGAAGAAGGCGTCCTGTTCCGCTCCAGCCGGGTATCGCTGGTAGACCTGGTTGAGCAACAGGTCCGCCGCATTCTCAGCCGTCAGTTGGTCACCCGACGGCAGGTCGATTGGACCGGTTGCCGCCAAAAGATACCCCAGGGCGACCGGGTCGATGCTAAGCACGCCGTCGGCTCGCGTCCCGAACCGCTGGAACCACATCTCCGATGCGAGTTCAGCCGAAACGTCGAACCGGGGGGTGAGTGTGACGTCCTGGATGAAACGCCCCGTGATATTGCCGTAAATGCCTGCGGTCTCAGTGGTCAGCGGCAGGACGGGCTCGGGGAACCGAGGGAAGTCGCCTGACGTCGCCTGCTGAAGGAGCGAGATCCGACCCCCGTCGGTTCCGATGAGCGCGAGGGCTCCGGGGTTGCCGCCGCCCGCGCGTGGCTCGGCCGGGTTCTGGAACATGATCAGGTAGTTGCGCGGGCCATTCGCACCGAGCATCGCCGGGAGGAGGTCGATCGCGCGGCGTGCAGCGTCGACCGTGTCCGCCGTCTCTGTGAGCACCGGCCCGAGCTGATCGACGGCTGCAGACACCTGGCTGATCAGCGAGGACTGGTCGATGCCGCGGACGCGCTGAGCAGCGCTCTCCAGGGCATCGTCGGCGGAACGGACGTCCTGCTGCGCGTCGATCATCGGCTGCAGTGGCACCGCGCCGTCGACCGGCTTGAAGAGGTCGGGACGAAGAGAACCGGAGAGGTTGACGAGCGGCGAGATGGCTCCGACGGCGACCTCGTCGGTCGCACCGGCAAGGTTGCGCACGGCCGAGAGGTTGGGTCCGATCCACGGCACGATCTCGGCAGCGCGCCAGATGGGGTCGCTCGTCAGCGCCGCAGCCTCACGCGCATGCGAGGCGAGCTCACGGGCGGTCTTCCCAGCGGCAGGGGCGTCTCCGGCGAGGACCTGCTCCCGGACCTGCTGGGCGAGGGGCACTGCGGCCTCCAACTCCCCCTTCGCGAGGAACGCGCGAACACCGATCCATGCGACGGCAGCAAGAAGCAGGACGAGCACACCCGACACGATGAGGGCCGTCCGACGACGGCGTGCGCGGAGGCGCTCCGGGTCTGCATTTTCCCGGCGGCGGGCACGCGAACGAGCATTCGTGCTTCGGCGACTCCGCGACGAGGATCGGGAGGAGCTTGAGGAGGATGAACGACGATTGTCGGGTTCGGGTGCCGGCATGGGGGTTATTCAATCACGACGCCGGTACCACCGGTCACGGCGGTAAGACCGAGAGCGAGGATCGACGTGTTGAAAACGACGTGCGTGACGATCGCCGGGCCGAGTCGACCAGTCACGACGGCCAAGCTCCCCGCGGCCAGGCCAACGAGTAGGGTTCCGACCCCGACGACGATCGCCTGGGCGACGGTGGTCACGACGAGGAGGTGCAGGATCGCGAAGAGCAGACCGCTGATCACGACAGCGATCCAGCGACCGCCCCGAAGCGTTCCGATCACCGAGGGCAGGACGAGTCCGCGGAAGAACAGCTCCTCGATGATCGGAGCGAGCGCGACCGCGGCGAGGAGGGCGACGATGAAGAACATCACCTGATCGACGGTGTCCAACGGGACGGCACCGCCGGCCGTCGCCGGCAGCCCGCCGTAGAAGAGGATCTCGAGGGAACTCACCGCGATCCGGAGCACGAATCCGGCGGCCGCGCCCCACAGGAGGTCGATGGGCCGGATGCTCCAACGGACCGCCGACGTCACCAGGCGCCATCGCGGCGTGAGCCCGACGACGAGCAGCGTCACTAGGAGCGGCAGCCAGACGAGCAGGTAGCCGCTCAGCGGGGAGAACGGCCCGGGGATCCGAACACCGGCGGGGAACGCCAGCACGAGGATCACCGTCGCAACGAACCCGATCGACGCGATGACGAGTCGTGATCTCGCGATGGGCTGATCATCGTGCTGGGTCGGTTCACCTGGGTTCGTCACGAGAGCAAACTACGGCAATCGATCACCTTCATGACACGGCCGCTCGGGAACAGGCGTCGGTTTATGGCAGCATGGCTCCCAACGCCCTGTTCGGGGCACGCCTTGGCAGCAGGGCGAACCGCTCTCCTCCTCATCGATCGGAAGCCACCGCGTGGAGCTCAGTGACTACCTCCGTGTCCTTCGCAAGTATTGGGCGCTCATTGTCGCTCTTGCTCTGGTCGGTGTCGCCGCCGCAGCTGCATACTCGCTCGCCAAGACTCCCGAATACAGCTCCTCGGCAAAGGTGTTCGTGTCCACGCAGTCGAGCGACAACGTCTCCGACCTCGCCCAGGGCAACACCTACTCGCAGCAGCGTGTGAAGACCTACGTCAACCTGGTGAGCACGCCGATCGTCCTGCAGCCCGTCATCGCGGCTCTCGAGCTCAACATCACGGTCGGACAACTGGGTGGGCAGGTGTCCGCCGTCGCGACGCCAGACACGACGATCATCCAGATCACCGCAACGAGCGAGGACCCGGTGCTCGCGGCAGAGCTGGCCAACACCACCGCCGAGAGCCTCACCGGCGTCGTCGCGAAAATCGAGAGCACGGACGACGGAGCAACCAGTCCGGTGAAACTGACCCGCGTGCAGGAGGCCAATGTGCCGACGGCGCCCGGCAGTCCGAACGTGCCGCTGAACCTCGCCCTGGGCGTCCTGGTCGGACTTGCCCTCGGGATCGCGTTCGCGGTCCTCCGCGAAACGCTCGACACGCGCATCCGCAACGAACGCGATGTCGAGTCGCTGACCGACATTCCGCTCATGGGCGGCATCGCCTTCGACCCGAAGGCGAAACAGCGCCCCCTCATCGTCCAGGCCGACCCGAAGAGCCCCCGCGCCGAGTCGTTCCGCAGCCTGCGCACCAACCTGCAGTTCCTCGACGTCAGCGATCAGCCCCGCAGCTACGTCATCACCTCCTCCATCCAGAGCGAGGGCAAGAGCACGACAGCGGCGAACCTCGCGATCGCTCTGGCGGATGCCGGTCACCGCGTCATCATCATCGACGCGGACCTCCGCCGTCCGAAGCTCGCGTCGTACTTCGACCTCGAGGGCGCTGTCGGGCTCAGCGATGTCCTCATCCGTCGGGCGACGCTCGAGGACACCATGCAGCCTTGGGGCCGCGGTGCGCTCACCGTCCTCCCCGCCGGCGCGATCCCCCCCAACCCGAGCGAGCTGCTCGGCTCGAGTGTGATGCAGAAGCTCATCTCCGGTCTCGAGAAGCAGTTCGACTACGTCCTCATCGACGCACCGCCACTGCTCCCCGTCACCGACGGCGCACTCCTCGCCCGGCACACGGGCGGCGCGCTGGTCATCGTCGCCGCCGGCCGGACGCACAAGAACCAGTTGAAGGGCGCCCTCGAGTCCCTCGCGCACGTCAACGCCTCGGTGTCCGGTCTCGTCATGACCATGGTCCCGACCAAGGGCCCCGACGCCTACGGCTATTCGCGCTACGGGTACGGAGCCGGCTACGGCTACACCGAGGATGTGAAGGCGTGACCGACGGCACGACGGCGACGGGCACGCGTCCGTTCTCGATCCTGTTCGTCTGCACCGGCAACATCTGCCGCTCCGCACTCGGGGCTCAGCTGCTGACCGCCCGACTCGACGAGGCAGGGGTCACCGCAGGCGGCCACCTCATCCGCGTGTCGAGCGCCGGAACGGGCATGGAGCCCGAGCTCGTCATGCCCGCAGAGGTCATCGAGCAGTCCCGCCGCTTGGGAGGGGATCCGAGCGGCCACGTCCCGCGGCAGCTGGATCGCGACATCGTCGCCGACGCCGATCTCATCCTCACGGCGACGAGAGCGCACCGCAGCGACGTCGCCCGACTGCTCCCCCGCGCCTCCCGGGCCACGTTCACCGTGCCACAGTTCGCTCGCCTCGTGGCCGAGACCGAACCCGCGGATGATCTGTGGGCGCTCGTGGCGGAAGTGGCCGCTGAACGCGGGCTCGTGCCGCCTCCCGAGAACCCCGAGGACGACGACATCGAAGACCCGTACCGCCGCAGCACCGAGACGTACGAGCGGGTCGGCGAGCAGATCCGAGGCTTCATCGACACCATCGCAAGCCGCTTGGCACAGTCGGGCGATCGACGGTGAGCACGAAGCGTGGCCGCTCGACCTTCCGCTCCGCGAAGGGCCGATCACGGTGGCGTGACTCGCTGAGTTCCAGCCAGCGGGTGCTCGTCCTCGTGGGCCTCGCTCTGTTCCTGATCGTCGATGTGATCCTCGTCGGACTCGCCCTCTCGGCGAACCAGGTGCCGAGCGCAGAACGCACACCGCGTCCGCTGGTCACCTTCAACTCGACTCCACAGCCGGCGCCTGCGCCCGTTGCATCGGCCGAGCCGACGGCTGAGCCGGCGGCGGACGGCAAGCGGTTCATCACAACCATTGACGGCCAGACGCTGTGGCGTGCGACCGCCGGCGCGTGTGCCTCCACGCCCGCGGTCGTCGAGCGGAGCGTCGACGCCGGCACCACGTGGACGCCGTTGGCGACGAACGCCTTCGACCTCCGGCAGGTACTCACCCTGACGACCGGCGAGGAGGGCGAACTCGAGATCATCGGCGCCACGGGCGACGCCTGCGCTGTCGGCGGGTTCTCCTCCACCGATGCCGGGGACACCTGGGCGCCGGACGCAGCGCTTCCAGGCGAGGTCGGCTACGAGACCCCAGACGGAACCTCGATCGTCGTCGCAGGTCAAGGGGTCGGCCTCCCCTGTCCGGCTGTCGAGGTCATCAGTGCACGGACCGATCGAACCGTGGCCGCTTGCGCCGCGGTCATGGCGGAGTGGGATCCAACCGCTGGCGCATGGAGCACGACGCCCTATGCCGGCGTACACGGCCTCGCGACCGAGGGCGACCGCCTGATGTTCGTCGCGCGTGGTGTGCCAGGGTGCAACGGCCTCGGTGCACTGGCGATCAACGGCGTGCCGGCCGCAGTCTCGAGCGCCCCGCTCGTCGGATGCATCGAAGGAGCCGATGGGTCGGCACCCGCCGCGCTCACGATCGCCGGGCAGGGCGCATGGCTCTGGGTCGGCGACCGGCTGTACCGTTCGGCCGATGGAGGCGCGACTTGGAGCTAGGGTTTTCCCTACAGTTGTAGCTCAGGGACCCCGGCTGGGGGCCAATCGCTAAAAGGAGGACAGATGTCGGCTGCCTCGACCGCTATCCTCAGCAACAGGATGGATACATCCGCGTATCGAACCACGAAGCTCTTCCCTCGTCACCCGTAGTAATTACGTGTCCCACCACGGAGACCGCATGTTGTCGCAGCCTTCCGTGCCGCTGCCAACGACGCCTGCGAGCACTCCCCCCGACCCGGCTCGCCCTGCCGCGCGCGATTGGCGTCGTGTCTACGCGCGCCGGCTCGCCGTCACCGACGCGATCGTCCTCATCTGGGTCGTGTTCGGCACCCAGCTGTTCTGGTTCGACTTCGACCAGGAGACGACATCCGTCGGCTTCGACATGGCCCGGGTTGTGGTGAACTACACGGTCATCTCGATCACGCTCATCGTCGCGTGGCTCGTCACCCTCCGCATCTTCGGCACCCGCGAGTACCGCGTGGTCGGCAGTGGCAACGCCGAATACCGGCTCATCGCCGACGCGAGCATCCGACTGTTCGGCATCATCGCGATCATCGCCTTCCTGGTGAAGCTCGACCTGGCCCGCGGCTACTTCCTCCTCGCGTTCCCCCTCGGCATCCTCGTCCTCCTCCTCTCGCGGTGGATGTGGCGCCAGTGGCTCTCGGTGCAGCGTGCGCACGGGCGCTACGCATCACTCGTCCTCCTCGTCGGCTCGGCCGACTCCGCGGAGCACATCGCGAAGGAACTCACCCGCAACACCGATGCCGGCTACCGCGTGGTCGGTGCATGTGTGCCGACCGGCAAGATCGGCGGCACCCTCGGCGAGACCGGCATCCCCGTCTCCGGCACGGTGGACACCGTGCTCGAGGCGATCGCGGTGACGGGCGCCGACACGATCATCATCACCAGCTCCGATGAGCTGACACCGGTGCGGGTGCGCGAGTTGAGCTGGAGCCTCGAGCCCGGACGCCAGCACCTCATCGTCGCCCCGAGCCTGACCGACGTCGGCGGCCCACGCATCCACACGCGACCCGTCGCCGGGCTGCCGCTCATCCACGTGGAGACCCCGCGCTACGAGGGCCGGAAGCGGTTCTCGAAGCGCGCGTTCGACATCCTCGGTTCCGGCGCGATCCTCCTCGTCGCCTCCCCCATCCTGCTGGTCGTCGCACTCCTCGTGAAGTTCACGAGCCCAGGTCCGGTCCTCTACCGACAGGAACGGATCGGCCTGAACGGCGAGCCGTTCCCCATGCTCAAGTTCCGCTCCATGCGGGTCAACGCCGACGCCGAGCTCGCCGCGCTCCTCGAGCAGCAGGGCACCAGCGACCGCCCGCTCTTCAAGGTGCAGAACGACCCCCGCCTGACCCGCGTCGGCGCGACCCTGCGGAAGTTCTCGCTCGACGAGTTCCCGCAGCTCATCAACGTCTTCCGGGGCGACATGAGCCTCGTCGGCCCGCGCCCACAGCGCGAGGGCGAGGTCGCGCTCTACGACTCGGCAGCCAAACGTCGCCTCATCGTGCAACCCGGCATGACCGGCCTCTGGCAGGTCAGCGGTCGTTCCGCCCTCAGCTGGGAGGACGCCATCCGTCTCGACCTGTACTACGTCGAGAACTGGTCCCTCACGGGCGACGTCATCATCCTGTGGCGCACGATCCGGGCGGTCGTCGCGCCCGGCAAGGAAGCCCACTGATGGCGGGTCTCATCGTCCACGAGTGGATCGAACGCCACGGTGGCTCGGAGAACGTCGTCGATGCGATGGCCGCCGCCTATCCCGACGCCGACATCCACTGCCTCTGGAGCAACGCCCCGGACCGCTTCCCCGGCCACGCGGTGAGCGAGTCCTGGCTCTCACGCACCCCCCTGCGCAGGAGCAAAGCGGCCGCCCTGCCATTCATGCCCCTCACCTGGGCGCGCACCGACGTCTCGCACGCCGACTTCGTCCTCATCAGCTCACACGCCTTCGCGCACCACGCCGGAGGGAGACAGCCCGCCGACGGTCCCGATCGCTTCGTCTACGTGCACACGCC
Source organism: Plantibacter sp. VKM Ac-2880 (assembly GCF_015351235.1). Taxonomy (GTDB): domain Bacteria; phylum Actinomycetota; class Actinomycetes; order Actinomycetales; family Microbacteriaceae; genus Plantibacter. The sequence goes on from NZ_JADKSJ010000002.1 coordinate 724,814, forward strand.
GGCCCGCTACCTGTGGGCTCCGGAACTCGACGTCCGTGGCGGGAACCTCGCCGCTCGCGCCCTCGCACCGGCGCTGCGCCGGGTCGACCGCAAGCGTGCACAGGACGGCGCGACCTTCGCCGCGAACAGCGACTACATCCGGCAGCGGATGGAACGCTCCTGGGGGGTCGAGGCCGAGGTCATCCACCCGCCTGTCCGCGTCGAGTACCTGCAGAGCGTCCCGTCGTGGGCCGATCGCCTGAGCACCGAGGACGCGTATCTGTTCTCGACGCTTCCGACGGACTACGTCCTCGGTGCCTCGCGCTTCGTCGACTACAAGCGTCTCGACGTCGCGATCCGAGCCGGTGAGCTGGCCGGGCTGCCGGTCGTGCTGGCTGGCGCTGGCCCGCAGCACGCCGAGTTGCAGGCGCTCGCAGACGCCGCATCGGTGCCGGTCATCATCATGACGCGGCCGAGTGACGAACTCCTGTTCGCGCTGTACGAGGCCGCTTCCCTGCTCGTGTTCGCGGCGATCGAGGACTTCGGCATCATGCCGGTCGAGGCGATGGCGCTCGGCACCCCGGCGCTCGTGCTGTCCGAGGGCGGGGCCTCCGAGAGCGTGCTCGCCATCGACGGCGGGGTGGTCGTCGATACGCTCGACGACGCGACGCTGCGCGAGGCCGTCGAACGCGCGCTCCTCGTCGACATGGCACCCGCGCAGGACCGGGTGAACGCCCTCTTCGGATCGGCCGCCTTCGCCACCAAGCTCACGAACTGGGTCGGACATCCTGTCTCCGCCAGTGGTACCGATCGGACCGTCGCCTCATGATCCTCGCCGACACCAGGTGGAGCGGCGTCCACGGCATCGGTCGTTATGCGTCCGAAGTGCTCCCGCGTCTGAGCGTCGAATGGTCGGCGCTCGAGGTGGGCGGCAAGCCGTCCGACCCGCAGGACTTCCTCCGGGTGCGCCGCACGCCGGCCGGTGAGACCATCTACTCCCCCGGCTACAACGGGTTCCTGGCGCGTTCGCCGCAGGTGGTCACCGTGCACGACCTCATCCATCTACACCCCACCACCGGTCGCCGCGCCGTCTACCTCGCGCACTACTCGACCGTCCTGCGCCCGATCATCCGCCGCAACCGCCTCGTACTTACCGTCTCCGAGACGTCGAAACGCGCGATCGAGGAGTGGGTGGACGACGACCGCGTCCGCGTCGTGAACGCCGGGAACGGTTTGTCCGAGGCGTTCCACCCGGGGGACGCCTCGGCCACCGCCGATGACGCTGCTCCCTACTTCCTCTACGTCGGGAACCTGCGGGCACACAAGAACGTCGATGTGGTGTTCCGAGCCCTGGCGCGCGTCCCCGACGCGAGACTCGTCGTGGTCATGAACGACCGCGAAGGTGCGGTGCGTCGCGCCACCGAGCTCGGTGTCGCCGACCGGGTCGAAGTGCGCAGCGGACTGACGGACCCGGAGCTCGCCGAGCTGTACCGTGGCGCCGTGGCGACCGTCTTCCCGTCGCTGGTCGAAGGTTTCGGGCTCCCCGCGGTCGAGAGCATCGCGTGCGGCACGCCGGTGATCTTCTGGGAAGGCTGCGAGTCGATCGCCGAGATTTCGAGCGAGCAGGGGTTCCCGGTCGGTGACGCACACGACGACGTCGCGTGGGCCGGAGCAATGGAGCGCGTCCTGTCGGAACGCCCCAGCGCGGCTCCTCTCGCCGCGGCATACAGCTGGGAGCGGACGGCCGAGCTCGTGTCGAACACCCTCCGGGCACGCTGATGGTCGCAGAGCGCGACGAAGCCGCCACGTCCAAGCACACGGTCGCCGCGGTCGTCCTGAACTGGCGCGACGCGTCCAACACGACCGAGTGTCTCGCCTCGCTCGCGCAGGACGCTGAGCTGAACCGAATCGTCATCGTGGACAACGAGTCCGATGGAACGTTGAGGCAAGCGCTCAGCACTCCCGGGACGCCTGAACACGTCCTGCTCGAGCGCGCGGAGAACGGCGGATTCTCGGCGGGCGTGAACGTCGGACTCCGACACGCACTCGAAGCCGGTGTCGACTTCGTGCTGGTCATCAACAACGATGCCAGGCTCAGCCCCGGCGCCGTGTCGACCATGCTGGCGGAGTTCGAGCGCGACGCGACCGTGGGCATCGTCGGCCCGGCGATCGTGAACGAGGACGGGTCGCCTCAGGCGCTCGGTCCGCGCATCAGCTTCCCGCTGCGCATCGACGAGACCGCCGGTTCGGCGCATCCGGACTTCGTGACCTGGGCCTGCGTCCTCGTCTCCCGCCAGCTGTTGGAAGCCGTCGGTCTGCTGGACGAGACCTTCTTCATGTACTGGGAGGACGTGGAGTTCGGTTACCGCACTCGCGCCGCAGGATTCCGGCTGGCGGTCGCGCCGCGCGCAACCGTCGCCCATGCGGTCTCCTCCTCGCACAGCATCGCGGGCGACCGCGTCCAGCTCTACTCTGCCTACGGCCTCGGACGGATAGCCGCTCGGCACCGTCCCTTCCTCGTCGCCTCCGGTATCCGAGCGGTGCTTCGGGTGGGCAAGCGGCTCGCCGCACGACGGGTACGCTTCGCCATGGACATCTGGCTGGCCTACCGCGATGGGCTGCGAGAAACGGAACAACCCGCGTTCGAACGGGTGACGAAGGAGTCCTGGCCACGATGACGCAGCGGCCCATTGCGCGGTACTACCGCGGTGCACGCACAACCCACCTCGAGCGTCTCCACGACAGCACGCCGGGCGACTTCTTCTATCAGAAGCCGATGTACGACTTCGACGTCTCGCGAGCCCCGGCAGGTGCCAGAGTCGAACAGACCTCGTTCCTCCAGGTCGCGGTACTCGTCCTCAAGGGGACGTACGCGAAGCTCGAGATCGTCGAACCGTACGCGCCGAGCGCTCTGCCCCAGAACCTGGTGCTCGCCCTGGCGTCGCGGGTCGGGCGGGTGTTGCATCGTCGGCCGACACAGCTCGTGACGTATGCGATCGAGAACGCGGACCTGCCGCGCAAGGTCGCTGCGAGCACCCGACTGCCCGTCGCGGTGACCCGCGCGCTGCTTCGCATGACGGTCGGGTTCTGTTACCGGTCGCTGAGTCGCGTGGCCTTCGGTACCGCAGACGCCGAAGCGAACTACGCGGCACTGCTCGGCGCTCGAACGAAGGGTGGTTCACCCGAGACGACGCTGATCTGGGGTCTCCCCACCGCACACCCGACGGCTTCAGCCATGACGGCGACAGCAGCGGGCGCGACGGTGCTGTTCGTGGGTGCGCTCGACGAACGTAAGGGGATCCGACAGCTCATGGGCAGCTGGTCGGACGTGCTGGCCGAGCTACCCGATGCCACCTTGCACATTCTCGGCAAAGGACCGCTGGAGGCTGAGGTCGTCGCCTGGGCGAAGACCGCCTCGCACACATCCATCCTCATCGATCCTTCCCGCGAGGTGATCCTCGATGCCCAGCGCAAGGCCGACGTGCTCGTGCTGTTGTCGCAGCCCTTCACCAACTGGAAGGAACAGATCGGCCTACCGATCGTCGAGGGTCTGAGCGTTGGGACGGAGATCGTCGCGAGCACGGAGACAGGGATCGCAGGGTGGCTGGAGGACCACGGACACCGTGTCCTGGCACCAGACGCTCCTCGCACGGAACTGGCCGGCGCGATCACCGGCGCCTTGCGCTCTCGTCGGTCTCGCTCGGCTGTACTCGCCGATCTTCCTGAGGTCGACGGCCGGCTGGCCGCAGACCGGTGGTTGTTCGCACCGTCGATCTAGTCTCCAAAACGGCGGCACCGTGGTCGAGCCGCCGCCCACATCGAGCGTTCTACGAGGTGACTCCGGTCGGTTGTCAGGCCGAGGACTCCGCCGAAGCTACGCCGGCGGGAGCTCTGCGAGATGCGAAGATCACTCTGCCCGACGAGGGAAGATGCGCGTCGACGGGATGTGCCTGGTCCTCATCAGTGCGAACAGGAGCCGTCACGGCTGCGGCCGCGAGCGCTGCGGGAAGGAACCACGTGGGGAAGAGCATGTAGCTTGAATCGATGCTCGCTCCGATGGCGAGCGTCAACCAGACGACCCACATACCGCTTCGACGCGAGATGGAACGCGCAATGATGGTGATGAGCAGGACCATCCCGAAGATGCCGATCTGCATCATCATTCCGATGAATCCCTCTGCCGGAGTGCGCCACGTCGCCATCCCGAAGAAGTACTCAAGTGGCGTCAACTGTGACAGCACCATGGACCACACGTCACTTCGGCCAGCACCTCCCGATGCCAGGATATTGTCGATCGAGTAGCGCTCGATGAAGCCGGGCTGAACGGTGATCACCGTCATCACGACTCCCACTGCCACGGCAGAGATAGCCAGCTTGCGGCTCAGGCTTCCGCCACGGAGGAACACGACAAGTGTCACGATGACGGCCGCGAGAATGGCGGTCCGTGAGCCGGAGAGCGCGATCGCCGCGAGCGCACCAAGGAGGACGACGACGTCCTGAACACTGGATTGCTTCTTCGCAATCCGCAGCAGTGCGGCCGAGAAGAACACCGCAGCCGCCAGACCAAAGATGTTCCCGTTCTGGTACGTCGACGGAATCTTCGAGAAGTCGGCAACGGTGCTCGAGTAGATGACGTTGTTCTTTTCCAGGATGTCATCGCCAAGTGCGTAGGAAAGGCCGGGAATCGCGGTCTCGACCACCCCACCGACGAACTGGACGAGCGCGTACACGCAGGCAACGAGGAATCCACGCTCCAAACTCTTGCGGATGGGCGTGCCGTCTCCCTTGAGGTGAGTCGTCATGACGAGGAGGACGACTGGGATCGCAGACCAGGCGAGCAGCTGGAACGCAGGTGAGAAACCGGCCGGGAGCCCGACGGCGACCACCCGGCACAGTACCCAGACCAGGTAGATCAGCAGCAGGATGTCCATCGTCGGGGCGCGACGCTTCCATCCGAGAGCGATCGTGGCGAGCGCGACGGCGAGGATGAGCCCGAACAAGAACACAGGAAACGGGAATCCGTCGACTTTGATCCCGGCTTTCGGGAACGCCGCCGTCAAGAAAGCGAGGACGCACGCCGCCTGCAGTGGTTTGAAAAGTGCCCACACGATGAGCAGTCCCGCCCCGAGGAGCAGCAAGGAGATCACTGGTGAGAGAAAACGAAGACATGCGAGCACAAGAACCGCCGTAGCGATAGCACCGCCGATCCCCCAGACCACCCCGCGATTGTTCACTGGTCCAGTATGACTCACCTGACGAGTGGTCCCGAGAGTTCTCTCCGCTGTCGCGGGCACGAATGACACCCCGCAGAATGACAGGCATCCCGGACGAGTGCGGCGACGTTCAGCGATGTGGCCCCTTGGTAGGCTGAGGCGCACCATCACGCTCAGGACAGCGCTGAGATCACGCCACTTGTTCCCGCTTCGCCCTGAAAGGCATCTTGTATGGGTCGGCTGCCACTTCCGGAGCTCTCGCGATGTGAGGACGACGCATGAGAATCGCGATCTTCACCCCCGACATCACGTCGAACTCGCTCGGTCGCACCTACTGCCTGTGGCTGCTGATGCGGGCCAATGGCTGGGAGACCCAGGTGTTCGCCCCACGCGGTGGAGATATCTGGGGGCCGCTCCGCGGCGGAGACTTCGCCGCGAATTGCCGCACCGTCGACGAGGGCGATCCGGAACTCTTTGCGGCTGTCGAGGCTGCCGACCTGGTCCTCGCAGTCAAGCCGGTCGAGACTTCCTTCGGTCGTGCGAAACGGCTAGCCAGTGCTGCAGAGCGACCACTCCTCCTCGATGTCGACGACCCGGATCTCGAAGCCGCGCTGTCCTGGCGGCGACCGCTGCGGCGCTTCGCGAAGGGCATCCTGAAGTTCGGCGCCGTTCGCAAGAACAAAGAGCTGAAACGGCTCGCCCTGCAGGCGGACACCATCGTGAGCAATCCGGTCCTCCAAGCCATCTACGGCGGGCCAATCGTTCCCCACGTCCGCGACGACCGTGGCTTCGGAGCACCGCACACCAGCTCCAAGCCCTCCATCGCATTCGTCGGCACGAATCGGAAGCACAAGGGCGTCGACATCCTGCGGGATGCGGTCGCGAACCGTCAGGATCTTGAAGTCACGCTCAAGCTCACTGACGAAGCGCCTGAGGATGCCCGACCCTGGGAGCAGTGGGTCGGCATGACATCCTTCGATGAGGGCCTGGCCCTGGTCGAGAACGCGGACATCGTGGTGATCCCGAGCAAAGACGACGGATACGCCCATGGCCAGCTCCCGGCGAAGTTGATGGACGCCATGCTCGCCGGTCGCGCGGTCATTGTGAGCGACATCGAACCCATGACCTGGGCGGTGGGGTCCGGCGGTCTGACGGTGGAACCGTCGTCTGTCTCGGCGCTCGCTTCGGCGATCGGGGAGGTGTCGTCTCCGGACACCCGGACATCGTTGGGAGAGCAGGCAAGGGAACGAGCCCTCGCGTTGTTCACGGTCGAAGCACATCAAGCCGCATTTCGGGCGATATGCGAGGGCGCTGTTCGTCGGTTCTCGCAGGAGACGGGTATCAAATGAACGCTGCTCTCAACCAGGTGCGGACTCTTGCGATGCGAGCCAGACGCAAGGCGAAGCGGGACCGGGTCGAGCGGGGCTTCATCGAAGCATCCGCTCGGGTGCCGGGGGCCAACGCCTTCGTAGGCCTCAACCCGATGAGCCTCGCGGTCGCATCGATCCGACCGAGCGACCAGGTCCGGCCCCGTGTTTCGCTGATCGTGCCCGAGATCAAGGCCGAAGCCATCTTCGCCGGAATACGCACAGCGTTGGAGGTCAGCGTGGGTGTGGCGAACTCGCTTGAGCTACCACTCCGCATCTTCGCGCTGTGGGATGAGCCCAACCCGCAGGCGTCCGCCATCATACGAGCGTTCCTGAGGGACGAGTTCGGTCTGTCACGTTGGGCCGAGGTCGAGGTCCTCCACGTCGCGGCGCTCACCGGTCTGTCCGTCAGCGCGGACGAACTGTGGATCGGCACGCATTGGACCACCGTCCACCCACTCGATGTCGCATCTCGACTCACGGTGATCAGTCCGGACCGCGTCATCTATCTCGCTCAGGACTATGAGCCCGGTTTCTATCCCTGGTCGACGGAATTCGCCCTTGCTCGAGCCACCTACCACGCCGGTTTCCGCCTGGTGGTGAACTCCGAACCGCTCGCTGCATACCTCCGGGATGCAGAGCATCTCGATGTCGATCCAGCACTGGTGTTCGCACCGAGTCTCGATCTTGGACGCCTCGAGGATTCGGCTGTGAATCGGCGGAAGTCCACTAAGCCTTCGGTGATGTTCTACGGGCGGCCGAACAAACCCCGCAACCTCTTCGCCATCGGAATCTCCGCCTTGAAGCTCTCCGCCACATCGAAGGTGGGAAGCGGAGTCGCGTATTCGTCCGTCGGAGAGTCGCACGCTACCGTCGCACTGTCGGACACCACCACGCTTGCGTCGCGCGGGAAGTTGTCCTGGCAGGGCTACTTCGAACTGCTCTCGAGCACGGACGTGATGTTCTCACTGCAGCACAGCCCACACCCCTCTCATCCACCCCTCGACTCAGTCGTCTCCGGTGGCATCACTGTGACGAACGAGCTGGCCGGCACCCGAGCCGCTCTGCACCCACGACTGCTCACCGCCGAGCCTGACCCCACTCTCCTCGGCCAGCGGTTGAACGATGCCATTGAGATGGCCCGATCGAGCGAACCCGCTGGATTCGATTCCTCGTTCATCACGAAACTCGGCGCGCCGCTGACCGACGTCGTGAAGCACGCCAGCGCGTTCGTCGCCTGACCAGGATGCGTGCCTAACATCTGATGAGAAGACTGCGCCAAGCCTCGAACCTCCTCCTGTACCTGCTCATCCCGGGCCTCGGAGCGGCTACTCCGCTGCTGGTCTATCCGGCGTTGACTGCCCAATACGGGAGCACTGGTTTCGCCGCGGTCGCAGTCGCGCAGTCGCTCGGACTTGCGGGCGCGACCATCTGCGAGCTCGGATGGAGCGTCCTCGGGCCACAGCGTGTTGCGAGAGCGCAGACGGCTGAGCGCGCATCGCTGTACCAATCGGCGTTGGCGACGAAGTTGCTCGCGACCCTGATCGGAGCGCCGATCGCGGCTGTGGCAGCGGCCGTCATCGCGACCGACTACAAACCCGCCGCCGCTGTCCTGGCCGCTGCTTCGGTGGCAACCTGCCTCAGCCCGGGTTGGTTCCTTGTCGGGGCAAACCGTCCGCTCGCCATTCTGGCGTTCGAAGGCATCCCGCGGCTGCTCATCATGGCGGCGGTCGCCGGCCTCCTCCTCGCCGGCGCACCGCTCCTGGTTTACGGTATTGGCACCCTCGTCGCGGTCATCTTCACGCAGGTCGCAGTCTCGCTTCGCTTCGGCCAGCGCCTCCTCCCCCAGCTCTCGGCATTCACCAGCGGCGGGGCCATCATCAAGCAGCAACTCCCGTTGACCGGCGGCCGCGCTGTCAGCGTGGTCTACACCTCGCTGCCGATCGCGATCGTGGGATTGGTGAATCCTTCCGCCGTGGCGGTCTTCGCTGCCGTCGACCGACTCATGCGCATGGCGCTCGCCATCCTTGGCGGCGTGCCCAGCCGATTGCAGAGTTGGGTCGGCAGCGCTCCCGAGGATGGACGCGTCAAACGAAGTCGCCAGTCGCTCCTGATGAACGCCGCTCTCGGCGCCATATCTGGCGTCGGGTTCGCGGTCCTCGTCCCGTTCGTCGCAAACCTCGTCTTCTCGGGGACGATCGACATCGTCTGGCAGGTCGCCGTGCTTGGTGGCGCGATCCTGTTCGCGATCTGCGCTTCACGAGGGTTCGGATTGTCGCTCGTGGCTGAGGGTCGCGCCAACTGGATCGCCCTGGCAAACGTCCTCGCGGCTGTTGCTGGTGTGGCGACCACGTTCGCGCTCACGGGCCCGCTCGGTGCACCAGGCGCACAGCTCGGCGGGCTTGGTGCGGAAGTCGTGGGCATCGCCGTGCAGGCGTTCTGTCTCTTCCTCATGAAGCGACCGCCGCGCGACGCGACGACCCTGCGTGACAGTCGGTGAATCCGCGGCCGCCCGACTGTAGCCACCCGAGGACCTGCATCACTAACTGCCACCCGGCTTCATGGAGAGAACAGTGACTGCTACGAACACCATTGCTTTCAGACCCTCTGCTCGAATATCAGGACTCGACGGGCTACGTGGGATTGCAGCATTCGTCGTGCTGGTGCACCACTCGCTGCTGTTGTCTCAGCCGTTCATCGAACCGTACCGAGATCCACGCGCCGGGGGAAACGACGGGCTCATGTGGTGGCTCACCTACACGCCGCTCCACCTCCTGTGGGACGGCACTGTCGCAGTCTTCATCTTCTTTGCCCTGAGCGGATTCGTACTCGCGTTGCCTGCTCGAAAGGGACATACGAACTGGAAGGCGTACTACCCCGCTCGAATGGTGCGCCTGTATCTCCCGGTGTGGGCTGCGGTTGCCCTCTCGTTCGTCTGGGCCGTCGTACCTGCGTCGAACCGAGGGAGTGACTGGGTCCAAGGGCATGTGACTCCGGCGCCCGGTGGAGTACTGCGCGATCTAATCCTCCTCGTCGAGGCCCCCGGTGCGACCAACAGCGCCCTCTGGTCGCTGAGGTGGGAAGTGCTGTTCTCGCTTCTCCTGCCTCTGTACGTCCTGTTCGCGATGAAACTGCGTAGGTGGCTCTGGCTGAAAGTCGCCATCCTCATCGCGCTCCTGGTCGTAGGGGCGTACCTCGGACCATCGGCACGCCCCTACTCGCTCGGCCCGCTATTCCAGCTTCCGATCTTCGCCCTTGGCTGTCTCCTTGCCTTCGAGTGGGAGATCGTCAAGCGGTCCATCGACCGCACGAGGATGCACCCGGTGGCGATCGCCGGCGCGTGCGCACTGACCGCGCTTCTGTTGTCCTCCTATTGGTTGATCTACGCCTTCCCCTTTGGGAGTGACCTCCAAGACGCTGTGGCGCCGGCGTCTCGCGTTCTTCAGGTGTTCGGAGCGCTCGGCCTGGTTGCGCTTGTTGCAGCTGTGGTCCCATTTGGACGAGTGCTCAGCACGAAGCCGCTGCTCTGGCTCGGGCACCGTTCATTTAGCCTGTATCTCGTGCACGAGCCCATGGTCGTGGCATTGGGTCGCCTCCTCGGAGAGCGAGCATCTCCGATCCTCACACTCGCGATCAGTATCCCTGTGGCGTTCGTGCTTACAGAATTGTTCTACCGGTTCATCGAGGCGCCGAGCATGGTACTCTCTCGACGAATCTCCGCGCGTGTTCGCCAGCGGCATCCACGGCCCCCAATCACGGGCGGCTAAACCGCCAGGACGCCTCTCCTTCAGCGCGCTCGTAGGTCTAGTACTGTGCTTTGGAGCTGACAGGCCTCGCTGCCGAAGCGACCCCGAGAAGTACGGCTGGTGACAAAGGATGAGAGCAGCGGCCCAGCTCCCGACCATGCGTCACCGTCCGACTCACTCATGCGCCCGAAGTCGCCACCTCTCGCCGAGAATTCCCGCGACCCCGGCAACCCCGCTCTCGGCGCCATTGCCGGTGTCGGCTTCGTTCGCGATCTGCGCGTCACACGGTTTCGGGCCGCCGCCCGTAGCTCAGGATCGGGTCAGATGCATCCCCCGGGGCGAAGGTTCCCCGGCAACCGCCGGGTTAGCAACCACCGACGCGATTAGGGCCGAGTCTTCACAATAGGCGCAGGTCGTCGGTTTCGTGGTGCAGACGTTCTACCTCTTCCTCAAACGACCTCCGCACTACGCGCGCTTTACTACTCGAGCAAGATGGTGACCGGTTTGAAGCCTTTGCGAGAATATCGCTACGCGGTCCATTTACACGCTACACTGAGCGCGTACTCAGGGGGAATATCACAAATATCACGGGCCGCTTTCATGGCATAGACGGACTCCGCGCGTTCGCAGTAGTCGCCGTAATTGCCGCTCATGCCCACGTCCCCTGGTTCCATGGCGGCGGCGTGGGCGTTGAAGTATTCTTCGGCATCAGTGGGTTCCTGATCACCTATCTCCTGATCCAGGAGCAGAAGAAGAACGGTCGGATCGCTCTCGGCCTGTTCTGGCTTCGCCGGCTAGTTCGCCTCATGCCAGCGTTGATTCTCCTTCTCGTTTGCATCAACGGATTCGCGATTGTGATCGCGCCTTTCACTTCCAATGATTACCTGAATCAATCGGTGATAGCCACACCGTCAGTGCTGTTCTACTTCGCGAACTGGATGGTCGTAGCGACCAACTCGGCGTTTCTCGGCTGGTTTGGCCCGCTATGGTCCCTGTCAGTAGAAGAGCAGTTCTATTTTGTATGGCCCATCGTCGTCCTGCTGTGCTTCCGTTTTAAGCACTCCCTACGGGTAATCGGAACCGCGGCCGCAGTTATTGCGACCGGTGCAACGATCAACCGCTTCGTCATCTTCGACGGCACGAATTTGTACCGAACGTTTGGCACCGACTTCCGCGTCGACATGCTGCTGGCCGGGGTTCTACTCGCGGTCGGTCTCCATGCCGGGGGAGCCCCGGTGATTAGGAGAGTGTCGAAGGTCCTGGCAGGTCCTGCGGCGCTGTTCCTGCTCGTCATTTGTGTCATCGTGCCGGATTTCCCCAGCGCAGACTCCCCAGATGGTGCGCGCCTGTACTATACGCTCGGACTGCCGTTCGTGGCCCTCGCAACCGTATCGGTTATCGGGTATCTTGTAACCCATCAGAGCGGTCGAGTTGTTCGAGTACTGTCCTGGCGCCCACTCGAGTACACGGGACAGATTTCGTACGGTATGTACCTCTGGCACTACCCGGTCGTCGAGCTTCTTCGAGCCGCCGTGAGCAACACGACGCTGATCTTTGTGCTTTGTATGCTGGGAACGTACATCGCCGCGACGCTCTCATGGGTACTCGTCGAGCAGCCGCTTCAGCGACGCTTCCATCAACGACTGAAGCCGCGCGCTACCCTTGTCGCAACATAGCGACCGCCCGCATCAAGAGGCACGATCTCTTGTTCGGGCGGAAAACGTCCCAGGCCACGCTCTCACGAATCCGAGGCGCCCGTACGCTAGTCAAAACGAGTAGCGGCCCTCAGATGAGTGAGCCGCAGATCTGGGGCTCAGGTGATGCACGACGAGGAACCACCTCCGGACTCTGAACACGAGCCAACCCCCGCTCCCCACCGCAAGCGCCCCGCCTCCCGCCGCGACTTCTTCCGCGCGGCGGGCTTCGGCGTCGCCGGCCTCGCGGCGGGCGGTGCCGTCGCCGGGGGCATCGCAGCCGCGACAGCCGCCAACCCGCAGGAGGACTACGGCTTCACGCCGCTGCCGAAGCGCAGCGAACCGGGGTTCGACCACGTCGTGGTCGTCATGTTCGAGAACCGCTCCTTCGACCACATGCTCGGCTGGCTCTACCCCGCGGGCGGCGAGCCGGCCGGGCAGACCTTCGACGGCCTCGCGCAAGGCGACTACAGCAATCCCGGCGAGTCGGGCGAAGCGGTCCCGGCCCACGTCTACAGCGGGCCTACGGACAGGATCATGGCGCAGCCCGACCCGGACCCGGGCGAGTTCTACCCGCACGTGAACACCCAGCTGTTCGGCACGATCGATCCCGAGAGCAACGGCGACCTCCGCAACCCGCTGCAGCCACCGTGGAACCTCCCGGCCGACACCTCGTCGCCCACCAATGACGGCTTCGTGAAGGACTACATCGTCAACTCCACGCTCGCCCGCGGCCGGAAACCCACGCCCGAGGAGTACGCGGTCGTGATGGGCGGTTTCTCCCCCGAGATGTTGCCGGTGCTCTCCACTCTCGCCAAGAACTTCGGCGTGTACGACCACTGGTATGCGGCGGTCCCGTCGCAGACGTTCTGCAACCGCTCCTTCTTCCACGCGAGCACGTCCCACGGCTACGTCACGAACATCGAGGGCGACGGCATCGGCAAGTGGTTGAGCGCCCCCGCCGTCCCGACCGTGTTCAACCGGCTCGAGGAGGCCGGCAAGACGTGGCGGGTCTACTACGACGCGCAGCAGGTCGTCTCGCTCACCGGTCTGCTGAGCGCCCCATCGATCGAGCAGTACTGGAAGAGCAACTTCCGCAGCATGGAGCAGTTCCACGAGGACGCGGCGAACGGCGATCTACCCGACTATGCGTTCGTCGAGCCACGCATGGTGTTCGACCACAACGACATGCACCCGCCGGTGGTACGACCCGACAACCCTGGTCGGGACGACGTCGATCCGGAGCTCGACTCCGCCTACTCGGACATGCGCGCCGGCGAGCAACTGCTGGGCGAGGTCTACACGGCGGTCAAGCAGGGTGCGTCCACAACAGGTTCGAACGCGATGAACACCGTTTTGCTCGTCACCTTCGACGAACACGGCGGCATCTACGACCACGTCGCCCCGCCCAAGGCGACGCCGCCGTCCGGTGAGCCCGAGGCCGGCGAGATGGGGTTCACCTTCGACCGATTGGGTCTCCGCGTGCCCACCATCGTCGTCTCGGCGTACACGAAGGCCGGCAGCGTCATCAACGACGAGATGCACCACGGCTCCCTCATGAAGACGCTCGCCGAGCTGCACGGCCTCGACCCCCTGACCGAACGCGACCGGACCGCCACGAGCATGTTCAACGCGGTGAACCTCACGACGCCGCGGCAGGCAGTTCTGTGGCCGACGGTGACCCCCGCCTACGTCCCGCCGAACCCCGAGGCGAACGCGCGCGCCGATCGCGACAAGGACCGCAAGCGTCCGCTGACACCTCCGGCGCTCGGCCTCATCGGCATCCTCCTCGCGAAGTACGAGCCCGGCGCTCCACTCCCCGACAACTATGCCGACGCATACGCAGTCCTCATGAAGCACGGAGACGGGTTGTTCGGCACGCGCGGCTGAAGCCGGCGATCCTGCCGAGGCTTCTCAGAAGACGACGTCGGCGACCAACGGGAACTCGGTGATCGGGTCGTCGCCGAACGGGGCGAGCTCCAGGTAGGTCGGGCGGTCGTCATCGATGAACACCAGGAGGAACGCGTCCGCGGTACTCGCCTCAAGCACCGTCCGACGGCCCGGGCTCGCACTGTCGGCCTCGGCGCTCGGAGCCAGATCGATCGAGGGGCAACTGCCGCACCCGCAGGTGCCGTGCACCATGGCCGCGGCGGCCTGCTCCGCCCACCGCTCCCGGTCTGACACGGCGATGGACTCGTCTGATCCGAACGCCGTGCCGCGAGTGAGCAGGGCGAGGAGGACGTCTCGCTCGCGAGCGGTCAATGGGCGCACCCATCGAGTGTAGGCGAGCGACCCGTGCTCCCCTCGACGTCGGTGGATGCGTCCCGTCGGCCTGGCAGCCCTGCACGGAGACGACACTTGTTGTCTAAAAGGCCCAGGTCAGCGCCATATTCGGCCGGAAGTCGAATGTCAGTGGCTCATGTTTGGATGTACCCATGTCCAGCAGCCCACGCGTTCCCCTCGGCCCGGTCTCGGCCGACCCCATGGGCGCGCTGAGCGAGACGATGTCGGACCTCCTCCGCACTTGGTCCGGGGCACTCGACCCCATCCGCCCGGGCGACGACGCCGTCGAACAACTCGCGGGCATGAACGACGCCGGCGTGGTCCGCGTGCTCGACCAACTCGGTGCGATGCAGCACCTGGTGGAGGTGCTGGCAACGCGGGTGATGGGATCGGTCGCCGAGCGCTCCCGCGGCGGCATCGTCGGACACGACCCACTGGCCCGTAGCCACGGATACGCTTCGCCCGCGGTCATGCTCTCCGAGCGTTGGCGCATCCCTCGCGGACGCGCCGCCACGATCACCGCGGTCGCCCAGGCCATCACCTCGAAGCGCGCCCTCACCGGCGACGTGATCGAATGCGACCGCCCGGAAATCGCCGCAGCCATCGAACCCCGGCCCGCCGTCGCTGGCGCCAACGCCTGCGAGCAGTTGTCGCCGTTCGACACCCCGACGTGCACGGTCGACCACGACGGCATCGACCCGACGGACCACCCGCGTCTCGTCCGCTCCGCACTCAGCGTGGACGGCGCAGGCGCACTCCTCCGCGAACTGCGGCTTGTCAGCTCAGGGGTCGACGCCGACCGGGTGCACATGGCCGTGAGCGCAGGCATCGAACACTGCGACGGTGCACCGCTCGCCGAGGTCAACAGCCTCGCGAGGCTCGTCCGCACCAGCCTCGACCAGGACGGCCCCGTGCCCCGCGAGATCGCCCTCCGCCGGCAGCAGCGCTGCACCCTGCGGGAGTTGCCGGACGGCATGACCGAGCTTCGCGCGTTCCTCGCTCCCGAGGCTGCCGGGTGGGTCCGTGCGACCATGGACGCCGTCGTCGGCAAGCAGCTCCGGCAGGTCCGGTTCGCCGACCAGAGCGCGATCGAGGCGGGCACGGAAGACCCGAGCGCAGTGCAGCCGTCGGCGGACCCGTTCGACGATGCCTACGTTCCGGCCGCAGAGATGCCCGACACCCGCACCATGGACGAACGACGCGTCGAAGCCCTCGTGGAGGTGTTCCGCCACGCAGCGGGCTGCGAGACCGCCGTCACCGAACTCGCGCCGGTCTCCCTCATCATCCGCATGGACGACGAAGACCTCGTCGACGACAGTCCGTGGTCCGACGGCAAGGCCTACATCGACGGGGTCTCCGAGCCCATCACCGCCGGAACCGCCCGCCGCATGGCTGCGGACGGCCGCATCATCCCCATGGTGCTCGGCGGGCCGTCCCAGGTCCTCGACCTCGGCGTCGGCACGCGGCTGTTCAGCAAGGCACAGAAGGTCGCACTGGCCGAACGCGACGGTGGCTGCGCCTGGACCGGCTGCACCCATCCACCGTCGTACACGGAAGCACATCACCTGCAGTGGTGGTCACGCGGCGGCCCGACCGACCTCAGCAACGGCATCCTCCTCTGCGGGTTCCATCACCATCGCATCCACAACGACGGATGGGAGGTCACCGTGCGCGACCACGTGCCCTGGTTCATCCCGCCTGACCACGTCGATCCCCACCGCATCCCGCGGCGGGGCGGTAAGCCGCGACTGCGGGTCGCGTAGAGCGCTCGTGCACGTGCACGTGCACGTGCACGTGCACGTGACCGTACGTACTGCGCGCGGTGAGATGTCTGGGGGAACGACGATGAGAACCCGACGACCAATCCACTCGGGAGAGCGCTCCGAAGCATCTATTCCGGTCGTTTTCGTCACCCGAATGCGCGAACGGCCGGTTGCATCACCCGATCCACCCCGATCGCGGTCGATGCGGCAGGGCGGAAGGCAGCAACGGAGCTGCACTCCGCCCGCCACACCTCGCGTGATACGGCTCACACGGACGTCGGGCCCTTCGGCAGGCTCAGGGACCGGAGATGGTCGCGACGCCCTTCGACAAGCTCAGGAACCGAGAGTGGTCGCAAGCCCTTCGACAAGCTCAGGGACCGGAGATGGTCGCGACGCCCTTCGACAAGCTCAGGGACCGGAGATGGTCGCGACGCCCTTCGACAAGCTCAGGAACCGAGAGTGGTCGCAAGCCCTTCGACAAGCTCAGGGACCGGAGATGGTCGCGACGCCCTTCGACAAGCTCAGGGACCGAGGGTGGTCACCGGGCTCTTCGACAAGCTCAGGGGTCGGGTACAGCACGAAGCCCCGCCGTCGACCGGAGTCGAGGACGGGGCTTCGCAGGGAGTAACTAGGCCGTGACTAGGCCGTGACCTGCCCGCCCTTGCGGCGAGCGGCAGCGAACAGCATGCCGGCAGCACCGAGGAGCAGCAGCGCAGCAGCGCCACCGACCAGGACACCCGAATCCGAACCGGTGTCAGCGAGCGTCGGAACAACCGGAGCACCAGCAGCGACCGGGTCAGCGATGACCGCGATCGAGTCAGCAGCGACCCGACCAGCGGTGTCCGTCACCGAGAAGGTGTACGTACCGACCTGGATGCCTTCACCCTCGAGGGTCAGACCCTCAGCGACGAAGCCACCGTTCTCGTCGGCGATGACCGTGTTGGCACCGTCAGCCGAACCGAAGATCTCACCGTTCGGGTCCGTCACCGCGATCGACAGGGTGTCGCCAGGCGTGAAGCCAGCAGCCGTGACACCGAAGCCGGCGCCACCGGGACGCACGTCGGAGAAGAAGATCGTGTCCGGGGTGACCTGGACGCTCGGGACTGCAGCGACGGGAGCCACGAAGGAGTACGTGTCGTTGAGGTAGGTGATCGACTGGACGACGTCGTCGCTGCCAGCAGTGGCCTTCACACCGAACCCGAGGATCTCGTAGTCGTTGCCGATCGCGGCGCTGATCTCTTCGATCGAAACGGGCGTGTTCGCGGGGATGCCCGGCAGGTCATCCGTGCTCGCCTGCCACGGCGGTCCGGGGATGTTCGCCGGGCCCGCGAGCGAAGCGCTCACGGTCGTGGTCGAGTCCACGTCACCGGGAATGACACGGACCTGAACCTGGAAGTACGCAGCCTTGAGCGACGAGACGAAGTCCGCGGACGTCAAGAGCGTCTGGAACGAGATCGTGGCGGGCTCCGGAGCGTCGTACGCGTACATGATCTGCGAGTCGCCGGTGAGCACGAGGCCGGCGTCGGTGATCTGGGCAGGCGCGCCAACCTGGTCGGCCGGCAGGGCCTCGTACCAGCCGGTGGCGGTAGCGGGGTCGATGCTGCCCTGGAGCTCGTCCGGGGTCACCTGGTAGTCGAACGCAGAGGCAGAGCCCGCGACGAGGAGGGTGGATCCGGCGACAACTGCGAAGCCGGTGGCGAGAGCCGCGATGCGGCGTGACGTCGTGATTTTCACTGAGAGGAGAACCTTCGTTTAGGGGTCCGATAGGCGCGATGCACCTGTTGGTTCTCTGAGACTAAGGGAACTCACAGAGAAACTGAATTAGGGGAACCACTGATTTTTGCGCAGGGTGGCGTGGAGTGCGCGGGAACCTGGTTTTGCAACCTTTCGACAGACTCAGGGACCGAGGTGGTTGCGACGCCCTTCGACAGGCTCAGGGACCAAGGTGGTCGCGCGCCCTTCGACAGGCTCAGGGACCGAGGTGGTTACGACGCCCTTCGACAAGCTCAGGGACCGAGGGTGGTCGCGACGCCCTTCGTCGAGCTCAGGGACCGGGGTGGCCGGGTGCAGCACGAAGCCCCGCCGTCGACCGGAGTCGAGGACGGGGCTTCGAAGAAGCGGAACGAGGCGGTGACTAGGCCGTGACCTGCGCGCCCTTACGGCGAGCAGCAGCTACCAGCATGCCGGCAGCACCCAGGAGCAGCAGCGCAGCAGCGCCACCGACGAGGACGCCGGAGTCCGAACCGGTGTCAGCCAGCGTCGGAACAACCGGAGCACCAGCAGCGACCGGGTCAGCGATGACCGCGATCGAGTCAGCGCGAGCGATGCCGGCACTGTCGGTCACGGTGAACGTGTAGGTACCGACCTGGATGCCCTCGCCCTGCAGGGTGAGGCCCGCAGCGGCGAAGCCACCGGTCTCATCGGCGATGACCGTGTTGGCACCGTCGACGGAGCCGAAGATCTCACCGTTCGGGTCGGTCACGGCGAACGACAGGGTGTCGCCCGGGTTGAAGCCCGTGACGGTCACGCTGAAGCCGGCGCCGCCGGGGCGGACGTCGGAGAAGTAGATCGTGTCGGGGTCGACGACAACCAGCGGGTTGAAGACCGGTGCGACAACAGGAGCGGCGAAGTTGTACGTGTCAGCACCGAACGTGATGGTCTGCAGCGTGTCGACCGTGCCTGCGTTGGCGAAGACACCGAACGCGAGGAGGTTGAAGTCTCCGAGCGCAGCGTCGACCTCGGCGACCGTGTAGTTCGTGTCGACGTCGAGGCCAGGAACGGCCTGGCTCACAACCCAGTCACCACCGAGGTTCTCGACACCGGGAAGCGCAGGACGCAGGGTGGTGAACGTCGCGTCCGTGCCGTCGGCGAAGACCGGGATCTGCGCGTAGAGGTCGTCCTCGACCGAGGTGTACGTGAGGCCGCCGGCGACGGTCGTGAAGCCGCCAGCCTGGATCGGCACGCCGGCGTCTTCGTTGAACCCGTAGATGATCTGCGAGTCACCGGTCATGGTGAGGCCGGCGTCGCTCAGGACGGCCGGAGCACCGGGAGCGGCAACGCCCTCGTGCCAGCCGGTGTAGTTCGTCTCGTCGGGCGCGATCTGGTCTGCGGTGACCTGGATCTCAGCTGCGGAAGCAGGGCCGGCGATGAGGAGGGTGGATCCGGCGACAACGGCGAGGCCGGTGGCGAGAGCCGCAGCGCGGCGTGATGACGTCTTCAATTTCACTGAGGTGAGTACTTTCGTCTAGGGGTCCGACAGGCGCGACGTACCTGTTGGTTTTCCGAGACTAAGGGAATTCTCAGGGAAAGTTAATAGGGGGAACCACTGATTCCTGTGTCCTCCGCTCGGGGGACATGCGCGGGTAGCGCGTCGGCAGGGTCAGTGACCGGTGCCGACAGCTAGGCCAGGGCGGCGACCGTCTGGCGGGCGATCTCGAGCTCCTCGTTCGTCGGGACGACGAGCACCGTGACCGGCGAGTCGTCCGTCGAGATGACCCGGATGCCACGCACACGCTCCGCGTTGCGCTCTTCGTCGAGGACGATGCCGAGCCCCTCGAGCCCCTGCACCGCACCGGCACGGATCTGCGGCGCGTTCTCGCCCACGCCGGCCGTGAACACGACGACGTCGAGCCCACCGAGCACCGC
This sequence comes from Plantibacter sp. VKM Ac-2880, assembly GCF_015351235.1. Classification (GTDB taxonomy): domain Bacteria; phylum Actinomycetota; class Actinomycetes; order Actinomycetales; family Microbacteriaceae; genus Plantibacter. Next base: position 744,504 of record NZ_JADKSJ010000002.1, read on the forward strand.
GAGGTACGCGCCCAGGTAGTGCCGCAGCCGGTGGACGGTCACGTCGAGCGCGAGCTGCGCCGCCTCGTCACAGTTCGACGCCGCATCCGAGACGTCGCGCATGTCGCCCGTGCCCGACAGGCCGAGCAAGCCGCTGCGACGGTTGAGCAGCGTGTCGAGCTCGTCGAACCCGAGCCCTGCCTTCCGATGCAGGTGGAACAGCACCGCCGGGTCGATGTCGCCCGAGCGCGTGCCCATCACGAGGCCTTCGAGCGGGGTCATGCCCATCGACGTGTCGACGGAACGGCCGCCGTCGACCGCGCACACCGACGCGCCGTTGCCGAGGTGGAAGACGATCTGCTTCAACTCACCCAGCGGGCGATCGAGGTAAGCGGCTGCCGCCTCCGACACGAACTTGTGCGAGGTGCCGTGGAACCCGTACCGACGGACCCGGTGCTTCGCCGCGAGCTCGGCGTCGATCGCGTACGTGTACGCCGCGGCCGGGATCGTCTGGTGGAACGCCGTGTCGAACACGGCCACGTGCGGGACGTCAGGGAACGCGGCCTGTGCGGCGGTGATGCCCTGCAGGTTCGCGGGGTTGTGCAGCGGGGCGAGTTCCGAGATGTCCTCGATGTTGATCTTCACGAGATCCGTGACGACCGTCGGCTCGAAGAAGCGCTTGCCGCCGTGCACGACGCGATGCCCGACCGCGATCGGTGCGTGCTCCTCGAGCGAAGGACCGTGCTCGGCGAAGGCGTCGAGCATGACGCGGAACCCGGCCGTGTGGTCGGGGATCGCCCGCTCGATGATCCATCGTTCCTCGATGGGCGTCGCGTCAGTGTCGGTCGCGTCGTCCTCGGTCTCGTCGGCCTCGCCCGAGTTCGTGTCCTCGTAGGTCATCGCGCGGTGCTCGGCCGCGCCCGTCGCATCGCCGATCCGTTCGACGAGCCCGCTAGCGAGCGTCCGCTCCGTCTCGACATCGATGAGCTGGTACTTGAACGACGAGGAACCGGAGTTCACGACGAGGACGGTGGGCATGTGCGTGTGGACCTATTCCTGCTCTTGCGCCTGGATGGCGGTGATGGCGACCGTGTTGACGATGTCCTGCACGAGCGCGCCGCGCGACAGGTCGTTGATCGGCTTGTTCAACCCCTGCAGCACCGGCCCGATGGCGACGGCACCGGCCGAACGCTGCACCGCCTTGTACGTGTTGTTGCCGGTGTTGAGGTCGGGGAAGATGAACACCGTCGCGCGGCCGGCGACCTGCGAGTCGGGCATCTTCGTCGCGGCGACCGCGGCGTCGGCGGCAGCGTCGTACTGGATCGGCCCCTCCACGAGGAGGTCGGGGCGACGCTCCCGCACCTGCCGTGTGGCCGAACGGACCTTCTCGACGTCGGCACCGGCACCGGAGTCGCCCGTGGAGTACGACAGCATCGCGATCCGCTGCTCGATCCCGAACTGCTCGGCCGTCTCGGCCGAGGAGATCGCGATGTCGGCAAGCTGGGCGTCCGTCGGGTCGGGGTTGACCGCGCAGTCGCCGTAGACGAGCACGCGGTCGGCGAGCGCCATGAGGAACACGCTCGACACGACGGAGACGCCGGGCTTCGTCTTGATGATCTCGAACGACGGGCGGATGGTGTGCGCCGTCGTGTGCGCGGCACCGGAGACCATGCCGTCGGCGAGGCCGAGGTGCACCATCATCGTGCCGAAGTAGGAGACGTCGGTGACGGCATCGTTCGCCATGTCGATCGTGACGCCCTTGTGCGCCCGCAAGCGTGCGTACTCCTGCGCGAACTTGAACCGCAGGACCGCGTCGAACGGGCTGACGATCGTCGCCTTACTGAGGTCGATGCCGAGCTCGATCGCCCGCGACCGGACCTCGATCTCCTCGCCGAGGATGGTGAGGTCGGCGACCTCGCGGGCGAGCAGGGTGCCGGCGGCGCGCAGGATGCGGTCGTCGTCGCCCTCCGGCAGGACGATGTGCTTGCGGTTCGACCGGGCCCGCTCGAGCAGGCCGTACTCGAACATGAGCGGGGTGACGACGTCGGCACGCGCGACGTTGAGCAGCTCGAGCAGCAGCGGAGCGTCGACGTTCTGCTCGAACAGGGCCAGCGCGGTGTCGTACTTGCGCTGCGAGTCGGCGGCGAGGCGTCCGCGGGTGTTCATGACGCGGACCGCGGTGTCGTACGTGCCGAGGTCGGTGCTGACGATCGGCGGGATCTCACCGAGACCCGAGATGAGCTCCTCGACGGCCGCCGGAAGGGGGAACCCGCCGTTCAGGACGATGCCGGCGATCGACGGGAAGGTGTCGGAGGCGTTCGCCATGAGCGCGGCCAGCAGGACCTCGGTGCGGTCGGCGGGGATCACGATGACCGCGCCCTCCGTCAGCCGCGGCAGCACGTTGACCATCGACATGCCGGCCACGACGACGCCGAGCGCCTCACGGGTGAGGAGTTCGGCGCTGCCCTTCACGAGGGTGCCGTCGACGGCCTCGAGGATGCTGTCCATCGTCGGTGCGATGAGGAAGGTGTCCTCCGGGATGGCCCAGACGGGCACCATCGCGGCGCCGGCCGCGTGCCCGGCCGGGGCGACGACGGACGCACCCGAGGAACCGTTGGGGTGGATCGCGTCGCTGATCGCCGCCGTGATCTCGAGCAGCTTGTCGGGGTCGGCGCGATTCGCGACGACGGCCAGCAGCTGGGCGTGGGCGTCGGCCAGCTCGCCGAGTGCGAGTTCTGCGATGTTGCGCATGTCGTCGGGCGTGCGCGCGAGCGACTGACCGAGCTGCTCCCCCGAACCCTGGCCGGCGCGTCCGCCGAGCACGAGGAGGACGGGCGCACCGAGGTTCGTGGCGATCCGGGCGTTGTAGCCGAGCTCCGTCGGGCTGCCGACGTCGGTGTAGTCCGAGCCGAGGATGACGACGGCGTCGCACTGCGCCTCGACGTGCTTGTAGCGCTGGACGATCCGCGAGAGCGCCGCCTCGGGGTCGGCGTGCACGTCGTCGTAGCTGACGCCGATGCAGTCCTCGTAGGAGAGGTCGACGCCGTCGTGCTCGAGCAACAGCTGCAGCACGTAGTCGGGTTTCGTCGTCGAGCGCGCGATGGGCCGGAACACCCCGATCCGCTCGATCTGATGACTCAGGGTGTCGAGGACCCCGAGGGCCACCGTCGACTTCCCGGAGTGTCCTTCGGCAGAGATGATGTAGATGCTTCGCGCCACGCGTTCCAGCCTACGGGGACGGGGTCCGTGGGGGCTGGGTAACCGCACAATGTCGGGTTGCACGGGGGCCGGGTAGCACGGGGGCGGGTTGCACGGAGGGCCGGGTCGCACGGGGTCGGGTCGCACGGGGTCGGGTCGCACGGAGGGCCGGGTTGCACCGGCGTGAGGCTGCCGGACGCACGAAAAGACTCCCCGCGCACCCGCCAGAGCCCGGTTACCCTTGCTGCGTTTCCGCCCTGGGGGAGTTGGCCTGGATGGCGCCACGCGGGGAGCCGTCACCCAGTGTACCCGAGCCGCGACCGGGTTGCGTACGCTCCGTCGGAGGCGTTGACTGGCGGATCTGGGGCCACCGGCCGCAGACCCTCGATCGACCGCCGCTCCCACGAACGGGCGGCGCGAGGATCGACACCGCATCGAACGAGAGGACTCACATGACCGACGTCGTCATCGCCGGAGGACACGGACAGATCGCGCTGCACCTGCAGCGTCTGCTCGCCGAAGCAGGCCACACCCCCGCGGGCATCATCCGCAACCCCGAGCAGGTGGGCGAGCTCCAGGGCATCGGCTCCCGCGCCATCGTCCTCGACCTCGAGCACTCCTCGTCGGCCGAACTCGCCGACGAGCTCGCCGGAACCGACGTCGTCGTGTTCGCCGCCGGGGCCGGCCCGAACAGCGGCGCCGACCGCAAGCTCTCCCTCGACCGCGACGGAGCCGTCCTCCTCGCCGAGGCCGCCGAACTCGCCAAAGTCCCGCGCTACATCATGGTGTCCGCGATGGGCACCGACGACTTCGACCCCGAGTCGGACGACGTCTTCCAGGTGTACTTGCGGGCGAAGTCCGAGGCGGACGCCGACCTGCGCGGCCGCGACCTGGACTGGACCATCGTCCGTCCGGGCGGCCTGACCGACGACGCCCCCGCCGGCACGATCACCGCCGCGACGACCACCGACCGCGGCTCGATCCCGCGCGCCGACGTCGCCGCCGTGCTGTTCGCGCTCATCGAGTCCGGTGCGGCCTCCCGCACCCAGTTCGAGGTCATCGGCGGCGAGACCCCGATCCGCGAGGCGCTCTCGGCTCTGTAACACATCTGCACCTCGACAGGCTCGGTGAACGGATCCCCGTTCCCGGGCCTGTCGTGGTTTCCGGCGCGACCGGTCCGCGTCCCGGTCCCTGAGCCCGTCGAAGGCTGGGCACCGCTGCAGCCTCGACCGTGTGCGATCGACCCCGAGCACATATGAAGCTCCTGTGCGGCATCGCCTAGGGGTGTTACCTGTTCGTTATCAGTCTTAGGATCGGGCAGACGGGTTCCGGCCCGGACGATGCACGCAGCGCGACGGAGGCCGACGATGGACCAACGCTACGACCCCGCGTTCCAGCGCGGACACACCGACCAGCGCTCCCGCCCGAACGCCGTCGACTCCTCAGGCCGTCGGAGCCGCCTCGCCTCCCTCGATGAGGTGGCACCGCAGCTCATCCAGCCGCCGACCGACGGGCGCCCGGTCCGTCCGCCCACCGACGACCGCTTCGACGACGGCCCGCGCGCCCGCGTCGAACCCTTCCGCCAGGGAACACCGACCGGCGCCGCGCCGGAAGCCGGCCCGTCCGCCGAGGACCTCGCCCGCTGGGCCGACGAGGACGAGGAGGCCCGCGGCGCCGCATCGGCCCGAGCCGCGCAACTGGAACGCGCACTGTGGGCGGTCGGTCTCGTCCTCGCGGTCGGCGGTGGCCTCGCCATCTGGTTCGCCACGAGCAACGGCTACCGCGGTTGGAACGGCACCGGCGACGGCCCGCCGATGGCGTTCCTCGTCTTCCAGACCATCCTGGCGATCGGTCCGTGTCTCGTGACCGTCGGGCTCGCCACCATCGTCGCGCTGCTGTTCAGGCGTTTGCACGACCACGACCGCAGGAGCCGACCATGACCGAGCAGAGCAGCCTGGGCCGCGCGACGAGGGACTCTGTCGCCGAACTGAACCCCGCGTTGACCGCCGTGGAGTTCCAACTCCTCGCCGAACGGATCCTCGACAACGTCGAACGTGTCATCGACGGCAAGCCGTTCGCCGCCCGCATGGCGCTCATCGTGATGCTCGCCGAAGGGCACCTGCTCATCGAGGACGTCCCCGGCGTCGGCAAGACGGTCCTCGCGAAGGCCCTCGCGGCCTCCGTCGGCAGCTCCGTCCGCCGCATCCAGTTCACGCCCGACCTGCTCCCCTCCGACGTCACCGGCGTCTCGATCTTCAACCAGGTGGACCGCGAGTTCGAGTTCAAGCCGGGCGCCGTGTTCGCGAACATCGTCATCGCGGACGAGATCAACCGCTCCTCCCCGAAGACGCAGTCGGCGCTCCTCGAATCGATGGAGGAGGGCCAGGTCACCGTCGACGGCGAGACCCACGCGCTGCCGTCACCGTTCACCGTCGTCGCTACGCAGAACCCGCTCGAGATGGAGGGCACCTACGCGCTGCCGGAAGCCCAGCGGGACCGGTTCATGGCGCGCATCTCCATGGGTTACCCCGACCCCGACGCCGAACTCGCGATGCTGCGCCAACGCGACACGGTGAATCCACTGGACACAATCGGTCCGGTCGCCTCGCGCGGCGACGTCGAGAGGCTCATCGCCTGGGCGCGAGGCGTGTTCGTGTCGCCCATCGTGGAGCAGTACTGCGTGTCGCTCGTGCAGGCGACGCGGGTGCACCCGGAGCTCCGCCTCGGCGCGAGCCCCCGTGCCACGCTGCAACTCATCCGCGCCGCGAAGGTCCTGGCGGCGCTCGACGGCCGCGAATTCGTCCTCCCCGACGACATCGACCAGCTGCTCGCGCCGGTGCTCGCGCATCGCCTCATCCCGACGCGCCGTGCGGTGAGCGCCCACGACCGCTCGGGCGTGCAGGCGGTCGCCGAGGTGCTCGTCGAACTCCTCGAACGGACCCCGGTACCGCACTCCGGCCGAGCCGAGGCGAGGTCCTGATCGTGCGTCCGCACGGCGAACGTCCGGCCCTTGGGACGCGTCAGGCGGTTCCGGGCCCATGAAGCGCCGGATCCCGCTGACGAGACGCGCCGTCGGCGTGCTCATCGCGGCCGGCGTGTGCCTCGTCTTCGCCCGCGGGATAGGGTCGCCCGAGCTGCTCGCCGCCGCGGGACTGCTCGTCGCCCTTGTGGCCGCCAGCTTCGGCGCCGTCTACCTGGAACGCCCCTCGCTCCGGGTCGACCGCACCACGAGGCCGGACCTCGTGGCCGTCGGCGGTCGGATCTCGGTCGAGGTCTCCATCGCGGAGACGAGCGCCCTGCCGCACGTGCACACGGAGTGGAAGGACCGCATCCCGTCCGGGCTCGACGGCGACGCGAGCGGGACACTCCCGAGCACCGGCGTCGCCGGCATCGGCTCCCGCAAGCGGACCGCCGACTACACGGTGACGGCGCTGCGCCGCGGCCAGCACGAGCTCGGTCCGCTCGGCCTGGCGGTCAGCGACCCGTTCGGGCTGGTCGTCCGCCGACGGAGCGTCGGTGGCACCCACGCGGTGGTCGTCCTGCCGGAGGTCGTGGTCCTCCCGGAGATCCCCGCGCTGACCGCCAGCCGCGACGGTTCCACCCGCCCGTCCTCCCTCCGCGCCGGTGCCGGAGAGGACGACGTCATCGCCCGCCCCTACCTCCCCGGCGACGCGATCCGACGCCTGCACTGGCGAGCGAGCGCGCACCACGGTGAGCTCATGGTCCGGCAGGAGGAGCAACGCAACGACCCCGAGGCGACCGTGCTCCTCGACACCGCGGCCGCCCACTGGGCCTGGCCCGACGACGACCCGTCCCACCTGCCGGCGTTCGAGCAGGCCGTCTCCCTCGCCGCGTCGATCACCGCCCACCTCGTCGACGCCGAGTACCGGGTGAACCTCGTCGGCGCCGGGAGCGAGGCCCTCGCCCGCGAGGTCGGAGCCGGCTCGGCGGCGAACGGCCTGCGCTCCAGTCCCGTCGGCGGCATGGGCGACGCGCTCGAGCGCGGCGGGCAGCACCTCGAGGACGACGACCTCGACGCCGCGCTGCTCGACCTCGCGCTCCTGCGTCCGTCGCACGAGCCGACCCGGTTCCTCGACCTCTCCCCCGTCATCGCGGCACGTCGCTCGCAGCCCGTCATCGCGATCCTCGGCGATGTGGAGGAGGGCGACCTCGGCGAGCTGACGGCGGTCGCGCGTCTCTCCCCGCTGCCCATCGCGCTGCTCCCGGCCGGCGCGCGACGCCGGACCGTCGAGCTCCTGGAACTCGCCGGGTGGCGGTGCCACGTCGGCGAACGCGGGGCGTCGTTCGCGGCGCTGTGGCTCGACAGCAGCGGCCCGGCGACCACCGCCGGGTCGTCCCGGTCGACGGGTCGGAACAGTCGTCGTGGGGGTGCGGATGTCCGTCACTGAGGGACGTCGCGCGGCCGAGACCGCCAGCGCCAGACGACGGGCGGTCGGCTCCGCCTCGCGCGGTCGGGCTCGCCCGACCGGACCCGGGCCCAGAGGCGGATCGTGGTCCGGCGTCGGCGGCGGTCGACCGGAAGATCCACGTGCCAACGCGACCACCGGAGACCTCCGACTCGCCCTCGCCGCGTTCGCCCTCCTCGTGACCGGCGGCCTCGGGTTCGGCCGCGTGCTCGACACGCTCGACTGGTGGGTCGTGGCGAACGTCGTCATCGCGATCGTCCTCGCCAGCGCCGTGCTGCTCCGACGCACCAGGCTGCCGGCGGTGTTCGTGTGGATCGGTTCCGCGATCACCTGGCTGCTCACCATCACCATCGGCTTCGCCAGCGGGACCGCCATCCTCGGCATCGTACCGACACCGACCACCCTCGCCACGTTCGAACGCCTCCGTGACGCCGGGTTCCAGACCTTCCACGACGGGTCCGCCCCGCTCGACACGGACGCCGGTGTCGTCTTCGTGATGGCCGCCGGCGGTGGCCTGGTCGCTCTCGCGGTCGCCTGGCTCGTCCTCGGCCGACATGCGCCGGTCCTCGCGGGCGTCCTCGTCTTCGCGGTCTACGCCGGCCCGACGGTCGCCGTGTCGTTCCCGCTCGACCCCTGGGTGTTCGCCGCCGTCGCGCTCGCCTTCCTCTGGCTGCTCCGCGAGGACGTGCGACGCCGGGAACGGTTGCGAGAGGCCGCCTCGGCCCGTGCGACCGGAACCACCCGGCGGACGGGATCGACGGCGCTTGCCGGGCGCTTCGGCAGTGTCGGCCCCGCGGTCCTCGTCGGCGCGGTCGCCGTCGTCGTCGCCCTCCTGACCCCGGCCGCGCTCCCCGACCTCGCCGTCCGCGACGTGACCGCCGGCGCCCGCGGCAACGGCCCCTTCGCCAACGGCATCAACCCGCTCATCTCCCTCGGCCAGAGCCTGCGGCGCCCGGCGAATACGACCGCGCTCGAATACACGACCACCGCCGACGACGCGCCCTACCTCAAGGTCACCGACCTCAGCGACTTCACGGGCAACGTCTGGGGTCCAGACAACTCCGGCTACAGCGACGGCAACTCGCTCGACGCCTTCCCGGCGCCGGCCGGGCTCAGCGAGGTGATCCCCGTGGAGACCTTCGAGACCACCGTCACGGTGGACTCCCTGTCGAGCCCGTGGCTGCCCCTGCCGTATCCGACGCAGAAGGTCGACGGGCTGCGCGGTGACTGGCGGTTCGAAGCCGCCGGGCTGACGGCGATGGCGGAGCGCGGGTCCACCCGTGGCCAGACGTACACCGCGACGAGCACCGCGATCCTGCCGACGGCGCAGCAGATGCGCGACGTGCCACCCGTCGCCGACCCGGCGTCCGCCGCCCCCTACCTCGAGCTGCCCGACGAGCTCCCGCAGATCATCCGTGACACGGCGGCGGAGGTCACGGCGACCGCCTCCACCGACTACGACCGGGCGATCGCCCTGCAACGGTACTTCCGTAGCTCGTTCGAGTACTCCGAATCGGCGCCCGTCGAGGAGGGCTTCGACGGCAGCGGCGCGGAGGTCATCGCGACGTTCCTCGAGCGCAAGGCCGGGTACTGCATCCACTTCTCCTCTGCGATGGCCGTGATGTCGCGCGTCCTCGGCATCCCTGCGCGCATCGCGATCGGCTATCTGCCCGGCACGACCATCGACAACACGCCATCGAACCGCGGCACCTACATCGTGACCTCCGACCAGCTGCACGCGTGGCCGGAGCTGTACTTCGAGGGCGTCGGCTGGGTGCCGTTCGAACCGACCGCGAGCCGTGGCGTCGTGACGCAGTTCACCGACACGAGCGCTGCGACACCGGGAAGTGGATCGGTGAGTCCCGACAGCCGTCCGGCTCCGACCGCGGCATCGACGCCGACGCCGACTGCTGGAGCCCTCGGTGGGCCGACGGCCACCCAGACCGGCGGCGGACTGCCCGCCGCGCTCGTGCCGCTCGCGATCCTGCTCGGCGTCCTCGTGCTCCTCGCCACCCCGTCGATCGCGCGTGGCCTTCGGCGGACGGCCGGACGCCGACGGGCGCACGCCGCAGGGACCTCGTCCGGCTGGGCGTGGGCGGAGTTCGTCGACAGCGCCAGAGACCTCGGGTTCCCGGTGACGGCGTCGGAGTCGCCGCGCGGCTTCGCGGCGAGACTGCGCGGCCAGTTCCAGATCGACTCGCCCGCGATCGAACGGCTCGTCACCGCCGTCGAACGGGAGAGTTATGCGCGGGCCGACACCGACCCGGCGTCCGGCGGCGAACCTCCGGCGAGCGCCGACTCCGTCGAGGCCGCGCTCGGCGAGGCGAAGGCTGCCCTGCGTGCCGTGAGCCCGCCGATCGAACGGATCCTGTCGGTGGTGTTCCCGCGGTCGCTCGTGTCGCATCGGGACCAACGCGTCGACTGGCGGCCCCCTGCCGCGAGCTGATCTGCCGGTCGCGACCGGTGCGTGGTTCCGGCAGGTGGCGCGCGGGAGTCCGCGAACCAGGTATGCTGCTATCTGGCCGTTTTTCACAAACAGCCGAGGAGAATTCGCCTAGTGGCCTATGGCGCACGCTTGGAAAGCGTGTTGGGTTAACGCCCTCGGGGGTTCGAATCCCCCATTCTCCGCCAGTTGATCAGAACGCCCCACGCTCTTCGCGTGGGGCGTTCTGTGTTTCGGGGGTTTGTGGCTCCGGATCCACCCCCTCTCCCAGCGCGGTGCGCTGACGTGAGCGCGAGTCATGCGCGTGAGCGCGGGTCTCCGGAGGGGCGCGCCCGCGGCTCCAACCCGCGCCCAGGCCGAACTGTCGCCTTTCGCGTCAGCGCACCGCGCTGGCAAGAACAGACCATTCGCGGGTTGACGGTTAGAGATCAAAGCGTTAGTGTTCTAACCATGAACGACGAGACACCCGCCTTCACCAGCACCCTGCAGATGGTCCGTTGGATCGGGTGGGCACAACGCAAGGCCGGCGAGGACTGGATCCGCGCCCGTGAACTCAGTCATGAACAAGCCTTCGTCCTGGGCTACCTCGTCCAACATCCAGGCTCGATCCAACGCGACATCGCCGAGGTGAGCCGGACGAGCGCCGCCAGCGTCTCGAGCCTCCTGCAGGGGCTCGAGCGCCGGGACCTCGTCGAACGCCGTGCGGAGGACGGGAACGCGCGCACCAAGCGCGTCTTCGCCACCCAGCTCGGCGCCGACCTCATCGACGGGTTCGAAACCGCGATGGCCGACGCCGACGACACCATCCTCACCCCGCTGGACCAGAGCGAACGCGACACGCTCCACGCTCTGCTCACGAAGCTCACGGCGAACCTGCCGCAGCCGACCCGCTGATCACCGCTCGGGCGACCGAGCTCCCAGACCGCCCGGCGAGACCACTCGCCACGCGCCTCACCCACCGCCGACGGCGATCGCGACCGCCACCACGCTCGCCATCGCCACGACGGCGCTGTCCGTCGCGCCCGGACGCCCGCTGAGTTCGTCCGCCCAGCCCGCGACCGTTCCTCTCCTCACCACTCGCCCCTCGCCGCGCCGGCGCTCATCGTCGCGCCCGGAACCTGCCCGAAACGGAGCCTCCCATGCACCCCGAACACCGCACCGATCACGAAACCGACGCGTCCATCGCTGGCAACGCCGGTTCCCCGACCGCCGCAACCGTCGAGCCCGGCGCTTCGCCCGACGACACCTCGACCGCCCCGTCCGCGGCGGACACGGTCGGCGGCAACCGCTGGTACCTGTCGACCGCCCCGATCGTCCGAGCCCTGCTCCACCTGTGCGTCCCGATGGCGGCCGCTCTCGTCGTCAGCGCCGTCTACAACCTCATCAACGCCGGCGTCGTCGGTTCGCTCCACGACACCACCCTGCTCGCCGCGATCACGCTCGGAGCCCCGATCCTCGGACTGATCCTCGCCATCGGCGACCTGTTCGGTGTGGGCGGCGGCGCGCTCATCTCAAGGCTCCTCGGCGCCTCGGAACGCGACCCCGCGCAAGCCGGTGACATCAAACGCGCCGCCACGTTCGCCGTCTGGGGAGCCTTCTTCACCGGTGCCGTCCTGGGCGGAATCGGTCTCCTGTTCCTCGGCCCACTGGTGTCCCTGCTCGGTGCGGATGCGGTCACCGCGCCGGCGACCTCGGCGTTCATCGGCGTGATGCTCGCGTTCGTCCCCGTCATGGCGACCGCGTTCTGCCTGGAACAGCTCGTCCGAGCCGAGGGCGCCGCGCGCCAGGTGATGGTCGCCCTGATCGCCTCCGCGGTGGCCAACCTCGTCCTCGACCTCGTCTTCATCCTCGGGTTCGGCTGGGGTGTCGCCGGTGCGGCACTCGCGATGGGCCTCGCCAACCTCGGCGTCCTCGTCTACTTCGTCGCGTGGTTGCAGCGCAACAGCGAGTACGTGAGCCTGGCGCCCCGCTGGTTCACGCTCTCATCGACCATCCTCAAGCCGATCCTCAGCGTCGGCGTCAGCACGCTGCTCCAGTCGGGGTTCCTCATCGTCACCGCGCTCGTACTGAACACGCTGGCCGCGGGCTACGGAGACGCGCCGCTCGCCGCCATGGGCGTCGCGGTCCGGATCGCCCAGGTGCCCGAGTTCCTCGTCATGGGGGTGACGTTCGGTGTGCTCCCCCTCCTCGCCTACTCGTTCGGCAAGGGTGACGGCGCGCGCCTCCGTTCGGCTCTCCGAGCTTCGGCCCTCACGGTCGGGGGCATCTCGGTGCTCTTCGCCGGCGTCGTCTTCGTCCTGCGTGAACCGATCGTCTCCGCGTTCATCGCCGATCCGGCCGTCCTCGGGCTCGGCGTCACGATCCTCGTCGCGCAGCTCACCGCGATGATCGCCAACGGCGTCACCGGGCTGATCACCTCCCTGTTCCAGGCGACCGGGCGGGCACTCGCTGCGACGGTCATGGCCGTCACCCAGGGGGTGTTGTTCGTCCCGATCGTGCTCCTCGGCAACCTGTGGTTCGGACTCGGCGGCATCGTCTGGTCGCTGACCGTCACGGAGGTCATCGTGTTCCTGGTGGGCGTGCTCCTGTGGCTCGGCTCGCGGGCGGCCATCGACCGAGGGCTCGCAGCCGGCTCCCCGGAGCGAGCCGACGCGCAACTCGCCGACGCCTGACCGGCCGCCAGCGCGATGCGCTGACGTGAGCGCGGGTCACCCGCGTGGGCGCGGGTCTCCAGAGGGGCGCGCCCATGCGTGTGACCCGCGCTCACGCCGGATGTGCGCCGCTCGCGTCAGCGCACCGCGCTGGGGATCTCCGCGAGCTCGGTGTAGACGGGTATCCCACGCTCGCGGGCGATCGCGACGTCGGTGTCGGCACCGGAGGACTCCCCCGGCAACCGGAGGACCGCGTCACAGTGCTGGAGCAGGCGCCTCGCCGTCTCGTACATGACGTCTCCGTCGCCGGCCGTGGCTCCCGTGTCGATTCCGCGGAGGATCGGCAGGGCGACCCACTCACCGATCATCGGGACATGACCGAGGGCGTAGATCGGCGCGGCAGCGGCCTCGAGTCGTTCGAGGTTGCGGGCGATGGCGGCGGGGTCACCACCGGTTCCGGAACGGTAGGGGCCGGCGATGAGGATGAGGAGTGGTGTGTTCATGCCCAGCACTGTAGCGTTAACCATGCACAAACGTGCAACATCATGAAGGAGTACGCATGCTGAGCGCACAACGTCGAACGCACCTCCTCGACCTCCTCGAGCGCGACGGCCGGATCGTCGCCAAGGAGGCCGCGGCCTCGCTGGGGGTGTCTGAGGACTCGATCCGCCGCGACCTCCGCGACCTCGCCGACGCCGGCCAGTGCATCCGCGTCTACGGCGGAGCACTGCCGGTGCCTGCGGCCGACCGCCCCTTCGCGGAACGGCTGTCGCTCGAGACGGACAGCAAGGAGCGCGTCGCCCGGGCCGCCGCCGCACGCATCCGCCCGGGCAGCACCGTCATCATCGACGCCGGCACCACCGCCCTCGCCCTCGCCCGCCTGCTCCCCGACGACCCCACGCTGACCGTCATCACCCCGAGCCCCGCGGTCGCCCTCGCCGTCGCGGAGCATTCGCCGGCCCGCGTGATCATGATCGGCGGCGAACTGGGACGGCACTCGATGGTCGCCAACGGAGCCCTGGCAGCCGAGGCGATCCGGCGACTCAGCGCAGACGCCTGCTTCCTCGGCGTCACCGGGGTGCACCCCGAGCACGGCCTCACCACGGGGGAACTCGACGACGCCGCGACGAAACGCGCCCTCGCCGAACGCAGCACCGAGGTCTACGTGCTCGCGAGCGAGGAGAAGCTCGGCGCCGTCTCCCGGTACCCGGTGCTCGACCTCGACGAGGTCACCGAGGTCATCGTCGACCCGGAGCGTTCAGCCACGACGCTGTGAGGTTGCGTCAGGCGATCAGGCGTCAGGCACCCCGGCACGTCAGACGATCCGCGAGCTCAGACGATCGGGTACGTCTCCGCCAGGAACGCCGCGTACCCACCCGGCGTGCGACCACGGCGGCGCCCCGAGGTCTCGACCGCGCCGTCCAGCGTGGGCACGACCCGGAACCCGGCCGCACGCGCCCGCTCGACGACGTCGACGTCCTCATGCTCGGCCAGCTCACGGAACCCACCGATCGCCTCGAGCCGGTCGGCCCGGACCCCGAGGTTCGCCCCGTGGACGTTCCCCGGCAGATGCCCGGCAGAATGCGTCTCCAGCCACCGCTCCACGTCGGGCTCGGAGAAGTCGTCGAAGTCGGGACGGACGGTGCCGAGCAGGACATCCACGTCGGCGTCGAAGGCGGCGGCATGCCCGGACAACCAGTCCGCGGGGACTCGGGAGTCGGCGTCGGTGTTCGCGATCCACCGCTCGGTCGGGCCCGCCTCGCCGAATCCGGCGGCGGTCTCGACACCGGCACGGCGGGCCGCTCCGACGCTGCGCTCCTCGACGACCACCACCGCCGCGGTGGGCCCGCCGTCGTGGTCGGGCCCGGCGACACGGCCGAGGCCGTCGAGGCGCTCCATGACGATCCGGGCCGTGTCGTCACGGCAGTCGTCGAGCACCACCACCAGGCCGACCTGCAGGCCGGGGCGACGACGCAGCACCTCGGCACGTGCGACGAGCAGGGCGTCCAGACAGGCGCCGATGAGCTCCTCCTCGTCGTGGGCCGGCACGACGACGTCGATCCGTCGCAGCATCAGGACGTCAGACCGTCCACCGCGGCGACACTCGCCTCACCGGCCGGCACGAGCACGTCGAGGAGGAAGTCGTCCTCGACGTGCTGGACCGAGCGGCGGCCCGGCCAGCGTTCGAGCAATCGACGATGGACGATCTCGGCGGAGGTCGCCGCGTGGTCGTCGGGATGCCGCCAGTGGCACGCCACGATGCTGCCGTCAGGGGTGAGCGATCCGAGGATCCGGTCGATGACGCGGTCGAGGTCCGCCTCGGACAGGTAGTAGCCGACCTCGGACAGCACTACCAGGTCGAACTCCCCGGCCGGCCACTCGTCCGGCACGCTCCGGCGTTCGAACCGGGCCGTCGGGGCGTGCCGTCGGGCGAGCTGCAACGGCGCCTCGGCGATGTCGACACCGAGCACCTGGTCGCTGCGTTCCGCGAGCCGGGCCGTGAGCACGCCCGTGGCACAGCCCAACTCGAGCACCGAGCGGTACCGCTGGCGCGGTAGCGCGGCCAGCAACACCTGGCGCTTCCGCGCCTCGTACCAGGAGCCGAAGTCCCACCCGTCGGGGCGCTCGCGGTAGTGATCCTCGAAGGACTCCTGCGAACGCGAGCCGTCGGCCTGCCCGACCGCCGGTCTGAGCACGTCAGGCTCCGCGGCGAGGTCGAGCGCCAGCTGGTTCGGGAAGAGCACTTCGAAGCGACGCGCGTAGTGCTGCAGGTGGTGGTGGTCGACGATGGCCTCGTCGCCGGGGGCGTCCGAGAGCGGCTCCGTCTGCGACGGGTAGGCGTCCATCGCGGCGATCTTGGCCCCGTGCGCCGCGGCGTCGAGCGGCACGATGCGTGCCTCGGTCCACGGCAGCGTGTCGTCGTCGATCTCAGCCCAGTGCCACAGCCAGATCGGATACTCGGCGAGCGCCAGGTCCCGCTCGGTCGCGAGTGCTGCGGCGAGCTCACCGGCGATGCGGTGGTCGCGGTGACCGTCGCCGCGCCAGGGGGCGACGATGAGCGGCTGCGTTCCGGCAGCATCGACCGCCGAGCGCAGAGACGCGGCGAGGCCGGAGCGTTCCGCGTCGAGCCCGCCGTCGGGGACCCGCAGGACCTCGTGGGCGACGCCGGTGCCGAGTCGGGTGACCGCCTCGACGAACTCCGCCTCACGGCGCGGAGCGAGCTCCCCCGGGGTGGTCGTCGGCGAATCGGGGTGCGAACCCTCGCCGAGCGTCATGAGGAGGACGGTGACGGGGATGCCGGCGGCTGCGGCGGCGGCGATCAGCCCGCCGACGCCGAGCGACTCGTCGTCGGGATGCGGCGAGAGGACGACGAGGCCGGTCACCTGCCGCCAGCCGTCCCACGCGGGCAGGTCGAGCTCGTGCAGACGCGTGCCCCAGGCAGCTGCAGAGGTGCCGGGGTCGCGGTGGTCGAAGGCGGGCATCAGTCGGCCTCCACCAGCATGCGGCCGTAGCGAGCGAGGTCGCGGTCGCCGTGGTCCTGCTGCACGTACAGCTCGAGATCGGACATGCGGTCGAGGTAGGCCGGTTCCGCGGTGAGTGGGCCCGGTCCGAGTGCCCCGAGGACACCGGACCGGATCGCGTCCACGCGCGCCCGGACCGTCGACCGGACGCGCTGCGCGAGACGCGGGCCGGCGGCACCGTCGGCATGGCCGCGCTCGATGGCCGACGCCGCGTCCGCGATCGCCTGTTCCGCGATCGAGAGGTCGACGGCGGCGGAACCGAGCGTGCGGAGCAGGAGTTCGGCGTCGGGTCGTGCACGTGCCGCGGTGAGCAACCGCTCGACGAGGGTGCTCGCGCCGCCCCACCAGCAGGCCGCGACGCCGATGCCGCCCCAGGAGAAGCCGGGCCGCCGGAGGTACCAGCCGTCGTCGCCGACGGGTGCTGCGGGAACCACGTCGAAGCCGACCGGGGCACTGGGGACGAGCGGCAGTCCGCGGGCGAGCCAGGCGCTGTCGTCGGTCGTGACCCCGGGCGCGGACAGCGCGACGGCGAAGAGGCGTCGCTCGTTCGGCCCGGTGTGGGCGGTGACGAGGGCGTCGCTGAGGCTGGAGGCGAGCGAGCACCACGGCTTCGTCCCGCTGAGGACCCAGCCGGTCTCGACGCGGACGGCGTCGAGCCGGACACCGGGTGCTTCGGCGGCGAAGACCCCCCACGTGGAGTCGGGCGAGGGCTCGAGCTCCGCCTGTCGCAGGATGGCGAGCGCGTCGAGGTGCGGTTCGACGACGCGCGCGAGCATGATATCGACGGCGGCGATCGCACCGAGGCCGGCGAAGACGCGCCCCGCGGTGTGCTGTTCGAGCGGACCGACGAGCTCGACCGCCTGCCGGGTGAAGGCGAGGCGCGACGCGAGGTCGGTGATCGAGCCCGTCGCCGCAGCGCCGAGGGCCGGGAGGTCGAGGGTGGTGCCGCTGGCCGGCCAGGCGGTCGGCTGCAGACGGATCATGCGATCCACAGCTGATGTCGGGCTTCCATCGGGACGCGCATGCGACCTCCTCGCGTCGTCGATGCGTCCAGTGTCGCAGCACTCCTTGCCGATCCCCCCGGGTGGACCAGGGCGGTCGTCCCTGCTAGGGCGACCACTCGGACCACCCGCGAGGTGAGTCGGTGGGCGTGCGTCCGGTCGCCGTTCGACGCGCCCGCCGGATCAGTCGCGGAAGAGGGCGCTGTACGCGTTGATCGCCGGCTGCCCACCGAGGTGCGCGTAGAGCACGTTGCTCGACGCCGGGATGTCACCGCTCGTCACGAGGTCGATGAGCCCCGCCATCGACTTCCCCTCGTAGACCGGGTCGATGATGACGCCCTCGAGTCGACCGGTCAGCCGGATCGCCTCCATCGTCGACTCGACCGGGATCCCGTAGAGGTCGCCGGCCCAGCCCTCGAGCACGGTGATCTCGTCGTCCCGCAGCTCGCGGTCGAGCCCGATGAGCGCCGCCGTGTTGCGGGCGATGCGCGCCACCTGGTCGCGGGTCTCCTGGATCTTCGCGGACGCGTCGATCCCGATCACCCGGCGGGGTCGATCCTGCCCGGCGAACCCGGCGATCATGCCCGCGTGCGTCGAGCCGGTGACGCTGCAGACCACGATGGTGTCGAAGAACACGCCCAGCTCGCGCTCCTGCTGCTCGACCTCCGCCGCCCAGTTCGCGAACCCGAGCCCGCCGAGCCGGTGGTCCGATGCACCCGCCGGGATCGCGTACGGGACGCCTCCGCGGTCGCGCACGTCGTCGAGGGCGCGCTCCCAGCTCGATTTGAAGCCGATGCCGAAGCCGGCGGGGTCGAGGCGCACCTCGGCGCCCATGATCCGCGACAGCATGATGTTGCCGACGCGGTCGTTGACCGAGTCGGGCCAGTCCACCCAGTTCTCCTGGACGAGCACCGCTCGCATGCCGAGCTTCGCCGCAACCGCAGCGACCTGCCGCGTGTGGTTCGACTGGTACCCGCCGATCGAGACGAGGGTGTCGGCTCCCTGGGCGATGGCCTCGGGGATGAGGTACTCCAACTTGCGGGTCTTGTTGCCGCCGTAGGCGAGACCGCTGTTGACGTCCTCGCGCTTGGCCCAGATCGTCGCGCCACCGAGGTGGGCGGTCAGGCGGTTGAGCTCGTGGACAGGGCTCGGTCCGAAGGTGAGCGGGTAGCGGGCGAAGTCGCTGAGGGACATGGTGCTCCTGGAGGTCGGTGGTGCGGCGGGAGTGCGGGTGGCGGTACGGTGTGGCAGTTCGGCGGGCGGCGGAGGGGAAGGGGCGGCGCCCTCGGAGTGAGCTCGTCAGTCCTCGTCGAGGTGGGCGACGACGAGGTCGGCGAGCGTCGTCCAATTGCCCCGGACGAGTGCTGCTGCGGCGTCGACGTCTCCCTCGGCGCACCGATCGACGAGCGCGTCGTGCTGCGCGATCGACCCCCGGGCGGCGACGGAGGAGAACCGGAGGCGTTCGACCCGGCGTAGCAGGGGCGTGACGGCTTCGAGCGCGTCGCGGACGAACGGGTTGCCGGCGACGTCGACGGCGACGGCATGGAACGCGTCGTCAGCCTCGAGTGCGGCGTCGGTGTCGTCCCGCTGGAGGGCTGCCTCGAAGTCGCGGTTGGCCGCGCGCATGCGGTCGAGGTCGGCGTCGGTCAGGTGCGGCACCGCCTCGCGGACGGCGAGTTCGTGCATGGCCGCGGCGACCGCCTGCGCCTGGAGCGTCGCCCTCGTGTCGAGCGGGGCGACGACGGTCGACCGGCCGGGTTTGGCGACCACGAGCCCGCTGCGGGCCAGCCGGAGGACCGCCTCCCGGATGGGCGTCCGGCTCACGCCGAGCCAGCGTTCGAGTTCCGTGTCGACGAGCTTCTCGCCGGGTGTGAACGTGCCGTCGACGATGGCGTTCCGCAGGGAGCGGTAGACGTCGTCCCGGAGGAGGGCTCGGCGGTGCGGCTGGGCTTCGGCGGGAGCGGGCATGCAATATATTGCACATCGCAGACGGTCGAAGTCAAGGCTCCGATCGCCTCCCGCCGGCGACTGGGCCCTCGACATCCGACCGAAGTGGGACATTCGTCCTACTTGTCCCCCAGATGGCGGATTGTCGCACCAGGGAAAGCACGCCACGATGGTTGGCGGGGAAAGAGGTGCGCGTGGTGCAACGGGGGGACGAACCGCTCACGGTCCGACCGCATCCCCGCATCCTGTTCAGCACCCTCCTGAGCGCCGCCATCGTCATCCTGCCCGTCTGGGGCGTCTCGCTCTGGCTCGTCGGCCCCGCCCCGAGCATGGCGCGCACCTGGGTGGTCTTCCTCGGCATCGTCGGCATGATCGCCCTGCTGGTCCTCGCGACCCTCTCGCGTCGCCGTCGCATCGTCGTGTGCCACGACGGCTTCATCGAGCAGCCCGCTCTCGGACGCCAACGGTTCGTGCCCCGTCAGGCGATCGGCCGCAGCCTGCTGTTCGAGTTCGGTGGGCGCGGCCAGCGGACGACGTCGCAGTTCTTCGTCTGCGACACCGAGAACCGGCCCCTCCTCCGCATGCGCAGCAGTCGCTGGGGCAACGACAGCATCGCGGCCGTCGTCGCCGCCTACGAGGGTCCGGTGGAGCGGCCTCGGCAGCCCGTGTCACTCGACGACCTCCGGGAGGACCACCCCGGTCTCCTCACGCCCCTCGAGCGCCTGCGCTGGGCGCGCGCCGAACTGCTCTAGCCCGCACCCGCGGACGGTCTCGCGTCAGAGCGCCTTCGCGTACCAGTGCGCGCCGGGATCGCCGTCGACGCGGGTGAAGCCCGTCCGCTCGTAGAACCGCTGTGCACCCGTGTTCGAGACGCCGACCCCGAGGTGGACCCCCGGCACACCGCGTTCCGCGAGCAAGCCGCAGAACGCGTCGATGAGCCGCCTCCCGAGCCCCATCCCCTGTGTCTCCGGGAGGAGGTCGATGTGCAGATGCGCCGGGTACTGCGCGAGGAGCTCCGGCGCCAGGCCGATCCGTTCCGTCGCCGAACGGACGATGCCTCGCTCCTGCTCGGAGGCGGCACCGGAAGACGCGGCCTCCTCATACTTCCCGACGACCGTCGGCCACCAGCGTTCGACGAACCACTGGTCGAAGGCGACGGTGTCGGCCGTCCCGAGGATGTAGCCGATCGGGCCGGCACCCGCATCCACGAGGAGCGCCAGCTCCGGCTCGTGGACGACGTAGGGCAGCGCGTAGACGTCCGGCAGCAGCTCGTCCGTACTGAAGTGCCCGGTCGCGTCCGCGCCGGAGTCGCCGGTGCGGGTGCAGATGGACGCGACGGCGGAACGGTCGGTGGGGCGATACGCGCGGATCTCGGTCACCGCGCCAGCCTAAACCCCTGCCCGGCTGTCTAGGCTGGCTCCCATGGAGTGGCGAGCGGGGACGGTCGACGCCGCCGTCGAGCAGTGGGGCCTCGTCCGCGACGGCGACCCGATCGTCACGCCGTCGAGCCGCTTGCTCCCGGTGACGCACCGAGGTCGGCCGGCGATGCTCAAGGTCCCACTCGTCCACGAGGAGGCGCTCGGTGGTCGTCTCCTCGCCGCCTGGCGTGGCATCGGGTGCGCGGCGGTGTTCGCCGGCGACGAACACTCGGTCGTCCTCGAACGAGCGGTGGGTGGGCACGACCTCACCTCGCTGACCCGGGCGGGTGACGATCTCGGGGCGATCGCCGTGCTCGGCTCGGTGCTCGGCGTCCTGCACGGGGCGCTCGCGGCACCGACGCCCACGGACGCCGGAGCGGCCCCCGCGACGGCGGCCCCCGCGACGGCGGCGCACGACGCGGGTGACGTCGTCGCCGAGCTCCCGTCGCTCGACGAGTGGTTCCGGGCGCTGCTGTTCGCGGACGCGACGTCACTCGCCACGCTGACGGATGACCCGGCGAGCGCCACGTTCCTCGCACGCGGACGAACCCTTGCACGTCGCCTCCTCGACGACACGACGCGCGCCGACACCGTGGTCCTCCACGGCGACCTGCACCACGAGAACGTACTCGAGTTCGCCCCCGGTGACTGGCGGGCGATCGACCCGAAGGGCATCGTCGGCCATCGCGCGTTCGACGCGACGGCGATGCTCGCGAATCCGGACCGGTCGACGGCGCAGGACCCGCGGCTCCTCGAGCAGCGGGTGGAGCTGCTGCGACACTCGCTCGGGGTCGACCGGAGCACGATCCTCGCGTGGTCGGTCGCCCGGTCCGCGCTGTCCGCCGTCTGGTCGCTCCAGGACGGGTCTGTCGAGGACGCCCGCGACACCATCGAGGTTGGTCTCCTCGCGGAACGCGCCCTCGGTGCAGCTCGCTGAGGTCCTGGCTCAGCGGCGGCGGCGCGTCCCGAAGATCCCCTCGACCACGCCGGTGAGGATCGAGCGTGTCGCCTTCGACCCGAGGATCTCCTCGAGCGGGCTCTTCGACGAACTCGACGTCGACCTCGTGGACGTCCGCCTCGTCGTCCCGGCGGTCTTGCGGAGCAACCGCTCGTATTCGGCGTCCGCCTTCCGCTGGGCGGCGGCCTGCGCCTTGTCCGCCGTGGCCTGCTGTTTCGCGAGCTCGGCGGCGATGCGCTGCCGTTCGAGCTCGGCCTCCGCGGCGAGTGCTGCCTGGTTCGCCTCCTCGAGCTTCGCGGTCAGGATCTCCCGTGCCGACTCCCGGTCGACGGGGGTCCCGTACCTCGCGAGCAGCGGTGATGCCGCGATGGTCGCGTCGATCGCGGCGTCGGGCGTCGGCGACATGAGTCCCTCCGGCGCGCGCAGTCTCGTCCAGGCGACCGGCGACGGCGCACCCTTCTCGTTCATCACCGTCACGACCGCCTCGCCCGTACCCAGGGAGGTGAGCACTTCGCCGAGGTCGTACCCGGACGTCGGGTAGGTCGACACCGTCGCCTTGAGAGCCTTCGCGTCGTCCGGCGTGAACGCGCGGAGAGCGTGCTGCACCCGCGAACCGAGCTGCGCGAGCACCTCCCCCGGCACGTCCTTCGGCGTCTGCGTGACGAAGAAGATCCCGACGCCCTTCGAACGGATGAGCCGGACCGTCTGGGTGATCTGCGCGAGGAAGTCCTTCGACGCGTCGCGAAAGAGCAGGTGCGCCTCGTCGAAGAAGAACACGAGCTTCGGTTTCTCGGGGTCGCCCACCTCGGGCAGGGTGTTGAAGAGGTCGGCGAGCAACCACATGAGGAACGTGGAGTAGAGCGCCGGCTGGTCCTGCACCCCGGGCACCTCCAGGAGGCTGACGATGCCCCGACCGCTCGGGTCGAGGCGGATGAAGTCCGCGGTGTTGATCTCGGGTTCCCCGAAGAAGACGTCCGCGCCCTGGTCCGCGAAGGTGATGAGTTCGCGGAGGATCACGCCGACGGTCGCGCCCGACAGTCCTCCGAGGTCCTTCAGCTCGCTCTTGCCGTCGTCGCTCGCCAGGTAGGTGAGCACGGCGCGCAGGTCGCTGAGGTCGAGCAGCGGGAGGCCGGCCTGGTCGGCGTAGTGGAAGACGAGACCGAGGCTCGACTCCTGGGTGGCGTTCAGCCCGAGCACCTTGCTGAGCAGCAGTGGACCGAAGGCGGCGATGGTCGCCCGGATCGGGACGCCCTTGCCCACCCCGCCGAGCGCGAAGTACTCCGTGGGCGTGGCGGCCGGGGTCCAGTCCTGGCCGATGCCGCGGGTGCGGTCGAGGAGCTTGGGGCTCGACTCCCCCGGTGTCGCGATGCCGGAGAGGTCGCCCTTGATGTCGGCGGCGAACACCGGGACACCCGCCGCTGAGAGCTGCTCGACGAGCCCCTGGAGGGTGCGGGTCTTGCCGGTGCCGGTGGCACCGGCGACGAGGCCGTGCCGGTTCATGACGCTGAGGGGGATGCGGACCTGCACGCCGGGAAGCGGATCCCCGTTGACGAGCGCACCCATCTCAAGCGCCGGGCCGTGCACGACGTAGCCGTCGCGGATCCGCACCACGTCGTCGAGACCGAGCGGGCCGGGGCCGATCGTGTCGGTGGTGAGGCCATCGGCGGGGAGCGGCTCTGTGGCGAGCGGATCGGTGGCCGGCTCGACCGGCTCCGAGGGGGTGACGGTGGCGGGCGCCTGGCCCGGCGCGGTGGCTGGTGCGGTGGCCGGTGCAGTTCCCGGTGCGCTGGCCGACGCCGTGATCCCGGCCCCGGCGAGCGCCGCTGCCGCCTCGGCCGCCTTCACCTTCGCCGCGGCGAGCGCCGCCTGCGCCTGGGCGGCTTCGAGTTCAGCCTGGGCCTGCTCGGCGGCGGCCTGGAGTGCGGCGATCTGCGGGTCGGATGCTGCATCGCTGGGCGTCATGTGCCGAGCCTAGCGACGCGCTCCCCACCGGTCGAGGGGTCGCGCGAGGGCGGGCCGGCCGCTCCGCTCACCACTGTTCGCGCGTGCGTTCCTGGTCGACGACGGCGGCCAGGTCCGAGAGGCGACGCATCCCGGCGAGCGGCTGCGCCATGCGCGTGTTGTGTCGGATGCGGGGTTCGACGCGATCGAGGAAGGCCCAGTACCCGGCGGTGAACGGACAGGCGTCGTCACCCAGCCGCACCTTCGGGTTGAAGACGCAGCCCCCGCAGTAGTCGGACATGTTGTCGATGTACGCACCACCTGATGCGTAGGGCTTCGTCGCGACGATCCCGCCGTCCGCGTGCTGCGACATCCCGATGACGTTCGCCGGCATGACCCAGGGGGTGCCGTCGACGAACATGTCGATGAACCAGTCGTTGAGCGCGACCGGGTCGTACCCGTGCTGCAGGGCCCAGTTGCCGAGCACCATGAGCCGCTGGATGTGGTGCGCCCACCCGTGGCGACGCATGCCGTCGATCGTCTCGCGCAGACAGTTCGACTGGATGGCCGTCGCGTCCAGTTCGCGGAAGGCGGCGGGCAGTGGCTCGTGGGCGCCGAGCGCGTTGTGGCTTGTGCGATATGGCTCGCCGAGGTGCCAGTAGAGGTGCCAGACGTAGTCCCGCCAGCCGATGATCTGCCGGGTGAATCCCTCGACGCTCGTCAAGGGTGCGCGCCCGGCGTGGTACTCGGCGACGACCGCCTCGACGGCGTCCCGCGGGTCGAGCAGGCCCAGGTTGAGCGGCGCGCTCAGCAGGGAGTGCGCCATCGTCCAGTCACCGCCGAGCATCGCGTCCTCGAACGGCCCGAAGTCGCCGAGCCTCGTCTCGATAAAGTCCGCGAGCGCCGCTTCCGCCTCGGCCGCGGTGGCCGCGAAGCGTCGGGGCCCGTCGTCGCCGACCAGCTGGACCAGCCCGTCGCGCTGCCACCGGTCGAGATCCTCCCGGACCTCCGCGTCGATGTCGTCCTCCTCCGGCCAGAGCGGCTCCGGCAGGCCGAGCCGGGCGGCTCCCTTCGGCGGCGGGTTCCGGTTGTCGTGGTCGTAGTTCCAGCGGCCACCCTCGGGCTGATCGCCGCGCATGAGGATGCCGGTGCGCTCACGGACGGTGCGGTAGAAGTCCTCGAGGAGGAGTCGCTTGCCGTCCCGCGTCGACGCCCACACCGCGAAGTCCTGCTCCGAGGTCACGAAGCCGCGACTCGGCAGCACCCGCAGACCGCGCTCGCGGACGAACCGCCGAGCCGTCCACGAGGGCGGATCGAGCACCTCGAGGTCCGCACCGACGTCGATGACGTCCTCGTACCGGTCGACCTGGTGGAACTCGGCCCGGTCGCCCAGCTCGGCGGCACGATGGCGGATCGCGGAGAGGAAGAGGTGGGCCTTCGCCCGGTGCATCGGTCGCTTGGAGAAGGTCGACCGTGACTCGACGAGCAGCACCGGCCCACCGTCGTCGAACGCCGGGCCGAGTTGGCCGGTGAGGATCCATCGGCGGCGCCCGGCCGTCACCGGGGACTGCGGCCGGTCGCCCTCGGTCCCGCCGGTGGTGTCCATCGCCTCAGGCTAGCTGTGACGGCGGACACCACCGGGGGCTTGCCCACCCCGCACGACCGGTGCTCTTCCTCAG
Organism: Plantibacter sp. VKM Ac-2880; assembly: GCF_015351235.1. GTDB lineage: Bacteria > Actinomycetota > Actinomycetes > Actinomycetales > Microbacteriaceae > Plantibacter. Next base: position 769,667 of record NZ_JADKSJ010000002.1, read on the forward strand.
AGGGTCGCGGCGATCGGGTCCCAGTCCTCGGCCACGAGTGGCACCGGTGCGACCCGGCTCTCCACCTGGACGGTCTCGCCCGACACGACGGACTCGTCGATCGACACGAGCGTGTCGAGCACGTGGTATCCGAGCGCTCCCGAGGCGAGCGGCTGACCGCCCGAGCGGATGGCGCGCGCGAGGTCGAGCACGCCCGTGCCCCGGCCGGCGAGCACGCCCTCGGTCGGCACGACCTCCCACTCCGGTTCCTGCTGCATGCGCTCCATCGGCGCCGCCCGGGTGATCCGCACCTCACCGGTGAACATGTTCGGGTCGGGGATCACGAGGGTCCCCTCGGTGCCGGTGATCTCGACGACGCCCATCTTGGCGAGCGGCGACTCGAAGCTGAACACGCTCTGACTCACCCCGCCGTCGACGAAGCGGGCGATGGCGCTGACGTGCGTCGGCACCTCGACGGCGAACTCCGTACCGATTCGATCACCCTGCTGGATCGTGCGCGTCGCCCGCCCACGGGACCCCGCGGCGGAGACCGACGCGACCGATCCGAACACCTGCACGAGCGTCGTGAGGTAGTACGGCCCCATGTCGAACAGGGGTCCGCCGCCCTTCGCGAACAGGAACTCCGGGTTCGGGTGGAAGATGTCCGGGCCCGCGTACTGCATGACGGTCTGCGCCGTGAGCGGCTGCCCGATGTCACCCCGGGCGATCGCGCGACGGGCGGACTGCACGCCAGGGCCGAGCACGGTGTCGGGGGCGATGCCGACGAGGAGGCCTGCCGCGTCCGCCTGCTCGAGCAGTGCGAGGCCGCTCGCCCGGTCGACGCTGATCGGCTTCTCGGTCCAGACGTGCTTGCCCGCGGCGATCACCTGGGAGGCGACCTGCGCGTGGACGGCCGGGATCGTGAGGTTGACGACGAGTTCGACGTCCGGGTGGGCGATGACGTCGGCCGCGGTCCCCCAGGCACCGACACCCCACTTCTCGGCCTGCGCCTTCGCCCGGTCGACGTCGAGGTCGCCGAGGATGACGACGGTGACGTCGGGGAACGCGGTGAGGTGCTCGAGGTAGGTGTCGCTGATCATGCCGGTGCCGATGAAGCCGACGCCGACGGGGCCGCTGCCCTGCGCCGCGCGGGGTGCCGACGCGGGCATCGTGCCGTCTGCTGCCGCGGGCATCGCGCCGTCCGCTGCCGCGGGCATCAGCGGGCCACCGCTTCGGTCGAGACGAGCTGTTCGGCGACCAGCGCGTCCACGCTCGCCTGGATGCCGTCGAAGATGTCGCCGGCGCCGTAGTGGTCGAACTCGATGATCGCGAAGCGTGCCGACGGAGCCGCGGCGAGGGATTCGCGCAGCGGCACCTCGCCCTGACCGAACGGGCGCTGGTCGAGACTCGTCGGCGCGAACGGTGCCGCACCCGGCGCGAAGGGGTCCGCCGGGAGCAGGCCGTCCTTCACGTGGAGCGCCTGCACGCGGTCGCCGAGCCTGGTGAGCAGCGCCGGGACGTCCTGCCCGGCGGTCGCCGCCCAGAACAGGTCGACCTCGAGTGCGACGTCGTCACGCAACTGCTCGGCGAAGACCTCGAAGGCGCTCCGGCCGCCGAACGACGCGACGAACTCCTGCGAGTGGTTGTGGTACCCGACGCGGAGACCGTGGTCGGCTGCGCGCTCAGCGGCGGCGTTCAGACGTGCGGCGGTGTCCGCGACCGCGGCCTCGTCAAGCCAGCGGTCGGGGCTCACGAAGGCGTCGATGACGATCTCGAGGCCGAGCGCCGTTGCGGCGGCGAAGACGTCCTCCTGCGAGGAGACCGGCATCACCTGGTCGCCGAACCGGATCTCGTCGGAGAGGAGGGTGGCGTGTCCGGTGCGGGCGGCGAGCCCGTGGCGGTCGAACGCCTCGCGGAGTTCGGGCGCCCGGGAGACGAAGTCGAAGGCCTCGACGTCGCGGAGGCCCATCCCGGCCAGGCGGGCGAGCGCGTCGTCGAGTCCCTGGTCGAGGTGCTCCTTGATGCTGTAGAGCTGCACGGAGAGCGCTGGTGCGGTCATGGTGTTGCCGTCCGTTCCGGCGCCGACGTTGGCGCCTGTGGTGATGGTGGTGGTGTCGCAGGAGTGCTGTCGCAGGAGTGCTGTCTCGGGGCAGGCTGGTGGCGGTGGCTCAGCCGCGGGTCGCAATGGACCCGGTCACCGTGCCGTCGGCGTTGCGGATCATGCGGTGCCGGACCGGGAGGATCGTCAGCGCGCCGAACACGCAGATGACCCCGGCGCCCCAGAACAGCGCCGTGTAGTTGTTGCCGAGCCCGCCCAGACCGAGCAGGACCGCGCCGACGGCTCCGGCGAGCGATTGCGGGAGGGCGTTCGCGATGTTCAGCACACCGAGGTCCTTGGCCGCGTCGTCGGGGTTCGGGAGCACGTCCACGACGAGCGCCGTGTCGACCGCGACGTACACGCCGTAGGCCGCACCCATGATCGCCTCGACCACGTAGAACATCGGCACCGTCGTCGTGTGAGCCAGCAGCACGAGCCCCAGCGCGAAGACGACCGTCGAGCCGATGACGAAGACCTTGCGGTTGAGCAGGCGGTCGGAGAGCCAGCCGCCGACCTTCGCGAGCACGACGAGCGCGATCGTGTAGATGAGGACGCCCAGGGTCAGCGTGTTGACCGCCTCCTGCTCGGTCAACCCGACCTCCTCCTGCAGGAAGAACAGCCGGAACGCGACGAAGAGGAAGGACGCGAGCGTGAGCAGGAACCGCGAAAGCCAGACCCAACCGAAGTCGGGGTGCTTGAGCGGGTTCACCCAGAAGGTGAAGAGCAGTCCCTTCCAACCGCCGACGTCGGGACGCTTGGTGATGGGCCGGTCGGGCAGCACGAAGCAGTAGAGCCAGACGGTGATCAGGGCGAACACGGCGGGTGCGACGAAGAGGAGCACCATGTTCGTGACGAACCAGCTGGCGACGAACGCTGCGGCGAGGATACCGAGGTTCTGCATGACGCCGACGTTCGCCGAGACGCTGCCGCGCTGTTCCGGCGGCACCTGGTCGGCGATCGTGGTGAGCAGCGGGCCGAGGATGGCGTTGCCCGTGAGCTGCGCGAGACACCAGCCGACGATGAGCACCGGCACGCTGGGCGCGAGCGCGACGATGGTGAGCGAGACGACGAAGCCGATCGCACCGAGGAACATCCACGGACGACGACGCCCGAATCGCGAGAGGGTCAGGTCGGAGAGGCGACCGATGACGGGGTTCGCGACGAGGGCGAACAGGGCGGCGATCGAGAGGACGTTGCCGTTGACGACGGCGGCCTGATCGCCCGGGACGAGCTGCTGCGTCTTCAGCGCGAGGCTGACCGTGACCGGGGCGAGCAGGGCGACGAACAGGCCGAACTGGGCGAGGGCCATCGTGCCGACGACCCGCTTCGACGCCCGCTCCGTGGGGCCGCTCGGTCCGGTGACGAGGCTGATGTAGGGGCCGCTCGAAGCTCGCTGGCCGGTGGGTTTGGGGGCGCGGGGGGTGGTGGACATCCGGATTCCTCTCAACGCTGAGCTGCTGCGGACCGGCTCTGGTCCACGGATGAAGCGGTGCTGGCGCGATCTCGTAAACCGATCACTGCACGGATTTGAGTATATCCGCGAAACCCGAGTGGTCAATAGGTTTTCGTGGATCTACCCGACACCCGTGGTGGAGCGCCAGCGCGGTGCGCTGACGCGAGCGCGGGTCATGGAGGTGAGCGCGCCCCTCCGGAGACCCGCGCCCACGCGCCCGGGGCGCGCCCACGCCGATTCCCGGGCGCTCGCGTCACCGCACCGCGCCGGGCCCCACAGACCCGCGCTCGGGTCGGCGCGCCGCGCCGGCGTCGTCCCGGACGAGGAGGGCCCAGGCGCGCTCGAGGTCGCCACCCATGTCGACCGACGGGTCGAGACTCCACTGCACCTGCAGGCCGTCGGCGAGCGCGACCATGACGCGCGCGACGTGCTCGGGGTCGAGGTCCACAGCGACCCGCCCGGAGGCCTGACGATCCCGAACGACATCGGCGATGCTCCGTCGCACCCCGGCGATGTGCTCGACGAAGAAGTCCCTGGCCGGGTGGGCCGGATCACCCGCCGCAGCGGCCATCGTCAGGTACAGCTCCACGAGCCCCGGGACGTCGCTGTTGTGCCGCATGACGGCGACGAGCCCTTCGATCGCGTCCTGCGACCCGGTCGCCGCGAACTCCTCCGAATCGACGGCGTCGCGGACGCGCAGGATCGCGGCGAACAGGTGCTCCTTCGATGCGAAGTAGTGCATGAGCCCGGGCAGGCTGACCCCCACCTCGCGGGCGACCTCGCGCAACGACGTGCCCCGGTACCCCTCGCGCGCGAAGACGGCGAGGGCCACGCGCAGGATCTCCTCGCGCCGCGCGACGCCCTTCGCGTAGGATCCCCGAGCCGTCATGAGCTGATTGTAGGGCTGCACGACGAGGGCGACGAGGGGTTCTCCCCTCGCCGCCCTCGGCTGCACGGAACGCGTCAGGCGCCGAGCGCGACCGCCGTCCACGACACCGGCGGCAGCGTGATCGTCAGCGTGCCGTCGGCGAGGGCGGTGGACTCGTTGGCGACGAGGCCGACGCGTTCGCGGTCGTCGATCGTGTTCTTCGCGTACACGTCGTCGTCATGGATGCCGTTCGCCTCGACGACGGACCCGACACCGAGGGCGGAGACGTCCACCGTCACCGTGATCGCCTCGTCCTGGCTGCGGTTCACCAGGAAGACGGCAGCGGTCCCCGCCTCGGCGTCGTACGTCGCGACCGAGTCGACGAGCGGTGCGTCACCGTGCACCTTCGTCGCGTAGCTGGCGACCTCGATGCGCGGTGCGATGACCACGCCGGAGGCGAGCCTGCTCGTGACCGAGAACGGGAAGAAGGTGGCCTGCCGCCACGCCTCCCCGCCCGGCTCCGTCATGATGGGGGCGATGACGTTCACGAGCTGCGCCAGGCTCGCCGAACCGACCCGGTCGCTGTGCTTCAGGAGCGTGATGAGCAGGTTGCCGAACACGACCGCGTCGGCGACGGAGTACACGTCCTCGATGAGCCGGGGCGCGTAGGCCCACTCCTCGATCGTGCCCTCGATGGCGTTCCACTGGTCGAGGTACCAGACGTTCCACTCGTCGAAGGAGAGCTGGATCTGCTTGTCGGAGTGGCGCTTGTGCTGCACGTGGTCGGCGGCAGCGACGACGGTGCGGATGAAGTACTCCATGTTCAGCGACGAGGCGAGGAACGAGCCGAGGTCGCCGTCGCGCTCCTGGTAGTAGGCGTGGCAGGAGATGTAGTCGACCGAGTCGAAGCTGTGCTCGAGCACGGTGCGCTCCCAGTCGCCGAAGGTCGGCATGGAGGAGCTGGACGAGCCGCAGACGACGAGCTCGAGCTTTGGGTCCACCATCTTCATCGCCGACGCGGTGCGGGCGGCGAGCTTGCCGTAGTCGTCGGCGGACATCGCTCCGACCTGCCACGGGCCGTCCATCTCGTTGCCGAGGCACCACATGCGGATGCCGTACGGCTCCTGCGCACCGTTGGCGATGCGCTGATCCGACAGGGCCGTGCCACTCGGGTGGTTCGTGTACTCGAGGAGGTCGAGCGCTTCGAGCACCCCGCGGGTACCGAGGTTGACGGCCATCATCATCTCGCTGCCGGTGAGCTTGCACCACTTGGCGAACTCGTCGACGCCCACCTGGTTCGTCTCGAGCGAGTGCCAGGCGAGGTCGCGCCGCACGGGCCGATTCTCGCGGGGGCCGACGCCGTCCTCCCAGCGGTAGCCGGAGACGAAGTTGCCGCCCGGGTAGCGGATGGTGCTCGTGCCGAGTTCCTTGACGAGCTCCACCACGTCGCCGCGGAAGCCGTCGGCATCCGCCGTGGGGTGGCCGGGCTCGTAGATGCCGTCGTAGACGCACCGACCGAGGTGCTCGACGAACGAGCCGAAGATCCGGCGGTTGACGGGGGCGACCGTGGCGGTCGGGTCGATCGCGAGGCGTGCGGTTGTCATGACGGGGAGTGTCCTTCGTTCGGGCCGGAGCGGGCCGTGGCGTGCAATACGTCGATGCTGGTCGTGATGGTGTCGATGATGTCGTGGTGCCGGTGGAGTCCGCCGGACGTGCGCGGGGTGTCGCCGGGCGTGCTCACTTGACGCTGCCCAAGGAGAGCCCACCCTGCCAGTAGCGCTGGAGCGACAGGAACGCGATGATGAGCGGCACGATCGAGATGAACGCCCCCGTGACGATGAGGTTCCACACTTGCTCGCCGCCGGCGCCCGCATTCGACAGCGCGGTCCAGTTGTTCAGACCGACCGTCACCGGGAGGAGGTTCGGGTCGCTGAGCACCGCCAGCGGGAGGAAGAAGTTGTTCCAGGTGCCCACGATGGAGAGGAGCAGCACGGTCACGATCGCCGGACGCAGGAGCGGCAGCGCGACCTGGAAGAACGTGCGCAACTCCCCCGCGCCATCGACTCGGGCGGCGTCGAGGATCTCGTCCGGGATCGCATCCTGGGTGTAGATGCGCATGAGGTAGACACCGAACGGGCTGAGCAGGGACGGCAGGATCACAGCCCATACGGTGTTGACGAGACCGACCTGGCTGAGGAGGACGAACGTCGGGATCACGAGCGCGGTGAGCGGGACCATGACGGCGCCGAGCAGCAGGTTGAAGAACACCGTCCGCCCACGGAACCGGTACTTCGCGAAGCCGTAGCCCGCGAGCACCGCCAGGATCGTGGCGCCGATACCGCCGGAGAACGCGTAGAGGAACGAATTTCCGAGCCAGCGCCAGTAGATCCCGCCCTGGTGGGTGGAGAGCTCCGCGAGGTTGTCGAAGAAGTTGAAGTCGCTGTCGAACCAGAGCGGCCCGCCCGAGCCCGTGAAGAGTCCGGAGGTGTCCTTCGTGGCCGCGACGATCAACCACCACAGCGGGAGGATGAAGTAGATGACGAGGGCGAGGAGGAAGAGGTGCGAGCCGACGCGTCTGCCGCCCGTCCGCGCTTCGGGGCCCTGGCGTCGTCGCCCGGCCTTCGGGTTGACGGCCGGGATGGCGGTGGTGGCGCTCATCATTTCAGTCCGCTCTGCTTGCGCGTGAGGAAGAGGAAGACGTACGAGCCGATGAACACGATGATCCCGAGCGCGAACGAGATCGCGGAGGCGTAGTTGAACTGGCTGTACGAGAAGGCGAGGGAGTAGGCGTACATGTTGGGCGTGTACGAGATGGGTATCGCGCCCTGAGCCACTCCTCGCAACACCTGGGGTTCGGTGAAGAACTGCAGGGTGCCGATCATCGCGAAGATGAGCACCATCACCATGGACGAGGAGATCATCGGCACCTTGATGCGGAGCGCCGTCTGGAACCCGTTGGCGCCGTCGATGCGCGCGGCCTCGTAGATGGACGGGTCGATACCGCGGAGCGCAGCGTAGATGATGATCATGTAGTAGCCCGACCACTGCCAGGTGACGATGTTCACGAGGCTGCCGAAGATGCTGCTCTGGTCGAGGAACGACGGCGCCGTCGCGCCGAACAGCGCGAAGACGTCCGTGGCCGGGCCGAAGCGCGGGCTGTACAGGAAGCCCCACATGAGGGCTCCGATGACCACCGGGATGGCGTACGGCACGAAGATCATGAGGCGCGAGAACTTGGACAGGGCCGTCGCGAGGTTGTCGAGCACGAGGGCTGCGACGAGCGCGACGAGCATCTGCGCCGGGATCATGACGAGCGCGAACATCGCGACCCGGGCCAGACCACCGAGGAAGATCGGGTCGGTGAACGCCTTCGCGTAGTTCGCGAGCCCGGTGAACTCGGTGCCCGTGGCGAGCGTCGAGGTCTGCAGGCTCATCCAGAAGGCGTAGCAGAGGGGGAAGATGAGGAAGGCCGCGAAGACCACGGCGAAGGGGGCGACGAAGAGCCAGCCCCAGCGTTGCCGTCTCCGGTCGATCGCGCCGATGCCGCTTCGTCGCGGTCGGACGATCCTGGCGGCCGATGCGGCCGCGGGGGCCGATCCGGTGGTGAGTGCCATGATGCTGCTTTCGAGTCGTTGGGACCACCGGGGCGGCGTGGTCGCCGCCCCGGTGGAGGACGTGGCGGGACGGCGGTGACGCCGCCCCGGCAGGGTCACTTGGTGGTGAAACCCTGCTCCGTGGCGTACTTCTCGAGGCTCGCCTGGAGGTCGTCGAGGGCCTCGTCCGCGGTCTTCTCCCCCTGCACCATCGCGTACTGCTGCTCGGTCAACTGGTCGAACGCGTAGTTCTGGAACGGACTGAACGTGAAGCCGCTGTAGCCGGCCGCCGCGTTCAGGAACACGTCCTTGTTGATCTGCTGGCCGCCGAAGAACGGGTACTCGAGGTTCGTGAAGTAGTCGGACTCGAGGATCGGCTTGTACGTCGGGAAGAGCGCGCCCTGCTCGATGCCGATCTTCCAGGCCTCGTCCGTGCCGAAGATCTCCTTCGCGACCGTGGCCGCGAGCTCCTTGTCCTTCGCCTGCTCGGTCACCGCGAAGGTCGATCCGCCCCAGTTCACCTGGACGGGGTTCGCCGCGTCCCACTGCGGGAGCGGAGCCGCACGCCAGACCGCGGTGTCGTCGGCGTCGGAGAGCCCTTGCAGGTAGCCCGGTCCCCATGCTGCTGCGAGGTAGACGGCGTAGGTGCCGTCGACGAGGCTCGTGTTGTAGTCGGCGGTGAACGCGTCGTCGGTGGTGACGAGTCCCTCCTTCACGAGGCCGTCCCAGTAGTTGAGCACCTTCTTGGACGCGTCGTCGTTGACGTCGATCGACACCTCGGTGGGCTTCGTCTTGTCGTACTCGAACGGCTTCGACCCCGCTTGCGCGAAGAGCGCCTGGTTGAAGGCCCGGCCGTTGGTCGGGAAGTTGGCGAGCACGCCGGTCCCGGCGGCCTTCAACTGCTTCGCGGCGGCCGCGAACTCGTCCCAGGTGGTCGGGACGGCGATGCCGGCCTTGTCGAACAGATCCTGGCGGTAGAGCATGCCCATCGGGCCGCTGTCGACCGGGATGGCGTAGACGGCGTCGCCGCTCGTCACGTCGTTCCAGGCGCCCTCGGTGTACTTGTCCTTGACGTCGGCGGCCCCGAATTCGCCGATGTCGACGAGCGCCTTCCGAATCGTGAAGCTGGAGATGACCTCCGACTCGAGCATGATCACGTCCGGTGCACCGGACTTCGCCTCGATCGCGGTGGAGAACTTCGTGTACTCGTCGTTGCCCTGGCCGGCGTTCGTCCAGCAGACCTGGACGTCGTCGTGGGTCTCGTTGAACAGGTCGACGACCTGTTCGAAGGCGGGGAACCAGGCCCAGACGGTGACCTGGGGGACGTCCTTCTTGGCGATCGTGTTGGTGCAGGAGGCTTCGCCGCCTCCGGATGCGCCACCGGTGGAGCAGCCGGTGAGGGCCATCGCGGCGACGGCTACAGTGCCGACTGCTGCGAGAACTCGTGACTTCATGTGGGTGCTGTCCTCTCGGAGATGGAACTTCGTTGTCATCGTGCCGGGTTTTACAACGTTGAAGGTAAACGTTGTAAAAGCATGATGCCCGGCGCCTTCCCCGATGTCAAGGACGAATCAAAGGGGGCGTCAGACGGCCGGGAGCGCGGTCGACTCGCGCTCCACGAGCTCGAAGTCCGCGAGGACCAGGCGCGGCGGGACGTCCGCGTCGCGGTGGTCGATGCGGTCGAGCAGGAGGTCCACGGCGGTCTCGGCGATCTGGTCGCGGCCGGGTGCGACGGTCGAGAGGGACGGCAATGAATACCTGCCCTCGTCGATGTCGTCGAACCCGATGATGGCGACCTCGTCCGGCATCCTGATCCCTCGCTCACTCAGCACGCGCATCGCCCCGAGCGCCAGCGCGTCGTTGAAGGCCACGATCCCGTCGAAGGTGATCCCCGCGTCGAGCATCTCCCGCATCGCGACGGCCCCGTCGTAGCGGTGCCAGACCCCGACCTCGCGGACGAGCGTCGGGTCGTACGCCATCCCGGCGGCGTCCAGGGCGTCCCGATACCCCACGAGACGGAGACCCGCCGAACCGATGTCCTCACCCGGGTGCGCCCCGAATGCGACGATCCGGCGGCGCCCGAGGCCGAGGAGGTGTTCCGTCGCCGCCCGTACGCCCTCGGTGTTCCGCATGGTCACGTGGTCGTTCGGCGCATTGAAGATCCGCTCGCCGAGCAACACCATCGGCGTGCGCACCTCGGCCAGGATGTCCACGTCCTCCTCGCCGAGTTCGAGTGCCGAGTACAGGATCCCGTCGACCAGCTGGGTCCGAGGCCCACGCACGAGCGCGACCTCGCGGTCGCGGTCGCCACCCGTCTGCTCGATGAGCACGTACAACCCGCGCTGGGCGGCGGCGTGCATCACCGCGTCGGCCAACTCGGCGAAGTACGAGTTACGCAGGTCGGGGATGATCAGACTGATGACGCCGGAGCGACCGGAGCGGAGCCCACGGGCGGAGAGGTTCGGCCGGTAGCCGAGTTCCGCGATCGCGGCGAGCACCCGCTCCTTCGTCGCCGCCTTGATGTGCGGGTAGTCGTTGACGACGTTCGAGACGGTCTTGGCGGACACACCGGCGAGCTTCGCGACGTCGTGCAGGGTGGTCGCCATGATCCTCCTCGGCGGCGACCGCATCGGCCGCCCTCTACGCACTCTACAACGTTGAAGGGATCTTGCTCCGTCCGCTGGCCGCGTCCGTCGAGGCCGTCATCGCCCCGCCCTTCGGCGCCGTCGACTCACGCGGCACCACGCGGAAGCCGCTGACGATCGAGCGCGGTGCCTGCGGCTCCCCCGCCTCAGCGATCCGCTCGATGAGCAGCTCGACCGCGCGCTCGGCGATCTCCTCACGGCCGATGTCGACCGTGGACAGCGCAGGCAGGGCGTAGCGCGTCTCGTCGAGGTCGTCGAACCCAATGATCGCGACGTCCTCGGGGATCCGCCGCCCGGCGTCCTGCAGCACCCGCATCGCACCGAGCGCCATCGCGTCGTTGAACGCCACGACCCCGTCGAACGGGATGCCCGAGGCGATCACCTCGCGCATCGCGTTCGCCCCGTCGCTCCGGTGCCAGCTGACGACGGTGCTGACGTAGTCCGGGTCGGCCTCGATACCGGCCGCGGCGAGCGCCTCCCGGTAGCCCTGGAGTCGCAGCTCCGCGGGTCCGAGCGTGTCGTGGGGGTCGGTGCCGAGCGCGACGATCCGACGCCTACCCAGCGCGAGCAGGTGTTCCGTCGCCGCCCGGGCACCGTCGACGTTCGCCATCGTCACGTGGTCGCGCTCGCCGTCGAAGACCTGCTCGCCGAGCACCACCATCGGCCCGTCGGGAAGGAGCGCGCTGTCCTCGCGGTCGAGGCTGAGCGGGCTGTAGAGGATGCCGTCCACGAGCTGCATGCGGGGTCCGCGGAGGATCTCGAGTTCGACGTCGCGACCGCCGGCGACCTGCTCGATGAGGACGGAGAGCCCGCGCGCTCGCGCCTGGCGCATGACCGCGTCCGCGAGCTCTGCGAAGTAGGCGTTGCGGAGGTCGGGGATGATGAGGCTGATGACGCCCGAGCGCCCGGATCGCAGGCTGCGGGCGGAGAGGTTCGGGCGGTAGCCGAGTTCGGCGATCGCCTGCTCCACCTTGGAGCGGGTCGCGTCGCTGACGTATGGGTAGTCGTTGACGACGTTCGAGACGGTCTTGATGGAGACACCGGCCCGCGCGGCGACGTCATGCATCGTGATCGACACGCGTCTCCTCCCGGCCCGGCTCAGCTGTGAGCAGACTACCCGTCCAGCGTCGCCCCGGCGTGACCTGCTGGTGGCGGTGGCCGTCGCCAGCGCGGTGCGCTGGACCGAGCGCGGGCCGGTGGCGTGAGCGCGACCCTCCGGAGGGGTGCGCTTACGCCACAGCACCGCACTCGCGCCGGTACGGTCGGTTTGGGGCCGGCGCACCGCGCTGACCCGACCGCGAGCGCGCAGATAGGGGACCTTCAGGCGTCGGCCAGCGGGACGCGTTTCTTCGGTTCCGCCGACATCCGCTGGAGCAACGGGACCGCGACGATGAGCGCGACGCCGGCACCGAGCAGGAGCCCGCCGACCGTGTCGCTCACCCAGTGCGCGCCGAGGTAGGTCCGCGACAGCATCATGAGCAGCGTGTAGGCGACACCGATCAGCCACACCCACACGCGCGGGAAGATGATGCCGAACGCGACCGCGATGGTCGCCGCATTGGCACTGTGGCCCGAGGGGAACGATCCGAAGTCGGCGTGCACGAGGATGTCCTCCGGCCTCGACCGCCCGACGATGTTCTTGATGACCTGCACGGCCCCGGCGCTCAGCGCGGAGACGAGTCCGAAGTACAACGCGGCCCAAGGGCGACGCAGCAGCAGGAGCACGGCGATCCCGAGCAGCGGCACGACGAAGATCGCCACGACCCCGCCTCCCAACCAGTTCATGACGAGCGCGGCCTGGACGAGCCACGGGGAACGCTCCTCGAGCACCTCCTGCATCCACTCCTCGTCGAACCCGAACGGGGCGTTCGGCCCGCGCTGGAAGAGGAGGACGCCGAGCAGGAGGACGAGCACCACGGCGATCGCACCGCTGATGAGCGGCCACCGCAGCGACACCTTCGCGGCGAGCTTCGGGTCGGGCCGGATCGACGAAGGATCGGGGTCCATCGCGAGTGCACCCTGCTCGTCGAGCGTCGGCGGGACGCTCTCGTGGAGCTCCGGAGCCGGTCCGGCTGCGGGGTCGTCGTGGTCGTCAGGTGCCGTCATCGTCCCATCATGCCGGGTCGGGAATGGATCGCGCGGAGGCTTGCGCCCAGCGGACGGAGCCGCACGGCCACGGCGGTCCGGGGCTCGCGAGCGACCACGACCCGGCTGCGGACAGGGGCGATACTGGGACGATGACCGCCGACGACCCGACCATCCGCCTCGCCGACGACGCCCGATGCCCGTGCCTCTCCGGCGAGACCTACGGCGCATGCTGCGGACGCCTGCACCGCGGTGAGGCTGCGGCCGCCACGGCGGAGGCGCTCATGCGGTCACGCTTCTCGGCGTTCGCGGTCGGCGACGCCGGCTACCTCCTCCGCACGTGGCACCCGAGCACGCTACCGGCTGCGCTCGACCTCGACGACTCGCTCCGCTGGTACCGACTCGACATCCTCGCCACGGCACGCGGCGGTCTGCTCGACACCGAGGGCATGGTCGAGTTCGTCGCACACCACAAGATCCCGGGCGTCCGCGGCTCCGCCGGGAGCCAGCACGAGCGGAGCCGGTTCTCCAAGGACACCGGCGTCTGGACCTACGTGGACGGCGTCGACCCCGGAGTGTGAGTCCGGGGTCGCGCGCGGTCTCGCGGTCGTGCCCCGGACCCCAGCGCGGTGCGCTCGCACGAGCACACCGGAACCGGCGTCAGCGCGGTGCGGTGACGCGAGCACACCCGGATCGGCGCCGGCGCGGGTCAGCGCGGCGAGCGCGGTCCTCCGGAGCACCGCGCTCGAGCCGTAGCACCGCGCTCACGTCAGCGCACCGCGCTGGCGCAGCACGAAGGATGCGTCAGCCGGCGAGCGCCGGGACCTTCTTCGGCTGGACGATGAACCAGAGGGCGCACACCGAGACGACCGAGGTGGCGGCCATGACGGTGCCCATCGGGATCGCCGTGCCGATGCCGAACACCCCGACGATGGGCGAGATGATCCCGGCGAGACCGAAGTTGAGCGCGCCGAGGAGCGACGCCGCCGTGCCTGCCTCGTGTCCGTGGTTCGCCAGCGCGAGGACCTGGACCGCCGGGAAGCCGAACCCGCACGACAGGATGAAGAAGAACAGGGGCACGAGCACCCCGAACAACCCGACGTCCGCCATGGTGAGCGCGACGATCGTCAGCGCGGAGATGAGCTGGACGATCGTGGTGCAGGCGAGGATCCACTGCGGCCCGTACCAGCGCATGAGGCGCGAGGAGATCTGCACACCGGCCACGATCCCGAGTGAGTTCACGGCGAACAGGAGGCCGTACTCCTGCGCATCGAAGTCGTAGACCTCCTGGAACAGGAAGGAGGAGCTCGACAGGTAGGCGAAGAGGCCGGAGAAGCTCATGCCACCGATGAGGGCGACGCCGACGAAGACGCGGTCGCTGAACACCGAACGGTAGCGGTCGCGCACGGTGCTGTGACCGGCGTCGCGACGCCGTGCGGGCGGCAGGGTCTCGACGATCCACAGCGACACGGCGACGACGACGAACAGGCCGTACGCGGCGAGGAAGACGAACAGCCCCCGCCAGTCCAGGACGAGCAACAGCTGCGATCCGATGACCGGGGCGGCGATCGGCGCGAGGCCGTTCACGAGCGCGAGGCGTGACAGCATCCGGACGAGGGGCTTCCCGCCGAAGAGGTCGCGGACCATCGCCATCGCGACGACACCGCCGGCGGCGGCACCGGCCCCCTGCAGCACCCGGAACACCATGAGCCAGCCGATGTCGGGCGCGAAGGCCGCTCCGACCGAGGCGAGGATGTGGATGCTCGTCGCCAGGATGAGCGGCAGGCGACGACCGACCTTGTCACTCCACGGGCCCATGAAGAGCTGCCCCACGGCGAAGCCGATCGTCGTGCCCGTGAGGGTCAGCTGGATGAGGCTGACCGGAACGTCGAGGTCCTGCTCGAGGATGGGGAACGCGGGCAGGTAGAGGTCGATCGTGAACGGGCCGAGCGCGGTGAGCGCGCCGAGCACGAGGATGTAGACGAGCCGCTGCCGGCCTGAGAGGGAGTCGCCCGGGTGGACGACGGTGATTCCTGCGGTGTGCACGGGTGTACGGATTCCTAGCGAGGTGTGGACGGACGGGGCGGCGGTGCGGAACCGATGTCGAATCGATTCGAGAACGAGGGTCAAGATTAGCAGTCGGAGGTACCGTTCCGCGACGACATCTGGAGCCGGATCCGTCGTGACGCCGCTCCACCGCTGTTGTGAGGCGCGGTGGCCACGCGTTTCCCGCAGGATGGGCCCAGCGTCCGTTTCGCGACGCCCGCTAGGCTGTTCCGGCTGCAGGTGACCGCGGTCGAGACGTCCGCCGAGCCGCCTGACCGGAACCGGTGGCCCGCCGGTCTCCGACGCAGCAGCCGCCGACGGAAGAGAGCCATGCCAGACGACGCCCGAGCCCCGCTGCCGTTCCAGGTCGACCTCCGCGGAGTCGTCGACCTGCTGAGTCGGCACATCTACTCCGGCCCGCGCGTCTACCTGCGCGAACTCCTGCAGAACGGTCGCGACGCGGTCGCCGCCCGCCGCTCCGAGGACCCGGCGGCCCCGTCCGGCGCCCTCCTCATCACCCCCCACGTGGCAGGCTCGCCCGACGGCGCCGATTCCCCCTTCCGCTTCCAGGACAACGGGATCGGGCTCACCCGCGACGAAGCGGCCGAACTCCTGGCGACGGTCGGGCGCAGCTCGAAACGCGGCGACCTCGACGAGCTCCAGCGCGGCGACTACCTCGGCCGGTTCGGCATCGGACTCCTCAGCTGCTTCATGGTCGCCGACACCATCACCGTCCGCAGCCGCTCGGCCCGCGGCGGACCGGCCATCGAGTGGATCGGCCACACCGACGGCACGTTCACCATCCGGGAACTCGACGAGCAGACGACGGCAGCACGACCGATCGGCTCGGAGGTGCTGCTGGAGCCGCGGCTCGACGGCCCGCTGCACGACGGCGGGCTCCTCGGGCACGGGGCGGTCCTCGGCCTGGCGACGAGCTTCGGGCGGTACCTCGACCTCGACGTCGACGTGGTCGACCCGACGACGGCGACGCCCACGCGCGTGAACGTCGAGCCGGTGTTCCGCACCCCGGCGACCACCCCACGGGAGGAGCTGCTCGCATTCGGCGAGGAGCTCCTCGGCACGCGCCCCTTCGACGCCGTCGAGATCGTGGTGCCCGGCACCGACACCCGCGGCACCGCCTTCGTCCTGCCCTCGCCACCTCCGCCGGGCGCGCGGCAGGCGAGCCGGGTCTACCTGGGCGGCATGCTGCTCAGCGAGCAGGTCGACGACCTCCTGCCGGACTGGGCGTTCTTCGTGCGCTGCATCGTCGACACCACCGGTCTCCGCCCGACGGCCTCGCGAGAGCAACTCGTCCAGGACGACGCCCTGGAGTTCACCCGTGAGGCCATCGGTTCCGCGCTCCGACGCTGGATCCTCGACCTCGCCCGCCAGCGCCCGCACCGCCTGCAGGAGTTCATCGGCGTCCATCAGCTGGGGATCAAGGCCATCGCCGCACACGACGTCGACCTCGCCACCGCGGTGGTCCGATGGCTGCCGATCGAGACCTCCGCCGGCACCATGACCATCGACGAGCACCTCTCGCAGGCCGGGGTCATCCGGTACACGGCCACGCGGGACGAGTTCCGGCAGATCGCCTCGGTCGTCGACCCGGCCTCACCGATCGTCAACGGTGGGTACGTCTACGACCAGGAGATCCTCGAGCGCCTGCCGTCGTTGATCGAGGGCGTCCGCGTCGAACGGGTGACGGTCGCCGACGAGCTCGACAACCTCGAGCCACCCCACCTCGACGACCTCGCCGCGACGACCGCGCTGGAAGACCGCGCCAGCCGCGTGCTCGACGAGGTCGAGTGCCGGGTGTCCGTCAGGCGGTACCGCCCCGACGACCTCGCGGCCCTGTACGTCGCCGACCCCTCCGTGCTCCGCCGCCTCGAACGCCACCGTGCGGCCGCCGTCGCCCCCGGCATCTGGTCCCAGGTCGTCGGCGCGGTCGACTCCTTCCTCGCCGAGGCGAAACCGGACGACGGCGACGCGACGACCGCGGCACGCCTCTGCCTGAACTGGAACGCGGCACTCGTGCGACGGCTGGCCACGCTCGACGACGACCTCGTGTTCGAGCGCAGCATCCAACTCCTCTACGTGCAAGCGCTCCTCGCCGGCCACCGCCCCCTGGAGGCCCGCGACCGCCGCATGCTCGACGCAGCCATGACCGACCTGATCGGCCTCAGTGTCGGTCTCGACGACAAGGAACTCCGATGAACGACGCAGCAAGCACCCCCGTCTCCACGGACCTCGACCCCGACGCGAGTGTCGACGACCTCCTCGCGGAGGCCGACACCCTGCCGTGCGGCCCAGCCGAGCGCGCGCTCCTCGACGAGGCGCTGCGACGCGCCGACGCGGCCGGCGACGAGGAGGCCGCGTACGCGACCCGGATGCGGCTGACCCAGTCCGCCCACATGACGGGCGACACCGACACCATGTTCAGCTCCTTCGGGTGGTGCGTCGGCAAGCACGACGCCGACCCGCAGCGGTTCCCGATCACGGTCGACGGCTGCGACCTCCTCTTCCAGTACAAGTGGATGGCCGGACGACTGTCGACGAACCCGACCTTCTCGCTCGCGCAGATCGAGGCGATGCACCAGGACATGCAGGCCAGGTACGCGGCGGCCGGCGCCACGATGAGCGGCGTCGTGCAGTCGCAGTTCCACATCGCGACGGTCACCGGACGGCTCGACGAGGCGGCGGCGCTCCTCGAACGCCGGTCGAGCATCGAGGACGACCGGTACAGCCACTGCGAAGCCTGCGTCCGCAACGAGGACGCTTGGTTCCACCAGCTCCGCGGGCACGACGACGAGGCGATCCGGATCTACGACGAGATGTTCGAGAACCGGATGAGCTGCGGTGAGGAGCCGGAGACGAGCGAGGCCCAGGCGCTGCTCCCCTACCTGCGCGCCGGCCGACTCGACGACGCCAAGGCGGCGCACCAGCGCAGCTACCGCGTGGCGCGTTCGAACGCGGACGGTTTCGGCATCATCGCCGACCACCTGATCTTCTGCGCGGTCACCGGCAACGAGGCGCGTGGCCTCGCGATGCTCGAGCGTCACCTCCCGACGCTCGTCAACGACCCCATCAACCTGTCCGGGCACACCGACGGCCTCACCGCGGTCGGCGTGCTCCTCGACGCGGTCGCCCGCGCCGGCCACGGTGGGCTGCCGGTGCGCGGCGCCGACGCCCCCGAGCTCGCGCGCTACCTCGGGGTGACGCCGGCCGGCGGCACCGACCATGCGCCCCATGGCGACGCGGACTGGACCGTGGCCGCGGTCGCCGAGCGGGCGTGGGCCTCGGCCGAACGGCTCGCGCGGGCGTTCGACGAACGGAACGGCAACGACTTCCGCACGACACGGCTCGAGGCGGCACGCGCGCTCGCGACGGAGCATTGGGACCTCCCGCTCTCCGTCGAGGGCTTCGCCGCACCCGTCGTCGAACCGGAGCCGGCCGCGACCGCCGCCGAGTGGCGTGAGCGCACCTCGGCCCTCCTGCAGAGCGCCGACACGACGGGGGCGATCGTCGCGGCCGAACAGGGCCTCGCCCTGCTCGCCGACGAGTCGAGCCCCGACGAGAACCTCCGCGCCGGACTCTTCGGCGTGATCACGCAGGCGGCCGTCATCCAGGGCGACGAGGAACGCGCGGGTGCCGCGTGGACCGACCGCGGCGCCGCCCTCCGTGCCGCCGGCCGCAGCGCCGTCGCCGAGCTCGAGGGCCGCTTCGGTCCGGCCCTCCTCGGCACGGCCACGGAGGACCGACTCACCGCGCTGCTCGCGGAACTCGACGAGGCCCGCCTCGTCCCGGTCGATCCCGACCGACTCATCCACACCCTGGTCATCACCGCACGGCACGCCTTCGAGCTCGCCGGCCAGCAGACCGAGCAGGAGGCGGCGGAGCGCTTCATGGGGATCGCCGACCGACTCGCCGGCGAGGCCGTCCTCGCGGCGGCCGTCGACGATCCCGGGGAGGCCGGTCCCCCGGCGCGGCTGCTGCACGCCCACCTCTTCGCGGTGACCGGACGGATCCAGGAGGCCGAGGAACTCCTCGACCCGCTCCTCGAGCCCGAGCAGCGGGCGTCCGTCCGGCTCCCGGCGCTGACCCTCCGCACCCGCATGCTCGGGGGCGCCGGGGCGTTCGCCGAAGGGGTCGCCCTCGCCGACGAGCTCGTCGGCCTCCAGACGACGCTCGGCAACCGACTCGGCATCATCCAGGCCTGCACCCTCTCGGCCGCGCTCCTCAGCGACGCCGACCGCGACCGCGAGGCGGCGGCCAGGATGCGGCTCGCGATCACGCATGCACGGCGGGCCGAGGTCGAGGACGTCGATTCGCTCACCCTGCAGTTGGCCCGGTATCTCCAGTTCGCCGGCGATGCCGCCACGGCCCTCGAACACTACGACGAGGTCTACCAGGCGCGGCGCGAGCAGGCGGCCCCCGGTGAGCTCGCCGACCTCCTCGCGAACATGGGTGAGGCCGCGCGCATGATCGGCGAACACGGCATGGCGTACGGGGTGTGGCGTGCTGCGCTCGACGACGCCGCCGCGGTCGGCAACGACCAGGTCGTCATCCGCACGGGGTTCGGTCTGAGCACCCTGCTCCTCCAGTTCGAGGACGACGACGCGGTCGAGGTCGTCGACCAGGCCCTCGCGGCAGCGCGTCGTCTGGAGGATCCGCAGCTGCTCGTCCAGGCGCTGCAGCGGGCGGCGAGCGCACGCGCGGCGTTCGGTGACGACACCGGGCTCCCGTTGTTCGAGGAGGCCCGCGAGCTCGCGACCGCGCACGAGGCGGCCTGGCTCGTCGCGGACATCACCGACTCGGAAGCCAGGGCCCTCGGCGCGCTCGGACGGACCGACGACGCGACGGCGACCGCCCGTCGCGCGGCGGCGGGATTCGTGGCGGCCGGCGACGAGAACGGTGCCGCGGTCGCCGAGGTGTTCGCCGCACGATCGCGGGTGGCGGTCGACGACCACCTCGGCGCGGTCGAGCTGTTCCGTTCCGCTCGCGGACGGCTGCCGGCAGGTTCGCCGGACTGGACGACGGTCACGGCCGAACTCGCCGACGCACACGAGCGGTTGGAGCAGCACACCGACGCCGCGCTCCTGCGCGCCGAGATCGAGGAGTGACGGGCGCCGTCGGACGGGTGCCCACAGCGCCCGTCCGGCGGCGACGGTTCCGGGCCTAGGGCAGGCGGGCGAAGGCGCGCACCGGGAAGGTCGCGAAGCCCTCGACGAGCGGTGGGGTGGCGGTGAACGTCGCGCCGCTCGCGGGCAGCTGCTCGAGGCCGGTCAGGTGCTCGACCACCTGGATCCCGGCGTCGAGCAGGAGGGAGTGCGCCGGACGCGCTCCGCCGGACCCCGGCTCGGTGTCGTCGATGTTGATGGAGTCGATCCCGACGAGGACCACGCCCTGCTCGACGAGGTGACGGACACCGTCCTCCGCGAGGTAGGGCGCGTTCGATCGGTACGCGTCGGTCTCGAAGTGGCGGTCCCAGCCGGTGTGCAGCAGCACGGCGGTCCCGCGCAGTTCACGGTCGAGGAAGACGTTCGCGCCGATGCCGCGCTCGGACGAGTCCTGCAGGTGGAAGACCTCGGCGGGGAGGTCGACCAACCGGTCGAGCGTCAGGCTCGCGAGGTCGCCGCCGCCCGCATAGCGGTGGAAGGGGCTGTCGAGGTAGGTCCCGGTGTTGCCGATCATCTCGATGACGTCCATCGCGAACTCGGTCCCCTCCGCGTAGTTCGCGCGCGAGTCCTCGCGGGTGAGGAAGGGACGGATCACCGGCTCCGGCAAGCCCGGGTAGGTGCGGAGTCCGGCGCGGATCGGGTGGCTCAGCTCCACGAGCCGTCCCTCGGGGCGCGGCCGCCGCTCTATGTCGGCCGTCTCGGTGGGGAGCTCGAGCCCCGCGGCCGCCGCTGCGGCGAGGATCCCGCGGGAACCCTTGTGCTGTTCGCGCACGATCTCGAGCTTCGTGATGCGGATCTCACCGACCATGGCGAGACCGAGATGCGTGACGAGTAGCCGGCCGATCTCTTGCTGCTGCGCCTTCCCCTTCGCCTGGGCGATGGCGGGTGGGAGGTCGAGGCGGAAGTCCTCGACGGCGAGGCCACCACCGTTCAGGAAACTGACGGAGGCATCGAGGACGGCGCGTTGTTCGGTCATGCCTTCATTCTGGCGCGTGGCCTGAGCCGCGCCGAGGGATTCCCGGCCATGCGTCACCGATATCCGGCCACGAGCGCGGAAGTAGGCTGAACGGCGTGCAGGCGCTTCCCGAACCACTCGACACGAGTGCGCTCACCCGACCGCTTCCCGGTCACGAGGTCCGAGCGCAGTGGCCGGCCTTCGTGGCGGAGGACCGCGACGCACGCGATCGCATGGGGCGAGCCCGACGACTCACCACCACCCTCGGCGCGTTGGGCGGGCTCTTCGGCATCTTCTTCTTCGGGCTCGTCGGCCTGCTCGCCTATGCGCAAGGCGGTCGGAACGCCGGCGGGATCGCCTTCGGCATGGGCACCCTCGTGGTGGTCATGATCCTCCTCGCCGTGATCCTCGTCCGGATGACGATCCGGGTCTGGTCGCGCAGGACCCTGAAGCGCACGCACCTCCGTCTCGCCGCCTTCGCCGAGGCGAACGGGTTCGACTACCGGGTCGGTCCCATCGCCCTGCAACGCGACATGCCTTGGCGGAGCCGCGGGTCGGCGAACCTGCACCGGGTGTTCCGGAGCCGGGAGCCGCGCGGCATCGAGATCGCGAACTACGAGGTCATCGGCAACCGCAAGAACCTCGCGGCCCCCTTCGGTGGCTACTGCGCGCTCCGGATACCCGTCGCGCTCCCCCACATCCTGCTCCGCGCCCAGGACGTCCGCCGCCGAGGCATGACCGGTGCCGGCGCCCCGGTCGATGCGCAACGCCTCAGCCTCGAGGGCGGGTTCGACCGCCACTTCCAGCTGTACTGCCCGATCGGCTACGAGGCCGACGCGCTCTACCTGTTCACGCCCGACGTGATGGCGCGCCTGCTCGACCACGTGCGGGGCTTCGACGTGGAGATCGTCGACGACTGGCTCCTCCTCGTGACCACCAAGGACCTCGTCACGACCAGACCGGAGGACTGGAGCGACATCGCGGACGCCGTCGATGCGCTCGACGACCGCGTCGAACGCTGGGCCCGGTGGCGCGAGACCCGAGGTGACCGACGGAGCGTCACGGCGGACGCCTCGGCCTCGACGACGGCGGCCGGCCGGGTCAGCACCCGTGGTCGGCGCCTCGCCGTCCGGATGAGCCTCGACGACATCCTCATGTGGAGCGCGCTCGCGCTCTTCGTCGTCGGCACGGTCGTCGGGCTCATGCGCTGAGCTGCCCGAGCGGTCGTGGTCAGTCGCCGTACTCGTCGAGGAAGGTGTCCGACTCGGCGTCGAGCGCGCAGCCCTCCGCCGCGGCCTCCTCCGGCGTGCGGTCGCCGGCGTCGACGATCCGGCTCGCCTGCTCCTCGATGCAGCGTTCCATCGCCCGCTCGGCGGCGGCCGGGTCCGCGGCGGCGAATCCGCCCGTGGCCGCGACGATCGCGAGGACCGCGCCGACACCGGCGACGAGGACGGTCCCGCCGATCGCGAGCCTCCAGCCGAGCCCGGTCCGTCCGGTCGCCGCTTCCTCGTCCTGCCCCGGTGCCCCGGCCTGCTCGAACACGTCCGTCATCGGTCGACCCCCGTCGTTCCACGCGCCACCCCCGGCGCCTCGCCCCAGGCTAGCAAGCGCCGACGTCGCACCGCACGGTCGGCGAATCCGGAACGCAGGACGGCCTCCCACCGTCCGGTGGGAGGCCGTCCTCATGGGACTGCTGGGTGCTTAGAAGCCCTGGGCCAGACGGTAGTACGCGTTGTTCCAGCGCACCTCGCGCTGGAAGTCTCGCGTGGTCGTCGACTCGTCGATCACGAGGAGCTCGGTCTTGGCGATCTCGGCGAAGTCGGCGAAGACCTCGACCCCGACGGCCGTCGACATCACCGTGTGGTGCGCCGCACCCGCGGTGAGCCAGGCGGCGGCCGACGTCGCGAAGTCGGGAGCCGGCTTCCACACGGCACGACCGACGGGCAGCTTCGGCAGCGCCTCGATGGGCTGGACCACCTCGACGACGTTGGCCGTCAGGCGGAAGCGGTCGCGCATGTCGCTCATGGCGACCACCACGGCCGGGCCGGAGTCGGCCGTGAAGACCAAGCGCACCGGGTCCTCCTTGCCGCCGATGCCGAGCGGGTGCACCTCGAGCGTGGCGCGCGCGGAGGACAGCGTCGGGCTGACCTCGAGCATGTGCGCCCCGAGGATGAGCTCGTTGCCGGGCTCCATGTGGTACGTGTAGTCCTCCATGAGCGAGGCGCCGCCGGGCAGCCCGGCTCCCATGACGGACGCGGCGCGCACGAGGACGGCCGTCTTCCAGTCACCCTCGGCACCGAAGCCGTAACCGTCGGCCATGAGGCGCTGGACCGCGAGACCGGGCAGCTGACGCAGCTCGCCGAGGTCCTCGAAGCTCGTCGTGAACGCGGCGAAGTCGCCGGCCTCGAGGAACGAGCGCAGGCCGAGCTCGATCGCGGCGCCGTAGCGGAGCGACTCGTGACGCTCGCCGCCCTTCCGCAGCTCGGGGACGACGTCGTACAGCTCCTCGTACTCGGCGACGAGCGCGTCGATGTCGGCGTCCGTCGAGGCGTGCACGGCCTCGGCGAGTTCGTTGACGCTCCAGGTGTTCACCTGCACGCCGAACCGCAGCTCGGCCTCCGTCTTGTCACCCTCGGTGACGGCGACGTAGCGCATGTTGTCGCCGAAGCGGGCGAGCTTCAGCTCGTGGGTGGCGGCCCAACCGGCTGCGGCGCGCTGCCAGGTGCCGACCTCGCGCTGCACCCGCGGGTCCGACACGTGGCCGACGACCGTCTTGCGAGCGACGCCGAGCCGGGTCTGGATGTAGCCGAACTCGCGGTCGCCGTGGGCGGCCTGGTTGAGGTTCATGAAGTCGAAGTCGATCTCCGACCACGGCAGCTCGACGTTCGCCTGCGTGTGCAGGTGCAGGAGCGGCTTCTGGAGGGCGTCGAGGCCGGCGATCCACATCTTCGCGGGGCTGAAGGTGTGCATCCAGGTGACGAGGCCGATGACGCTGTCGTCGGCGTTCGCGTCGAGCATGGCGCGACGGATGGACTCGGAGTCCTTGAGGACGGGCTTCCACTCGATCCGGACCGGGACGTCGGCGGCGGCACCGAGCTCGGCGGCGATGGCCTGCGACTGCTCGGCGACCTGGCGGAGGGTCTCCTCGCCGTAGAGGTTCTGGCTGCCGGTGAGGAACCAGACGGTGTAGTGGTCGAGGGTGGTGGTGGGCTTCGGCATGGGTGCTGTTCTTTCTGAAGGTCGTTTCGGTCCCTGAGCCTGTCGAAGGGCGGGACCTGCGTGAGGGTGGCCCTTCGACAAGCTCAGGGACCGGAGGGGGTGAGGTCAGCTCGGTCCCTGAGCCTGTCGAAGGGCGGGACCGGGGTGCGGCGGCTGTCTAGAGCGCGCCCTGGGGCGCCTGGCCGTAGACGTTCTGGTAGCGGTCGAACAGGGCGTCGATCGCCTCGGTCGGCATCGGCTTCGGCTCACCCAGCTGCCGCGAGATGTGCACGGTCCGGGCGACGTCCTCGACCATGACCGCCGCCTTCACGGCGTCGCGCGCGTCCTTGCCGATCGTGAACGGGCCGTGGTTCTGCATCAGCACGGCGCGCGACCGGTGGCCGGTCAGCGTCTCGACGATGCCGCGACCGATCGAGTCGTCACCGATGATCGAGAACGGTCCGACGGGGATCTCCCCGCCGAACTCGTCGGCCATCGCGGTGATGACGCACGGGATCGGCTCGGCGCGTGCGGCCCAGGCGACGGCGTAGGTGGAGTGCGTGTGCACGACCCCACCGACCTCGGGCATGTGCCGGTACACGTAGGCGTGCGCGGCCGTGTCGCTCGAGGGCGACCGGTCGGAGCCGGGCGTGCCCGGGATGACGTTGCCGTCGAGGTCGCAGAGGATCATGTTCTCCGGCGCGAGGTCGTCGTAGTCGACGCCCGACGGCTTGATCACGAACAGCTCGGCGCCGGGCACTCGACCGGAGACGTTGCCGCCGGTCCAGATGACGAGGCCGTAGCGCACGAGCTCGCCGTGGAGCTTCGCGACGTCGGCGCGGACGCGGGCGATCGCGACCTCGATCTCCGGTGAGTAGGTGTTCACGAGGTTGCTCCTTCGAGGGCGGTGGTCTCGGTGTCGGTCGGCAGGCTGTCGGAGCCGCCACCGAGGGCGGCCCGGCGCAGGCGCTTCAGCCGCTTCATGACGTCGTTGGCTCCCCGACCGAAGTAGTCGTGGAGGGTGGCGTACTCGGCGTAGAGCAGGTCGTACGCGTCGGCCGCGGCCTCGTTCGGCGTGTAGACGGCGCGGTCGACCTTGCCCATCGCGGCGCTGGCCGCTGGGACGTCCGGGTAGGCGCCGGCCGCGACGGCCGCGTGGATGGCGGAGCCGAGCGCCGGACCCTGGGCGCTCGCGGTGATCGAGATCGGCAGGCGCAGGATGTCGGAGTAGGTCTGCATGAGGAACGGGTTCCGCTGCAGGCCGCCGGCGACGATGAACTCGGTCACCGGCACGCCGGAGGCGTTGAACGTCTCGACGATCTTGCGCGTGCCGAAGGCAGTCGCCTCGAACAGCGCCCGGTACACCTCTTCGGTGCGCGTGGTGAGCGTCAGGCCGAGGACCGTGCCGGAGAGTTCGTGGTCGACGAGCACCGAGCGGTTGCCGGAGTGCCAGTCGAGCGCGACGAGCCCGTGGGCGCCGACCGGCTGGTCCTGGATGAGGGACGTCAGGTACTCGTGGATGCTGACGCCGCGTGCGGCCGCCTCCTCCGTGTACCGGGCGGGGACCTGGTTCTCGACGTACCAGGCGAAGATGTCGCCGACGCCGGACTGGCCCGCCTCGTAGCCGTACAGGCCGGCGATGATGCCACCGTCGACGACGCCGCACATGCCCGGGACCTCGCGGAGGACGTCGCCGTTCATGACGTGGCAGGTGGACGTGCCCATGATCGCGACCATCTGACCGGGCGAGACCGCCTGCGCTGCGGGGGCGGCGACGTGCGCGTCGACGTTCCCGACCGCGACGGCGATGCCCTCGCGGAGCCCGGTCCACGCGGCGGCTTCGGCCGAGAGCGTGCCGGCGGCAGCGCCCAGCTCACCGATCTCGTGCTCGACCTTGTCGTCGGCGAAGCGTTCGAACGCAGGGTTGAGGGCGGCGAGGAACTCGTGGCTCGGGTAGGCGCCGTCCTGGTAGATGCCCTTGTACCCGGCGGTGCAGGCGTTCCGGACATAGCGTCCGGTCAGCTGCCAGATGATCCAGTCGGCGGCCTCGACCCAGTGGTCCATGCGCTCGTAGAGCTCCGGGTCCTCCTCGAGCAGCTGGAGCCCCTTGGCGAACTCCCACTCGCTGGAGATGAGCCCGCCGTAGCGCGGCAGCCACGACTCGCCCCGCTCGGCGGCGAGCTCGTTGATGCGGTCGGCCTGCGGCTGAGCGGAGTGGTGCTTCCACAGCTTCACGTAGGCGTGCGGGCGGTCGGCGTACTCGGGCAGCTCGTTGAGCGGGGTGCCGTCAGCGATGACGGGGACCATCGTGCAGGCCGTGAAGTCGGTGCCGATGCCGATGACCGCTGCCGGGTCGATCCCGGCGGCCTCGACGGCGCGGGGCACGGCGGACTTGATGACCGCGACGTAGTCGGCCGGGACCTGCAGCGCCCAGTCGGGCGGGAGGGTGGCGCCGGTCGAGGCGAGCTCACGGTCCATGACGGCGTGCGGGTAGTCGAGGACGGCGGAACCGAGTTCCGCGCCGTCGGACACGCGGACGACGACGGCCCGGCCGGACAGCGTGCCGAAGTCGACACCGATCGTGTAGGTCTCGGCGGGGTCCGTCTGCGACTGCGCGCCGGACGCGCTGGGGGATGCTGCGGTGTGCTCGGTATTCACCGGCTGGACTCCTTCGTCTGGTGGTGCTGGTTCGTCGGGTGGTACGGAAGCCTGCGGCGTCTCGGGGACGCTCGGGGTTGGTGGGCCGGGGTCGGGTGGAGGTTCGACGGCGTCCGGGCCCGCCTCAGTGTACAACGTTGTACATCGGCCTGGCCAGCGCCGGTCATGCGAGGCCGCCCATCGCGTCGAGGACCGCGAGGACCGCGTCCCGATGCCCCCTGGCGTCGCGGTCGGGACGGGTCTCCCCCACCGCCCGGCCGTGGCGGACCGCGATGACCCGGTCCGAGACCTCGACGAGCGCCGAGGGGTCGTCACCGGCCACCACGACCGCGCGTCCGGAGGCGGCGATGGCGCGGATGAGGTCGACGCGTTCGGCCGCATCGGCGCCGCGGCGGTCCCCGAACGGTTCGGCTAGGAGCACCACCCGGGCCGGTGTGTCGAGGAGCGACCGGAGCGACTCGGTGAACTGCTCGGCGGTCGGGCCGCGATGCGCACCGGGCAGCACCGCGGCCAGACCGCTCGCCCCGGTGGTCGCCGGATACGCCCGACGGCCGTCCGCGAGCCCGGTCGAGACCATGCGGGTGAGCGACGTCGGCGACACGCTCGAGGGCACACCGCCGAGGAACGCGAGGTCGTAGCGGATCGGATGTTCCGTCGTGTAGAGCAGTCCGGCGTCACGTGCGCGGTCCATGGTCGAGAGGTCGACGGTCTGGCCGTCGATGGCGACCGTTCCACTCACCATGGCGCCGTACGAGCGGCCGAACAGGCTGAGGAGCACCTCGCCGGCACCGGAGTCGAGGGGGCCGAAGAGGCCGAGGACCTCGCCGGGAGCGCACGCGAAGCTCAGCCCGTCGACGACGGTCCTGGTTGCGTCGGCGGGATGGCTCGCGTGCCACCGCTCGACGACCAGCCCGCTGGCGCGTTCCGCAGGACGGGCGTCGCGATCCGGGCAGGACCGTCCGCTGTCGCTCGCCCGGTCCGTGCCGCGGAGGGCCGCGGCGCTCCCGAGGCCAGCTGCCAAGGCGTCGAGCACCCGCCGCTCGTCGGCCGCGTCCGACACCGGGAGCGTGCGGGGGCCGTTCGCGCCGGATCCGGTGCCGAGCAGGGTGACCGCCGAGGCGACGGCGGCGAGGCCGGTGACCGTCCCCGTGACGAGCAGCACCACCGGTGCGGTCCCGGTCAGCCGCGGTGTGGCGGCGACGGCCCGCAGGGCGGCCTGCCAATGCTCGCGTTCCGGTGCACACAGCCCGGCTCCGGGCTCGTCGACGATCACGACGGCCGCCCCGGCTGCGACCGCCCTCGCCAGCTCGACGAGTCGGCGTTCCAGGGTGGTCAACTCCGCGACCGCCGTGGTCGGCTCGGTCGTGAGGCCCACGGTCGCGAGCGCTCGGACCACGCGATCCCGGTCGGTCCCGCGCGCCTCGCCGCCGGAACGGCCGAGGCGGAGGGCGGCACGGACCGCGGCACTGAAGCCGTCGCCACGCGAGCCGTGCTCGTTGCCGAGCAGGACGTTGTCGCCGACGTCCTGCGTCCAGCTGATCGCCTGGCCGCCGGTCACCACGGCGATCCCGGCCGCACTCGACGCCGCACGCGAGGCGAGGGTGACGACCTTCCCCTCGATGCGCACGACCTCGGCGGTCCTGCGTCGCCGCCGTCCGCCCGCGGCTCCCGCGAGGGCGTCGACGAACCGCCGCGTCGCCGACCGGGCCCCGACGACCGCGTGGACGACGCCGGCCGCGACGGCGAGCACCGTCTCGTCACCGTCGAGCACCTCGAGCGCCGGTAGCGACGAGGCCGTCGGACCGCCGCCCGGACCACGCACGGAGGCGAGCGCCCCGGCCTGTTCGCCGGTGCGCTCGCCTCCGTGGTTCGCGGTCATCGCTGAGGGTGACTGGTCGTTCGTGCTGGACAGCTCGCCGCCTGAGCGGGGCCGCGGATCAGCGTCCGCCGCTGCGGCGCTTGTTGTAGACGTCGAAGGCGACGGCGAGCAGGAGCACGAGGCCCTTGACGGCCTGCTGCCATTCGATGCCGAGGCCGATGATCGACATACCGTTGTTCAGGACGCCGATGATGAGACCACCGATGATCGCCCCACCGATGGTGCCGACACCACCCTGCACCGCGGCTCCACCGATGAACGCCGCGGAGATCGCCTCGAGCTCGAAGCCGTCACCGGCCTTCGGGCCCGCGAGGTTCAGGCGGGCCGTGAAGATGAGGCCGGCGAGCGCCGCGAGGAAGCCCATGTTGACGAACAGGAAGAAGTCGACCTTGCGGGTCTTGATGCCGGACAGCTCGGCCGCGTGGCGGTTTCCACCGATCGCGTAGATGTGGCGACCGAAGACCGAGCGGTTCATGACGATGCCGTAGACGAGCACCAGGACGGCGAGCACGATGAGCGTGACCGGGATGCCCTTGTACGCGGCGAGGGCGTAGACGAAGAAGCCGATACCGGCGGTGATCAGGACGAGCTTGGCGACGAACCACGGGAAGGGCTCGGTCTCCTGGCCGTACTTCTGTCGGCCGAGGCGCGTGCGGACCTGCTGCACGACGAGGCCGATGACGGCGATGACGCCGATCCCCAGCGTGAGCGGGTCGATCGGGAAGTCGCCGAACACGT
This sequence comes from Plantibacter sp. VKM Ac-2880, assembly GCF_015351235.1. Lineage (GTDB taxonomy): Bacteria > Actinomycetota > Actinomycetes > Actinomycetales > Microbacteriaceae > Plantibacter. Next base: position 799,042 of record NZ_JADKSJ010000002.1, read on the forward strand.
CGTTGAGGAAGCCGTTGCCGAGGGCGCGGTACTCGGCCGGGAAGGAACCGATGTTCGCGTTGCCGAGGACCACGAGCGCGAGGCCACGGAAGATGAGCATGCCCGCGAGCGTCACGATGAAGGCCGGGATGCCGACGTAGGCGATCCAGAAGCCCTGCCAGACGCCGACGAGGGCACCGATGGCGAGCGAGAGGATGACCGCGATCCACCACGGCATCTGCATCTGCACGGCGAAGACACCGGAGACGGCGCCGACGAAGGCCGCGACGGAACCGACCGACAGGTCGATGTGGCCGGCGATGATGACCATCACCATGCCGATCGCGAGGACGAGGATGTACCCGTTCTGCACGATCAGGTTGGAGATGTTCTGCGGCCGCAGGAGGATGCCGTCGGTGATGACGGCGAAGAACACGACGACGAGCAGGAGGGCGATGAAGATGCCGTTCTTGCCGAGGTCGCTGAGGATGTGGGTCAGCCAGCTCGTGAACCGGTTCGTGGCCGGGTTGACGAGGCCGCCGGCAGCGGTGCCGTCCCCTGCCGGGACGGTGGGTTTGGTGTCCAGATCGGACATGGTGGTTCTCCTTCGATCCGTCCGCGCCCGCTTAGCGGGGCTTCTCCATGGTCATGAGCTTGAGGAGCGCTTCGGGGTTCGCTTCCTCGATCGGCAGTTCGCCGGTGATGCGGCCCTCGCTGAGGGCGTAGATGCGGTCGCAGATGCCGATGAGCTCGGGGAGCTCGGAGGAGATGACGATGACGCCCTTCCCCTCGGCGGCGAGGCGGTTGATGATCGTGTAGATCTCGTACTTCGCGCCGACGTCGATCCCACGGGTGGGCTCATCGAGGATGAGGACGTCGGGGTCGGAGTAGATCCACTTCGACAGCACGACCTTCTGCTGGTTGCCGCCCGAGAGCTTGCCGGTCTTCGCGAGCACGTTGGGAGCCTTGATGTTCATGCTCTTGCGGTACTCCTCGGCGACCTTGTACTCCTCGTTGTCGTTCACGAGTCCGCCGCGTTCGAGCTTCTTCAGCGAGGCCATCGAGATGTTGCGCTTGATGTCCTCGATGAGGTTGAGACCGTAGTACTTGCGGTCCTCGGTGGCGTACGCGAGGCCGTTCGCGATGGCCTCCGACACGGTGCGCGTGCGGATCTCGGAGCCGTTCTTGAAGACCTTGCCGCTGATCCGGCTGCCGTACGACTGGCCGAACAGGCTCATCGCGAACTCGGTGCGTCCCGCGCCCATGAGGCCGGCGATGCCGACGATCTCACCGGCGCGCACGTTGAGGTTCACGGCGTCCACCATCACGCGGGTCGGGTCCTGCGGGTGGTGGGCGGTCCAGTCCTCGACGCGCAGGATCTCGGCGCCGATGTTCGGCGTGTGGTCCGGGTAGCGGTGCTCGAGGTCGCGACCGACCATGTCCTTGATGATGCGCTCTTCGGTGACGTCGTTCTTCACGATCGTCTCGATCGTCTTGCCGTCGCGGATGACCGTGACGGTGTCGGCGACCTTCTTGATCTCGTTGAGCTTGTGGCTGATGATGATCGACGTGATGCCCTGCTCCTTGAGGTGCAGGATGAGGTCGAGCAGGTGGTCGGAGTCCTCGTCGTTCAGGGCGGCGGTCGGCTCGTCGAGGATGAGGAGCTTCACGCGCTTCGAGAGGGCCTTCGCGATCTCGACGAGCTGCTGCTTGCCGACACCGATCTCGAGGATCTTCGTCGTCGGGTTCTCCCGCAGACCGACCCGGGCGAGCAGTGCTGCCGCCTCCTGGTTGGTGCGGTTCCAGTCGATGAGGCCGAGCGGCCCCTTCAGCTCGTTGTTGAGGAAGATGTTCTCCGCGATGGAGAGGTAGGGGCTGAGCGCCAGCTCCTGGTGGATGATGACGATGCCCTTGGACTCCGAGTCACGGATGTCCTTGAACTCCATCGTCTCGCCCTCGAACACGATGTCGCCCTCGTAGGTCCCGAACGGGTACACGCCCGACAGCACCTTCATGAGGGTGGACTTGCCGGCACCGTTCTCGCCGCAGATGGCGTGCACGGTACCGCGCTGCACATCGAGGGTGACGTTCGAGAGGGCTTTGACGCCGGGGAAGGTCTTGATGATGTTGCGCATCTCGAGGATGCTCGTCGTCTCGGCTGACACCTGAGTCTCCTTACTGGTGGTCGTCGTTGAGCCTGGCCGGTGACCTCAGGCACGTCGTCCGACTCAGGGACCGGACATGGTCACTGAGGTGGTCGAAGCGTCGAGGTGCTGACCCGGGCCCCGAGACAGGCTCGGAGAGCGGAATCCGCTCCCCGAGCCCGACTGGGGACTTCGGTGGGTGTTAGCCCTTGATCTCGTCTTCGGTCCAGTACCCGGAGTCCACGAGGACCTCCTGGATGTTGTCCTTGACGACGATCTGCGACTCGAGGAGGAAGGACGGGACGACCTTCTTGCCGTTGTCGTAGTCCTCGGTGTTGTTGACCTCGGGCTTCTCACCGTTCAGGACGGCGACGGCCATCTTGACGGCTTCGCTCGCCAGCTGGCGGGTGTCCTTGAAGATGGTCGCGTACTGCTCACCGGACTCGATGGCCTTGACCGAGTCGAGCTCGGCGTCCTGGCCGGAGATGACGGGCCAGCCGTCGCCCACCGAGTAGCCGGCGTCCGTCAGCGCCGAGATGATGCCTCGCGAGATGCCGTCGTAGGGCGACAGGACCGCGTTGACCTTGGAACCGTCGGAGTAGGTCGACGTGAGGATGTTCTCCATACGCTTCTGCGCGGTCTCGCCGTCCCAACGGAGCGTTGCAGCCTGCTCGAAGGAGGTCTGGCCGCTGGCGACCGTGAGGGTGCCCGCGTCGATGAACGGCTTCAGGGTGTCCTGCGCGCCGTCCCAGAAGAACGTGGCGTTGTTGTCGTCGGGCGAGCCGGCGAACATCTCGATGTTGAACGGACCGGCGGGTGCGCCCTCGGTGGGCTTGCCCTCGAGGTCGACGAGGCCGAGGCCGTTGAGGACCGAGTTGGCCTGCTGCACGCCGACCTTGTAGTTGTCGAACGACGCGTAGTAGTCGACGTTCTCGCTGTCGCGGATGAGGCGGTCGTAGGCGATGACGGGGATGTCGCCGTCCTTGGCCTCCTGCAGCACGCTCGTGAGCGTGGTGCCGTCGATCGACGCGATGATCAGGACGGAGGCGCCCTTGGTGATCATGTTCTCGATCTGCGAGACCTGGGTGGGGATGTCGTCCTCGGCGTACTGCAGGTCGACCTTGAAGCCCTCCTTCTCGAGCTGCTCCTTGACGGCGTTGCCGTCCTGGATCCAGCGCTCGGAGCTCTTGGTGGGCATCGCGACGCCGACGAGCTTGCCGTCGCCTTCGCCGCTGCCCGATCCGCCGCTTGCGCCGCCGGAGCAGCCGGCGAGCGACACGACCATCGTGCCTGCGGCCAGCGTGGCGAGGAGCATTCTCTTCTTCACTGTGTGGTTCCTTCCCTAGGGGGTTGCTTGGACGTCGTTGTCATGCGCAGGTCGAACGGCGTCGATGTGTCCAGCTCATCGAGGCCGCTCGTCGGCTACGTGGCGTTCGCGGGTGCGGGTGCGGACGCCTCGTCGTGGTGCCGGCGAGGGTGCAGGGAGAGGTGGCCGGCGGGAAGCCGTGCCGAGAGGGAGTCGTGGTCGGTTCGATCGGTGCCGCGGATCGGGAGGAGGCTCATCGCCCACCTGCTCGCTCCGTTGCGCTTCGTTCCCACGTCGACTTCCTCGTCACTCCGAATGTGACCGTTCACATTGTGTGTCACACGATAGCCCCAGACCTCCACCCGATGTCAAGTCGGGATGTGTCTCATTTTCATAACCGGCGATCGTCGGGGTATGGTCGCGCTCTCAGCGACCTGGTTCCGGGGTGCGTGCGGCGCGTGCGGAGGCCGTGCCGGATGCGGCCGGACACCGGGTACCGGCCGGGCCGATCCCAGTGGTGACGCGGGAGTCGCCTAGAGTTCTGCGTCGATCGCGCGGATGACGTCCCACGCGCCGTCCTCGGAGTTCGACAGCACGACGACGTCGATCGCGTCTGCCGCCGTCGGGCCGAAGTAGGTGCGGACGATGCCGCTGGCACCCGGGTTGACACCGTCGAGGTACATCGAACGCACCTGACCGTCCTCGTCGACGTCGAACTCGAATCCGAAGCCGTAGGAGATCTCCTCGTCGACCTCGATCTGCGGCGAGGTGAACTCCTCGGTGAGCTCGGCCGTGAGGAGCTTCGCGTCACGCGCGGCCCGCAGGAAGGTGATGAGGTCGGCCGCCGTGGACTGTGCGCCGGCGTCGGGGCCCCCGAGCGGCGGGAAGGCGTCGACGTTCGACCGCCAGACACCGTCATCGTCGACGTCGCCACCCTCGGCGAGGCCCGGCTCGCCCGTGCGGCGGTCGACGAACCCGGAGTGGTCCATGCCGAGCAGCGCGAACACCTGCTGCTCGATGAGCTCGCGGTACGGCAGGCCGGTCACGCCTTCGAGGGCGAGCCCGAGCAACACATAGCCGGCGTTGATGTAGTTCGCTTCCTCGCCCGGTGCCGCGAGCGGCGGCTTGTGGGCGAAGAGCGGCAGGAGGTCGGCGGTCTCGCGGATCGACGAGGCCGGGCGCTCGGCCCACAGCTCCTCGTAGCTCTCACCGGCCGTCTCGTCGGCGTCGTCGGCGATGCCGGAGGTGTGGGTCAGCAGGTGGATCAGCTGCACGTCGCGACGGATGGTGGTGCCGTCGAGGTCGACGTACTCGTGGATCGACTCGTCGAGGTCGATGTGGCCCGCGTCGACCTGCTGCAGCACGGCCGCGGCGGTGAACAGCTTCGTGATCGACGCCGTGTCGAAGCGGGTGTCGAGGGTGATGGCCTCGTCGCGCTCCCGGGAGGCGAGCCCTCGTGCGACCTCGAAGAGCGTCTCGTCTCCGCGCTTGACGAGCACGACGCCCGAGAAGTCGGTGGCTTCGATGACGCGGGCGACGCTTGCGGTGTCCATCCTCCAACGGTACCGTCGCCAGCTGCTCGACGGCTGCACGGAGGCCGACGGAGCCGATCCTTCGGCGGCCTGAGGCGTGTGCATAATGGGTGCAGCACGAAATGTGACCGTGCACATCGAGGTCCGAGGAATCCGTGAGCGACGACGCCGAACGGGGGCGAGCCCCCAATATCCGCGATGTCGCGCGCCTGGCCGGGGTCTCCCACCAGACCGTGTCCCGGGTCCTCAACAACCACCCGAGCATCCGCGACTCCACGCGCGATCGTGTGCTCGCCGTCATGGACGAGGTCAACTACCGCCCCAACCGGGCGGCCAGAGCCCTCGTGACGAGTCGGTCCCGGACGATCGGCGTCCTCGCGAGCCAGCGCTCCCAGTACGGTCCGGCGAGCATGATCCAGGCCATCGAGAACGCGAGCAAGGACGCCGGGTACCTCGTCAGCACGTCCAACCTGCCCGACACGAGCGAGGCGTCGATCGTCGCGGCCGTTGAGCACCTCCTCGCACAGTCGGTCGACGGCATCGTGGTCATCGCCCCGCAGGTCCGGGTGTTCCGCGCCATCGAGGAACTGCAGGTGCGGGTGCCGTTCGTGGCCGTGCAGTCCGGCGGTGACCTCGACGACCACTCGATCGGGGTCGACCAGGTCGCCGGTGGGCGCTTGGCGACGCGTCACCTCATCGAGCTCGGGCATCGGAACATCTACCACCTCGCCGGTCCGCAGGACTGGATCGAGGCCGAGGCACGGATGCGCGGGTTCCTCGCGGAGATGAGCGCGCAGGACGTGCCGACGACGGCGCCGATCCTCGGCGACTGGACGGCGGACTTCGGGTATCGCGCCGGCATCGAACTCATGCGGGTGCGCGACTTCACGGCGATCTTCTCCTCGAACGACCAGATGGCCCTCGGGCTGATCCACGCGATCCGGGACGAGGGGTACGACGTACCGCGGGACGTGTCGATCGTGGGCTTCGACGACATCCCGGAGGCGTCGCACTTCTGGCCGCCGCTCACGACGGTGCGCCAGGACTTCGACGAGCTGGGGCGGCGCTGCGTCGCACACCTGCTCGGCAACCTTGAGGTCGACGCCGTCGGCTATCGCGGCACGATCGAGCCTGAGCTCATCGTGCGGAAGTCCGCGGGTCCTCCGGCCTTCTGATCCCGTAGTGGCGGTGGTGCCTGGAGCCAGCGCGGTGCGCTGACGCGAGCGCGGGTCGGACGCGTGAGCGCACCCCTCCGGAGACCCGCGCTCACGTCCGCGCCCCGCGTCCATGCCGATTCGGGAACATACGCGTCAGCGCACCGCGCCGGCACCGAGTGACGACGTCTCACGCCAGCGCACCGCGCTGACGCGAGCGCGGGTCACACGCGTGGGCGCTCCCCTCTGGAGACCCGCGCTCGCGTGCCAGACCCGCACTCACGCCGATCGGGTCACGTTCGCGTCAGCGCGGTGCGCTGACGACCAGACCGACAGCACCCGGGGACGGTCAGCGGGCGGCACAGATCACCAGACGGCGGGGTCCGCGATGAGACGGTCGAAAGCGAGTTCCGCCGCACCGATGAGGAGGAGGTCCTGACCGAGTTCCGCCCGCACGATGGCGACGTCCTCGAAGGGCGGGACCAGCGCCCGCTCACGGACCGCGTCGTGCAGCTCCTCCGACGCCAGTTCGAGCACGATCCCGAGATGCCCGCCGAGCACGACGAGCTCGGGGTCGAGGATGTTCACCGTCCCCGCGAGCGCCCGTCCGAGCGTCCTGGCCTGCCGCACGACCTCCTCGTGCATCTGCCCGGACGGATCCGACGCGATGCCGGCGGCGAGTGCCGCTTCGAGGACCGCGTCGTCGCCCGCGACGAGCCCGGCGACGCGGAGCAACTCGCTGCGTCGGACGGCGTCTTCGAGCGCGTTGCCCGCGGCCGTCGCCGAGGTGTGCCCGAACTCCCCCGCGTAGCCACGAGCGCCACCGACGGGGCGCCCTCCGGCGATGATGCCGCCGCCGATGCCGCTCGCACCGCCGTTCAGGTAGACGAGGTCGTCGATGCCCCGGCCGGCGCCGAAGGTCCGCTCCGCGCGGGCGCCGAGACTCGCGTCGTTCGCGGCGAACACCGCCCGCCCGGTCGCGGCACGCAGCCGTTCGACGAGGGGTTCGTCGACCCAGCCGAGGTGCGGTGCGAGTCGGACGACCCCGTCGGCGTCGCGCACGAGTCCGGGGACCGCGAGCCCGATCCCGCCGCCGCCCTGCGCGTCGTCGGGCAGGCGTGCGGCCAGCTCGGCGACCAGCTCCGCGATGATCGCCGTCGCCTCGCCTGCCGTCGGGCTCGTGTCGACGTCGCGACGCACGCGCTCGACGACCTCGCCTCCGAGCCGGACGGCCGCGACGGTGATCGCGTCGAGTTCCGGGTTCGCCGCGAAGGCGACGGCTCGGGGACCGGCCGAGACGAGCGGCGACGGGCGACCGACGCCCTGCCCGCCGACCGGTACCGACTCCGTGACGACGCCCGACACTGCGAGTTCCGCGACGAGCGCCGCGACCGTCGAGCGGTTGAGCCCGGTCGCCCGCGTGAGTGCGGACCGCGACTGCACCCCGCCCTGGTGGACGAGTTCGACGATCCGTCCGAGGTTGCGACGGCGCACCGAGTCGAGTCCGCTCCCCGCGCCGGACCCACCCGTCGGAGTCGCCCCGGCCGTCGTCGCCTCACCCACACGCCCACCTCTGCTCGATCCCTCCAGTGTCCCCTACCGGCGCGTCCGCCGGCACCTGCGCGCGCGAACGCCCGGCACGGATGGTTGACTGGACGGATGCCCACCGCCTGGACGCTCCGATCAGCCACCCTCGACGATGCGGCGTGGATGGCCGAGCTGCGCGCCGTCGTGATGCGGCCCGACCTCGAGCGCCTCGGCCGCTACGACGAGACCCGCGTGCGTCGACGGTTCCTCGACGCGTACCGGCCGGAGCACACTTCGGTGATCGTCGTCGACGGCGTCGCGGCCGGGTTGTTCGCGGTCCGCGTGGAGCCCGAGGAACGGTGGCTGGAACACTTCTACCTGGCCCCCGAGCACCAGGGAGCCGGCCTCGGTACCGCGGTCCTCACGCAGGTGCTGCGCGACGGCGACCCTCGCCCGTTCCGCCTGAACGTGCTCCATGGCAGCCCGGCCCGTCGCCTCTACGAACGCCACGGCTTCACCCTCGAACGCGAGGACGACGTCGACGTGTGGATGGTCCGCCGGGGCTGACCACCGCGCGGCGCGGCAGCAGGAGATCGGCACCACAGCAGGACGTCACGGCGCTGAGGGTTCCGCCGCCACGCGGATCTCCCGCTGCCGCGCGACCGCGGAGCAGCTCAGGCGGGTTGGCGGACCGTCGTGACGATGTCGACGAGATGTGGGTCGGCGGGGGCCGAACCGAAACCGAACCGCACGGGCGGGGCGAGCGGCGCGAGGGTTCCGAGGTCTGAGCCCGACCAGCTCGCCGTCGCCGCGGTGATGCGGCGAGCGCCGGTCACCCCGTAGTACTCACGTCGTCCGTTGCCGGCAGAGCCAGCCGTGCGTGCGCCGGGTTGCAGCACCCGGGCGACAGGGTCGATCGTCTGCAGCCAGAGCGGGTTGACCGCGAGCGGCTTGGGGACCGCGCGGAGTGCCCGCCCGAGGGGAGAACTGCCGCCGATCCGCAGGGTCGTGTCGAGTGGGCCACCCACGAACCGGAGGCCGGTGGGGAGGCGCGTCCACCCGACCGTGCCGATCTCGATGTCGTCGAAGGTGTAGGTGGTGGCGATGAAGTCGGCGATCTCCTGCGTGGGTGCGAGGAGGAGCCGCTTGCCTCGGGAGTCCTCGATCATCGCGTCGGCGAAGGAGCCGAAAGGTGACGTCGACCAGAGCCCGAGGACGATGCGGACGCCGCCCGTGGTGCCGTAGCCGGCGATCCTCCCGGAGAAGCGCAGGTCGGTTGCGGGCATGCGGACCACTGTAGTCCGCCCGTCTGGGTACGGGCTCGGTTCGGCGCCTGAGCCGGTCGACGGGTGGCGGACCGAGCCCGGCACGGTGGTCGGTGTGGGTCCCTGAGCCGGTCGACGGGCGCAGGAGCACCACCCGGTTGACGCGGCCGGGACGATCCGCTTGCGTTGAGGCATGCCGACCTCGCTCCTGCTCATCTCCGACACCCACCTGCCGAAGCGCGCGAAGGCCCTGCCCGACGCCGTGTGGGCCGCGGTCGACGCGGCCGATCTCGTCGTCCACGCGGGCGACTGGGTCGACGAGGCGACGCTCGACGCCCTCGAGGAGCGCGCCACCCGCCTCGTCGGCGTCTTCGGCAACAACGATGGGCCGGAGCTGCGCGCTCGCCTCCCCGAGGTCGCACGGTTCGAGGTCGACGGGGTCCGCTTCGCCGTCGTCCACGAGACCGGTGCAGCCACCGGACGCGAACGGCGCGCCGACGAGGCCTACCCCGACACCGACGTGCTCGTCTTCGGGCACAGCCACATCCCCTGGGACACCGTCTCCCCCGCCGGGCTCCGGCTGCTCAACCCCGGCTCGCCGACGGACCGCCGTCGTCAGCCGCAGTGCACGATGATGACCGCGCGGGTGGCGGACGGTGCGCTCGCGGACGTCATGGTCGTGCCCGTGGCCCGCTGAGGCGGGATCAGCCGCAGTACTCGCTGTCGATCTTCGCTTCGTCACGCACGACGATCGCGTCCACGACGTCGTCCATCACGGAGAAGTTGATCCAGTGCCCGGCGTCGTCGGTGACGGCGGAGAAGACGGCGTACTTGCCCTGCTGCTCGGTGAGCGTCGGGTAGGCGGCCCGGAGCTCCTCGAGGGTCGAGCCGACGCCGACACCCGCATCCGTCTCCGGCGACGACGCGGCGACGGCGGCCGGTCCGCTCCACGCCTGCAGCACGATCTGGCCGACCACGCCCGTGTCCTGCGGATCGGGCAGCCACACCGACGGCAGGCCTTCGGCGGCGTAGGCGGTGACCCACGGGCAGGCCTCCTGGGTCGCCACGGTGAACGCGGTCATGAGCGACGCCGTCCCGAGGATCGGGGCGCCGAGCTCGACCGGTCCGACGCCGGTGAAGTCGACGGTCCAGGACGACGGGTCCGCGAGATCGGGGCCCGTGCGCGTCGGTGTGGGTGTGGCGGTCGGCGTGACCGTCACGGTCTCGGTCGGCCCTGTCGTCGAGGCTCCGGCACCGCTCGAGCAGCCGGCCAGGGCCAGGGCTGCAGCGATCGCCAGGACGGTGACGACCGGTCGTCGGCGTGCTCGCGTGAACGACATCATTCCCCCGAATATGTGCTCGGATCAGCGCATCCTCGCACAAGCCCCGGTCCCCGAGCCGCCCTTCGACAGGCTCAGGGACCGAGGTGATGGGTTCCTGGGACCGCCCTTCGACAAGCTCAGGGACCGGAGTGACGGGTTCCTGGGACCGCCCTTCGACAGGCTCAGGGACCGAGGTGACGGGCTCCTGGGACCGCCCTTCGACAGGCTCAGGGACCGAGGTGACGGGCTCCTGGGACCGCCCTTCGACAAGCTCAGGGACCGGAGTGACGGGTTCCCGGGATCGCCCTTCGACAAGCTCAGGGACCGGAGTGACGGGTTCCCGGGACCGCCCTTCGACAGGCTCAGGGACCGAGGTGGTGGGTTCCCGGGACCGCCCTTCGACAAGCGCAGGGACCGGAGTGACGGGTTCCCGGGACCGCCCTTCGACAGGCTCAGGGACCGGAGTGACGGGTTCCCGGGACCGCCCTTCGACAGGCTCAGGGACCGAGGTGGTGGGTTCCCGGGACCGCCCTTCGACAAGCGCAGGGACCGGAGTGACGGGTTCCCGGGACCGCCCTTCGACAGGCTCAGGGACCGGAGTGGTGGACTCAGGGACCGGGGTGGTGGACTCAGGGACCAGGCGTCAGCCGACGGCGACCGTCTGCTGCACGGGTGCCGGGCGCTCCACGGTGCTCGTCAGCTCCACGACCCGGTGCTCACGACCGGCGACGATGATCGCCTCCATGATCTCCAGCACGTGGAACGCGAGCTCCCCCGAGGCGCGATGCGGCCGGTCCTGCTCGATCGCCTCGGCGAGGTCCGACAGCCCGACCCCACGTCCGGCGTCGACGAAGCCGGCGCTGTCGGGCACGGCACGCCAGGTGCGGTCGTCCGCAGTCGAGATCTCCACGGGATCGGAGAACCGGTTCGGGTCGGGCACCGCGACGGTCCCCGCGGTGCCGTACACCTCGAACAGCGGCACCCGGCTGGCCCACACCTCGAAGGACACGGTCACCGTCGAGACGACGCCGTTCGCGTGCTCGAGGATCGCCGTCACGTGGGTGTCGACCTCCTCATGCACCGGGATCGGCGTGCCGGCGAGCGCACCCGTCGCCACCGTCCGCTCCCGGTCCGACCGCGCGACCGCGCCCGACACCCGCACGACGGGACCGAAGAACGACACGAGGCTCGTCAGGTAGTACGGCCCCATGTCGAGCAGCGGCCCGCCGCCCGGCTGGTAGTAGAACGCGGGCGCCGGGTGCCACAGCTCGTGACCCGGCGCACTCCACGCCACCGCCGCCGCGATCGGCCGACCGATGGCGCCGGCGTCGAGCATGGCGAGCGCCGTCTGGACACCGGACCCGAGGACGGTGTCGGGCGCACTGCCGACCCGCAGCCCCTTCGCCTGCGCGAGCTCGAGCACCGGTCGTGCCTCGGCGGTGGAGAGTGCGAGCGGCTTCTCGCCGTAGACGTGCTTCCCCGCCTCCAGCGCTCGGCGGGCGACCTCCGCGTGGGCTGCCGGGATGGTGAGGTTCAGGACGACGTCGACCTCAGGGTCGGCGAGCAACTCGTCGACGCTCGACGACCGGATCCCCTGTTCGGCAGCGACCTCGGCGGCCCGTGCGAGGTCGAGGTCGGCGACGACGACGAGCCGGAGGTTCGGCAACTTGGGGAACTCGGCGAAGTACTGGCGCGAGATGTTGCCGACCCCGATGACGCCGACCCGGAGGACCGATCCCCCGGTGGTCACGGACGTGTCGTTCAGCGCGCTGCCCACAGCAGTCCCCGTTCGATGATGGTGCGGACGTTCGGATCTTCGACGATCTCGATGCGGTGGCCGGGCGCGGACACGAAGATCCGGCCCTTCCCCCACTGGCGCGTCCAGATCGCGGGAGCCGTGACGGGACGGTTCCACGCGTCCCACGGCCGTACCTCTTGCGTCGTCGTCGCGAGGACGTCGTTGTACTCGTCGCTGAGCACCCAGTACTGCTCGGTGACGAGGTCGAAGTCCTCGATTCCCTCGGTGATCGGGTGCTGCCTGCCGTACTCGGTGATGTGCACGGTGTACGGGATGTAGTTGTCGGACTGCTCGCCCGTGCGCTCCGCCGGATCCTTCCCGGCGTGGTGCGCGAACTGCCCGCCGATCATGTGGAGGTAGTCGGCGTTGTTCCGGTACGAGTCCGCGATCCCGCCGTGCCAGCCGGCCATCCCCGTGCCGTTCAGGACGGCGCGCTGGAGGCCGGCGAACTCCTCGGGCTCGATGGTGTTCATGGTGTTGATCTGGACGATGAGGTCGACGGTGTCGAGGTAGTCCGCATCGGTGTAGACGGCGGTCCCGTCCTCGACGCGCACGGTGAACCCGTTCGCCTCCAGGAAGGGGATGAAGGCCGCGGTGGTCTCGACGGGCATGTGCCCGTCCCAACCGCCTCGGACCACGAGCGCCTGCTTGTCAGTCATGTATTCCTCTCGGGGGATATGTCGGATTCGGTGTCGGTCGACCGGGCGTCACTTGCTGAAGCCGGCGGTCATGCCGCTGATCAGCTGCCGTCTGCCGAACAGGTACAGGATGAAGATGGGGAGCGTCGACAGCACCACGGCGGCGAGCACCGCCGGGACGTTCACGCTGAACGAGCCCTGGAACGTCCACAGCGACAGCGGCAGCACCCGATTGCTCGGCGACTGCGTCAGCACGAGCGGGAACAGGAAGCCGTTCCACACGTTGAGCGCGTTGTAGAGCGCCACGGTGACGATCGCGGGGCGGGCCAGCGGGAGCACGAGTGACACGAGGGTGCGCCAGCTCGACGCACCGTCCACCGTCATCGACTCGAACAGTTCTTTCGGGATGTCCCGGATGAAGTTCGAGAGGATGAGGACGGTCACCGGCACCGCGAACCCGATGGAGGGCAGGATGAGCGCCAGGAGGGTGTCGTAGAGTCCCGCCTTACTGAGCATGTAGAACAACGGGATGATCGTCGCCTGCAACGGGATCGCGAGCCCCAGCAGGAAGAACGAGAACGCTCCCCGCGTGAACCGCGAGTTGGTGCGCACGATCGCGTACGAGGCCATGAGGCAGACGAACACGGTGACCGCGACACTCGCGACGGTGATGATGACACTGTTCCCGAGGTACAGGAAGAAGTCGCTCTGCAGGACGAGGGCGTAGCCGTCGAGGGTCGGATCGGTCGGTGGGATGAGCTGATTGCTCGAGAAGAACCCGGCCTGCGGACGCACACTCGTGATGACGATGTAGTAGATCGGCAGCACGATGATGAGCAGCCAGATCCAGGCACCGATGCCGCCGAGGATGTTCGGTTTCCGTCGGGCGCCGCGAGGACGCCGTCCCCTGGTCTCGTGCTCGGCCGGACGGCCGCGTCGTGAACCGGCGGTGGAGACGCTGACGGTGTCGAGGCTCCCCGTCGGCAGGGCGCCGGGCTTCGTGAGTGGGTTGGTGGCTGACATCAGAGGCCCTCCTGCTGACTGTCCATCTTGGCGAAACCGCTCAGCTTGGTGAGGAGCAGCGCGATGGCGAGACCGATGACGGCCAGGATGATCGCCATGACACTCGCCTGCCCGAACTGGCTCGCGGAGAAGCCCGTCACGTACATGAGGATCGGGAGGATGCGGGTGCCGGCGCTCGGGACCCCGCCCGTGAGCACGAAGATCACGTCGAAGTAGGTGAGCGAACCGATAATCATGAGCGTCGACGACGTCACGAGCGTGTACCGCAGCTGCGGGAGCGTGATGTGGAAGAACTGCTTGATCGTGCCGGCCCCGTCGATCTCCGCCGCCTCGTAGAGCGACGCGGGGATCTGCCGGACACCGCCCTGGAAGAGGAGCGTGTGGAACGGCACGAACTGCCACGCGATGATGAAGATCACCACGAAGAGCACGAGCTGCTGGTTGCCGAGCCAGTCCTGCTTGAGGAACGGGATGCCGAGCGACGCCGACAGGCCGAAGTTCGGGTCGAGGATCGCCTTGAACGCGATGGCGGTCGCGGCGGAGGACAGCAGGAGCGGCAGGAAGAAGATCGCGCCGAGCACCGCCCGGTTGCGCTGCTTCCCCGCCGTCCACGTGCCGAGCAGCAGGCTGATGGGCGTCTGGACGACCCAGGAGATCACGATGACCTTGAGCGTCAGGACGAGCGCGTCGACCGCGACCGGGTCGACGAGGACGGAGGCCCAGTTGTCGAGACCGACCCACGCGGGATCCGTGATGGCGTCCCAGCGGGTGAAGCTCAGGTACAGGGCGACGATGAGCGGGATGATCGCGAAGACGAGGAAGAAGCCCAGCGCCGGCGCGACCATCCAGCCACTGGGGCCGGTGCGGCGGCGCATCGCTGCCGCCCCGGCCCCTCCGGCCCCGTGCAGTTGACGGGTTGCAGTCATCGGAGGATCACTGCCCGATCGTCTTGTTCATGTTGTCGGAGAACTCCTGGGGGGTGATCTGCAGGTTGAACAGCTGGTCGAGGTTCGTCAGCAGCGCGGTCGCCTGTGCGGGCGGGAGGGCCTGGTCCCACGACATCTGGAAGTTCTTGGCGTTCTTCGTGAGGTCGTACACGGTCGTGCCGAAGTCGCCGCCGGCGTCCGCGATCTCCGCGTCGATGTCCGTGATCGGCGGCACCTGACCGGCCTTCACCATGCGGTCGATGTAGCCCTTGTCGAACACGCCGTCGGTGAGGTACTTGAGCGCGCTGGCCTTCTGCTCCTTCGTCGCCGACGCGGAGATGGAGAAGTAGCCGGACGGGTTGCCGACGATGTTCGACGGGTCGCCCTTGCCACCGGTCACGGCGGGGAAGGTCGTGTAGCCGAGCCCCTTCTCGGCGAACTCCGCGGCCTGCTGCTTGAAGGTCGTCATGACCCAGGCGCCCTGCAGCATCATGGCCGCCTTGCCCGTGTAGAGGAGCGCGACGTCGGCGTTGCTGTCGGCGGTGACCGAGGCGTAGCCGTCGACGAACGCGCCGGCCTTCACGAGCTCCTGGATCTTCTCGTTCGCCTCGATGATGCCGGGATCGCTCCAGGCGTCGGCCTCTCCGGCCATGATCTTGTTGAACGCCTCGGGGCCCGCGACGCGGTCGACGAGGTACTCCTCCCACATGAGCGACGGCCACTTGGAGGCACCGGCGAGGGAGAACGGCGCGACACCGGCCGCCTTGAGCTTCGGGATCGCGTCGACGATCTCGTCGAAGGTGGTCGGGACCTCGACGCCGGCCGACTTCAGCACGTCCTTGTTGTAATAGAACATGATCGGCGTGGTCGCGTTCATGGGCACCGCGTAGACCTTGTCGTCGATGACGCCCTGGTTCCAGACGGACTCCAGGAACTTGCCCTTCGCATCCGCGGTCTCCGAGGTGATGTCGGCGACCTTGCCGGCGTCCACGTAGGAGTTCAGGGTGCCGCCCGCCCAGCTGTAGATGATGGTCGGGGCGCTCCCGGCACCGACCGCGGTACGGATCTTGGTCTTGTAGGCGTCGTTCTGGAAGTAGGTCGCCGCGACCTGGCCGTCGGCGTTGGCGGCGTTCCACTCCTTGAGCGACGGGCCGAGGACGGTGTCCTCGTCGGTGCCGGTGAGGCCCCAGAGCGTGGCACTGCCGCTCGGCGCGCCACCGCCGCTCGAGCAGGCGGTCGCGCCGAGCATGAGGGCCGAGACGCCGAGGGCGACTGCGGCCATCCGGGTCCGACGGCGGGGTGAAGTACGAAGCGTCATTGCGTTCTCTCCTTGGTGGGTGCTGCTGCTGGTGGTGCGATGGGGTCGGATCAGTTCGTGGGCGTCCAGGCGCTGCCGTTCCCGGCACTGCGCTCGACGGCGCGGAGGACGCGCTGGACCTGCAGGCCCTCGGCGAAGGACGGTTCGGGGTCGGTGCCGGCGGTGATGGCCTGGACGAGGTCGCGCACCTGGTGCGAGAAGGGGTGCTCGTAGCCGATGCCGTGACCGGTCGGCCACCACGCGGCCATGTACGGATGCTCCGGCTCCGTGACGACGATGCGGGTGAAGCCCTGCTTCCCGGCGGGGGCGGTCGCGTCGTACACCTCGAGTTCGTTCATCCGCTCGAGGTCGAACGCGATGGCGCCACGGGAGCCGCTCAGCTCGATGCGGAGCGCGTTCTTGCGGCCGGTCGCGTACCGGGTCGCCTCGAACGCCCCGATGGCGCCGTCCGCGAGGCCGCCGACGAGCTTCGCCGTGAACCAGGCGGCGTCGTCGACCGTCACCGCGCCGCGCTCGTCGGAGGCGGTCCCGCTGAGGCCCACCGTCTCACCGAGGAGGGGCCGTTCCGTCACGAAGGTGGCGAGCGTCCCGCTGACCGTGTCGAGCTGCGCACCGGTCAGGTGCTGCAC
This sequence comes from Plantibacter sp. VKM Ac-2880, assembly GCF_015351235.1. Lineage (GTDB taxonomy): Bacteria > Actinomycetota > Actinomycetes > Actinomycetales > Microbacteriaceae > Plantibacter. Next base: position 815,603 of record NZ_JADKSJ010000002.1, read on the forward strand.
GAGGTCGATGGCGTGGGCGCCGATGTCGCCGAGGGAACCGGAACCGGCCTGGTCCTTGTCGAGGCGCCAGGTCATCGGGCCCTCCGCGTCGGTCAACCAGTCCTGGAGGTACAGGGCACGGATCTGGCGGACGTCGCCGAGTGCGCCCTCGGCGATGAGCTGCCGGGCGTAGCCGATGGCGGGCACACGACGGTAGCTGAAGCCGACCATGGAGCGGACGCCGCGGGCCTTGGCGGCCTCGGCGGCTGCGACCATGAGCTCGGCCTCCTCGACGCTGTTGGCCAGGGGCTTCTCGCAGAGCACGTGCTTCCCGGCTTCGAGGGCGGCGATGGCGATCTCGACGTGCGAGGATCCCGGGGTGCAGACGTCGACGATGTCGATGGACGGGTCCTCGACGACGCTGCGCCAATCGGTCGAGGCCGACTGCCAGCCGAACTTCACCCTGGCCGCCTCCAGCGCCTCCGGGTTGCGGCCGACGATCGTGGCCATGACGGGCTCGGCGTCGAGGTCGAAGAAGCGTGGTGCGGTTCGCCAGGCCTGCGAGTGCGCGGCCCCCATGAAGCCGTAGCCGATCATCGCGACCCGGAGTTCCGGCTGTCCGCTTCCGCCCATGTGTGACGCTCCCGAGCTGTTCGCGCAGCCGCGGCCCCGGTGTTCCGGATCGCGTCGCTGCGGTGACCCTGAAGCTAGCCCCGGCTCTCGATCGCCCGCAAGTTCTCCCTGACCCATTGGAAACTTTTCGCGAGCGAGCCCGAGGCAGGCCGGGCGGCACCGGGCAGCGGACCGGCGGACGGGCGAGTGACCCAGCGGGCTAGGCGGCCGGTGGCGCGGTGGACCCGCGGACGACGAGGGAGGTCGCGAGGTCGAGGCGGATGTTGTCGACCGTCTCCGACCGGAGCTTCAGCACCAGCCGTGTCGCCTCCTCCGCCATCTCGATGAGCGGCTGTCGGATCGTCGTGAGCGCGGGCCCGACCCACTTCGCCGGCGGGACGTCGTCGTAGCCGACGACCGACAGCTCCTCGGGGATCGAGATGCCGAGGGAGCGCGCCGCCTCGTACACGCCGAAGGCCTGCATGTCGTTGCCGGCGAAGATGGCGGTCGGGCGGTCGTCCAGTTGCAGCAGTTCGAGGGCCAACAGGCGCCCGGCCTCCGGGACGAACTCCCCGCGCCGGAGGATCGACTCGTCGAGGGGGATGCCGGCCTCCTCGAGTGCCGAGCGGTAGCCGGACACCCTGGCCCGCGAGCACATGAGGTCCTGGGGCCCCGAGATCAGGCCGATCCTGCGGTGCCCGAGCTCGATCAGGTGACGGGTGGCCGCCATGCCGCCGGACCAGTTGGTGGAGCCGATCGCCGCGACCTCCGGGCCCGGGTCGCCCGCCGGGTCGACGACGACCACCGGGATGTTCCTCGTGTGCAGCTGGCGGCGGTAGGCGGGCTCGATGTCGGAGAACACGAGGATGACGCCGACGGGCTTCCGCGAGATGATGCTCTCCACCCATCCCTCGCCCGTGGACCGCCTGGCGCCCGTCTCGGTGAGGGTGACGCTCATCCCGTGTTGCCGCGCCACCTTCTCGACGCCGCGGATGATCTCGAGCGACCACGAGCTGTCGATGTACTCGAAGACGAGCTCGATGAGCGAACCCTGGGCGAGTTCGGCGCCGCGCCGGCTGTAGCCGTGGCGGTCGAGGAGGCGCTCCACGATCTCGCGGGTGTCCGGCGACACCCCTGGGCGCCCGTTGAGCACCTTCGAGGCCGTCGACACCGACACGGACGCCTCGCGGGCGATGCGCGACAGGGTGGCGCGGCCGCCGGCTCCTCCGAGCTGCATCGCGATGTCGTCACTCATCCGGATCCTCCGATCCCTCGCCGTCGGGCCGGGCGGCCATCGCGTCGTCGAGAAGTTCACGCCATGCTAACGAAATATTTCTCGACGGACGAGCAGTGACGTCCTGAGTGCGATCTGCTATTCTGGACGATAAGTTGTGGTTAACAACAAATCATCCGCTCGCCAACGACGCTGAAGGATCATCCGCATGCCTCTCACCCCCACCAAAGCCGACCGCTTCTCGTTCGGCCTCTGGACGATCGGCTACAACGGGACCGACCCGTTCGGTGGCCCCACCCGCCCCGACCTCGACGTGGTCGAAGCCGTCACCCGCCTGAACGAACTCGGCGCCTACGGCCTCACCTTCCACGACGACGACCTCTTCGCCTTCGGCTCGACCGACGCGGAGCGGCAGAAGCAGATCGACCGCCTCAAGCAGGCCCTCGCCGACACGGGCGTCATCGTCCCGATGGTCACCACCAACCTCTTCAGCGCACCCGTCTTCAAGGACGGCGGCTTCACCTCGAACGACCGGGCCGTGCGTCGCTTCGCCCTCCGCAAGGTGCTCCGCAACCTCGACCTCGCCGCAGAGCTCGGGGCCAAGACCTTCGTCATGTGGGGTGGCCGCGAGGGCGCCGAGTACGACTCCGCGAAGGACGTGCAGGCGGCGCTCGAGCGCTACCGCGAGGCCGTCAACCTCCTCGGCGACTACGTGACCGACAAGGGCTACGACATCCGCTTCGCGATCGAGCCGAAGCCCAACGAGCCACGCGGCGACATCCTGCTCCCGACCCTCGGCCACGCGATGGCGTTCATCGAGACGCTCGAACGCCCCGAACTCGTCGGCATCAACCCCGAGGTCGGCCACGAGCAGATGGCGGGCCTCAACTTCACGGCCGGCATCGCCCAAGCGCTCTACCAGGGCAAGCTCTTCCACATCGACCTGAACGGCCAGCGCGGCATCAAGTACGACCAGGACCTCGTGTTCGGCCACGGCGACCTCCAGAACGCGTTCTCACTCGTCGACCTCCTCGAGCACGGCGGGGCGGACGGCGGACCGGCCTACGACGGCCCCCGCCACTTCGACTACAAGCCGAGCCGCACCGAGGACATCACGGGCGTCTGGGACTCCGCGGCGGCCAACATGCGCATGTACCTCCTGCTCAAGGAGCGGGCCGAGGCGTTCCGCGCCGACCCCGAGGTCCAGGAGGCACTCGCAGCCTCGCGCGTCCCCGAGCTGCGCGAGCCGACGCTCAACCCGGGCGAGACGGTCGAGCAGCTGCTCGCCGACCGCTCCGCCTCGGAGGACTTCGACGCCGACGCGTACTTCGGCGGCAAGGGCTTCGGGTTCGTCCGCCTGCAGCAGCTCGCGGTCGAGCACCTCATGGGCGCGCGCTAGACGGGAACCCCACCAGGATGGCGTTCCGTCCTCCGGTCCGAGAGGATCAGGGGACGGGACGCCGTCCGCGTCTCCACCGACACCAGCCCAGGCGGTCGCCCGACCGCCCCACCACCGAGAACAGGGAGAGCGATGACGCTCGTCGCCGGCATCGATTCATCCACCCAGAGCTGCAAGATCGTCATCCGTGACGCCGACACCGGAGCGCTCGTCCGCGAAGGACGGGCCTCGCACCCGGCCGGCACCGAGGTCGACCCGGCCGCGTGGTGGGCGGCGTTGCAGGAAGCGTCCGCCGCAGCCGGCGGCTTCGACGACGTCGCCGCCGTGTCCGTCGCCGCCCAGCAGCACGGCATGGTCGCGCTCGACGTCGACGGCCGCGTCATCCGCCCGGCGCTGCTCTGGAACGACACGAGGAGCGCATCGGCCGCCACCGACCTCATCGCCGAGTTCGGCGCGGACGAGCTCGCCCGGCGCACCGGCTGCGTCCCCGTCGCCTCCTTCACGATCACGAAGCTGCGCTGGTTGCGCGACGCCGAGCCGGCCAACGCGACCGAGGTGGCCGCCGTCGCCCTCCCCCACGACTGGCTGAGCTGGCGGCTTCGCGGCTTCGGCCCGGCCGAGGAGAGCCCGCTCGGAGCGGACCTCACCGAGCTGACGACCGACCGCTCCGACGCCTCCGGTACCGGCTACTGGTCCCCCGCCGACGGCGAGTACGACCGCGAGCTGCTCATCGCGGCACTCGGACACGACGCGATCCTCCCGCGCGTGCTCGGGCCGGACGAGTCGGCCGGGACCGGGATCGACGGTGGCCTGGTCGGCGCCGACACGATCATCGGCCCAGGTGCCGGCGACAACGCGGGCGCCGCACTCGGGCTCGGAGCCACGGCCGGCGACGTCGTCGTGTCGATCGGCACGAGCGGGACCGTGTTCGCCGTGACCCCCGCCGTCGTGCGCGACCCCTCCGGGACCGTTGCGGGCTTCGCCTCGGCGGACGGCGCGTTCCTGCCGCTCATCGCGACGCTCAACGCCGCCCGGATCCTCGACGCCGTCGCTGCACTGCTCGGGGTCGACCACGCCGAGCTCGGCCGACTCGCGCTCGACGCCCCCGCCGGCGCCCGGGGACTCGTGCTGCAGCCGTACTTCGAGGGGGAACGGACACCCAACCGTCCCGACGCGACGGCGACGCTCTTCGGCATGACCCTCGAGTCGACGACGCGCGAGGGGCTCGCCCGGGCGGCGATCGAAGGGCTCCTCTGCGGGCTCGCCGACGGCCTCGACGCGGTGCTCTCGCAGGGCGTCACCGCCGAGCGGGTCCTCCTCATCGGCGGCGCCGCGCAGAACCCCGCGGTGCAGGCGATCGCCCGCGAGGTGTTCGACGTGCCGGTCGTGGTGCCCGCCCCCGGCGAGTACGTCGCCGACGGCGCGGCCGTGCAGGCGGCCTGGGCGCTGACGGGCGCCCGCCCGGCGTGGCCGATGGCCGGTACGGATGACGTCGCCGGTGCGCCGGCGGGCGCGGTCGACACCTCGGGGGTCGCGCGCGCGCAGTACGCCGCCCGCGCCTGAGGCGGCCGCCCTTCGACAAGCTCAGGGACCAGGGGGTTCGGTCACTGAGCCTGTCGACGTGCCACACCGCGAGCCGCCCGGACCGCAACGTCACCCGTGTGCCCTTCGACAAGCTCAGGGACCGAAGGGGCTTGGTCACCGAAGCGGCCCGCCCTTCGACAGGCTCAGGGACCAGGGGGTTCGGTCACTGAGCCTGTCGAAGTGCCACACCGCGAGCCGCCCGGACCGCGACGTCACCCGTGTGCCCTTCGACAGGCTCAGGGACCAGGTGGGCTCGGTCACCGAGGCAGGCCGCCCTTCGACAGGCTCAGGGACCGAAGGGGCTTGGTCACTGAGGCGGGTCGCCCTTCGACAAGCTCAGGGACCAGGCGGGGTCGGTTCCTGAGGCAGCGCCGCCCTTCGACAGGCTCAGGGACCGGGGGTCCGTCACTGAGCCTGTCGAAGTGCGTGGAATCTTCCGCTCGGCGGAGGCGTTGGGCCGGGTATGCGATCCATCATCTACTCCACCAACGGTGACCCGTCCGTCCTCCAGCTCGTCGAGCGCGAGATCCCGGAACCCGGCCCAGGCGAGGTGCGTGTCAAGCTCGCGTTCTCCGGCGTCAACCCGACCGACTGGAAGACCCGGCGCGGCGGCGGCCCCTCCGGCGCGATGCCCTTCCCGGAGGTCGTCCCCAACCTCGACGGCGCCGGCGTCATCGACGCTGTCGGCCCCACCGCCGAGGACGCGAGTTCCACGACCTTCGCCGTCGGCGACCGCGTCTGGGTGTTCCTCGCAGCCCACGAGAGCCCCCTCGGCACCGCCCAGGAGTTCACGGTCCAGCCCGTCGCCCGGGTGGTCCCGCTGCCCGACGCCGCCTCCTTCGAACTCGGCGCGAGCCTCGGTGTCCCGGCGATGACCGCGCACCGCGCGCTCACGGTGGCGCAGGACGGCCCGACCCGGCTCTCCCCCGGCGCCCTCGACGGCCGGACGGTCCTCGTCCAGGGCGGCGCGGGTGCCGTCGGCAACGCGGCGATCCAGCTCGCGCGCTGGGCGGGTGCGACGGTCGTCACCACCATCAGCAGTGACGAGAAGGCACAACTCGCGACCGCCGCCGGAGCCCACCACGTCGTCAACTACCGCGAGGGCGACACCGCCGCGGCCATCCGTGAGGTCGCACCGCAGGGCGTCGACCTCGTCGTGGAGGTCGCCATCGCGCAGAACCTCGAACTCGACCAGGCCGTCCTCGCCCCGCGCGGCACGGTGGTCAGCTACGCCAACAACGGCGGCGACCAGGTCACGCTCGACATCCGGCCGCACATGGGGCTCAACACCCGGCTCCAGTTCATGCTGCTCTACACCGTCGGCGACGCGGCGCTCCAGGCCGCTGCCGAGGACGTCACGGCGGCGATCGAGGCCGGTGCGCTCGACGTGGGCCGCGACCACGGCCTGCCGCTGACGGTGTTCCCGCTCGCCGACACGGCCGGTGCCCACGCCGCCGTCGAGGACGACACGGTCGGGAAGGTCCTCATCGACGTCAGCGCGTGACGCCGCTCGCGAACGAGGTGATCAGGGGCGGACCTGCGCGGCCAGTGCCGCCCCTGCCGCACGCAGGTGCACGAGCGGCTCGGCCATCGCGGCCTCGACCCCGCCGGCGAGCTCGGTGAGCGAGACGGCGTCGACGAAGAGCCCCTCCGTCGGTGCCTGCACCGCGCCGGCGACGAGCATGGTCCGGCCGCGAGCGAGGCCGGCGACATGGGAGGCGACCTTGCCGTCGGCCGTCTGGTCGTCGAAGCGCCCCTCGCCGGTGATGACGACCGAGGCCGTCGCCGCTGCGGCGGGGAGGCCGATCGCGTCACCGACGCCGGTCGCACCCGAGGTGGCCGTCGCGCCCCAGAGCAACAGGCCGTAGCCCGCTCCGCCGGCCGCGCCCGCGCCGGGTTCGACCGCGGCACGTTCCGCCCGCTCCGGCCCGAACGCCGTGGCGGCTCGGTTCGCGAACCGTGCGAGGTTCGCGTCGAGCATCGCGACGTCCTCGGCGGTGGCGCCCTTCTGCGGTCCGAAGACGGCGGCGGCCCCGCGGTCGCCGAGCAGCGGGTTGGTGACGTCGCTGAGGATGACCGCCCCGCCCTCCGGCAGTGGCCGCAGGCCGCCGATGTCGAGGTGGTCCAGCGTCGCGAGTCCGGCGTTGCCCGGCACCGCCTCGCTGCCGTCCGCATCCTGGAGCCGCACCCCGAGCGCGGTGAGGAGTCCGGCGCCGCCGTCCGTGCTGGAGCTGCCGCCGATCGCGAGGAGCAGGCGACGGGCACCGTGATCGAGCGCCGCCGCGATGGCCTCCCCGAAGCCGGTGGTGTGGGCCGCGAACGGCTGCAGCGGGTCGAGCAGGGTCAGCCCGCTCGTCTGGGCGAGCTCCACGACCGCGGAGCCGTCCGGTAGTTCGAGCCACTCGGCCTGCACGTCCTCGCCGACCGGACCGGTGACCGTGATCGGGTGTCGGCGCGCTCCGGGCACGGCGGCCGCGAAGGCGTCGAGCGTGCCCTCGCCGCCGTCGGCCATCGGCAGGAGCTGCACGGTGTCGTCGGGCCGGACCGTGCGCCAGCCGTCGGCGATCGACGCAGCGACCTCGGCGGCGGTCGCAGTGCCTTTGAACGAGTCCGGGGCGATGACGATGTGCGGTGCCATGCCCTCAGCCTCCCATGAGGGAGCTGCCGGCAGCGGCGGAGCCGGCCCCGGCGTCCGTCAGCACCTCGATACCGTCCGGCGTGACCACCACGGTGTCCTCCACCTTGACGCCGGGAGCGGTCGGGTTCCAGGCGAACGCCTGCCACGGCTGCACGACGTCGGTCGTGTCGGGGGTGGCGCGCGGGTCGCGTCCCGCGTAACCCGCGGCGCCGCCCTGGTGGTGCCGGGTCCACTCCTCGGGGTCGAACCCCTGCGCCGCGTAGGCCGCGGTGCCCGCCCGGAAGACGTCGGCGAGGGTCGCGCCAGGCACCGTCGCGTCGAGGTAGGCGCGCTCGACCGCCCGGATCCGCAGCATGTCGGTGGCGAAGGGTTCCGGTGCGGTGCCGCCCTCGTCGAACCACCGCGTGAGGTTGACGATGAGCCCGTCCCGGCGCCCGCAGGCGACGACCATCGCGCGGGAGCCCAGCTGCCCGTCGGTCGGGAGCGGGTGCCGGTGCGCGAGTCGGTCCGTCCCGGCGACGAGGAGCACGAGCGGATCGATCCCGGCGGCGACCAGGCTGGCGGCGAGGTCAGCCGCCACTGCGCGTTCCGTCCAGCTCGGATCGAGCCGTCCGATGAGCGCCTCGAGCGCGGCGGTCGTCTCCCGGCCGAGCGAGCGGAACCGCTCGAGTTCGGCGGGCAGGAGCGATGCCCGCGCCGCCCGCAGTTCGGCCAGGACGTCCGACTCCTGGAGCACCCCGGCGCCGCTCGGCAGCACCGTGTCGATCGGGGTGGGCCAGGGCACGGTCGTGACCCGGATGTCGGGCAGTTCCTCGGCCTGCAGGCGGTCGGCCTCGTTCGAGGTCGCCACCAGCCACGCGTCGTCATGCGAGACGACGACCGCGACGATCGGATCGGCCGCGAGGCTCACATGGACGCGGGCGCCGTCGAGGTACCAGCCGATCGCCGCTGCCGATCGCAGCACGATCGTCCGGGCGCCCTGCGACTCGAGTAGCGCCGCCAGGCGGACGTGCTTGCGTCGGCGGTCGTCCTCGTCGGGGCCGCGCCGCGCGACGCTCATCGCCGCGCCCAGGCCGTGCCGAGCTCCGCGAAGGTCCTCCCGGTGGTGGCCGCCTCGGCGACGAAGCGCTCGATCCCGGGGATGACGGGCCGACGGTCCTCACCCGTCCCGCGCCAGTCGACGAGTTGCTCGGGGATGGGGCGCGGGGCGGGTGCCGAGCGCACGGCGTCGAGGACCGCGGTGAACGCGGAGGCGTCGGCGAGCGAGCTGACGAGCGCCGCCACACCACCTGCGCGCACATCGGCCCTGGCTCGGAGGAGGTCGGGCAGCAGCGCGGTGCGGTCGGTCGTCCACTGGCGGACGGGTCGGCCCTCGAGGACCACCTCGACGACGTCCTTCGTGTAGAAGAACCGGATCGCCCCGTGCTCGCCACGGACCGTGACGACCGGGTCGGTGGTGTCCTCGGCGCAGAGCGTGAGCGCCGCCGTCATGGTCGGACCGCTGCGCGGCGTGACGCGGACGACGGAGGTGTCGTCGGCCTCGATGTCGTTCGCCCGGTACTGGTCGAGCTCGATGGTCGCGATCGCGGCGCGGTCCGTGACCCCACCGAGTCGGAGCATGGTCTGGACCGCGTGTGCGAGCGGGTTCGTCACGACCCCGTCCACGACGGGCACGTCGTTCAGGGTGCGCCGACCCGACCACGCGGCGCGGGTCCAGTACCCGACCGTGCGGACCCAGGTCCCGGTCGCCTCGAGCCCCGTGACCTCGCCGATCTCCCCGGCCGTGACGAGCTCGGCGATCTGGCCGATGGCGTGCGATCCGAGACTCTGGAACCCGACCTGCACGAGTCCGCCGGTCCGTGCCGCGACGGCCTGCAGGTGGTCGAGTTCGTCGTTCGAGGTCACCGGCGGCTTCTCGAGCAGGACGTCGGCTCCGTGCTCGAGCGCCGCGACGGCGAGGTCGAGGTGGGTGTGGATCGGCGTGGAGAGGATGACGACGTCCACCTGCCCGGCGGCGAAGCAGTCGTCGAGCGACTCGTACAGTGGGGCGTCGCCGGCCGCGTGGTCCTCCGGCGTGAAGGCGCGGTCGACGAGCCCGACCAGGCGGATCGCCCCGGTCTCGGCGAGCGCCCTGGCCGCGTCGACGTGGCTGGCGCCGTGGCCGTGGATGCCGACCACCACGACGGTGGGGACGGACTGCTGGTTCGAGGTCGTCATGTGTCACTCCCGGTGGTGGGTCGCTGGGTGGCGGGCTGGTCCTCGGCGGCGAGGAGCGCCCGGTGGATGGCCGCGGCCTGCCCGGCGTCGAGCGCGGCGTCGACGACGACCGCCTCCAGGCCGGTGGTCAGCGGGGTCTCGGCGGTGATGGTGGTGCGTGTGGCGGCGGCGAGCGAGACGCCGACACCGGGGTACTCGGCAGCGCGGAGGAACCAGGGGAAGGGCTGTTCGCCCGGCTGTCGGAAGAGCACGGTGACCGGTCGCCCGGAGGTGTCCGCGTCATCGGCGGCGGCGTCGAGGACGAACGCGACCCAGGCCGCGCGGGAACCGTGAGCGGTCGCCTCGCCGGGCCCGTCGGCGCTCAGCACCGATCGTCGCGCGCCGGCCGGCAGCCGCCAGAACCAGCCGCCGTAGCCGGCACCCTCGCGTCCGTTCGTGGCCGGTGATCCGATGGTCACGACCCCGTCGGCGCCGCTGAGGGTGCTCGAGACCAGGACGCGCAGGGCGGAGCGGGGTGCGGTGTCGTCCGCGCCGTCGGCGCCGTCGTCGGTGGTCGGGGTCGGGAGTGCGACCTCCTCGACGACCGTGAGGCGGGACTCCCGCAGCTGGGTCGTCCCGTCGCGCCCGATCCAGTCCACGGCCTGCCGCAGGGTGCCCTGGTCCTGCTGCGTGCCGACTTCGACCTCGACCACGCGTTGGACCCCGTGGTTGTCGAGCATCGTCGAGCCCTGCCCGGCGACGTAGGTGCGTCCGCCCCAGTAGGAGACGCCGTCCACGTCGGCGACGGCCATCGAGAGCCCGAAGTGGTGCAGGTGGTCGTCGGGGGCCGACTCCGTGACGACGGTTCCGGCCAGGGAGGTGACGGGGTGCGCGAACGGCCTCGGGGCGTCCTCCCGGGCGAGCCCGCCACCGTCGTGCAGGACGAGGAGTTCGCGAGCGCCGAGCCGGGCGACGAGGCCGTTCGGCTCCTCGGCGGCGACCCAGGCGACCTCGCCGACGCTTCGCGGCACCGCGGTGCTCTCCCGGGCGACGAACCGCGGGCGGAAGACGAGCGGATGACCACCCGCCGCACCCCCGATCGTGTCGCGGAGGCGGGTCCAGGCTTCCGCTCCGAGCTCGCGGCGCGGGACGGACACCGTGCTCAGCGCGGGCACCGCGAAGGCGGCGAAGGGGATGTCGTCGAACCCGACCAGGCTCAGGTCGGCTGGCACGGACACGCCGGCCTGGCGCAGCGCCGACACGAGCCCGAGGGCGACGAGGTCGTTGAAGGCGACCACGGCGGTCGCGTCCAGCGCCAGCACGGCGTCCACGGCAGCGGCGCCGTCGACGAGCGCGGAGCCCGCGGCGACGACGTCGACCGTGAGTTCCCGGTGTGCGGAGATGGCACGCGTGATGCCGACCCGGCGCAGGCGGTCGCCCTGGCTGGCGGCCGGCCCCGCCAGGTACACGACCCGCCGGTGCCCGAGGGCCGACAGTTCGGCGAGCACCTGCTCCATCCCGCTCGCGTAGTCGATCGACACCGACGGCACCGGCGAATCGGCGAGCTCGCGGTTGACGAGGACCACCGGGTGCAGCTCGGCGAGCAGGGCGCGCAGTTCCGGTTCAGCCAGGCGCGGTGAGCACAGGACGATCGCGTCGCACCGTCGGCGGGCCTCCCGGGCGGCGGCCGCCTCATCGCTCGGGTCCTCCTCCGTGTCGGTCACGAGGACGCGGTAGCCGTCGGCAGCTGCCGCCCGGGTCACGCCGCGCAGGATCTCCTGGAACATCGGGTTCTCGAGGTCGGGCACGACGACGCCGACGGTGTTCGTGCGCCCGAGCGACAGATTCCTGGCGAGCATGCTCGGCTGGTATCCGAGGGCGTCCACCGCGGCGACGACCCGTCCGGCGATCTCGGCGTCGACGGTCGCCTTCCCGTTGAGCACCCGCGAGACCGTCGCCTTCGACACCTCGGCCCACCTGGCCACGTCGGAGATGGTCGGCGTGGCCCCAGCTGTGGGTAACCGGTTGCTCATGCGTCCTCGCTCGGATCGTTCCGGGTGGTGCGGGTCGCAATCATCATATAGGGTTCCACTGAGAAACCGGTTTCTCGGTTTCGGCGTCGAACGCCTCGACGCAGGCGTTGTCAGAGAGGACACCGATGCGCATCATCGTCACCGGCGGTGCCGGACGACTCGGGCGGAGTGTCGCCGCCGAACTGGTCACCGCAGGCCACGACGTCGTCTCCGTCGACCGCTCCGACCCAGGACTCCCCGGCGTCGAGGGCGTGGTGGCCGACCTGCTCGACCACGTCGCCACCCACGAGCGCTTCGCCGCCCTGCAGCCGGACGCCGTGGTGCACCTGGCCGCGATCGCCGTGCCGTTCAGCGCTCCCGAGCACGTCATCCTGTCGGTGAACCAGTCCCTGGCCTTCACCGTCCTCACCGCCGGGATCGCCGCCGGAGCCGGGAAGGTCCTGGCCGCGAGCAGCCCGACCGTCATCGGCTACGGGGCCCCGCACGGCTGGGCACCCGAGGCCCTCCCCCTCACCGAGACCCACCCCGTCGCCCCGTGGAACGCCTACGCCCTGTCGAAGGTGGCCATCGAGTCGACGGTCGCGATGCTCGCCCGAGCACACGGCGACGCGGTCGTGACCGGTGCGTTCCGCCCGTGCTTCGTCGTCTCACCCGAGGAATGGGAGGGTGCACCGACGCAACAGGGGCACACGATCGTCGACCGGCTCGCCGATCCCGCGCTCGCAGCCGTGTCCCTGTACAACTACGTCGACGCCCGCGACGCCGGTCGCTTCGTCGCCGCCTGGATCGAGCACGCCGCAGCCCCGCACTCCGGCGGCGTGTACTTCGTCGGAGCCGACGACGCCCTCGCCCTCGAACCGCTCTCCAGGCTGCTGCCAGCCATGGTGCCGAGCACCGCCGGCTTCGCCGAGACGCTCGTCGACCGCAGCGCCGCGTTCAGCAGCGCGAAGGCGACCGCCGACCTCGGCTGGCGGCCTCGACACGACTGGCGGTCGGCCCTCAGCCGCGCGGAGTGGGCCCGCCTCGACGGCCTGCTCGCCGCCGACGGTCGCCCACGGCACCACGCTCCGACCGACGCCCAGACCCCGAGCCCGACGCACACGCCGACGACGACCCCCACATGACGAGGACCACCACCATGCCAGCACCGCTCGCCTTCGACGGCGTCCTGTACTTCCCGATCACCCCCTTCGACGCGGCGGGCGAGGTCGACCTCGGCCTCCTCGGCACCCACCTGGAGTCGCGACTCGAACACCGGCCCGGCGGCGTGTTCCCCGCCTGCGGGACGGGCGAACTGCACGCGATGTCGCCCTCGGAGGCCGCACGCGTGGTCCGTCGGACGGTCGAGGTCGTCGACGGGTCCGTGCCGGTCATCGCGGGGGCCGGCGGTGGTGTGGCGATCGCGAAGGACCTCGCCGTCGCGGCCGAGGATGCGGGAGCCGACGCGATCCTCCTCATGCCGCCGTACCTCGTGACGGGCCCGGCGCGCGGGCTGCAGGGGTACGTCGAGGACGTCCTCTCGGCGACGAGCCTCCCGGCGATCGTGTACCACCGCAACAACGCCCGGTACACCACCGAGACGATGCGTCACCTGGCGCGCAACCCGCAGGTCGTGGGTTTCAAGGACGGCGTCGGCGACGTCGCCGCCGCGCAGGACATCGTGCTCGCCGTGCACGAGGAGGGGCGCGAGGACTTCGCCTTCTTCAACGGCCTGCTCACCGCGGAGCTCACCCAGGCGGCCTACCGGGGCATCGGCATCCCGCTGTACTCCTCCGCCGTGTTCGCGATGCTGCCCGAGCTCGCGACCCTGTTCTACCGGGCCTACACGGAGCACGACGAACCCCTGCGCGAACGGCTGCTGCGCGAGTTCTACCGTCCGCTCGTCGCCCTCCGCGACGAGACGCCCGGGTTCGCGGTGTCACTCATCAAGGCCGGTGTCCGACTGGGCGGCCTGCCCGTCGGCTCGGTGCGGTCGCCGTTCGTCGACCCGACCACGGCACAGACCGACCGGCTGGCGGCACTCCTCGCGACCGGCGCCGACCTCGTCGCCGAACACGCGACCCTCGCAACAGGGCGCTGACGATGCCGGCGATCGCCTCGATCACCACCACCCTGCAGCGGTTCACGATGCCGCGGCCCTGGGTGCCGGAAGCGCCGTGGCTGCACCTCATCCGGGTGGACGTCGTCGACGACGAGGGCGCGACCGGTTCCGGCTTCACGTGGACGCCGACCATCGGCGCGACCGCGGTCCGAGCCCTGCTCGACGACGACCTCACGTCCGCCGCCATCGGCTCCTCCACCGAACCCGAGGTGCTCTGGCCGCAGCTCTGGGCACACCTGCACGAGGCCGGCGGCGGCGGGATCACGACCATCGCCCTCGCCGGGCTCGACACGGCGCTCTGGGACCTCCGCGGGCGGCGGGCGGGCCTCGGGCTGGCCGAGCTGCTCGGTCGTCGCCGTGAGACCGTCCGCGCCTACGGGAGCGGCGTCAATCTGCACCTCGACGCCGACGCCCTCGCGGCGCAGGTCGGTCGATGGATCGCGGCGGGCCACGACGCGGTGAAGGTGAAGGTCGGCAAGCCCGACGTCGCCGAGGACCTCGACCGCCTCGCCATGGTGCGCGAGCTGCTCGGCCCCGACCGACGGCTCATGATCGACGCCAACCAGCGCTGGGACCTCGAGCGGGCGACCTCGGCACTCGAACGGCTGAGCGTCGTCGACCCCGCCTGGATCGAGGAACCGCTGCGCTCCGACGACACCGCCGGCTACGAACGGTTGCGCCAGGCGACGGACATCCCGATCGCGCTCGGCGAGAACGTGCACACGATCCATCGGTTCCGCGACCTCGTGGACCGCGGCGTGGCCGACGTCCTGCAACCGAACGTGGTCCGCGTCGGCGGCATCACCCCGTTCCTGCAGATCGCCGAGCTCGTCGAGGACGCCGGGCTGACCCTCGCGCCACACCTCCTCCCCGACCTCTCGGGGCAACTCGCGCTCGCCCTGCCCCAGACGGTCGAGATCGAGGACGTGGAGGACGCGGACTTCGTCGCGATCAGTGCCATCGACGCGCCAGGACCGGTCGCCATCACCGGCGGCCTCGTGCAGGTCGAGCAGCGGCCCGGCCTCGGCTTCACCATCCGCCAGCAGCCCACCGAGGCCGACACCGCCCGCTGAACCGCTCCGTCCGGTCGCCGGTCCGTTCCGCCGACACCACACCACTCCCGAGGAGTCATCATGACCACCAGCACCACCAACGCCACCATGACCGTCGACGAGGCCGCGTCACTCGCCGCCGCGGCAGCGCCCCACCTTGCCGCCTCCTCACCGTCGACGCGCGCCGCTTGGCTCGAGGCCGTCGCCGATGCCCTCGACCGCCGCGTCACCGAGCTCGTGGCGCTCGCCGACGAGGAGTCCCACCTCGGGACGACGCGGCTCACGGGCGAGGTCGCGCGCACGACCGGGCAGCTGCGACTGTTCGCCGCTGTCCTCGGCGACGGAGCATTCCTCGAGGTCGTCATCGACCACGCGGACGCCGCCGCCACCCCGCCCAAGCCGGAGCTGCGGCGGATGCTGCGCCCGACGGGTCCGGTCGCCGTGTTCAGCGCCTCGAACTTCCCGTTCGCGTTCTCCGTCGCGGGTGGTGACACCGCGTCGGCGCTGGCGGCCGGCTGCCCGGTGATCGTGAAGGCCCATTCGGCGCACCCACGACTCTCCCGGCTGACCGCGGAGATCGTCATCGAGGCGTTGCACGACGCCGGCGCCCCTGAGGGCTCGTTCGCGCTCGTCGAGGGCCGCGATCAGGGCACGGCGCTCGTCCAGCACCCGGCGATCACCGCGGTCGGGTTCACCGGCTCGCTCGCCGGCGGCCGCGCGCTGTTCGACCTCGCCTCTCGGCGGCCCGCGCCGATCCCGTTCTACGGGGAGCTCGGGAGCACGAACCCGGTCGTGATCACGGCGGCGGCGCTCCAGGGTGACCGTGCGGCGGTGCTCGCCCGCGGGCTGGCCGGATCGTTCACGCTCGGGGTCGGTCAGTTCTGCACGAACCCCGGCCTCGTCCTCGTGCCTGCGGGGAGCGGGTTCGCCGAACTCGTCGCGGAGGCAGCGAACGGCACAGCAGCGGGGCGCATGCTGACGCCGGGTATCGCCGACGCCTATCAGAGCGGTGCTGCCCGTGCCGCCGCGCACCCGGGTGTGCGCACGCTCCTCGGTGGTGACGCGGAAGCACCGCAGTCAGGCGTCGCGACCGTCCTCGCGACGACCGCCGCGACGGTGCTGGAGGACCCGGAGGTCCTGCTCGAGGAGATCTTCGGGCCGGCGACGCTCATCATCGAGTACGCCGACGAGTCGGAGCTGCATGCGGTCCTCGCCGCGGTGGGCGGCGCCCTGACCGCCACCGTGCACGCGGCTCCCGACGAGGATGTCACCGAGCTGGTGTCGCGGCTCGAACCGCTCGCCGGCCGGGTGCTCTTCGGCGGTTGGCCGACGGGCGTCGCGGTGGGCTGGGCGCAGCACCACGGTGGTCCGTGGCCGGCCACGACCTCGCTCCACACCTCCGTCGGGGCGACCGCCGTCCGTCGGTTCCAGCGTCCGATCGTCTACCAGGACACCCCCGAGCGCGTCCTCCCCGAGGCGCTCCACGAGTCGAACCCGCTCCGCCTCCCGCGCCGCATCGACGGCGTCCTGGAGCTCCCCGCCTGACCGGCGCTCCTCGCTTGCCCACCCGCCCAGTCCCTTTCTCAGGACTCCTCCGGTGTGTCGACCCCAGCCAGGGCCCGACACACCGCAACTCTCCTGAGTTAGGGACGAGATGAACGGCGGGTCGGGTCGGGTCGGGCCGGGGCAGGCCGGTCAGGCGAGGGCGGCGACCAGCCAGGCGCGCAGTTCGGCCTGCATGGCGACCGACCACCGGTGCGGTTCGTCGTGGAAGGTGCCGGTGTACGCGCCAGGACGAGCGCCGACCCGGTACCGCTCCGTGAGGATCGCGTGCGCGTCACGCATGCCCGCCAGCCCGAAGAGCTCGTCACGCTCGGCGTACTGCACGAGCAGCGGGAGCGCCGGGCGGAGGGCGGCGAGCGCCGGCCAGTCGCCGACGCGGGAGAGGCCGGGCGACAGGAACGACCAGGAGTGCTGATCGGCGTGCCCGTCGAGGACGCCGACGAACGTCGACATCATCGCAACGACGCCCGCGGCACGGATCCGGTCGTCCATGGCCGCCAGCAGGACCGCCCTCGCCCCACCGCCGGAGAGCCCGAAGCACCCGAGGGCGTCGGCACGGACACCCTGCGCGGCGGCGAGGTGGTCGATGGCGATGAGGTCGTCACGGAGGACGAGACCGGCGAGCGAGGTGCCGAGCACGCCGAGCTCCTTCGCGAGCTGCGGTTCGTTCGCGGCCGTGAGCAGCTCGGACCGCTGCCCTCGCGTCACCTCGGAAGGCTCTGCGCCGTCCCGGATCGTCTCGGCGCGGCGACCGGCGAGCTGCAGGTCGACGCTCCGATGGAACCGGTCGGCGATCGCGTCGTCGGGCGTCCGCCGGGATCCCCAGCCGAAGGCGTCGTGGACGAGGACGGTGAACCCGTCGCGGGCGAGGTCGGACGCGACGGCTCGACCGCCGTAGTAGCGGTCGCGGAACGCCTGTAGTTCCTCGCGCGAGACCGCCGGCGTGGCGGGCACCCCGTCGGGGCCGTCGGCGAGCTTCTCCCGCCCCACCCGGGTGAAGCCGCCGTGGTCGTGCAACGCCAGGACGCCGGGCAGGGCACCCGTCTCGCCGGCCGGCCGCAGGAGCCACGCCGAGGTCGGCGCACCGAAGCCCGTCGACCAGCGGAGTTCGATCCCGTCGACGCCG
The DNA here is from genome assembly GCF_015351235.1 of Plantibacter sp. VKM Ac-2880. Taxonomy (GTDB): domain Bacteria; phylum Actinomycetota; class Actinomycetes; order Actinomycetales; family Microbacteriaceae; genus Plantibacter. Next base: position 833,120 of record NZ_JADKSJ010000002.1, read on the forward strand.
TCGCGGGTCCACGTCCCGAGCCGCTCGGCGGGTTCCGCGATCCGCGGGCGGGGCAGGAGCCCGAGGACCTCGGCGAGGTGACGACGCGTGGCGCTGAGTGACTCGATCCCGGAGTCGACCTGGCCGGCCGCCTCGCGGGACCGGGCCGCGAGCGCACGCAGCGCCGGGTCGCGGCCGGGCGCGAGAACTAGGCCAGCCACGTCCGGCCCGGCGCTCATGGCGCGATCGTCGCCACCGGACGACCGGTCAGCAGCGACTCGTTGCCGGCGATGCCGACGGAGATCGCCCGCACGCCGTCGTCGTAGCCGGCGGGGCGGCCCAGCTCGTCCTCGGTGATGCGGTCGAACAGGTGGCGCAGGAGGTACGCGTCACCGCCACCGTGGCCGCCGACTCCCTCGGGGATCGGGATCTCCTCGGCCTCTTCCCAGTGCCGTTGGAGCACCAGGCGCTCGCCACGTGAACGCACCGGGCGGCCCTCACCGGTTCCCGTCCCCGCCCCGGCGCCATCCCCATGCAGGCTCGGGTCGAGGACGACGCGACCGTCGCTCCCCACGAGCACCGCGGCGCGTTCGACCACCTCGAGTTCGGCGCGACCCTCCGTCCCGTTGATCGCGACGCGATACCCCTCCCACGGCGCGTGCGCGTTCAGGGAGTAGCTGAGCGAGGCGCCGCCGTCGTAGTCGACGAGGACGGACAGGTTGTCCTCGATGCTGATCCCGGGCGAGAAGACGTCGCGGTCGCGCAGGTAGCCGTCGTGCTGCTCGGCGTCGAGGTACAGCGACTCGAGTCGTGGGTCGTCCCGGAGGTCGAGGACGAACGGGTCGGACGACCGCCCACGAGCGGCCGCCTCGATGTCGTCGGGCACCGACCCGCGCTCCGGTCGCTGCCCGAGGCCCCGCTCGGCGGCATTGACGTCGCCGTAGAACCGCAGGCCGCCGGACGCGTACACGGAGGCCGGCCGCGCCCCGATCCACCAGTTGACGAGGTCGAAGTGGTGCGAGGCCTTGTGGATGAGCAGACCGCCGGAGTGCTCCTTCTCGCGGTGCCAGCGGCGGAAGTAGTCGGCCCCGTGGACGGTGTCGAGCACCCACTCGAAGTGCACGCTCGTCACCCGGCCGATCCGGCCGTCCTGCACGATCCGCCGCAGCTCCGAGTTGCGTGGGCTGTAGCGGTAGTTGAAGGTCGTCACGACATTTCGGCCGCTCTCGGCGACCGCCGCGGCGATCCGTTCAACGCCCTCGCGGTCGATCGTGAGGGGCTTCTCGACGATGACGTCGGCGCCGGCGAGGAGCGCCCGCGAGACGATCTCGGCGTGCGTGAAGTCCGGGGTCGTCACGATGACGCGGTCCACGCGCTGTTCGGTGATGAGCCGTTCGACGTCGTCCGGGCCGTAGCGCGCGGGCAGCGCCACGCCCTGCCCGGCGAGCAGGCGCTCGTAGTGGTCGATCCTGCCCGGGTTGCTGTCGCTCCAGGCGACGAGTTCCGCGACGTCGGCGTGCGGGCCGACGATGGCGTCGAGGTACATCTGGGACCGGTGTCCGGTGCCGATGAGGGCGTAGCGTTCGCGGGTCGTGGTCATGCGCGATGGTCCTTCCGGGTCGGTACTGCGGTGGCGGTGGCGGCGGGCGGAACGCGACCGTCTCCCACCACGGGTCAGGCGGGTGGGGTGCGGCGGAGCGCGTCGCGACCGGATCGGGCGAGTGATGCCGCCCGGCCGTCGGCGCCGTCTCCGTCGGCGATGACGACCGCATACCGGAACTCGAGGGTCTCCTCGTCACGGAACGGCAGCTCCTCGCTGAAGAACGGCGCGGGGCAGAGGCCTGCGAACTCCTCGGTCCTGGCGAACCACTGCGGTGGGTGCGCCGGGTTTCGTTCGTCGTCGACCATGACGACGCTCGAGGCCGCCGCGGTGCCGTCCTGCAGGCCGGTGAAGCCCATCCACGCGTGTCTCGTGCCGCGGAGTTCGTCGCCGCCGCTGCCGTCGGGGGTGTGGAGGGTCCCTCCGGTGAACGAGCGCGGACCCCGCCAGAAGAGGCCGCCGTAGCCGGCGTTCTCCCGCCCCTTCGTCGTGGGCGAGCCGATCGACAGGTCGCGGCCGGAGACGTTGCGCATCCGGGTCTCGAACGTCAGCGACCAGGCGTCGGCGACCGGTCGCACGGTGAGCGCGCGCTCCTCGTCGACGACGCGCCGACCGTCTTCGGTGATCCACCCGAGGGTGTGCGAGAACGTCACTTCGTCCGGCTCGGCCGTGACGGCCGTGACCGCGACGTGCTCGGAGCGGCCGTTGTTCTGAAGCTGTTCATAGGCGGTGCCGGTGAACGTCGGCCCGCCCCAGAAGTTGTCCTCGCCGACGTGGGGCAGCGCCCAGGCGAACCCGGTGTGCCACACGTGGTCGTGCGGTCGTGCCAGCGTCACGAGGGCGCCGCCGGCGGTCCGCACCGGGTGGAGGTACGGCTTCGGCGACTCGCGCTGGACGGTGTCCGGACGGTAGGTGTACCGCAGGATCTCGACGTCGTCCAGGTGGACGGTGACGGCCGAACCGACCTCGTGGGTGAGGGCGAGGCCCGTCGACGGGTGGTGCTCGGTCACGGCGGTGTCCTCAGCTCGGTCGGATGCTGGGCCGTCGACGGGCTCGGGGACGAGGTTCCGTTCCCCGAGCCCGTCGATGGATGGGCTGGTGCCGGGTCAGCCCGCGGCGACCGCGGCCTTCAGGTCCTTGATGAACCCCTCGGCAGCCTGGTCGGGCGTGTTCTTCCCGAACAACACCTGCTCGGTGTACTGCTTCACGAGCGCCTCGATCGCGCTGCCACCGGCGGGCGTGACGGTCGGCGGCTCACCGATGTCGTCGGCGAGGCCGTCGAGGAACTCCACGACCGCCTGGTCCGTCTCGGCCAGCTTCGGCGTGATGTACTCGCGGATCTTCGTGTTCGCCGGGACACCGCGCTCGGTGAGGAGCGAGTCGGCGGCCGTCTCGCTGTTCGCGAGGAAGTCGATGAACAGTGCGGCTTCGGCCGGGTGGGCCGTCCGGGCGGACGCCGACCAGTACATCGACGGCTTGTAGTAGGCGGAGCCGTCGGCGCCACCGTCCACGGTCGGGATGCGCAGGAGCTCGAGCGGCGAACCGCTCGCCTCGGTGAGTGCCGTCAGCTGGCTGTTCCACCAGGGGGCGAACGCCGCGGCGTTGGTCGCGGTGAAGGACTCCGCCAGACCGCCGGCCTGCTTCTCGACGATCGCCGAGGCGGACGGCGTCGCGCCGTCGTTCACCAGCTCGAGGAGGTAGCTCCACCAGGACGCGAGCGTCTCCGGCTTGATGGAGACCTCGCCCTTGTCGTTGTAGAGCTCGTCGCCGTGCTGGCGTGCCCAGTTGTTCAGGCCGCCGTCCTCGAAGCCGAAGGGCTGGAACCCGTAGATCGATCCGCCACCGGCAGCCGAGACCTGCTTGCTCAGCGCGGTGAAGTCGTCCCAGGTCCAGGTCTCGTCGTCGGGCATCTCGATGCCGGCCGAGGCCAGCAGGGTCGGGTTCACCACGATGGAGTAGCTCGTGATGCCGGAGGGCACGCCGTAGAGCGAGTCGTTCACGGTCCCCGAGGTCAGCGTCTCCTTGGGGAAGTCGCTGAGGTCGAGCTGGTCGCCGACGGTCTTGAGGTCGAGCAGTGCACCCCGGTCGCCGTAAGTGGCGATGTACTTCTCGTCCATTTGGATGATGTCGGGGGTGTCGTTCGCCGCCGTCTCGGTGGCGAGCTTGTCCCAGTACCCGGCCCAGTCCGTGAACTGGGGCTCGATGGTGATGTTCGGGTACTCCTTCTCGAAGGCCGCGATGACCTCCTGGGTGGCCGCCGTGCGGGCATCGTTGCCCCACCAGGTGAACCGGAGGGTGACGGGCTCGTCGGACAGTTCGGTCGCGGCGTCGCCTCCGGCGCTGCAACCGGCGAGGAGGAGCGCGGCGACGGCTCCCGTCGCGATGAAGCCGGCGGCTCTGCCGTGCTTGCTGATGCTCATGCTGTTCCCTTTCGAATCGATCGATGCGGATCCGGTGTCGCTGGATCCGGTGCTGCTGGGTCTGGTGCTGGTCGGGCTGGTACAGGTGTTCCGGTGCCGTCGGTCGATGAGGACCGCGTCACTTGCCGCCGGTCGTCGCGATGCCCTTGAGGAGGAACCGCTGACCGAAGAGGAAGACGAGGAAGATCGGCAGGAGCGACACGACACTCATCGCGAACATCGGCCCCCACGAGGTCGACGATTGCGCGTCCATGAAGGCCCGCAACGCGAGCGGCACCGTGTACATCTCGGGCTTCGTCAGGTACAGGAGCTGGCTGAAGAAGTCGTTCCACGTCCAGATGAAGGTGAAGATCGCGGTGGTCGCGAGCGCCGGGACCATGAGGGGCAGGATGATGACGCCGAAGATGCGGGGATGTCCGCAGCCGTCGATGCGGGCGGCCTCGTCGAGCTCTTTCGGGATGCCGCGGATGAACTGCACCATGAGGAAGACGAAGAACGCGTCGGTCGCGAGGATCTTCGGCAGGATGAGCGGCAGGTACGTGTTCACGAAGCCGAGCTGGGAGAACATGATGTACTGCGGCACGATGATGACGTGGATCGGCAGCATCAGCGTCATGAGCATCGCCGCGAACCACCACCGCTTGCCGCTGAACTTCAGCCGGGCGAAGGCGTACGCCGCCATCGAGCAGGACACGAGGTTGCCGACGATGCAGCCGAGGACGATGAGGACCGAGTTCAGCAGGAACACGTGGAACGGCTCCGAGAGGGTGTTCCAGCCCTCGCTGTAGTTGCTCACCTCGAAGCTGTCGAGGACGATCCCGGGGTTCCGGAAGATCTCCTCCGTGGGGCGGAGCGAGGAGACGACGAGCCAGATCACCGGGTAGAGCATGATGAACCCGACGAGGATGAGCCCGACGTGCTTCAGCACGGACTTCCAGGGCGACCACCCGCGTGCGCGGCGGTACTGGCGTTCGGCCTGCTTGGCCTCGCGACTGCGGTTCTTGCTGTCCGTCGTGATGGACCGTGTGGTCAGCGTGTCAGTCATCGTAGTTCACCCAGTATTTCGAGGCCCAGAAGTTGATCGCGGTGAAGACTCCGATGATGAGGAGCAGGAACCAGGCCATGGCCGAGGCGTAGCCCATGTCGAAGTTCGAGAAGCCGCGGTTGTAGAGGTACAGCGTGTAGAACAGCGTCGAGTCGGCTGGGCCGCCCGTTCCGCCCGACACGATGAAGGCCTGCGTGAAGGCCTGGAACGCGTGGATGATCTGCAGCACGAGGTTGAAGAAGATGATCGGGGTGAGCAGCGGCAGGGTGATCTTGGTGAAGCGCTGCCACTTCGTCGCCCCGTCCATCTGCGCTGCCTCGTGGTACATGACGGGGATCTGCCGGAGGCCGGCGAGGAAGATCACCATCGGCGCACCGAAGGTCCACACGTTGAGCGTGATGAGGGTGGAGAGGGCCGTCGACGGGTCGGCGATCCAGCTGCGTCCTTCGATGCCGAAGATCGCGATGAACTGGTTGACGAGGCCCTCGCCGCCGAACACCTGCTTCCACAGCACGGCGATCGCGACGGAGGAGCCGAGGAGCGACGGCAGGTAGTAGACGGACCGGTAGATCGCGAGGCCGCGGAGCCCGCGGTCGAGGAGCGCCGCGAGCGCCAGTGCCGCCGCGAGTTGGAGCGGCACCGAGACGAAGACGTAGACGAAGGTCACGCCGAGCGAGTTGTGGAGTCGCTCGTCGCTCATCATCCGGATGAAGTTGTCGAACCCGATGAAGGTCGGCGCCTGCAGCAGGTTGTACTTGGTGAAGGACAGGGCGAGCGAGGCGACCATGGGGCCGACGGTGATGACCGCGAGGCCGATGAGCCAGGGCAGCAGGAACAGGTACGCCGCCTTGTTGTCCCGGCGGTTGTCCTTCTTGATGAAGGCCTTCTCGGCCGCGGTCTGTGGGCGCTTACCTGCGCTGAGCTTGCGGAGCTCGCCGAGCGCGCTCACCGAGTGCCCCTCGTGAACGTCGTCCTGGGCGCCGTTGCAACTGCACGGTACACGTCGGACCTCCTTGTCGATCGTCGTTGATGACACTGCCGGAAAGCGTTTCCCGGCTGAGCTGCATCAAGTTCTATCACGGCCCCGACGACCGATGCAACGATTCATCCGGCATCGTTACGCGAATCCAGATCGGTTCCGCGGCGATCGCAGGAATCCCTTGCCAGGTCGTCGCCTCTCGTTCTACAGTGACCGGTAAACGCTTTCCTGACGGCATCGTCGCCGCAGGGCTACAACGCGATCGAGAGAAAGAGCCACCGTGTCAGAGCAGACCATCGGGATCATCGTCAACGGCGCCACCGGGCGCATGGGCTACCGGCAGCACCTCGTGCGCTCGCTGCTCGCGATCCAGGAGCAGGGCGGCGTCCAGCTCTCCGACGGCAGCCGTCGTCAGATCGAACTCATCCTCGTCGGCCGCAACCAGGCGACCCTCGACGAACTCGCCGCGAAGCACGGTGTCGAGCACACCTCCACCGACCTCGACGCGGTCCTCGCCGACCCGCGGTGGGACATCTACGCCGACTTCCTCGTCACCAAGGCCCGCGCGACGGCGCTCCGGAAGGCGATCGCCGCCGGCAAGACGATCTACACCGAGAAGCCGACGGCCGAGACCTTCGAGGAGGCCCTCGAACTCGCCCGCCTCGCGGCCGAGGCGGGCGTCAAGAACGGCGTCGTGCACGACAAGTTGTACCTGCCCGGCCTCCGGAAGCTCAAGCGGCTCATCGACTCCGGCTTCTTCGGCCGCATCCTGTCCGTGCGTGGCGAGTTCGGCTACTGGGTGTTCGAGGGCGACTGGCAGCCGGCCCAGCGCCCCAGCTGGAACTACCGCTCCGAGGACGGCGGCGGGATCGTCGTCGACATGTTCCCGCACTGGAGCTACGTGCTCGAGAACCTCTTCGGCCGGGTCGAGTCCGTCTACGCGAAGGCGACGACCCACATCCCGGAACGCTTCGACGAGCACGGCTCGGCCTACGCGGCGACCGCCGACGACGCCGCCTACGGCATCTTCGAGCTGGAGGGCGGCGTCGTGGCCCAGCTCAACTCCAGCTGGACGGTGCGCGTCGACCGCGACGAGCTCGTCCAGTTCCAGGTGGACGGCACCCACGGTTCCGCCGTCGCCGGGTTGTTCGGGTGCAAGGTGCAGCCGCGGAACGTCACCCCGAAGCCGGTGTGGAACCCGGACCTCGCCGACGACCACGACTACGCGGCCGACTGGCAGGGCGTCCCGACGAACGACGTGTTCGAGAACGGCTTCAAGACGCAGTGGGAGGAGTTCCTCCGCCACGTCGTCGAGGACGGCCCGTACGAGTTCGACCTGCTCGCCGGCGCACGCGGCGTGCTGCTCGCGGAGCTGGGGCTCGAGAGTTCACGCACCGGTCGTCGTCTCGACCTCCCCGAGGTCACGCTCGCAGCGCGCGACGGCGCGGCCGACGAGCTCGCGTCCCTCGAAGCGTCGGTCGCCCGATGACCAGCGTCCGCCTGCTCTCGGCGGAGGGCGAGGTCACCTCCCTCGACCTCCGCGAACCGGTCGCCGCCTCGCGTCCCACCGCCCCGCTCTCGAGTCGGACGGCGTACGCCGCCGCGCACGTCGTGCCGAAGGCCTGGGGCGACAACGTCCCCGGTGCGCCGGCGGACCTCGACTGGGATGCGACCCTCGCCTACCGGCACCACGTCTGGTCCTTCGGTCTCGGCGTCGCCGACGCGATGGACACCGCCCAACGCAACATGGGGCTCGACACGGCCGCCACCCGTGAGCTCATCACCCGGAGCGCGGCGGAAGCCGCATCGGTGGGCGGGGCGCTCGTCGTCGGCGTGAACACCGACCACCTCGCCGAGGAGCAGGTCTCGCTCGACGCGGTCGCCGACGCCTATCTCGAACAGCTCGCCTTCGCGGAGGACGCCGGGGCCGGGACGGTCCTCATGGCGAGCCGGCACCTCGCCCGGGCAGCCCAGGGTGCCGACGACTACCGACGCGTCTACGACCGCGTCCTGTCCGCGGCGCAGTCGCCGGTGGTCCTCCACTGGCTCGGCACCGCGTTCGATCCGAGCCTCGCCGGGTACTTCGGGTCCACGGACGTCGCAGCCGCCTCCGACACCCTCCTGCGGATCATGGCCGACAACGCGGGCCACCTCGCCGGGGTCAAGATGAGCCTGCTCGACGCGGATGCGGAGATCGCCGTCCGGCGCCGACTGCCCTCGGGGACCACGATGTTCACGGGCGACGACTTCAACTACGTCGACCTCATCGCCGGCGACGAGCAGGGCCACTCCGACGCCTTGCTCGGCGCGTTCACCGCGATCGCGCCGGCGGCTTCGGCGGCGATCCAGGCCCTCGACGCGGGCGACACCGCCGGCTACGAGCGGATCCTCCGGCCGACCGAGGCCTTGTCCCGCCAGATCTTCGCCGCACCCACCTACTACTACAAGACGGGCATCGCCTTCCTCAGCTGGCTGAACGGGCACCAGCCGGCGTTCTCGATGGTCGGCGGTCTGCACGCGGCGCGGAGTCTCCCGCACCTGTCCGAGATCGTCCGTCTGGCCGACGCCGCCGGCGCACTCGAGCACCCGGAGCTCGCCGCCGAGCGCTGGACGGGCCTGCTGCGGACGGCCGGTGTCGTCGACGCCTCGCCCCTCCGGGCCCCGAGCTTGTCGAGGGGCACCCGATGAGCACCAGCACCCTTCGACAGGCTCAGGGACCGGAGGGACAGGCCCAGGGACCGGAGGGACAGGCCCAGGGACCGGAGGGACAGGCCCAGGGACCGGTGGGCGGCAGCACCGCCCCGCACCCGCGACTCTCGATCAACCAGGCGACCATCAAGTACGCGACCCTGCCCGAGGCCGTCGCGGCCGTCGCGGCCGCCGGCGTCACGAGCTTCGGCGCCTGGCGGGAGCCGGTGCAGGAGTTCGGCGTCGCCGCGTCAGCCCGGCTCCTCGCCGACGCGGGGCTGCGCGTGTCGAGCCTCTGCCGCGGTGGGTTCTTCACCATGCCGGAGGGCCCGGCCCGTCGGGCCTCGATCGACGACAACCGCACGGCGGTCGACGAGGCCGCAGCCCTCGGCGCCCCGGCGTTGGTCCTCGTCGTCGGCGGCCTCCCCGAGGGCTCCCGCGACATCCTCGGCGCCCGCGAGCTCGTCCGCGACGCGATCGGCGAACTCGCCGACCATGCCCTCGAGTCCGGGGTCCAGCTCGCCATCGAACCGTTGCACCCCATGTACGCGTCGGATCGCGCCGTGGTCTCGACGCTCGGTCAGGCGCTCGACATCGCCGAGCAGTTCGCGCCGGAGGCCGTCGGCGTCGTCGTCGACACCTTCCACCTCTGGTGGGATCCGCAGGTCCTGGAGCAGATCGCCCGCGCGGGCGCGACCGGCCGGATCTCCAGCTATCAGGCCTGCGACTGGGCGACGCCACTGCCCGCGGACGTCCTGCTGGCCAGGCACTACCCGGGCGACGGCGTCGTCGACTTCGCCTCGCTCACCCGCGCCGTCGAGGCGGCCGGGTACACCGGTGATGTCGAGGTCGAGCTCTTCAACCAGGAGATCTGGGACGCCCCGTTCGACGCGGTCGTCGCGCGCACCGTCGAGACCTTCCGGTCGGCGGTCGTCCCGCACCTCGATCCCCCGGATGCCGCGGATCTCCAGCCCTGATCCCCACGGTCGCCCTGTGGCAGAGTGTGTCTCAGCAGCCGCCAGTACGAAGGAGCACCATGACGGTCGACGACCACCGTGCGACGCCGGTCCCGCCGACGCTGCACGACGTCGCCCGTGAGGCGGGGGTCTCCCTCGCCACCGCGTCGCGCGCCCTGAACGGCAGCACCCGCACGGTCAACGAGTCCTTCCGCCGCCGCGTGCTCGATGCCGCGCTCCGGCTGAACTACACGCCGAACCTCTCCGCCCAGGCGGTCGCGAAGGGACTGTCGACGACGATCTCGCTGCTCGTGAGCGACATCGCCGACCCGTACTTCTCGTCGATCGCGGCCGGGGCGATCCGCGCGGCCGACGAACAGCGCATCGCCACCACGATGGCCGTCACGCATCGCGACGCGGAGCGGGAGCTCGAACTCGTGCGGGTGCTCCGGGGGCAGCGACCTCGGGCGATCATCCTCACCGGCAGCCGGTGGGACGGCGTCGCCTCCGAACATCGGCTGGCCGAGGAGCTCGCGGCATACGAGTCCACGGGCGGCCGGGTCGTGCTCGTCTCGCAGCGGACCCTGCCGTTCGCCACGGTGCAGCTCGGCAACGCCACCGGCGCCCGTGAGCTGGCGCGCGCCCTCGTCGCCTCCGGGTACCGCCGGTTCGCGGTCATCGCGGGTGACGACCGGCTCCTCACCGCCCGCGAACGCGTGCGCGGCTTCGCCGACGGCCTGGCCGAGCACGGGATCGCGATCCACCCGTCGAGGATCGTCCGGGCGGACTTCAGCCGCGACGGCGGGCGCGACGGCGCCGAGCAACTCCTGCAGCAGGGGCTCGACGGCGTCGAGCTGGTCTTCGCCGTCAGCGACGTCATGGCCATCGGGGCGATGTCCGCGTTCCGCGCGGCGGGGCTCTCGCTGCCGGCGGATCTCGCGGTCGCGGGCTACGACGACATCGCCACCTCACGCGACGTGACGCCCGCCCTCACCACGGTCGCGGTGCCGCTCGAGGCGGTCGGCGAGCACGCGGTCCGGCTCGCGCTCGACCCGGCGACGGACAGCACCACGGTCGAACCGGTCGGCGCGACCGTCCTGCTCCGAGAGAGCACCCCGCCCCGCGCCTGAGCGGACAGTCCCCCCGACGTTCATCCGTGCACAACTCCTGCAGCTCGCCCCGATCCGGCCTTGCAGCGTCCGACTCGGTAGTCCTGGGGCCATGCAGCAGGAGTGGCGTCCGGCAGCGAGCCCGGAGTGCGGTGCCCTGGGGACGGGACGCGTTCGCCTCCGCCCGGCCGAGGTGCGCACTCGTTCCCGCTCACAACTCCTGCTGCGGGCGGCTGGAGCGCCCGACACGGCCCGGGCAGCTGGTTCCGGCGCCGTACAGCAGGAGTTGTGACCGTGAGACCGTGCCTACTCGGCGACGTGCTCCTGGAACCAGGGCGTGTAGGCGGCGACCTTCGTGCGGAGCCCGGCGGCGGCGACGAGCCGCTTGACGTGTTCGCGGACGTTGACGGTCGCGACGCCGATCACGGTGACGCGGTCGAACGGGACGGCGTCCTCGATGAGCACCTCGGCCCGGCGGAGCGCGCCAGGGTCTTCGTCGGTGGCGAAGCGCTGCACCATGCGGTCGGCGGTCATCGCGTTGGCGCCGATGCTCGTGAGCACGTGGGACGCGTCGCCGTCGGCGACCACGACCCGTGCGCGGGACGGCCGGCCGGTGTCGGCGTCGAACTCGCCGGGGTGCACCGAGGCGCCGTCGATCGTGGTGACGAGCACGACGTAGTCGTTCACGGCGGAGGCGAGCGCGTCGGCGGACAGGCGGATGTCGCCCTCGCCGGCGCGGATGCCGGCCCAGAGGTCGGCGTCCGGCGTGAGGAAGAAGGGGACGAAGTCGGCCGGGGTCAGGCCGACCGTGCCCGCCAGGACCATGGTGCGACGCGCGTCGCGGTGGCTGGGCGCGGCGATGTCGACGACGGGGCCGTCGGGGAGGGCCGCGGAGGCGACGGGGAGGATGCTCCCGGTCTCGAGGATGCGCTCGAGGTTGCGGATGTGGGTGACGTGGTACAGGCGCTGCTCACCGACGCGGACGACCGGCAACGCGGCCGCGGCACGGGTGGCCGTCTTCGTGGTCGCGGCCGCGCGGACGCGGGTCGGGGCCGGCTCGCGTAGGGAGGGTGCGACGGTCGACCGACGGACCTTGGGCGCCGGCGCTTCGGCGACCGGCACCTCACGGGGCGGGGGTGGGAAGCAGGTCGCGCAGAGGCCGTTGCCGAAACCGTGTTTGCATTCGTCGCTCAAGAGAGTCCTTCTGCAGTCTCCGGCTCCGAGACACGAGGAGCGGTCACTGGGGGGACGAGCCGAGACGTACGCATCAAGGGTACGCGGCTTCGGGAGTCCTCGCGCACGCGAACGCCACCGAAGTGGGTCCGACCGGAGTCCCCTGGGCACTGCAGCGATGCGTGGGCGACGCTACCCCCCACGCACCGCAGCACTACCCAGGCGACGGCGGTCCGACTCACCCGTCCGCGCGGGACGGCTCCGGCCGACGCACGCGTCGCGCGACGACGACGGCCGCGACACCGGCGAGCAGCGCGATCGCGAAGCATCCGGAGAATTCGACCCCACCCGAGGCGACCCACCCCGCACCCGCGAGGCCGACGGAGCCGTCGAGCGCGGTGAACGCCAGCCCGGTCGCTGCGAGGGCGAGTGCACCGCCGATCGCATCGCCGATCGACATGGCCGCGCTGTTGAACCCCTGCGAGCGCTCGTCCGAATACGCGAGCGTCATGACGCTGAGCCGCGGGAACATGAGTCCCATCCCGCCACCGCTCACCACCCAGGCGGCGATCGGCACCACCGGCGGCAGGCCGAGGAGCGCCGCGAGCAGGGCGACCGCGACGGCGACCGTCACGAGCGACGAGCCGATCTGCACGGCGTTCGCGTTCGACAACCGGTCTCCGAGGCGTCCCTGCAACCAGGACGACACCGACCACGCGATGGCCCCGCCGGTCAGCGCGAGTCCGGCGAGCGCCGGGGTGAGCCCGTGCTCGCGGGTCAGCAGGTACGGCACGTAGACCTCGGCGCCGAAGAACGCGGCGGAGGTGAGGCCGCGGACGAGGATGACGGTGGGCAGTCCGCGCCGGGCGGTCAGCGTGCCGAGCGGGACGAGCGGACGGAGGGCGAGGAGCGCGACGACCGCGCCGACGATCGGGAGGAGCCACGCGGTCCAGCCGGAGAACTCGGTCGAGACGTTGACCGTGAGCACCGCCGCGGCGACGAGCACGGCCCAGCCGAGCCGGCGGACGTCGGCCCCGGTCGTCGATCCGGGTGCCATCGTCTGGCCGCCGGTCGCTGCTGCTTCCGCCGCCTGCCGATCGGCGCGTTCGACCGCCGCCGCGCGGAGCATCCGCAAGGCCGGGAGGAGCAGGACGGTCGCGATCACGACGAGCCCGACCACGCCGAGGAACACCCAGTGCCAGGTGAACTGCTCGGTGACGACGCCGGCGAGGAACGGTCCGATGAGCGAGGGGACGACCCAGGCGGCGGCGAACCCGGCGAAGATCCGGGGGTGGAGCGCGGGCGGGTAGATGCGTGCGACGAGGACGTAGAGCGCGACCGTCATCGCGCCGGAGCCGAGGCTCTGCACGAGTCGCCCGGCGACGAGCGTCCACATGGTCGTCGCCGTCCCCGCGAGCAGCAGCCCCACGATGAACAGGGCGACCGAGGCGAGGAGCGGCTGGACCGGTCCGATGCGGTCGGCGACGGAGCCGGCCGCGACCATGCCGATGACGCTCACGGCGAGCGGGCCGGCGAAGGCGAGCGCGTAGAGCTGCTCACCGTCGAGCTCGGCGCTCACGAGCGGCATGATCGTCGTGACGGCGAGCGATTCGAACGCGCCGAGGAAGACGAGCGCACACGCGCCGATGGTGATCAAGAGGAACCGGCGTCCGAAGACGCCGTCGTCGGTGGTCTCCGTCGACACGCGTGTCGGGGAGGTCTGCGGGGAGGCTGCGGTCACGGATCCGAGCCTAGAACCTCAAGTCGAGTTGAGGTCAAGCGCGGGCACGAAGCAGCCCGTCCGCACCGCATGTCGCGCTGCGCGGTGTGGACGGGCTGGGACGACGACTAGTGCTTGGCGCTCGCCTTGACGACCTTGGCGAGCGCGCGGTCGAGGTCGGCGATGAGGTCGGAGACGTCCTCGATGCCCACCGACAGCCGGACGACGTTCTCCGGCACGGCCAGCTCGGTGCCCTTGACCGAGGCGTGGGTCATCTGCGCCGGCAGTCCGATGAGGGATTCGACACCACCGAGCGACTCCGCAAGCGCGAACAGCTTCGTCTTCTCGACGAGCCGCTTCGCCGCCGCCGGGCCACCGACGAGCGCGAGCGACAGCATGCCACCGAACCCGGACATCTGCTTGGCGGCGAGCTCGTGGCCGATGTGGCTCGGAAGACCCGGGTAGTACACGCGCTCCACGGCCGGGTGGCCCTCGAGGTACTCAGCGATCGCCTGCGCGTTTGCGCTGTGCTGGCGCATGCGGACTGCGAGCGTCTTGATGCCGCGGGTCGTGAGCCAGGCGTCGAGCGGCGCCGAGACGGCACCGGCGGCGAACTGCACGAAGCCGAGCTGTTCGGCGAGCTCGTCATCGTTCATGATGATGGCGCCGCCGAGGACGTCGGAGTGTCCGCCGAGGTACTTGGTGGTGGAGTGCACGACGATGTCCGCGCCGAGGGAGAGCGGCTGCTGGAGGGCCGGGGACGCGAAGGTGTTGTCGACCACCGAGAGCACCTCGTGGCGGTGGGCGAGGGCCGCGAGGGCCGCGATGTCGCTGATCTTCATGAGCGGGTTGCTCGGCGTCTCGACCCACAGCAGCTTCGTGCGGCCCGGGATGATCGCCGCTTCGACGGCCGCGAGGTCGCCGAGGTCGACGACGGTGTGCTCGATCCCCCACGCGCCGTGCACGCGGTTGATGAGGCGGTAGGTGCCGCCGTAGACGTCGTTGCCGATGACGATGTGGTCGCCCGGGCGGAGCGCGGTGCGGATGAGGGCGTCCTCCGCCGCGAGGCCGGAGGCGAACGAGAAGCCGTGCTTGGCGCCCTCCAGGGCGGCGAGCTGCGTCTCCAGAGCCGAGCGGGTGGGGTTCGCGGAGCGGCTGTACTCGTAGCCGCCACGGAGCCCGCCGACGCCGTCCTGCACGAAGGTGGAGGTCTGGTAGATCGGCGGGATGATCGCCCCGGTGGTGGGGTCGAACTCCTGGCCGGCGTGGATGCTGCGGGTGGCGAAGCCGTGGTCGTGCTTGCTCATGGGTGACTCTTTCGGTTCAGGATGCTGGGGTGTCGGATGGTGCCGTCGGATGGTCCGGGGTCAGGCGCGGGCCCGACATCGTCCGGCGTCAGGCAGGCGGCGTGGCATGCCGTCCATCGTCAGCCCGCCAGGTAGGTGAGCAGGTCGTGCCGCGTGATGACGCCGACGGGCTTGCCGCCGTCGGTGACGAGGAACGCGGGCGCGGAGCCGAGGGCCGTGCGGGCCGCTGGGATGGACGCACCGACGCCGATGAGCGGCAACGGGTCGCCGACGAAGCCGCTGACCGCGTCCGTCATCGAGGCGGTGCCACTGAACACGGCGGCCATGAGGCTGGCCTCGTCGATCGCGCCGGCGACCTCACCCATCACGACGGGTGGTTCGGCGCTCAGGACGGGCAGCTGGGAGACGCCGTACTCGGTCATGATGTCGATGACGTCGCGCACGGTGTCGCTCGGGTGCACGTGCACGAGACCGGGCATCGCGTCGCCCTTGCCACGGAGGATGTCGCCCACGGTGCGGTCGTCCGCGACCTCGCTGAAGCCGTAGGACTCCAGCCACGAGTCGTTGAAGATCTTGCCGAGGTAGCCGCGGCCACCGTCGGGCAGGAGCACCACGACCACGGCGGACGCCGGGAGCTCACGTGCGGCGACGAGCGCCGCCTGCACGGCCATGCCGCTGGAGCCACCGACGAGCAGCCCCTCCTCGCGGGCGAGGCGCCGCGTCATCGCGAACGACTCGGCGTCCGTGACGGCGATGATCTCGTCCGGGATGGACGGGTCGTAGGCCGACGGCCAGAAGTCCTCACCGACACCCTCGACGAGGTACGGGCGCCCGGTGCCACCCGAGTAGACCGAGCCCTCCGGGTCGGCGCCGATGATGCGCACGCCGCCCTCGGAGACCTCCTTGAGGTACTTGCCCGTCCCGGAGATGGTGCCGCCGGTGCCGACGCCGGCGACGAAGTGGGTGATCTCGCCCTCGGTGTCGCGCCAGATCTCGGGACCGGTGGACTCGTAGTGGCTGAGCGGCCCGTTCGGGTTCGCGTACTGGTTGGGCTTGAACGCGCCCGGGATCTCGGCCGTCAGGCGGTCGGAGACGCTGTAGTAGGAGTCGGGGCTGTCCGGTGCGACGGACGTCGGGGTGACGACGATCTCGGCGCCGTAGGCGGTCAGCACGTTGCGCTTGTCCTCGCCCACCTTGTCCGGCAGCACGAACACGCACCGGTACCCGCGCTGCTGGGCGACGAGGGCGAGGCCGACGCCCGTATTGCCGGAGGTCGGCTCGACGATCGTGCCGCCCGGCTGCAACTGTCCGGAGGCCTCGGCGGCGTCGATGATGCGCGTCGCGATGCGGTCCTTCGAGGAACCACCGGGGTTGAGGTACTCGACCTTGACGAGCACCGTGGCGGCGATGCCCTCGGTGACCCGGTTGAGCTTCACGAGTGGGGTGTTCCCGATGAGATCGAGGACGGAGTCTGCGTAGTTCATGTCTGCAATCTGTTCCTGTGGTGCGTCACCGCACGACTCTCGCGTGCGTCACCGGATGGCTGGGACGGCTGAGGCGGCATCCCGGAAGGGACGGTTCAGCGGGGACAGCAGGAACACGACAGGCGGAGACGCATGACGCCCAGCCTACCCGGAGCGCCTGCGGAGTGCAGCCCGATGACGCGGCCGACGCCGGGAGCCGGCGGAGGCGTCAGCGGAGGGCGACGAGGTGGGGCCGCGGGCCGACCGCCGCGACACCGGCGGCGAGCACGCGCACGACGAGCGAGAGCACGACGAGGACGCCGATGACCGCGAGGATCACGGCGGCCAGCAGCAGCACCGCGACGATCGCCGGCAAGCGGCGGAGGGTGAGTTCCATCGGACGACGGGTGGGCGTGCCGTCCTGCTCGGCCGGTGTCCGGTGCCCGTCCCCGGCCATCGCCGCCGCGACGAGTTCGAGCGTCGCACGCGCACCGGATCCGAGTCGTGCGGTCGAGCTGCTGAGCGCCTGAGGCATCGCATGGCCCTTCTCGTCGAGTGGATCGGTGTGCGGGTTGCTCGGGAACTCGACCGTAGCAGTCGGGTGCCCCGTTCGGGGGTGTCGGCGACCATTCTGCCAGGCCCGTCTGAACGGCCGGTGACCCGCTGACGGCCGCCCGGTGGACCGCCGCCGCCTCCGTAGACTGGACGCATGTCCGTCTCCGGCCTCTCCTCCGTCTCCCAGGACTACCTCAAGACGATCTGGACGACCTCGGAATGGGCGGACGAGTCGGCCACCGTCAAGCTGCTCGCGGACCGCATGGGCGTCCGCCCGGCGACCGCCTCCGACGCGGTGAAGCGCTTGGCCGCTCAGGGGCTCGTGGTGCACGAACCCTACGGCAGCATCGAGCTCACGCCGGCCGGCCAGGCGCACGCGGTCGCGATGGTCCGTCGGCACCGGCTGATCGAGACCTTCCTCGTCGAGATGCTCGGCTACGGATGGGACGAGGTGCACGACGAGGCTGAGATCCTCGAGCACGCGGCGAGCGACACCATGATCGAGCGCATCGACGCGGCGCTCGGTCACCCGATCCGCGATCCACATGGCGATCCGATCCCCTCAGCCGACGGCACCCCGCACCGGCCGGACGCCGTCCGGTTGAACGAGGCCCCGTCGGACAGCGCCCTGACGGTGTGCCGCATCTCGGACGCCGACCCGGAGACGCTCCGCCACCTGAGCACGCTCGGCATCGTCCTCGACACCGCGCTCACCGTCGACGACCACCGCGCCTTCGCGGGCGAACTCGAACTCCGCCTGACCGCGACCGGCACGCGTCTCACGCTCGGTCGCCTCGCCGCCGACGCCGTCTGGGTCACCGTCGGCGCCTGACCGTCAGCCACTCCGTTCGCCCGTCTTCGGGCGAATGATCCTCCCTACGGATCAGCCGAAGAACGTCAGCACGATGAGGGCGACGTTCAACGCGACGATGAGCCCGACGACGACCCAGGCGAACACCCTTGTGACGAGCTGGTCGACGTGGACGCCCATGATGCGCCGGTCGCCGGTGTAGCGCACGAGCGGGATGAGCGCGAACGGGATCCCGAGGCTGAGGAACACCTGGCTGAGCACGAGGGCCGTGGTCGGGTCGATGCCCGCCGCCAGGATGGCGAGTGCCGGGATGAGGGTGATCACCCGTCGAGCGAGCAAGGGGATGCGCACCTTGAGGAGCCCTCCCATGATCGACGCTCCCGCGTAGGCGCCCACCGAGGTCGAGGCGAGCCCCGAGGCGAGCAGGCCGATGGCGAAGATCACGCCGATCACCGGTCCGAGTGCGGCGGTGATCGCGGCGTGCGCGCCCTCGATGGAGTCCGTCCCCCCGACCCCACCGAGCGACGCTGCCGCGAGCAGCAGCATCGCGATGTTGACCGCTCCGGCCAGGACGAGCGCCGAGGCGACGTCCCAGCGGGTGGCGACGATGAGCCGCCGGATGGCGCCGTCGCTCGTCTGGACGCCGTGGCGGTCCCGGCTGAGTGAGGAGTGGAGGTAGATCGCGTGCGGCATGACCGTCGCCCCCAGCATGCTCGCGGCGAGCAGCACCGTCGCCGTGCCCTCGAACCGGGGCACCAGGCCACCGGCCGCAGCACCCCAGTCGACGGGACTGACGAAGAGACCGGCGAGGAACCCGACGGCGATCACGGCGAGGAGCGTCAGGATCGCGAACTCGAAATGCCGCTGGCCGTACCAGTTCTGCACGGCGAGGAGCACGATCGAGAAGACCCCGACGATGACGCCGCCGAGCACGAGCGGGATCCCGAAGAGCAGGTACAGCGCCACCGCGCCACCGATCACCTCGGCGAGGTCGGTCGCGGCGGCGACGAGTTCCGCCTGCACCCAGTAGAGCCGACGCGGACCGGTGCGCAGTCGTGAGCCGAGGAGCTCCGGCAGGCTCTTGCCGGTGACGAGTCCGAGCTTCGCCGAGAGGTACTGGACGAGGACGGCCATGGCGTTCGCGGCGACGAGCACCCACACGAGCAGGTAGCCGTACTGCGCACCCGCCGTGAGGTTGGCAGCCACGTTGCCGGGGTCGACGTAGGCGATCGCGGCGACGAAGGCGGGGCCGAGGAGGAAGAGCAACCTCGGCCCACGGGGGGCGCGGGTCTTCGGAGCGGTGAGGTCGGTGGTCACACGGGCCATGTTAGCAACGACGAGCTACATTTGTTAGACCGCCCTAACACTGGGATTCCTCCAGCGTCTGCTTGGATGAGGCTGAGAATCGACTGCGCATCATCGGGCGCCCGGACGGCGCCGAGAACGCCGTCTGGTTCGATAGTTACGCATACAACTTTTCGAGAGGCCCCCGTGACCCCCGCATCAGACCGTCCCAAGAACGCTCCCGTCCCGCCCGCCGTCAAGCAGCAGAGCGCGAAACAGGAACGCGAAGTCCAGCGCCAGGCGAAGGTCGCCGCGTTCAAGCAGGCGCAGAAGCGCAAGAACCGCAACCGTCGCATCGGGATCTGGGCCGGCGTCGTCGGCGGCGTGGCCGTGATCGCGGTCCTCATCACGAGCGTCATCCTCACGCTGCCGAAGAACGCCAGCTACCCCGGCGGTGGCACCGGTACGGGAGCCGACATCGCCGGCGTCGAACTGTTCACGAACACCTCCGAGCACGTCGAAGGCACCGTCGACTACCCGCAGAACCCGCCGGCCGGTGGCCCCCACAACCAGTACTGGTTGAACTGCGGCATCTACACCGAGGAGCAGACCAACGAGAACGCGGTCCACTCCCTCGAACACGGCGCGATCTGGGTGACCTACGACCCGTCCATCAGCGACGCCGAGCTCACGAAGCTCAAGGAGCTGCTCCCGACCACGTACGTCGTGCTGTCGCCGAAGTCGGACCTCCCCTCGCCGATCGTCCTGAGCGGCTGGAACTCGCAGCTGCAGGTGAACAACGCGAGCGACTCGCGCATCGCCGACTTCTTCGAGGAGTTCTGGAAGAGCAACAATGTGCCCGAGCCCGGCGCGGCCTGCACGGGCGCGATCGACGGCCCCGGCAAGGTCTGATCCGGTGACGACCGAGCCCCCCGCAGCAGCCCCGCCGGACGAGATCGCGGACGACGGCGGCGTCAGCGACGAGGAGCTCGCGGCGTTCGACGCCGAGCAGGCCTCGGAGGGCTCGAGCCGCACCCGCATCGTCATCGCGGCGATGGCGATCATCGCGATCGTGGTCGCCGCGGCCATCGGGTTCTCCGTCGGTCGTCTGAGCACCCTCGTCGACCCGACCCCGACGACCACGAGCGCTGAGGCGGGGTTCTCGCGCGACATGCAGGTGCACCACAACCAGGGCGTCGAGCTCGCGATGATCATCCGCGATCGGACGGATGCGGTGGACGTCCGCACCCTCGCTTACGACATCGCGACCACGCAGGCCCAGCAGTCCGGGCAGCTCTACGACTGGCTCGTGCAGTGGAACCTGCCGCAGGGTTCGCGCCAGCCGGACATGACTTGGATGACGCTCCCCACCCTCGCGGGCGCCAGCGGGCACGCCCACGGCGGCGACTCGTCGACGCCCGGCACGAGTCACACCCCTGGCGACCCGATGCCCGGCCTCGCCACACCGGCACAGATCGACCAGCTCACGGCGTCGTCGGGGCTCGAGGCCGAGCGGCTGTTCCTCACCCTGATGATCGCCCACCACCGGGGTGCGGTGGAGATGGCGGAGGCACTGCAGCCGCGGACCACGAACGCGACCGCCCTCGCGTTCGCCAGTGCGGTCATCGCGAGTCAGCAGGCCGAGATCGACCTCATGACCCGCATGCTCGACGACCGCGGAGGCCCGGTCCCCCTCGCCGACTGACCCTGCGCGGGAGCGATGGAGGTCCTGGGAGCTCTCCGACGAGGTCTAGCCAGAATCCGCCCGAGGGCCGAGAATGAGCGGTACGCCCGAGTGGGCCCGACGAACAGGAGCGACGCATGGGAATCGAAGACATCACCAAGAAGGCTCAGGAGTTCCTGAACGACAACAAGGTCAAGGACGCCCTCTCGAGCCAGCAGGCCGAGGACATCAGCGACAAGCTGCTCGGCGGCGTCGCCGACGCGGCGAAGAAGGTCACCGGCGGCAAGTTCGACGAGCAGATCGACGGTGCCCGCGACGCGGCCGACAAGGCCGTCGGCACGGAGTAGTCCGCACCAGCACCACCCGATCGGCCGGCCGACGCACCACGTGCGGCCGGCCGATCCGTGTGTCCGGCGTCAGGCGCGACGTCCGACACACCTCGGCGGCGTCAGCTCGCTTCGGCGTCCGTGTCGACGGCCGTGCTCCGGAACCGGTCGAGGGCGATCGCCACGAGCTCCGGCGCCGACAGATGTGTGTCCTGCATGAGGTCCGACAGGACCGCCGAGGCCCGCCCGGTGAGCGTCAACTGCACGTTGGTGGAACGGTCCTCGTCGACGCCGGTCAGGGTGCGACGGCGTTCGCCCAGGCTGAGGATGGCCGAGCGCAGGTAGGTGCGGCTCGCGACCGTGTCGATCTCCCAGCGGCCGGACCGACGGCTGGCGATCACGTTGCCGCGACGGATGTTCGTCATGAGCGACGCCCGGCTCACGTGGAGCCGTGCTGCCAGTTCGGCCGTGCGCACGGGACGCGGGAGGTCGTCGATGAAGTCCTCGACGAGCGCCTCCTGCAGCAGCTCCCAGGCGACGTCCGCCGGGAGCGGCACGTCGGCCGTTCCGCCGTCGGTGGTCAGCGGATCCGCCCACCTGGTCGTGGGGGCGTCGCGTTCGGTCATCGTCATCGCCCCTCCAAGGATCTGGCGCTCGAACCTCAAGCATGGACGGTGCCTCCCGAAAGCGCGTCCCCCAATGCGGGTTGCCCGCGTTCGCGGGGTGCCGTGCGAGAACGACGCACCCCGCCTGCCGAGGGCAGACGGGGTGCGAGTGGCGAGCGGCGGGATCAGCCGCGGTTCGCGACGGGCCGAGCGCCCACCGGACGCGTCCCCCCGAAGAGGATCCGGTAGCTGAATCCGGCGATGAGTGCGCCGATGACCGGGAACACGATGAACACCCACACCTGCGCCAGCCAATCACCACCGGCGAAGACGGCCGTCGCGATCGAGCGGGCCGGGTTGACCGATCCGTTGTCGATGGGGATCGCGACGAGCAGCAGCAGCGTCAACGTGGCGCCGATCGCGATGGGCGCGAAGCCCGGCGCCGCCCGGTTGTGGGTCACGCCGAGGATCACGTACAGGAAGACGGCGGTGATGACGACCTCGACCACGATGGCCGACACGAGTCCGAACCCGCCCGGCGACAGCTCACCGAAGCCGTTCGAGACGAAGCCTGTCGAGACCGCGCGGTCGAGGAAACCGTCCGGCCCACCGGCGGCCAGGCCGAACACCGCGAGCGCGCCGAGGAACGCCCCGACGAGCTGGGCGAGGACGAAGGTCCAGGTCGCTCGCCAGGGGAACCGGCCGGCAGCGGCGAGACCGAGCGTCACGGCCGGGTTGAAGTGCCCGCCGGAGATGGGGCCGAACGCGTAGGCGGCGATCGTCACCGAGAGCCCGAGGGCGACAGCCACCCCGAGGAACCCGACGCCGAGGGGGTTGGAGGTCTCCTCGCCGAAGAACGCGGAGAAGGTGGCGGTGCCGACGAGTCCGAAGACGAGGAGGAAGGTGCCGGCGAGCTCGGCGACCAGCTGCGCCATGGTGGTCGGTTCGACAGAGGGTTGGACTTCCGGTGAGGACATCTGGTCTCTTCTCGCTCGGGGTGACGACGGGGACACGGTCGGCTGGGGGGAACCGCGTCATCAGCAGACTATTGCCACGCGTCCCGAGCGGCACAGTCCTGCACGTCGTGCGGGGCCGTCGGTCAGTGGACTTCGAGGTCGTGCAGCGGCACCTGCAGCCGGAAGACGTGTTCCATCGCGAGCTCCGCGCCGACGGCGTCACCGGCGGCGATGGAGGACCGCAGGTGCGGGTACCCGACGCGGAGGTCGGCCCACTCGACCGTCTCGGCGGAACGGGTGGCGGCGAGCCGATACGCGAGCGCACCGATCACGTCCGCCGTCGCCGCGACGAGCACCGGGTTCGCACAGTGCTTCAGGAACCGGTCGACGAGGCCCCAGATGCACCGGCCGTGCGCGTCGGCGTCCTCGACCTCCACCGTCGCCATCGTGTGCTCGACGAAGGCGATGAGCTCCGTCCGCTGCCCCGCCGTGAGCGTCGGCACGGTCACCCGCACGACCCCGCTGACGAGGGCCCCCAGCGTCTGGAGGACGGCGGTCCGGTCCTCGACCCGAGGCTGAGCCACCCGCGTGTGCCGCTGCGGGGCGGTCTCGACGAGCCCGAGCTGTTCGAGCGACGTCAGGGCGGCGCGTACGTCCTCCGCCGGCACCCCGAGCCATGCCTGCAACTCCTCCTCGATGAGCAGCTCACCCGAGGCGAGCGTGCCGTCATAGATCGCGGCGCGGATCCGGTCCGTCGCGTCGCCGGGCGCGGAGCGGGTCCCCTGCGGGTGGTCGGGGTTCGACATCTGGCTCACGCTCCGATGGTGACGACGGCTGGCTACCGGCCGATCGTACCGCGGACGATCCCGGCTTCGGCGAGCGCCGCCTGCGCCTGCCGGTGCTTGTGGTCGATGGAGGCACCGATCTCCTGGGCGAGCCGGGGTCGGGTGCGGACGAGTCGGTCGATGGTGGACAGGGGCATCCTGAGGACCAGGGTCGTGCCATCGGCGATCGCGGCGGCCATGGCGACCTCCCGGGTCAGGGCCGTCTGGCCGATGACGTCGCCCGTGCCGAGGCGCTGGAAGGTGATGAGCCCGTCCTTCGTCGGGACGGCGAGTTGCACGCCGCCCTCGATGAGGAAGCGGATGGCGTCCGGGACGGCCCCGGCGGCCTGGACGGTCTCCCCCGGCCCGTACCGCTCGAGCGTGCAACTCTCGGCCAGCTCGTCCAGGTCCTCCTCGCGCGCGTGGAGGGTGGGGGCAAGGGTGACGAGCGCCGCACCCAGTCGCTCCGGGGTCGCGATCGGGTCGGTGCTGTCACCGTCGAGCGCGAAGCCACGACGTCTGGCCGCGTACCAGAGCCAGGATCGGAAGCGGGCGACGGCCTCGCCGGCGGCGGACGGGCCGGACACCGGCAGGGTCACCGAGAATCGCGCTGCACCGAGGTAGGAGGCGGACACCTCGTCGGATCGTTCGAGCATCGGGAGCGCCGATGCGACCTCTCGGAGCAACCGCAGCACGTCGTCGGGTGGGTCGTCGGTGGAGAAGGTCACCTCGACACTCGCCGTGAACGCACCGACGGGCTGGCTGAGGTTCGTGAACGAGGCCCCGGCGAGTGACGAGTTCGGCACGATCTGGATGCCGTTGCCGGTGTCGAGGTGCACCGCGCGCCAGTTCACCTCGACCACCCGCCCGCGGACGCTGCCCGTGTCGAGCCAGTCCCCGAGGCGGAACGGCTGCTCGAACAGCAGCAGGAGCCCGGAGATGACCCCGCCGACGGCGTTCTGCAGGGCGAGGCCGATGACGATCGAGGTGACGCCCAGCGCGGTCACGAGCCCGCCGATGTCGGCTCCCCACACCCAGGAGAACAGGATCGCCAGGCCGATGAGGATGAGGGCGAGTCTGGCCAGGTCGACGAAGATGGACGGGATCCGATCGCGCCAGGACCCCTCCTCGGCGTTCGCGAACAGGGCGACGTTGAACGCCGAGAGGATCAGCAGGATGAGGAGGAAGCCGAGGAGCGTCCCGACGATGCGCACCCAGGTGCTGTCGTCCGCCCTCGCCGTCGCGAACACCAGGAGCGCGAAGACCGCGCCGACGGGGACGACGAAGTTGCGCAGGAGGCGGACCGGTTTCGCCGCGGCGTTCCCGCGACGGCTGAGCGCCCCGAGCACCTCCGTGAGGACGATCAGCAGCACGGGGACACCGACCGCGAGCCCGACGGCCCACGGGAACCACGGCTCCTGCCACACCTCGGTCATGACGACGGCCCCGCGACGACGCGCCAGACGGACTGCGGACCTTCGCGCGTCTCGACCGTGCCGGCGGCCTCGAACGACACGGTGTCCTGCAGCCGGTCCCTGACGCGCTGACTGACGAAGATGCCCGCCGTCCCGGCCACGGACTGCACCCGGTTGGCGAGGCTCACCGCGTCACCCCACATGTCGTAGGCGAGACTCGTCCGACCGACGAGTCCGCTCGTCACCACCCCCGCGTCGACGCCGACCCGCAGGGTCAGGTTCGCCTGGTGCTGCGCGTTGAACCGTTCGACGATAGTGCGCATCTCCAGCGCGAAGTCGAGGGTCCGACGGACGTTGTCGACGCGCGGCACGATCAGTCCGCAACTGGCCAGGTACCCCTCCCGCAGGGTCCGCACCTGCTCGATGCCGAGGCGTTCTGCGGCCTCGTCGAAGCTGCGGACGAGGCCGTTCAGGAGCGAGAGCTCCCGTTCGGAGTCGAGCCCCCTCGTGAGGTCGTCGAACCCGACGAGGTCGGCGAAGATGACCGATACGTCCTGGTGGACCTCAGAGATCGTCTCCTCCCCCTCCTTGTACCGCTTCGCGACCGTCGCGGGCATCAGGGTCAGCAGCAGGCGCTCGTTCTCGGCGCGCTGCTCGTCGATGAGCTCCTGCTTCACCCGGAGGCTCCGACTCATGTCGTTGAAGGCCGCACCCAGGTCGCCGAACTCGTCACGCCTCGTGTTCGGCACCTCGACGCTGTAGTCACCGCCGGCCACGCGCCGGACTGCACCGACGAGCGATCGCACCGGACGGGCGAACACCTGGGCGAGCAGGAGCGAGAGGAGCGACACTGCGACGATGATCGCGAGCACGGAGATGATGAGGTTGCGCGTGAAGTCGGTGACCGGGGCGAAGGCCTCGGCGGTGTCGATCCGGGCGACGAGCACCCACTGGAGCCCATCGATGTCGACCGGCATGAAGGCGGTGAGGTTCTCCTCGCCGAGGTAGCCGCGCCCGATCGTCGTGCCCGTTTCACCGGCGAGTGCCCGCTCGACCGAGACGGTGCGGGTCGGTTGGATCTGGACGGTCCCCGCGACGGCGACCGCCCGTGCTGCCGTCTCGGGCGGTGTCCCGGCGGCGATCGCGGTGCGTTCGTAGGCCTTCGGATCCTCGATGAGCAGGCGTGAGGTCGAGCGCATGAGCTGGTCGGGGCCGGCGAGGTAGGTCTCACCGGTCTGCCCGAGACCGTCCTGTTCCCACTGGCCGGACCCGGTCATGATGTCGTTGATCGCCCCGATCGGGACCTGCAACGCCATCACCCCGTCGATCCGCCCGTCCTCGCCGACCGGGGAGAAGATCCACTGCGTCGGCACGTTGAGCGAGGGCTGGTACCGCTCGAAGTCCGTGATGCCGACGTAGTCGGTCGCGTTCGATCGGAGCGCTGCGGTGAAGCCGTCCTCGAGGACCCCGCCCCGGTAGGGCCCGGTGAGCACGTTCGTGCCGAGGTCCGGTCCCTTGTACGCGCTGTAGACGACGTCGCCCTCGTCGTCGATGAGCAGCGCGTCCTCGTAGCCGAAGCGGTCGATGATCTCGCGGAAGTAGTCGTGGTACCGGGCGTGGACGGCCGACCAGGCGCTGCCGTCACCGGCGTCCTGCACCGAGAGCGCGGTGTCGTAGTCGAGGTCGTCCGGGGTGTAGGCCGACTGCAGGTAGGTCTCGGCCGGGTTCGTCGGGATGAAGGCCGCCGGGTCGGTCTCGTCCCCGGTGCGCTCGGCGAGCTCCGGCGCGAAGGTGTCCTCGTAGAACGACGTCACCGTGGCTTTGCGTGCCGCGTCCTCAGGCTGCTCCTCCAACTCGTGGAAGGCGTCGTGGAAGCCGTTCATCGCGTCGGCCACCGTGCTGCCCCGGGTGTAGACGACGAGCGAGTCGCGCGTCTGGTCGTAGTAGTTCATGATCTCGCGGGCGCGGGACTCCCGGACCTCGGTGAGCCGCTCGAACGACGCCTGCCGGAGCGAGTCGCTGCCGGACAGGTAGCCGACGACCCCGGTGACGACCGACGCGCCGACGCTGACGAGCAGCAGCATGACGAGGAGCTTCGACTGGATGCTGAAGCCCGGGCGGCCGAACCGACCACGACCGAGTCCGCGACTGCGGGCCGCGGAGGACGACGCCGGCGGGTCGGTCGGCGCGGTGGCGTCGGGCGAGGATCCGGATGGTTCGTCCACAGCTGCGGTCATCGACGAGTCCCCTACTCGATCCGGCGGTGCGCGGTCGCGACCCCCTCCTTCGGGGGTCACGATGGCGCTCACTCTAGCCACCCGCGCCACGGGCCCACAATGGCTGGCCCACGGTTGTCCGAGAACCGCACGACGGCGGCGTGGGCGGGCCCGGACGGTTCGGCTCGGCGGGCGCTCGGCGCCCAGGCCGTGCGCCAGGTGACGCCGGGTCAGGCCGTGACGGCCTGCTGCGCGTAGAGGGTCGCGTACACGCCACCGGCGGCGAGGAGCTCCTGGTGTGTACCTCGCTCGACGATGCGCCCGCGGTCGAGGACGAAGATGACGTCGGCGTGCACGATCGTGGACAGGCGGTGGGCGATGGAGACGGTCGTGCGTCCGCGGGTCGCGTCGTCGAGGGCGAGCTGCACCACCCGCTCGGAGATCGTGTCGAGCGCGCTCGTCGCCTCGTCGAGGATGAGCACCTCGGGATCCTTCAGCAGGACGCGCGCGATGGCGATGCGCTGTTTCTCGCCGCCCGACAGGCGGTAGCCGCGTTCGCCGACGAGCGTGTCGTAGCCGTCCTCGAAGCGCATGATCGCCTCGTGGATGTTCGCCGCCCGGCAAGCCGCCTCGAGCTCCTCGGCGGTCGCGTCTGGCTTCGCGTAGCGGAGGTTCTCCGCGATCGTCGCGTGGAAGAGGTAGGTCTCCTGGCTGACGATCCCGATGCGTGAGACGAGCGAGGCCTGGGTGACGTCGCGGACGTCGGCTCCCGCGACGGTGACCCGGCCGCCGGAGACCTCCTGGAAGCGCGGGATCAGGTAGGAGATCGTGGTCTTCCCGGCGCCCGATGGCCCGACGAACGCTGCGAACTGTCCGGGTTCGATCGTGAACGAGACGCCGTCGAGCGTCGGGGTGGAGTCGTCCTGGGCGTCCGCGTACCGGAAGGTGACGTCGTCGAAGCGGATCTCCGGGGCGGTGTCCGGGAGCAGCGTTGCCCCTGGGCGGTCGGCGATCGACGGTTTGAGGTCGAGGTACTCGAAGATGCGGGCGAACAGGGCGCCGGAGGTCTGCAGGTCGAGGGCGACGCGCATGACGCCCATGAGCGGGAACAGGAGACGCGCCTGGATCGTCGTGAACGCGACGATGGAGCCCGCGGTGACGTCGGTCACGCCCCCGGTGATGAGGTAGCCGGCGACGAGGTAGACGATCGCCGGGATCGACGACAGGAAGATGTTGACCATCGCGAAGAACCACTGGCCGCTCATCGCCTGGCTCACCTGGAGGCGGATCTGGGTGCGGTTCTCGGCGCTGTAGCGCTCGACCTCCGTGTCCTGACGGTTGAAGCTCTTCGCGAGCAGGACCCCCGAGACGCTCAACGCCTCCTGGGTGATCGCGGTCATCTCCGACAGGGACTCCTGCGTCTTCGTCGCGATCCGTGCGCGCACCTGGCCGACCCGGCGCTGCGCGACCACGAGGATCGGCATGAGGATGAGCGCGACGATCGTGAGCTGCCAGTTGAGGATGAGCATGGCGACGAGGGCGGAGATGACGGTGACGGTGTTGCCGAGCACGCTCGACACCGTGTTGGTGAGCACGTTCGCGACGCCGCCGACGTCGTTCTGCAGGCGCGACTGGATGATGCCCGTCTTCGTGCGGGTGAAGAAGCTCAGTTCCATCGCCTGGAGTTGCGAGAACAGCTTGATGCGCAGGGCGCCCATGACGCTGTTGCCGACGGTGGCGGTGAGGTAGGTCTGCCAGACGCCGAGGAGGGCCGCGATGATGAACAGGGCGACCATGACGCCCACGATCTCCGCGAGGGCGACGAGGTTCGGGGAGCCGCCGTCGGTGGGGAACAGGCCGACGTCGAACGCCTGCTTGACGAGGAGCGGTGGCAGCACCGCGAGGGCTGCACCGAGGACGACGAGCACCATCGTGAGGATGATCTTCGCGCGGAACGGTACGAACAGGGCGACGATGCGCTTGCCGAGGTCGGGGATCCTCGGGGCCTCGGCGTTGAGCGCCTTCTGCGCCTCCGTGTCGCCGCCGCTCACGCGGCTGCCGGCGCGGGGCCCACCGCCGCCGGGGGCACCACCGCGTGGTCCGCCCCGTCCCCCGTGCATGCTCATCCCGCCACCTTATCCCCGCCCACCGACCTCCCCGCCCTCGGTCCCCGCCCCTGTTCTCTGACCCGTTCTTTTCCCTAACTCAGGACCTCTCCGGCGCGGCGTCCCATCGTGCACCGCCGACCCGCGCGACACGCCGCCGGCTTCCTGAGTTGGGCAAGCCAGGCACCACCCTCCTCCACAGCCGGTGTGTGCGCGAAACCGTGCGCAGCGGACGTGATCGGGCATGAGGCGACCAGCCCCGGCGCACACGATCGGGGGATGACGATCGCGACGACCTTCCTCGAGCCCGCTTATGGAATCGCCACCGTCCATCAGCTCAGGCGGCTCGGGCACACCAAGGAGACGCTTCGGATCGCAGTCGAGACAGGGATGTTGATCCGCGTGCGGCGCGGCTGGTACGCGGCGCCGGACGCACCGAGTGACCTGGTGAGGGCTGTGCGAGTCGGGGGCCGACTGAGCTGCGTCTCGGCAGCACGTTGGTATGGCTGGGCCGTGCCGTCGACGTCTCGACTCCATGTCGCGCTGCCGCCGAACGCAGCCCGCCTCCGGTCGGCCGATGAGCGGTGGAAACGTCCGCCGGCCGAGGCCCGCGAAGACGCCGTGCTGCACTGGGACGACTGGCCCCCAGCCCCTCCCCGCGGCACCCTCCTCCCGATGCTTGTCGAATCACGGTGCCAGGTGATCGGCCACCTCGTCGACTGCCAGCACCCCGAGGTCGTCGGGGCGGCCATGGACTCGTTCACCCACCTCGAACCCGCCCTGTCCGCAGCACTCCCCTCCTGGATCGACGCACTTCCGTCGCCACGAGCTGAGCGGACACCACGTGTGGAACCGGGTTGCCACAGTTTCATCGAGAGCATCGCTCGGATCCGCCTCGAGTCCGCTGGCATCGTCGGGCGTCACCAGGTCGCCATCCCGGCTGTCGGCCGGGTCGATCAGGTGATCGACGGATGGCTCGTCCTCGAGTGGGATGGTCGTGAGTTCCACGACAATCGCGACGCTCACGAAGAGGACCGCTGGCGGGACGCCCAGTTGGTCGTGCAGGGGTATCGGGTGTTGAGGTTCACCTATCGCATGGTCATGAACGACTGGTACGTCGTCCTGGGTGCCATCCGATCGGCGCTGGATGCTGGTCCTGCCGGCTCACCTCCTCAAGCCGCACTTCGCCGCTCCTGATCGATACAGCAGCTGCCCGACCTCGGTCTCGACGTTCCCTAACTCAGGAACGGCGCGGCGCGTCGGGTCCGCCGCGCACTTGTTCAGCGAGACTCGCCGAGACGCTCCTGAGTTAGGGAGGAGGAAACAGATCCGGAAGGCGACGGCCCGCAGACGCACGGATGCCCCGGGAGCGTGAGTTCCCGGGGCACCGGCGCACCGACGACGCTGTCGATCGGAGGATCGAACCGCGGCGTCGGGTCAGCCCTTCGTCGAACCGGCCAGCAGCCCGCGGACGAAGTAGCGCTGCAGGGCGAAGAACACCACGAGCGGCACGAGGATCGAGATGAACGCACCGGCCGTGAGGAGGTGCCACTCGTTGCCGCGGGTACCCGTGATCTCGGCGAGCAGCTTCGTGATCGGCGCGACCTCACCGTCCGCGAAGATGAGAGCGACCAGGAGGTCGTTCCACACCCACAGGAACTGGAAGATCGCGAACGACGCGATGGCCGGCATCGTCAGCGGCAGCACGATCCGGAAGAAGATCTGGCCGTGACCGGCACCGTCCACCCTGGCCGCCTCGATGACCTCACCGGGGATCTCCGCGACGAAGTTGTGCAGCAGGAAGATCGCCAGCGGCAGCGCGAACATGGTGTGCGCGATCCACACCTGCGCGAACGTGCCGCTCGCATCCAGTCCTTCACCGACCTGCAGGCCGAAGACGTTCAGCCCACGGGAGAACGTCGACAGCAGCGGGACGAGGGCCATCTGGATCGGCACGACCTGCAGGGCGAACACCATGATGAACAGGAAGTTCTTGCCACGGAAGTCGATCCACGCGAACGCGTACGCCGCGAGGCTCGCGATCACGAGCGGGAGGAGCGTCGCCGGAATGGCGATGGCGATCGAGTTGACCCACGACCCCGCCAGGTTCAGCGTCGAGTTGCCGGCCTGGAGCACCTGCACGTAGTTGTCGATGGTCACCTGGAAGTCGGCGAAGATCGTCCACCAACCGGTGGTCTTCACCTGCTGCTCGGGCCGGAACGAGGAGACGAAGAGTCCGAACGTCGGGATGGTCCAGAGCACCGCGATGACGACCGCGGCAATGGTCGCACCACGGCTCGTGAGGCGCTTCTTCGTCCGTCGGCTCGCGGCTTCGATACCGCGTTCACCCTGCTCGAGCTGCTTCTTGGTGGATTCGTCGATCGGTAGTTCGATCGGCTGCACAGCACTCATCGGATCTCCCTCTGCTTCTTGATCTGCCGTGCGTTGTAGATGACGATCGGCAGCACGAGGATGAACAGGATCACGGCGAACGCCGCACTCCGGCCGTTCTCGAAGTTCTTGAACTGGGTGTACATCTCATTCGCGATGACCGAGGTGCCGTTGTTGCCGGCGGTCATGGTGCGGACGATGTCGAAGACCTTCAGCGACGCGATCGAGATCGTCGTCACGACGACGACCAGCGAGGAGCGGATACCGGGGACGATGACGTTGGTGAAGCGCTGCCAACCGTTGGTGCCGTCGAGCTCGGCGGCTTCGATCTGCTCGGTCGGGACGCCCTTGATCGCGGCGGACAGGACGACCATCGCGAATCCGGTCTGCACCCAGATGAGCACGACGATGAGGAACAGCGTGTTCCACGGCTCGTTCTGCAACCACTGCACCGGGGTCCCGCCGAACCACACGACGATCTGGTTGAGCAGACCGATCTGGGTGGCGTCGGCCTCACGGTAGGCGTAGATGAAGCGCCAGATGATGGACGCTCCGACGAAGGAGATCGCCATCGGCATGAAGACGAGGATCTTGAAGTACTTCTCGCCACGGGACTTGTCGATGAACACCGCGTACGCGAGACCGAACGCCGTCGACAGCGCGGGGACGAGGAGCACCCAGATGATCGTGTTGACGACGGTCCGGATGGCGCTCGGCTGCGTGAACAGCCAGATGAAGTTGTTCAGTCCGACGAAGTTCTTGCCCGAGGCCGACATGAAGGCGGCGATGGTGGTGTTGATCGTCGGGAGGATGAGGCCGATGAGGAGCAGCAGGAACGCCGGTGCGAGGAAGCCGACGAGCTGCACGAGGTAGCCGACGCCCTTCTTCGACCGGTAGTCGAGCAGGAAGAGCACCCCGCCGAGGACGGCGGCGACGGCCGCGGCCCAGAGGAAGGAACCGAAGAACAGGACGACGACGACGGGCACCAGGACGCAGAACGCCAGGCGGATGACCGTGTAGAGCGTGCCCTTGCGCGGAGCGATGTCCACGAAGAAGAGGAGGAGGGCGACCACCGCGGCGAAGGCGATGACGACGATCGGGATCTGGGCGAGCGGTGGGAGTCCGCCCAACCAGTTGAGGAAACCTGACATAGCTAGCCTTTCGAGTACGGCGTTGGACCCTGAGTGAACCCTAGGGGGATCCACTGCCGAGGCGGAAGCGTCGGAGGGTGTTCACCCTCCGACGCTTCCGCTCATGAGCAGCAGTTCCGGTTGTCGATTACTCGGCGGACGGCCAGCCGGCTTCGATGTCCTTGAGCACCTGGTCGGTCTCGTCGCCGTTGATCCAGTTCACGAGGCCCTTCCAGAAGGTTCCGGCGCCGACGGCACCGGGCATCAGGTCGGAGGCGTCGAAGCGGAACGTGGTCTTCTCGTCCTGCAGGATCTCGATCGCCTGGCTGAGGATCGGCGTGGAGGCGTTGGCCGGGTCGAGGCCGTTGTTGGCGGAGATGACGCCGCCCAGCTTCACGCGGCTGTTCGCCCACTCGGCGCTCGACAGGTACTCCTGGACCTTGACGGTGCTCTCGTCGTCGCTGAACGCGCCGACGATCTCGCCACCACCGGTGACGGCGGTCTCGCCCTCTTCGATGCCGGGGGTCACGAAGGCCCACACGTCACCGTCGGGAGCGACGGTCGCGCCGGCGTCCTCGAGGAAGCCGGAGAAGAACGATGCCTGGTGGTGCAGCGCGCAAGCGCCGGACGCGAGTGCCGGGGCGACATCGCCGAACTCCGTGGAGTTGATCGAGGTCACGTCACCGAAGCTGGCGTTGACGTATTCCGGGTTCTTGAGGATCTCGCCGGCCGAGTCGAAGGCTTCCTTGATCTTCGGGTCGGTGAACTTGACCTTGTTGGCCACCCAGTCGTCGTAGACGTCCGGGCCCTGCTGACGCAGGACGAGGTCTTCGATCCAGTCCGTGCCGGGCCAGCCCGACGCGTCGCCGGAGCCGAAGCCGGCGCACCAGGGGGCCGCGCCGGTCTTCTCCTGGATGGTCTTCGTCACGGCGAGCAGCTCGTCCCAGGTCTTCGGGACTTCGACGCCCCACTCGGCGAACTTCGACGGCTGGTACCAGATCAGGCCCTTGACGCTCGCCATGAGCGGAGCACCGTACAGGGTGTCGTTGACGGTGCCGTAGCGAGCCCAGTCCTTGGACCAGTACTTCTCGACGTTGGCGGTGACGCCCTCGGGCGCGGGCTTCAGGTAGTCGCGCTTGGCGAGGTCGGCCAGGAGGCCGGGCTGCGGGAAGATCGCGAGGTCGGGCGGGTTGCCGCCCTGCGCGCGGATACCGATCTGCGACTCGAACTCCTTGGAGGACTCGTACTTGATCGTGATGCCGCTCTCCTTCTCGAAGTCGGCCCAGCTCTGCTCGAGCAGCTCCGCCTCGGTGTCGGCGATCGTGCCGTAGATGGTGACGGTCTTGTCGTCGTCGCCACCGCCACTGCTGCCGGATCCGCCTGAACAGGCGGTGAGCGCGACGCCCGCGACGGCCAGGACGGCCAGCGGCAGGGCCGTCCGGCGGGTCCGAATGAAACTCATCTGTGTCCTCCTCATTGAGTGCTGCAGGTTCGAACGGCTCCAGGGTCGAGCCGTTCCGATGATGCACTGGTGCGGAATCGGTCCGGATGCGGAACCGTTTCCATGCGTCAAAGTACTTCACCCCGGACCAGGATGCAAGCACGAGAACATAACGAAATAGACAGTGAGAGCGCTCCCACCGAAATCATGCGGATTTGCGGAGGAATCGTGGCCGAGCCGTTATGGATCCGTTCCATGATCGTGTTCCAGGTCTGTTCCAGATTCGCTATGGTGGTGCTACCCAACGGAGGGAGTCGGCATGAGTGGTGCCATCAGTGATGTCGCGGCCCTCGCCGGCGTTTCGAAAGCGACGGCCTCGCGAGCGCTCACCGGACGCGGATACGTGTCGACCGAGACGCGCGAACGCGTCGTCCAGGCTGCGGCCACGATCGGTTACGTCGCGTCACCGATCGCCGCGAGCCTGTCCACGGGACGCACCCTGGCGATCGGTGTCCTCACCTCGTTCCTCAACCGCTGGTACTTCGGCGAGGTGCTCGAGGGAGCCGAGAGCGCGTTGCGCGCCAGGGGGTACGACCTGACCCTGCACCATCTGCCGCCGGACGCCGCTGAACGCGACCGCATCTTCGACTCGTACCTCACGAACAAGCGCTTCGACGGCATGATCTCGATCGGCATCGAGGCCTCGCAGGACGAGATCGCCCGCCTGCTCGCGAACCCGAGGCCGCTGGTCTCGATCGGCGGGAACATCCGGGGCGCGCACTCGATCAACATCGACGACCAGGCGATCGGGCGGGAGGCGACGGAGCACCTCATCACGCTCGGACACACCCGCATCGCGCACATCACCGGCCACGACGCCGAGCTGCAGACGGACACCGTCCACGGCCGGCGCCTCGCGGGATATCTCGCGGCGATGGAAGAGGCAGGCCTCGCGTCCACCGTGCACGTCCTGCCGGCGGTCCACTCGCTTCCCGGCGGGTACGAGGCCGCGGCCCAGCTGCTCCGGGACGCCCGGATCCGCCCGACGGCGGTCTTCGCGTCGACCGACGAGGTGGCGATCGGCATCATCATCGCCGCCAGACGCCTCGGGATCACCGTTCCGGCGGAGCTCTCGGTGATCGGCATCGACGGGCACTCCTACGCGGAGATGTTCGCGCTGACGACCTTCGAGCAGGAACCCAGGGCGCAGGGTCGTCGCGCCGTCGAGATCCTGCTCCAAGACCTCGAGGAGGGCCGCCGCACCCAGGAGCCCGGCGGCGAGGTGGGTGGCGACGCGGTCACCGAGGTGCAGTGGCCGACGCGGCTCATGATCAGGCAGACCACGACGCGGCCCGAAGGGGCGGAGTGACGCTCCGACGTCCCCCCGGGGCGGCCGGAGCGGTCAGCTCGCGTCGGCTGCGGTGATCGCGATGGCCTCGTCGATGTCGCTCTCCACGGGCCCGTCGACCCGGACGAGGTGCTTGCGGCCGATGACGACGATGAGCAGCGCGATCACGATCGACCCGGCGGCCACGTAGTAGGGCGCGGCAGGCGAGACGAGCTTCGCGATCTCCGCGGCGGCCGGTGGGGCGATCGCTCCCCCGAGGAACCGCACGGACGAGTAGGCGGAGGACGCGACGTTGCTCGGCAGGTCCGTCGCCTCCATCACAGCCTCGGTGAGGACGGTGTTCATCACGCCGAGCAGGAGGCCGCCGACGACGATGCAGACGATGAGGCCGGCCGTCGACTCGACGAGGAGCCCGCCGACCACGAGGTCGAGCGCGAGCAGGGGCAGCACCAGCTTGATGACCGAGGTCCGGCGCATCCGCGCGGTGAGCAGCGGCGCCACGAAGACACTCGTGATCGCCAGCGCGACGCCCCACCCGAAGAACGTGAACCCGAGTCCCATCGCGTCGAGCCCGAGCGGGAACGGCGAGTACGCCAGGAGGGTGAAGAAGCCGATGTTGTAGAAGAGCGCCGCCGAGGCGAGGATGCCGAGCGACGGGATCGCCAGGGCCCGGAACGGCGCCGACAGCTTCAGTGGCGTCGGCTTCGGCCCCTCCGTCTTCAGCAAGACCACGATCGCGATGAAGCCGACGGCCATGAGGGTCGCGGTCCCGAAGAACGGCCACTTCCAGCCGATCCCACCGAGGAGGCCGCCGAGGAGCGGGCCGATGGCGATGCCGAGCCCGAGCGCCGCCTCGTAGAGGATGATCGCGTTCGCACGACCACCGCTGGCCGCACCGACGATGGTCGCCAGCGCGGTCGAGATGAACAGGGCGTTGCCGAGTCCCCAGCCGGCACGGAACCCGATGACGGCGCCGACGGAGTCCGACAGCCCGGCGAGCAGGGCGAACACCACGACGAGCGCGAGGCCGATCAGCAGGGTGCGCTTGGCACCGATCCGGCTCGAGAGCCAGCTCGTGAAGAGCATCGCGACGCCCGTGACCAGCAGATAGCTCGTGAAGAGCATCTCGGCCTGCGTCGGGGTGGCCTGCAGGTCTTCGGCGATGGCGGGCAGGATCGGGTCGACGAGGCCGATGCCCATGAACGCGATGACGCTGGCGAAGGCGACGGCCCAGACGGCCTTCGGCTGGTGGAGGATCCCGGCGAGTCCGCCGCCGTGACCGTGGCCGCCGGCCGGGTTCGACGTGGCGGTCGAGGGGACGGGGTGTGCAGCGGTGTCCCGGCTCATGCGGTCAGCTCCGAGGCGACCTCGACGGCCACGCGTTCCTGGATGATCTCGACCGTTCGCGCGATGGCGGCGAGGTCGTCGTCGCCCAGGTCCGTGAAGGCCGGCTCCAGGGCGTCGGTGAGTTCGTCGCGCCAGGCGAGCAGAGCCGCGGTCCCCTTGGGGGCGATGGCGATGAGCCAGGCACGGTGGTCGTCGACGTCGGCGATGCGCTTGATCCAGTCGCGCTCGTCGAGGCTCTGGACGAGCTTCGTCATGGTGGGCTGTGAGACCCGGCTCTGTCGGGCCAGTTCGCCGACCCGGACCGGCCCGACCGTGGTCAGCACGGAGAGCGTGCGCCAGACGGCTGGTGATTCGGAGGATCCGGTGGCCTGGGCGGCAAGGCGGGTGAGCCGGTGCGATGCCGTGATGAGGTCGCCGAGGATCGTGTGCAGGGGGGAATGCGTGGTGTTCTCGGTCATGATGAGACCAGTATACATAGCCAAGCTATACACCGCCCCCTCTGCCACTTCCCCAACTCAGGAGGTCGGCGGCGTGTCGCCCGGCAGCACGGGGCGCCCGAGGCGACACGCCGCGGTGTTCCTGAGTTAGGGAAGGGGGTAGTCCGAGGGTCAGCGCATCCAGGTGGTGAAGGACACGGTGACCCGGGGATCCGGAGGGTGGGCGCCGACGGCCCGCTCCGGTCGGTCGGGCATGGATGCGAGCCGGGCTCGGATCCGGGTGGTGATGGCACGCCAGCGTGCACGGGTGTTCATGGTGATGGGTTCTCCCGATTCGGGCACCGCATCGAACACCACACTCACGGGGAGTGGAACGACGACGCGGATGCCTGCGTGAACCGTCGACGAACGTCGTCGACGGGTGCAGAGCATCCGCGCGTGGGCGCGGAGAGCGGCACGACGAATCGCGGCCCTCCGGTTAACGGACGGAGGGCATCGCTCCCGAACGGATCGGGGGCGATGCCCTCCGATCACGGATGTCTCTGCTGAGTGCGTGCAGCACTCGTCAGGAAGATCCGCGATCGTCAGCGGCGACCGACCGGAGTCGGGCGCCAGCCCAGTGGTTGTCCCCCGTAGGGGACCGACTACTTGAGCGTGACGGTGGCGCCGGCAGCCTCGAGGGCTTCCTTCGCCTTGTCAGCGGCTTCCTTGTTGGCGCCTTCGAGGACGGCAGCCGGAGCGCCGTCGACGAGAGCCTTGGCCTCGCCGAGGCCGAGCGAGGTGAGCTCGCGGACCGTCTTGATGACCTGGATCTTCTTGTCGCCAGCAGCCTCGAGGATGACGTCGAAGTCGGTCTTCTCTTCGACCTCTTCAACAGCAGCGCCTGCAGCAGCCGGGCCGGCAACGGCGACGGGAGCAGCAGCGGTGACCTCGAAGGTCTCCTCGAACAGCTTGACGAACTCGCTGAGCTCGATGAGCGTGAGCTCCTTGAAGGCGTTGATCAGTTCTTCGTTTGACAGCTTTGCCATGATTGTTCTCCTTGTTTCATGCCCTGCAACCACTTCACGCGGTGTACAGGTACGGGGTTGATTGTTCGCGGAACCGAATTACTCGGCCGCGGACTCCTGCTTCTCGCGCAGCGCCTCGACCGTGCGAACGGCCTTCGAGAGCGGTGCGTTGAAGAGGTAGGCAGCTCCGAACAGCGAGGCCTTGACGGCGCCGGCAAGCTTGGCCAGCAGCACTTCACGGGACTCGAGGTCGGCGAGCTTGCCGACTTCTTCAGCGGTCAGCGGGTTACCGTCGAAGTAACCGCCCTTGACCACGAGGAGAGGGTTTGCCTTGGCGAAGTCACGAAGAGCCTTCGCGACGGTGACCGGGTCACCGTGCACGAATGCGATCGCGGACGGACCGGCGAGCTCGTCGTCGAACGACGAGATGCCGGCGTTGTTCGCCGCGATCTTGGTCAGCGTGTTCTTCACCACGGCGTAGGTTGCGTCCGCACTGATGCTCTTGCGCAGGGTCTTGAGCTGAGCAACAGTGAGGCCGCGGTACTCGGTCAGCAGAACGGCGGTCGAGCTCTGGAACTTCTCCGTGAGTTCGGCAACCGAGGCTTCCTTGTTCGCCATGGCCACTCCTTTTCGAATCTTGTATGCGTGCAGCGGAGGCCGCACGCATCAACCGCCGGGCCGGCGAAGGGTTCGGACATGAAAAAAGCTCCGGCGCAAGCGCACGGAGCTGGGGAGAGGCGAGCCTCGATCAGATCTTCATACACCTGCGCTGGACGTCTCGTCATGAGAACCTTCGACTGTCTCGTTTGCACGCGACAGTGACCGGCGGTCTTTGGTTTCCACCACCGTAGCACACGCCGGAGCACGGCGGAGACGCTCGGAGCACGCCGGACCACCCCCACCGCGCGATGTCCCTGGTGGCAGACATCATGGAGGCATGCTCCAGACACTCGCCATCTCCGGGTACCGGTCCATCCGCGACTCGGTCCTGCCCCTGCACGGTCTCGACGTGGTGACCGGATCGAACGGCTCGGGCAAGTCCAACCTCTACCGCGCGCTCCGGCTCCTGGCGAGTGCTGGCGAGGGCGACGTGGTCGGCTCCCTCGCTCGCGACGGCGGGCTCTCCTCGACGCTCTGGGCGGGGCCCGAGCACGTGCAGCACGCCGCGGTCGACGGCGGGACCCCGATCCGCGGGACGCGACGCTCGGGCCCGGTCAGCCTGCTCCTCGGCTTCGCGACGGACACCCTCGGCTACCTCGTCGACCTCGGGATCCCGCAGCCCTCCTGCACGTTGTTCGGTCGCGACCCCGAGATCAAACGGGAGCAGATCTTCGCCGGCACGTTCGCCAAGCCGAGCAGCCTGCTCGTCGACCGACAGGGGCCGGCGGTCCGCGTCCGTGACGGGTCCTGGCGGCCGGTGGGGCGGGCGCTGGGAGTGTCGGAGAGCATCCTCACGGAGTTCTCCGACGCCGACGCGACGCCCGAGGTCCTGCGCATCCGGAGCCAGGTACGCGGCTGGCGCTTCTACGACCAGTTCCGGACCGACCGCGACGCCCCTGCCCGGGTCCCGCAGGTC
Organism: Plantibacter sp. VKM Ac-2880; assembly: GCF_015351235.1. Lineage (GTDB taxonomy): Bacteria > Actinomycetota > Actinomycetes > Actinomycetales > Microbacteriaceae > Plantibacter. The sequence continues at coordinate 873,017 of NZ_JADKSJ010000002.1, forward strand.
GGCACCCGCACCCCGGTGCTCGGGCACGACGGATCTGACCTCGCGGCCGCCGTGCAGACGATCATCGAGTCCGGTGGTGTCGACCGACTCGACGCCGCCGTCGACGAGGCCTTCCCCGGCAGTCGACTCCGGGTGCGCGCTGACGACGCGGTGTTCCGCCTGGAGTTCGAGCAGCCCGGCATGCTCCGACCCCTGTCGGCCGGCGAGCTGTCCGACGGCACGCTGCGCTACCTGCTGCTCGTCGCGGCACTGCTCACCCCGCGCCCGCCGGAGCTCATGGTGCTGAACGAGCCGGAGACCAGCCTGCACGGCGAGCTCCTGCCGCACCTCGCCAGGCTCATCACCGCGGCGAGCGCCGACACCCAGCTCATCGTCGTGTCCCACGCCCGCCCGCTCATCGACGCCATGCTCGAGGCCGGCGACGTGCACGAGCACCGCCTGGTGAAGCAGCTCGGCGAGACCCTGGTGGCGGACCAGGGCTTGCTGTCGACGCCGCCGTGGGCCTGGCCGTCCCGGTGACGCCGTCGCGCCCGCCGATCGGCGGCTAGGAGCGGTCGGCCTGCTTGCCGAGGAAGCGGTCCGAGCCGTAGCTGAGGATGAAGAAGCCGATCAGCTGGAAGAGGATGAGCCCGAAGACGCGGAACACGGTGCTCTTGTCGAACTGCTTGCCGATGTGCCACCCGACGACCCAGCCGAAGACGATGTTCACGAGCGGGATGAAGTAGAGGATCGTGGCCGCGCCGGTGAAGCCGGCGAGCTTCACGACGACGTACCAGTTGTAGATCGGGATGAGCGCCGTCCAGCCCGAACGGCCGGACTTCTCGAACATGCCCCACACGGACGCGACGAAGAGCAGGTAGCCGATGAGGCCGCCGAACACATTGGCGGGGGCGTTCATGAACTCGATCGCGGCGCGGCCGTTGTCGTCCGCGGCGAGCAGAATGGTGTCGATCACGGTGGTGGCGCTCCTCGTCCTCGTCGCGGTCGGTCGACCGCCTCACTCGACGAATGTAGCGTGCTGGTCACATCCCGGCCCAGCGGGCGCGCCTCAGACCCTCAGACCGCCCGGGCAGCGCGGGCGGCGTGCACGAACGACCGGACGAGCTCGGGGGACTTCACCCCGCGCGACGACTCGACGCCGCTCGAGACGTCGACCCCCCATGGGCGGAGTTCCGCGACGAGGCCGGCGACGTTCTCCGGGGTCAGGCCGCCGGCGAGGATCCAGGTGCGGGTGGGCGGGTTCGCGGTGAGGGCGACCGTGTCGAAGGTCTTGCCGGCGCCAGGGTCGGGTGCGTCGAGGAGCAGCAGCTCTTCGGCGTAGGCGGCGCGCTCGGCGGCGTTCTCAGAGGCGTAGCGCACAGCCGAGGTCGCCCGGAGGGTCCGCCACCCCATCGCCTGCAGCTCGTGGAACGCCTCGGGCGGTTCGTCTCCGTGGAGCTGGACCGCCTGCACCCCGGCCTCGCCGGCGATGCGCGAGACCTCCTCGACCGACTGCCGCCGGAACACCCCGACGGTGAGCACGTGCTCGGGGACGTCGGCCACGAGCGCGGCGACGAGCTCCGGCTCGATAGTGCGGGGCGAGCCGGGCGCGAAGACGAACCCGATCGCGTCGGCCCCCGCTTCGACCGCCGCCGCGACGCTCGACGGTTCCGACAGTCCGCACACCTTCACCCACATGGGCACCACGCTACCCGGCCGCACGCGCATCACTCCCCCGTCTGGACAGGCCCAGCCGGAGCCGCAGCAGCCGGCAGCTCGACCCGGAACACCGTCCGCCCGGGGACGCTCTCGACCGAGACCGAACCGTGGTGTGCAGTCACGACGGCGTGCACGATCGCCAGCCCGAGGCCGGTGCTCCCGGTGGCCCGCGACCGCGAGTCGTCGCCGCGGACGAAGCGTTCGAAGAGGTTGGGTTGGAGCGCCTGGTCGATCCCCGGTCCGTCGTCCGTGACGGTCAGGACCGCGAGCTCGCCACCGGGGCCGCTCTCGACCGCGAGACCCGTCCGCACGGTCGTCCCGGGTGGGGTGTGCGTCCGCGCGTTCGCCAGCAGGTTGACGATCACCTGCTGCAGGCGCGACGCGTCCCCCGTGACGAGCACGGGCTCCTCCGGGAAGTCGAGTTCGAAGACGTGCCCTGGGCCGGCGACGTGGGCGTCACCGACCGTGTGGATGACGAGTTCGGTGAGGTCGACGGGGCGCTTGGCGAGCTCCCGCCCCTCGTCCAGACGGGCCAGCAGCAGCAGGTCCTCGACGATCGTCGTCATGCGCCCGGCCTCGGAGCGGATGCGGCCGAGCGAGTGCGTCACCTCCTCGGGGAGCGTGTCGGACCTCCGGGCGGCCAGCTCCGAATAGCCGGCGATGGACGCGAGCGGCGTCCGCAACTCGTGGCTCGCGTCCGAGACGAACCGACGGACCTTGTTCTCGCTCGCCTGCCGTGCGTTCAGTGCGGAGGAGACGTGACCGAGCATGCGGTTGATCGCCGAACCCACGCGGCCGACCTCGGTCCGCGGGTCGGTGTCGGAGTCCGGCACCCGGACCGCCAGCGCGACCTCGCCACGGTCGAGCGGGAGTTCCGCCACCACGGCGGCCGTGGCGACGACGCGGTCGAGCGGGCGGAGCGAGTATCGGACGATCGCGAACGCGGCCAGGCCGGCGAGGAGGAGGACCACGACGCTCATGATCGCGATGAGGGTCACGAGCTGCATGACCGTCGACGTGACCTCGGAGAGCGGCAGCCCGATGACCCTCGTCGCGCCGCTCGCGTCGGTCACGGCGACGACCCGGTATTCGCCGAGGTAGGCACCGAGGTCGATGGTGGACGGGCGGCCGCCGGCGGAGACCGTCAGGATCATCGCGTCCTGGCTCTCGGTGCACGGGACGGTACTGCCGTCGGCGTTGAGGTAGCCGGCGTTCACGATCGTGCCGTCGACGACGATCGCCCCGAGCGCCCCAGGCCCCAGCCCGGGGGCTCCGATGAAGGCCGGAGGTTCGCGGGTTCCGCCGCCCCCGCCGCCATACCCGCCGGGCAGCTCCGAGTCCGGCACCGCGTCCGGGGTGGACAGCTGACCGTTCCGGCCGTAGTCGACGATCCGCTCGGCGGCCTTCGTGAGCTGGTTGTCGACGCCCTCGGTGAGGAGGCCGCTCACCGCCACGGCGCTCGCGACGCCGACGACGACGCTGCCGAGCGCGAGCAGCCCGACGACGACGACCATCAGGCGTCGACGCAGGGTCCAGGGCGCGCGCTTCGGGTGGACGGAGCCGGCGGTCGTCGCTGCCGGGTCGGCGGCTGGGGCGCCCGTGGTCACGAACCGACCGTCGGGATCTTCAACATGTAGCCGGCACCGCGCACGGTGTGGATCATGGGCTCGCGCCCGGCGTCGATCTTCTTCCTGAGGTAGGAGATGTAGATCTCGACGACGCTCGCCCGCCCGCCGAAGTCGTAGCTCCACACCCGGTCGAGGATCTGCGCCTTGCTGAGGACCCGGCGCGGGTTGCGCATGAGGAACCGCAGCAGCTCGAACTCGGTCGCCGTGAGCTCGATGGACTCGCCGTCCCTCGTCACCTCGTGGCTGTCCTCGTTCAGCACGAGGTCGCCGACGATGATGTCCGGGCCGGACTCGTCCGCGGCGAGGAGGGTCGATCGGCGGATGAGGCCACGGAGTCTGGCGACGACCTCCTCGAGGCTGAAGGGCTTCGTGACGTAGTCGTCTCCCCCGGCAGTGAGGCCGGCGATGCGGTCGTCGAGCGAGTCCTTGGCGGTGAGGAACAGCACGGGCACGTCGCTTCCCGAGGTGCGCAGGCGGTTCAGCACCTGCAGCCCGTCGAGGTCGGGCAGCATGATGTCGAGCACGACGGCGTCCGGCCGGAAGTCGCGGGCGATCGTCAGCGCCTCGCGGCCGTCGGCCGCGGTCCGGATCTCCCAGCCCTCGTACCGGAGGGCCATCTGCAGGAGGTCCGTGAGCGTCGCCTCGTCGTCGACGACGAGCACTCGCACGGCGGTGCCGTCGGCCCGCTTGAGTGCGCTTCGCGCCGCACCGGACGCCTGGGTCTGCATGTTCACGCGTTCAGTATTCGCCCCGAGCCTATGAGCTGTCCATGAACCGGCCAGACGGATGCTGAGCCCGGTCCGAGCCGACGAAGCGCCGCCGGGGGCCTGGGCCGATTCATAGCGTCGCCGAGGCGCAGGCCAAGTAGGCCTCCGTAGCGTCCGGTCCGAGTCATCCGCGACGTGCGGATCGTCGGCGCCGCGCAACCGGGATGCCGACACGTGGACCAGGAGCAGAAGGAAACGCAGACATGTTCGGAACGTATCTCCGGCGGGAACTCGTCGGTCGTCGCAAACAGACCGTCATCATCGCCATCGGGATGGCGCTCGCCATCGCCCTCGTGATCATCGTCAACTCCGTCGCCGCCGGTGTGAAGACGGCACAGGCGTCCGTGTTGGAATCCGTCTACGGTGTCGGCACGGACATCACGGTCAGTCAGGCCGCCGAGGCACCGACGGAGGGCGGAGGCCCCGGCCAGACCTTCGACTTCGGCTCGGGCGACGGGTCGACGAGCGACGGGACGACGACCGTCGACCAGTCGCGGCTCGCGGCGGCTCGCGGCACGGCGACCTTCGACGCGACGGCGCTCGGCACGATCACCGACGTCGCGAACGTCGAGGCCGCCGCAGGCACGTTGTCGCTCACGAACACGACCTTCACGGGCGAGCTGCCCGATTTCTCCCAGGCGCAGGGCTCCGACGGGACGGCAGGCGTCCCCGGTGACGCGAGCGCTGCGACCCCGCCGCAGGGCGGCCCGGACGGCGCGGGCGGGAGCTCGTTCGGTGTCGACTCCTTCACGGTCCTCGGTCTCGACCCCGCTGGCGACGCCGTGGGTCCGCTCTCGGCCGTCACCCTCAGCGACGGTCGCTCGCTCGCAGCCGACGACGCGGGAACGGACGTCGCCGTCCTCGACGCGTCCTATGCCACCGAGGCGGGGATCGCCACCGGCGACACGATCGACATCGCGGGCACGACGTTCACCGTGGTCGGCACCGTGACCGCCTCCGGAGCCGACGCCACGTCCGCATCGAACGTCTACATCCCGCTCGACGTCGCGCAGTCGCTTGCCGGGCTCGACGGCCAGGTCAGCGACGTGTTCGTGCAAGCCGCCTCGTCGACCGACATCACCCAGGTGCAGACGGACATCGAGACGGCGCTGCCCGACGCGACCGTGAGCACCCAGGAGGACCTCGCGTCCACCGTGTCCGGCTCGCTCGCCTCGGCATCGACGCTCGTCGGCAGCCTCGGCACCTGGCTGTCGCTCATCGTGCTCGCCGCCGCGTTCCTCATCGCGATCCTGTTCACGATCTCGGGCGTCACCCGCCGGACCCGCGAGTTCGGCACGCTCAAGGCGATCGGTTGGAGCAACCGGCGCATCGTCGGCCAGGTCGCCGGCGAGTCCGTCGTCCAGTCGCTCATCGGCGGCGCGGTCGGCGTAGCGGTCGGCCTCCTCGGCATCCTCGTCGTGAACCTCGTCGCACCGACGCTCAGCGCCGCGGCGACGACCTCGGCCGGCGGCGGACTCGGTGGACCGGGCGGTGCCGGTGGCATGTCGGCGGACGCGGCGGCGGGAGCGGGAGCGGCCGGTGGGTTCGGTGGCGCTCCGGGCGCCGCGGCCGCGACGACCACGGACATCGTCCTCCAGGCTCCCGTGACCGCCTGGATCATCGTCATCGCCGTCGGCATCGCCATCCTCGGCGGGCTGCTCGCCGGTGCCGTCGGTGGGTGGCGCGCCGCTCGACTCCGTCCGGCCGAGGCGCTCCGCTCCGTCGCCTAGGCGACGCACCAGACGCCGCCGGGTGGTCGCCCCTCTCGACCACCCGGCGGTCCACCCGCACTCCATCCAGCAGAACGAAGGACCCCATGTACACGATCACCGGCCTCACCAAGCAGTACCGCCAGGCGAAGCGCTCCGTCACGGCGCTCGACGGCGTCGACCTCGAGATCCCCGACGGCCAGCTCGTCGCCATCCAGGGCCCGACCGGCGGCGGCAAGTCGACGCTGCTCCAGATGCTCGGCGCACTGGACCGACCGACGACCGGTGGCGTCTCCCTCGCCGGCGACGACCTCTCGACACTCAGCGAGACGAAGCTCGGCAGGATCCGTGCCACAGAGATCGGTTTCGTGTTCCAGGGCTTCAACCTCATCCCGACGCTGACGGCACAGGAGAACGTCGAGATGGCGCTGGTGCCGATCGGCACGCCGCGGGCCGAACGCGAGACGAGGGCTCGTGCGGCGCTCGCATCCGTCGGACTCGCCGAGCGAGGGTCGCACCTCCCCACAGAGCTGTCGGGTGGGCAGCAGCAGCGGGTCGCGATCGCCCGTGCGCTCGTCAAGGAACCCCGGGTGCTGCTCGCCGACGAGCCGACCGGCAACCTCGACGAAGAGACCCGCGACGAGATCATGGACCTCTTGGAAGGCCTGTGGCGCGACCGCGGACTCACCGTCGTCATCGTCACGCACGACACGGCCGTCGCGAGACGCGCCGAGCGGCGCCTGCACATCGGTGACGGGAAGCTCAAGGACATCACCGCCGGTCGCTGACCCTTCGGCAGGCTCAGGCCCCCGGCCCCTGAGCCTGCCGAAGGGCGACAGGAATACCTCGCCGACGCGATTGGTTGACACTGATCAACTACTTGTCATATAGTTGACGCATATCAACTACCTGACGCCATCACGATCGCGGAGCCCATGTCTACCAACACCACTGCAACCGCCACGCCCGGACGGGCGGACAACGGCATGACACATCGCCAGGTGCTCGAGGCCCTCTCCGGCCTCCTCCTCGGCATGTTCGTGTCGATCCTCGCCGGGACCGTCGTCTCCACCTCGCTCCCCCGGATCATCTCCGACCTCAACGGCGACCAGACCGCGTTCACCTGGGTCGTCACCGCGACCCTGCTCGCGACGACCGTCTCCACCCCGATCTGGGGCAAGTTCGCCGACCTCTTCAACCGCAAGCTGCTCATCCAGCTGGCCCTCGCGATCTTCGTCCTCGGCTCGGCCCTCGCCGGCTTCTCGCAGGACACGGGCACGCTCATCGGCTTCCGCGTGCTCCAGGGCCTCGGCGCCGGTGGCCTCACCGCGCTCAGCCAGATCATCATGGCCGACATCATCAGCCCGCGTGAACGCGGCCGCTACATGGGCCTCTTCGGTGCGGTCATGGCCGTCGGCACCGTCGGCGGCCCGCTCTTCGGCGGACTCCTCACCGACTCCCTCGGCTGGCGCTGGAACTTCTTCGTCGGCGTCCCCTTCGCGATCGCGGCGATCTTCCTCCTGCAGCGCACGCTGCACCTCCCGAAGCGGAACGTCGGCAAGGTCAAGATCGACTACCTCGGTGCCGCGCTCATCGCGGGCGGCGTCTCGCTGCTGCTCATCTGGGTGACCCTCGCCGGCACGCAGTTCGAGTGGGCGAGCTTCACCACGCTCGTCATGGTGGGTGTCTCCGTCCTCCTGCTCGCCGCGGCGGTCATCGTCGAGATCAAGGTCGACGAGCCGATCATCCCCATGTCGCTGTTCAAGAACCGCACCTTCACCCTCGCGGTCATCGCGAGCATCTCGGTCGGTGTCGCGATGTTCGGAACCTCCGTCTTCCTCAGCCAGTACATGCAGCTGGCCCGCGGTGCCACACCGACCGAGTCCGGTCTCCTGACCCTCCCGATGATCGGCGGTCTGCTGATCGCCTCAATCGTCGTCGGGCAGTTCATCTCGCGCTTCGGCCACTGGAAGCCGTACCTCATCGTCGGGTCCGTCCTGCTCACCGTCGGGCTGTTCCTCATGAGTACGATCCACTACGACACGAACTACGTCCTCGTCTCCGTCTACATGTTCGTGCTCGGCGCGGGCGTCGGTATGGTCATGCAGAACCTCGTACTCGTGGTCCAGAACGACGTGCTCCCGCAGCAGCTCGGCACCGCGAGCGCCGGTGTCGCGTTCTTCCGGAGCCTCGGTGGCACGATCGGCGTCTCGGTGATGGGTTCGGTCCTCGCCACGAAGGTCACCGACATGCTCGCTGAGCGACAGAACGAGCTGCAGGCGGCCATCGTCGCCCTCGGCGCTCCCGGCGCCAAGATCGCCGAGACGCTGTCGAGCGGCACGATCCCCAAGGTGAGCACGCTGCCGGAGTCGGTGCGGACGATCATCGAGTCGGTCTACGGTGATGCGGTCGCCGACATCTTCCTCGTCGCCGCGCCGCTCGCGATCCTGACGATCCTCGCCGTGATCTTCCTGCCGAACAAGAAGCTCGGTTCGAAGAACGCCGTGCAGCGTGTGGCCGAGCAGGGTGGCGGAGAACCCGCCCTCGCCGGCGCCGCCACCGGTTCCGTCTCGACCGCGACCGCGTCGACGTCGACCCAGTCGTTCGCCACCGGTGCGCTCGACGTGGCCGAGGCCATGATCGGCGGCGAGGCCGACACTCGGCTGGAGCGCGGACGCGACGAGGACGCCGACTCGCGTGCCGACGCAGGCACCGAGACGCACACGCCCCGCCACGGTCGCTAGTCCGTACAATGCGAACGATGTCCATCGATCACGACGCCCAGGCCGGGCCGGCCGCTGCCGACGACGCAGCGGCCGGCACCGCGCACGACCTCGCGATCGGAGCGGTGGAGGAGCAGTTCGCGCTGCTCATCAACCGCATCCGGAACGGCATCCGCGATCGGGCCGAACGGATCTCCCCCGGGCTCCAGCCGGCGGGCTACAAGCTGCTCAGCATGGTGTCGCGCTCGGGAGCAGTGCGCGCTGGCGCCCTGGCCGAGATGCTGGCGATCGACAAGAGCGCCGTCAGCCGACTCATCCACCAACTCGAGGCCCTCGGTCTCGTGACGAAGACGCCGGACCCCGAGGACGGTCGTGCCAGCCTCGTAGTCGCGACGCCGGAGGGTGAGCGACGCATGGAGTCGACGAAGGCGAGCGACCAGGCGATGCTCTACCAGCAGCTCTCGTCCTGGGACGAGGCGGAGGTCCGTCGCCTGGCCGAACTGCTCGCCAAGCTCAACGACACCCTCTGACCGGGAGCACGGTTCGCAATTCAGGACGCCCGCGGCGCGTCGGCGGCTCAGGAGCGAGCTGGCGGGCGACTGGCCGGGGCCGTCCTGAATTGTGAACCGTCAGGGGGCGGAAGGGGCGTCGCGCCAGCTGTGCTTCGGGTCGTAGCCCAGGACCTCGCGGGCGTGGTCGATCGACAGGAGCGTCCCGTTGCCCGAGATGTCTCCGTTCACCGGGACCCCGGGGAAGACCTCGGCGACGAGCTCGGTGTTGTCGCGCGACATGACCGTGTCGGCCGCCGCGATGATGAAGCGGTCGAAGCCGGTGGCCTGGTGTTCGAGCGCGAGGCGCACGGCCTCGGCGCCGTCCCGGCCGTCGATGTAGCCCCAGAGGTTCCACTTGCGGAGCGTCGCGTCGGCGTCGAACGAGGGGAACGCCGCGTAGTCGACCTCGTCCATCACGTTGGAGAAGCGGAGGGCGATGATCTTCAGCTCCGGGTGCCAGCGGGTCAGCTCGATCGCCAGCTGCTCCTCGAGGTGCTTCGAGAGCGAGTACGTCGACTCGGGTCGGGCCGCGTAGGCCTCGTCGACGGGGATGTACGGCGGCGGGGTGTCGAACGGGAGACCGAGCACCGTCTCGCTCGACGCCGTGACGATGTTCGTGATGCCGGCCTTGATGGCGGCGTTGAACACGTTGTAGGTGCCGATGATGTTGTTCTGGAAGGTCGCCGTGTTCGTCGAGAGCCCGGGCGCGGGGATCGCGCTCAGGTGGACGACCGCGTCGAAGCCGTCCGGCGCCTGTTCGTCGACACCGGTGAGGGCGTCGAACACCTGGCCCGCGTCGCGCAGGTCGATGCGGACGAAGCCGTCGCCTCGCTCCCCCGCCTGGTCGAAGTTGATCACCAGGTGACCGTGCTCCCGAAGATGGCCGACCACTGTTCGCCCGAGCTTGCCCGAGCCTCCCGTCACTGCGATTCTCATGCGCCCATCCTGGTGCATCGGCCCGGAAAGGGGCGACGGGTTGACCGATCACCCAGGAACCGGCCACCGGCGGAATGACGGACGACCGGTCGGCGTTGGACGAAGCGTGAAGCTCACCCTGTACACCTCTGCGTTCTGCGCCCCCTGCATGCAGGCGCGCACCGTCCTGGCGGAGGTGCCCGCGCTCGTCCCCGGCGCCGTCGTCGAAGAGCGCGACGTCGCGTTCCGGTCCGTGGAGGCCGAAGACGACGGCATCCGATCCACGCCGACCGTCATCATCACGAGTGACGACGGCACCGAGGTGTTCCGCGCCACCGGCGCACCCACGCTCAACCAGGTCCTCGTCGCCGCCGCGAAGGCGCTGTAGCCCGCGCCCGCCCTTCGACAGGCTCAGGGACCGGGTGGAGGCTCAGGGACCAGGTGGAGGCTCAGGGACCAGGTAGGGGCCCGGGGACCGCCCTTCGACAGGCTCAGGGACCGGCGGGAAGCTCAGGGACCACGCCCTACTGCGTGCTGAACGCGGCGTCGAAGGACTGCTCGGGGAGCTTCCAGAGCAGGTTCCGGATGTACCCGACCGCCTCCTCAGCACCGTGCAGACGGTCCATGCCGGCGTCCTCCCACTCGATGGAGATCGGCCCGGCATAGCCGATGCTCGACAGGGCGCGGAAGGCGTCCTCCCACGGCACGTCGCCGTGACCGGTCGACACGAAGTCCCAACCGCGACGCGGGTCGCCCCAGGGCAGGTGCGAGCCGACGATGCCGGCGTGCCCGGTCGCCGGCCGGATCCGCGTGTCCTTGCAGTCGACGTGGTAGATCCGGTTCGCGAACTCGACGATGAAGCCGACGGGGTCGACGCCCTGCCACATCATGTGCGACGGGTCCCAGTTGAAGCCGAACGCGGGGCGGTGGTCGATCGCCTCGAGGGTGCGGACGCTCGTCCAGTAGTCGTAGGCGATCTCCGAGGGGTGCACCTCGTGCGCGAAGCGGACGCCCTCCGCGTCGAAGACGTCGAGGATCGGGTTCCACCGGGTCGCGAAGTCCTCGTAGCCGGCGTCGATGATCAAGGCCGGGACGGGCGGGAACATCGCCGAGTACTGCCAGATCTTCGAGCCGGTGAAGCCGACGACCGTGTCGACGCCGAGCTTGCGGGCGACCCGGGCCGAGCGCTTCATGTCCTCGGCCGCGCGCTGCCGGACACCCTCCGCGTCGCCGTCGCCCCAGGTGTAGTCGCGGACGATCGCCTGGTGGCGGAAGTCGATCGGGTCGTCGCACACCGCCTGACCGGTGAGGTGGTTGGAGATCGCGAAGACCTCGAGCCCGTGCCGGTCGAGGATGTCGAGGCGCGACTGCAGGTAGGCGTCGTCCTCGTCGGCCCGCTTCAGGTCGAGGTGGTCTCCGGAGGCCGCGATCTCGAGCCCGTCGTAGCCCCAGGACGCCGCCAGTCTCGCGACCTCCTCGAACGGGAGGTCGGCCCACTGCCCCGTGAACAGCGTCACGGGAAGTCGGCTCGCGTAGTGCTTGTCGGTGGTGTCGGTCATGCGGTGATCCTCGTCTCGTCATCGGTGGAGGTGGCGACCGGTGTCCAATCGCCGGAGTCGGCGGCGTCCAGGACCGCCTCGGTGATGCGGGCGGCACGCAGGCCGTCCGCGAAGACGGGCAACCCGTCGGGGGCCTGCCCGGCCATCGCGGCGTAGCTGTCCGCGATGAAGGCGTTGAACGCGTCCTGGTAGCCCATCGGGTGGCCCGCCGGGACGATGGACAGCCGTGCGGCGTCCGGGTGCAGCTGGTCGGCGTCGCGCGGGAGCACCTGCGTGCCGGATCGGCGTCCCAACCACAGTGTCTCCGGAGCCTCCTGGTCGAAGCCGATGCTCAGCTCGGTCCCGGCGACCTCGAGGTGGAGGCGGTTCTTCCGGCCGGGCGCGACCTGGGAGACCAACAGGGTGCCGATGGCGCCACCCTCGAGCCGGATGACGACGGCGGCGGCGTCCTCGGTGGTGACCTCCGCCGTGTTCGCGCGCTCGGCGAAGAAGGTGCGGACCGTCGAGCTCAGCTCCGTGATGCGTGCTCCCGTGATGAACTCGATGAGGTCGACGAGATGCGACCCGATGTCCGCGAACGCGCGTGACCGCCCTCCGGCAGCGGCGTCGACGCGCCAATTGTCGTCCGTCTGGGCGAGCAGCCAGTCCTGCAGGTAGGACCCGCTGATGGTGAGCAGCGTTCCGAGGTCACCGGCCGCGACGCGCGCCCTGGCCTCGCGGACGAGCGGGTGGAACCGGTAGACGAACGGCACGGTGCCGACGACGCCGGCCTCCGCGGCGGCTGTCACCAGCCGCTGCGCGGTGTCAGCGTCGGTCGCGAGCGGCTTCTCGCAGACGACGTGCTTGCCGGCGGCGATGGCCGCGAGGGCCTGCTCGGCGTGGAGGGCGTTGGGCGTGCAGACGTGGACCACGTCGACCGCCGGATCGGCGAGCACGGCGTCGAGCGAGTCGTATCCGCGCTCGAACCCCAGCTCGGCGGCGACCTCACGTGACCGCTCCGGCGTCGAGGCGACGACGCCCACCAGCCGGGCACCCGCTGCGCGAGCCGCCCGGCTGTGGACGGTGGCCATGAAGCCGCCGCCCACCACCGCGATGCCGGGAGCCGTCACGGTCATGCTCCGAGGGAACGGTCCGCCGGGGTCCACGCCTCGGGCAGCGCCGGAGCGAGTTCGACGGTGCTCACGACGTCGACCGAGGTGCGGCTGAGGCCGGACTCGGCGGTCGAGACCATGACGTCGAGCACGTGGTACGCGAGCTCACCCGAGGCACGTTCCGGGCGTCCGGCGCGGATCGCCTGCGCGAGTTCGACGACACCGGTCCCACGACCCTGCGTCGGACCGGTCGACGGGATGGCCTCCGGCTCCTCGCCACCGCCGTAGACGAGCAGATCGCCCTCGAAGGTGTTCGGGTCGGGGACGACGAGCGTCCCGGTGGAGCCCGCGACCTCGAACTGCGTCCGTCCGAGCTTCGAGTCGAAACTGAACACGCTCTGCGCGAGCTGGCCGCTCTCGAACTCGAACAGGGCGCTCACGTGCGTCGGCACGGTCACGTCGAACGACTGCCCGGCGCGCGGGCCGGAGCCGATGGTGCGTTGCGGGAACGCCTGCGAGGCCAACGCCGTGACGCGGGCGATCGGGCCGAACAGCTGGACGAGGGCGGTGATGTAGTACGGGCCGATGTCGAAGAGCGGGCCGGCGCCGTCCTGGAACAGGAAGTCCGGGTTCGGGTGCCAGGACTCCGGGCCAGGGCTCTGCATGAGCGTCAGGGCCGTGAGCGGCTGGCCGATGCCGCCGGCCTCGACCAGACGGCGGGCCGACTGAATGCCGGCACCGAGGAAGGTGTCGGGGGCGGTCGCGACGCGGAGTCCCTTGGCGTTCGCAGCCTCGAGCAACGCCTGGCCGCTCTCGCGGTCGAGCGCGAAGGGCTTCTCACTCCACACGTGCTTGCCGGCGTCGAGGATCTGCATGGCGACCTCGACGTGCACCTTCGGGATCGTCAGGTTGACGACGATCTCGATCTCGGGGTCGGCGAGGAGTTCGGCGACCGAACCGTGGCCGGGGACGCCGTACTTCTCGGCCTGCGTCTTCGCGCGCTCGAGGTCGAGGTCGGCGACGAACCGGACGTCGAGGTCCGGGAAGGTGACGAGGTTGCTGAGGTACTGGTCGCTGATGACGCCGGCGCCGATGAGGCCGACACCGACCGTTCCGGTGTTGTCGCTCATGCCTGGACTCCGTTCGTGGTGAGGTAGGTGAAGCTCTGTTCGAGCCCCTGGAAGATGTCGCCGTCGAAGGCGTCGAACTCGACGACGCGCAACGCCTGCGGTGCTGCGTTGATGATGTCGAGCACGGGGACGACGCCGGCGCCCGCGGGCAGCTGCTTCATCGTGTCGCGCGAGGCGTCGCCGTCCTTGACGTGGATGAACCGCACCCGGTCGCCGATGGATGCCAGGACGTCGACGGCGCGGCGGCCGCCGACCTCGACCCAGTAGGTGTCGACCTCGAACACGACCGCGGGGTCGGTGATGGCGGCGAGGTGCTCGAGGGGGCTCGTGCCGGCGACGTCGCCTTCGAGCTCCCACCAGTGGTTGTGGTACCCGACCTGCACCCCGTGCCCGGCGGCGACCTGGGCCGCGGCGTTGAGGTCGTCGGCGATCGAGGCGACCGAGTCCGCCGTGGCGAAGCGCTCGACGGCGATCGCGGGGTCGATGAGGACGCCGACCTGTTGTTCGGCGGCCGCGCCGAAGACGGCCGACAGGTCGATGCCGTCGTCGATGACCTTGCCGTGGGCACTCGGGGTGACGAGGCCCGCATCGTGGATGTCCTGCAGACTCACGCCGGGACCGAAGCCGAACGGCTCTGCCTGGCGGAAGCCGATGTCGGTGAGGCGCTGCAGCGCAGCGGCACGGTCCGCGCTCAGCGGCTCCCGTACCGAGTAGAGCTGGACGGAGAGGTGGGAAGTCGACACGATGCTCCTCAATGATGATGGTGTCAGGCAGCCGCTGCTGCGTGATCCAGGCTAGCCACACTTCTGTCGGTGGTCAAACAAAAGTCCATCGCCCATCGTCGCTCGCTCGGCGACGAATACCGCCGGAGGCCGAAGTGTGCGGGACAATGGAATCGTGAACTCAGCCCTGCTCTCCCGGATCGTCGCTGACTCCAGCGACCGCATCTCGTGGCTGCGGGCACGGTCGCGCGGGATCACCGCGACCGACGTCGCGACCCTCTCCACCCCGGCCTCCATCCAGCGCGCGGCCGACGCGAAGCTCGGCGGCACCGGCTTCTCCGGGAACGCCTTCACCGACCACGGGCGGGCCCGCGAACCCGAGATCGCGCGCTGGGTCGCGGCGACCCACGGGATCAACCCCTCCTCGGCCCTCTTCCGGGCGGAGGTCGAGCACCGCCACCTCGCCACGCCCGACGGCATCGCCGTCACCGATCGCGGTGCCGTCGTCCTCGCGGAGATCAAGACCACGACGAAGTCCTGGCGCTCGATCCCGCGCAACTACCTCCGCCAGGTGTGGTGGCAGCAGTACGTCATCGGCGCCGAACGCACGCTCGTCGTCTGGGAGGAGCACAAGGACTTCGTGCCCATCGACGACGAGCCACTCTGCCGCTGGGTGGAGCGCGACGACACCGAGATCGCGAAGCTCGTCGGCCTGGCGAACGCCCTCATCGACGAGTTGTACCACCGCACCAATCCGGCCGCCCGGCGTCCGGTCCCGCCGGAGCCCACTCCCGCCGCCCCGGCCCTCCGGGAGCCGCTGCTCAGCCTCGACTTCTGACGGCAAGTCGACAGAAGTCGGTCGAGATGGTTGACTGTGCCCCATGAACGAGCCGCAACGCCCCTCCCCCGGAGCACCGGGCGCCGGCGACCTCTTCCAGCTCTTCCGGAGCGGTGAGGCGCGGACGAAGTCCGAGCTCTGTACGCTCACTGGGCTCGCGCGCTCCACCGTGTCCCTGCGCATCGACGCCCTCGTCGACGCCGACCTCCTCCGCCCGGCCGGGGAGGCCGCGTCCTCGGGCGGCCGCCCGCCGGCCCGGATCGCGTTCAACCCGCTGGCGCGCGTCGTGGTCGCCGTCGACCTCGGCGCGACGCACGGGACGGTCGCCGTCACCGACCTCGCCGGCTCCATCCTCGCGACGAGTCGAGCCGAGCTCGAGATCTCCGCCGGCCCGGAACCGGTCCTGGACTGGGTCGTCGACGCGGCGACCGCGCTCCTCGCCGACCCGCTCGCCTGGACGACGCCGCAACCCACCACCCCGCTCGTCATCGGCATCGGCGTCGGGCTGCCGGGTCCGGTCGAGCACTCCACCGGTCGCCCGACGAATCCGCCCATCATGCCCGGATGGGACCGCTTCGACGTGCCCGCCTACATCCGCCGGACGATCGACGTCCCCGTCCTCGTCGACAACGACGTCAACGTCCTCGCCCTCGGCGAGCACGCGATCTCCTGGCCGGACACCGACGACCTCGTGTATGTGAAGGTCTCGACCGGCATCGGCGCCGGCATCATCGCCGGTGGCGAACTCCAGCGGGGCGCGCTCGGTGCCGCGGGCGACATCGGCCATGTCCAGGTGCCCGTCGGCCGCGATTCGCCCCGCCCGGTCGACGACGAACGCGACCTCGAAGCCATCGCGAGCGGGCCCGCGATCGCCACGGCGCTCCGAGCCCAGGGGGTCGAAGCCTCCAGCAGCCGTGACGTCGCCGCCCTCATCCGCGCGGGTGACCGGGCGGCGATCGAGACCACGCGGCAGGCCGGCCGAGAGATCGGCGAGGTCCTCAGCGTCGTCGTGAACCTCCTGAACCCGTCGGTGATCGTCCTCGGCGGCACCATGACCCGGGCGGGCGGGCATCTCCTCACCGGCGTCCGCGAAGTCGTCTACCGTCGGTCCATGCCCCTCGCCACCGGGCACCTCGGCATCGTCACCTCGACAGCCGGCGAGGAGGCCGGTGTGCTGGGAGCCGCGATCATGGTGCTCCGCGAAGCGCTGTCGGCCCCCGCCATCGATGCGATGACTCAGCCGCGGAGCCCGGTCGACGCCGCATCGAGCTGACGCGCGTCCTCCCCGACTGCGGCCACGCCCCCGCCGTCGTCCGAGCGACCGACCGTGAGCGCTTCGGCCAGGCCGTACCCGACCAGCCAGAGCAACGCGATCGTCATCGCCGCGAACTCCAACCAACTGCCGACCTGCTGCCCGATCTCGGCGAGCGACAACAGACCACCGATGCCGGCGACGACCGCGACGGCCGCCCCGGCGATCCACGACACGCGTCGGACGACCCGGAGCCGGGCGCCGATCGCGGAGCCGATCATGGCGAGGCAGGCGAGCGTGAACCCGAGCACCGCGAAGGAGATGTGCACGGCGTCCTGCACGGTGAACAGCGGGCTCGAGGGGATCGGGCACTCGTAGGTGCAGGTCACCTGCGAGGCGACGAAGAAGCTGACGCTCGATCCGGCCACGAGCAGCCACGGGACGAGGATGCCCGCGATCCGGGACCGCTTCGGGCTCCCGTTGCCGGGGCGCGCCGCGCGCTGCAGCGCCACCGCGATGCTCAGGCCGCCGACCGCGACCATGAGGAGCGCCGCGTTGAACACCGGGGCGGTCACCTCGCCGGTGGCACCGAGCCCGCTCACATAGCTGTTCTTGGCCAGGCTGAGCCGTGCGGCCCAGATCAGGATCGCGGCGATCACGACGAGGACGCCACCCACGGCGGCGAACACGAGGGCGGGTCGGCGACGGTCTCGTGACCGGGTGTCCGCCCCGAGACCTGGTGCGGGTGACATCGTGCGGCTCACCCTCGGATCAACCGGGTCCGACTGAGGGCGATCACCGCGCACCCCATGAGGCCGATGAATCCTGCGATGGCGATGATGTATACGATCACCGCGCCGACCCCGCCGGGCTGAGCCGGGTTGAGGAACGGGTACGGGTACCAGCCGACGATCGAGCCGCGGATCATCGTGTAGACGGTCCAGACCAGCGGGAACGCGATGATCCCCCACACCTGTCGCCACTCCAGCCGGGACTTTCCGGGCGTCACGATCCAGACGACCACCAGGTAGATGGGCGCGATGAGGTGCAAGACCTCGTTCGACCATCCGAGGGTGTGTCCCTGGTCGAGCTGGATGCCGCGGAGCAACAGGTTGTAGACGACCCCGGTGGTCGCCATGTAGGTGACGACGCTGCCGAGGAGGAGGTTGTACCAGGCGGGATCGCGTCGCATCCGGAAGCAGAAGCCGGCGCCGATCAGGAGCACGATCGCGCTCAGGGCGTTCGAGAGGATCGTGAAGTAGCTGAAGAAGTTCACGACGAAGTCCGCCGGCGCATCGCCGAACGACAGCGTGTAGACGAACTGCCCGACGATCGCGGCGATGATCACCCCGCCGGCGAGGATCCTGATGACTCCGAACAGTGCACGCATGGCGCCACTGTATCGGACCGACCGCGCGGCCCCGCAGTACCCGACATCCGTCGTGTCCCTCGACGTGGGGGAATCGTTTCCACCCAATTGACACCGCCGTAACAGCGCCGACTCATTCGGCGGCTTTGATGAGAACAGAGCCGGACCACGTGCCGGAGCGAGACTCGTCGCCGAGCCGACCTCCGTCGGGTGGAGTGTTCGGGGGACGAACGACGAAGGGGTACTCGATGCGTCAAGGAGCCGGACATTCCTGGTCACTGGCGACCGCCACCGATGTGGTCAAGCCGGCACCGGAGCAGATGCGGGCCGCGGTGATCGACACGGTCGGCAGTCCTGAGGTGTTCCACATGCAGACGGTGCCGACGCCGAAGCCGGTGATGGCGGAGTTCCTCGTGCGCGTCGTGGCCGCCGGGGTGAACCCCATCGACGCCAAGACGCGCTCAGGGCGAGGGGTCTCCTCGGCCATCGAGACCATGCCGGCCGTCCTCGGCTACGACTTCAGCGGCATCGTCGTGGAGTCACCGTTCGCTGCGTCCGGTCTGCTCCCTGGCGACGAGGTCTACGGCATGACCGCGTTCCCGCGGACCGGCGGCAGCTACGCGGAGTACGTCGCCGTCTCCTCACTGAGCCTCACCCGGAAGCCGACGACGCTCTCGCACGTCGAGGCCGCCGGGGTACCACTCGCGGCACTCACCGCCTGGGGCATGGTCGTGGACGTCGCGAAGGCGCACGAGGGCCAGCGCATCCTGATCCACGCGGGCAGCGGCGGGGTCGGCCACTTCGCCGTCCAGTTCGCCACCTACTTCGGGGCCCGGGTGATCGCCACCGGCTCCGGCCGGAACGTCGGCTGGCTGAGGGAACTCGGCGCCCATCAGGCCGTCGATCACGACGCGGTGCGGTTCGAGGACGTCGTGTCGCAGGTCGACGTCGTCATCGACCTCGTCGGCAACACGGTCGACGACACGGGGACGCGATCCCTGTCCGTCCTGCGCCCGGGTGGACTCATCGTGAACGCGCCGACCGGGTCGTGGCCGTCCCTCGTCGAGGATGCCCGAGCCGTCGGCGTCCGGGCCACCACGTTCCGGGTCGCCCCGGACGGTTCGACCCTCGACACCATCGGGCGTCTGCTCGAGTCCGGCGACGTGCGGGTCTTCGTCGACCAGGTGTTCGAACTCGACGAGGTCCACCAGGCCCACACCGTCCTCGAGGGCGGTCATGCCAAGGGCAAGATCGTCCTGAAGGTCGCCGACGGCTGAACCCGCCCTTCGACAGGCTCAGGGACCGGCGGCGGCGTCAGGGACCGGGGTGGTTCACCCCGAGACCCGTTCCATCACGAAGTCGTCGTGCCGCTCGGAGCCGACGAGGAACGTCTTGCGTCCGGCGATGACGAACCCGCTCTTCTCGTAGAAGCGGATCGCCCTCGCGTTCTGCTGGTTGACGCCGAGCCAGACGGAGGACGCTCCGTGCTGGAGGGCGTCGTCGAGCGTCGCCTCCATCAGTACGCGGGCCACGCCGCCACCGTGTCGGTCGGCGAGCACGTACAGCTTGCTGAGCTCCACCGTCGACCGATGGGTGATCACGGCGATGACGTCCGGGTCGGTCGGTTCGCCGAACACGAGCATCGTGTACCCGACAGCGGTGCCGTCGTCGGCGAGCAGGAGACGCACCGCCCGGTCGGGGCTACGGAGGTACGCCTCGAAGTGTTCCAGGGTGAAGTGTTCGGCGATGAACGCGTCGATGTCCGCCTGCGTCGTCCCTGGTGGACAGGCGAGCCCGAAGGTCGCGGCAGCGAGCGTGGAGAGCGTTGCGGCGTCGTCGGCGGAGGCGGGGCGGGTGGAGACCATCCCCGCATCCTACGACGTCGCCTGACGGAGGAGACGACGCTGACGGTGGGAACGACGCTGACGGTGGGAACGACGAAGGCCCGGCCGCATTGCTGCGACCGGGCCTTCGTACGGGTGTGACTAGATGGAGTTGACGTCCAGCGGGATGCCGGGGCCGAACGTGGTCGACACGGCGCCCTTCTGGATGTAACGGCCCTTCGAGGAGGACGGCTTGAGGCGGACGATCTCCTCGAGCGCGGTGTTGATGTTCTCCTCGAGCTGTGCGGCGTCGAACGATGCCTTGCCCACGACGAAGTGCACGTTGGAGTGCTTGTCGACGCGGAACTCGATCTTTCCGCCCTTGATGTCGGACACGGCCTTGGCCACGTCCGGCGTCACGGTGCCGGTCTTCGGGTTCGGCATGAGGCCACGGGGACCGAGGACCTTTCCGAGACGGCCGACCTTACCCATGAGCTCCGGGGTCGAGACCGCGGAGTCGAAGGAGGTGTAGCCCTCGGCGACCTTGGCGATGAGCTCGTCGCCACCGACCTCGTCAGCGCCGGCCGCGATCGCGGCCTCTGCTGCCGGGCCCGTCGCGAAGACGATCACGCGGGCGGTCTTGCCCGTGCCGTGCGGGAGGATGACCGTGCCGCGGACCATCTGGTCCGCCTTGCGCGGGTCGACACCGAGCTTGAGGGCGACCTCGACGGTGCTGTTGAACTTGGCGGAACCGGTCTCCTTGGCGAGAGCGACTGCCTCGTTCGGCGTGTAGAACTTGTCAGCCTCGATCTTCTCGACTGCGGCCCGGTAGGCCTTCGACTTCTGTGCCATGTGCGTTCTCCTATGAGAAATGTGGTCATCTGCGCCTGGCCGGCGCTGCCACGAGTGAAAAAAGAGTCGTGCGAGGGTGTCGCCTGGATGGCTCACCCGGTGCGGATCGGAAGGACTAGCCCTCGACCGTGATGCCCATGGAGCGGGCGGTGCCGGCGATGATCTTCGCGGCTGCGTCGATGTCGTTCGAGTTCAGGTCGGGAGCCTTCTGCTCGGCGATCTGACGGACCTGCTCCTTGGTGAGCTTCGCGACCTTGACGGTGTGCGGGGTACCTGAGCCCTTGGCGACGCCGGCGGCCTTCTTGATGAGCTCCGCTGCGGGCGGGGTCTTCAGGATGAAGGTGAACGAACGGTCCTCGTAGACGGTGATCTCGACGGGGATGACGTTGCCGCGCTGCGACTCGGTGGCCGCGTTGTACGCCTTGCAGAATTCCATGATGTTGACGCCGTGCTGACCAAGGGCGGGGCCGATGGGGGGAGCGGGGTTCGCGGCGCCGGCCTGGATCTGCAGCTTGATGAGACCCGTGACCTTCTTCTTCGGTGCCATGTTTCTTCCTTCTTCTGGGGTTCGAGCACCATCGGATGATGTGTGCTCTCCCGCGCGCCCGTCGGGCGGCGGTGGACTGGGGAGCCTGGTGGGCTAGAGCTTGGTGACCTGGTCGAAGCTGAGCTCGACCGGCGTCTCGCGCTCGAAGAGGGAGACGAGCACCGTGAGCTTGCCGCTCTCGGGCTTGATCTCGCTGATCGATCCGGGGAGACCCGCGAACGAGCCTTCCTTGATGGTGATCGTCTCACCGATCTCGAAGTCGACCTCGGCGGGGATGACACGCTGCTGCGTGGCGCTGCCCTTGGTGCCGGAACCCGTGGCGGGCGCGGTCTCCTTGACCTCGACGAGCGACTTCAGCATATTGAAGGACTCTTCGAAGCGGAGCGGCGTCGGGTTGTGGGCGTTGCCCACGAAGCCGGTGACGCCAGGCGTGTGGCGGACGACCGACCAGCTGTCCTCGTTGAGGTCCATGCGCACGAGCACGTAGCCGGGGATCCGGACGCGCGTGACCATCTTGCGCTGACCGTTCTTGATCTCGACGACGTCCTCCATGGGGACCTCGACCTGGTAGATGTAGTCCGCGACCTCGAGCGTCGACTTGCGCTGCTCGATGTTGGCCTTCACCTTGCGCTCGAATCCGGCGTAGGAGTGGATGACGTACCACTTGCCCGGCAGGAAGCGGAGCTCCTTGCGGAAGGCGTCGTAGGGGTCTTCCTCGGTCTCTTCAGCGGGCTCGGCGTCGGCGTCCGCTTCGGTGTCGGCGTCGAGCGGCTCGGCCTCTTCCTCGGAGATGGCCTCCGCGGCGGCCTCGACCTCGGCCGCCTCGTCGAGTTCGAGGGCGTCGTCGACGACGGCGTCGGCCTCGGGGTCGACGGCCTCGGCCATCGCGTCGAGCATGGCGTCGAGGTCGACCTCGGTGTCGCCGGTCTCTTCGACGTGGACGGCGTTGTGCTCAGCGGGGTCGACGGAGTGCTCGTCGGCCGAGAGCACGTTGCCCTCCTGGGCCTCGTCGTCCTCCGAGGACTGCTCGGCAGCGGTTGCCCAGTCGACGTCGTTCGAGTTTCGCTCAGACACTGATTTCCATTCCGTTTCTGTTGTGCGGATCACGGTTGATCCCGGCCGCGGCGCCAGAGGCTGGCGCGTGACGGCGGTGTCGCCGTCGGTGATGATGGAGCCCGGGTGCCGGGCCGGAGCACCGGAACCTGAGCGGGACTAACTCGCGGTGCCGAACACCAGGGTGACGACCCAGGCGAAGACGAAGTCGATGCCGTAGACGAGGGCCATCATGATGCAGACGAAGATGAGCACGACAGCCGTGTAGCTGAGGAGTTCCTTCCGCGTCGGCGTGACGACCTTCTTGAGTTCCGCGAAGACCTGCTTCAGGAACAGGACGATGCCCGAGAAGAAGCCGCGCCGTTCGGCACGGTCCGCCTTCGCCTTGACGACGACGTCCTCACCGGGCGTGTCGGTACTCTTCGGGGCCACTCGTTACACCTTTCGTGTGCCGGTGCATATGCACCGACTCGCAGGGCGGACAGGACTTGAACCTGCAACCTGCGGTTTTGGAGACCGCTGCTCTACCAATTGAGCCACCGCCCTTCAGTGCTGTTGCACTGGAGGGGTCGAATCTACCCCGACTTGCTGCACCGTGCCTGACATCACGAGGATGGAAAACAGGCGCAGAAAATCATGGCAGATTTCAACTACCTCCATCCAGTGTACGGCACGGCTGGCCCACTGTAAAACCCGGGCCCACTCGCCCAGTCCCCTGCGAGGACGGCGTGCCCGAGCGTAGACTCGCTCGCTCGACCGCACGACGATTCGATCCAGGGGGACCGATGAACAGCGCAGACGACACGACTCCGCCGACCATCGAGAACGGACGGAAGCCGATCAGAGACATCCCGGCCCGCTTCGCGGACGACAACCCGCTCCCGGGCGCTTCGGCGCTGCAGGCCTTCAGCCGATTCTGGACGCGCTACCCGATCTTCACGGGGCGCGCGAGCCGCAGCGAGTTCTGGTGGTGGACGCTCCTCAACGCGGTGATCGCCCTGGCACTCCTCGCCATCGGGCGGGCCGTCGACGTCTCCACCGGCATGACCTCGGCATTCTGGGAGGGCGACCTGTCCGAGGGGCCGGCCTGGGGCGCGCAGAGCGTCCTGTACGGGCTCTGGGGACTCGCGACGATCATCCCTGGCCTGTCACTCGGCGCCCGACGCATGCACGACACCGATCACAGCGGGTGGTGGCAGCTGATCGCCCTGGTCCCGATCTTCGGATGGTTCTTCTTCATCTGGCTCGCGGCACAGCCGAGCGACGCGGGTGGCGCCCGGTACGACACCGGGCCTCACCGTGACGCCGAGCAGATCAGGCCGACTCCTCCGCAGTGACCCGACGCGTCGGGCGGACCGTGTCGGCGAGCGCAGCCACGACGAGCGCCGCGGTGCACAGGCACCCGAGGGCGAGTTCGCCCAGGTTCGGCACGAGCACGGCGGCGAGCGCACAGCCGGTGAGCGCGCCGAGCCCGATGAGTGGAGCGGCCGGCAGGGCGCGGTCGACGACGAAGCGGAAGAGCAGGAGGCCGACGAGGTAGAGCGCCGGGCCACCGACGATGACGACGCCTCCGGCGAGTTCGACCGCGGCGGCGGGCCGGTCCAGGATCTCCTTGTCGCCCACCGAGACGAGCACGATCCCGGCCACGATGACGACGTGGGCGTAGCTGTAGCCGTCTCGCGCGATGCGTCCGAGACGACCCGGACCGCGGTGATCGGGCAGGTGGTCCTTCGCTCGGTCGGCTTCCTCCTCGGCGGCCTCCACCGCGTGTCGCCCCACGGCCTCGGTGCGGTGGAAGTACAGCCACCACAGGGCGGCGGCGGAGACGAAGGCGCTCAGCATGGCGACGACCGCCTCGGGAGAGGTCTCGAGCTCGACGAACGCGAACCCGGTCACGAGGAGCGATTCGCCGATGGCGATGATGATGAACAGGGACGCCCGCTCCGAGAGGTGCGCCCCGGAGAGGTCCCAGCTCTCGACCTCCGACCGCGGCATGCCCGGGAGGCGGAAGCCGAGCGCCCCGCCGCCGTACTCGATGGCGACCGCCGCCACCCAGAACGGCAGCTGCCACCCGGTGGGCACCAGGGCGCCCGCGATCCAGAAGACCCCGGCGAGCGCCGCCCAGACCAGCACGCGCGCGAAGCTCAGGGCGACGTCGCGGTCGTGCCGCCACGTCGCGACCACCATGAAGAGGGTGCGGATGAGCTGCAGCACGACATACGCGACCGCGAACGCCAACGCGCGGTCCGCGAAGGACGCCGAGACGGAGACCGCGGCCACGAAGGCGAGCAGCCCGAATCCGATGAGGGCGAGTCGCACGGCGAGGCGTTCCGGGTCGAGCCAGTTCGTGACCCAGCTCGTCGAGACCCATGACCACCACAGCGCGAGGATGAGGACGACCGACTCGAGCGCCGCGGTCACGCTCTGGTCGTCGGCGATGAGCTTGCTCAACTGCGTGAGCGCGAAGACGAAGACGAGGTCGAAGAAGAGCTCGACGAAGGTCACGCGCTCGGCGCGCTCCCCGGATTCCGGACGGCGGAGATCCGAGGCGAGGCCGAATCGGGAAGCTGGCATGTCCGTATCCTGACAGGCTTCGTCAGGATCGCCCGTGCGTCGATGCCCCGATGGGACCCGGTACCGACGCCTCCCCCTCGGATTCGTCGGTACCGGGCCGTGCTCGCCGCGAGCTGCGGGGACAGAGCTTGACGAGCACGCATTGATCTTAGCGACTGGAATGCGAGAAGCACAAGGTTCAAAAGCCTCATCGGAATACCCGTCGACGATCGACAGTTGCCTCCTGAGGCTGCGTCGTCCGCGCGCACCGCACCCCCACGAAAGGCACCACCCGCATGGATCTCTTCGCCCCCGTCCGTCTCGGCGACCTCGAACTCGCCAACCGCGTCGTCATGGCACCGCTCACGCGGATGCGTTCCGGAGCGGACGGCGTCCCCGGCGACCTCGTCGCGGAGCACTACGGACAGCGCGCGGGCCTCGGCCTCATCATCACCGAGGGCACCTACCCGAGCGCCGAGTCGCGTTCCTACCCGGGTCAGCCGGGGATCGTCACCCCCGAGCAGGTCGCCGGCTGGCGCGGCGTCGCCGACGCCGTGCACGGCGCCGGCGGTCTCATCGTCATGCAGCTCATGAACGGCGGCCGTGTCTCGCACACCGACATCACCGGGACCGACCGCATCGTCGCGCCCAGCGCCATCGCGATCGCCGGCGAGGTCCGCACCCCGGCCGGCGCACAGCCCTACCCGGTGCCGCACGCCCTGACGACGGAGGAGCTCGACACGGTCCGTGACGAGTTCGTCCAGGCCGCCCGGAACGCGATCGAGGCCGGGCTCGACGGCGTCGAGCTCCACGCCGCGAACGGCTACCTGCTGCACCAGTTCCTCTCCCCCGTCTCCAACGTCCGCACGGACCGCGCCGGCGGAAGCCCTGAGGCCCGCGCCGGGTACGTCGCGGAGGTCGTCCGCGCCGTGGCCGAGGCGGTCGGCGCAGCACGCGTCGGCATCCGCATCTCCCCGATGAACGGCGCCGGCGACACGGCGGAGACCGACGAGGCCGACGTCCGCGCCACCTACGCGTCGCTGCTCGACGCCCTGGCCCCCCTCGGGCTCGCCTACCTCAGCATCCTCCACGAGGAGCCGGCCGGTGCCCTGGTGCAGGACCTCCGCGGTCACTTCGGCGGCAACCTCATCGTGAACAGCGGCTTCGGCACCGTCACGACCCGCGAGGAGGCGATCGCGCTCGTCGAGAACGCACACGCCGACGCCGTCGCCGTGGGCCGTCTGGCCATCGCGAACCCGGACCTCGTCGAGCGCTGGGCGGGCGAGCACGAGGAGAACACGCCGAACCCGGCGACCTTCTACGGCCCCGGCGCCGAGGGCTACACGGACTACCCGCGCCTCGCCAGCTGATCCGCTCGACCTGAGGCGCCTCGTCACCCCGCGGACCGCGGCGCGACGGGGCGCCTCAGCTCACTCCGCTGCAGGTGGGGCATGGGACTCCAGGAACTCGTACACCTCGACCGAGTCGACCCCGGGGAACGAGCCCGTCGGCAGTGCCGCGAGCAGACTCGTCGGGGTCCGCGCCGCCGGCCAGGCCTGACCAGCCCAGCGTTCGGCGAGCGCCGGTGACGCGCGTCGACAGCACCGCTCGTCCGGGCAGTTCGACGTGGCCCGGTGCGGCGTCTCGCGGCCTCGGAACCACTTGACGTGCGCGAACGGCACGCCGACACTCACCGAGTACTCCCCCTCCTTCGCCCGCTCGATGCGGGAGGTGCACCAGAAGGTGCCGGTGTCCATGTCCGTGTACTGGTACCAGGGGCTGAAGCGGTCCTCGACGTCGAAGACCGTCCTGGCTGTCCAGTTGCGGCAGACGGGCGAGCCCTCGACCGCGCCCAGGACGTCGGAGGGGAAGGTCACGCCGTCGTTCTCGTAGGCCTTGATGATCGTCCCCGACTCGTGCACCTTCATGAAGTGCACCGGGAGACCGAGGTGCTTCGTCGCGAGATTCGTGAACCGGTGCGCTGCCGTCTCGTAGGACACGGCGAACGCGTCGCGCAGGTCCTCCATCGAGATGCGCCGCAGCTGCTTCGCCGCGCCGAGCACCCGGACGGCGTCGCGCTCGGGCAGCAGCAGTGCGGCCGTCAGGTAGTTGGTCTCGACGCGCTGCCGCAGAAAGTCGGCGTAGTTTCTCGGCTCCTCGTGTCCGCAGAGGTGGCTGGCGAACGCCTGCAGGATGGGTGACCGCGAGTCGCGCGACACGGACGATTCAGTCGGCAGGTAGATGCGCCCGTTCCGTCGATCGGTGACCGACCGTGTCGAATGCGGCAGGTCGGAGACCGAGTGGAGCGAGTACCCGAGGTACTGCGCCATCTCCGAGACCGTCTGGTGGGAGACCGGCCCGCCGGTGTAGCCGACGGCGTCGAGGAGCCCCTTCGCGACGGCCTCGAGCTCGGGGAAGTAGTTGTCGGCTGCCCGCATGTCCGCGCGCAGGGCCGCATTCGCCCGGCGCGCCTCCTCCGGCGTCGCCGCCCGTTCACGATGCAGTCTCGCGACCTCGTCGTGGAGCGCGAGGACGGCACGCAGGGTCTCGTCGGCCGTTCCCCGTGAGACTCGGATGGGCGTGATCCCGAGCGCGGAGAAGACCGTGCCCCGTTGTGCCCGCTCGACGGCGATCTCCAGGGCGGCCCGCTCGCTCGGCGGCTCGTCGCGGAGGAGGTCGTCGACCGAGGTGCCGACGGCCGCGGCGATGAGGCGGAGCGTCGCCAGGCTCGGCTCGCGGTGCCCGTTCTCGACGGCCGACGCCTGCGACGGAGCGCGGTCCATCGCGCGGGCGAGGTCGTCGAGCGTGAGGCCGGCGCGCAGGCGGGCGTCACGGATCCGGCGCCCGAGGACGAGGGCGTCGGCGTGGGCAGGGGCGGCGTCACCAGGGAAGGCGGAGTCGGGTGGAGCAGCGACGGTGCTGGTCATGGGGATCATGCTCACACGGCTCGGTTGTTCCGGCAACCAGAAGGTCGGCCGTTCTTCTGCTCACGGATCGCGGTCATCGGGGTTCCGGCGGGCACAGGATCGGTCCCACAGCATCTCCAGACCGACCGCATCCGACCCTCAGGAGCCACCGTGAGCAACGCCGCCACCAGCCCATCCGACCACCGCAGCCCGCTCCGTGCCGGCGACCAGACGCAGACCGCCGAGGAGCTGCAGGAGGAGTGGGACACCGACCCGCGCTGGGACGGCGTCCGGCGTGACTACACCGCGGCCGACGTCATCCGTATCCGCGGCGGCGTCCGCGAGGAACCGACCCTCGCCCGTCGGGGCGCCGAGCGGTTGTGGAACCTCCTCCACACCGAGGAGTGGGTTCCGGCTCTCGGAGCCCTCACCGGCAACCAGGCCGTCCAACAGGTCAGGGCGGGCCTCAAGGCCATCTACCTCTCCGGGTGGCAGGTCGCCGCCGACGCGAACCTGTCCGGGCAGACCTACCCCGACCAGAGCCTCTACCCGGCGAACTCGGTGCCCGCGGTCGTCCGCCGGATCAACAACGCGCTCCTCCGAGCCGAACAGATCGACTTCGCGGAGGCGCCCCTCGGCGAAGCCCCGGGACGTGAGGCGATCGACTGGCTCGCCCCGATCGTCGCCGACGCGGAAGCGGGCTTCGGCGGCCCGCTGAACGCCTACGAGCTCATGTCCGGCATGATCCAGGCCGGCGCGGCAGGCGTCCACTGGGAGGACCAGCTCGCGGCTGAGAAGAAGTGCGGCCACATGGGCGGCAAGGTCCTCGTGCCGACGGGCCAGCACATCCGGACGCTCAACGCGGCACGCCTCGCGGCAGACGTCGCCGGTGTCCCCACGGTCGTCATCGCCCGCACCGACGCGCTCGCCGCCACGCTGATCACGAGCGACATCGACGAACGCGACCAGCCGTTCCTGAACGGGAACCGCACCCCGGAGGGCTTCTACGAGGTGGAGAACGGCATCGGTCCGGTGCTCGCCCGTGGCCTCGCCTACGCGGAGTACGCCGACCTCCTCTGGGTCGAATCGGCGGAGCCCGACCTCGACCTCGCCCGCCGCTTCGCCGAGGCGGTCCACGAACGGTTCCCCGGCAAGAAACTCGCCTACAACTGCTCCCCGTCGTTCAATTGGCGGTCGCACCTCGACGACGCGCAGATCGCATCCTTCCAGCGCGAACTCGCCGCCATGGGATACGCCTTCCAGTTCATCACCCTCGCCGGCTTCCACGCCCTCAACCATTCGATGTTCACGCTGGCGAGCGACTACCGGAAGCGTGCGATGAGCGCGTACGTCGACCTCCAGGAGGCCGAGTTCGCCTCAGCAGCCCACGGCTACACCGCCACGAAGCACCAGCGGGAGGTCGGCACCGGCTACTTCGACCTCGTCGCGACCGCGCTCAACCCCGGCAGCGCCACCCTCGCGCTCGCCGGATCGACCGAGGAACAGCAGTTCCACTGAGCCCCGCCCCACCCGCGGTCCCTGAGCCCACACCCGGTCCCTCACCCCACCCGCGGTCGCTGCGACACACACCCGGTCCCTGAGCTTGTCGAAGGGCCACCATCCGAAACGGAGTCACCCCATGAATACCATCCTCGCCTCCCCGCCCACGCCCGCCACCGCACCGGTTCCGACGAAGCGCACCGGCCCCGCCATCGAGGTGGTCGGTCGACGCCTCGACCGCTCCGAGGAGATCCTCTCGCCGGACGCCCTCGCCTTCCTCGCAGAGCTGCACCAGCGGTTCGCGGGCGCCAGGCACGATCGCCTCGCCGAGCGCATGCGCCGACGGTTCGAGATCGGCAACGGCCGTGACCCGAAGTTCCGCGACGACACCGCGGCGATCCGTGAGGACGCCTCCTGGCGGGTCGCCGGTGCCGGACCCGGCCTCGAGGACCGCCGGGTCGAGATCACCGGACCGACCGATCCGAAGATGACCATCAACGCGCTCAACTCCGGAGCGGACGTCTGGCTCGCCGATCAGGAGGACGCCACGAGCCCGACCTGGGCCAACGTCATCGGCGGGCAGCTCTCACTCCGCGACGCGATCCGCGGCGAGCTGACGTTCACGAGCGAGGCGGGCAAGGAGTACCGCGTCACGGCGACCGAGACACCCACGATCGTCATGCGCCCGCGCGGCTGGCACCTGGTCGAGAAGCACCTGCGCTTCGTCGACCGCACGGGCGCCTCCATGGCGGCGTCGGGGAGTCTCGTCGACTACGGCCTGTACGTGTTCCACAACGCCGAGGCCCTCATCTCCTCGGGTCGAGGGCCGTACTTCTACCTCCCGAAGCTGGAGTCGAGCGAGGAGGCGAAGCTCTGGGACGACGTCTTCACCTTCACGGAGGAGCGCCTGGGACTGGTACACGGCACGATCCGTGCGACCGTCCTCATCGAGACGCTCCCGGCGGCGTTCGAGATGGACGAGATCCTGTACGCGCTCCGCGACCACTGCGCCGGCCTCAACGCCGGACGGTGGGACTACATCTTCTCGATCATCAAGCACTACCGCGGTCGTGGAGCCCGTTTCGTCCTGCCCGACCGGAGCGAGGTCACGATGACGGTGCCCTTCATGCGGGCGTACACCGAGTTGCTCGTGCAGACCTGTCACCGACGCGGCGCGCACGCGATCGGCGGCATGTCGGCCTTCATCCCGAACAGCCGGGACCCGGAGGCCACAGCGAGGGCCATCGAGAAGGTCTCGGCCGACAAGCGACGGGAGGCGGCCGACGGGTTCGACGGGACCTGGGTGGCGCACCCGGGACTCGTCCGGGCAGCGAGGGACGAGTTCGATGCGGTCCTCGGCGAACGCCCCAACCAACTCGAGCGACTGCGGGACGACGTGTCGGTCACCCCCGCGCAGCTGCTCGACGTGCGCATCGGTCGTGCCGTCACCGACGCCGGTCTCCGCGACAACGTGTCGATCACCGTCCGGTACCTCGACTCCTGGCTGCGCGGGGTCGGCGCGGCGGCCATCGACGGGCTGATGGAGGACGCCGCGACGGCGGAGATCAGCCGCTCGCAGATCTGGCAGTGGATCCACCAGGACGTCGCGACGGACGACGGCCGGCCGATCACCCGGGAGCGCGTCGAGGGCCTCCTCGACGAGCTGCTCGTCTCGCTCCCCCGGACGGCCGAGGACCGCTTCGACGACGCCGCCGAGCTGTTCCGCGAGGTGGCGCTCCGCGACGAGTTCCCGACGTTCCTCAGCTTGCCGGCGTACGCCCGTCACCTGGTCGACCCGGCGTAGGTGTGCGACGTCCAGCGCTCCTGCCCGCCGCTCGTCGTCGGAAGTCGCCCGGAATCCTTCCGGGGACCGACGGCGAGCGGCGGTGCATCCGTGCTCTGGCCGACCTGCGGACGGCACCGTAGAGTCGGGCGTATGACCCAGAACGTGCAGGAAGCGACGCCCGCCCGTCTCCCGTCCCTCGGCACGACCGCGCCGGAACCGCCGGTGGGTCGATGGAACGCGTCGAGCCGATACGGCGCTTCGCTCGTGGCCGTCGTCCTGGGTGGCTACCTCGCCATGCGCGCCGGATTGAACGTCATGTGGCTCCAGTCGGACGCCGATGTCATCGCCACCCTGCTCCTTCAGTTCTTCGTCGGCGGTGCGGTCCTCGTGGCCGGTGCCCTGATCGCCCCGGTCTCCCTCGCGCGGCGCGTGCTCGCCTCCGTCGTCGTCGTGGCCGGTCTCGTGGTCCATGCGTTCGGGTCGGCGACGGTGACCAACGCGACGACGCCGTTCCTGCTCTACGGATCGATGTCGGTCACCCTCGGCGCGTTCACCGCTGCCGCGGTCTGGTTGATCGTGCGGGGCCGATCCCTGTCGACGTTCGCCCTCCTGCTCGCCTTCGCCGCCGTGCCGGTGCTGACCGAGCGCCTGACCCATACCGGTTGGTCGGGCGTCACCCGTGAGGACCTCATGACGGGCGTCTCCGCCGCCATCGGCGTCGGCGTGGCCTGGGCGGCAGCGGCCGTCGACGGCGCCCGGTCCCGATAGGTCCGTTCCCGACAGGTCAGGTCCGCGTCACGCACTGTCCTCGCGACACCGGGTTGGGTACGCTCGGAGTCGTGCCTGAATCGACCTCCACGCCCCGCCTGTCCACGAAGATCGCAGCGATCGCCGAGTCCGCCACGCTGAAGGTGGACGCGAAGGCGAAGGCCCTGCAGGCGCAGGGTCGCCCCGTCATCTCCTACGCGGCGGGCGAGCCCGACTTCCCGACCCCCGAGCACATCGTCGAGGCCGCCCTCGTCGCCGCGCGCGACCCGAAGGCGCACCGCTACACACCGGCAGCCGGCCTGCCCGACCTCCGTGCGGCGATCGCCGAGAAGACGCTCCGCGACTCCGGTCTCGAGGTCGACCCCGGCCGGGTCATCGTCACGAACGGCGGCAAGCAGTCGGTGTACGAGGCGTTCCAGGTGCTGCTGAACCCCGGCGACGAGGTCATCGTGCCCACGCCGTTCTGGACGACCTACCCCGAGGCCATCGCCCTCGCCGACGGTGTCGCGGTCGACGTCTTCGCCGACGCCTCGCAGAACTACCAGGTCACCGTCGAGCAGCTCGAGGCGGCGCGCACCCCACGGACCAAGGTCCTCCTCTTCGTCTCCCCGTCGAACCCGACCGGCTCCGTCTACTCCCCCGAACAGACGAAGGCCATCGGCGAGTGGGCGCTCGAGCACGGCATCTGGGTCATCTCCGACGAGATCTACCAGAACCTCACCTACCCTTCGGCAGGCTCAGGACAGGCGACGAAAGCGACGTCCATCGTCGAGGCGGTCCCCGAGCTCGCGGAGCAGACCCTCCTCGTCAACGGGGTGGCGAAGACCTACGCGATGACCGGTTGGCGTGTGGGGTGGACCGTCGGCCCGGCGGACGCGATCAAGGCGCTCGGTAACCTGCAGTCGCACCTGTCCGGCAACGTGAACAACATCGCGCAGCGCGCGGCGATCGCGGCTCTCACCGGCCCGCAGGACGCTGCGGATTCCATGCGCGAGGCCTTCGACCGCCGCCGCAAGCTCATCGTCGGGGAACTCAACAAGATCGACGGCTTCGCGACCCCCACCCCGCAGGGTGCCTTCTACGTCTACCCCGACGTGACGGCGCTGCTCGGCCGGACGTTCGGCGGTGTGACGCCCACGACCTCGCTCGAGCTCGCGGACCTCATGCTCGACCAGGCCGAGGTCGCCGCCGTCCCCGGCGAGGCGTTCGGGCCGTCCGGGTACCTGCGGTTCAGCTACGCACTCGGCGACGACCAGCTCCTCGAGGGCGTCCAGCGGCTGCAGCGTCTCTTCGCGTCCTGATCCGTCGTCCGCCCGCCCGTGTTCGGTGGGCGGACGGTCGGCACGCGGACGACAGTGCGGCTCAGATCGTGACGCCGACCACCACGGGTTCGGGCTGCAGGAGCACCCCGAACTCGGCGTGGACCCGCGCCTGCACGAAGCGGGCGAGCTCGGCGATCTCGGTGGCGGTCGCCCCGCCCCGGTTGGTCAGTGCGAGGGTGTGCTTCGTGGAGACCGCGGCGTGCGATCCGGGGAGCGCGAACCCGCGACGGACGCCGGCCCGCTCGATCAGCCAGGCCGCCGACAGCTTCGCCAGCCGTTCCACGGGAGTCGGCCGGGGCGGGTTGACGACCTCGCCGAGCGGGTAGACGTACTCGGTGTCGTCGTCGGCCGGCGGGTCGACGGGCCACCAGGGAGCGTCACCGGGGAGCGAGCGGGCGACGTGCTCGGACACGATCGGGTTGGTGAAGAACGATCCGGCGCTGGCCGTGTCGGGGTCGTCCGGGTCGAGCACCATGCCCTTCGAGGCACGGAGCGCGAGCACCGTCGTGCGCACCTGGGCCAGACGGACCTGCTCGCCGACCTCCACGCCGAGCGCGAAGGCGAGCTGCTGGTAGGCGATCGGCGCGGCGAGACCGTCGGGACCGACGTCGTCGAGCTCGATGACGATCGCCACGACCACGCCCGACCGTTCGGGCTCCCCACCGCCGTGACGCTTCAGGACCGATGTCCGGTATCCGAGGCCGAGCTCGGCGGCAGGTACACGCTCGACGGTCTGCGACTCCTCGTCGAGCAGATCGACCGCGACGAGCGACGACACGATCTCCTGTCCGTAGGCGCCGATGTTCTGGACCGGGGCCGCCCCGCAGGATCCCGGGATGCCCGACAGTGCCTCGATGCCTGCGAACCCGTGCTCCACCGTGTAGGCGACGAGCGCCTCCCAGTCCTCGCCGGCCTGCACCCGCAACCGGACGCGTCCGGCCGGTGCCTCGAGCCGTTCGATGCCGCGGTTCGCCGCCCTGA
This sequence comes from Plantibacter sp. VKM Ac-2880, assembly GCF_015351235.1. Taxonomy (GTDB): domain Bacteria; phylum Actinomycetota; class Actinomycetes; order Actinomycetales; family Microbacteriaceae; genus Plantibacter. The sequence goes on from NZ_JADKSJ010000002.1 coordinate 907,060, forward strand.
TGACGGTGGCCTCGATCGGCTCGTCGCCGACGAGGAGGTTCGATCCGCCCCCGAGCAGCAGCCACGGCTGGTCGGTGTTCCAGACGTCGAGCACGGCGTCGATCAGCTCGGCCTCGCTCGTGCACTCCACGAAGGCTGCAGCGGGCCCACCCACCTGCAGGGTGGTGAGCTCGCGCAGACTGATGGTGTCGGTCATGACGCTCCGCGGCTCAGGCGAAGCCGACGACGAGCTGCGCCTTGCCGAGCACCGTCTGCTCGGCGAAGGTGACGGTGAGGTCGATGCGTGCGGTCTGCGCGTCGGCGTCGAGCTTGCCGACCTTCGCGACGATGTGGAGCTCTGCGCCGGTCTCCGGGTCGACGACGACCGGGCGGGTGAACCGCACCTGGTAGTCGAGCACGCGGCCGGGGTCGCCGATCCAGTCGACCACCGGCTGCGCGGCGATCCCCATCGTCAGCATGCCGTGCGCGAGGACGCCGGGCAGCCCGACGGACGCGGCGACGTCGTCGCGGTAGTGGATCGGGTTGAAGTCACCCGAGGCACCGGCGTAGCGCACGAGCGCGTCGCGGGTGAGGTGGACCGTCCGCTCGGCGACGACGTCGCCGACAGCGGGCATGGCGGGAGTCGTCTGCTGCACGTCGCTCATCCTTCGTCTCCTCGCACCACGAGCGTCGAGGTCGCGGTGACCACCGGCTCGCCGTCGGCATCGGTCATGACCGAGTCGCACGTCACCATGGAGTGGCCGCCCAGGGACTTGATCGAGGTGACCGTCAGCTGCGCCGTCAGTTCATCGCCTGCGACGATCGGGCGGTGGTGCACGAACCGCTGATCGCCGTGGACGACCCGACTGAAGTCGATGCCGACGTCCGGCTCGGCGAGGAGCTGCTGCAGCGTGTGCTCCTGCACGACGACCGCAAAGGTCGGCGGCGCGACCACGTCGGCGTGGCCTGCGGCGCGTGCCGCTTCCGGGTCGAGGTTGATGGGGTTCGTCGCGAAGACGGCCCGCGAGAACTCGCGGATCTTCTCGCGTCCGACCAGGTACGGGGCGACGGGCGGGAAGACCCGACCGGCGAGTTCTGGGTTCACTGACACGCCCTCCAGCCTACCCGCTGGCCCGGCCAGGGGGTCTTGGAGCCGGATCGACGACCGGGGTGATCAGGAGCGCTTCAACGCCTGGAACACCATGCGGATCGCGATGACCACGAGGAACGCCGCGAAGAGCAGGTTGCCGACGAACGGTGGGACGACCGACGCGACGATGGCACCGAGGGCGGTCGTCGTGCACGCCGCGACCCCGATGATCGCCGCCGCCCGGAGGTCGACGTTGCCACGCCGGACGTTGCCGACGGTGCCGGAGATCGCGGTCGGCACCATCATGAGCAACGACGTGCCCTTGGCGATGAGGTCGCTCGCACCGAACAGCAGGATGAGCATCGGCACCACGACGACACCACCGCCGATCCCGAGGAGTCCCGACAGGACCCCGGTCAGGAATCCCAGCAGGATGAGGCCGATGATCGAGCCCACGTGCAGATCGATCTCCGCGGTGCGGGACGGGACGATGAGGAACAGCGAGACCACCACGACGAGGAGGAACCCGATGAACCCCCATTGCAGCGCGCGTTTCGGGAGCTTCGCCAGGAGGTAGCTGCCGAGCTGGGCGCCACCGATCGCGCCGACCGCCAGCAGGATCGCCGCCACCCAGTCGACCGTCCCGTTCACCGCGTAGGAGATGACCCCGACGAGCGACGTGGGGACGATCGCGGCGAGCGAGGTCCCAGCGGCGAGCCGTTGCCCGAACCCGAGGAGGAACACCACGGCCGGGACGATGAGGATGCCGCCGCCGACGCCGAAGAGCCCCGACAGGAACCCGGCAGTCAGGCCGATCCCGATGAGCCAGGCGATGCCGGACGCGGATCGGACCGGACGGCCGGTCGCGTCGTCGCCGGTCACCGTGCGGTGGGGCCGGAGAGTGCCGTCTCGAGGGACGGGGTGGTGCGAGCGGTTCCGGCGTCGAGGAGCGACCAGCCATCGTCGGTCGCCTCGATGACCGACACGGAACAGTTCTCGAGCGGCGGGACCGTGGTGCCCGACAGGTGGCTCAGGGTCAGGCGGATGAGCGTGCCGTGGCTCACGACGAGCACGTTCTTGCCCGGGTGGTCGCGAGTGATCTCCTCGATGCCGCGCATGCCGCGTTCGATGACCGACTCCTCGGTCTCGAGGTTCGGGTACTGGTGGTCGGGCCAGTTGTCGAGCACCATCTGCGCGGTCGCGCCTTCCGCGTCGCCGTAGTGGCGCTCGACCATGTCGGGGTAGGTGCCGCCGAGTTCCAGCCCGAGGGCGTCGGCGATGATCTGCGCCGTCTCGCGTGCGCGGCCGAGCGGGGAGCTGACCACGACGTCCCAGGTGCCGGTGAGCCGAGGGGCGACCGTCGCCGCCTGCTCCCGCCCCGTGTCGTTCAGCGGGATGTCCGTCGTCCCCTGCAACCGTCGTTCGAAGTTCCAGGCGGTCTGTCCGTGACGGACGAGGGCGATGGTCATGCCCCCAAGCCTAACCGCCGACGGCGCATGGACCACCGGTCGCAAGCCAACGGGCGCCCTCACCGTTCGGTGTCGCTCCCGGCTTCCGTCGCCCAGCGGATCCGGATGGGGCCACGGACGGTCTCGCGATCGACCGCCTCGTCGCCCTGGGTGATCCGCACCCGGCCCTCGTCGACGAGTCGCCAGGCGACCCGGCGGGTGTCGTCCATCAGCTCGCGCCAGTCCTCGCCGCCGACGGCTCGGGCCGCGTCGGACGGGCAGATGGAGGAGGTGACGGCACGCTTGCCGAGGAGGTCCAGGATCGTCGACTCGAGGACGGCGTCGTCGACGCCTCCCCGGCCGTGCCGCTGCGCCCCCGTGTCGTCACTCATGGCATCCAGTATGCGTGCTCCCCTGCGGCGGCGTCCCGGAGCCGTCGAACCCGGACGGGACACCGCGCGCTTGGGAGAGCCTCAGGCGAACTGCGCGTAGAACCCCTCGGGGGCGTTGGCGAGCGAGGCCTTGACCATGGCGCTCCACTCGTCGACGACGACCTCCGCGACACCCTGCTCGACACCGTCGAGGCTCGCGCGGGCGACGTCCGCCGGGTCGACCATCGGCCCCTCGTACCCCGCCATGATGTCGGTGTCGGCGGCGCCGAGGTGCAGTCCCTGCACCGAGACACCCTTCGGCGAGAGCTCCAGGCGGACCGCGTTCGTCATGTTCCACTCCGCCGCCTTGGCCGAGGCGTATCCGCCGGAGCCGGGGTGGGCGAACCAGCTCAGGGCGGAGAGCACGTTGACGATCGCCCCGCCCCCGTTCCCCTCGATCACCGGAGCGAACGCACGCACCATGGCGAGGTTGCCCCAGTAGTGGGTGTCCATCTCGCGTCGAGCGTCGGCGAGGTCGCCGGTCAGCATCGAGCCCTGCGTGGCGATGCCGGCGTTGTTGACGAGCAGGGTGACGTCGGTCGCGAACGCGGCCGCCCCCTCGACGGAGGCCTGGTCGGTGATGTCGAGCTGCAGCACCTCCACACCGGGGATGTCGACGAGCTCCGGGCGACGCGCGGTCGCGTACACCTTCGCTGCGCCGCGCTCGAGCAGCTGGGTGACGAATCGGCGCCCGATGCCCCGGTTCGAGCCGGTGACGAGTGCGACGGATCCTGCGATGTCCATGATTCCCTTCCGCGTGCGGGGCGATCCCGCAGCAGCCTGGTTAGGCTAAGACCTCACATCAATGTCAGGTGCAAGCCAGGAATGGAAGATCGATGCGCATCGGGGATCTCGCGGCTCGGACCGGGGTGAGCGTCCGCTCGCTCCGGTACTACGAGGAGCAGGGGCTGCTCACCGCCACACGCACGACGAGCGGCCAACGGAGCTATGAACGAGCGGCGGTCGACCGGGTCCAGCTCGTGCAGCAGCTCTTCGCGGCCGGCCTCCCGAGCCGCACCATCGTGCAACTCCTCCCCTGCGTCGACGCAGGGGTGGCGACGCCGGCGTCTCTTGAGCTGCTTCGGACCGAACGCGACCGCATCACGGCGCAGATGGCGGACCTCGAGGCCGCGCGCGCCCGCCTCGAAGCGGTCATCGACATCACGCTCCACCCGACGCCGGAGCACTGCCCGGCCCTGCGCGAGGAGCGTCCGGCGGAGTCGGAAGCCGCCTGACGCGCTCAGCCAGGCTTCGACGCTGTCGGTCCTTCGCGGCTACCATGACCAGGTCGGAGGTCGAGGACACAACCGGTGGCCCGCCTTCGCGGTAGCCGAGACGGGGGTCAGCGATGAGTGCATCCGAGAGCCAGGGGCAGGCGGGTCCGACCGAGTCGGTCGCGGCGCAGGCGGCGCGCACCCGGCTCGAACAGCGCGTGGCGAGCATCGAATCCATGCTGATCTCGTTCCCGATGCTGCTGTTGGAGGTCGCGCTCATCCTCTCGCTGTTCGTCCCGTTCGCCAGTCAGACGACCGACGACGAGGGCACGGAGGTCTTCAACCTCTTCTTCTTCCTCGGCGGGTTCGCCGATCGCGACGACGACGGTGATCCAGAGGCCGCCTCGATCCTGTTCGCGAGCGCGTTCCTCCTGCTCATCCTGGTGATCATCGCGGCGATCTGCACCACCCCGGTGTTCCGAGGGAAACGGATCTCGGCCCGGGCGGGCGCCACGGCCGTGACCGTCATCATCGTGCTCATCCTCGGCAACCTCGGAGCCTGGATGGTGATGCTGATGGGCATCTTCGCGGACTCGCCCTGGGAGCTCGGGCCGGCGCTCCCGCTTCTCAGTATCGGCACCCTGCTCGCGGCGATGATCGCCTTCTCGCCGGGCTACCGCAGCATCTGGGACCGGTGACGCGGCCCGGCCTCTAGCCCGGCGCTACGCGCTCGGGTGGCTCCGGCGACCGGGATCGGCCAGCCAGCCTGCCGCCCAGAGGATCTCGTGAGCGATCTCCTGCACGGCCCGATCATCGGTGACGATCCTGCGCGCCGTGCTCGCCTCGTCCAGCTTCGCGGCCGCTATGACACTCCGCTCGAGATGCTCCTCGAGCGCCGTCCCGATCTCGCGCCGAGCGAGACGCTGCGCGGCGGTCGTGTCGGTCGCGGTCAAGAGCACGCCGAACGAACGGACGTCTGTGCCGAGGGCGGCGGCCAGCGTGGGGATCTGCAGCACGCTGACGGTGTTCGTGTACAGGAGGCGGAAGTAGCCTGCCGACCGGTAGTTCGCCCACATGGCCGCAAGGTTCTGCTCTGCCAGGTCTCTGCCGTTGCGCCACGGTTCCGGGTACGCCTGATCGAGATTGTCGCCGTCGATGACGGCATGAGGAAGGTCGGCGCGTTGCAGGATCTTGGATGCTTCAGCAGCGACCGACGTCTTCCCGACGCCCGACCGACCTCCGATGAAGATCACGTCCGCGGCGGGTGTCTCCTGCATGTTCGTCACGCGCTAGTGCGCCTGGAGGACCGCCCACGCGATGAGGCTGTCGAGACGACGGACGTCGACGCCCTTCGCGAGCTTCACCTTGATGTGCCCGGCCTTGGTCCAGAGTTCGATCTCCGAGTTCCAGTCGAGGGTTCCGGCGTTCTCGGAGGACCACATGTTGATCGAGCTGTACGGGAGGGAGTAGATCTCGACCTTCTTGCCGGAGATGCCCTGCGCGTCGCGCACGATGAGGCGCTTGGTGGTGAACACCGCGGAGTCGCGGAACGTCTTGAACGCCGCAACCGCCTGTTCCCCCTGCACGAGCAGCTGGGTCACATCCGCGGGGATCGGAATCTCGTTCTGCAGGGTCCAGGCCATGATCGGTGCGCTTTCCATGGCCCGATTCTGTCAGAGACCGTCGCTCCCGGCGCGGTTCCCGCGGCTGCAGCGATGGGGAGCGCTGCCCATGCGGCACACCCCTGCGAACCGGGGCCTCTTGTCATACTGAACCCGTGAACGGAACCGACAGCACCTCCACCAGCGTGCTCGAGGAGTGAGCCTCGACGTCGTAGCGGATCGGTTTCGGACGTCCAGCATGCCGCGATCGTACGCCGCGGGTGCGACAGACCTACTCGTACAGCACGGAGTCCGTCGTCCACACGGGGCCGAACTTCTGGGTCGTGCAGGTGAAGGTGGACCGAACCATCGCGCTGAACGCGTTCTGCGCGTCCACTCGACCCTCGATGATGAAGATGGGGTTCTCGTCGTCCTGGATCGGGCGCGCAGCTGCGATCTCACGAGCGTCGTCGTCTGTCTGGATCTCGACCTCGGTGAACTGCGCGGTCGACGGCGACTTCAGTCGCCCAAGGACGTCGTCCTGGCACTCGCTGATGGCGCGCTTCGCGTCGGTCGGGAACAGGATGATCCCCGCGACGCACGCGCCGCCGACAAGCACGAGCGCAACCGCCAGAACGATCAACCACCAGCGTGGGTATGTCCGCCGCCGGCCGGGCGCATCTCCTGCGGGTACCTCGGCCATCGACGCTTCGGTGTGGTCGCTCATGTGTGCATCCTATCGACGCGGCCGGACTTCCATCCCGGACAACACATCGACGGAAGTGCAGCCAGAACCGTACGCGTTGTGCACCCCGGCGTGGGATTCACGAGCGTTTCGGCGGGCCGCCGTCACGGACCTTTTTTCCCTGTTTGAGTCCACATTCGGCTCTACGCGTGACGTATTTCTGTAGACCCGACGAAGCTAATACAGCCATTGATCAATGTTTACGATCCTTCTTGGGGCTTTCATTCTTCGAGCCCGAGTCGCTGTCCCGAATGCGGCCATCCCTGCCGTGAATCCTGACATCGCCCTTGCCATCTCCCGTTTTTTCAACGATCTCTTTCGCGCGCGTGATCGCCTCCTTCTGGGTGTCGAAGTGGCCGGAGGAGCGTTGGTGGTCTTCCTTCACCACGTCCCATCCGCCTCGATCCATATTCGGCACGACATGTCGGTCCTCGTCGTTCTTCGCCATGGGGTTCCTCGCTTTCTTGAATATCTTCTTCGTCCACTCCTCGGGTGGGAGGTCGTCGTCATCGCGCTCATCCGCCACTGTCAGGGACCTACCGATGTAGTCGGGCTGGGAGCCTCGGGCTGTTCAGCGGAGTCTGCGGGCGAGAACAGTGCGAGGAGGGCAACAGCGATGCTCAGCGTCAGAGCGATGAACCCGATCCTCACAATCGCTCCACGGTTGGACAGCCACGTCTCGTCCGCTTCCAATATCTCCAGCTTGGTGTCGGCGATCCTGTATTCGGCCAATAGCGAGTCCATCCCGAGTACGGCGTTTCGCATCGGCCGGACGTCCAGCGCATCGCCCCGACGCGGGAAGACAGCGATCACTCCAGCCAAGGCAGCGACAAAGCTGAGAAGGAGGTTCGCACCGACGAACCAGGAGAATCCGTCTGTCGCTTGCAAGGCTCCAACCACGCTGGCCGCGCCGATCAGCAGTGTCGCCCGCTGCTCCATGGCTGCCGAGCGCTGGGACTGCGAGGCAATCTCGCTGTCGAGCTCTCTCGATATCAGCGCCAGTTGCTCAGATTTCCCCTGCAGATCCTCGGAACGCATCACGCCTACTTCTTCGGCTTGGGAGGCTGGCGGTTCGGGCGTTTTGGCGGTTCCGCGGACTTCGGCTGTTCTCGCTCGTTGAACCGCCCGAGATCTCTGCCCTTGTAGACAGGTTTCTTCCATGCCTCATTCGGGCTTGGTTCGTTCGATTCTTCGGCCAATTCATCCCCCTGGTGGGAAGAGGATACATGAACGCAGAGCTATAGCAGCCACGCCGTTCCTTCTCCACCGAGAAACGGGCTCGGCCTGTCGACGCGTCCGAGTCTTGTAAAGGAACGTCAGTCCGTTCTAGCCCTTTGCTGGACCATCGACATCGTCAGCGGCGCGCGGCTCGAGCGTGGAGGCTGAGGTCCAGAGGTTCTGATAGGCGCTGCGAATTGCTGTTGCTGCAGCTACGTCCTCGATGGGGGCCACGACTCCTGGACGCGTCGTGATGCTGTTGAGGCTTGAGCCAAGAAGAAAGACGGGCCCCGCGTCGGGGATGTAAAAGCGATCATGCATCTTCGCAAGGGGAAGGGTCCGCACCTCAACGGTCATCGCGCCAGCTCCAAGCGCGCGGGCGAGCTGCTGAAGACGCAAACCCTTCCGGTCGGCCCAATCTGAGGTGAGTACTCGGTTCACCTGGGAAAGGTCGCGGAGGTCGTAGAGTCCCTGAAAGTGTAGGTACGGATCAACCAGCGTCCCCGGCCCAGCACTCGCGAGCAAGTCGAAGATTCGAATGTAGGCAAGCGGATCGTTGGGATCGATGACCACCGTCATCGGTTGCGCCGGCTGCTTCTCGAGCGCAGGGCGCCGCGCATGAGCCAGCACGGAGCGTCCGAGCGCGGTAAGCCGAACTGACCCAGAGGCAGGGTCAATCCAGCGCGACCGGATTAGAAATGCGCTCGGCGTCTCTCCAGGCTCGTAGAAGTAGTCATGATTTGCCTCCTCTTGCATCGCCGCCATGTACGACTCGCGCCGCCGCACAGGAGCAGGCCTCGGCAACGTGGCGAAACTATCGAAGGCTTCGACCGAAAGCTCCGCCCCGGCTCGTTCGACGGCCTCAATGTAGGTGAGCGCCACTTCGAGCTTGTCATCCACCAGGTTCATCTTTCGAACCTACCGTCCTGACCGTCTGTTATTTAGGCCGATTTCATGCGCTGACTTCCCCTGTGTGTGCGAACTCCACCAGTGCTATCAGCGCGTTCGACATCGTCGAGACCAAGCACATCGTGAACCTGCGAGGTCTAGTGAGCTTCCGCTTCTCGCTGCTGCGCATCTTCGACTCAGCGACGCGCGACGTCACTGAGGTGTCGTGACGAGCACGAGCGTCTTGGGGTCGATATCGTCGCGGGTCCGCAGCTCAGGAAGATCCGAGCCATCCAGCGCCGCCGCGAGCATCCGAACTTGCGCTTGGTCGAGCGCCGTCGACAACGACTGTGCGGACGCAATGGCCGAGTAGAACGCGGACGCGAAGACGATCGCAGACGTATCGTCGATGCTGTCCGACATACCGATGACGGCGGGCACCGTTCGAAGTACGTCATCAGCGCCCGCCAGACTTTCGCAGGCGTTCATGACGAGCAGGCGAGGTGGGTCATCGGTCGCCCCGAGAACCCGGGCAACCAGGGCGAAGTTGACTTCTGTGCCGTTTTCGTCGCCCGCCTCGTTTTCCATCAACAATCCGTCAGGACCTGCGTGTCCGGAGAAATGAACAATATGGGGTCGATAGTCGTTCAGCCCATCGAGTAGATCGTTGACGGTCGCGGCGGGTGCGTGCTCGACCTGCACTAGGTCACGGTATTTGGATCTGCGCAAGGCCTGACGGACCTGGCGAACCTCCTGGTCAACCCGAAGCCAGGTGCCGTACCGCTGTTCACTGCCATCCGGGGCGGTGATGGTCTGCTCGGTGGCTTCCGGATTGGCAGTTAAGTAGAGAACCCGCAGAATCTCGGGCTGCGGTGGACGCACCTCTACGTACCGGATCTCCGCAACGGGCGAGCTGAGCCGCGAGATCTCTCGTGCATGGGCTCGCTCGTCTTGCCGCCGCCGTGAATCTGTCTGCTTCTGCTTACTCTCGGCGCTCCGGCGCTCGCTCTCCTCAGCTGAGCGCAATGAAGTCATCTTCGTCGCGATCGACTTGTCGACCGCGGCCAGATCCTTGCGAGCTTTGGCAACCTTGCCTTCGGCGGCGACCACCTTCTTATCTTCGCGTTCAGCACCTGAGAGCGCGGATCGGACGGTTGAGGCACTCTTCGAGCGCTGCGCCTGATCCCGCTTCTTTCGTGCTGCTTCGCGTGACGATGCAGCATCCTTTTCGGCCTTTGCAACATCTGATGTCAGCGCTGCCTTGCGGGCCTGTGCGCGCGCAATATCCGACCGTAGTGTGTCACTTCGCGCCATCGGTGGACTCCTTGCAGCTGGCCGGATGCGTGGTTCCGCGCACTCACGTGAAGTGGACCCGCGTGGATCGCAGGCTACCAGCGAATCTTTAGCTGCTGCAGCCCCGCTTCAAGTCGAGGACGCAGCGGCTTCGGAATGATCGTTAGACGTCCTTCCTGACGACGACAGCCCGCGTCTCCGGTCACAACCCGAACCAGTAGATGCACTCGTTTCGACTTCAGGCCCGGTTAGAGCTACAGCGCGACAACGGTCTCGCACTCGAGAAGGTCATCGTCGAACACCCAAACGAGAACGAGCGACTTCGCCCGCAGAGCAAGGGCATCATAAACACTGAACTGCAGCTCCTCGCCGTGCGCGTATCTGCACGGAAGCTCGTCATCGAGACTCACGAGGTTGGTCGCCCCCTCGGGACGCACCTCGACATCACGCACCTCGATGGTCTGACCGGAGGTGTTCGTGACGGCACGAACGTCGTCACGAACCTGCCGCGGCGACGACCACGGCGCAACTCGCGTCGCGATGTCGGCGAGTCGCTCCTGGGCCTCGGCCTGACGAGCGAGAGCGGCGTTCGCGTCGGCGGCTCGCTGCGCGGCCTCCACGCTGGCGGCTTGGGCGTCCGCTCGCGCCGTAGACGCCTGCTTGGCCTGCACGACCGCGACGACGGCCGCCGCGATCGCGGCGAGGGCCGCTACTGCGGCGATCTAGTCTGACGGCGTCATTCGCCTGCTGCGGCCCTGCAACTCGCATCCGCACACGGGTCCTCAGTGATACCGGTCGTGCGTCGCAACGGCCCGCCACATCGCGGGCAACGTGGTGCCTCGTCGCGGCCGGAATCGGAAATGGATCGGTTCGAGCTGCGGCCCATGGTTCCCCCTGAGTGACGTCGATGTCAGATGATGAAAGTGCGGGGTTTATGCGGGCTCCCCCGCCTGCACGTCCCCGGGTGATAAACAAAAGGCCCGGAACCCCGGGCCTTGCGTAGCAGGAGAGAGATTCGAACTCTCGACCTCACGATTATGAGTCGTGCGCTCTCACCAACTGAGCTACCCTGCCACGTCTCTCCGTATGCCGGCGAGAGCAGTGACGGAGAGAACGAGCCCCGAGCGGGACTTGAACCCGCGACCTCTTCCTTACCAAGGAAGTGCTCTACCACTGAGCTATCGGAGCGCGAACCAGACCGCTCACGCGGAAATGGCACCAGTAGAGACTAGCATCCCCGAAGGCGTGCTTCGTACACGCCTGCGGATCATTTGGCCGCGAAGGTGTCGGCGGCGTGCACGACCTTCGCGAGGTATGAGGTGGCGCCGTTGTACGAGGCGATCGCGGCGACCCAGTCCGCTTCGATCCGGAGGTCCCGCCCGCCGTGGCAGAGGTAGCCGGCAGCGGCAAGTGCCGCGTCGTCGATCTGCTGCGGGTCCGCGACGCCGTCCCCGTTGCCGTCCGCTCCCCACCGCGCCCAGGTCGAGGGGATGAACTGCATCGGGCCGACCCCGCGGTCCCACCGGGCGTCCCCGTCGAAGGCGCCGCCGTCGGTGTCCGTGATGGCGTCGAACTCGGTCCCGGTGAGCGCGGGTCCGACGATCGGCGGGGTCGCTCGACCGCCGGCGTCGAGGGCGCCACCGAAAATGGTCCCGTGCCCGGACTCGACGCTGCCGAGCGCGGCGAGGGTGTTCCACGCGATCCCGCACTCGGGTCGCGTCTGTGCGGTGGCCAGTGCCGCCCCGGCGTAGGCGGACATGGCGCGTTCCGGGATCCCGAGCCGCTGCGCCGTGGCCGACGCCCAGGTGGGATCGACGCGATCGGTGATGGCGGCAGGCGCCGTCCCAGCAGAGCCCACCGCCGGGATGCCCGGTCCCTCGACCGCGGCGTGGGGTGCGGTGCCGAGAGTCGAGTCCCGCACCTGCGCCTGCCTGACGAGCTCCGGCCCCCAGGCGACGACGGCGACGATGACGGCGAGCCCAACGGCCACGGCAGCGAAGGCGACGACCCACCCCATCGGGGCCGACTGCCGACGCCTCCGACCGGACGTCCGGTTCGGCCGCTTGGCAGCACCGCGCGCGCCGACGGTCCGCGATCGTGGCTGCGGAGCCGACCGGGCAGCTCCGGTCCGAGTTCGTGCGGTGGCTCGCGGCTTCGATCCGGCGGGCCGTCGACCGCTGTTCCCCTTCGCCGACGTCACCACCCGTCCACCGTAACCGAGGGTGGTGACGGGCCGAGTCGTCAGGGCTGTGGCGCGGCCTTCGCAGCCTGCTTCGCCTGGCGCTTCGCCCGGAGGTCCTTCGCGACGGCGACACCCTTCTTGGCGGCGGCGTTCGCCTTCGTACTCGCCCGCTTGGCGCCGTCGAACTCGGAAGCGAGGACGGCGAGCCCGCCGACGGCGATGAGTGCCCCCGGGCCGGGCAGCGGGATGAGCGCGACGCCGAGGGCGACCGTGCCACCGCCGACGACCCCGACACCCGCGCGGTAGACACGATTCGCCGTCGGGTTCCGGCGGATGATCCCGCGGGTGGTCCGGGCCGCCGAACCTGCGACCCGCCCCGCCTGCGCTCCGACGCGCTTGGCCGTGCTGCGGGCGGTGCTGTCCGATTCCGTCGTCATGTCCCCACTCTAGGCAGCACCTGACGGGTCGTCGCCGGGAATCCCGTGCGAATCGCGGCCCCAGGGCCGAATGAGCGTGCTCGAGAGTGCCGCCCGCGGCCACGTCAACAGTCCGTGACGGTTTCCTGAGATGGCCTAGGGTAGCGACATGGACTCCGCCCTCCCGACCTCGTCGGCGACCGCAGCTCAGCAAGCCTCCCCCGCAGGAGGCTCCACCCCCGGATCGGAGTGGTGGCGTTCCGCCGTCATCTACCAGATCTACCCCCGCTCCTTCGCCGACGCGAACGGTGACGGCCTCGGCGACCTGCCCGGCATCACCTCCCGCCTCGGCGCCCTGCAGGAACTGGGTGTCGACGCCATCTGGCTGTCCCCGTTCATGACGAGCCCGCAGAAGGACGCCGGCTACGACGTCGCCGACTACTGCGACGTCGACCCCATCTTCGGCACGCTCGCGGATTTCGACGCGATGACCACCGCCGCCCACGGCGCCGGTATCCGGGTCATCGTCGACCTCGTCCCGAACCACTCGTCGACCGCGCACCGCTGGTTCCAGGAAGCGCTCGCCGCCGGACCGGGGTCCGAGGAACGCGCCCGCTACATGTTCCGTGACGGCACGGGCGAACACGGGGAGCAGGCCCCGAACAACTGGGAGTCCGTCTTCGGTGGGCCGGCCTGGACGCGCGTCGTCGAGGCGGACGGCGCCCCCGGCCAGTGGTACCTGCACATCTTCGACTCCTCGCAGCCGGACTTCGACTGGACGAACCCGTGGGTGCGCGAGCAGTTCCGCGGCGTCCTGCGCTTCTGGCTCGACCGCGGTGTCGACGGGTTCCGTGTCGACGTGGCGCACGGCATGATCAAGGCCGACGGGCTGCCCGACTACACCCCGCCCGCCGAGGGTGGCAGCATGGGCGGCGCCTCGGTGGACGCGTCGCTCGAGGCCGCCGGCTCGGGGCCGGAGTCGTGGCCCGAGACCGCGCCGTACTGGGGCCAGGACGGCGTGCACGAGATCTACCGCGACTGGCACGAGCTGCTCGCGACGTACGAGGGCGACCGTGTCCTCTGCGCCGAGGCGTGGGTCGACCCGCTCGACAAGATGGCCCTCTGGGTGCGACCCGACGAGATGCAGCAGGCCTTCAACTTCCCGTACCTCGAGACGCCGTGGAACGCGGCTGCGCTCAAGACGGTCGTCTCGGAGTCGCTGCGGGCCTTCGCCCAGGTCGGCGCACCGAGCACCTGGGTGCTGTCGAACCACGACGTCGTCCGCCACGCTTCCCGCCTCGCACTCACGGAGGAGAACCCGCAGGGCTATGGCGTCGGACCGGACACCCCCGGCAAGCCGGACCGCGCGCTCGGCCTGCAGCGCGCTCGCGCCGCGACCGCCCTCATGCTGAGTCTCCCCGGTGGCGCCTACCTCTATCAGGGCGAGGAACTGGGTCTTCCGGAGGTCATCGACCTCCCGGACGACGCCCGTCAGGACCCCACCTGGTTCCGCACGAACCACGAGCGCTACGGGCGCGACGGCTGCCGCGTGCCGATCCCGTGGGAGGCCGGCCACCCCGCGTACGGCTTCAACACCACGGGAGCCTCCTGGCTGCCGCAGCCCGACGACTGGAACGACTACTCGCGCGACGCCCAGGCGGGCATCCCCGGTTCGACGCTCGAGCTGTACCGCACGCTCCTCCGCCTGCGTCGTGAGCACGGCCTGGGCCTCGGATCGGTCGCGTGGATCGAGGGCGCTCCGGAGAGCATCCTCGCGCTCACCAACGGCACGGTGACGGTCGTCGCGAACACCGGCGCGGACGACGTGCCGGTCCCGTCGTCGCTCGCGGAGTCGTCCGTGCTCGTCGCGAGCGGCCCGTTCGACGGCACCACGATCCACGGCGACACGACGGTCTGGTTCACGACACCGTAGGGGTTCAGCCCTGCACGTTCCTCGTGGGCCGCGGCGACGGCACACGAGGAGCGGATCCGGCTCAGTGGTGGAGGATCGCGACCGAGTGCGCGCCGAGACGGATGGAACCGTCCGAGGTGACGACCTCACCGAAGCTGTCGAGCAGATCGTCGACCCGCAGCGCGAGCTCGACGGGTTCCGTCCCGAAGTTGACCGCCAGCGTGGCCGATCCACGACGCAGCACGAACGAGCCGTTCGACTCGTCGACGACTGCGGTGGTGTCCGCGAACGCCGGATCGGTGAAGGCCGGCACGGTTCGCCGCAATTCGATCAGACGCTGGTACCAGGTCAGGAGCCGCGCATGGCGCCCCTGCGACCGTTCGGACCAGTCGAGGATCGAGCGTCGGTACGTCTCCGGGTCCTGCGGGTCGGGCACGTCGGCCTCGTTCCACCCCATGCGGGCGAACTCGGCGACGCGACCCTTGGCCGTCGCCTCTCCGAGCTCCGGCTCGGGGTGGGAGGTGAAGAACTGCCACGGGGTCGATGCCGCCCATTCCTCGCCCATGAACAGCATCGGCGTGAACGGTCCGAGCAGGGTGACGGCGGCGGCGATGGCCAGCTGACCGTCGTCGAGGCTGGCCGCCAACCGGTCGCCGACGGCCCGGTTGCCGATCTGGTCGTGGTTCTGGTCGGAGACGACGAGGCGCCAGCTCGGCGTGCGCTCGAGGTCGATCCGCCGGCCGTGGTGCCGCTTCCGGAAGCTCGACCAGGTCCCGTTGTGGAAGAACCCCTCCTGCATGACCTTCCCCAGCGCCCCGAGGGGTGCGAAGTCGGCGTAGTACCCGGACACCTCGCCGGTGAGGGCGACGTGGAGGGCGTGGTGGAAGTCGTCGCTCCACTGCGCGTCCAGCCCGTAGCCACCGGAACCCCCGGGGCCGCGTGGGGTGATGAGTTTCGGGTCGTTGAGGTCCGACTCGGCGATCAGGGTGAGCGGCCGGTTGAGATCCGCCGCGAGCGCGTCGACGGCCGCGTCGAGTTCCTCCAGGAGGTGGACCGCGCGGGCGTCGTGCAGGGCGTGGACGGCGTCGAGCCGCAGGCCGTCGACGCCGTACTCCTCGAACCACATGAGGGCGCTGTCGATGATGTACCGGCGCACCTCGTCCGAGTCCGGGCCGTCGAGGTTGACGCTGTCACCCCAGGTGTTGCCGACGCCGTCCGAGAGGTACGGGCCGAACCGGGGCAGGACGTTGCCGGACGGGCCCAGGTGGTTGTAGACGACGTCCTGGATGACGGCGAGCCCACGCTGGTGGCAGGCCCGCACGAAGCGCCGGTAGCCTTCGGGTCCGCCGTAGGCCTCGTGGACGGCCGACCAGAACACGCCGTCGTACCCCCAATTCCAGACGCCGTTGAAGGCGTTGACCGGGAGGACTTCGACCGCGTCGACGCCGAGCTCGACGAGGTCGTCGAGCCGTTCGATCGCGCCGTCGAAGGTGGCCGCTTCGGTGAACGTGCCGATGTGGAGTTCGTACAGCACCGCACCGATGAGCGGACGACCCCGCCAGCCCGTGCCGTCGGAGGGAGCGGGGTCGGATGCGACGACGCGGGACAGCCCGTGGACGCCGTCCGGCTGGCGACGCGAGCGCGGGTCGGCGATCGGGCCGTCGCCGTCGAGGACGTAACCGTAGTCGGTGTCGACGATCGCGGTGCGTGGGGCGTCGCCGTCGAGCGCGATCCACCATCCCTCCGCCACCGCGTCGCGGCTCATCGGGAAGCGCTCGTCGCCGAGCACCAACTCGACGCGTTCGGCGATCGGTGCCCAGACCCGGAAGCCGTCGGCGGGGCTGGTGGTCGTACTCGTCATCGGGGTGACTCCTCGTCTCCAGACGTGGTGGTGGCCGACGACTGATCGTCCGTCGGTTCGGTGTGCTCGTCACCGTCGGCGATGGTGAGGACGGCGACCGGGTACTGCTCGAGGAGCGCTGCGACGGAGACCGGTCCGCCGGTGATCTCGCGGCCCGTCAGCACCTCGACGTAGCGTCCCGCAGGAAGCTCGACGTTGGTGTTCTTCCACCCGCCGCGCTCCGCGAGACGGAGGGACAGGCGGGTGGCGACCGTCAGCACACCACCGCGGGAGAAGGCGAGGACGTGCTCGGCGGCCGCACCCTCCGCGGCGAGCGCCGTGTACTCCGTGTACCGCTCGGGGTGGCTCCGGCGCAGCCGGAGGAGCCGGGAGGTGACGAGGAGCTTCGCAGCGCCGTCGGCGGCGACGGGCGGGAGCCACCCGTCGTCGAGCTTCGCCAGGAGCTCGCGGCGCTCGGCGTAGTCGACGGGTCGACGGTTGTCGGGGTCGACGAGGGACCGGTCCCAGAGTTCGCTGCCCTGGTAGACGTCGGGCACGCCCGGCATCGTGAGCTGGACGGCCTTCGCCACGAGGCTGTTGGTCCAGCCCGCCGCTTCGACGTCGGCGACGGCGTCGAGCAGCGCCGCGTTCGCACGACGGCTGTCGTAGAGCCCGTCGACCGCAGCGTGCAGGGCGACCTCGAAGGCCGCGTCCGGCGCGGTCCACGTGGTCGAGTCACCGGCCTCGCGGGCCGCCTTCTCCACGTAGGCGTGCAGTCGCTCGCGTTCGATCGGCCAAGCGCCGACCGCCGCCTGCCAGACGAGCTGTTCGAGCTGCCGGTCGGGGAAGCCGTTGCTCGTGTGCAGGGCGACCGCGTGCTCGGCCCATCGGTCCGCCACTTCGCTCAGGGCGTCGATGCGGGCGCGGACGTCCTCGCTGCGCTTCGTGTCGTGGGTGCTGAGCGTCGTCATCGACGACGGCCACTCCGCCTGCCGCCGTGCTTGACGGTGGTGGAACTCGGCCACGCTGATGTCGGTCTCCGCGGGATCGCCGCCGACCTCGGTCAGCGAGGTGAGCGCGGTGTACCGGTAGAACGCGGTGTCCTCGACGCCCTTCGCCATGACCATGCCGGAGGTCTGCTGGAAGCGCGCCGCCAGCGGGTCGGCCGGGTTCCGAAGCCGTGGCGCGAGGGCGGCGAACGCCTCGGCGAGCTCCGGCCTGCGGGTCTCCGCCGTCTCCAGGGCGGCGTCCAGGTACTCGTCGCCGAGCGGCAGGTACGAGCGGTACACCGGGAACGCCGTCAGGATCTCGGCCAGCGCGTCGACGGCCTCGTCGACCTCGGGGACGAGACGGGCGAGCCGCCGGACCTCGGAACCGAGGATGCCGTCCGCGATGCCGCGCTTGGTGGTGTGGACGAGCTCGTCCCACGCGTCGCGCGTGAGTTCCACCCCGGCCAGCTGCGCCAGGGCCGGGAGGCCGGCGGGGTCGACGAGGACCCGGTCGACGTCGCCGAGCGCGTCGTACCCGGTCGTGCCGAGCGTCGCCCATTCTGCCGGGAGGTCCTCCTCCCCCTCGAGGATCTTCTCGACCCAGATCGGTGCGCCACCGATGCGTTCGGACAGGCGGTCGAGGTAGGCACCCGGATCCAGCAGGCCGTCCGGGTGGTCGACGCGGATGCCGTCGGCGAGCTGCTCGTCGAACCAGCGGCCGATCTCGACGTGCGAGCCGTCGAACACCGCGGGGTCCTCGACCCGGATCGCGGCGAGCGTGTTCACGGCGAAGAAGCGGCGGTAGTTGAGTTCCGCGTCCGCACGACGCCAGTTGACGAGCTCGTAGTGCTGACGGTCGTGGACCTCGCGTGGCGTCGCGCCGTCGTCCGCCGTGCCGGGAGCGATGGGCAGGCGGTTCTCGAAGTACCGCAGCTCGCCGTCCTCGACCGTGAGGTCGTCGAGGGCGCTGTGGTCACCCTCGACGTCACCGAGGATCGGGATGCGGATCCTGCCGGCTCCGGCCTCCCAGTCGACGTCGAAGGCGGCGGCGTGCTCGGCCTCGCGGCCGTGCTGGAGGAGGTCCCACCACCAGGCGTTCTCGGCCGGGGTCGCGACCCCCATGTGGTTCGGGACGGTGTCGATGAGGACGCCGAGTCCGGCGGCGTGCGCGGCTTCGGCGAGCGCCGTGAGCCCCTCGGCGCCGCCCCGCTCGGGGTCGACCGTGGTGTGGTCGACGACGTCGTACCCGTGCGTCGATCCGGGCTCGGCGCGGAGGATGGGCGAGAGGTACACCCAGTCCGCTCCGAGGGTGCGGATGTAGTCGACGAGGTCGGCTGCGTCCTGCAGGCGGAAGTCGGCCGTCAGCTGGAGCCGGTAGGTGGAGACGGGCACGGTGGTCATGAGGTGACCCCCGATCGCAGCAGGGTGAAGGACGTGCCCTGCACGATCACCGTCGTCGAGCCCTCGGCGAGCATCTGCTCGGGGTCGCTCGACTCGATGAGGGTCCACGGCTGGCCGGGAGCCTTCGGCAGGGCGAACTCGACGCCGTTCTCGGCCGCGTTCAGCAGCAGCGCGAACGATGCCGAGCCGGCGTGCCGGAACACGAAGGTGATCGAACGGGCGTCGGGGTTCGCCCAGTCGTCTTCGGAGAAGGGTTCGTCGTCGGAGCGCGTGATGAACACCCGGTCGTCCGCCTTCGAGCCGGGGCCCTGACGGAACCAGTCCGGCCGGAGCGCCGGTTCGGCCACACGCAGCGCGATCATCCGCTTGGTGAAAGCGAGGAGCTCGTGGTCGGCGTTCTCCCAGTCGAACCACGACACCTCGTTGTCCTGGCAGTAGGCGTTGTTGTTGCCGCCCTGGGTACGGGCGATCTCGTCGCCGCCGAGGATCATCGGCACACCGGCCGAGAGCAGCACGGTCGCGAGGAAGTTGCGTCGCTGACGGTTGCGGCGCGCGTTGACCGCTGGGTCGTCGGTGGGACCTTCGGCGCCGTTGTTGCTCGAGCGGTTGTCGCTCTCGCCGTCGTTGTTGTCCTCGCCGTTGGCCGCGTTGTGCTTGGCGGAGTACGCCGTGAGGTCCGCCAGGGTGAAGCCGTCGTGCGCGGTGACGAAGTTGACGCTCGACAGCGGCGACCGACGTGACGCCTCGTAGACGTCCGGGCTGCCGAGGACGCGCTGCGACATCGTGCCGAGCACACTGTCGGCACCGTTCCAGAAGTCGCGGACGTCGTCGCGGAACTTCCCGTTCCACTCCGACCAGCTCGCCGGGAACCCGCCGACCTGGTACCCCGCGGTGTCCCACGGCTCCGCGATCATCTTGATCGGCGCGAGCACCGGGTCCTGCTCGATGAGCGAGAGGAAGGCGCTGTGGATCTCAGCGGAGCCGTCCTGCCGGGTGAGCGTCGTCGCGAGGTCGAAGCGGAAGCCGTCGACGTGCATCTCGGTCACCCAGTAGCGGAGCGAGTCCATGATGAGGCCGAGCGCCGCCGGGTGGCCGACGTTGACGCTGTTGCCGGTGCCGGTGGTGTCGAAGTAGTGCTCGCGGTCCTCGTCGACGAGGCGGTAGTACGCGGCGTTGTCGATGCCCTTGAACGACAGCGTCGGGCCCATGTGGTTGCCCTCGGCGGTGTGGTTGTACACGACATCGAGGATGACCTCGAGGCCGGCGGCGTGCATCGCCTTCACCATCGCCTTGAACTCGTCGACCTGGCCACCGGTGTCGCCCGCGGCCGCGTACTCGCCGTGCGGGGCGAAGAAGCCGATGGAGTTGTAGCCCCAGTAGTTGCGGAGGCCCTTCTCCTCGAGGTGGCTGTCCTGCACGAACTGGTGCACGGGGAGGAGTTCGACCGCGGTCACGCCGAGGTCGGTGAGGTACCGGAGGGCGGCCGGGTGCGCGAGACCGGCGTAGGTGCCGCGGATCTCCTCGGGCACCTCGGCGAGCTGCTTGGTGAAGCCCTTCACGTGCACCTCGTACACGATCGTCTCCGCGAGCGGGATCCGTGGCGCGACGTCGGCCCCGTCGGCGTCCCAGTCGAAGGACGACGGGTCGGTGACCACGCCGAGGGCGACGTGGCCCGCGGAGTCGGTGTCGTCCATCGACTCGGGGGCGTCCAGACGGTGGCTGAACTGCGCCTGGCCCAGGTCATAGTGTCCGGTGATCGCCGTCGCGTGCGGGTCGAGCAGCACCTTCGCCGGGTTGTGCCGGAGACCGTTGGCCGGGTCCCACGGACCGTCGACGCGGACCCCGTAGCGCACGCCGGGCACGAGGCCCTCGACGAGACCGTGGAACACGTGGCCGGTCCGTCGTTCGAGGCGGGTCTGCTGCTCCTTGCCGCCCTCGGGGAACAGGCACACGGTGACGGAGTCGGCGGTCTCGGAGTAGATGGCGACGTTCGCACCATCGCCCCGGAGGGTGACGCCGAGCGGATAGGGGGTCGAGAGCGTCATGGCGCCCTTTCACTCGAAGGAATCGATCGTTGATGAGACCGTACACCGGCCGGCTGTCTTCCCCGGAAGCGCGGGAAACATGGTAAAGCGCGTGCTGACGGGGTCAGAACGCGAAGATGCCGATGGCCACACCGATGGCGAGGCCGGCAGCGGCCGTGGCGCCGGCGAGCAACAGCGCCACCCGCGGATCCACGCCTCGCTCGGTCACGAGCCCGAGACGCGCGCGCACCCGGCGGACGCGCCGGACGCGGGACTCCGACCAGATCTCGCGCAGGGTCGAGGCGACTTCGTGGGCCGCCGGCCGGTCCTCCGGACGACGGGCCGTCATCGAACGCAGGAGCGGGTGCCAGGCGGCCGGCAGCTCGGGCGGGATCACGGGATCGCGGTGCAACCGGGCGATCGCTGACTCGACGAGCCCGCCGTCGAATTCACGACGGCCCGTGATCGCCTCGAGCAACACGAGGCCCAGCGAGTAGATGTCCGTCTCCGTGCTGACCGTGTCGCCGAGCGCCTGCTCGGGCGAGAGGTAGTTCGCCGTCCCGGAGATCGCCTCGGTGTTCGTCAGACGCGAACCGCCGATGAAGTGCGCGATCCCGAAGTCGGACAGCTTCACGAGGTTCGCGTGTCCGAAGGCGGCGATGTCGCTGAAGAGCATGTTGTCGGGCTTGATGTCGCGGTGGACGATCGAACGCGTGTGGATGAAGGACAACGCGTCGGCCACCTGCGCGCCGAGCGCGGCGGCGTCCCGCGGCAGCATCGGGCCCGCCTGTAGCTTGTCGGTGAGCGTGGCGCCCGGGATGTACTCCATCACCAGGAAGCGGTGCTCGACGCCACGATGGACGACGGAACCGGAGTCGTACAGCTCCACGAGCCCCGGGTGGCGCAGTTCGCCGAGCAGGCGGATCTCGCGCTCCTGACGGAGGCGGTCGTTCGCGGTCGCCGCCTCGTCGCGGAAGAGCTTGACGGCCACCGGGCGTGACAGCAGCTCGTCGCGTGCCCGGTAGACGTTCGCGGAACCACCCGAACCGAGCTGCTCGCCGATGCTGTAGCGGCCGTTGGACAGACTCACGCCGGTGACGACCGTCTCGCTGTGCTCGGTGAACATCGCGGCGGGATCGGTGATCGATCCCGCGTGGGCCGGCGGTCGGTGCAGGGAGTCACTCACGGCCGCCCCTTTCACGGTGCAGTCGGTGTTGGCCGCGCCACCGCGTCGTCGGCAGGCTGTTCCGAGATCCACGGTACAAGGCGTTCGTCGTTCACGTGGATTGGTGTCGGGGTGTTGAGAACCGCTACCGCACCTGGTAGGCGTCTGCAAGGCCGAGTTGCTCCCTTGTGGGGCTCAGACCGCCCGGGGAGCATGGAAGCACCGGGAAGCCCGGATCGAGAGCCGTCAGCTGCGAGGAGCACCCATGTCCACTGTCGCCGAAACCGTCGTCGCCACCCTCGAGGCCAGTGGGGTGCAGCGTGTGTACGGGCTGCCCGGCGATTCACTGAACGGGTTCACGGACGCCCTCCGGACCGGCGGACGGATCGAGTGGGTGCACGTGCGCCACGAGGAGGCGGCCGCGTTCGCCGCGGCGGCCGAGGCCGAGCTGACGGGGGAACTCGCGGTCGTCGCGGCCAGCTGCGGACCCGGCAACCTGCACCTCATCAACGGATTGTTCGACGCGAACCGCTCGCGCGTGCCGGTCCTCGCGATCGCCGCGCACATCCCGAGCTCCGAGATCGGCACCACCTACTTCCAGGAGACGCACCCGCAGGAGCTGTTCCGCGAGTGCAGCGTCTACGTCGAGCTCGTCTCCATGCCCGAGCAGCTGCCCCGGGTCCTCGAGATCGCGATGCGCACCGCGGTGGAACGTCGCGGGGTCGCGGTCGTCGTCGTGCCGGGCGACGTCATGCTGAAGCACGCGGTCTCCGAGCACGTCTCGGCGATCCGGGCGACGCAGCCACGCATCCTGCCAGCTGCCCACGAACTCGATGAAGCGGCCCGCCTCCTGAACGCCGGCAAGCGCCTCACGATCCTCGCCGGCGCTGGTGTCAAGGGCGCCCACGAGCAACTCATCGCGACCGCGGACGCCCTCGGCGCCCCCATCGTGCACGCGCTCCGCGGCAAGGAGCACGTCGAGTACGACAACCCCTTCGACGTCGGCATGACCGGACTCCTCGGCTTCGCCAGCGGCTACCACGCCATGCTGTCGTGCGACGTGCTGTTGATGCTCGGCACCGACTTCCCCTACCCCCAGTTCTTCCCCGAGGACGCGACCGTCATCCAGGTGGACATCCGCGGCGAGCAGATCGGCCGACGGCACCCGGTCGACCTCCCGCTCGTCGGCACCGTCCGCGACACCCTCGACGCCCTCCTGCCGAAGCTCGAACGCAAGACGCACCGGAAGCACCTCGACGAGGCGCTGAAGCACTACCGCAGCTCCCGGAAGGGCCTCGACGACCTCGCGACCGCCGACCACGACCGCCAGGCCATCCACCCGCAGTACCTCGCGAAGGTCATCGACGAGCTCGCCGCCGACGACGCCGTGTTCATCCCCGACGTCGGTTCGCCGGTCGTCTGGGCGTCGCGGTACCTCACGATGAACGGACGACGCCGGCTGATCGGCTCCTTCAGCCACGGCAGCATGGCGAACGCGGTCTCGCAGGGCCTCGGCGCGCAGGCGTCGCAGCCCGGCAGGCAGATCATCGCGCTCGCCGGCGACGGCGGTCTCACGATGCTGCTCGGCGAGCTCATCTCGCTCACGCAGAACCGGCTCCCCGTGAAGGTCGTCGTCGTCAACAACTCCTCGCTGAACTTCGTCGAGCTGGAGATGAAGGCGGCCGGTTTCGTGAACTACGGCACGGACCTCCAGAACCCGGACTTCGCCCGCGTCGCCGAGGCGATGGGGATCCACGGAGAACGCGTCGAGCGGGCGAGCGATCTGGAGGGTGCCATCCGGCGCGCCTTCGAGCACGACGGCCCGGCGCTCGTCGACGTCGTGACGGCACGGCAGGAGCTGTCGATCCCGCCGACGATCACGGCGGAGCAGATGAAGGGGTTCACGCTGTACGCGCTCCGCACGGTCATGTCGGGTCGGGGCGACGAACTCCTCGACCTCGCGAACACGAACCTGCTGCGCCGGATCCTGCCCGGACACTGAGCCCCGCCGGGGCAGCGACCCGCCGGCTCCGGAGCAGGATTCTCCCCTGGCTTCCAGAGACCGCCGGGTACACTTGGTTCTCGTGTCCAGACTTCTCGTTACCGGCGGCGCCGGATTCATCGGCTCGAACTTCGTCCACTACGTCCTGAACAACACCGATCACTCGGTGACTGTCCTCGACAAGATGACCTACGCGGGCAACCGTGCCTCGCTCGACGGCCTCCCGGCCGATCGCTTCGAGCTGGTCGTCGGCGACATCCAGGACGCGGCGCTCGTCGACGAGCTCTTCGCTCGTCATGACGCCGTCGTGCACTACGCGGCCGAGTCGCACAACGACAACTCGTTGCACGACCCCCGTCCGTTCCTCGACACCAACATCATCGGCACCTACACGCTGCTCGAGGCCGCC
Source organism: Plantibacter sp. VKM Ac-2880 (assembly GCF_015351235.1). Lineage (GTDB taxonomy): Bacteria > Actinomycetota > Actinomycetes > Actinomycetales > Microbacteriaceae > Plantibacter. Next base: position 931,307 of record NZ_JADKSJ010000002.1, read on the forward strand.
CGGAAGCACGGGACCCGGTTCCACCACATCTCGACGGACGAGGTCTACGGCGACCTCGAACTCGACGACCCGGAGCGGTTCACGGAGCAGACCCCGTACAATCCGTCGAGCCCGTACTCGTCGACGAAGGCCGGCAGCGACCTCCTCGTCCGCGCGTGGGTGCGTTCCTTCGGCGTCAAGGCGACGATCTCGAACTGCTCCAACAATTACGGCCCGTACCAGCACGTGGAGAAGTTCATCCCGCGTCAGATCACGAACGTCCTCGGTGGCGAGCGTCCGAAGCTGTACGGCACCGGCGAGAACGTCCGCGACTGGATCCACGCGAACGACCACTCCTCCGCGGTCCTCACCATCCTCGACAAGGGTGTCATCGGCGAGACGTACCTCATCGGTGCGGACGGCGAGAAGAACAACAAGGACGTCGTGGAGCTCATCCTCACGCAGCTGGGTCAGCCGGCCGACGCCTACGATCACGTGAACGACCGCCCGGGCCACGATCTCCGTTACGCGATCGACTCCTCGAAGCTGCGCACGGAGCTCGGCTGGACGCCGGCCTTCAGCGACTTCGAGGCCGGCCTCGCCGACACGATCGCCTGGTACCGCGACAACGAGTCCTGGTGGAAGCCGCAGAAGGCCGCCACCGAGGCGAAGTACCAGGAGCAGGGTCAGTAACCATCCCCTCACGACGAAGGCCCGCCGGCACCAGCCGGCGGGCCTTCGTCGTGCCGGTCCCTGAGTCGAACCCTGGTCCCTGAGCCGATCGAAGGGCTCGTCCCTGAGCCTTGAGCCTGTCGAAGGGCGCCATCCCCCGCGCCGCGCTTCCCCCGGTCCCTGAGCTTGTCGAAGGGTGCTCCGCCTACCTCCTGTCGCCAGAACCACGAACGCCTCGCCCGGAATCGGGCGAGGCGTTCGACGTGTGGCGGGATCCGCGTCGTCAGTCGACGTTGGCGTACAGCCACTCGAGCGGGTCGACCCAGGTGACGCCGTCGAGTCGGATCTCGAAGTGGAGGTGCGGCCCGGTGGACATGCCGGTGGAGCCGGTGAGGCCGAGGATGGTGCCGACCTTGATGGCCTGCCCTTCGGTGACCCGGACGGAACCGTGCTGCATGTGCGCGTAGACGCTGGAGACGAGGCGGCCGTTGATGGTGTGGTCGACGATGACGTTGACGCCGAGCGAGCCTTCGCCGTCTTCGACGTGGCGGACGACGCCGTCGGCGATGACCTGGATGGGTGCACCGTTGCCGGGGTTGAAGTCCTGGCCGTGGTGGTCGCTGGAGCAGCCGGCGCAGTCGCGAGCGCCGAAGCGGTCGCCGATGGTGACACCGACGGCGAACGGCCACTGGATGGTGCCGTTCGGGTTGTTGGTGAAGGTGTTGGCGGGGCGGATGCCCATCGCGGCGGCGGCCTCTTCGACGGTGCTCGTCGTGTAGTCGTCGCGGGTGAAGGTCAGTTCCGCCGAGCCCTCGCTGTCGAGCGACTGGGAGGCCTGGTTGCTGAGTCCGTTGCCGTCGCCGAGCTCGGCCTGGGAGGCCTCGGCCACCGACGTCGCGACGTCCTCTGCGGTGAGGAGTGCGTTGGCCGGGACGGAGGTCGCGACGGCCATGAGGGCGACGAACCCCATTGCGGCACCGGCGAAGATCTTCGTGGTGATGCGGCGCTTCCGGGCGATGCCCGAGGGGCGAGGAGCGGCGGGCGTGGAGGCCGGACGACTGGTGTTGCGGGGCTTCGTCGTCGACGCCGGAGCGGAGGCTGCCCTGGTCGACCGGCGCGGACGCGAGGCGGCGAGGGGGATGTCGGTGTCGACGGGCACGGAGGACGTCGGCGTCGTCGTGTCGGGGGCGAGGGTCGGCTCAGCGATGAGCGACTCGGTCTCGGCCGGCGCGAGGTCGGCGACGTCGGAGGTGTGGACCGCGTCGATCGCCTCGGCGATCATCTCGTCGACCGGGTCGACGGCAGGAGCGGCTTCTGGCTCCGCGACGTTGGCCTCGTGGGTCGGGTCCTGGAGTACGGACTCCTGCTGCTCGAGGGCTGCCGCCGCCTGCCGCTCACGTTCGCGGAGTTCACGACGGCTGAGGGGAGGCGTCTGCACGGGTGCGGCGGCTCGCTCATCGGACGTGTTCTGCGGGTCCTGAGGGTCGGGAAGCACAGGGGTGTCCTCAGGGCTTGCATGGCGTGACAAGGGGGCGGGGGCCTTTCAATGGGGCTAGCAGATAGGGCGTGAAGTCCGTCCACGCGGGGGAACGCGGACGTAACGAATAGATAAATGATAGCAACGGGAGCCTGAAAAAGCCATGGCAGTGCTCGGTTTTCTTGTGGAAAGCCCTGGTCAGAGGCCATATGAGAGTTCTCTTATGAACGAGTCGCGACCGGAGCGTTTCGGGGCGTCCGTCGTCGCCGGGCCGACGGTTCAGCCGATGGACGAGGCGAAGCCCTGCTCGATGAGTAGGCGCTCGAGGACGTCGAGCAGGGGTGCGTCTGCGGCCATGATGAGCTTCGTGGTGGCGGGGGCACCGTCGAACCCGGCGACCGTCGCGCCCGCTTCTGCCGCGATGAGCGCCCCGGCGACCTGATCCCAGGGCTTCAGTCCGCTCTCGTAGTAGGCGTCCAGGCGGCCGGACGCCACACTGCAGAGGTCGAGGGCCGCGGAACCGATCCGGCGGACGTCGCGGAACGTACCGAGCAGGGCGCCGAGGACCGCAGCCTGCTCCATCCGCCGCGACGCCGTGTACGAGAAGCCGGTGCCGAGCAGGGCGACGTTCGGGGCGACACCTCGATTCACTTCGAGGGTGCGGCCGTTGAGGTGTGATCCCGATCCACGGGCGGCTGTGTACGTCTCACCCAGCACCGGGTTCACCACGGCGCCGGCGAGGGCGGTCCAGGTGGCGGGCTCGGGTTCGCCCTCGACGACCCCGATGCTCACGGCGTAGGCGGGGATGTCGTAGAGGTAGTTGACGGTGCCGTCGATGGGGTCGACCACCCAGGTGAGGCCGGAGGTGCCGGTCGAGCCGCCTTCCGCGCCGGTCTCCTCACCGAGGAAGCCGTCGTCGGGGCGGGCCGCGAGGAGTCGATCGCGGATGAACTGCTCGGACTCGCGGTCGGCTCGCGTGACGACGTCCTCGATCGAGGACTTGCTCGCAGCGATCTCGACGCCCTCGCGTCGTCGGCGCAGGATCAACTCCCCCGCGTCGGTGGCGATGTCGGTGGCGATCTTGAGGAGCTCTTCGTGGCCGGTCACCCCACCACCCTATGGCCGGCCTGGTCGTCGACGCGTGGGCACCCTTCGACAGGCTCAGGGACCAGGACGTTCCGGGCACACTTCGCCCGGTCGCTGAGCCTGTCGAAGTGCCCGAGGAGTTCCAGGCACGCTTCCACCGGTCACTGAGCCTGTCGAAGTGCTCACGAGGAACCCTCCGACAAGCCGAGACATTCCAGGCACGCTTCCACCGGTCACTGAGCCTGTCGAAGTGCTCACGAGGAACCCTTCGACACTTCGACAGGCTCAGTGCGGCGCAGCCCGAGGAACGGACGCGCTCAGAATGGTGCGGGGTCCGGCTCGGTGCGATGGTGCTTGCCGTCGGGTGTGGTCCAGTCGAGCACGCCACCCGGGCCGTGGTCGAGGTTCCAGCCCGGCAGGTGTTTCATCCGGTGGTGATGTCGGCAGAGACAGGCGAGATTCCCGACATCCGTTGTCTCGCCGTCCTGCCAGGCGACCGAATGGTCCAGGTCGCAGGCCCTGGCCCTCCGCCCGCACCCTGGTGCGCGACAGGTGCCGTCTCGGAGGCGCACCGCCCGCTGCAGGTCGGCTGGAACGCGATACTGGCCGCGGCCAACGGAGAGGACGGCGGCGGTTTCCGGTTGGACGAGGATTCGGGTGAAGGAGGGTGCGTTGACGGCGATGCGGGCCGCGGTCTCGGGGTCGATCGGCCCGTATCCGTCGAGCGTGGCGGGGGCATCGGAGACGCCGGTCATGCTGAGTGCTGGGACGGTGATCTGCACGGTGGGCTTGATGTGCTCCTGGACCTCGATCGGGTGCGGGAGGACGGGGTTCGAGGCAACGTCATCTGGGGTGACACCGGTGAGGGCCAGTGCCGCGAGCGCGTCGGCTTGCAACTGCCGACGCGTGCGAGCATCGCCGGCCTTGCGTGACTCTGCAGCCGCGGCCTCGAGGCGCTCGACGATGCCCTGCGCGATGGACGCCGTGGTGAACAGGTGCACCCATGCCATGCCGTCCGAGGCGGGTTCGAACTCCACCCGGCGGTCCGCCTCCGAACGGATCGCGCGCGCCGTGATGGACTCCGGGTGGAGTCGCTCGCGGAGGTCTTTCGCGCGTTTCTTGAGCCGCGCGGCGGTCAATCGCTCGGCCATCGGGAGCACCTCGGCGATGAACGACGCGCGTCCTGTGGTGGGAACGTCGCGGAGCTGGTCGGTGATCGTGCGCGCATGCCGGCCAGAGATCCGGCCGGCCTCGAGTGCGGCCAGCACGGTCGGTGCCTCGTTCACGAGCTGTTCGGCGTCGTTCGTCGCGTGCAGGACGGTCCGCTCGGCCGAACGGGTCGCCATCGCGAGCATCGCGCACGTCGAGCGGCGCGAGAGTGCGCGCCGCTCGGCCGGCGGGTAGATGGCCGGGACGACGGTGCCCGCGAGCGCGTCCGCGTACGCGGCGGAGCGGGCAAGGAGGCGTGCCGCGCGCGCTTCCAAGACCGCCTGCTGCCGGCAGATGTCCGCATACTCGTCCGAGAACTCGGCGAGCTGCGCGGCGTACTCGTCGCTCGCGCGGATCGCGGTGGCGGTGCTCTCGGTCATGACTCCAGTCCACCATGGACCACTGACATTCCAGATGCCGAGTGCGGGTGAGTGCGGACGTACCCCGTGGGCACTTCGACAAGCTCAGCGACCGGGTCTGGCTGTCGGCATCCGGGTCGGGCTCGGCGACCGCAGCGTGCTTGAGGACTGAGGCGGCGTCCAGCGGCGGCAACCCACGACCCTCGGCGACAGTCACATGCACAATGCCCGGAAACGAACATTGCCCCACCCGCTGGGGTGAGGCAATCGTTCAGTGGCGAGTGAGGGATTCGAACCCCCGAAGGCTGAGCCGTCTGATTTACAGTCAGATCCCTTTGGCCGCTAGGGTAACTCGCCAAGCGCGCCCGACCGACTTTCGAACAGCCAACCGAAAGCGCTTGACCAATATAGCCGCCAGATGGCCGGACGCGAAATCAGGATCAGGACCCGTCATCAGGCCGCTCACTTCTCCGCTGACGACACCGCTTCGGCGTACTCGTTCGCGGCGGCGGCGACCCGTCGAAGGTACTCGGGCGACGAGTTGTAGGCGCGGATCCCGCTCAGCCATCCCGCCTCAGTCCGCATGTCGTAGTCGCTCGCCCGGCAGAGGTAGTTCGCCGCCGCCATCGCCGCGTCGTCGAGGTTCTGCGGGTCGAGCACACCATCGCCGCTCGCATCGGTCCCCCAGTTCTCCCACGACTCCGGGATGAACTGGAACGGCCCGACCGCCCGATCGTCGACCGGGTCGCCGTCGATGACGCCCTGGTCGGTGTCCGTGATCTCCTCCGTCTCGCCACCCTGCAGGGGGACGCCGAAGATCGGAGGCGTCACGACACCGTCCTCGCCGAGCTTCGAACCGTCGTGACGGCCGTGGTCGCTCTCGGCGAGCCCCACCGCGGCGATCGTCGTCCACCCGATGCCGCACTCCGGCGTCAGTTCCGCCTTACGGATGGCGGCACCGGCGTAGGAGCGGAGAGCGCGTTCCGGGATGCCGCTCGATGACGACACCTCGGCCACCCACGCCTCGTCGGCGAGGTCCACGTTGGCCACCCCGCCGTCGGGGGCGTCGCTCTTCGGCGGCAACTCGACGGGCTGGGCGTACGGGACGGGCTCCGGCTCCGGTGCACACCCACTCAGCAGGATCGCGCCGAGAAGCATCGAGGCACCCGCAAGGGACCACCGTCGTCTGGTGGCCGCCGGGCGGTCCTGCATGTCTGGGCTGTGCATCTCCCCCAGCCAACCACACCCGCCTGACCGACACCGGCGGTACCATGGTCCACATGGCAGATTCCTCGTTTGACGTCGTGAGCAAGGTCGACAAGATGGAGGCGGACAACGCCCTCAATCAGGCACACAAGGAGGTCGAGCAGCGCTACGACTTCAAGAACGTCGGTGCCTCGATCGCCTGGAGCGGCGAGAAGATCCTGATGAAGGCGAACACCGAGGAGCGCGTGAAGGCGATCCTCGACGTGTTCGAGTCGAAGCTCATCAAGCGCGGCATCTCCCTGAAGAGCCTCGAGGTCGGCGACCCCTTCGCCAGTGGCAAGGAGTACCGGATCGAGGCCACCCTCAAGGAGGGCATCAGCCAGGAGATCGCCAAGAAGGCCAACAAGCTCATCCGCGACGAGGGCCCCAAGTCGGTCAAGTCGCAGATCCAGGGCGACGAACTGCGTGTCTCCTCGAAGAGCCGCGACGACCTCCAGGCCACGATGGCGCTGCTCAAGGGCGCCGACCTCGACATCGACCTCCAGTTCGTCAACTACCGCTGAGCCGGCCAGGCGCGGCGCTTCGGCGCGACCGCGTCATGAACGACGACTGATCCGCTCTCTCCAGTGGAGCGCACCGCGCGCTCCGTCCGGCCTTCGGCCGGACGATGCCCGCCCTGCACATCGCGGGGCCCGGTCGTTGGAGCACACGTGGATCACTCGAGGCCCTCGGACGGGTCGCACCTCGAAGTCTTCCGGACATCGAGCGCCGACCAGGAGGTCGGCGTCCCCTGCTGGTGTTCGATCGGCCAGAACCACAGCTACGCCGAGTGGCTCGCCTTCGGTCGCCCTGATCCGCGACGCCCGGCCGGCCCGCGACGCCGCCACCCTCCGACTCAGCGCTGACCCGTGACGGGCGCCGCCAGATACCCGCGGCCCCACGCGACGATCTGGTCGAACGCGCGTTCCCTGACCGGCTCCTCCGAGAGGAACACGTCGTGGAGGGCTCCGTCGAGGCGGACGATCGTGACCGTCTCACCGAGGTCGAGGGCGCGTTCGGCGACCGCGTCGACGTCCAACGCCGTGTCGCTCCGCATCATCGCGTCGTTCCACCGCGGGAGGAGGACGCTCCGCGCCGACAGCAGCGTGAGCGCCGGGACACGCAGGTGCAGGCCGGCGTCGACGAGACGATGCCCGGTGAGGATGGCGTTCAGCCACCCGGGGTGCAACGGGAACCCGTGGAGCGGCCGCCACGCGAGGTCGTAGTCCCACGCGCCGTCCATCGTGCTCGACACGGACCGGGTGTAGAACCCGAGGTCGACGACCGGGAGCTGGGCACGCGGATCGATCCGGGAGCCGGCCTGGATGAGCGGAGCGATGGCGAGTCGGCCGAGCTGTCGCGCCTGGAACTCCAGCCAGGGGCTGTTCAGGACGAGTCCGGCGACCCGGTCCTGGTTCCTCGCCGTCCACAGGCTCAGGGTCAGGCCACCCGTCGAATGCCCGAGGAGGACCAGTCGGCGACGGGTGCGGCGTCCGGCGACGTGATCCGCGGCACCATGCCCCATGACGGTGAGCGCTGCCTCGATGTCCTCGTCGTAGGTACGGAGGTCGTCCACGTACCCGGGCGTCTGGTGCGGCCGGAGGCTTCGCCCGTACTTGCGCAGGTCGAGCGCGTAGAACCGTGCGCCGAGTCTCGCCCAGAAGCGGGCGAGATGGCGCTGGAAGAAGTAGTCCGACCAGCCGTGGACATACAGGACGTCGATCCCGTCCGCGACGTCGGGGAGGAGGAACTCGCCCAGCTGCTCGAGCGGAGGCATCCGGTAGCGGACGAGCGTCGCCACGACGTCGCCCTCGTCGTCCGGTTCGAGCGTCAGCGTGCGCTGCTGGAACCCCTCGCCGAGGATGTCGTCCGTCCAGCCCCGAGATCCCGCCATGTCGCCACGTTACCGTGCGGAAGCGATCGACCCCCGGATGGTCCGGCTTGCGCGCGGACCATCCGGACGTCGACTACTGCTGGTAGGGGTTGTGCTGCTGCGGGTTCTGCGGGTTCTGCGGCTGCTGCCCGTAGGGCTGCTGCGGCGCAGGCTGGTGCTGACCCTGCTGGTGCTGACCGTGCTCCGACTGGCCGTGCTGCTGCGGCTGGTGCTGGCCCTGGTCGTGCTGACCGTGCTGGGCCTGACCCTGGCCGTGCTGGTCGTGCTGTCCCCGCGGAGCATCGGCGAGCCCCTCGGGTGCGACGAAGCGCGTCGCGAGCAGCGCACCGATCGTCAGGAAGCCGGCGAGCGTCACACCGTAGAGGAGCGGCGACAGGAAGCCCTGGTTGACGATGAACGTCGCGGTCCCGTACTGCTCGACCACGCCGCGCACGATCGTGACGATCAGCACGATGAGCATCATGACACCGGTGCCGACCGCGGCGGCGATGCCGACCGACTGCACCAGGTCCCGAGCTGTGCGGACCCGCGTCAGGGGGCGGACGAGGATCAGGATGAGCGCAGCGCCGGCACCCCACAGGGCGATGTTCACCAGGTTGGCGCCGAAGCTCAGGAGGACGTCACCGACGGGGAAGTACTCCGAGATGCTGAAGAAGGAGCCGATCAGACCCACGAGGGCGACGGCCGCGGCGATACCGCCCGCGATGCCCACTGAGATGAGTGCGAGACGGGTCTCGCGCGCCCGGGGGTTCGGAGCCTTCGGCTGAGCCTGCGCGTACTGCTGCTGCGGCTGGCCGTACTGGCCGGTCTGCGACTGACCGTACGGAGCTTGGGGTGCACCGTACTGGCCGGTGTGCTGCGGCTGGCCGTACTGACCGGTCTGCGACTGACCGTACTGGCCGGTCTCCTGGCCGTACTGGCCGGTGTGCTGCGTCGCGGCGGACTGGTCGTTCGGCTGACCGTACTGCCCCTGCTGCGGCTGACCCCACTGGCCACCCTGGTCACCGGACTGCGGCTGGCTCCACTGCCCCGCCTGCTGTGGCGCCGGCGTCTGCTGGCCGGTCTGGTTCCACTGCTGCTGGACGGGGTCCGGGTGCATCTCTCCGTACCGCGGCTGCTGCTGCTGGGACTGCTGCTGCTGGCCGTCGGCGACGAATGCCGGCGGATCGGACGGCGGGACGGACGTCGGCTGGTCCGACGGGACGTTCTGGGGCGCGTTGGGGTCGGTCATTCGTCCAGCATAGTGACCGACACACTTCGGACAATGGTCCGGACAACCGGGTTGACGCAGCCCGATCGACCGGGCTGCGTCACGCTCGAGGAACGATCAGACGGTCGGAACGCCGCCGTCGGCCTCCTGCGCGCGCGAGATGGCGACCATCTCCTCGCGAGGGACGACCTTGACGCGCGCCCGACCCTGCGGCTCGCCGAGGGCGATCTCGTGCTGATCGAGGAGGTGCCAGCCTTCGAGGTCCGTGTAGGCCACCCCGCGCGACTCGAGCAGGGCGACGACGGCCTCCTCCTCGGGCTCGGCCGGCGACCACCAGTCGGCCTGGTCGTTGATGACGTGGGCGACGGTCTCCATGGCATCCGACTTGGTGTGGCCGATGAGACCGACCGGCCCACGCTTGATCCACCCGGTCGCGTAGACCCCGGGGACGCGCTCGTTGCTCTCGGGGTGGAGCACCTTGCCCTCGTGGTTGGGGATGACACCGTGCCGTGCGTCGAAGGGCACGCCGGGCAGCGGGCTGCCGAAGTAGCCCACCGCGCGGTAGAGCGCCTGGATCGGGAGCTCACGGACCTCGCCCGTGCCCTCGACCCCGCCCTGGCCGTCCGGACGGGTGCGCTCGTACCGGAACGCCGCGACCTTGCCGGTGCCGTCGTCGACGAGCTCGAGCGGCTTCGCGTAGAAGTGCAGGTGCAGGCGACGGGACGCCTGCCCGACCTCGCGGGTGCGCCACTGCTGCAGGACGCGGTCGATGACCATGACCTGCTTGTTGCTCGCCACGGCCGCCTTGGACGCGTCGTCGTAGTCGAAGTCCTCGTCGTGGAGGATCATGTCGACGTCGTTGAGCTCGCCGAGTTCGCGCAACTCCAGCGGCGTGAACTTCACCTGCGCGGGCCCGCGACGACCGAAGACGTGCACGTCGGTCACGGGCGACTGCTGCAGACCCTCGTGGACGTTCGCCGGGATCTCCGTCGGCAGGAGGTCCTCCGGGTGCTTCGCGAGCATGCGGGCGACGTCGAGTGCGACGTTGCCGTTGCCGATGACGGCGATCGACTGCGCCTCGAGCGGCCAGGTGCGCGGGACGTCCGGGTGACCGTCGAACCAGCTGACGAACTCCGCGGCGCCGTAGGACCCGTCGAGGTCGATGCCCGGGATGTCGAGCGGGGCGTCCTCGACGGCTCCCGTGGAGAAGATGACGGCGTTGTAGTGGTGCTTGAGATCGTCGAGCGTGATGTCGACACCGAACCGCACGTTGCCGAAGATCCGGATGTCGCCGCGGTCGAGGACGTCGCGGAGGGCGTTGACGATGCCCTTGATCCGCGGGTGGTCCGGCGCGACGCCGTAGCGCACGAGTCCGTACGGGGCCGGAAGCTGCTCGAAGAGGTCGATGGAGACGTCGAACTTCCGTTCCGCCTTGAGGAGGATGTCCGCCGCGTAGATGCCTGCGGGTCCTGCGCCGACGATGGCCAGCCTGAGCTTGGTCACGGTGGTTCCTTTCGTGTCCCCGTGCGGGGTTCCGGGTCCGGCCGGAGGAACACTCCGACCGTGATGCGTACGCGTCGCGGACACCGTGCCACCCCGGTCGTGCCGGAGCGGCGTCGGCGTCAGCTCCTGCGGTCGACGATCGCCTTCGCGAAGTGCACGAGTGCCTTCTTCACCGAACCGTCGGGCAGCGGTGCGAGTGCGGCGATCGCCTCGTTGGCCCACTGCTGCGCCTCGGCGAACGTGCGTGCGGTGACGGCGTGGTCGCGCAGGGTGGCGACGAGGGCGGCGAAGCGGACCGGATCGTGGTCCGTCTCGGTGACCTCGGCGTCGAGTCGTGCGACGAGCGCCGCCGCCTCGGGGTCGGTCGCGGCCTCGCGACGCAGGTAGAGCATCGGGAGGGTGACGACACCGGCCCGGAGGTCGGTACCGGGCACTTTGCCCGTCTCCTCGGGCTGCGGCGAGAGGTCGATGACGTCGTCGATGAGCTGGAACGCGATGCCCACCTTCTCGCCGAACTCCACGACCGCGTTCTCGAACTCGGCCGGTGCATTCGAGAAGACGACCCCGCTGCGGGCGGCGGCGGCGATGAGCGAGCCGGTCTTGTCGGCGAGCACCTGGATGTAGTGCTCGACCTCGTCCTGCCCCTCGCGGGGTCCGGTCGTCTCGTGGAGCTGCCCGAGGACGAGGCGCTCGAAGGTGGCGGCCTGGATGCGGATCGCGCGCTCACCGAGGTCGGCCATGATCTGACTGGCCCGGGCGAACAGGAGGTCGCCGGTGAGGATGGCCGTGTTGTTCCCGAACACCTGGTGCGCACTGGGGACACCGCGGCGCTTGTCCGCGTCGTCCATGACGTCGTCGTGGTAGAGCGAGCCGAGGTGCGTGATCTCGATCGCCTCGGCCGCCTGCAGGACATCCTCGGTGATGCCGTCGCCGAGCTGCGCGATGAGCATGGTGAGGAGGGGGCGCACGCGCTTGCCGCCGGCCTCGAGCAGATAGCGGGCCGTCACGTCGACGAGGTCGTCGGTGAAGCCCAGCTGCTCCTCCAGCCCGATCTCGAGGCGTGCGACGCCGTCGTCGATCGTCCGGGCGAGCTTGCGGTCCGCTCCGGTCGCGAACATGCGTTCGGCAAGCCCGGCCTGGCTGGCCAGGCTGCTGACACGTCGGGTCGCGCTGGGATTCACAGCTCTAGCCTAGCCGGGGCAGCCCGCCGCCGGTGCCGGAGCGCTCGAATGCACGACCGCGGACAGCCGATTGACAGCTGTGGTCGGACCACAGCCCACGGATCAGCGGAGCCGCACACCTTCGGCATCATAGAACGCCAGGTGCGGGAACTCGTGCGCGAGGTCCAAGAGCATCGTGTACCCGTCAGTGTTGAGGGGCGGCCACGTCCAGGCGTCGACCCCGGCCGCCGCCGGCAGCGCGGCACGGAAGAGGCCCGCCTCGACGCCGGTACTGAGGTGCTTCGGCGGCACGACGACCAGGGCGATCCTCGCAGAGGGACCGGACGCTACGAACTGGAGCCGGGCTCCGGTGGCGTCGTCGCGCACGATGAACTCGCGCGTGCCAGGGGTGTCCGGCGGGATCTCGGTCGTGTCGTACCGCTCGTACGGCTTCGCGAACGCCGACTTCGCGCGCCTCGCGTTCAGGAGGATGACGACCAGCACGAGACCGACGATCGCGATGCCCCAGATCCACGGGCCGCCTGGCAGGGAGTCCAACATGCCACCAGTATGCCCGGCGTGGCTGGACGGGACCGGGTGATGCGTCCTTCGACAGGCTCAGGGACCGCCCTTCGACAAGCTCAGGGACCGGAGGGAGGCTCAGGGACCGCCCTTCGACAAGCTCAGGGACCGGAGGGAGGCTCAAGGGGCGGAGGTCAGGTGAGGCCGCCGTCGACGGAGCGGCCGTACTCGATCGGCTCCTCCGGCACGAGCACCTCGGTGTCGCGGTTGAGGCTCTCACCCCGGAAGAACGGACGGGAGGCCTTCCGCGTGTACCAGAGGAGCATGAGCACGAAGCCGAAGGCGAGCGACCCGACGCCGATCACGAACGTGCCACCGACGCCGAACAGCACCGTGTAGCCGTAGTCGACGTCGAACATGTCGATGCAGCTCTGCACGAAGGCGTAGGTGAGCATCAGCGCGCCGAGGAGCGGGAAGAGCCCCTTGAAGAAGAAGTCCTGCGCCGAGCGGAACAGCACCTTCCGGAAGTACCAGACGCAGGCGTAGCCGGTGATGCCGTAGTAGAACGCGATCGCGAGACCGAGCGAGAGGATCGAGTCCGCGAGGATGTTCTCGCTGACGAACGTCATGCCGACGTAGTACACGATCGCCACGATCCCCATCACGAGGGTCGAGAACGACGGCGTCTTGAACGTCGGGTGCACGGTCGAGAACCGCTTCGGCAGGGCGCTGTACGCCGCCATCGAGAGCGTCCCGCGAGCGGTGGGGAGGATCGTCGTCTGCGTCGAGGAGACCGCCGAGATCAGGACGGCGACGACGAGCACCCACGCCCACGGCCCGAGGACAAGGTCCTTGAGCGCGAGGAAGATGTCGTTCGCGTTGTCCTCGTTGCCGAGGCCCGTGCCGGTGTCACCGAGGCCGGCGTACGCCATGGCGGCCACCGTGACGGTGACGTAGGTGACGAGGAGGACCACCGTGGAGATGAGGGCCGCGCGACCGGGGATCTTCTGCGGGTCCTTCGTCTCCTCGTTGAGGGCGAGGCAGGTGTCCCAGCCCCAGTAGATGAACAGGGCGAGCAGGACGGCCTCGATGAAGCCGTGGTAGTCGGTGAAGGCGAACGGGTTGAACCAGTCGAGGGAGATCGGCGTCGCGTCGGGCGCCGTCCCGTTGGCGACCCCGATGAAGGCGAACACGGCGAACAGGACGAGCGCGAGGTACTGCACGGCCAGCAGGATGTTCTGGATCCGCTCGCCGAGCTCGATCCCGCGGTACGAGACCCAGGTCATGAGGGCGATGAAGACGACGCCGGTCGCCGTCACGAGCGGCACGTTCGAGGCGAGCGAGCCGTCACCGATGAGCAACCAGAGGTATTGTCCGGCGATCTGCGCGAGGTTGGCCAGCACGACGATGCCGGCGAGCGCGACGCCCCACCCGCCGATCCAGCCGGTGACGGGGTTGAAGGCCTTCGTCGCCCAGGTGAACGTGGTGCCGCAGTCCGGCACGTCGCGGTTCAACTCGCGGTAGGCGAAGGCGATGAACAGCATCGGGATGAAGGCCACGATGAAGGCGATCGGTGCCTGGGCCCCCACGGCGAGGACGACGAACCCGAGGGTCGCGACGAGCGAGTACACCGGAGCGGTCGAGGCCAGACCGATGATCACCGAGCCGAACAGCCCGAGCGTGCCGGTGGCGAGCCCCTTCCCGCCGGTGGGCGGCCCCGACTGCGAAGCGCGGTCCGTGTCCTGTGCTGTCATGACGGAACGGTAGGGCCGGGCGCACCCGCGTGTCAATGCTCCCGTTCGGGCGGGCACGACGGAATCCGTCGATCATCTCCCTCCTGGGCGGCGGGATCAGTACCGTTTCATCAATCGAGACGCGGGAACACGCGGATCGATCGGTCGATCAGGCGGGCTTCACTCCACGGTGCAGGGCGACGATCCCGCCGGTGAGGTTGCGGTAGGCGACGTGCTCATATCCCGCCTCGCGCAGCCAGGCGGCGAGCTCCGGCTGGGTCGGCCAGGCGCGGATCGAGTCGTTGAGGTAGGTGTAGGCCTCGGCGTTGGACGACGCGACACCGGCGACGATCGGCATGACCTGCTCGAGGTAGAGGTTGTACGCGGCCCGCATCGGGGCGAACGTCGGCGTCGAGAACTCGCAGATGACGATCCGGCCACCGGGCTTCGTGACGCGGAGCATCTCGGCGAGCGCGTCCTTCGGACGGACGACGTTGCGCAGGCCGAAGGAGATGGTCGTGGCGTCGAACTCCTCGTCCGCGAAGGGCAGCGCGGTGGCGTCCGCTTCCACGAACTGGATGTCGGAGCGGTCGGCGTACTTCTCGCGCCCGACGGCGATCATGCCGGGCGAGAAGTCGGCGGCGACGACCTCGGCACCGTTGCGTGCGAGAGCCGCTGAGGACGTGCCGGTCCCCGCGGCGAGGTCGAGGATGCGCTCACCGGCCGCCGGCCCGACGGCGCGGGTGGTGGCGATCCGCCAGAGGGCGTCGTTCCCGATGGAGAGGACCGCGTTCATGCGGTCGTACTTCGTCGAGACGTCGTCGAACATGGCCGAGACCTGCTCGGGCTGCTTGGAGAGGTCGGCGCGGTTCACCCCTCCATCCTACGTCCGCCGCCCTGGGAGCCGGCCGTTCCAGCGCGGCTCCCAGGGACGTGCTCAGTAGGCGATGCGTCCATGCCGACTGTGGAACTCACCGGTGGGTCCGTCCGGACCGAGGAGCGCGAGCGCCACCGTGGCGTCCGTGCCCTCGCCGCGGCTCACGTCGCGCATGCCCGCGTAGACGGTGTGGCCCGCTTCGAGAGGTCGGCGGGCGGTCTCGAGACCGAGGCTCTTGTTGGCCCCGGTGATCAGTGTGGTGGTCATGCGTCCATGTTGGGCCCGTGGCCACCGACCCACCAGGCCCCCGTCGACAGGAGGACCCGCAGTACCACGATGCGGGACGCCACCGGGGGCACAATGGCGGGATGCATGAATTCGCGGGCGTACTCCGGGCCTGGCGCGAGCGTGTCTCGCCCGCCGAGGTGGGCCTCCCGGCCGGTCCGGTGCGACGCACCGCGGGCCTGCGGCGTGAGGAACTGGCCGCACTGGCGGGGATCAGCGTGGACTACATCGTCCGACTCGAGCAGGGCCGCGCCAGGAACCCGTCGCCGCAGCTGCTGCGCGCGCTGGCCGTCGCCCTCGGTTGTCGGATCAGGAACGCGACCACCTCTACCGGGTCGCCGGGGCGGCACCACCCGCGGCCGGCGTCGTCCCCCGGCACATCGGCCCCGGTGTCCAGCGCATCGTCGACCGCCTGGCCGACGTCCCGCTGGCGGTGTTCTCCGCAGCCCACGACATCCTCCTCTGGAACCCGCTGTGGGCCGCGGTGAACGGCGATCCCTCCGCGCTCAGCGCCCCGGACCGCAACCTCGTGTGGCGGTACTTCACGTCCGGCCACGAGGGGACCGACTTCGACGAGCAGCACGAGGAGGAGTTCGCGAGCGACCTGGCCGCCGACCTCCGCGCCGCCGTGGGCCGGTACCCCCACGACGATGAACTCAGCCGTCTCGTCGCGCGGCTCCGGTCGGTCTCGGCCGAGTTCGAGCGACGCTGGTCCGAAGTCAGGGTCGCGGAGCATCGGGCGAGCCGCAAGACGGTCACCCGCACCGCGGTCGGCCCCATCACCGTCGACTGCGACGTCCTGTCCACCCCGGGCGCCGACCTGCGCATCGTCGTCTACACGGCGGCCCCGGGCAGTCGGGACGCCGGGAAACTCACCCTCCTCGGCGTGACCGGCCTGCAGGAACTCGCCCCGTCGGCCGGTTGACCGCGGGCCGAGACCGGCGTGACCGGACGGGGTCGAGTGCGCGCCGTGGACGGGGAGGGACGGCCCGCCCACAGGCGTAGGGTTGAACGGTGACCATTCCCCCGACCTCGTCACTGGTCGCCCAGACCGTCGCCATCGACGACCCGCGCCAGCTCCTCCCCTTCGCCGACCAGACGTCCCCGCTCCTCTGGGTACGGAAGGGCCACGGCCTGGTCGGACTCGGCGAGGCGCTGCGACTCGAGTTCTCGGGCCCCGACCGCTTCGCGAGCGCCGCAGCCGCATGGCGCGAGGTGTGCGCCGCCGCGGACGTCACCGACGAGGTGCGACGACCCGGCACCGGCCTCGTCGCCTTCGGGACGTTCGCGTTCGACGACGAGTCCGCCGCGACGAGCGTCCTGATCGTGCCACGCACCATCATCGGCCGGTACGCCGACGCCAGCTTCATCACGCGCGTCCGACTCAGCGGGGACGCCGACGACGTCGAACCCCACACCACCGGGTACGGCCCGGAGTACCGCATCCAGCTGGTCCCCGGCGAGCAGTCCCGCGACGGCTACGTCAGCGCGGCGGAGCAGGCGATCGCCCGCATCCAGGCCGGCGAGCTGAGTAAGGTCGTGCTGGCTCGCGACCTCACCGGACACCTCCCGGCCGAGGCCGACCGCCGCCGGGTCCTCCACGACCTCGCCCTCGGGTACCCCGACTGCTGGACCTACGCGGTCGACGGGTTCATCGGCTCCAGCCCGGAGACGCTCGTGCGGGTGGACCGTGGAGCCGTCTCGGCCCGCGTCCTCGCCGGAACGATCTCACGCGGGCTCGACGCCGACGGCGACCGCGATCAGGCACTCGCGCTCGCGACGAGCCGGAAGGACCAGGACGAACACCGGTTCGCCGTCCGCTCGGTGCTGTCCGCCCTCCGGGAGCACAGCCCGGAGCTGCGGAGCGGCGAGACGCCGTTCACCCTGAAGCTGCCGAACCTCTGGCATCTCGCGACGGACATCGAGGGCCGCCTGTCCGACGGCTCCTCGTCGCTCGACCTCATGGACGGCCTCCACCCGACGGCCGCCGTCGCCGGCACGCCGACCCGCGACGCGGTCGCGCTCATCCGCGAGCTCGAACCGTTCGACCGCGGCCGCTACGCCGGACCGGTCGGCTGGGTCGACGCCTCGGGCGACGGCGAGTGGGCGGTCGCCCTGCGCTGCGCGCAGATCGCTCCCGACGGCGACATCACGGCGCACGCGGGGTGCGGCATCGTCGCCGACTCCGACCCGACGTCCGAGCTCCTGGAGACGAAGATGAAGTTCCGCCCGATCGTCGAGGCCTTCGGCTGAGCCGAGGCCGCGCGCGTCAGCTCGCCGCGAGCCTCGCCTGTTCGACGGCGATGTCGTAGTCGGCCTCCGGCCACTGCGGGTCGATGTCCTCGAGGGCGTCGAGGAGCAGACGCTGCACGGCGATCCGCGCGTACCATTTGCGGTCCGCCGGCACGACGAACCAGGGGGCGGCGTCGGTGCTCGTCCGCTCGAAGGCCGTCTGGTACGCCTCCTGGTAGGCCGGCCACAGTTCCCGCTCGTCCACATCGCCCGGGTTGTACTTCCAGTACTTGTCCGGCCGCTCGAGACGCTCCGCGAGACGAGCCTTCTGCTCGTCGGAGCTGATCTGCAGCATGACCTTCACGATGCGCGTGCCGCCAGCGACGAGCCTCGCCTCGAAGTCGTTGATCGCCCCGTAACGGCGCTCGATCTCCGCCGGTTCCGCCAGCTGCCGAACCCGGCCGATGAGGACGTCCTCGTAGTGTGAGCGGTCGAAGACCCCGATCTGTCCGGGCATCGGGATCTGGGACTCGACCCGCCAGAGGAAGTCGTGGGCGCGCTCCTCCTCCGTCGGCTTCTTGAAGGCGTGATGGTGCACCCCCTGCGGATCGACGGAGCCGACGACGTGCTTGACGATGCCGCCCTTGCCGGCCGTGTCCATCGCCTGCAGGACGAGCAGCACGGCGTCCGGGGCTCCCTGCGTGCTCGCCGCGAAGAGCCGCTCCTGCAGCTCGGACAGCTCGGGCACGCCGGCGGCCAGCTCGGGCACCCCCTGGCGCTTGTCACCGTCGAACCCGGGCGTCGACGCGGGGTCGACGTCAGCGAGCAGGAAGCCCTCCCCCACGCGGAGCGTGTCTCGAGGGGGTGCCGTCCAGGTCGATGCGTGCTTCGATGCGCTCATCCGCCCATTGTGGCCGGACCGCGGCTCGGAAGTCGACCCTCCCGCGGCAGGCTGGGTCAGGCTCGCGGCAGCGGTACCTCGATGAGGACGGGCCCGGTCACCGGCGCGGTGAACGCCTGGTCGAGCTCCGCCCGGGTCGTCGCCGAGCGGTACTTCCAGCCGTACGCGGCCGCGAGCGACTCCAGGCGGACCCGCTGCGGCGTGTACTGCACCCGGTCGAACAGCTCGCTCGGCGCACTCCGTGCGACTTCGAGCCCGTCGAAGATGGTGCCGCCGCCGTCGTTCCCGACGATCACCTGCAGGCGCGGCGCGATGCCGTCCTCGAGGAGCAGCGCGCCGACGTCGTGGAGGAACGCGAGGTCGCCGAGGAGCACGCGCGTGACACCGGGTCCGCCGTCGGCCTGGCTCGCCAACGCGATGCCGGTGGCGGTCGCGATGGTGCCGTCGATCCCGGCGAGGCCACGATTGGCATGCACACGGATCTTTCGTCCAGGGACCAGCCCGTCGGCGACCCTGATGAGCCGCGACGCACCGACGACGAGGCGGTCGTGCGGCCAGGTGGCACGCCAGACGGCGTCGACGAGGACCTCGCGGGTCACCGGGAGCCGGACGGCGTCGAGCTCGGCCCGCACCGAGGCGAGGCGCTCGGACGGCGTCGTCGAATGCAGGCCGGCGAGGTCGGGTGCTGCGGGCGACGGGTCCACGACCCGCTCTCGGGATCCGACGACCCAGGCACCGAGCCAGGCGCGGTCGGCGGGACCAGGCTCGACGGTGACCGAGGAGACGATGTGGTCGGCACGGCGCCCGGGGTTGTAGACCTCGGCTCCTGCGGGGGCGACGACGATCGTCTCGACCGCGTCCTGCTGCAGGAGGAGCGGGACCTCACGGCTGAGCGTCGGGTGGCCGAACACGACGACCCGCTCGACCGCCTCGCGGTAGTCGTCCTCCCGCAGCAGCTCGCGGTAGGCGGCGATGACCTGGCGTCCGAACCTGGCTCCGCTCGAGACCTCGGCGATGAGCGGCCAGCCACCGTCGGCCGCCAGCTGCTCGGCCGCCGGGCCGGCGTCGTGCCCGGCGACCACCAGGGTCCTCGGTCCACGCTCCAGCACGAGCCGGGGACGTCCTGGGTAGCGCGGGTGGTCGTCGGCTGTGACACTCGGGCCGGCCGTCGGCTCGGCCTCGGCGTCTGCATCCGGCTCCGGCTCGAAGGCACCGGACAGCGGCTCGCGGTACGCGAGATCGAGGTGGACCGGACCGGGATCGAGGATGCCCGTCGCCGCGTCGTAGGCCTCGCGTGCGAGCTCGCGCGCCGCTCGCTGCTCACCCTCGGCACCCGTCGGGGCCTCGGTGACCACGGCGAGGCGTGTCGCGGAACCGTAGAGGTCGTCCTGCCGCGTCGTCTGGTTCGCGCGGACCCCGTGGGCCTCGATCGGCCGGTCGGCGGTGAGGACGATCAGCGGCACGCGCGACTGGTGCGCCTCGAGGACGGCGGGGTGCAGGTTCGCGGTCGCGGTCCCGGAAGTGGTGATCACGACGGCCGGCCGGCCACTCTCCACGGCCAGTCCCAGCGCGAGGAATCCGGCGACCCGTTCGTCGATCCGCACGTGCAGGGCGATCCGTCCCGCGGCCGCGAGTTCCGCCGCCGCAAGCGCGAGGGCCTGCGAGCGCGACCCTGGGCACACCACGATGTCGGAGACGCCGGCGGCCACGAACGCCCCGAGGAGCGCCGACGCGGATGCGCTCGCCGGGCTCGCCGAAGCGGCCGAGCCGACGGGCTCGGGTGCTGCGGGCGGGGTCACGAGGCGCTCGGTGCGCCGGGCGGCTTCCGACCGGGGCCGTCGTCAGGGGTGTCGGACTCGGGTGCCGGGTCGTCGTGGGAGCCGCTTCCGGTACCGGTGCCACCGGGTTCATCGTCGAAGCGCTTCAGCTCGTCTTCGAGATCGCGGATGCGCTTCGCCTGGTTGCGTTCGGCATCGAGCTTCTTGAGGAAGTCGGGGTCGTCGTCGGGAGCGGAGCCGCGTGGCGCCGCCTTCGGGGCGCGGACCCGGCCGATGATCCACCAGAGCAGGCCACCGATGACCGGCAGCAGGAGGATGGCGATGATCCACGACGGCTTCGAGATGCCCCGGACGCGGTCTCGCGGCATCGTTGCGCAGTCCACCACCGAATACACGATGAAGACGACTGCCGCGACGGCGAGGCCGATCCAGAGACGAACCATGTCTCCATCGTAAACGCCAGGTGACGTGATTGCCTGGGGTTGCCTTCAGGGACGACGCCTAGACTTGACTGGTGAATCGCGTTCCCGCCGCCGTCCGGTACACCGTGCTCCGCCTGCTGGCGTTCGCGGTGCCGCTCCTGCTCCTCGTCTTCCTCACGGGCCTGCAGCCCTGGATCGCCGCGATCATCGCCGCGATCATCGGGCTCTGCGTCTCCTATATCTTCCTGCGCACCCCGCGCGAGACGGTGGCGCAGGAGCTCTTCGCCCGCCGGCACGGCGACAAGCCGGTGCCGCACGACGACGAGGACGCCGAGGACGCGGCGCTCGACGCCGACACCGTGCGCACCCCCGGAGCCGAGGATGCCACGACCGCAGAAGCACCCGCGGCGTCGACGCCTGAGGAGCAGCAGGGGCGCTAGCGTCCGGACCGCGTCAGGCGGCGATGCCCGGGGTGTAGAAGAACGCCAGGCCGAGCACCACGCCGAACACGAGCTGCACGAGTCCCGTCAGCTTGAGCGCGAGGATCTGCTCCTTCGCGGTCGTCGAGAACAGCACGATCACGCACGCGGGGAGTGCGGCGAGCAGGCCGAACATCGCGAGCCACGCGACCGGGTAGAAGAGCGCGAGGAACCCGGCGATGACGAACGGCACGAGCAGCAGGACGCAGTAGAGCACCTTCGACGCGATGCGGCCGATGAAGGTGGACAGCGTGCGCTTACCGACCGCCTTGTCCTGTTCGAGATCGCGGAGGTTGTTGACGACGAGCGCCGCGCAGGCGATGAGGCCGGCACCGATCGCGCCGAACCACGCCTCCTGATTGAGCCGACCGACCTGCACGAACGTCGTGCCGAGCGTGGCGACGAGGCCGAAGAAGACGAACACGAAGACCTCGCCGAGCGCGAAGTACCCGTAGGGGCGCTTGCCTCCGGTGTAGAACCAGGCCGCGATGATCGCGACGGCGCCGACGAGCAGCAGCCACCAGAACTGGGTGAGGATCGTGAGGACGATGCCGGCCACCGCGGCGATGCCGAAGAACACGAGCGCGACGGCGAGGACGGCCTTGGGCTTCGCCGCGCCGGAACCGGTCAGGCGGCTCGGGCCGACCCGCTGGTCGTCCGTGCCGCGGACCCCGTCGGAGTAGTCGTTGGCGTAGTTGACGCCGATCTGCAGCGCGAGGGCGACGACGAGGCAGAGCAGCGCACGGACCGGGTGGTAGACGCCGGGGCCGGCGATGATCGACGCGGCACCGGTACCGATGAGGACGGGTGCGACCGCCATCGGGAGCGTGCGGATCCGCGCGGCTCCGACCCAGTCGCGGAACGTCGCCGGCTTCGCGAGCGGGACCTTGCGCCCGCCGCCACGCGCCGGGTTGCCGGATCGTCCACCGTTCGCCCCGCGTCCCGCGGTCGGGCGCTGTGCGGACGTCTTCTGCTGTTTCGGCGCTGCCGGCCGTGCTCCATGTGCCACGACGGCGAGTCTACCCGCGGAGCCCTCCGGCGGATCTCGTCACAGTGCGCCGGCCGCCTGGAGGGTCTGGAGGACGGCCGGAGCGATGTGCTCGGCGAAGGCCGGTGTCAGGTGCACCCGGTCGTACTTCGTCGGGGTCGTCCCGGCGAAGGCCGGGCACACGCCGTCGACGCAGCTGAAGGGTAACGATGAGATGAACCGCTCACCCGCTGCCGCCGCGGCCGACTCCGAGGCGGTCGCGAAGTCGGTCCATGCGGCGTCCACCCCGACGGCACAGTCCTGCGGGCTTGAGACCCGCGAGTAGCAGGATCCGAGCTCGGCACCGAGCGGCGGTGGCGCGAGGAGCACGACCCGGCCGGGGACCTGGTACGCGGTCGTCTCGGCGAGCGTCGACGCGACCATCGCCGTCGCGTCCAGGGCGCGTCCGTCGGTCGAGCGGCCGTCGGTGAACGCGTTCGAGACGATCACGAGGTCGGGCTGGTCCGCGGCGATGCGCTCGGCGATGTCGTGCTTCCGGGTCGGACAGTCGTCCATGACGCCCGCGCCGCTGTTCTGGACGAGGTCCTGCGTGAAGCGGCACCCGTACAGCCCGATCGTGGTGATCCGCAACGCACCGCCGCTCTGGTCGGCGATCGCTCGGAACGCCGGGGCGTAGGCGAGCGCCGTCGAGTCGCCGACGAGGTACACGTGCTTCGGGGCACCGGCATCACCCCAGGTGCAGGACCCCGCGTCGGGTGTCGCGCCGATGTCGAAGCACGCCCGCGCCGGATTCGTGCTCGAGGTCGCACCGATCGCGTCGTCGAGGCTCGGCGACAGGTCGTCCGGCCAACTCGTCGCGTCAGCCGCGAGCTGCAGCTCCCCCGCGATGCTCTGCAACGGATCCCCCACCGGTGCAGCCACGGCCGCCGGCCCTCCGGCGGCCACCGGCATGCGCAGTGCGGGCCCGAGCACGATGACGGCCGATCCGGCGACGATCACCAGGCCGACGGCCGAGTACAGGAACTGCTGACCGAACCGGTCCCGCCACGCGGTCCAGGCAGCCGCCCGACCCTCGGGGTCGCCGCGGAACGTGCCGACGAGCGGCGTCCGATGCAGCGGCTGCTCCACGAGCAGGAAGGACAGGACGGAGATGCAGCCGATGAGCGCGAGCATCCCGGGGACCGTGCTCAGGGCTGTGCCGGGCACAAGCATCGGGACGAACACGAGGATCGGCAGGTGCCAGAGGTAGACGGAGTACGAGATGGCCCCGAGACCGCGGCTCAGCGGGTTGGCGAGGGGGAACATCCACCGGGAGTAGGCCGGCCCGGCTCCGGTCCCGGCGGCGATCAGCAGCAGCGCCGACGCGACGGGGGCGAGCGCCCAGGGCCCGGGGAAGCCGATCGACCCGGTGATCAGCAGGGCGGATGCGACGACTCCGGCGAGCCCCGCCCACCCGGCGATCACCCGGATCGCCATCGGGAGGCGTGCGAGCACCGGGGCGCAGACGGCCAGGAGCGCGCCGGCCGCGAGCTCCCAGACGCGCGCGCCGGTCGCGAAGTAGGCGGCCTGCGGTGCCGCCGCGGACTGCCAGACGGCGAAGGCGAACGACGCCGAGACGATCAGGACGAGCACGATCCCGACGACGACGCGCGAGCGGAGCACCGGTCTGGCACCCTTGGCCGCGACGGCCAGGAGGATGAGGAGGAGCAGCGGCCAGACGAGGTAGAACTGCTCCTCGATGGAGAGCGACCAGAAGTGCTGCAGCGGGGACGCCGCGTCCGTGGCGTGGAAGTAGTCGGTGCCCGACGCCTCGAACCGCCAGTTGGACACCAGCAGGGCGGCCGACACCGCGTCCCACCAGGTCGACGTCGCCCTCGGGGTGTTGAACAGCCACGACGCCAGGGCGGTGGTCGCGGCGAGGACCACGAGCGCTGCGGGCAGGATCCGTTTGATCCGCCGACCGAAGAAGGCCGGCAGCGAGATGCGCCCGGACCGCTCGTGCTCACGGAGCAGCAGGCCGGTGATCAGGAACCCGGAGATCACGAAGAAGACGTCGACACCGATGAAGCCACCGGTCGGCCATCCGGTCGCGTGTGCGAGCACGACGGCGGTCACCGCGAGGGCCCGCATGCCCTGGATGTCGGCGCGGAACGCCGCCGTCGGCCTGGCGGGCGTGGTGCCCATGTCGCTCGTCGTTGTCACCTGTCGTCGTCCCCCGGCTGCGGCCTCTCGTCGACGCGCATGGGAGAGCTTGCCGTATGCGAGAACCACTCGCAAACCACCGCCACGCCACCGCGGACGGAAGCGTCGGTGGTGTCGTCCGTTGCGGCGTCAGCCGAGCCGTGCGCGGAGCGCGACCACGTCGGGTTTGCCGCTCGCCAGGAGCGGCAGCTCGTCCACACGCACCAGCCGCGCGGGGCGCGCCGGGCGTCCGAGCGCCTCGGCCACCGTGCTCCTGGCCGTCTCGAGGAGCGCGTCGTCCGACCGCCCCTCGACGGCGGTGTCGCGCTCGGCGACGATCACGGAGGCCTGACCGAACCGCTCGTCCGGGATGCCGACGACGACCGCCTCGGCGAGGCCCGCCACCGACCGCACGGTCGCCTGCACGCGGTCGAGGGAGATGTTGACGCCACCGCTGATGATGACGTTGTCCGCGCGACCGGTCACCCGCACGACGCCGTCCGCGAGCTCGGCCGTGTCCCCGGTGCGGTACCACCGCCGACCACCCTCGTGCGGGAACGCGGCGGCCGTGCGGTCGGGCTCGCCGAGGTATCCCTCCGCGAGCACCGGTCCGGCGAGGAGGAGCTCACCGTTCGACAGCCGCGCCTCGACGCCGGGGAACGCCACCCCGTCGTAGAGGCATCCGCCGGCGGTCTCGCTGGAGCCGTAGCTCCGCACGACGCGCAGACCGAGCGACGCCGACCGCTCGAGCAGCGGACGCGGAGTGGCCTGGCCGCCGACGAGGAGCCCCGAGAGGCCACGGAGGGTGTCGCGCATCGAGGCGCTCTGTTCCGCCGCCTCGACGAGGAGCCGCAGCTGTGCCGGGACGAGCGCGGCGAAGCCGGCGTCGGCGGAGATCGCCTCGACGTGTCGCGAGAACACCCGGGCGTCGAACGACCCGGTCGGCAGCTCGATCGGCGTGGTCCCGGCGACGATGGACCGGAGCAGCACGTTCACGCCGGCGATGTAGTGCACCGGCAGCGCGAGGATCCACTGCGACGACCCTCTGGCGACGTCGTCCCCCCCGAGCGCGGCCGCGGAGCCGTTCGCGCTCGCCAGCAGGGCGTCTGCCGTGAGCGCCACCCGTTTCGGCACACCGGTCGACCCCGAGGTCTCGATGACGAGCGCGACCCGGTCGTCGACCGAGACCGGTGCGGCGGTGGGCGGCGACGCGACCCCGGTCTGCACCGGCAGGACCGCCGGTCCGGAACCGTCGAGCGCGGCTTCCAGCGCCGAGGACATCGCCGACGCGGTCGCCTCGACGGGGTGCAGCGGACGGGTCATGCCCTCAGCGTACGCCGGGTGCCGCGTCGCGCGACCGACTCAGAACTGCCAGGGGAACGGCGCCCAGTCGGGGCTGCGCTTCTCGAGGAACGCGTCCCGCCCCTCGACCGCCTCGTCGGTGCCGTAGGCGAGCCGGGTGGCCTCCCCGGCGAAGACCTGCTGTCCCACGAGCCCGTCGTCGACGGCGTTGAACGCGAACTTCAGCATGCGGATCGCCGTCGGCGACTTCCCGAGGATGGTCCGCGCCCAGGCGACGCCCGTCTGCTCGAGCTCGGCGTGCGGGACCACGGCGTTGATCGCACCGGCCTGCAGCGCACGCTCCGCGTCGTACTCCTGCGCGAGGAAGAACACCTCGCGTGCGAACTTCTGCCCGACCTGGCGGGCGAAGTAGGCGCTGCCGTATCCGGCGTCGAAGGAACCGACGTCGGCGTCGGTCTGCTTGAACCGAGCGTGCTCACGGCTCGCGATCGACAGGTCGCACACGACGCCGAGCGAGTGCCCGCCGCCCGCCGACCAGCCGGGTACGAGGTTGATGACAACCTTCGGCATGAACCGGATGAGTCGCTGGACCTCGAGGATGTGGAGTCGGCCGTTGCGCGCGGCGTCGATGCCGCTCGCCGTCTCGTCGTCGGCGGCGTCGTCGCTCGCGTAGCGGTAGCCGTCGCGGCCGCGGATGCGCTGGTCGCCGCCCGAGCAGAACGCCCAGCCGCCGTCCTTCGCGCTCGGCCCGTTGCCGGTGAGCAGCACGACCCCGACCGTCGGGCTCTGCCGGGCGTGGTCGAGCGCGCGGTACAACTCGTCGACCGTGTGCGGGCGGAAGGCGTTCCGCACCTCGGGACGATCGAAGGCGATGCGGACGAAGCCGCCTTCGCGCGCGACGTGGTACGTCAGATCGGTGAGGTCCTCGAACCCCGGCACGACGTCCCAGATCTCCGGGTCGAACAGTTCGGACACACGATCGCTCATGCGTCCAGCCTAGGCACTACTTCGGCTTGTCGAGGTCCGCATACGGTTCGAGGGCCGCGAGGAAGTCGGCGCGGTCGGCCTCCTTCAGGAGCGCGTAGGAGTCGAGGTGCAACTCGATCCCCTCGAGGGCCATGCCCGACGTGACGTCGAACTGGCGATCCTTCTCGACCGTCCCCGCGCTGTCGAGGGTGAGGTCGACGATGCTCGCGCCGAAGCTCCCCGCGCTCGTGATGGCGCCGTAGGTGTGGAGGTCCCAGAGCGCCTGGGTGTCGAGCGTCTCGCCGCCGTACTGCTCCGTCAGCTCGCCGGGTTCGCGCCACGACGACGGCGCGTTCTGGAGGTCGAGGTTCGCGATGCCCGAGCGCAACAGGACCCCGCGGATGATCTCGACGACCCGGGACTTCTCGTCGAAGGTGCGGACGGTCGTGGTCGTCTGCCACACCGGTGCCGCGTACTCGTAGAGCATCGAGTCGCCGCCGTAGCCGTTGTGGTCGAGCTCGCTCTCGGCCGGCTGTCGCTCCACCCACTCGAAACCGAACTCGGTGGTGAGGGCGGTCCGGATGTCGGCGAGGATCGTCTCGGAGCGGTCGACGAACGCCTCGTAGCTCGGTCCGTCGAGGGTCTCCTTCGCGTCCACGTAGGCGGAGCCGGGATAGGTGTCCCAGATCGGGTCGTGGTCCTCGTCACCTGTCCCGCCGGCGGCGGTGTCGCCGTCCGACCGGTCGAACACGAGACCACCGACCGTCATCGCCGTGACCGGGTTGACGACGAGGAGCAGGACGAGCGCCAGGACGCCCAGTCGTCGCGCCCTCCGCCGGATCACGACGACGCTCGCGAACACCAGCACGAGCTGGACGAGACCGACGACGACGAGTGCCGCGACGACCGCCCAAGCGCCCTCACCCGGTCGGTACACGACGGCGAGGAGAGCGGCGAGGAGGGTGACGGCGACGACCGCCAGCAGCAGCATCGGCGGAGAGAAGGCCGAGCCTCCCGTTCGTGCCGGTTGGGACGCGCTCGCGCCGGGTGCTGTCACAGCATTCCGGCCCGGAGCCGCCTCCTCGGCCTCGACGGCCTTCGGAACGACGACGGCGGCCTTCGAGCGCGCGGCCTTCGACCGAGCGGCTCTCCGAGCGCGGCGAGCCGAGGGACTCGCGCGCTGCTGCCGTCCGCGGGAACCCGGTCGGCGGAAGCGGGCGGTCGCCGCCTCGAGGTCCTCCGGCGTCGGTTGGTCCGCCGATGCCGGCACGACGGCGGGTGAGCTCGTCAGCGGTGGGGCTGATGAGCCGCCCGGGACCGGTGGGGCGTTCGGGTCGCGTGGCCCGGACGCCTCGGCGTCGGCCTCGACCGGGGCATCGGACACCTCGACGGGCTCGGGCTCGGCGACGGCTTCGAAGATCGGCTCCGGCACGCTGAACGTCCCCGGCTCGTCCGCGGGCACACCACGGCCACCACCGGGCGTCGGCTTGCGTCGGGAGAACAGCGGCACGCGTCCGATTGTGTCACGACCGTCCACCGGCTCCCCGAGGGGCCGCGCATCGGAGGGTGCAGGATAGGGGCATGCTCGCCACCATCGACGACATCCTCGCCACGGCCCGCGTGGTCTCGATCCCGCTGCGCGTCCGCTTCCGCGGCATCGACACCCGCGAAGCCGTCCTGTTCCGCGGGCCGGAGGGATGGACGGAGTTCTCCCCCTTCGTCGAGTACGACGACGACGAGGCCACCGCCTGGCTTCGAGCCGCCATCGACTTCGGCTGGTCGGCGTCGCCGCCGCTCAACCGGGACCGCATCCGCGTCAACGCCACCGTCCCCGCCGTCGGCGCGGACGACGTCCCGGCGATCCTGTCCCGCTTCCCCGGTTGCCGGACTGCGAAGGTGAAGGTGGCCGAACGCGGCCAGGTGCTCGCCGACGACGTCGCGCGCGTCGCGGCCGTCCGGAAGGCCATCGGACCGGAAGGTCGGCTGCGGGTGGACGCCAACACGAACTGGAACGTCGACGAGGCCGAGCACGCGATCCGTGCCCTCGAACCGTACGACCTCGAGTACGTCGAACAGCCGTGCGCGACCGTCGCCGAACTCGCCGAGATCCGCGAGCGCGTCTCCTCGCTGGACGTCCCCATCGCGGCCGACGAGAGCGTGCGGAAAGCGGAGGACCCCTTGGCCGTCGCGCGGGCCGGAGCCGCCGACCTGCTCGTCGTGAAGGCCCAGCCGCTCGGAGGCGTCCACGCGGCACTCCGCATCGCCGGGGAGGCAGGGCTGCCGATCGTCGTGTCCAGCGCGCTCGACACGTCCGTCGGGATCTCGATGGGCGCCCACCTCGCCGCCGCACTGCCCGAGCTCGACTACGACTGCGGGCTCGCCACCACGGCGCTGCTCGGCGGCGATGTGACGACGAGCCCCCTGGACCCGGAGGACGGCGGCATCGCGGTGCGACGCGTCGACGTGGACGTCGACCTCCTCGACCACTTCTCCGCGTCACCGGAACGCACCGCCTGGTGGCTCGACCGCCTGCGACGCACGCACTCACTGCTGGGCTGACGCACGCCCTTCGACAAGCTCAGGGACCGGTGGAGGGATCAGGGACCGCTGAAGGGGACCAGGGACCGGTGAAGGGGACCAGGGACCGCTGAAGGGGACCAGGGACCGGTGAAGGGGACCAGGGACCGGTGAGGGGGATCAGGGACCGGCGAAGGTGAAACCGACGACCGGTTCCCGTTACAAGCCGCTGTAGGCGTGCAGGCCCTTGAAGAAGACGTTGACCACGACGAAGTTGAACATCACGGCGCTGAAGCCGATGATCGCGAGCGTCGCCGCCCGGGATCCGCGCCAACCGCGGGTCGCCCTGGCGTGGATGTACCCGGCGAAGATCACCCAGATGATGAAGGTCCACACCTCTTTGGTGTCCCAGCCCCAGTACCGTCCCCAGGCCCGCTCGGCCCAAATTGCGCCGGCCATGAGGGTGAAGGTCCAGAAGATGAACCCGATGATGTTCACACGGTAGGCGAGGTTCTCGAGCCGCTCGGCGTTCGGCAGGGTGAGCAGGAAGCGGAGCGGCCCTGAGCTCTGCGCGGGCTGCACGAGTCCGAGGCGGCGCTCGCGGCGTCCCTGCAGGAGCTGCACGACACTCAGCGCGAACCCGATCGCGAAGAACGCGGTGCCGAGGCTCGCGACGAAGACGTGGATGACCAACCAGGCGGACTGGAGCGCCGGTGGCAGCGGGACGACCTCGACGTAGAAGTTGGCCGTCGCGAGGCCCAGCAGGACCGTGACGAGACCGATCACGAAGCTGCCGAGGAAGCGGAGGTCGACGCGCGTGATGACGACGAGGAACACGGCGACGATGAGCAGCGTGCCCGTCATCGCGAACTCGTACATGTTGGCCCACGGGACCCGACCGGCGGCGATTCCTCGCGTGACGTCGGCGACGAGATGGAGCATGAAGGCGATGACCGTCAGCGAGACGCCGACCCGGAGGCTCGGCGACTTCCGCGACGCCTGCTGCTCGGGCTCGTCCGCCGGGCGGCGGGACTTGCGCACCACGCCGTCGCTCGTGCTGATCGGTGCGACCGAACCGCCGCTCGCGTTGGCGAGGGCGCCGACGCGCTCGTGGGCGGCGGCCGCCTGCTCGACGTGCTCGCGTTCAGCGGCGTCGATCGCCGCGGTGACCTCGGCGCTTCGGCGCGCGAGGTCGAACGTGAAGGCGATGAACGCCAGCGCGTAGACGGCGACAGCCGACCAGAGGCAGAGGTTCGAGATTTCGACGAGGGTCACGGGGCGATTCTACCTTCGGGTTCGGACGGGACAGGCGTTGGGCTGTGGGCTTCCGCGATCGCTTCGACGGCGGCCTCGAGGCCGGGGTCCTCGCCACGAGCGAGGCCGGCGTATTCGAGCGAGACCGTGCCGTCGGCGCCGGCCACGGCCTTGACCCACACGCGGCGCCTGGCGACGAACAGCGAGGTGATCAGGCCTGACAAGGCGAGGATGGCGAACGCGAGGACCCACAGCTGGGTCGGATCGTGGTGGACGTCGAACGAGGCGAACCGCTTGACCGAGCCGGCGTAGTTCTCCGTCGACGGGTTGGCTGCCACGTTGTCGAAGGACACCGTCCCGAGCCCGTTCGGCAGATCGGTGATCTGACCGGGCGAGAGCTCGATGGATTCGACGCCGGTGTCGCCACCGGTGAGCTGCTTCATGTCGTCGACGTCCAGCGCGTAGACCGACTTCGGGGCACCGGCGTTGATGCCGAGGTCGCCGGAGTAGACGTTGAGCGTCAGCACGGGGTACGCGAGGTCGGGGTACGACGAGAAGAACGGTGGCTTGGATGCGGCCTGCGTCGGGTAGAAGAAGCCGATCATGCCGAGCTGCTCGGCCAGTCCGTCTGGGATCTTGACGATGCCGAGCGAGGTGAGCTGCGCGTCTTGCGGAAGGAAGGGGATGGAGTCGCTGAAGACGACCTTGCCCTCCGGGTCACGGACGGTGATCGTCGGCGCGTACCCGTTGCCGAGGAGGTACACGTCGGTGCCTTCGAACCGCAGGGGGTCGTTGACCTTGATCGTCGCGTCCTGCGGCTTCCCGCCGGGCGAGGTCGCGGTGACCTTGGCGCGGTAGTCGATCGCCTGACCGTAGGCGTCGAGGTTCTCGGTCTCGTACGTCACGCCGAACTCGTCGAGCGTCAGCTTGTACGGCGCGAGTTCCGACTCGTTGAAGAAGCGGCCCGGGTTGAACGAGTCGTAGTCGAGCAGGGTGTTGACGAAGGTCTGGCCCTCGACGAGGACCCGCTGCCCGGAGAACCCGAAGCCGCCGCCGAAGCCGACCGTGACGAGGATGCCGACGAGCGCCGAGTGGAAGACGAGGTTGCCGGTCTCGCGGAGGAAGCCCCGCTCGGCCGACACCGACGCCGAGCCATCCGCGTCGTAGCGTTCGACCCGGTAGCCCTGCCGCTTCAGCTGCTTCGTCGCGTCGTCGATGAGCTCGGTGGGGGTCGCCCCGCTGTCGTCGCTGCGACGCTCGAAGGCGGAGAGGCGGGACAGGCGCGCCGGGGTGCGGGGCGGGCGGGACCGGAGCGCCTGCCAGTGGTGCTTCGTCCGTGGGATCACGCAACCGATGAGCGAGATGAACAGCAGGAGGTAGATTGCGGAGAACCAGGCCGAGCTGTAGACGTCGAAGGCCTGGACCTTGTCGAGGATCGGTGCGAGGTCCGGGTTGTCGGTGAAGTACTGCGTGACCCCGTTCGGGTCGCTCGACCGCTGCGGTACGAGCGAGCCGGGGACCGCGGCGATCGCGAGGAGGAGGAGCAGGAAGAGCGCCGTGCGCATGCTCGTGAGCTGGCGCCAGAAGAACCGGAGCCACCCGACGAAGCCGAGCTTCGGCTGGTTCACGCCGTCGGCCGGAGCCGGGGCGACGGAATCGATGTGATCAGAGGGGCGTGACAAGGCCGCTCATCACCCCCTGCAACGAGTACATCCATGCGGACCAGAGACCAGAGACCATCAACACGCCGATCACGATGAGGAGCACGCCGCCGACGATGTTGATCGTGCGGATGTGCCGTTTGAGGAACGCCAGCGACCCCGTGACCCAACCGAGTCCGAGTGCGACGAGGAGGAAGGGGATGCCGAGACCGAGGCAGTAGAACAGCCCGAGGAGGGCGCCTCGCCAGGCGGAGCCACCGGAGAGCGAGAGGGCGCTGATCGCGGTGAGCGTGGGACCGAGGCAGGGGGTCCAGCCGATGGCGAAGACGAAGCCGAGGAGGGGAGCCCCCGCGATGCCCGTCGCCGGTGCCCAGCTCGTACGGACCGTGCGCTGCAGCCGGGAGAACTGCCCGATGAAGATGAGCCCCATGAGGATCACGACCGCCCCGAGGACGCGGGTGATCACGCCCTCCCACTCGACGACCCAGGCGCCGACCGTGCCGACGAACGCGGCGATCGCCACGAACACGACGGTGAACCCGAGGATGAAGAGACTGACGCCGAGCAGCACGCGTCGTCGCCCTGCCGCCGACCGGCCCTCCTCGACCGTCGTCATGCCGCCGACGTACCCGAGGTAGCCGGGCACGAGTGGCAGCAC
The DNA here is from genome assembly GCF_015351235.1 of Plantibacter sp. VKM Ac-2880. GTDB lineage: Bacteria > Actinomycetota > Actinomycetes > Actinomycetales > Microbacteriaceae > Plantibacter. The sequence goes on from NZ_JADKSJ010000002.1 coordinate 963,857, forward strand.
ACACGGCGAGAGGAACGACAGCAGACCGGCCGCGATGGCGATCGGGATCGCCACGAGGAGCTGGCCGCCGTAGACGAGCTCGCCCGGGCTCACTCTGGGGAGCTCTCGGCGATCGTGTCGCGGATGAGGGTGTCGAGGATGGTGCGGTCCTGCAGCTGCCCGAGGATGCGCGCGGCGACCCGCCCCTCGGCGTCGAGGACGATCGTGGTCGGCACGGCGTTCGGTGGGACGTTGCCGGTGAACGCGAGCTTCGCCTCGCCGCTGTCGACGTCGAGGATGGAGGGGTAGGTGATGCCGAAGGTGCCGTTGAAGGCCTTCGCGGTGTCGGCCGTGTCGCGCACGTTGACGCCGATGAACGTCGCACCCTTGCCGGTGTAGTCGGCGTTCAGCGCCTCGAGGTCCTTCGCCTCGGCCCGGCACGGCGCGCAGGCGGCGTACCAGAAGTTCACGACGATGACCTGGCCGGCGTAGTCCGTGGAGGAGATCTGCTCGCCGTCCTCGCCGACGCCCGAGAAGCTGATCGCCTCGCCGCGGTCTTCGACCGCGACCTCGGTCACGCTGCCGTCACCCGCGACGTACCCCTTGCTGCTGCCCTCGCGGTACTGGTCCGCGAGCGGGTCGCTGCCGCAGGCCGTCAGCAGGAGTGCCCCGACGGCCAACACGGCGGCGACGGCGAACGTCCTCGATCTGCGCGCCATCAGACCGCCCCGACATCGGTGGCGCCGGACGCGAGACGCGCTGCCGGGTCGACGTAGCCGACCTCCAGGAAGCCGTGCTCGGTGCGTTCGAAGGTGGTGATGCTCGACAGCGCGCACCGGCGCCGGCGCGGGTCGTGGCGGTACGGCGCACCCACCACGGAGCTGTGCATCATCCAGATCGGCAACTGGTGGCTGACGAGGACGACATCGCCCGACGGCGTCGCCCGCCAGGCGTCCTCGATCGCGGCCGTCATGCGGTTCACGATCGACGCGTACGGCTCGCCCCAGCTCGGCCGGGACGGGTTGCGGAGCTTGGACCAGTTGAGCGGGTTCTTGAGCGCGCGGCTCATCCGCTTGCCCTCGAACTCGTTGAACGGCTCGATGACCCGGGGCTCGGCGACGATCGCGAGGTCGAAGGCGGCGGCGACCGGGGCGGCGGACTCCTGCGTGCGCTGCAGCGGAGACGCGTACAGGGCGCTGATCGGGCGGTCGCGGCCCACGAGGTCGTCGGCGGCCGCCTGAGCCATGCGCTCGCCGAGCTCTGACAGCCGGAACGCGGGGAGTCGACCGTAGAGCACACGAGAAGGGTTGTGCACCTCGCCGTGACGCACGAGATGGATCTGGTCGGCTACCACCCTCCAAGTGTACGTTTCCCCAAGCTGCGGATTCACCGTGACCTCCATCCGGATCCGAACGACGAGCGACGGCTAAGCTGTCGGGGTGAGTGAACGCGTCGTTGTGAAGAACCTGGCCGCCCTGTCCGACGGTCCCGTCACCGTCTCCGGATGGGTCGAGACCGTCCGCGACCAGAAGAAGGTGCAGTTCGTCGTCCTCCGGGACGAGAGCGGCGCCGTGCAACTGGTGAACCCGGCCGTCCGGGAACTCGACCCCGAGGTCGAGGGGTCCGCCGAGCGCCTCGCCACCACGGAGGCCATCTCCGCCCTCGCGCACGGCTCCTTCATCACCGTCACCGGCGAGCTCAAGCACGACGAGCGGGTCAAGCTCGGCGGCATCGAGGTCAAGGTCGCCACCCTGGACGTCGTCACCGCGGCGAACCCCGAGACGCCGATCGCAGCGGACTCCTCACTCGACAAGCGTCTCGACTGGCGCTTCCTCGACCTGCGTCAGCCGAAGCAGGCGCTCATCTTCCGCATCCAGACCACGTTCGAGCACGCGCTGCGTCAGTACTGGATCGACAACGACTTCATCGAGATCCACACCCCGAAGCTCATGGCGAGCGCAAGCGAGTCGCGCGCCGAGCTCTTCGAGGTCGACTACTTCGAGGGCAAGGCGTACCTCGCGCAGTCACCCCAGTTCTTCAAGCAGATGGCTCAGTCCGCCGGCTTCGGCAAGGTGTTCGAGGTCGGACCCGCTTTCCGCGCCGACCCCTCGTTCACGAGCCGTCACGCGACCGAGTTCACGAGCGTCGACGCCGAGATCAGCTGGATCGACTCGCACGAGGACGTCATGACGCTGCACGAGGAGCTCCTCGTCGCCGGCTTCACTGCGGTCAAGGCCAAGCACGGCGAGCAGATCGCGGAACTCTTCGGCATCGAGCTGGAGGTCCCGTCCCGCCCCTTCCCGCGCATCCCGCTGGCCGAGGCCAAGCGCATCGTCGCCGAGCGCGGCTACGAGGTGCCGCGTGCCGACGACGACATGGACCCCGAGGGCGAGCGCCAGATCGCGGCCTACGTCGAGGAGACCTACGGCCACGAGTTCGTCTTCCTCACCGACTACGCCTCGAGCATCCGGCCGTTCTACCACATGCGCAACAGCGAGGACGGCTCGCTCACCAACAGCTACGACCTCATCTACAACGGCGTCGAGATCTCCACGGGTGCCCAGCGCGAGCACCGCGTCGAGGTGCTCATCGAGCAGGCGAAGGAGAAGGGCCTCGAGCCCGAGGAGCTCGAGTTCTACCTCGACTTCTTCCGCTACGGCGTCCCGGCGCACGGCGGCTTCGGCATGGGCCTCGCCCGCGTGCTGATGCTCATGCTGCACGAGACCTCGATCCGCGAGGTGACCTACCTGTTCCGCGGCCCGACCCGCCTCGCCCCGTAGAGAGGACGCCCATGAAGATCGTCATCCTCTACGGAACCGAGTCCGGCAACGCCGAACGGCTCGCCAACGACCTCGGCAAGGCCATCGGGTCGCAGCACGAGTGGCGCGTCGTCGACCTCGGCGACGTGTCCCCAGACGAACTCTCGGCCGACGAGATCCACATCTTCATCACCTCGACGTACGGCGACGGTCTGCTCGGTGAGACCGGTCAGATCTTCTACGAGGCGCTCGAGGAGTCGGGCACCGACCTCGACGGGATCCGCTACGCCATCTTCGGGCTCGGCGACAGCAGCTACGAGGACACCTACAACCAGGGCAGCTCCCTGCTCGACGCCCTGTTGACGGAGAACGGGGCCACCCGCTTCGGCGAGTTCGGGCTCCACGACGACGGTGGCTTCGAACGCAAGAAGGACGTCGCGCTCGCCTGGCTGCCCGGCGTGCTCGCGGCAGCCGAACAGCTCTGACCACAGCCGCGACGAGTCCGACGGTCCCGACCGTGACTCGGACACCGCCGGCCGGGTAACCTCGATCATCTGATCGAGGGGTGCGATGTGATGGGTGCAGCGACCGACGCCGTCGTCCGACGCTTGCGCGACGCGGGCTGCGTGTTCGCCGAAGACGAGGCGGCTCTGCTCCTCGCCGAGGCGAGTGACCCGCAGCAGCTCGAAGCGATGATCCGTGCTCGGGTCGACGGACGTCCGCTCGAACAGCTCCTGGGTTGGGTGGTGTTCCGCGGCCGTCGGCTCGTCGTCGACGAGGGGGTCTTCGTGCCGCGCCAGCGGACGGGTCTCCTGGTGGAGCTCGCGTCGGCGCGCCTGCACGAGGGCGCGACGGTGGTCGAACTCTGCTGCGGTGTCGCGCCGGTCGGCGCTGCGCTGCTCGCGGAGTGGCCGGGCCGCCTCGAGCTCTGGGCGTCGGACATCGATCCGACCGCAGTGCGGAGCGCCCGTCACAACCTGGAGCCGCTCGGCGGTGCCGTGGTGGTGGGCGACCTCTTCGGAGGCCTGCCGGACCACCTCCGCGGATCCATCGACGTCCTCGTCGCGAACGCTCCGTACGTGCCGAGCGCTTCGATCCCCCTGATGCCGAGGGAGGCTCGTGACCACGAGGCGGCGACCGCACTCGACGGCGGCACAGACGGCCTCGACGTTCAGCGACGACTCATCGCGGCATCGTCGGAGTGGCTCCCCGCAGGCGCCCACCTCATCGTCGAGACCAGCACGCGTCAAGCGGAGCGGACGGCGGGACTCATGGAGTCGGCGGGCTACTCGGCCGTCATCCGGCGCGACGAGGAGCTCGACGGCACAGCCGTCGAGGGGGTCCGTCGCTGACGACTCAGGGGCGCGCGAGCTCGAAGTCGACGGCGGACCGCTCGACGACGAGCTGACGCACGATCTGCACCACGCGGACGTGCTCCGGGTGCACCTGGTAGCGCTCCAGTGCCTCGAGGCTCGGGTAGTCGCCGACCAGGACGACGTCCCAGTTGCTCTCGGGGTACGCGATGTTGCGCCCGACCTGCAGGCTCTCGATGTCGTCCGGCATGACCGCGGCGAGGCCTTCCAGCTCGGCCTGCATCGTGGCGAAGGCGGCGTCGCGCTCGGTCTCGTCGGTGGCGGCCAGCTTCCAGCTGACGATGTGGCGGATGGTCACGGGGACTCCAATGGGTCGGGACGGTGGCGGCTGGTCCGACGACTCAGCCGGCGAGCAGGGCCGCCCGCAAGCGGTCGGGATCGATGCGCCAATAGTTGTGGACCTTGCCGTCGATGAGGACGACGGGGATCTCCTCCCAGTGGCGGTCGTGCAGGATCGGGTCGTCGACGATCGACAGCTCCTCCCGCTCGATCGCCGGGGCGTCGGCGGGAAGACCGGCGACGACTTCGTCGATCACGGCGCGCGCATCGTCGCAGAGGTGACAACCGGGCTTGCCGATGAGCGTGAGATGCAGAGAGGACACGCTTCCACTGTACGGGGTGGCCCACGGCCCGGCCGCGGTCCTCCGACGACATCTGTCGCTTTTCCGGCGGGTGTCTGCGACGATGCTCGGGTGCCACGTGACGAGACGGACAGCGACAGAAGCATTGATGCCGAAAGCATCGGTGCCAGACGCTCTGGCATCGGCCGGTCGAGGTCCGTTGTCATTGAGTGATGCCTGCACACTCTGAAGCCGCCACCATCCTCGGCGAGCGCCTCCGCGCCGCCCGCAACGAGCGCCAGCTGACCCTCGAGGACCTCGGCGTGCTCGCCGGCATGCACTGGACGAACATCGGCAAGATCGAGCGCGGGCAGGTGCACCCGAGCGTCGAGACCCTCGTCCGCCTGAGCACCGCTCTCGACCTCGACCCGGCGCAGTTCGTCACGGGTCTCGACGCCGACATGTACCCGGGCCGGACGCACAAGCTGACCGCGCGCGACCTGCTCGCGGCACGACGGGACCAGGAGCGCTGAGGCCTCACCCTGGGGACGCCCTTCAGAAGGTGATGGGCCACAGGTACTGGTGACCGCCAGGGCGGAACCACGACACCTGCACGCTGCTCGCCCGCGCGAGCGTGCTGCCGAGCACCTCGAACTCGAGCGCGCTGCCCGGCGTCAACCGGCACGGCTGCAGCGGCGACAGGAACCCCGGCCCGATCATCCGGAGGACGACCCAGTGGACGGTTTCGTCGCTGACGTTCCGCAGTCGGTAGCGCGGGGCGTCGTCCCGCTCGACGATGAGCGGCACCCGGTAGGCGGGTTCGCGACGGTTGCGGCGGGCGATGGGCGGGAGATCACGGGTCATGGGACGACGGTACGAAGGACCGCCGACGATCTCGGGCCGAGGGGCCGCGTGCCGCGACGTGCTGTGGACCGGTCGCTGCCTGGCTCGCTTGTGGAGGAGCGTCGTCGCCCTGAGCGCGAGCGTTGCCCGATCACCGCGCCAACGCCAGAAAGCGCCATGCCCTCGAGGGCCGGCGCTTCCGGTGGACGCGATGTCCTTGAGCGCTCCTGACGGAGCGGCCCGCTACTTCTTGTTGCGGCGCTGGTGACGGGTCTTGCGAAGCAGCTTGCGGTGCTTCTTCTTCGCCATACGCTTGCGGCGCTTCTTGATAACAGAACCCACGGATTTACCTCACAGAATTGGGGGGCTTGGCCGCAGGGATCGCGACCGAAGAGAACAAGTCTTGGTTCCAGTCTAGCCGATTGCGGCGCGCGTCGTTCACACGTCGTTCGCCTGCAGGCTGGTAGGAGCGGGAGACCGCTCAGCCGGCGTCGGCGACAGGACGCTGCCTGACCGCCTCGACCGCCGTCTCCGGAACCCGGAACGACTTCCCGAACCGGATGGCGGGGAGCTCCCCGGAATGCACGAGCCGGTACACGGTCATCTTGGACACGCGCATCATCTCGGCGACTTCGGCCACGGTGAGGAAGCGGACGTCTGCAGCATCCTGCGTCATCGAACCCCTCCGGTACGCCTGGGAACACTCTGGAACGGCGGTCCGAGGTCCGGATCGCCGCATGGCAACTCTAGAGGGACGACGACCACCTGTACATCCCCTGGGTGAACGGTATGGAACCGGTAGACCTACGGGCGCAGCTTCTTCGTGACCGACTGCACCGCGTGCGTGACGTCCGCCGCGACCTTTCCGACCGAGCCGGCGACCGCCTTCGCCTGCTCCGGGAGGGAGAGGGCGGCGAAGTCGACGTCGTCGTCCGCGTAGTCGACGCTGAGGAACGGGATGAGCCAGTCCTCGACGTCCTCGAGGGGCGCGTAGTCCAGGCTGTAGTAGCGGTGCTGGCCTTCCTCGCGGACCTCGACGAGCTCGGCTTCGCGGAGGACCTTCAAGTGCTTCGACACGGTGGGCTGGCTGAGGCCGAGCTGCGCGACGATCTCGGAGACACTCGTCCCCGCTCCGCCGTGCCGTTCGAGCAGCAGTGCGAGGATGTCCCGCCTGGTGGTGTCAGCGATCACGTCGAAAATGTCGGCCATGCTCCAACGATAGTGATCGAGCGCGCGGAGTACCATTGCCTCCGGCGCAGTCCAGAGGTGTTGAGGGGTCAGATGAGCGGCAATGCCATGGGTCGTCGTCCCGAGATCATCGTCCGGCACGGACTCGCACGGATCAGGGAGGCCGTCAGCGACTTCGCGGCGAAGTCCACCTCGCGATTCGCCATCCTCGTGTTCAGCTTCCTGATCTTCGTGTTCACGATGCTGTTCTCGCTCCCCATCGCGAGTGCCGACCGCCAGGTCACCCCGATCGCCGACGCCCTGTTCACCGCGGTGTCGGTCATCTGCGTCACTGGACTGTCCACCGTCGACATGGCGACGCACTGGTCCCTGTTCGGTCACGTCCTGGTGTTCATCGGCGTCCAGATCGGAGCCCTCGGCGTCCTGACGCTCGCCTCGATCCTCGGCTTCGTCATCGCACGACGACTCGGACTGCGCCAGAAGCTCATGGCCGCGAGCGACACCAACCCGCTGCGGTCCCATCACGGGCCGGTGGCCGAGGGCCAGGCCGTCCGCCTCGGTGAGATCGGCAACCTCCTCGTCACCGTCGCCGTCAGCGCCCTCGTGATCGAGGCGGCGCTGGCGGTCCTCCTGTTCCCGCGGATGCTGCTCGACGGCATCAACCCGTGGGACGCCGCTTGGAACAGCGTCTACTACGCCGCCATGGCGTTCACGAACACCGGCTTCACGCCGAACGCCGAGGGCCTCGCGGCCTTCGAGAACGACTACTGGTTCCTGAGCATCCTCATGCTCGGGGTCTTCCTCGGCAGCATCGGCTTCCCCGTCATCTACGCGTTGAGCCGCAACTTCCGGCGCCCGAGCCGCTGGTCGCTGCACGTCAAGCTGACCCTCGTGACCACGATCATCTTGTTCTTCGCCGGCGCGCTCGCCTTCATCCTGCTCGAGTTCAACAACCCCGAGACGTGGAACAAGTGGAACCTGTGGGACACGATCTTCCAAGGGTTCTTCCTCTCCGCGATGACGCGGTCGGGCGGGTTCTCGACCGTCGACATCGGTGACCTCAACGGCTCCACCCTGCTCGTCGCCGACATGCTCATGTTCATCGGCGGCGGCTCCGCCTCCACCGCCGGCGGGATCAAGGTGACGACCCTCGCCGTCCTGTTCCTGGCGGCGTTCGCGGAGGCCAGAGGCCGCGAAGGGGTCGAGGTCTTCCGGCGCCGGATCCCGCAGGACGTGCTCCGCGTCGCGGTCAGCGTCGTCCTCTGGGGTGCGACCATCGTCGCCCTGTCCACCATCGTCATCCTCCAGATGACCAAGGCACCGCTCGACCACGTGCTCTTCGACGTCATCTCGGCGTTCGCGACGGTCGGCCTCAGCACCGGCCTCGTGTCCGACCTCCCCGACGCCGGGGTGTACGTGCTCGCGGTCACCATGTTCCTCGGCCGCGTTGGTACAGTGACACTCGCTGCAGCCGTGGCCGCGAGCCAGAGCGGCCAGCTGTTCAAGCGACCCGAAGAGAGGCCCATCGTTGGTTGACCGCATCAAGCACGACGCCCCGGTCCTCGTCATCGGACTCGGACGGTTCGGCGCCGCCTGCGCCGGCGAGCTCGACCGGCTCGACCGCGAGGTGCTCGCGATCGACGACAACTCGGACCTCGTCCAGAAGTGGTCCGACCGGGTCACCCACACCGTGCAGGCCGACGCGAAGAACATCGAGGCCCTCCGCCAGATCGGTGCCCAGGACTTCTCGGTCGCCGTCGTGGCCGTCGGGTCCTCGATCGAGGCGAGCGTGCTCATCACCGCGAACCTCGTCGACCTGAAGATCCCGCAGATCTGGGCCAAGGCCGTCTCCCAGTCGCACGGCAAGATCCTCGCCCGCGTCGGCGCGAGCCATGTCATCTATCCCGAGCGAGAGGCCGGCGAGCGCGTGGCGCACCTCGTGTCCGGACGCATGCTCGACTTCATCCAGTTCGACGACGACTTCGCCCTCGTGAAGATGTACCCGCCGAAGCCCATCCGCGGCCTCAACCTGACGGAGTCGGGCGTCCGCACGAAGTACCGCATCACGGTCGTCGGCGTGAAGTCGCCCGGGAAGCCGTTCACCTACGCGACCGCGGACACCGTCGTGTCGAACCACGACCTGATCATCGTCTCGGGCACCTCCGCCGACATCGAGCGATTCGCGTCCCTCGAGGGCTGACGACTCAGTCGAGCCGACGCGCGTAGCAGCGCGACTGGGGTTCGTCGACGTAGGGCCCGAACGCGGGGATGGGCGCGTATCCCTCGCGCTCGTAGAACCGCATGGCGTCGGGTTGCGCGGTGCCCGTCTCGAGCAGCAGCTCCACGACGCCGAGCGATCCTGCTTCGGCTTCGAGCGCCCGGAGCACGGCGACGGCGACGCCGGTGCCACGCGCCCGCGGAGCCACGAACATGCGCTTGATCTCCGCAAGCTGCTCGCCGAGGAGCCGCAGTCCTCCGCAGCCGAGCGCAGTGCCCGCCTCGTCCCTCGCCACGAGGAAGACCGCGATGTCGGCCTCCGACGGCGGAGTTCCCGGCTCATGGTCGTCGCTGCCGTAGCGGGCGTCGAGCTCGGCACGCTGCGCTCGGCGGAGTTCGGTTCCAGCCTCGTCGGCCCAGTCGACCCGGTCGATCGTGATCGTCATCCCACATCCCTACTTTCCGTAACGTTCATTACGGTAACATCTGTAACGAGGTGAGGTGGACATGGCCAGAACGAAGGATCCTGCGGCGCAGGCGCGCATCTCCCACGCGGTCTGGGAGGTGCTCGGCGAGCATGGCCCACAGGGGTTGACCCTGCGCGCCGTCGCAGACCGGGCCGGGTGCACGACCGGTCTCGTCCTCCACCGCTTCCCGGACAAGCGGGCGCTGCTCCTCCACGCGCGGGACCTCCTCCACGACCGCACCGCTGCGCGCACGGCCCAGCTCGAAGCATCCGCCGACACCCCGCGACTCGCCCTGCGTGCCGTCCTCCGCCAAGCCCTCTCCCTCACCGAGGAGACCCGCCAGGAGGCCAGGGTGTGGCTGGGGTACCTCGCAGCGGCGCTCGACGACGACGTGCTCGCCGAACGGCATCGCGCAGGTCACGCGGTGTTCGTCGCCCGCACCCGGCGCCTCGTCGCCGAGATCCGGCCCGAGCTGAGCGCGGACGAGGTCGCGGCGACGGCCAGTGTCGTCGTCGGATTCATCGAGGGCGTGAGCACCCTGAGCACGGCCGACGACGACCACTACGACGCCACAGCCCAGCTCGCCGCGCTGGACCGACTGCTGCTCGTCCTCGGGCTCGACGAGACGAGCGGCGCATGATCGTCGTCCACCGATGGACGGAGGCGACCACTCACCACCGCGAACGGTTCGCCGAGCTCCTCGAGGAGTACCACCGGCGGACCGAGCACGAGAAACTCCTCGGCCGGGAGCCGCGTGCGGACGAGGCCCTCCCGACGACCGCGCTCCCCGCGCGCTACCGGGCCGAGATCACCGACCCGGGCACCGCCTTCGCCGCCGACGAGATCCTCTTGGCCGTCGAGGACGGTCGGGGGCTCGGCTGCGTCGTGCTGACGGCCGGCCCGTCGCCGGAGCTCAAGCGCCTCTGGGTCGACCCTCGCGCCCGCCGCCGGGGTGTGGCCGCGACCCTGCTCGAGGCTGCGACGACCGCCGCCAGGCGACGGGGCGACGACACCGTGCGCCTCTCCGTGTGGCGCTGGCGTGCCGCAGCGATCGCCCTCTACCGGCGGTCCGGCTTCGTCCCCGTCATCTCATGGGACGACAGACCCGGACTCGACTGCTTCGTGCGGTCGCTCGACTGATCAGGTCCTCGGCGGGTCAGGAAGCCGACAGCTCCTCGGCACGTGCGATCGCGGCGGCCGCGGCGCGGTCGAAGGTTTCACTGAAGCCCGCCTCGGCGAGGACCGCGAGCGCCCGCTCCGTCGTCCCTTTCGGGCTCGTGACGTTGATCCGCAGCTGCTCCGCGCTATCCCCCGTCGTCGCGAGCAACTCGGTCGCGCCCCGGAAGGTGCCGTTGACCATCAACGACGCCTGCTCCGACGTGAAGCCGAGGCCGATCGCCGTGCGGGTCAGCTCCTCGACGAGGTAGTAGACGTACGCGGGGCCGGACCCGGAGATGGCGCTCAGCGCGTCGATCTTCGACTCGGGGATGACGACGACCTGGCCGACCGTCTCGAAGAGCGCGGTGACCAGGGCGAGGTCCTCCTCGGAGGAGCGGGTGCCCGGGGCGAGCCCGGTGACCCCCAGGCCGACGTAGGACGGGGTGTTCGGCATGGACCGCAGCACGGACACCGACTCCGGCAGGGCGGCTTCGAACGCGGCTCCGCGGATGCCGGCGGCGAGGCTCACGACGATGGTCCCCGGCTGCAGCGCGTCTGCGACCTCCGCGAGGAGGTCGGCGACCAGGTAGGGCTTCACCCCGATGAGGACGATCTTCGCCGCGGCCGCCGCGCGGCGGTTACCGTCGGCATCCTGCTCGAGGGCGATCGACGTGACACCTGGTAGCTCGGCGAGCGCCTCGGCCTTCGCGATCGTCCGGTTCGTCACGGTGATACCACCGTCGACCTCGACACCCGGTTGGACGAGGCCACGCAGCACGGCCCCTCCCATCGAACCGGCTCCGAGGATGGCGATGCTGGGCAGGCTGATCGTTTCACTCACCCTGCGAGTCTAGGGACCCGTGTGCTCGTCGGCACCTGCCCGAGTCGGCTCAGTCGGCGAGACAGGCGCCCGACGGCACCGTCGACTGGAGGGAGGTCGCGAGCGCGACGACCGGCAGGACCTCGTCCATCGCCAAGGCGTAGCCGATCGGCGCGGAGTCCGCGTCCCGAGCGAAGATGACGCCCTCCACCTCGCCGGACTCGGTGAGGAGCGGACCGCCGGAGTTCCCCGGTTGCACCGTCCCCGAGAGCGTCACGACCTGCCGGCTCGTCGGGTTGGCTCCGGTGATGTCGGCGACGAGGCTCGGCCCCACGACGATGACCTGCGCGCCGCCCGCGGTGTACGGGCCGCCGAACGGGTAGCCGGCGACGACCGCCTTCGCCCCTGGCGCCGGGTTCGGGGCGAGTGGCAGCACCCGGGCGCCGAGCCCGTCGACGCGGATGACGGCGAGGTCGTCGACCGGATCGAAGTAGACGATCCGCCCCGGCTTGGGCATGGACCCCGGCACCTCGACGACCGGCTCGCTGACGCCGGCGAGGACGTGCGCGTTCGTCATGACCAGGTCGTCGGCGAAGACGAAGCCGCTGCCGGTGAGGCTCCGCGCGCAGGACTCGGCGGTGCCGCTGATGCGCACGACGGACTCGGACGCCGTCTGCAGCGCCGGCGTCGAGGTGTCGAGCTGCGGGGCCGCCGGAACGTCCGCCGTTCCACCGAAGGCCTCGATGACGCGCTGCGCACCGCCGTCGACCACCGTGGACCGCAGCTGCGCGAGCGTGCTCTTCACCTGGACGGGCGTGACGCGGTCGATCGTGCCGATCACGGCCGAGGACCCCACGGCCTGCGCGAGGAGCGGGATGCCGAGTGACCCGACCCCGAGCGCAGCGGTGACGAGGACGAGCGCGGTGACGACCAGGTTGAGGCCCGCGCCCAGGAGTCGCTCCAGCCCGCGCAGCGGGGTCTTCCGGACGACCGAACCGACGGCACCGCCGATGACGGCACCGATCGTGTACCCGATGCTCAAGAGGACGACGGCGGCGGCGACCGCGGCCCAGCCCCGCCAGGCCGCGTCGGGAACCCAGGAGGCGACGAGGGGGATCGCGAAGAACGCGCCCACGCCACCCGCCACGAGGCCGACCAGTCCGCCGAGGCTCCCGAGGAGCCCGGCGCGCCACCCGCGGATCACGAACACGATCAGGATGACGACGAGGACGATGTCGAGGATCACGCCGGGTTGCATCCTGCGATCCTGCCATCACCGACCGACAGTGGCCTCCGGAAGTGCTGGGAGCCCTTCGACAGGCTCAGGGACCGGAGGCGGTTCAGGGACCGGAGGCGGTTCAGGGACCGGATGTGGCTTGGGGACCGGAGGTGGCTTGGGGACCGGAGGCGGCTCAGGGAGTTGCGACGCCGCTCGGCCCGCGGAAGAAGTCGGTGAGGAGCGTCGAACAGCGCTCGGCCTCGACACCCGCGTAGACCTCCACGCGGTGCTGCAACCGCCGGTCGCGCAGGACGTCGTAGACCGATCCGACCGCCCCGGCCTTCTCGTCCCAGGCACCGAACACGACCCGCGGGATCCGGGCCGCCAGGATCGCTCCGGCGCACATCACGCACGGCTCGAGGGTGACGACGAGCGTGAGTTCCGTCAAGTGCCAGTCGCCGAGCGCGCTCGCGGCCGCGCGGATCGCGACGACCTCGGCGTGGGCCGTCGGGTCGGTGTGCAGCTCCCGCTCATTGCGACCCGTGGCGACGACGGACCCGTCCGGAGCGACGAGGACGGCGCCGACCGGGACGTCGTCGGTCTCGAGCGCCGCCTCCGCCTCGGAGAGCGCGAGGTCCATCCAGGCGACGAACTCGGCCGGTGCGTGCATCCGTCATCTCCCCGAAATCCTCGTCACCACGCGAGCGACTAGATTGATCGTATGCGAGTGCACGTAGCCGACCACCCTCTCATCACCCACAAGCTCACGGTGCTTCGCGACAAGACGACACCGTCGCCCGTGTTCCGGGCCCTCACCGAGGAACTCGTCACCCTGCTCGCCTACGAGGCGACCCGTGGCGTCACCGTCGAGGAGATCACGATCCAGACCCCGGTCACCGAGACCGTCGGTGTGAAGATCAGCGAGCCGCGTCCACTCGTCGTCCCGATCCTGCGCGCCGGACTCGGCATGCTCGAGGGCATGGTGAAGCTGCTCCCCACGGCCGAGGTCGGGTTCCTCGGCATGGTGCGCAACGAGGAGACGCTCGAGCCCACCACGTACGCCGAGCGGCTGCCTGACGACCTCTCCGACCGCCAGTGCTTCGTCCTCGACCCGATGCTCGCCACCGGCGGCTCGCTCGCTGCAGCGATCGACTTCCTCTTCCAGCGCGGAGCGGTGCACGTCACCGCGATCTGCCTGCTCGCCGCACCCGAGGGCCTCGAGCGCCTCGAGGCCGAGACCGCGGGCAAGGACGTCACCATCGTCCTCGGCGCCCTCGACGAACGCCTCGACGAGAACGGCTACATCGTGCCGGGCCTCGGCGACGCCGGTGACCGCCTCTACGGCGTCGTCTGAGCCGCGACCTCCCGCTCACCCGAGGCGGATCGGCGTCCTGACGGGCGGCGGTCCGCCTCGTACCGTTCCACGGGGACGCAACACCCCCACGCAACAATCCGTCATCTGACGCAGATACTTGACAGGATCCGGGCCGTTCCTGTTGTATTGCGGACTATGACGACCAACGCGCCCACCCTGACCTCCTTCGAGGCCCCTGGGGACGCCGGCATGATGATGCCCGGCCGCGCGGTCATGTGCTGCCGAATGTGTCGCTGATCCGACACCTCCAGCATCGGTAGCGGTCCAGAAGGATCCGCTCCACTGCTCCAGCACGACAGAGTCCGCCGCTCCCCCACCCGGTGAGCCGACTCCCGGACGCACCCCGTCCGTACCCGGCCGAAGCGCCACCCTCCCGGATCGCGGGACCGCCACTGCCCACCGGCAGGCGGGATCACCCCGAGCGCACCGCGCACGATCCGCCGCAGCATCATCACCCCGAGGACTTCCCACTCATGTCTCTTGTAGCCGTTCAGACCACCCGCCCCGGCCGCCAGCTCGCCGCCGTCGAAGACGCCCCTCGTGCCGCGACACCGCACGTCCGCGCCGTTCCGGCCGGTCCGGAAGCCCGCGGCTTCGTCCTCTACGTCGGACTCGACGAGGCGAAGGCCCAGGCCGCCGGCACGAGTCTCGGCGAGATCGTCGAAGCCATCAAGGCGCTGACCGCCCAGTTCGCCCCTGAGGCCGAGACGCATGCCGCCGTCGCCCTCGCACCACGCGGTGCCGGCGGACGCGACCTCGACGTCGTCCGCCTCGCCCTCCAGGACCCGTCGGCCCTCGCCGCCCACCGCGACGAGGTCGACGAGGAGGAGCAGGACGTCGCCCACGCCGGCGTCGTCGTCGACATCTCCCGCAAGCGCCTCGTGCTCGACAACGAGCCTGCGGCCCTCACCTACAAGGAGTTCGAGCTCCTGCAGTACCTCGTCCTCCGCGAGGGTCGCACCATCGAGCGTGCCGAGCTCATCTCGTCCCTGTGGCGGGCCGGCGACGACGAGGAAGTGCCCAACGAGCGGACCATCGACGTCCACGTGCGTCGCCTCCGTGCCAAGCTCGGCCGCTACGAGGACATCGTCCGCACCGTGCGCGGGGTCGGCTACCGTTTCGACCGCCACGCGGACGTCTCGATCCGGTACGCCAGCACGCCTTCGCCCGACCTCTTCTGAGCCGCAGCGGGGCAGCGCACACGAACGGGCCCGTGGGGTGGACATCCACCCGCCGGGCCCGTTCCCATGCCACCGGTCACTGCACGCGTGGGCGCTTCGGGGTCTCACCGGGAGCGGGCACCGGACGCATCGCGAGCTTCCAGACACCGAACACCGCGATCGCTCCGGCGACGACGAACAGGACGAGCGCGTACCAGGGGGCACTCGAGGCCTCGCCGAGCACCACGATGCCGATACCGACGGCGACCAGTGGATCGACGACGGTCAGGCCGGCGACCACCAGGTCGGGCTGACCGCTCTGGTGCGCCTTCTGGACGAAGAAGCCACCGAGCCCGGCTGCGACGAGCAGGGCGACGATGCCGACCACCGTGAGGCCCTCGAAGTTCTGCGTGATGACCCGGTTGATGACGACCTTCGCGAGCGTCACGACGAAGCCGTAGAGCACCCCGGCCGCGACGACGTAGAACACGGTGTGCAGCTTCCGGCGCCACAGCGCGTAGGCGCCGGCGAGCGCGAGCGTCACGACCGCGAGCATGATGAGGATGATGATCAGCTGCGGCTGGCGGATGGGTTCCTCGATCGCGTACAGGGCTGCGACGATCACGAAGAGCCCGATACCCGCAACGCAGAGCACCATGGCGCGGGTCTGCTCCTTCGTCACGCGGACCTTCGTCACCCTGGCGTTCAGGAGGGCGGTGATCACGAGGGCGATCGCGCCGAGCGGCTGGACCACGATGAGTGGTGCGAAGGCCAGGGCAACGAGCTGGAAGACGATCGCCAGTGCCAGCAACGCCGTGCCGATAAGCCACGACGGACGCCCGAGCAGCTGCGGCAACTGCTTCAGGCCGAAGTCCGAGGAGGCGGCCTCGACCTTGCCGACGCCACGGGACTGCAGCTGCGTCCCTACCGCGAGGAAGAACGCACCAACGAGCGCGATCGGGATACCGATGGCCTGGTACGGCGTGACGGAGATCGTCGGCAGGTCGAGGTCTCCGGCCGTCCGGAGGGACTCGGCCACGAGACCGGCGGAGCCCGAGAGCACCAGGACGCCGGCGGCGAGGGCCGGGAACGTCGCGATCCCCATCACTTGGCCGCCACACTCGTGCCGACGGCCGCCGTCTCGGCGTCTCCGAGCTTCTGCTCCGGGACGACCTTGGCGTCCTGGCTCGGGAAGACGACCTTCTGGACGATGATGATGATCGACGCGGCGACCGGGATCGCGACCAGCGCACCGAGGATGCCGCCGAGCGCGCCGCCACCGAACGCCGCGATGACCACGAGGGCGCCGGGCACGGCGACGGCCTTGTTCATGATGCGCGGGCTGAGGACGTACGCCTCGAGCTGCATGTAGATCAGGTAGTAGATGATCGCGATGAGCGCGGTCACCGGCGAGGCGAAGAGGCACAGTGCGCTGTTCACGATCGACGCGCTCAGCGTTCCGACGAGCGGGATCATCGATCCGATGAAGGCGAGGAGCGCGAGGAGCGGCGGGAACGGGGCCCCGATGATGCTGAGGAAGATGAAGCTCAGCACACCGTTGACGAGCGCGAGCCCGACCTGGCCGACGACGTATCGTCCGACGGCCTGGGTGATCTCCTCGAGCACCTGCGCGAAGCCCTCGCGGCGGTAGGCGGGGAGGAAGCGGTACGTGACCGCCTTCATCGAGCGGAGCGACGCGAGGAAGTACAGCGTCAGGATGAGGACGATGATCGCACCGGTGATGCCCGATGCGACGCCGGCGCCGACCGCGACGATGCCGCCGCCGATGTTCAGGAGGTTGTTCGGGTCCTTGAAGAACGCGAAGACGTCGTTCAGTGCGGAGTCGATGTCGAGGGTGTTGCCCACGGTGTTCTGGACCCAGCCGACGAAGTCGCTGTTCAGGAACTGCTGCGAGATCCGCGGGTAGTCGTTCACGAAGTTCGTGATCTGCGTGACGAGCAGCGGGACGATGGCGAAGATGATGCCGACGAAGGCACCGATCACCGCGAGGAAGACGACGGCGATCGCGAGGCCGCGGGGCAGCTTCTGTTCCAGCCACGACACGAGGGGGTCGAGGCCCAGGGCGATGAAGAGGGCGACGCCCACGTAGATCAGCGTGGTGCTCAGCTGGGTGACGATGCTGCCCAACACGAGCGCGACGAGCACCCCGATACCCCCGACGAGGCCGATGCGGAAC
Organism: Plantibacter sp. VKM Ac-2880; assembly: GCF_015351235.1. Classification (GTDB taxonomy): domain Bacteria; phylum Actinomycetota; class Actinomycetes; order Actinomycetales; family Microbacteriaceae; genus Plantibacter. The sequence continues at coordinate 981,172 of NZ_JADKSJ010000002.1, forward strand.
GCGTTGATCCGGACGCTCGGTGCCGAGGGCTGCAGGGCGGCGACCACCGCGGCGGAGGGCGGCGAGGACGCCGCCGCCTTCGCGGCCCGTTCCTGCTTCGCCTGCTCGTGCTTGGCGCGCCTGGCTTCGCGCTCCTCCGGGGTGGAGGAGAACCCCGGCAACCGGAGCTTGGGGGTCTTCATCGTGCGGTCTCCTCGGTGGTGGTACGGGTTGGAGCTGGTCGGAAATGGTACATCCTGCGTCTCCTTCGTACGGCGGTCGCTCGGACCGCCGCTCTGTGCCTACAGTAGTGAGACGGAGCGTGGCCCGCTGATGTCACGCACCCTTCTGGGGAAAGCGGTCACACGATGTCGCGGGTCGGATCAGAGAGGTGGCTGCACGGTGGGAACTGAGCCTGCGCGGACACCCGTGAGCCTGCTCGACCAGGCGACGGACCGCACCCTCGTCGAGCGCTGCGTCGACGGCGACACCCGCGCCTTCCAGGTGCTCATCACCCGCTACGGCCGGATGATGAAGGCCTACGCCGTCCGACTCACCCGTTCCTCCGCTGACGGCGACGACGTCGTGCAGGAGGCGCTCATCTCGGCTTGGAAGCGCATCGACACGCTCGAGGACGGCGCGATGGTGAAGAGCTGGCTCATGCGCATCGTCAGCCGACGCGCGATCGACCTCATGCGGCAGCGCAAGGACACCGACTCGACCGACGACGCCATCATCGAGGCGCCGGAGCGCGACGGTCCGGAGCGGAAGGCCGAGGCGTCGTCACAGCTGGGAGCCCTGTCAGCCGCGCTCGACAGACTGCCGCACGGACAGCACCAGGCCTGGGTGCTCCGCGAGATCGGTGGGTACTCCTACGAGGAGATCGCCGAGCAGCTCGGGCAGAGTGTCGCCAGTGTGCGAGGGAGCCTCGCCAGGGCGAGAGCGAAACTGATGACGGAGATGGAGGGGTGGCGATGACCGACGGGACGCAGAGCGGCGGGCTCGAGCCGGGCGGGTGCGCGCACGGCATCGACGCCCTCACCGACTACCTCGAGCGGGACATGCTGCCCGCCGACCCCACGATCGACGACTCGCCCGAGTGCCAGCGGGTCCTCCGATCGTTGCGGCGGGTCCGCTCACTCGCGGCGCCGCTGCTCGAGGCCGACGAGGCCGCGGTCACGACGCTCGACCAGGACTGGATCCGCGGGATCATGGAGAACATCGGTCGCGAGGCCAAAGCAGGCCGCGACATTCCGTTCGCCGCGGCCGACGACGATGCGGCGCTCGTCATCACGGAGGGCACGGTCCGCGGCCTGGTCCGCGGCGCCGGCGACCGGACCCCCGGCGTCCTGGTGGGCCGATGCGTACTCGACGGTGACGTGACGGTGGCCGGAGAGCCGATCACCCTGCACGTCACGGTCAGCATCGGCTGGGGTCGATCGGTCGCGGAGGCGGTGGCGCAGTTCCGCGAGGAGGTCCGCGCGAGTCTCGTGCAGCACACCGACCTGGTGGTGGCCGGGCTCGACGTCGTCGTCGACGACCTGCACTTCGAGGCCGAGCAGCACGGAGAGGTGGGGGACGATGAGTGACCTGACGGACACGGGCGACGCGCTCGACACGCTTGCGATGGTCCTCGACGCGGCTGTCGAAGCGGTGCCGGGGGTCGTCCGACTCACGGCGGCCGAACCGACGCTGGTGCGCGCCGCGCGGGAGGGCGTCGGTGCGCTCTTCGGCGCGCCGGACCAGAGCGCGCGAGTGAGCGTCAAGCGGGTCCGCGGCGCCGTGGCCGTGCACGCGAACATCGCCGTCGCTGCGGAACACGCATCGCCCGCCGTCGCGCAGGCGGTGCACCACGCGATCGCGGAACTGCTCCCCTCGGCGGACGACGCTGCGGCTCCGTCCATCACGGTGCGCGTCGTCGACGTCGTGCCGAGCGGCTCGCAGGAGTGAGCCCGGGCGCTCCGCTCAGGTAGCGTCACTCGGGGAACTCCCAGTAAAAATAACAGTTCGATAACTACCGCTCGTTACCGATCCGTTATATGGTTTTGGAACGTCAGATGTTTGCTGTGGCAGCTGACGGAATGTGATTGCAGGACACTCTTGGTGCAAGGGAAAGAGACCCGGTCGTAGCCTCTGCGACCGGGTCTCGTCATGTCCGGGGTTCGACCGATGCGCAAGCACCCCGCTCCGACGTGCTCCTCATGCGCCGTCCAGGATAGATTCAGGTGGTGGATCGTCGGACAGCACCAGGAGACAGCATGGATGAGAGGCGACTCGCGATCGCCGCATGGGAATCGCTCTTCCGCGCCCAGGTCGAGGTCATGCGTCACATCTCGCACGACTTCCCGAGCCACGGCATCTCCCTGAACGAGTACGACGTCCTCCACACGATGTCGCGCGAGCCCGACCACCGCATCCGTTTGCGCGATCTCAACTCCAGCGTGCTGTTGTCGCAGCCGAGCATCAGCCGCCTCGTCGACCGGCTCGTCGCCCGCGGCCTCGTCGGCAAGTGCCCGGACCCGGACGACGGACGCGGCACGCTCGTCCGCATGACGGAGGCCGGCTACGACGTGTACCGCACCGTCGCCATCGCCCACGGCGCGACGATCGCGGAGCGCGTGACCACCTCGCTCAGCCCCGAGGAGATGACCACGCTCGCGACGCTCAGCGACAAGCTGCGCGGCGTCTGACCCCGTCGGGCGGCGAACCCACGCCGCCCCACTGCCGTGTCCGATTCCCGCTCGTCCGGGTCGGTGCCGCGTGTCAGACTCGGGTCATGAACGACACACGGCGCGCGGACTTCGCGGAACGCTACCGCGCGATCCAGGCTCGCGACCAACGCTTCGACGGGCAGTTCATCACGGCCGTCAGCTCCACCGGGATCTACTGCCGTCCGTCCTGCCCGGCGCGGACGCCGAAGCCCGAGAACGTCACCTTCTACGCCACGAGCGCTGCCGCGCACGAGGCCGGCTTCCGAGCGTGCAAGCGATGCCTGCCCGAGGCGGTGCCGGGGACTCCGGCCTGGAACCTCGGCAACGACGTCGCCGCTCGCAGCATGCGGCTCATCGCCGACGGGGTCGTCGAACGCGAGGGCGTCCCCGGACTCGCCTCGCGCCTCGGCTACTCGACCCGCCATCTGACGCGCATCCTCACCGCCGAGCTGGGCGCCGGCCCCCTTGCGCTCGCCCGCGCCCACCGTGCCCAGGGGGCACGCCAGCTCCTCACCGGCACCGACCTCCCCTTCGGTGACATCGCGTTCGCCGCCGGGTTCTCGAGCATCCGCCAGTTCAACGACACGATGCGCGAGGTGTTCGAGCTGACCCCGGGCGAACTCCGGGCGAAGCACCGCAGGATCGGCGAACCGGACCCCGGCTCCATCACCCTGTCGCTCCCGTTCCGACGCCCCTTCGACGCCGCAGGGGTCTTCGCCTGGCTCGCACCACGAGCCGTTCCGGGCGTCGAACTGGCCGGGCCCGACCATTACTCCCGGCTCCTCGCCCTCCCCGGCGGCACGGCGTGGTTCGAGGTCCGGCAGCTCGGCGACGAGCTCCGACTCACCGCCGAGGTGACCGACCTCGCCGACCTCCCAGTGCTCGTCTCGCGGGTCCGTCGGCTCTTCGACCTCGACGCGGACCCGACGTCCACCGACGCGGTGCTCTCCACCGACCCCCGGCTTGCTCCGTCGGTCGCGGCCACACCGGGCATCCGACTCCCCGGGGCGGTCGACCCGGAGGAGATGTTGGTCCGGGCGATGGTCGGCCAGCAGATCACCGTGGCCGCGGCGCGCACTCAACTCCGCCGTCTCGCGGACGAGGTGAGCACGACGGTCCCCGAACGGCACGGACTGCATCGCCTCTTCCCGACGGCGACGCAGATCGCGAGCGGCGGGGAGGCAGCACTCGTCGGGCCCCGAGCGCGGATCGACAGCCTGCTCGGTGTCACGCGGGCACTCGTCTCCGGGGAGCTGGCCATCGGGTTCGGCGACGACCGCGACGAGCTCCGGACCAGCCTGCTCGCCATGAAAGGGATCGGCCCCTGGACGGCCGACTACGTCAGCATGCGGGTGCTCGGGAACCCCGACGCGTTCCTGCCCGGCGACGTCGCCGTCCGCACCGGGGCCGGCCGGCTCGGGTTTCCCTCCGACGCCCGAACCCTCACCGCGGAGGCGGAGGCGTTCGCCCCGTGGCGCTCGTACCTCTGCCTCCACCTGTGGAAGGCGGCGTCCACACCGGCCTCCACGCCGGCGCCGACCGCCAGACCGTCAGCCCTCGAGAAAGGCCCAGCAGCATGACCACCATCATCTCCAGCACGAGCGTCCGCCGCGGCGACGGTCGGCCGTCCGGCGCGCAGCTCACCGCGACCAGCCAGACCGTCGACACCCCGGACGGTCCCTTCACCGTCCTGGCGAGGGAGGACGGCGCGGTGCTCTCCTCCGGGTGGTCCGACGACATCGGCGTGATGCTCGAACGGATCCGGCCCGCCGACCGGCCTGGCGAGACGGTGGCGGGGACCGTCGAGGCGATGGACGCCGTCCGCGCGTACTACGACGGCGACCTGACGGCGATCGACCTGGTGCCGGTCGCCCAGTTCGGCGGCCCGTTCCGCACCCACGCCTGGACGGTACTGCGCACGATCGCGGCAGGACACCCCGTGACCTACACGGAGTTCGCGGCAGCGAGTGGCCGGCCGTCGGCGGTACGCGCCGCGGCGAGCGCCTGCGCGACGAACGCACCCGCGCTCTTCGTCCCGTGCCACCGTGTGTTGCGGACGGACGGCTCGCTCGGCGGCTTCGCGTGGGGACTCGACGTCAAGCGGTCGTTGCTCGACCGCGAGGCCGCGCTGAGCTGAGCACGCACTTCGACAGCGGGGACCCGGTCCCTGAGCCTGTCGAAGAGCGGCGTCAACCCCGTGGGCACTTCGACAAGCTCAGTGACCGGAGGATGGGACAGTGACCGGAGGATGGGACAGCGACCGGAGGATGGGACAGCGACCGGAGGAGGGTCAGCGACCGGAACGCACGGGCGCGGTCAACCCTGCAGCTCGGAGGGGCGCGCCGCGTAGGCTGACGGGATGCCCGATGCCCCCACGATCGTATGGTTCCGTGACGACCTCCGCCTCGCGGACAATCCGGCGCTGCACGCCGCCGTGGAACTCGGCGCTCCCGTCCTGTGCCTGTTCGTCCTCGACGACAGCGAGGAGTTGCGGCCTCTCGGTGGCGCCTCCCGTTGGTGGTTGCATCACAGCCTCGAGGCGCTCGGTGAGGACATCCGCGGGCTCGGCGGTACGCTCCTCCTCCGTTCGGGGAGTGCGGCCACGATCGTCCCTGCCGTCGCCACCTCCCTCGGTGCCGGCGCGGTGCTCTGGAACCGTCGCTACGGTGCGGCGGAACGGGAGATCGACGCCGGGATCAAGACGGAGCTGAAGGACGCCGGTCTCGACGCGAGAAGCTTCGCCGCGAACCTCCTCGCCGAACCCTGGGAGATCGTCACCGGGCAGGGCCAGCCGTACTCGGTGTTCACCCCGTTCTGGAAGGCGTCGTTGCAACGTCACTCGGCGAACCCACCGAGGCATCCGCTCCCCGCTCCGAGCGAGCTGACCGGCGTCTCGGACGCGCCCGACGGTGACGAGCTCGGATCGTGGGACCTCCTGCCGACGAAGCCGGACTGGGCGAGTGGGCTCCGCGAGCACTGGACGCCGGGTGAGGCCGGAGCGGACGCCCGACTCGCGGACTTCCTCGACGGTGGGGTGACCGGGTACGCGGAGGATCGTGACTTCCCCGCCCAACCGTCGACCTCCGGGCTGTCGCCGCACCTGCGTTTCGGGGAGATCAGCTCACCGCAGATCTGGCATGCGGCTCGCGACCACCGACGGCACCTCGGCGACGACGGCGCCACGTTCCTCAAGGAACTCGGCTGGCGCGACTTCGCCTACCACTGCCTCTTCGCGTTCCCCGACCTCGCCACCCGCAACTGGCGTCAGGCCTTCGATCGGTTCCCCTGGCCGGACGTCGACCAGGATGCCTTCACCGCCTGGACCACCGGCCACACCGGCATCCCCCTCGTCGACGCCGGCATGCGCGAGCTGTGGACGACCGGCAGCATGCACAACCGGATCAGGATGGTCGTGGCATCGTTCCTGACGAAGAACCTCCTCATCCACTGGCGGCTCGGCGAGGAGTGGTTCTGGGACACCCTCGTGGACGCCGACCCGGCCTCCAACCCGTTCAACTGGCAGTGGGTCGCCGGCAGCGGCTTCGACGCGTCGCCGTACTTCCGGATCTTCAACCCCGAACGCCAGCGGGAACGGTTCGATCCCGACTACGCCTACATCAAGCGGTGGGTACCGGAGTTCGGGACGCCCGACTACCCGGAGCCGATCGTCGACCTCGGGGAGACGAGGCACGCGGCCCTGGCCGCGTACGAGCACGTCAAGGGCGCGTAGCCCGGCCCGTCGTCCTGTGGCACTTCGACAGGCTCAGTGACCGGATGCGGCTCAGTGACCGGATGCGGCTCAGTGACCGGATGCGGCTCAGTGACCGGATGTGGCTCAGTGACCGGGTGGGCAGCCGGGGACGCCGGTCGGATCGGTCCCTGAGCCTGTCGAAGGGCGCTCAGCGGGTGCGGAACAGGCCGGCGCGTTGGGCCGCTGCGATGGCGGCCGAACGGTTCGACACGTCGAGCTTCGTGTAGATGTGGGCGAGGTGCGACTTCACCGTCGTCTCCCCGACGTGGAGTCGTCCGGCGATCTCCAGGTTGGTGAGCCCCTCGGCGGCGCGCGCGAGCACCTCGATCTCGCGCGCGCTCAAGGCCTGCTGCGGCGCACTCACCCGTGCGACCAGGCGCGTGGCGACGGCCGGGCCGAGCACCGAATTCCCGCCTGCGGCCGAGCGGATGCCGTCCACGAGGTCCTCCGGTACGGCGTCCTTCAGGAGGTACCCGGCGGCGCCTGCCTCGATCGCACCGAGGATGTCGGCGTCGGAGTCGTAGTTCGTCAGCACGAGGACCGACGGCGGTACCGGCAACGCCCTGATCTCGCGCGTCGCGTCGATGCCGGTCGGGCCGTCGCCGAAGCTGAGGTCCATGAGCACCAGGTCGGCTCGAGGTGCCGCTGCGACCGCCTCGGCCGCGGTCGCAGCCGTCCCGACGACCTCGATGTCGTCGATCGGCGCCAGGACGGCCTGCAGACCGGCTCGGACGATCGGGTGGTCGTCGGCCACCAGGACCCGGATGACCACCCGGCCCCCGGGTTCACCCACGCCCTCAGACATCGGTCCCATTGTCGCGCATCGTCGCTGCCTCCCTGGTCGTGTCCGGTGCCGGCGTCGAGTCCGACGACGGTGTCGCTGTCGGTGCGGCGAACCGGACGGTGACCGTCGTCCCGGCGCCTGGCGCGCTGCGGACGTCGACCGCGCCGCCCAACTCGGTGATGCGACGACGCATGGACACCATGCCGAACGAGCCGCCCGCAGCCCGCTCGACGAGCGTCGCCGGATCGAAGCCAACGCCGTCGTCGTCGATGTCGAGGAGCACCTCGCCGTCGAGGTAGCTGAGGGTGACGTCCGCGCGGCTCGCCCCGGCATGACGCACGACGTTCGCGAGGCTGCTCTGCGCGGCCCGGAGGAGGGCGGTGGTCACCGGGGTTCCGAGGACGAATGCGTCGCCCGTGACGGTCGTCGAGACCGGTGTTCCGCTCTCCGCGGTCGTCGTCTCCGCAAGCCGACCCAGCGCGTCCGCGATCGTGGCACCCACGAGCGCCGGTGGGCTCAGCTCGTCGATGAGGCTGCGTGTCTCGGCGAGCGCGGTCGCGGCGGCGTCCCTCGCCAGGCCGATGTGGGAGCGCAGCTGTCCCGTGCCAGGCCCTTCGCCCGCGGAGCGTTCCGCGGCGTGCAGGAGCAGTTGGATGCTCGAGAGGGCCTGCGCGACCGTGTCGTGGAGTCCCGCGGCGAGGCGCTCCCGCTCCGCCAGCTTGCCGGCCTCCTGCCCCCTCCTGGCGAGCTCCTCACGAGCGGCGACGAGGTCGGCGATGAGTCGCTCACGCTCGGCCGCCTCCCTGGCCAGCGCCTCGTAGCCGAGGCCGATCGCCACGGCCACCGCCGCACCGACGAGCGGACCGACGACGCCTCCGACACTGAACCCGGCATGCAGACCGATCGCGACGATCGCCGAGCAGGTGGCGATCACGACGGCGGGGACCGCGACGGCCCGCGGAAGCAGGTGGAGGTAGAGGAAGAACAACGGGAAGACGAGGTAGGCCGCATCGGGGCTGAGCAGGACGAGGACCACCCACTCGACGCTGAGGAAGACCAACCAGGCGAGGACGAAGGAGCGACCTCGACGAGCCCCGGTCGCCGCGACACCGTGGTCGGTGGGCGCGGTGGCCGTCCGGCGGAGCCGACCACCGACGACGGCGCCGGCGGCGTAGGTGACGAGCATGACGACGGCGAACACGAGCGCCGCGGACATCGTCGGGCCACCGACCGAGACGGATCGCACGATCACGAGCGCGATGAGTGCGGTGACGAGGCCGTGGAGGCCGAGCTGCAGGCCGGTGAAGACGGGGCTGAGTGCCGAGTGCTTCATCCGCCCAGCGTACGGCGCGGGGCGTCGGGGCGAATCATCAGAAAGATGGAACGTCGCCTCCATCCGACCGCGCGCCGATACCCTCCCGTCCGACGATGCCGAGTGGCTCCGGCTCGACGACGCTGAGAGGGTGCCGCACCACGGAGACGCCGTCGGGCGGCCGACAAGGAGTCCCCATGTTCGTCGCCTGGCGCGACATGCGCTTCGCCACCGGTCGCTTCGTGCTGATCGGGGCGGTCGTCACCCTCATCACCCTGCTCGTCGGGTTCCTCAGCGGCCTGACGGCGGGCCTGGCGAACCAGAACATCTCCGCCATCACCGGGCTGGGTGCGTCGAGCATCGTCCTCGCCGGTCCGGCCGACGGCGGACCGGCGACGTACGCGGACTCGGCGATCGACGATGCCGCTGCGACCAGGTGGGCCGCGGTCCCCGGCGTGGACCACGTCCTCGAGCTCGGGATCAGCCAGACGCGCCTGACGACCGCCGAGGCGCGCACCGCGGTGGCGCTGTTCGGGACCGCCGATGTCACGGCGACCCGGAGCACGACAGACGCACCCGCCGACGGGACGGCCAGGCTCAGTCGGACCGCGGCGGAAGCCCTCCATGTGTCCCGCGGCGACACGGTCTCGATCGGTGCTGAGACGCTCACGGTCGGTGCGGTCGTCGACGACCAGTGGTACAGCCACACGCCGGTCGTCTGGACGAGCCTCGCGACCTGGCGGTCGGTCCAAGGGGCCTCTGGTGCCCCGACGGACGGTGCGACGGCCCTCGCCCTCTCCGGCACCCTGACCGCCGACGCCGTCACAGCTGCGGAGCACGCCACCGGCACGGTGTCGGAGGACGTCCTCTCCTCGCTGCTCGCGATCGGCTCGTTCCGCTCCGAGATCGGCTCCCTGCTGCTCATGGTCGGCATGCTGTTCGGCATCTCGGCGCTCGTGATCGGCGCGTTCTTCACGGTCTGGACCATGCAGCGCGCGGGTGACGTCGCGATCCTCAAGGCCCTCGGCGCGACCACCGGGCGGCTGGCGCTGGACGCGCTCGGTCAGGCGTCCGTCCTGCTGCTCCTCGGCGTGGGGCTCGGCATCGGGCTGACCGCAGTGCTGGGCTCCGCAGCCGGGAGCGCGCTGCCCTTCGTCCTCAGCCCGCTGACGACGCTCCTGCCCGGGGTCGTCATGATCGGCCTCGGGCTCGTCGGCGCCGCGTTCGCCCTGCGGTCGATCCTGTCGGCCGATCCGCTGACCGCGCTCGGCGGCAACCGGTGAACCCGGGCTCCACCACCGCGTCCGCTCCTGCACCAGCACCCACCCCCGTCACCATCGGAGTCCCCGCATGATCTCGCTCACCGACGTCTCCCTCACCTTCCCCGACGGCGACCACCGCGTCACCGCCGTCGACCACGCGACCCTCGTCGTCCCGGCCGGGACCGTCGCCGCACTCACCGGGCCGTCCGGCTCCGGCAAGTCGAGTGTCCTCGCCGTCGCGGCCGGGCTCATCCGCCCCGACAGCGGCACCGTCGAGGTCGCCGGGATCGACGTGACCTCACTCGACCGTCGAGCCGCCACCGACTTCCGCCGGACGAACCTCGGCATCGTCTTCCAACAGGCCAACCTCCTGCCGTCCCTCACCGCCCTCGAACAGCTGTGCGTGCTCGGGACCCTCGGCGGCCGCGCCTCACGGGCCGACCGGGCACGGACCCGTGATCGGGCCACGATGTTGCTCGCTGCGGTGGGACTCGCGGACCAGGCCGGCAAACGGCCGCACCAGCTCTCCGGTGGTCAGCGGCAGCGCGTCAACATCGCCCGGGCGCTCATGAACGAGCCGGATGCGCTCGTCGTGGACGAGCCGACCAGCGCGCTCGACCACGAGCGTGGTTCCGCCATCATCGAGCTCATCCTCGAACTCACCGCGTCATCGGGCGCAGCGACCCTGCTCGTCACCCACGATCGGAGTCACCTCGACCGCATGGACCAGGTGCTCGTCATGGAGGACGGGCGGCTCAGCAGCGCCGCGGACGCGCTGGCCCAGCGGTCCTGAGGCGCGTCGCTGCCCGACGGTAGGGTGAGGTCACGCCGAGAGAGGATCACCATGCGCAGCGCCACCCGAGGGCTCACCGTGATCGCGATCGTCGGGGCGCTCCTCGGCACCAGCGCATGCGCCGGCGGTTCGGACGAACCCTCCGACCAGGGCTCCGCGAGTGCCGCCGGCGTGATCGCACCCGTCATCGTCCAGCTCGTCGATCAGGACGGGCGCACCCTCTCCGTCGGCCTCGACAACGTGGTGGACCTCGTCGCCGTCGACCCGACCGTCTGGTCCGCCGAGATCGAGGACCCGTCGATCGCGGAGTACGTGCCCGGTGGTTCCCGGGGCGGCGCCTCCTTCAACCCCGGCCTGCAACCCCTCGCCGTCGGCAGCACCGAAGTCACGCTGACGAACCGCTCCGACGACTCGACCGTCGTCTTCACCCTCGAGGTCGTCGCAGGACCCTGAGCGGACGCTGCCCGTGAGCGGACCGGTCCCTGAGCAGACCCGGTCCCTGAGCCTGTCGAAGGGCAGCCGAACCCACCGGTCCCTGAGCCTGTCGACACTTCGACAAGCTCAGTGACCAAGGCGCTCCGGTCCCTGAGCCTGTCGAAGGGCAGCCGCTCAGCCGCTCAGATGTCCAGGTACCGGCAGAGGTAGGCGGTGGCGACCTCCACGTGGACCTGGAAGCTGCTGCTCCCCGGGACGCTGAACTGGGCGTCCGGGCCGAAGTCCTGCCAGGCGCTGGTGTTGGGCAACAGGACGCGGAGCCGGCCGGAGATGACGGACATCTCCTCGGCCTTCCCGGTGGTGAAGGTGTACTCCCCCGGCGCCATGACCCCGATGCTCGCCGACTCGGCTCCCGGCTCGTGCGTGGCGAAGCCGATCGACTTCACGTTGCCGTCGAAGTACTCGTTGCTCGTCAGCATCAGGGGCCTCCCTCGTGGTCCACGACCGCGGTGGCCGATCCGCCATTCATCGTATCGGCTCGGCGAAGAAGGCCTCCTCGTGTGCAGCAGAGGCCAGGAACGCCCGGCGCATCGCCCGCCGTCCCGTCGCGTCCGCGCGCTCCGCCGCCTCGGCGACGATCTCGATCGCGCGGGCGGTGGCGACCGCGAAGGCCGGGTCGGCGTAGGTGTCGAGCCACGCGGCGAACGGGTGCTCGGCATGCGACGCCTGGACGAGCCGCTCCCCCAGATCCTGATAGATCCAGTAGCAGGGCAGAACCGCGGCGATCACCCGACCGTAGTCGCCGTCGACACCCGCGGCGTGCAGGTGGTCGAGGTAGGCCGTCGTGGTCGACGACGGTTCCGCCTCCTCCCCGGCCGCGGCGGAGGCGTCGAGCCAGGTGCGGTGGAGTTCCATCTCGGCCTCGATCGAGCCGGCGGCGCCCGTCGCCCAGAACACCTGTTCCTCGGGGGTCGGGGCCAGCGCGCTCGCTCGCGCGAGCACCCGGGAGTAGGCGCGGAGGTAGATCGCATCCTGCTGCAGGTACCACGCGAACCGGGCCGGATCGAGGGTGCCGTCGGCGAGCGTGGCGACGAACGGCAACCGGTCGATCCGCGCCCGCAGCTCCGCGATCTCGTCCCACCATCCCGCGACGAGCTCAGCACCGTCTGCTGGGCGCACACCGAGGCCCGCCGACTCCCACAACGTGGCGAAGTGGTTGATGGGCCCGCTCCCCGCACCGACCTCGAGCGCGTCCGCCGCCTCCAGACTCGAGGTGAGCCACGCCTTGGCCGTGCCGAGCGCCTCCGACCAGGACCCGGTGCGTGCGAGGAGGGTCGCCATCGCGCTCGACAGGGAACAGCCGGTCCCGTGGGTGTTGGTCGTGGAGACCCGCGGTCCGTCGAACTCGATCAACGAGCGGCCGTCACCGAGACCGCCGCGGGCGTCGACGAGGGCGTCCGGGCAGTCCACCACCCCGGACAGGTGCCCGCCCTTCACGAGCACGATCACCCCGGCCCGTTCCGACACCCGCCGCGCCTGCGCGAGGGCGTCGGCCCAGCGCTCCGCCACCGGTTCGTCCGCGAGCACGGCGAGCTCGGGGAGGTTCGGGGTGACGAGGTCGACGAGCGGCAGGAGCGCGCGCATGGCGGCTTCCGCGTCCTGCCGGAGGAGGCGGTCACCGCTCGTCGCCACCATGACGGGGTCGAGGACGACGGGTCCGGTCGTCGTCTCGCGGAGCCACGTGGCGACGGTCTCGATGATCCGCGCGCCGCCCAGCATGCCGACCTTGACGGCGTCGATGACGACGTCGTCGGCCACGGCGTCCAGCTGCGCCCTCAGGAATCCGACGGGCGGGGTGTGCACGGAACGGACGCCGCGGGTGTTCTGCGCGACGAGCGCCGTCACGACCGCCATGCCGTATCCGCCGTTCGCGGCGATGCTCTTGAGGTCGGCCTGGACACCGGCGCCGCCGGTCGGGTCGGTGCCGGCGATGCTCAACACCCGCGGTGTGGTCCTCGTGACGAGCGGGCGTCGCCCGATCCCGGCATCGACGGACGAGCGGGCCGGGGCTGTCCTCAGCGAGTCGGTGGCGCTCACGCGGGCGCCTCGTCCCACGCGGCACGGAACGCGCGAGCCGCCGCGGCCGGGTCGTCGGCGGCGCAGATGGCGGACACCACCGCGAGCCCGGCGGCACCCGCCGATCGGAGGGCCGCGGTGTCGGCGAGGCCGACCCCGCCGATCGCGACGCAGGGCAACTCGGTCGCGGCGGCGATCGCGGCGAACCCGTCCACGCCGAGCGGCTCCGGGTGGTCCGGTTTCGTCGCGGTCGGGCGGATCACGCCGACGCCGAGGTAGTCGACGGTCCCCCCGGGCAGGGCGGCCACCGCGGCGAGGTGGGCGGGCGTGTTCGCCGTCAGCCCCACCACCGCCGCGTCACCCACGATCCGGCGGACCGCGTCGACCGGGAGGTCGCTCTGCCCGACGTGGACACCGTGGACGACGGCTCCGGCGGAACGGGCGGCGAGGAAGACGTCGACCCGGTCGTCGACGAGGAGCAGGGCTCGACCGGAGACGAGCTCGGCGGCACGGAGCGTGAGGTCGAACAGCTCGCGGGCCGTCGCGGTCTTCTCACGCAGTTGCACCGCGGTCACCCCGCCGTCGACGGCCCGGCGCACGACGTCGAGGACCCCCCGAGCACCGCTCGCCGAGGCGTCCGTGACGAGGTACGTCACCATGGCCCGGCGGACGAGGGCGGCGTGCGAACGGGCGGCGTCCACCCCGTCGGACACTGTCTCGGCGCTCACGCCACCACCGCCAGTCGGCGGACGGTCTCCGCGTCGAGGAGGTGGAGGTGGTCGAGGAAGGCCGGGGCGAACGACCCGGGCCCGCGGCTCTCCGCCGCGGCCAGCTGAGCGGCGACCGTGTACACGCTCGTGGCGGCCACCGTCGTCAACAGCCGGTCCTCGCCGAGCGAGGCGAACGCGGCGAACACGGCACCGAGCGCGCACCCGCCGCCCGTCACGAGGGTGAGCCACGGGTGTCCGTTCGAGCAGCGGACGATGCGCTCACCGTCGGTGATGACGTCCGTCGGTCCGGAGATCGCCACGACGGCTCCCGAAGTGCGCGCGATCGCGGTCGCCGCCTCGATCGCGCTGTCGACGGAGTCGGTGCTGTCGACACCACGACCGCCGGCGCCCAGGCCGGCGAGCGCGATGATCTCGCTCGCATTGCCCCGGACGATCGTCGGCCGGAGCGCCAAGAGCTCCGCGGCGAGCGCCGTCCGGACGGGGAGGGACCCGACCGCGACGGGGTCGAGCACCCACGGGGTGCCCACCTCGTTCGCGGCGGTCGCCGCTTCGATCATGGCCTCGCGCTGCTCCGCCTGGGGCGTCCCGAGGTTGAGGAGCACGCCGGAGGCGATGCGGGCGAACGGACCGGCCTCCGTGGGGATGTCGGTCATCGCCGGGGCGGCGCCGACGGCGAGGAGGACGTTCGCCGTGAAGTTCGTGACCACGGCGTTCGTGATCGATTGGACGAGCGGGGTGCGCTCGCGCAGCCGGTCGAGGAGGTCCCCCGCGGCGGTCGCGAACCCGCCGGCGGCGGACTCGTCGGTGGACGGGTGGACAGACTGCTGCGGTGTGCGAATGCTCATTCGCGACATCCCTTCGCTCGGACTAACGAGATCAGGTTCGACGGGTGTGTTCTCAGCCGGTCGTCTTGCGATCGGCACCCCGTGTCACTCGCGACCACCATAGCGGGTCGGTGCCGCTTCCCGTCCGTCGAGGCGACGAGGATGATGGGCGCATGGACTTCTTCGAGCTCGTCACCATCGTCTTCGAGGTCGCCGGTGTCGGGGCGATGGTCGTGGGGTTCGTGATCGCCGTCGCCCTCTCGGCCCGCCTGTGGCTCCGCACCCGCGACGGCGGGCGGGCCTTCCGGATGCTGCGGGAGACGATCGGCTCGGTGATCCTGCTCGGGCTCGAGATCCTCGTGGCCGCCGACCTCGTGAAGACGGTCACGTCGACCCCGTCGCTGACCGATGCGCTCGTGCTGGCGATCATCGTCGTCATCCGCACGCTGCTGAGCTTCTCCCTGCAGATCGAGATCGAGGGGACCCTGCCCTGGAGACGCCTCGCGACGACGGGACCGCAGGCGTTCGGCCAGGCCGTCGCGCGCGGCGGCGAGCGGCCACGGCGGTCCACCGAGGAGCAGCCCGTGACGGCGCCGGTCGCCGACCAAGCAACGCACATGCCGGATGACGACAGCCGGTTCCCGGAACTCCGCAGTCGCGGCTAGCGCGTCGCGGCGGTTTCCGCCCAGGTGTCGCGGATGAGGTCGGGCAGCTCACGCATGTCGTCGAAGACGTGGGTGCCGTCGCCGACGAGCCGCTCGGCCGGGGTCATGCCACCGGCGTAGGCGTACACGATCATTCCCGCGGCCCGGGCGGCGAGGACGCCGACGACGCTGTCCTCGACGACCGCGCACCGCTCGGGGGCGGTGTCGAAGTCGGCGGCCGCGTGCAGGAAGAGGTCCGGGGCCGGCTTACCGACGGCGACGTCGGTCGCGCTGAAGATCCGCCCGGCGAACCGGTCGTGGATGCCCACCTGGCCGAGGTTCCGGACGACGTCGTGGAGCATGCCGTTCGAGGCGACGCACAACGGCACCCCGGTCGCCGCGATGCCGTCGAGCGCGTCGACGACGCCGTCGACCGCTTCCAGCTCGCGCTCGCAGATGCCGCGGAACATGTCGCTCCAGCGTTGGATCCAGTCGGCCTCCAACGGCTTGCCGAGCCGTGCTTCGACGAGCGTCGCGTAGGTCTCGAGCGATGCGCCGACGAACAGTTCCCGCACCTCGGCCTCGGTGTAGTCGCCGCCGACCTCGTTGAGGAGCTGCAGGTTCACCCGCACCGAGATGCGTTCCGTGTCGACGAGGGTGCCGTCGCAGTCGAAGATGACGAGGTCCGGATAGTCGACTGGCATGCTCCGAGCCTAAACGACGCCGCCTGCGTCCACGCCGGGCGCGTCTCCGGGAAGCGGCCGGCATCGTGACCGACGGCGATCAGCGGGAGACGCCGACACCCTGCCGCTGCCAGGTGACGATCATGCGTCGCGCATACTGAGTCGCCGCGACGAAGTGCCCGACGAGCCCGAGGAGGATCGCGACGAACCCGATGCCGCCGAATACGCGGGACAGCGCCGACGCCGGATCACCACCGCCGAGGGCGAGCCCCGTGAGCAGCGCGAAGAAGCCGACGAAGAGGAACACCGTGCGGATCTTGCCGGCGAGGCTCACCGGCACCTCGGGTGTCCCGCGGAACGCGACGACCGCGATGAATGCGAGGAGGAGGTCGGGCACGATCATGACCACGAACACCTGCCACGGGATGATCTGCGCGACGGCGAAGGAGGCCGCGACCACGACGACGGTCAAGCGGTCGGCGACGCCGTCGAGCCAGGTGCCGAGCGCCGAGACGGTCCCCATCCGGCGCGCGATCTGCCCGTCGGCGACGTCACTCAGGAACACGACCGCCCCGACGACGAGCGCCGCCAGGGAGGAGCCGGTGATGACGAGGACTGCGAAGACGGGGAGCAGGAGGATGCGTCCCGCCGTGATCGCGTTGGGCAGGTTGCGCCAGTCGTCGTCCGCGAAGAGCTGGGTGCGGAGGCGCGCGATCGGCGTCTTCTCGTGCAGGGTCACCGGGATCATCGCCTCGTCGCCCGGGATCGCGAGTCCCCGGCGAGCTCGGACGATCGCGACGATCGACACCACGACGACGAGTGCGAGCAGAAGCACCCACCCGGCGGAACCGAGGTACTGACGGACTCCCTCGAGCACGGCGCGCACGAGCGAACCGACGCCGACGAAGACGGCGGACCACAGGAGCGACCCGAGCACCGACGCGAGGAGGAACGACCGGTACGGTACGCGGGCGACCCCGGCCGCGGCCGGCGTCAGGCACCGGAGCACGGGGACGAGCCGGGTGAGGAAGACGGCCTGGGCTCCGCGCCGCTCGAGCGCCTCGACCGCGCGGTCCCATCCGCCGACGCCGAGCCGCCGGACGACGGTCGTGTCGCGGAGACGCCCGCCGCTCCGACGACCGATGAGGAAGCCGAGGTGGTCTCCCAGCGATCCACCGAGGGCGACGGCGAGGAACAGGACGAGCGCGGCAGGGCCGGAGTCGAGCATCGCAGAGAGGAGGAGCACGACGGGCTCGCCAGGCACCAGCAGACCGAGCCAGAGCCCTGACTCCGCCACGGCGAAGAGGAGGCCGACCAGCCAGATCATCGGATCGGGCAACACCGTCGTGGCGCCGTCCACCCAGCCGATGACGTCCACGGGTCCCCGTTCACGAATACGATCCGCGCCCTGGTCGGAGCGCGGCTCGCCCAAGTCTACGGACGAGCCGGGTGCTCCGATCCCCTTCGGGACGACCGGGCGGCCGATCAGCGAGGCACGCCTGCCGACGGAGCACACCGGGATCTCCGGCGGCAGGGCTCAGCCACCCGTGGCACGTGCCCGTGGCACCGCCGACCCACGGACCGTGCATCAGGGGTGGTCCCGCAGGACGACGGAAGATCGGGCGCGCGGGCGATCCGCCACGGACCCGATCGGAGGAGGCTTGCAGCATCAACCGAAGAGCTCCGCAACCGCGGAGGAAGGAACGAAGCCCATGTCCGCCTCAGCCACCACCGAGTCCCCCACGACCTCGCCCGCCGAGGACGTGACCCTGGCCGACGCCCCGACCGAATCGTTCGGAACGGACCCGCTCGCCCAGACGACGCCCCTCCCGGATCCGACGACACCCGTCGAGACGGTCCCCACCAACCAGACCACCGCGCTCGCCGCCGTCCCACCGGTGCCACCCACCGCGGAGGCCGACCGCGAGAGCTCCACGCAGACGCTGTCGATCATCGCGTTCGCGCTGTCGATCGCGGCGATCGTGGCCCCCTCGTTCGTCCTCCTCCCGATCGCCTCGCTCGTCATGGGCATCATCGCCCTGGCCCGCAAACCGCGGTCGAAGGGCTTCGCGCTCACCGCCGTCATCATCTCGGGCACCATGCTCGCGTTGGCCCTGATCGTCGCCGCCGGTGCCGCCCTGCTGCTCGGCGTCTCGATGGTCGCCTCCATCAACTGATCCGACAACCCGACGGCGCCCGCCTCCTCCTCGAGTCGGCGGGCGTCGTCGCGCGCGGACCCCATACCTCGGGCGTTGATTGTTACACAATCCTCCGCCAGGCTGTCCTCATGACCCGATCGACGATCTCGGCCGACCTGAGCGCTCCAGCCCGGGCGCAGCGCCTCCCGGTCGCGGCCGCGATCCTCGCCGCCGTGTGCTTCGGCACGACGGGGACGGTGCACGCCCTCCTCCCCATCGAGGTCGACTCGGTCGCCTTCGGCGCCGCACGGATCGTGTTCGGTGGCGCTCTACTCGTCGTGGTGTGGGCCATTGCGGCGAAGCGGGCGTCGGCGGCCCACACCGGCTCACCTTCCTCGCCTCGTCCGCGGGTCACGGCACTCGGGCGGCCGGCGCTCATCGCGGCGATCGTCCTCGGCACCGTCGGCGTCGCCGCGTACCAACCGTTCTTCTTCCTCGGCGCGGAACGCAACGGCGTCGCGATCGGCACCCTCACCGCGCTCGGCTCGGCGCCCGCGATCACCGGACTCCTCGAATGGGCGATCCGTCGACGTCGCCCGAGCGCCCGCTGGTTCCTCGCGACCGCGGTCGCGGCCGCCGGCGTCGCCGTCCTGTCCGGCGTCACCGGCGGCGTCGGGGAGGTCACCGTGGACGGACTGCTCGCCTCCGTGGGCGCCGGTGCCTCGTACGCCCTCTACACGCTCTGCAGCAAGGCGCTCATCGACCACGGCTGGAGCCCCCTCGGCGCCATGGCGACCCTCTTCGGCTCGGCCGCGGTCGTCTCCCTGCCCGTGCTGCTCTCCACCGAGGTCGCCTGGATCGCCACCGTCCCCGGAGCGCTCGCGGTCGCCTGGCTCGCGCTCGTGAACACGCTCGCCGGATACCTCCTCTTCGGCTACGCGCTCGGCGGACTGCCCGCATCACGGGTCGCGACGCTGACCCTCTTCGAACCCATGACGGCCACCCTGCTGGGCATCCTGCTGCTCGGCGAGTCGTTCGGACCGACCACCGTCGTCGGTGCCGCGCTCCTGCTCGTCGGGCTGGCGATCCTCGTGACGCCGGCGCGCGGGAGCCGTCGCCCGGGCATCCGATGACCGCCGTCGAGACCGTTGCGCACGCGCTGCGAGAAGGCATCCTGGACGGCCGACCCGGCGCGGGTGAGCCCCTCCGGGAGGCCGCCCTCACCACCCGGTTCGGCGTCAACCGGCACACCGTCCGCGCGGCGCTCCAGATGCTCGCGGCCGAACGGCTCGTCACGTTCGAGGCCTACCGCGGCGCACGGGTGCGGTCGTTCAGCGACGCGGACGTCCTGGCCCTCATGGAATACCGCACGGCGATCGAGGTCGAGGCGCTCCGGCTGCTCCGGACGCGATCGGCGTCCGAACCGCGACCACCGGACGCGGTCATCGCGGCGAACGAGGCGCTCCGGCGGGCCTGCGCTGCACGACCCCACGACCAGCGCCGCATCGAACAGACCCACGCCGATCTGCACCACGCGATCGTGGCCGCCGCGGGCAGTCCGAGGTTGCTCGAAGCCCACGCCGGGCTGCTCGCCGAACTCGGGCTGTTCATGGTGCAGCTCCGCAGCGTCCTCCCACCGGAGGAACTCATCAGTCAGCACGACCGGCTCGTCGACGCACTGCTGAGGGACCACGCCGAGACGGAACTGCGCGCGCACCTGACGCACTCGGCCGAGCAACTCGTGGCGCTCCGCTGCACCGCCGGCTGAGGCCGCACCTCGACAAGCTCGGTGACCGGGGTGGGTGGGTCGGTGACCGGGCTGGGTGGGTCGGTGACCGGGTGGGGACGATGGTCCCCCGGCCCCTGAGCCTGTCGAAGGGCTGGGACGGGTCAGGGGCGGGCCGAGGAGACCTCGCCCGGGCGCACCGCGGCCGCGCCACCGGCCGACGACCGGACGGCCGGGTGCTCGTCGGACGGCCCCGACCACGGCAACGTCACCGTGAACGTGGTGCCGGCTGGCGAGGACGCGACCTCGATCGCCCCTTCGTGCCCTTCGGCGATCGACAGCGCGATCGCCAGGCCGAGTCCCGTGCTGCCTGCGGCCCGCGACCGGGACGAGTCCGCCCTCGCGAAGCGGTCGAACAGCTCCGGGAGGAACGACTCGTCGATGCCGGGGCCGTCGTCCGCGATCGTCAGGGCCGCGCGCTGCGGCTCGTCGACACTCTTCGGCGCGGCGATCCGCGTCACCACCGAGGTGCCCGCCGGGGTGTGGACCGCGGCGTTCGACAGCAGGTTGACGACCAGCTGGTGCAAGCGCTCGCGGTCGCCTCGGACGATGATCGCGCGCTCCGGCACGTCGACCGACCAGTGGTGCCCGGGAGCCGAGACGGCCGCGTCGCTCACCGCGGCGGCGACCAGGTCGCTCAGGTCCACGTCGTCGAGGTGGAGGTCCTGACCCTCGTCGAGCCGCGCGAGCAGGAGCAGCTCGCTCACGAGCGAACTCATGCGGGTCGCCTCCGACTCGATGCGGGCGAGGGCGTGCTCCGTCATCGGCGGGAGGTTCTCGCTGTCCTGGCGCGTGAGCTCCGCGTAGCCCTGGATCGCGGCCAGCGGCGTCCGCAGCTCATGGCTCGCGTCGGTGACGAAACGCCGCATGCGCTTGTCCGTGGCCGCGCGCACGGCGAGCGCCCGGTCGACGTGATCGATGAGGCCGTTGAGCGCCTCGCCGACCTTGCCGATCTCCGTCCGTGGGTCGGTGTCCGCCTGATCCACGCGCACGTCGATCCCCGTGTCCCCGCGCTCGAGTTGCAGCGTCGAGACCTCGGCTGCGGCTGCGGCGACGCGTGACAGCGGACGGAGCGCGAGTCGGACCACGATGATCGCCCCGACGATGGTGACGGCGAGGGCGAGGACGGCGAGGATCGCGATGACGATCGCCTCCTGCTGCACGGCCGCGCGAGGTGTCGCGAGGGAGACCCCGGCGACGAGGGTCTCGCCGTCGCCGTGGTCGAGGAACTCGAGCCGGTACCCGCCGAGCGACCCGAGGCCGATGTTCTGCCGTTCGGAACCCCCGGCGGCTGCGGCCTCCTCGATGAGCGCCTGCGTGCGGACATCGAGCGCCTTCGCGTTCGACTGGGTGAACCGTGCCGAGTCGACCACTTGGCCGTCGGCGATGAGGGCGATGAGGGTCCCCGGACCGTGACCGACGTAGTCGACGAACGGTTTCACGTAGCCGGGCTCGCCCCGCGTCGCGTCCGGGTCGGCGACGGCGCCGTCACGAGCCTGCTGGTCGTGGAACTTCACGACGGAGTGCTCGAAGGCTTCCATGGAACCGGTGAGCTGCGTGTCGACGACCTCGGTGACCGACGCCTCCACCGTGATGACGGTCAAGACACCGGAGACCGCGAGGACCGCGGCGATGACGGCGGCGATCCCGGTCACCAGGCGGCGCTGGAGGGTCCACGGGTGTCGCTGCTTCGGCGGGGACGTCGGGACGCCCGCAGTCGGAACCGCTCCGGTGCTCATTCGACGGGCCGCAGCACGTATCCGACACCGCGGACGGTGTGGATCATCGGCGCGCGGTCGGCGTCGATCTTCTTCCGCAGGTAGGAGACGTAGAGGTCGACGATGCTGGCCTTGCCCGCGAAGTCGTAGTTCCACACCCGGTCGAGGATCTGCGCGCGGCTCAGCACCCGCTTCGGGTTGCGCATGAAGTAGCGCAACAGTTCGAACTCGGTGGTGGTGAGCGCGACCGGCTCGCCGTCGCGGCTGACCTCGTAGCTGCGCTCGTCGAGGAAGAGGCCGCCGATCGTGATGCGCGAGTCGTCGTCGGACACGACGTGTGCGGTCCGGCGCAGCAGGCCGCGGAGGCGCGCGACGAGCTCCTCGAGCGAGAAGGGCTTCGTCATGTAGTCGTCGCCGCCGGCGGTGAGGCCCATGATGCGGTCGTCCACGGAGTCCCGCGCCGTGAGGAACAGCGTCGGCGTCCCAGACTCCGGCTCACCCTGCGAGAAGCTGCGGAGCTGGCGCAGCACGCTCAAGCCGTCCATGTCCGGCAGCATGATGTCGAGCACGACGACGTCGGGTCGCTCGGCGCGGTACCGCTGCACGGCCTCGCGACCGTTGGTGGCGACGTCCACGACCCACCCCTCGTAGCCGAGGGCGAGGCTCACGAGGTCGGTGAGGACCGCCTCGTCGTCGACGAGGAGGACACGGATCGGCGAGCCGTCGGCCCGGTACATCCGCGGAAGCTTGGCGAGGACCGCCCGGCGGCGCCCCGAGTCGACGATCTGCGTCGGCAGGTCGGAGGGCATGGTTCGATTATCCGTCGTCCGGTGGCGGGAACGCGCAGCGACCGGCGATTCATAGAGGGCTCATATCTTTTCAGGCCGAGCGCATGAGCGAGGTGCCTACCGTGGAGGGCATGACCCGAGCAGAGCCCCTGGGCACGCCGTACACCTCCCGCCCTCGCAGGCGGCTCGGTGACGCGCCGGGAGCCACGGAGCGCGTGCGGGTCACCCTCGGTGGGGCCGTGCGGGCACTCCGTCCGCTGATCCCTGCGGTGGTCTCGCGCCCCCGATTCCTGCGTGGCCCGCGGATCCAGGCGCCGGTCGATGCGCACCCGATCCGCACCGAACGCCTCGTCCTGCGTCGTCACCGCCTGGAGGACGCGGACGCCTGGTACCGCATCCAGTCCTCCCCCGAGGTCGTCGAGCACCTCCCGTGGCCGGTGCGCGACCGTCAGGCGTCCCTGGAGCACCTGCGTCATCGCATGGGGCACCGTCGCCTGTGGCAGTCCGGCGACTTCCTCGCACTGGCCGTGGAGCGGGACGGGTATCTCGTGGGTGACGTCTCCCTGCACCTGCGCGACGTGCAGCCGGCCGAGCGCTCGGTGGAGATCGGCTGGGTGTTCGACCCGGCGGCCGGCGGCCGTGGGTTCGCGAGCGAGGCCTCGGCCGCGATGCTCGACCTGGCGTTCACGGAGGTCAAGGCGAAGACGGTGACGGCGGTCATCGAACCCGGGAACACCCGGTCCATCGCCCTCGCGGAACGCCTCGGCTTCCTCCGGGAGGACGCACGGCGCCGCTCGTCGAGCATCACCTTCGCGATCACGCCGTCCCTGCTCGCCGCTCGCCGTGCCGAACGCGCCGCCGCCGGCATGCCGCAGGGGGACGACCGCGCGGCACGTCGCCCCTGACGCTCGCCGTCCCGATCGCCGAACCTGTCGGGGCCGTGTCTCCCCCACACTGGCCCCGGCAGGTTCAGCCATCGGGACGGCGATGCGTGTTCACAACGCAGGAGCGCCTCGGCGTGCCGCCGCAGACCGACGCCCGTCGTCGGCGACGCACCGGCGGCCTCCTGAGTTGCGCCCATAGGGTTCCGGTCGGTTCCAATATCCTATAGGATTATCGCGATGTACCGGCTGGTGCCGGATCGACGGACTCGATGACGAGGAGATGCAGATGACCAGGCTCTGGAACCGGCCGGCGGACTTCGCCGATGAGATGGTGGACGGGTTCGTCCGAGCCAACGGTCGTTGGGTGCGCAAGGTCTCCGGTGGCGTCTCCCGGTCCACGCGATCCGCCGAGCCCGAGGTCGCGCTCGTCATCGGCGGCGGGTCGGGGCACTACCCCGCGTTCGCCGGCCTGGTCGGCCCCGGCCTCGCCCACGGTGCGGCGATGGGCAACCTGTTCGCCTCCCCCTCGGCCCACCAGGTCGAGAGCGTCATCCGCGCGAGCGAACAGGGCGAAGGCGTCCTGCTCAGCTACGGCAACTACGCGGGAGACGTGCTGCACTTCACCGCCGCGCAGGACGCCGTGCGCGCCGACGGCATCGACTGCCGCACGGTCACCGTGACCGACGACATCTTCAGCGCCCCGCCGACGGAACTCCAGAAGCGCCGCGGGATCGCCGGCGACCTCACCGTCTTCAAGGTGGCGGGCGGGGCAGCCTCCAGCGGCTACCGCATCGACGACGTCGAGCGCGTCGCGATCCTCACGAACGCCCGCACCCGCTCGATGGGCGTCGCGTTCTCCGGGTGCACCCTGCCTGGTGCCGACGAGCCCCTGTTCTCCGTCCCGGAAGGGCGTATGGCCGTCGGGCTCGGCATCCACGGCGAGCCCGGCATCGACGAGACCGACATCCCGTCCGCCGACGGCCTCGCCGAGCTGTTCGTGCAGCACCTGCTCGACGACGCCGAGATCCCCGAGGGCGTCACGGTGGACGGCGCGCGCGTCGTCCCCATCCTCAACGGCCTCGGCTCGGTGAAGTCCGAGGAACTCTTCGTCGTCTACGACCGCGTCGCGACGCTGCTCGAGGACGCGGGCGTCACCCTCGTGGACCCGCAGGTCGGTGAATTCTGCACAAGCTTCGACATGGCCGGCGTCTCCCTGACGCTGCTGTGGGTCGATGAAGAGCTCGAACAGCTGTGGAGCGCGCCCGCCGACACCCCGGCCTACCGCACCGGCGCGGTGGACACCGGCGCCCTCGAGACCGTGACCGCCGAGGACACCGAAGCCGCCGAGTTCGTCGTTCCGGAGGCGTCCGCCGAGTCACAGGAGTCCGCAGCCGTCGTCGCCACGGCCATCACGGCCATCCACGAGCTGATCGCCGAGCACGCCGACGAACTCGGCCGACTCGACGCCATCGTCGGCGACGGCGACCACGGCATCGGGATGGACCGGGGGGCGACCGCAGCCGCCGAGGAGGCCGAACGTCTGCGAGCGGCCGGCGCCGGCGTCGCGACCGTGCTCGACCGAGCGGGCGACGCCTGGTCCGACCGGGCCGGCGGCACGTCCGGAGCCCTCTGGGGCGTCATGCTGCGCACCCTGGGCGAACGCCTCGGCGACACCGAGCGCCCGTCGGCCACCGCGGTCAGCGAGGGCGTCACCGCCGCGAAGGACGCCGTCATGCGCTACGGCAAGGCCTCCGTCGGCGACAAGACCCTCGTGGACGCCCTCGTGCCCTTCGCCGACACCCTCGCCGAACGGGTCACCGCGGGCGACGACCTCCCCACCGCCTGGGCCACGGCGGCCGCAGTGGCCACCACCGCCGCCCACGACACGGCCGGACTCATGCCCGGCATGGGCCGCGCCCGCTCGCACGGCTCGAAGGCCGTCGGCGTCGAGGACCCCGGAGCCGTCTCCCTCGCCCTCATCGTCGAACGCGTCGGCGCCCTGCTGTCCGACCACTGACCCGTCCCACCCACCGACCCTCGAACGGCATCCCCGGTCCCTGAATCGACACCCCGGTCCCTGAGCTTGTCGAAGGGCCACCCACGAAAGGCACACCATGACCCGCACCTGGCGAATCGTCATCGGCTCGGATGACGCCGGCTACGACTACAAGGAGATCCTCAAGCGTGACCTCGAGGCGAGCGACCTGGTCGCCTCCGTGGTCGACGTCGGGGTCGACGCCGACGGCCACACCAACTACCCGACCGTCGCCGTGACGGCCGCAGAGATCGTCGCCCGCGGCGAGGCCGACCGGGCCCTGCTCATCTGCGGCACGGGCCTCGGCGTCGCGATCGCGGCGAACAAGGTCCAGGGCATCCGGGCCGTCACCGCCCACGACGGCTTCTCCGTCGAACGCGCCGTGCTCTCCAACGACGCCCAGGTGCTCTGCATGGGCCAGCGCGTCGTCGGCATCGAGCTGGCCCGCCGCAACGTCCGCGAATGGCTCACCTACGAGTTCGACACCACCAGCGCGTCGAACGACAAGGTGCAGGAGATCAGCGCGTACGAAGCCTCCTGATGACCGACCACCCCCGCCCCATCCTCGTCGGCGTGAGTCTGAAGATGTACTTCGGCCACGTGCAGACGCTCGACTGGTGCTCGGCCGTCGCGGGGGTCACGGCCGAGCACCACGCCCTCCGGAGCGGCGCCGCCGAGCTGTTCGTCATCCCCGGTTACCTCTCGGTGACCGGAGCGGTCGAACGGCTCCGCGGCGTCGCGTCCGTCGGCGGTCAGGACCTCGCCACCGAGGACGCCGGTGCGTTCACGGGCGAGGTCAGCGGCGCGGCGCTCCGCGAGGTCGGCTGCGAGGTCGTCGAGGTCGGGCACGCCGAGCGTCGTCGACTGTTCGGCGAGACGCCCGACGTCGTCCGAGCGAAGACCACCGCCGCCCTCCGCAACGGGCTCGCTCCCGTGCTGTGCATCGGCGAGGCCACTCAGGAGGCCCCGGAGGACGCGGCCGCCTCATGCATCGACCAACTCGACGACGCCCTCGCCGGAGCGGTGGCCGCGGGGATCGTCGGGCGGGTCATCGTCGCCTACGAGCCGCACTGGGCCATCGGCGCCGCCGAGCCCGCCGCCCCCGACCACATCAGGACGGTGTGCGCACGGCTCCGCGGCCATCTCGACGCGCTCGCCGAGCAAAGAGCGGTCAGCGCGTCCTCGGCCGTCATCTACGGCGGCAGCGCCGGCCCCGGACTGTTGGCCACCATCGGCGACGCCGTGGACGGCCTCTTCCTCGGTCGCTTCGCCCACGACCCGGCGGCGCTCGCGCTCGTCCTCGATGAAGCGGCCGCCCTGCGGAGCACGGACGCCGACCTGCCGCGATGACGCCTGACGGCCCCGTAAACTGGACCTCGACGATCATCGCGGCAGCTCGACCGGGGGTCCCCCTCCGTGACGACGCCCCGAGCACACATTTCGGAGACCGCCGTGGTTGATGCCGTCTTCCCGCTCGGCGCCTCCTCCTCGCTCGAACGCCGCGGGCTCCGCGACCGGGTCTACGAGCTCGTGCTCGACATGCTCCTCAGCTCGGGCATCGAGCCCGGCGCCCGGCTGTCGATCGACGCCATCGCCCGCGACCTCGACGTCTCCCCGACGCCCGTCCGCGAAGCGCTCGTCCAGCTGGAGCGCACGGGCCTCGTCACCCGCGTCACGCACAAGGGCTACCGCGTCGCCCCGCCCCTCGCCGACGACCAGCTCGAGTCGCTGTTCGACGCACGCATCGTGCTCGAGAGCGGCGCGACCGCCCTCGCCGCAGCCCAGGCCGACGACCTCGTCCCAGCACTCGAGGTCGCCCTCGCCCGACACGTCGAGATGACCGCCAGGGTGCGGGCATCGGCGTCGACCGGCGAGATCCCTGTCGCCCTCCTGCGGGAGTACTTCGCGGTCGACTGGAACTTCCACCACCTCATCTTCGAAGGCACCCGCAACCCGTTCCTCCTCGACATGTCCGAGGGCATCTCGACCCGCGTGCACCGCATGCGCCAGACGGTGGAGACGGGCGTCACCGACGCCGACCAGGCCGTGGTCGAGCACCGGGCGATCCTCGACGCCTTCTCCGAGGGGCCGGAGGCCGCCGCGGCCGCCATGCGCTCCCACATCGAGCTCGTCCGGATGCGCGCCCGGAGCGACGCCGAGCACTGAGCCACCCTGCCCCGCCCGGTCCCTCAGCCACCCTGCCCCGCCCGGTCCCTGAGCCACCCTGCCCCGCCCGGTCCCTGAGCCACCCTGCCCCGGTCCCTGAGCTTGTCGAAGGGCGCGCGAAACGGGGCCGACCGCGTGAGCGATCGACCCCGTCCGGGTGCTGCCTCGTGACTAGTGCGTACGGTTCGCCGTCGTCTCGAGCAGATCGTCCGCCTTCGCCCCGCGGAAGTACCTCGTGCAGTACAGCATCGCCGCCGCGAGGAACGCGAACACACCGAGCGACACCACGCCCCACGCGCCGCTGTCGGTCGGGACGCTCTCGTTGATCCCGGTGCGCATGATCGGCGCCACGAAGCCGCCGAGGTTACCGAGCGAGTTGATGAGGCCGATGCCGGCCGCTGCAGCGGTTCCGGTGAGGAACGCCGTCGGGTAGGCCCACGTGATCGGCCCGACCGAGAGGAAGCTCGCCACGGCGATCGTGATGAACAGGATGCCGAGGAACGGCTGGTTGTTCGCGCCGGCCCAGGCCGAGGCCAGGATGAAGACACCGGTCGAGATGTAGAACATCGTTCCCCAGGTGCGGCGGCGGACGACGGTGTTCGCGTTGCGGCCCACGTAGTAGCACGCGAACAGACCCACGAGCCACGGGATGGCCGCCACGAGACCGACCTGCCAGCCGACGTCCTGACCGATGAGGTTGGAGACCTGCTGCGGCAGGTAGAAGGTCGTCCCGTAGACCGCGATCTGGAGGCAGAAGTAGATGATGGTGAAGTACCACACCTTCCAGCTCGTCATCGCCTTCACGATGCCGGTCGGGCCGTCCGACTGCCTCACGGTGTCCTCGCGTTCCATCGCGGCCGTCAACGAGTCCTTCTCCGACTGGTTCAGCCACTTCGCCTGTTGTGGCGAGTTGGTGAGGAAGTAGAGCGCCGCGAGTCCGGCGAGGACCGCGAGCATGCCCTCGGCGAAGAACATCACCTGCCAGCCGTGCCACGGGGTCAGGGCGTCCCCGAAGCTGATGAGGCCACCGCTGAGCGGGGCTCCGAGCATCTGCGAGAACGGCTGCGCCAGGTAGAAGATCGAGAACATCTGGACACGGACCTTGTTGGGGAACCACTCCGACAGGAACATGATGACGCCCGGGAAGAGACCGGCCTCGGTCACGCCCAACAGGAACCGCAGGATGATGAACATCGTGTCGCCCGTGGTGAACGCGAACAGGGCCGCCACGATGCCCCAGGTCACCGCGATGCGGGCGAGCCAGAAGCGGGCGCCGAACTTCTTCAGCAACAGGTTGCTGGGGATCTCGAAGATCGCGTAGCCGATGAAGAAGATGCCGGCACCGAGGGCGAAGGCGCCGTTGGAGATGCCTCGGTCGACGCTGAGCGCCTCTTCGGCGAATCCGACGTTCGTGCGGTCGAGGAACGCGACGAAGTACAGGATGACGAGCATGGGCATCAGGTGCTTCGACGCCTTGCGGATCGCCGACTTCAGGGCCGGATCGTTGGTCGATCCGATCGCCGGCGGATTGGGTGTGGACAAGACACTCTCCTTTGAGATGACTGGTGCGGGTGGGTGCTGCTGGTACTGCTGCTGCTGCGTGAGGTGGTCAGGAGACCAGTGACGGGATGATCATCCAGAGGCCGATGCCGACGAAGACGATGCCGAGACCGAGGAAGATCAGCCGAGACTTGGTCCACTGACCGGTGAGGTGCTGCATGGTGCTGCTCCGTTCGCTCGTGGTGCGGGGTGGTGCGTGCACCGGCCGCACCCGGGATCGGGGCGGCCGGCTCGGTGCGGGAGACGACTCAGTGCATGTAGAGGCCGCCGTCGACGTTCAGCGTCTGGCCGGTGACGAAGCCGGCGTCCTCACTGATGAGGTAGGCGATCGCGGCGGCGATGTCGCGCGGGGTGCCGATACGCGGGAGGACGCCGTCGGCGGCCATCGCCGTCTTGCGCTCCTCCGTCAGGGTGCCGCCCATGATGTCGGTGTCGATGGGGCCGGGCGAGATGGCGTTGACGGTGATGCCGTCGTGACCGAGTTCGCGCGCGACGCTGCGGGTGAAGCCGATGACGCCGGCCTTCGCCGCCGAGTAGGCCGTCTTGCTGAACGTGCCGCCGCCGCGCTGGGCGGAGACGGACGACAGGCTGACGACGCGCCCGACGCCGTTCGCCACCATCGACTCCACGGCACGACGGGTCGTGTAGTGGACGCCGTTGAGGTTGATGTCGATGACGCGCTTCCACTCGTCCGCGCTCACCTCGAGGTACGGCACTGGCGAGGCCACACCGGCGAGGTTGACGAGCGCGACGAGCTGCGGGAGGGCTGCCTCGAGGGCGTCGAACGCGGCACGCACCTGCGCCTCGTCGGCGACGTTCGCGCCGGCGCCGGCCGCCTGCACACCGTGCTGCTCCGCGATCTCCGCGGCGACGGCTTGCGCGGCCGCCTTGTCGAGGTCGATGATCCCGATGTTCCACCCCAGCTCGGCGAGGTGGTGGGCGGACGCGCGCCCGATGCCGCGCGGGGAAGCCGCCCCGGTGAGGACGACGGTCTTGGACTCGGGGAACGTGGTGGCGGTCATGGCCGGCCTTTCTGCGTGAGGGGGTCGAGGGCTGCGGTGTCCGGCTGGACCGGACGGCCTGCTCAGTGGATGGGGGCCGGCCCGAGCTCGTCCATGAGCTGCTTGATCGCGACGTAGGCCTTGTTGCGGTAGGCGATGAGTTCCGGCGTGCGGTCGGCGGGCACGTCGAGGTAGCCGGCTCCGGACTTGGTGCCGAACTTGCCGGCGTCGACGAGCTCCTTGAGGGAGTCCGGCGTGGCGAAGCGCTCGGGCCAGCGGGTCTGGAGCGAGGCGTAGCAGAACGAGTACACGTCGAGCCCGGCCATGTCGGCGATCGCGAACGGCCCGAAGACGGGCAGCCGGAAACCGAACGTCGTGCGCACGATGGTGTCGATGTCCTCCGCCGTCGCGACGCCTTCCTCGACGAGCTGCGTCGCCTCGTGGAACAGGGCGTACTGCAGGCGGTTGAGCACGAAGCCGGTGGAGTCCTTGACCCGGGCGGTCTCCTTGCCGGTGGCGGCGACGATCTCCTCGACGGTCGCGATCGCCGCGTCGGCGGTGGTCTCGTGGGGGATCAGCTCGACGCCCGGGATGAACGGTGCCGGGTTCGAGAAGTGGACGCCGAGGAACCGTTCCGGGTTCGTGACGGCCTCGGCGAGCGAGCCGATGAGGATGGTCGAGGTGTTCGAACCGATGATCGCGTCGGGCGAGGCAGCCGCACTGATGCGGCGGAGGGTCTCGTGCTTGATCTCGATCTTCTCTGGGACGGCCTCCTCGATGAAGTCGGCACCGGTCACGGCCTCCTCGATGGACGCGGCCGGCGAGACGTTCGCGCGGATCCGCTCGACGGCGTCGGCGGGGAAGAGGCCGTCGGCGACGAACTGCTCGGCCTCGGCGATGAGGCGGTCGTAGTTCTTGCGCGCGATCTCCTCAGAGATGTCGGCGATGCGGACGGTGGCGCCGGACAGTGCGAGCACCTGGGCGATGCCGCCGCCCATGTAACCCGATCCGACGACGGCGATGGTGTGTGCAGTCATGGGGTTGCTCCTGTGATCGTTTCGGTCAGGCCTGCGGCAGCAGGGTCCTGATGTACTTCTGGTTGGTGGAACACATGCCGAGGCTGTCGCCGCCGTAGTGCTCGGCCAGGATGATGCCGTTGAAGCCGAGTTCGACGGCGTCGCGGAAGACCTGGCGGTAGTTGATGAGGCCGGCCTCCATGGTGGAGGGGACGGACGTCGCCCAGCTGCCGTCGGCCGCCTCGTCACGCGTGTAGTTCTTCACGTGCATGTAGTTGGCGTACGGCAGGGTCTTGGCGAACAGCTCGCGCCAATCCTCGACGGGGCGGTGCAGGCGGATGAGGTTCGCGACGTCGGGGTTCAGGCCCACGTTGTCAAGGCCGACCTCCTCCACGAACCGGACCGCGCTGTCGGCGGTGCCGAGGTAGGTGTCCTCGTACAGCTCGAGGGCGAGGGGCAGCCCGACGTCCGCGGCGTGCTTGCCGAGCTCGCGGATGCGGCTGACGGCGGCGTTCCAGACCTCCGGGTCGTCGGGGTCCTTCGGCCCCTGCGCCGTCCAGAACCAGAGCGCCTTCCGCTGCGCCTCGCTGAAGGGCTGGTGCAGGCCGGTGGAGAAGACCCGCATGCCCCACTCCGCAGCGGCGTCGATGGTGCGGTGCGCGTACTCGAGGTTGCGCTCCTCGTGGCCGGGCATGATGACGCTCTGGCGCTGCAGGTGGACGGAGGGGACACCGACGCCGTGCGACTTCGCGATGGCGAGGAACTCGTCACGACGCGAGGGCTCGAGGTCGGCCGGGCGCACGTGGCTGTCCGGCAGCTCGGCGAGGGTGAAGCCGACGCCGGCGACCTGCGCGAAGAGGTCGTCCCAGGCTTCCGGCTCGGCGTCGTGCAGCGAGACGCCATTGCGGTCGACCGGCGGGATGCCGTGGAGGCAGGTGGCGATGGGCCAGGTCTCAGCGGTCCAGGTGGTCTTCGACGACGCCGGGTTCGGCGATGCGGTCGCGTTCGTATCCGTCATGATGCTCCATTGCGCTCAGGGATTGCTGCCCGGGGGTGATGCTCCCGGTGAAAAAGATCCTATAGGAAATAGTAAACCGTTTCCGGGAATACGCAAGAGCACCTCGACAGGCTCTGTGACCGGTCGTGCTGACGACCCCGCCGACCGCCGGGTTCCGGGGTCACCGAGCCCGAACCGGTCACCGAGCCCAACCCGGTCACCGAGCTTGTCGAGGTGCGGCCGCCTCAGCTGTCGAGGATGTCCCAGTCCTCGTCGTCCGCGTCGGCGATGCCGCCCGCGATGAACGCCTCGCCGGCCTCGGTCGCGCGATCGCGCACCGCGAGCAGCAACTCCTCGAGGGAGCCTGCCGAGAGGAACCGCATCTGGTCGAGCTCGCTCACGGGCGCGATGCCCGCGAGCTGCCATGACGACTCGAGCGGGTCGTCGGCGAGCTCGACCACCGAAGCCCACTGCTGCTCACTGAACTCACTCGCCACCGCGAGCGAGCGACGGACGGCCGCCTCGGTCTCGCCGCGCAGCGACTCGAACCGGTCGTCCCACTCCAGGTCGTCGAGCGTTCGGATCTCGGCACGTGGATACGGGTCGTCGGGCAACCAGTCGGTGACCTCGAAACGCTGACCACCCTCGGCGATCACCGCGACGAACCCCTCGCCGCCGTCGACCTCGACGATCTCGGCGACCGTGCCCGTCCGGAAGCGGTGTTCGCCGCCACCCGTCTCCCGGCCGCGCTCGATGAGCACCACGCCGAACGCCGGGTCCTCCGCTTCGAGGAGGTGGGCGAGCATCGTGAGGTAGCGCTCCTCGAACAGCCGGAGCGCGAGCGGCATGTGCGGGAACAGCACGGAGCCGAGCGGGAACATCGGGAGTTCGAGGACGGGGAGTCCTGAGGCCCAGGGCTCGGGACTGAGGGGGTCGGTCATGTCAGCGTCCCTTCGTCCCGTCGACCGGCGGCGCTGCCGGAGCTTCCCCGGCGTCCTGCCCGAATCGTCCTGCGATCATAGCCGCCGGACGCCGGAGCGGACTCAGGCGGCGAGGAGGGCACGTAGCGCCTGGTCGAAGCGGATGGCGCGGTCGACCTCGACGGCCGTGTCGTATTCGGTTCCGCGGAGGGCGACGTGGAGCGGCCCGTCGACGTCGATGAACCCGATGCGACGGTCGCCGATGAACACCCCGAAGCGGTCGGCCGCGAGCTGTTCGACCCACGCTCGTCGGAGGTCGGGGGTCGGCCCGTCGGCGGAGTCCATGGAACGCCCTCTCTCGACGGATGCGGGATCGGGACGAGACATGTGGTTCACGATACCTCGACTGTCTAGCTATCTCCGCCGGGGTTCATCATGACAGCCGAGCGCGGCTTGGACAACTCCCCCAGCCGGCGCCGGTCGAGGCCCCCGAGGACATCGTTGCGAGATCGTGGCGCGATGGTGCGCGGATCTTCAGGAACCGTCCGTAGGATGCTGATCGTGGGGTGGAAGTGGCCGTGGGGACGCAAGCGCATCGTCGATGCGCCGGTCGATGCCGGGTCCGATCCCTACCTCCAGTACCTGGAGTGGGTGCGTCTGGGCAAGCCGTCGCTCGCCTCTCCCGACGATCCGCCGCTGACCTTCGACCCCCGGTTCGCACCGAGGCTCGCCTCCGACGCGGTCAACTCCTCTCGAGCTGACGGCGTCTGACCCACCAGGCCTGGAGCACCCCGGGCACCGCACAGCGCCCGACACCAGTGGTGCCGGGCGCTGCGATGGAGACTACGCGGTGGCCTGCTCCGTGGCCGCCTCACGACGCGGGAGCTTCCAGCCCGGGCGCACGAAGTGGCAGGTGTAGCCCCACGGGATGCGCTCCAGGTAGTCCTGGTGCTCGGGCTCGGCCTCCCAGAACTCGGACACCGGCTCGACCTCGGTGACGACCTTGGCCGGCCACAGCCCGGAGGCGTCGACATCGGCGATGGTGTCGCGTGCGACGCGCTCCTGCTCGGGCGAGGTGAAGAAGATCGCCGAACGGTAGCTCAGACCGACGTCGTTGCCCTGACGGTTCTTCGTCGACGGGTCGTGGATCTGGAAGAAGAACTCCAGGAGCTCACGGAAGGACAGCCGGCTCGGGTCGAACACGACCTCGAGCGCCTCCGCGTGGGTGCCGTGGTTCCGGTAGGTGGCGTTCGGGACGTCGCCGCCGCTGTAGCCGACACGCGTTGAGATGACGCCGGGCATCTTGCGGACGAGGTCTTCCATGCCCCAGAAACATCCGCCGGCCAGGACGGCGCGCTCGGTGGTCCTGCCCTGCTCGTCTGCTGCACTCATCGTGACTCCTCCTTCGTGCCGAGCACCGTGCGGGGTCCCCGCGTGCTCCGGTCTTCGGCTCCATGGTATGCAACAGCAGGTGCTTCCGGACTGTTCCGCGCGGGGGTTGCACTCAGGAGTCCCCCAGGTGCGCGGAGGCGGCCGTTCTCAGAGGTTCGCCTTGCGACGAAGCTGCTTGATCGATTCGTGGATCTCGGGGGCCAGCGCAACGGCGCCCGCGCGCTCCGACTGTTCGAGCGTGACGGCCTGGGCCTCGTCGGCCGCGGCGAACCAGGAGGCGATGGTCACCCCGTGGCCGGGCTGCCGGACGATCTCGATCGCGTCGCCCGCCTGCACCGTCCCGCTCTTGACGACTTTGAGGTAGGCACCGGGCCGGGCGGCGTCGGCGAAGCGCTTCACCCAGCGCGGCTCGCGGAGCCGGCGCTGGAACGTGCCGCACGGGGTGCGCGGGCACGTCACCTCGACGACGAGGGTGTCGCCGATGCGCCAGCGTTCGCCGATCTCGGCGCCGTTCACATCGAGCCCCTGCGTGCGGAGGTTCTCGCCGAACAGCCCGGGGGTGATCTCACGACCGAGCTCGCCCTCCCAGAACCGCGCGTCCTCCTCGGCGTAGGCGTAGAGCGCCTTGGTGAGGCCGCCGTGGTGCTTGCGGTCGGCCTGCACGTCGCCGTAGAGCCCCATGGGCCGGACGTGGAGCGGCTCCTCGACCGCGCGCTTGTCGATGGCGGTGACGCCGATCGACCCGTCGTCCATGTGCAGGGCTTCGACACGGCAGAGGGCGAGGAGTTCAGGCATGGGACCAGTCTGCCGTGTCCTCGCCACCGGCAGCGGCACGGCGCCCGGCAGACCTCAGGCGGACTCGCGCACGACGAGCGAGACGCCCACCGTCCGCCGGACCGTCGGCCCCGTCAGCGGGAGCGCGCCGGACATCATGCCGTCGAGCAGCTCCAGGCTCAGTCGGGCGAGGTCGCGCTTGTCGACGGCGACGCTCGTCAGCTCCGGGGTGACGAATCGACCGAGATCGAGGCCGTCGATGCCGATCACCGCGACGTCCTCCGGCACGCGGACCCCGGCGCGCGCGAACCCCTTGAGCACCCCGACCGCCATGACGTCGTTGAAGACGAGGACCGCGTCGACCTCGGGGAAGGCGTCGCGACAGCGGAGGGCCGCGGCGACACCGCCCTGGTGGGTGTCGTCCGCCCACGTCTCCGAGGCCTCCGACCAGGGCAGGTCGTGCTCCGCGAGGAACGCCCGGTAGGCGAGGCGGCGCCCGGACGGCTCGGCCGAGGCGTCGATCATCGCGATGGAGCGCCGACCGGTGGCTGTGAAGTGGGCGATGGCCTGACGGATGCCGTCGTCGAAGTCGATGTCGACGCCGGCCACCGGTGCCGCAGCCGATTCCCCCGCCGCAGCGTGATCGTCGTGCTCACGGGCGCGCTGGTCGCCGAGGGACACGAAGGGGATGGCCGCGAACGCCCCCTGCAGGGCTCCGTGGTCGGCGCCGTTGCGTCCGACGACCGCGTCGACCTGTCTCGCGAGTTCGGCAAGCTGCGCGCGTTCGGCGTCGGGGAGCTCCGGCCCTCGATCCGCCGCGGCCGATCGCTCACCCGAGGCGACGCCCGCTCCCCCGACCTCGGCGACCAACACGGTCCACCCGCGCTCGGCGGCCTGCTGCACGAGCGCCGCGGCGAGTTCCGGGTAGTAGGGGTTCCGCAGGTCGTCGACGACGAGACCGAGGGTCGTCGTGCGCCCGCTGACGAGATGCTGCGCAGCCCGGTTCGGTCGGTAGTTGAGTGACGCCGCGACCTCGATGACGCGCTGCCTGGTGGCCTCGCTGACGTCGCGCATGCCGTTGAGCGACCGGGTCACGGTCTGCCTGGAGACCCCGGCGACCCGGGCGACGTCGATGATCGTCGCTCGCGCGGGAGCCTGATCGTCGCGGGGTCTGGTCATGGACACATCGTACTGATACCATCGCCGTGAACGTTCACGGTAGCGTTCACGAGGACCACAGAACCGCCGATCAACGTCGAGGAGCATCACCACATGGAACACGTCGCCTGGGGAATCATCGGACCCGGAACCATCGCGGAGCGCTTCGCGACGCAACTGCGCGAGAGTCGCACTGGGCGCCTCGCGGCCGTCGCCAGTCGCGATGCCGCACGCGCGCAGGACTTCGGCGATCGCTTCGGCGACGGTACGGCACCCGTCCGCGCCTACGGCTCCGTCGCCGAGCTCCTGGCAGACCCGGACGTCGACGCCGTGTACATCGCGACCCCGCACACCGAGCACGTCCGGCTCGTCATCGAAGCCGCCGAGGCCGGCAAGCACATCATCAGCGAGAAGCCGCTCTCGGTGAACCGCGCCGGAGCGATGCTCGCCGTGGAGACCGCCCGCCGCGCCGGGGTCTACCTCGCCGAGGCGTTCATGTACCGCTTCCACCCGCAGACGGCCAAGCTCATCGAGCTGGTGTCCTCGGGCACCATCGGCGAGGTCCAGCACGTCGAAGCCTCCTTCGCCTTCGCCGCGGACCTGCCCGCCGACCACCGACTCATGAACCCGGACCTCGCCGGCGGCGGCATCCTCGACGTCGGCGGGTACCCCGTCTCGATCGCGCGCCTCATCGCCGGTGCCGCCGTTGGCGCACCCTTCGCCGACCCGACGGAGGTCACCGGCACCGGGACCATCGGTTCGACCGGCGTCGACGAGTGGGCCAGCGCGTCCCTCGTCTTCCCCTCCGGCATCACCGCGCACGTCACGAGCGGTGTCCGCGTGCAGGACGACAACCGTGTCGTCGTCACGGGGTCGGCCGGTCAGCTCATCGTCGCCGACCCGTGGCTGCCCTCCGTCGAGGACGGCTCGACGATCGAGGTCCGCACCGTCACGGGCACCGAGTCGATCCTGATCCCCGGAGCGCCCCAGTACGCCATCCAGGCCGACGCTCTCGCCGAGTTCGCCGATGCCGGACAGGCGCCGCAGATGCGCTGGGCCGACTCGATCGGCAACGCCGCCACCCTCGATCGCTGGCGCGCCGCGATCGGCCTCGAGTACCCCTTCGAGTCGATCGAAACGGACGTCCCGACCGGCTCCGGCCGCCCGCTCACCGTGCGTGCCGAACTGCCGATGCCCACCGGTCGGATCGCCGGCATCGACCACGACATCTCGCGACTGGTCATGGGCGTCGACAACCAGGAGACCCTGCCGCAGGCCTCCGCGATGTTCGACGACTTCTTCGAGCGCGGCGGTAACGCCTTCGACACCGCCTGGCTCTACGGCGACGGCCTCCAGGAGCAGCTCCTCGGGCGGTGGCTCGCGAACCGTGGCGTCCGCGACGACGTCGTCGTGATCGGGAAGGGTGCGCACACGCCGTTCTGCGATCCCGAGTCGATCTCACGTCAGCTGTTCGAGAGCCTCGAGCGGCTCGGAACCGACCACCTCGACCTGTACCTCATGCACCGAGACAACCCGGAGGTGCCGGTCGGCGAGTTCGTCGACGTGCTGAACGAGCACGCCGAGGCCGGCCGCATCCGCGCCTTCGGCGGGTCGAACTGGTCGATCGAGCGGTTCGAGGAGGCGAACGCGTACGCCGCAGCACACGGGAAGCGCGGCTTCGCGGCGCTGAGCAACCACTTCGGTCTCGCTCGGGCGCTCGACGTGCCGTGGGCGGGTTGCGTGGAGGTGACCGACCCGACCAGCCGCGCCTGGCTCGAGGAGACGAAGACGCCGTTGCTGCCGTGGTCGTCGCAGGCTCGCGGGTTCTTCACGGGCCGTGCCGAGCCCGAGGACCTGTCCGATCCCGACCTCGTGCGCTGCTACTACAGCGACGACAACTTCGAGCGCTTGGCCCGTGCCCGTCAGCTCGGTTCGGAGCTCGGTGTCGCGCCGACGGCGATCGCCCTGGCGTACGTGCTGGCGCAGGACTTCCCGACCTTCGCGCTCATCGGGCCGCGGTCGATCGAGGAGACCCGCTCGTCGACCGATGCCCTGTCCTTGCAGCTGACGCCGGAGCAGGTCGCCTGGCTCGACCTCCGCGTCTGAGCGGGTCCCTCGGGTGGTGCCAGCGCGGTGCGCTGACGCGAGCGCGGGTCTGTGGCGGGGCGCCAGCGCGGTGCGCTGACGTCACCGCGGTTCATGGGCGTGAGCGCGGGTCTCCAGAGACCCGCGCTCAGTCGTGCGGGACGCGCCCACGCCGAGTCACTCCATCTCACGTCAGCGCACCGCGCTGATCCGAGCGCGGGGTGCGGGGCGCGACCACGCGTGACCCGGCGCCAGCGCGGCGCGCTGGGCCTCACCGCGGGTCGTGGGCGTGAGCGCGGGTCTCCGGAGACCCGCGCCCACGCGTGTGGGGTGCGCTCACGCCGAGTCGCGACGTGTCACGTCAGCGCACCGCGCTGGCCCGACCAACCACCCGAGCGAGACCCGGCGGACGTCAGGTGAGGGGTTTGCGGGCTCGATCGCGCGCGAGGAGGACACCGAGCAGCAGGATCAGGATGAGGACGACCCCGCGCGCGAGGCCCTGCCAGTAGAAGGACAGGCCGATGAGGTTCATCCCGTTCGTCAGCAACGCGAAGATGAGCACTCCGACGAGCGTGCCGAAGAGGTTCGGCCGCCCGGTCCGGCTGAGCGTCGTCCCGATGAACACCGCACCGATCGAGTCGAGCACGTAGAGCTGCCCGCTGTTCGCGACGAAGCCGTTGCTCCGCGCCGCGAGGATCAGTCCGGCGATCGCCGCGATCCCCGCCGCGAAGACGAACGCGGTCGCCATCGACGTCCCCGCCATCCGTCCGGCGATCCGCGTGGCGGTCGGCTGCTCCCCGGCGGCCGTCAGCACGCGCCCCCAACGACTCCGCTCGAGCGCCGCCCACACGATGAGGAGGACGATCACGGCGATGACGATGGGCGCGGCCACCCCGAGCACCGATCCGGCGCCCAGCCACGCGAACTCGTCCGGCACACTGCTGCGCGACAGGTAGATGGGCGAGCCGCCGTCGGTCGCGACCTGCTGCACCCCGCCACCGATGAACCAGACGCTCAACGTGGCGAGGAACGGCCGGATGCGCAGCACGACGACGAGGAACGCGTTCACCGCACCCACGAGGAGGCCGACGACCAGTCCGCCGACGATCGCGACCCAGGCGACGTAGTCGTCCGCGAGGAGCGCCGAGGCGGTCAGCGCCGCGAGGTCGATGGCGACCCCGATCGACAGGTCGATGCCGCCGGCCCGCACGACGACCGTCATCGCCACCGCCGCCAGCAGGAGCAGGGCGTTCTGGTTGAGCACGCCAAGGAGGTTGTCGGCGGTCAGGAACGACGGCGACAGGATCGCGAACACGATGAGGAGGACGGCGAGCACGGTCGGGGCGAGGGCCTGCGGGACGGCCGCCCCGAGTCCGCTGACCGTCAGCGTGGAGAGCGGACCGCCGGCCCGCTTGTCCGAGCCGCTCCCCCGGCGCCCCTGGGTGTCGCTCCGCCGGCGCCCGCCGGTGGTGGTGGACGAGTCGGCGGCGGGCGTCGCATCCTCCCGGGTGTCGATGCTCATCGCTTGACGCTCCGTTCACGGATCGCGGCGACCGCGAGGACCAGCAGGATCAGCACACCCTTGGTGATGCCGATCCACTGGCTCGGGACGCCGAGCTGACTGAACCCGTTCGTGAGGATCGCGACGAACACCGCACTGAAGAGCGTGCCCGTGATCGTCACGACCAGACGACGGGAGAAGGCGATCGAGAGGAAGGTCGCGAGCAGGATGTCGATCAACGACTGCTCCCCGATCCCCGGGAGGGCAGCGGAGAGCCGGCTCGTCATCAGCACACCGGCGATGCCCGCGAGCACGGCGGCGAGCACGTAGCTGCCGACGAGATGGCGGTTCACGCTGATCCCGGCGACCCGCGCGGCGGTGGGGTTCTGACCGACGGCCGCGTTCCGCACACCCCAGCTGGTGCGACCGGTGGCGAAGGCGACGATCGCGAAGACGATCACCAGCACCACGACCGCGGCAGGGAGCCCGAGCACGTGACCGCTGCGCAGCCAGACGAGTCCACCGTCGGACACGGGCACCTTCACGTTGTCGGTGATGACGATCGTGAGACTCGTGACGATGCTCATCATGGCGAGCGTGACGAGCAACGGCCGGATCCCGGCGACCACGACGAGCCCGTTCACGAGTCCGATGAGCGCGGTGGCACCGAGCCCGAGGAGCAGGGCGAGCGGTAGGCCGAGCTGGGCCTGCAGCAGGACCGCGACGAGTGCACCGGAGAAGCCCAGGACGGCGCCGATCGAGAGGTCGATGCCGCCACGCACGACATCCTCGCCACCCGTCACGACGACGACGGACAAGCCGAAGGCGGCGATGGCGTAGACCGCGGACTGGGTGAGGATCGTCGCGAGGTTCGCGGGATCGAGGAAGCCGGGCGACGCGACGGCGAAGACGACGATCTCGATCACGACGATCGCGTAGCCGATCAGCCCCAGCCGGGACACCGGTCGGCGCTTCGTCGTGGACTCCGCGGCCGCCGAGGGGGCGGCGGGCGGTGCGGACAGGGCGGTCATGCGGAGGCTCCTCGGGTGGGCGATGCTGCGTTCCGGGAGGTGGTCGAGTGCCCTTCGACAGGCTCAGGGACCGGGGTCGACTCAGGGACCGGGGTCGACTCAGGGACCGGGGTCGACTCAGGGACCGGAGTGGGCTCGGGAGCGTCGGAGACCGGGGCGAGCTCGGCGACGCCCGTCGACCACGCGAGGATCGTGTCGGCGGTCGCCTGCGCCCGCTGGAGTTCGGTACGGATCGTGCCGCGGTACAGCACGAGCACGCGGTCGGCGAGTCCGATGAGTTCCTCGAGGTCGACGCTCACGAGCAACACGCCGGCCCCCTGGGCGACGAGCGCGTCGATCTCCGCATAGATCTGCTGGCGCGAGCCGATGTCGACCCCGGAGGTGGGCTGATCGAGCACGAACACCGTCGATCCGGCGGCCAGCCAGCGACCGAGGACGACCTTCTGCTGGTTGCCGCCGGACAGACTGCCGGCGACGGCGGCGTCGTTCGCCGGTCGGATGTCGAGACGGTCGACGAGG
The DNA here is from genome assembly GCF_015351235.1 of Plantibacter sp. VKM Ac-2880. Lineage (GTDB taxonomy): Bacteria > Actinomycetota > Actinomycetes > Actinomycetales > Microbacteriaceae > Plantibacter. Next base: position 1,022,626 of record NZ_JADKSJ010000002.1, read on the forward strand.
TCGGCGGCGATCGCGCGCTCGCGTCGACCGCGCAGGATGCCTCCGAGGCCCGTGATGCGGTCGAGCGCGGCGAGCGTCAGGTTCTCCCGCACGGACTGCCGGTTGAGGATGCCGTCGCGGTGGCGGTTCGCCGGCACGTAGGCGCCGCCGGCACGGACGAAGGCGCGCGGCGAGCGGATCGTGCCGGCGGCGCCGAGGCGCACCGTTCCGCCGTGGGCGCGGAGGCCGACGACGGCGTCGGCGAGCTCCTCGAGCCCCGAGCCGACGAGCCCGGTGACCCCGACGATCTCGCCGGGCCGAACCGTGATCGAGACGCCGTGGAGGCGGTCCGGCACCATCAGCGCGTCGATCGCGAGGACCGGCTCGCTCCCGGCGTCCGCCGCGACGCGTTCCCCGTCGCCGAACTCCGCGACACTCCGGCCGACCATGAGCTGCACGATGGCGTCGAGCGTCGCGTCGGGTTCGGCGAGATCGAGCGCACCGACGCGTTCGCCGTTGCGGAGGACGACGACACGGGACGCGATGTCGCGCACCTCCTGGAGGTAGTGGGAGATGTAGATGACGGCGACGCCCTCGGCCTGCAACGCGCGGACGGTGCGGAACAAGCGCTCCACGTCCCCCGCGGCGAGCGGGGCCGTGGGCTCGTCGAGCACGAGGATGCGCGGGCGCGTGATCGTCGCGATCGCCAGCTGCAGGAGTTGCTGCTCGGCCACGCTGAGTTCGTCGACGAGGGTGCTGCCCGGGACGTCGAGTCCGACGAGGTCGAGGAGCTCCTGCTCCGCCCGGCGGTCGAGCTGCCGGCCGGTGAGGAACGCGGTGCGCGAGCCGAGGAACAGCTGCTCGGCGACGGTGAGTCGTCCGGCGAGGTGGCGGTCCTGGTGGATGACCCGGATGCCGAGGCGTTCGGCGTCGCCGGGGTTCCGGATGACGGCGGGTTCGCCGTCGATCTCGATGGATCCCTCGCTCGCCGTGTAGAGCCCGGTGAGGATCTTGATGAGCGTCGACTTGCCGGCGCCGTTCTCGCCGACGAGGGCGACGACCTCTCCCGGCAGCACCTCGAGGTCGACGTCGTGCAGCACGCGGACGCCGCCGAAGTCCTTCGCGATGCCCCGCATGGTCACCGCCGGCGCGGGTGAGCCGGAAGCAGCCGCGCCGGGTCGACCGTCCAGCGTGCGCTGGGCGGTCGACTCGTCGGTCGAGGTGCGGTCCGTCATTCCAGGCCGAGCCGCTTGCGCTCGTCGGCGACGTTCGCCTTGTCGATGAACACGGCGTCGAGATAGGTGCTCAGTGGCACCTCGTCCTGCTGTCCACCGAGGTACCGGGCGACGTTGTCCGCGCTCGTGGTGCCGAACAGGGTCGGCTGCTGCGCCACGGTGAACTGGTAGACCGAGGCGGGGTCCTCGATGAGGTCGAGCGCACCGGGCTCGGCGTCGACGCCGTACACCTTGATCTCGTTGCGACCCGCTGCGTCGATGGCCTGCGCGGCGCCGATCGCGGGGAGGTCCCAGCACGACCAGACGGCCGAGATCTCACCCTTGGGGTAGCGGGTCAGGGCGTCGTTCGTCTTCTGCTTGGCGTCCTCGATGGTGCCCTCGTAGACGTCCTGCAGCTCGGGCTCGATGACCTCGATGTTCGGGTAGTTCTTCAGCACCAGCTTGAACTCGTCGTAGCGGATCTGGCAGGGGGTGACGTCGTAGAAGCCGTTGAAGACGAGCACCTTGCCCTTCCCGCCGATGTCCTCGGCGAGCGTGCGGGCGAGCGTGGAACCGATCTGCCAGTTGTCGGAACCGATGTTGTTCACCGAGTTCTCGCTGGCGTGGTCGATGGTGAAGACGGGGATGTCGGCGTCCTTCGCCTGCTGCAGCGCCGGCGCGAGCGTCGTGGCGTCGCCGAGGATGACGACGATCGCGTCGACCTTCTGCGAGACGAGGTTCTCGACGTTGGCGAGGTGCTTGTCGTCCTGCGCGTCGGCCTGGGTCGCGACCACCTTCGCGCCGAGCTCCTCCAAGCGGTCCTGGACGCCCTGGTAGGTGAGGCGACCGAAGTCGCGCACGACGTCCTTCGCGGCCACGCCGACGGTCTTGCCCTCGAGCGAGGGGACGTCGGCGTCGGACGCCGCGGCGCTGGCGGCGGGTCCGCTCGTCGACCCGCCGGACGAGGACTGCTTCAACGAACAGCCGGTGGCGAGACCGGCCACGACGGCCAGCGAGATGATGGACAGCGCGAGGCGCGATCGACGACGCATGGGGACTCCAGAGGACGGTGGGGCGCGGGACGGTGCGGGGGGAGGGGGTGGGTCGGGGCCGCCGTCCGCTGTCGGTGCGGTGGTGACCTGCACCGGGACGTCGGGGTTGCAGTAACAGTAGGGACGGACGGGGAGGGCCGCGAGAGGGCGCTCAACCTGACGTAACACAACGCCTGGCGGGGACCAGCAGCGGGGCCCGCCCAACCGAAACGTCGGATGTATCATGGCGCGAGGCGGTGCGACCGACGACCGCCGCGCATGAGCAGGGGGTCTCCATGGCAGTCACCGACGAAGCGATCGCGAGGATCCAGGCGATGATCGTCTCGGGCGATCTCAAGCCGGGCCAACGGCTCCCGCCGGAGAAGGAACTCAGTGAGACGCTCGGGTTGTCGCGCAGCTCACTCCGCGAGGCCGTGAAGGCGCTGGAACTCATCCGCGTGCTCGATGTGCGTCGCGGCGACGGCACCTACGTCACGACGCTCGAACCGAGCCTGCTGCACGAGGCGATGTCGTTCGTCATCGACATGCACGCCGACGGCTCCCTCATCGAGATGTTCGAGGTGCGCCGGATCCTCGAACCGTCCGCGTCGGTCATGGCGATCCAGCACCTCGACGACGCGAAGATCGCCGAACTGCGCAGCATGGTGGACGAGGTGGACGAGTCGACCACGGTCGAGGACCTCGTCGCGCACGATCTCCAGTTCCACGCCCGCGTGATCGAGCTGAGCGGCAACGCCTACCTTGCGAGCCTGCTCGCCGCCCTCGGCAGCAAGACGGTCCGCGCCCGCATCTGGCGCGGCCTGACCGAGGAGAAGGCCGTCGCCCGAACGCTGCAGGAGCACCACGCGATCGTCGACGCCCTCGAGCGACGCGACATCGAACTCACCCGGGCCCTGGTGACGGTGCACGTGAGCGGCGTGGAGAGCTGGCTCCGCCGCTCGATGTGACCGAGGCCCGCGACCCGGGGCGGGTAGCGTGTGGGCATGGACGGCACGATCGACACCCGAGCGCTCATCGACCCCATCGACGGCGAGGCCATGGCGAAGGCGCCCGCATACCACCGCACGCCGTCCGCGCGGCTGTTCATCGGCCTGATCGCGGGCGTCATCGTGGTCGCCGTCGCCTGCCTCGTCCTGTTGGGGATGCTGTCGTCTTCCTCACGAGGCGGCTCCGGCCCGACGCCGCTGCTCGGGATCGGACTCCTCGCGGCCGCCGCCGTCGCGGTCGTCGCAGTCCTCTCCTGGCGCACGAGACGCATCAAGCGCTTCCGCCTCTCCCAGTTCGCCGCAGCCAACGGGATGACGTACACCTCCGACCTCAGCTACCCGCCGTTCCCCGGCATGATCTTCGGGATCGGATCGTCGCGGCAGGCCACCGACGTGCTGCGGGGCGGTCGTCCCCGCCCCGTGGAGTTCGGCAACTACCGGTACACGGTCCGCCACGGGAAGAGTTCGACGACGCACCACTGGGGGTACGTCGCGGTGAAGCTCGACGTGCCGCTGCCGAACATCGTGCTCGACGCGATCGGCAACAACGGCTTCGGCTCGAACCTCCCGGCGGCGTTCCAGCGTGCCCAGCGGCTGTCCCTCGAAGGCGACTTCGACCAGCACTTCACGCTCTACTGCCCTGCGGGCTACGAACGCGATGCCCTGTACCTGTTCACGCCGGACATCATGGCGCGGTTCATCGACCATGCCGCCGAGCTCGACGTCGAGATCATCGACGACTGGATGTTCCTGTACACGAAACGGGAGGTGTCGACGCTCGATCCCGACACCTGGGCCTGGCTGTTCAGCGTCGTCGACGCGCTGATGACGAAGTTGGACCAGTGGGCGCGGTGGCGAGACGACCGCCTCCTGCCGCCGTCACCAGGAGCGCTGGAGCAGCCGCCGGCATCGCGTGCTCGGAGCGGTTCCCCCGCGCTCGGACTCCTCAAGCCGCCGCCGGGGGTCGCTCCGTCCGGCCGCAGGTTGCGACGATCCGGCACGTGGATCCCGGTCGCCTTCGTCGTCGGAACGGTCATCGTCTGGATCGTCATGCGCATGAACTGACCCCCTGGTCCGCGCGCATGTCGAGGACGTCTGGTGATCGACAGACGAGGACGGAACAGCCCGGTTGCTGGGATGGCTGGGTGACCGACACCGGTCACTCGTCAGAAAGGACCATCCCATGCGCAGATCAGCCGCCCTCGGCTTCGCCGTCCCCGTCCTCGCCCTCATGCTGGGGCTCACCGCCTGCTCCGGGACGTCGGACGCGCCGTCCGGCGGTGGTGGGTCGCCGTCGACCGCCGACGCCTACGCCCAGGCGTTCGACGACTACACGATCTCCCTCGCGGGTTGCCTGCGCGACCACGGGGTCGACGTCACGGACCCGGAACCCGGCACGGCGACACGACCGACGGCAGCGACGCGATGAACCAGGCCTACGACGCCTGCACCACCGAACTCGGCACACCGCCAGTGAACCCCGATCAGCCCAGCAGGGCGGAGATCTCCGACGAACTGCGACTTCGCGCCCAGTGCCTGCGCGACCAGGGCTTCGACGTCCCCGACCCCGACGCGGACGGCGCCTGGGACCTGCCGGAGGACCTGTTCGACGAGGCCAGGGCCTGCGCCGTGCAGTGACGACCGCTCCGACCGGAACGGCCGACCGATCCGTTGATCGGTCGGCCGTCTCGTCGTTCCGGGGTCAGGCGTCGTCCGGCTCGGGAGCGTGCACGGCGGGCAGCAGCACGGTCACCTCGAGCCCGCCGGCAGGCAGCGGCGCGAGGCGCAGCGAACCTCCGTGCAGCTCGACGATCCGCGCACCGAGCGTCAGCCCGAGCCCGTTGCCCCGGTCGGCCCCGGCGGCGCGCGCGATCCTCGCGTCGTGGCGATCGAACGGCTCGACGAACCGAGCGACCTCGTCGTCGCCGAGGAGCGGTCCTGAGTTGCTGACGACCACGACCGCGCGGCCAGCCGCGGACGGGTCGGCGTGCGGATCCCCGCCCACCCACACCGAGACCCATCCGCCCGGACCGCTGTTGTACCGCACGGCGTTCGACAGCAGGTTCGTCAGCAGCTGCTGGAGGAGCACGCGATTGCCGAGCACGGCGGTGCTCCTGAGGGTCGAGGAGATCGTGACGCCGGCGTGGGCGACGTCCGGTGCGACGAGCTGCGACGCGTCGCGGGCCACCGCCGCCAGGTCGACGGGCGAGGTCACGAGCGGTCGGCGGTCGAGCTGGTTCAGCTGCAGCAGGGCTTCCACGATCGCGATCCCCCGCTCGTTCGTCTCGTGCAGTCGGCGGAGCGCGCGGTCGACGTCACGGCCCTCCGGGTCGGCCTGCGCCACCTCGATGAGCATCTTCATCGTCGCGAGCGGCGTACGCAGCTCGTGCGAGGCGTTGGCCGCGAAGCGCTTCTGCGTGAGGAACGACTGCTCCAGGCGCGCGAGCATGTCGTCGAAGCGGTCGGCGAGCTCACGGAACTCGTCGCGCGGACCCGTCATCGCGATGCGGTGGTCGAGCGAGCCCGCCGCGGCAGCCCGCACTGCGTCGTTGAGATCGCGCAGTGGTCGCAGGACCCGACCGGCGACGATCCAGCCGACACCGGTGCCGATCACGGCCATCGCGATGAGCGCGAGCATCGAGTAGTTGATGAGCGAATCACGGATCTCGCCACGGGTGATGCCGGACAACTGCTCCGGATCGCCGGCTGGCGCGATCGGGTAGTCGGGGAAGCGCCAGATGATGACGTTGATGACGATCAGTGCGACGAGACCCGTGACGACGGTGAAGGCGGCATACGTCGCAGTGAGCTTGACTCGGGCCGTGATGCGTGCCGGTCGGGACGAGACCGGGCGAGCTGGCGAATCGGTGGTCATTCGCCGTCCGCCCTCGTGAGCTCGTCCTCGCCCGGCGGGAGCACCCGGTACCCGACGCCCGGCACAGTATGGATGACCCACGGCTCGCCGAGGACCTTCCGCAGCGTCGACATCGTCACCCGCACGGCGTTCGTGAACGGGTCCGCGTGCTCGTCCCAGGCCCGTTCGAGCAGGTCTTCAGCACTCACGACACCCCCTCTGGCCGCGAGGAGGATCTCCAGCACGGCGAACTGCTTCTTCGCCAGGCGCACGTAGCGCCCGTCGCGGTACACCTCGCGGCGGAACGGGTCGAGCCGCACCCCGGCGTACTCGAGCACCGGCGGCAGGGAAGCGGCCGGCCGGCGAGCCAGCGAGCGCAGCCGGAGTACGAGCTCGCGCAGCTCGAAGGGTTTCGTCAGGTAGTCGTCGGCGCCGATCTCGAACCCGCTCTCCTTGTCGTCGAGCTCGGCGGCGGCGGTGAGCATGAGCACGCGGCAGGGCAGCTCCCGCGCGACGATCCAGCGGCAGACGTCGTCGCCGTGCGTGCCGGGGAGGTCTCGGTCGAGGACGACGACGTCGTAGGTGTTGACCGCGAGCCGTTCGAGCGCGGCGTCGCCGTCGAACACGAGGTCGGCGGCGAGCCCCTCGTGCTGCAGCCCCTCGAGGATGCTCTCGGCCAGGTACTGCTCGTCCTCGGCGATCAAGACACGCATGGAACCTCCGGTCGTCTGGGCGTGTGTCGATCGTAGGCGGCCGGATGTTTCGGAACCGTCTGGCGATCGCCCGACGCCCACGAGACCCCCGGGCGGCTGGACTGGGACCACGATCATCGGACGTCGACCCGCGACGATCCGTGGAGGAGGAACCATGCGACACCACGACCTCGACCGGCGGCGACAGCAGGCGACGCGACAGCCTGCGCCCGCCCGGCGCACCTCGAACCGGGCCGTCATCGTCCTCGCGGTCTCCGCCGTCGCCCTCGCCGCCGCGATCGCCCTGGTCGCGTGCTCCGGTGTCGCGCCCGCGATCACGCGTGCGATCACGTCCTCGGCCGGGCAGCCCGATCCGGACGACGGCGCTGGAAGCATGACCGACGGCCGGTTCGGGACTGCCGACGGCGTGCTCGACGAGAACCGCTTCACGGTGGACGACGTCGAGCTGCCCGGCATCGCGAACCTCGACCCGGACCTCCTCGAGGCCGTCCGTCAGGCGACCGAAGCCGCTGCCGACGACGACATCACGCTGTTCATCAGCTCGGGATGGCGGAGCACGGCCTACCAGCAGCATCTGCTCGACGAGGCGATCCTGCGGTACGGCAGCGAGGAGGCGGCACGGCAGGTCGTCGCCACCCCCGAAGGTTCCTCGCACACTCGCGGAGCCGCCGTCGACATCGGTGCGACCGACGCCGACTACTGGCTCATTGAGCACGGTTCCGCGTTCGGCCTCTGCCAGACCTACGCGAACGAGATCTGGCACTTCGAACTGGCGACCACCCCGGGCGGCGAATGCCCGGAGCTCCTCCCCGACGCCGGCTGAGCCTTCGTCAGGCCGGCCGGTCCAGCGACTCGGCGCGAGGCTCCGCGGGCACCGGCGCCAATCGGCTGACGAACTCGTCCACCCGGATCCGGAGGTCGCGGAACGCCTCGTCGAACGCCTCATCGGTGGCCGACAGGGCGGGGTCTGGGACGGACCAGTGCAGGTCGTCGTGCCCGGCGAGTTCCTCGTGCGCCCGGTTGCAGACGGTGATGATGAAGTCGTCCGGCTGGAGCACGTCCTGCGTCCCGCGCGGGTGCTGCGAACCGATCCGGACGCCGTGTCGCGCTGCCGCCCGCACTGCTCCCGGGTTCACCTCGTCGGCGGGGCGGCTGCCCGCCGAGGCGACGGGCACCGTGCTGCGGTCCAGCCACAGCGCCTCGGCCATCCGGGACCGCGCGGAGTTGGCCGTGCAGACGAAGACCACGCGGCTCGGGACGCTGATCGGTTCCGGTGCAAGGCGGTCGAAGGCGCCGGGGACGAGGCGGACGTAGTTGCGACGCCCGTCGGATTCCGAGCGCGACCGCGACAGGATCCCCGCCTTCTGCAGGACGCTCAGGTGATGGGCGACCAGGTTCGAGCTCATCCCGAGCACCGCCTGGATCTCTGTCGGCGACAGGTCGCCGAGCGCGAGGAGGTCCACGATGCGCAGGCGGGCTGGCTCGGCGAGCGCAGCGAACTTCGACGCCCTTACCGCCAGCGACTCCACCGACACAACCCCCGTTGACTCAACCACGATTGACTCAATAATAGGCTGAGGTACCCGTCGGTCACGCTCGAGCACACCCGCTCGACGCCCGGGTCACCTGGAGAAGGAGCTTGTCATGGGTATCGGAACCGGAATCGCCCTGATCGTCATCGGAGCCATTCTCGCCTTCGCCGTCGACGTCGACGTCCCCGCCGTGGACCTCACGCTCATCGGGTACATCCTCATGGCGGCCGGCGCCGTCGTGTTCCTCATCTCGCTCGTCCTCGTGCTGCGTCACCGCCAGGTGTCGTCTACGACGCGTTCCGCCGTCGACCCGAGCAGCGGCGAGCGCGTGACCCGCCGGAGCACCACCGACAACGACGGTCCCGTCCTCTGAGGACCGGGCGGACCGCAGCACCCATGGCCGAACCAGGCGTCGACGACCCGCGCACCGGCGACCTCCTCGACGGACGCTATCGCCTCGGAGGACGCATCGGTGCCGGTGGGATGGCGACCGTCCATCTGGCGACCGACGAGACGCTCGGACGCCAGGTCGCGGTGAAACTGTTCCGCCCCGGCACGACCGACGCGTCACTCGGGGCGCGGACCGCCTCGGAGACGCGTCTGCTCGCGTCGCTCAACCATCACGCCCTCGTCACCCTCTTCGACGCACGCGTCACCTCCGGCGACGGCTCCTACCTCGTCATGGAGTACGTCGACGGGCCGACGCTGTCGCAACGCATCAGCCGGTCGCCGCTGCCCGCTCATGAGGTCGCTGCGATGGCGGTCGATCTCGCGGAGGCGCTGCACACGGTCCACGCGGCCAGGGTCGTCCACCGCGACATCAAGCCGTCGAACGTGTTGTTGCGCCGATCGGTCCTCCCGCATCAGGAGTATCGGGCGAAGCTCGCCGACTTCGGCATCGCCCACCTCATCGACAGCACCCGCATGACCGCGCCCGGCTCCCTGATGGGCACCGTCGCCTACCTCAGCCCCGAGCTCGTCCGCGGCGCCGATCCGGCCACGCCCGCCGACGTGTACGCCCTCGGACTCGTCCTGCTCGAAGCCCTGACGGGCCGCCGCGCCTACCCGCAGACCAGCACCCACGAATCCCTCATGGCGCGCCTGAACGCGTCGCCGACGATCCCCGGTGCGCTCGGGTACCAGTGGAAGTCCCTGCTGACGGCGATGACCGCGTCGGATCCGGCCGCGCGCCCGACGGCACTCGAGGTCGCCATGGCCGCGCGCGACCTCGGCCCGCTGCTCGACCAGGCGACGGACCCGGCGACCGCGACGATGGCGATGTCGGCCGGGTCGGCGTCGCCGACGGACGCGACCACTCCTGCCACCGCGATGGCGTTGGCCCCGACGGCGACGACGGAACGGTTCGACGCGCCGGCCCCGACGGCGACGACGGAGCGGTTCGACGCGCCGGGCCCGCCCGTCGATCCCACACTGGTGCTCCCGATCGGGCCGCGCGGCGGTGAAGGGCTCGCCACGACGACCGTGCTCGATGACTCCCCACGCTCGACACATCGGGTCGACGAGCGCGCTCGACGCGCCGCCGTCGAGCGGCGTTCGCGAACGATCCGGGTCTGGGTGCTCCTCGGCGTGATCCTGCTCGTGGCGGCTGTCGCCCTCGTGTGGTTCCTCGTCTCGTCGGCGCAACCCTCCGTGCCGGCCCTGCCTGAGCTGCCGGATCCGCTGTCGACGCACCTGGACGAGCTGATGCGGGAGGTGACCCCGTGACGCGGCCGGGGAACCGCGCTCGGGTGCTGTTCGCAGCTCCCCTGCTCGTCGTGGCGCTGCTCGGCGGTTGCGCGTCGCCGGACGCCGGACTCGAGGCGGACACCGGTCGGGAGCTGCAACAGGGGGTCGTCCTGGTCGCCGATGCCGCCGCAGCCGGCGACATCACCGGTGCCATCGCGGCGTTGGACGCCCTCGAGGCGCGGCTGGCCGAGGCGGAGGCGGACGGTTCCGTCTCCGCGAGTCGGCTGACGGACATCCGCGCGGCCATCGCCGCCGTCAGGGCCGACCTCTCCCCCGTCGTCGAGACGCCCACGCCCACCCCGCAGCCCAGTTCGGTCGAACCGGCGGAGCCTGTCGCTCCGGTGGACGACGGCGCGGACGAGCCTGGAGACGACGACGACAAGGGGAACGGCGACGGGAACGACGGCGACAAGGGTGACAACGGCAAGAACGGTGACAAGGGCAACAACGGCAAGGGCAACGGGAACGGCAAGAAGGACAAATGAGACGACGAGGCATGTCAGCAGCGGCAGCGGACGACGAGCCCGGCACCGGGCCGGACGATGAACAGTCGGCGAAACGCGACCGCCGGGATAGCGACGGGGTGTCGACCGTGCAGCACAGCGTCGTCGTCGACCTCCCCATCGCCGCCGTCTACAAGCAGTGGGTCGACTTCGAGTCGTACCCGGAGTTCCTGCCGGCGGTGCGCGAGGTGACGACGACCGGCGAGGTCTACAGTCGCTGGACCGTCGCGATCAGCAAACTCTCGCGGCAGTTCCTCGTCGAGATCCTGGAGCAGCTTCCCGAGGAGCGTCTGGTCTGGCGCACCATCGAGGGCGACGTCTGGTTCAGTGGTGACGCCGCGTTCGAGGCGGTCGACAAGCAGCACACCCGCGTGGACGTCACGGTGCACTGGAAGCCGGTGACCGCGGTGGAGCGGACCGCGGCGGCGCTCGGGCTCGCCGGGCGGGCCGTCCGCGGGACGCTCGAGGCGTTCAAGACCTACATCGAGTCGACCGGGGGCCCCTCGGGTCACTCCCGGATCAAGGTCGTCTCCCCGAAGGGCTAGCCGTCCGCCGCACGACAGACGGCCCCGGGACCTGAGGTGCCGGGGCCGTCGTCATCCGACCGGTTGCGGCTATCGCTCGCGCGGCTCGGAGGCGGTGGTCGTCGACACCGAACCGTCGGCACCGCTCGACCGGTCCGTCGTCGTACCGCCGGCGGCGGACGCCGTCACCTTGCCGCGGGCTGCCGCTTCGAGGGACTCCGCCTCTTCGCCGCCGAGCGCCTCGCCGCGGGCGACGAGCCCGGCGACGTCGGAGAGCGGGATCTGCTTGAGCAACAGCGAGAGCAGGAACGCGGCACCGATGAACGGCAGCAGGTACCAGAACACCGGGGCGAGCGCGTCGGCGTACGCGGTCACGACACCGTCGCGGACGCCGGGCGGGAGCTGGCTGAGCGTCTGCGGGTCGATCGTCGACGCCGCGCTGGACGCCTCATCGGGGCTCGCCCCTGAACCGGCGAAGACGTCCCGCAGGTTCGAGGTCAGGCGCGTGGTGAAGATCGTGCCGAACACGGCGACCCCGAGCGATGCCCCGACCTCGCGGAAGTAGTTGTTCGTGCTCGTCGCCGTTCCGACCATCGACGCGTCCACCGAGTTCTGCGCCACGAGGACGACGACCTGCATGATCAGGCCGAGGCCGGCGCCGAAGAAGAACAGGAACACGCAGATGAGCCAGATCGGGGTGTCGGCCGTGAGCGTCGTGAAGGCGATCATGGACGCCGCCGTGACGAGCGTGCCGATGACCGGGAACATGCGGTAGCGACCGGTCTTGGTGATCAGGTTGCCGGACACGATCGACGTGCCGATGAGGCCGACCATCATCGGGATCATGAGCAGGCCGGACGCGGCTGCCGACGTGCCGGACGACATCTGGAGGAAGGTCGGAACGAAGCCGATCGCTGAGAACATGCCGAGCCCGAGGGTGAGGCCGATCGCGGTCGCGTTGATGAACGTCGGGTTCTTGAACAGCGACAGCGGGATGATCGGGTCCTTCGCGCGCGCCTCGGTGATGACGAAGAGCAGGGCGGCGACGAGCATGCCGATGCCGAACAACCAGGTCTCGATCGCACCCCACCCATGAGCCTCGTCGCCGCCGAAGTCGGTGAAGAAGATCAGGCAGGTGGTGAAGGCCGAGAGGAAGATCACGCCGAGGATGTCGATCGGGGCCGTGGCCTTCTTGTTCGGCAGCTTCAGCGTGAAGAACGCGATCGCGAAGGCGGCGATGCCGACCGGGATGTTGATGTAGAACGCCCACTGCCACGTGAGGTGGTCGACGAAGAAGCCGCCGAGGAGCGGGCCGCCCACGGCGGAGAGACCGAAGACAGCGCCGAGTGGACCGAGGTACTTGCCGCGCTCGGAGGCCGGGACGATGTCGGCGATGATCGCCTGCGACAGGATCATGAGCCCGCCGCCGCCGAGACCCTGGACGGCACGCCAGACGATGAGCTGGGTGAAGTCGCCGGCGAAGGCGCACCCGACGGACGCGATGGTGAACAGCGCGATCGCGACGAGGAACAGCCGACGACGGCCGAGGACGTCGCCGAACTTGCCGTACACGGGCATGACGACGGTGGTGGCCAGCAGGTAGGCGGTGGTGAGCCAGACCTGGTGGTCGACGCCACCCAGCTGTCCGACGATCGTCGGCATGGCGGTGGAGACGATCGTCTGGTCGAGGCTGGAGAGCAGCATGCCCGCGATGAGGGCGGCGAAGATGATCCAGATGCGGCGCTTGGTGAGCAGCATCGGGCCCTCGGTGGGCGCAGCGGTGGCGGCGGTCACGGGAGGTCCTTTCGGGGAGTGGGGTTGGTGTGGGGGTTCTGGGGGGTGTCTGTGTCGCCGTCGCCCTCGGCAGGCTCGAGTACGGCGCGATACGTCGCGAGGCAGTCGCGGATGGAGCCGACGATGTCGAACTCCCCGCCCTCGCCGAGGTCGGGGACGCCGCTGCCGAAGACACGCGCCATGGTCGTCTTGATCGCCATCCCGAAGAGATCGGCGCAGGCACGGGCACGCGGGTCGTCCGTCGGAACGCCTTCCCGCAGGGCGATGAGCTCGACGAGCATCTGCTCGCGCTCGCGGTTCAGGCCCATGAAGCGGACCAACAGCTTCGGTTCGCGCTCGAGGGCGGCGTGGAAGTCGACGTGCTCGGCGAGGCCGAACCCGGACCGCTCCGCATGGGAGGCCGCCATGAGCATGAAGTCGTCGAGCACGGCGCGCCACCCTCGCGAACCGAGGGCGAGGAACTCGGTGGCGAACCGCTCGCTCTCCTCCGACTCGTCGATGCCGAGGACCGCGTCCTCCTTGCTCGGGAAGTAGTTGAAGAAGGTGCGGCGGGAGACGCCGACCTCCTCGCAGAGTTCCTCGATGGTGAAGCCGTTGAGGCCCTGGGCCGCAGTGAGCCGTCGAGACACCGTCGTCAGGCGTGTGGCGGTCGCGGCCATCCGCTCGGACAGCCGATTCGTCGAAGTTGCACTCTGCATCACGAAGTGCAGTATTGCACTCTCTATTCCAGGGTGCAAGTCGACCCGATCGAGCCCACGACGAGCCCGCAGCGAGCCCGCAACGAAGCCCGCAGCGTCGCTCACTAGAGTGAACGGATGGACCCCCGCCAGGCTCGCACCCGCAGTGCCCTCCGCGATGCGATCCACACGCTCGCGACGGAGCGCCGCATCGACCAGGTGACGGTCGCCGACGTCGCTCGAGCAGCCGGCATCACCCGCGACACCTTCTACCGGCACGCGCCGACGCCCGTCCACCTGCTCGCCGACGTGCTCGGCGAGGAACTGGACGACACGCTCCGAGCACATGCGGACCTCCCGGCGAAGAGCGGCTCCGAACTGAGCGTCTTCGACGAGTCGGAGCGCGACCTCCTGCGGCACGTCGCCGAGCACGCGACGATCTACCGCAACGCGATGCAGCCCCGGCTCGTCGGTCCCCTCCGCGACGCGCTCACCGCACGGATCGAGGCGGCGCTCAGTCACCACCTCGACCGTCACCCGCAGATCGCTCCGCCGCGCGAGGAGGGCATCGACCCCGAACGACATGCACGCATGCTCGTCGCCTACGCCGGGGCGGGCACGGTCGCGGCGATCGAGGAGTGGCTCCGCACCGGCGAGCTGGACGACATCGATGCCGCCGCGCGTACCGTCATCGCCGCCTCCCCCGCCTGGTGGCTCGGGCGTCGCTAGACCGGTTTGAGCCGATGCCTCCCGGCACTCCCGAGACATATGTCGGTGTAGGCATATCTGCTCTGTGGATAACCCTGGGACGGGTTCCGGCCGCGCCTAGCGTCGAGGGATGCCAGTCACTCCACGTCCTCGCACCCACTCCGCCTTCGCCCTCGTGGCGGGCCTGCTCGCCCTGACGGCGTGCTCAGGCCCGGATCCCGCGCCGCCGCCGAGCAGCGCCCCTCCGGTCTTCGCGAGCGAGGAGGAGGCCCTCGCCGCGGTAACGGAGACGTACCAGGAATACATGCGGATCTCGAACACGATCCTTCTGGAGGGTGGCGTGGAGGTCCAACGAATCGACCTGATCGTTGGGGAGGAGCTCGCCGACTTCGAGCATGGAAGTCTCGTCGAACTTGCCACCGCAGGAAAGACAGTCGTCGGAGCACCGACCCTCGTCTCGACGAACCTTTCAGAGTGGTACTCCGGCCCGGATGCCCTGGGCGTCATTGCGAAGGCGAAGTCCTGCATCGATCTCAGCAATGTCGATGTTCTCGACGCGGCGGGCAACTCGACGGTGCGTCCTGACCGCCCGCGGACTCGAACCTGGGCTTACGACATAGGCATGGGTGGCAGGGATCAATCGGAACTCGTCCTCATCAACCACGTTGCAGTCGCCGAAGGAGAGACATGCGAAATCTGAGGTGCGCTTTCGTAGCTGCAACAGCCCTCGTCGTTGCACTCACGCTCGCACCCGCGAACGTGGCGATCGCCTCCTCCTGCGGATCGGAGGGCCAACTGGAAGGTGCTTGTATCGGGAGCGGCTCGATCGACATCGGTGGCAGTGTCGAGCGGCCCGGGTCCGGTGGGGGCGGTGCCGGCGGCTCTAGTGGTGGCGACAGCGGCGGCGGTTCGGTCGAGCTTCCGCCCGGCGTCACCGACGGGCCCAACGGCGAGCGCACCGTGTGCAGTCTCGTGCGTCCCGACGACTGCTACACCTTCACCCCGGGCGAGCTGATCCCCGGCTTCGAGCCGACGCCGGTCGCACAACCGGTCACCATCCGGGAGCTCGTCAGCTTCGCACCCGCCGCCCCGACCGTCACCACCGAACCGGGCGGCTGGGGTGTGCGCGGGCTGCACACGAACGTGATCGCCGGTGCGTCCGGCCACACCCGATCGGGCACCTTGCTCGGTCAGACGGCGGAGGTGAACTTCATCCCCGTGGGCTTCACCTTCGACTACGGCGACGGAACCACCGTCACCAGTCGTACCGGAGGCGGGAGCTGGGCGTCCCTCGGGCTCCCCGAGTTCTCCAAGACCCCGACCAGTCACCGCTACACGACCGTCGGCGCCAAGACGATCACGGTGGAGGTCGAGTACGCCGCCGAGTACCGCGTCGGCGACAGCGGCTGGCTCCCCGTCATCGGAACCCTGACCATCCCGACGGACACCCCGCACCCCATCCAGATCGTCAGGAACTCGACCGTCGGCGTCGACAAGCCCTGCCGACCCGGTAAGCCGACCGTCGGCTGCTGAATCCGGCACCCGATCACCGCCGTGAGCGTGCCCCCGGCGGCGTGAGCGCACCTCTCCGGAGGCCCGTGCTCACGTCGCCGGGGCACGCCCCCGTGCCCGCAGCACCGCGCTCGCACCAGCGCGCCGCGCCGACACTCCACGCTGACGCAGACCTCCGGAGGAAGACCGTCAGGAGTGGGTGAAGACCGAGACCCGCGCGATGCGCGGCTGCGCACGAGATGCGGTGATCGTGACGCGCAACTCGGTCGTCTCGACTGCGTCGAACCGGAGGATCCGCTGGGCGCCCACGGTCGCCGCCGAAGCGAGCACCCGCGGCACCCCGTCGGAGCCCCGCACCGAGACCTCGACCCCCTCGACCACCTGGCCGTGCGCGATCGCCTCCCGCACGCTCACTCCGGACACGAGCTGCGGTCGATCCCAACGGAACCGCAGGGTCGGCAGCGTGTCGTCGTCGGCCGGATGCCACGACACCGCGTCCAGCTGCGACCCGGTCCCCGTGATCGAGGCGGCCGGCACCGGAGCACTCGACATCGTGAGCAACGCGGAGCCCGCGACGTCGAGCCGCTCCAGGTCGTCGATCAGTCGGCCGAGACCGGCGAGGCTCTCGAGGTCGGGCTCCGCGATCAGGCCGTCGCGGGTCGGTGGCAGGTTGAGCAGGAACGTCGCGTTCCCGCCGACGCTGCGCTCGTAGATGTCGAACAGCTCCTCGGCCGAACGGACCATGCCGTCCTCCACAGGGTGGTGGAACCAGCCCGGACGGATCGAAGTGTTGACCTCGGCCGGGTACCAGACGAGCGGCTCCGTGGTCGCGAGGATCGCGGCGCGACTCCCGAGATCCTCCTCGTCGGACTGCACCGCCCGCGAGAAGAGCCCGTCGTCGACCTGCTGCGAGCGGTCGGCGGTGCGTTCCGCATCACGCAACGACGCCGGCACCACACTCCACTCGTCCGCTCGGGTGGAGCCGGCCTCGTTCCCGCACCAGCGCACGTCCGGCCCGCACACGCTGATCGCGGCGTTCGGCTGGAGTTCGCGGACGACGGCGTAGTAGCGGTCCCAGTCGTACAGCTGCTTCTTGCCGTTCGGCCCCTCGCCGTTGGCGCCGTCGAACCAGACCGAGAACAACTCGCCGTAGCCGGTGAGAAGTTCGGTGAGCTGGGCGACGAAGAAGTCGTCATAGGCCTCGCCCGAGCCGTAGCTCGGCTCGGCGCGGTCCCAGGGCGACAGGTAGACGCCGAACGCCAACCCTGCCGCGCGACACGCGTCCGCGACCTCGGCCACGAGGTCGCCTCCACCGTCGCGCCACGGGCTCGACGCGACGGAGTGGTCGCTCACGGCGGTCGGCCACAGCGCGAATCCGTCGTGGTGCTTGCACGTGAGGATGAGCCCGCGCATGCCGGCGCTCTTCGCCGCGGCGACCCACTGCTCGGCATCGACGCTGGACGGATCGAACACGGCGGGCGATTCGGTGCCGTCACCCCACTCGCGGTCGGTCATCGTGTTCACGCCGAAGTGGATGAAGCCGTACACCTCGAGGCGCTGCCAGGCGAGCTGCCGCGGCGACGGGACGACGGCGACCGCCTCCGCCAGGCGTGCGGTGGCGGCGGCATCCATTGGGCGTGACGAGGTCGACATGTCGCTCAGAGGAGTCCTTCGCGACCGCCCGACACCCAGTTCGGATCGGCGGAACGCGGGCCACTCACCTGCTCGGCGTAGGTGTCGATCTCGGCACGGATCTCGTCGGTCAGTTCGACGTCGAAGGCGGCGAGGTTCGCCCGCAGATGGGCGACGCTGCGGGTACCGGGGATGGAGACGACGCGGGCGCCGAGCTGCTGCCCGCGGTCGTGCACCCACGCGAGCGCGAGCGCCTCGGCGGTCGTCCCCAAGCGGTGGGCGAGGGTCCGGAACCGGGCGGCAAGTTCGAGGTTCGCCGCGAGGTGCTCCGGCTGGAACCGCGGGAAGTTGGCGCGCGTCCCACCGAGCGGCACGGTCTCGGCGGTGAAGTCCTCCGTGAACAGCCCGCGCGACAGCGGCGAGAACGCGACGACCGTGACGCCCAACTCGGCGGCCGTCGGCACCACGTAGGTCTCGATATCGCGGCTCACGATGCTCCACTCCGACTGGATCGCAGCGATCGGGTGCACGGCGTGGGCACGGCGGAGTTCGTCACCGGTCGCCTCCGACAGGCCGATGCGGAGCACCTTGCCGGCGGTCACGAGTTCGGCGAGCGCCCCCACGGTCTCCTCGATGGGGATGTTCGGGTCGACCCGGTGCTGGTAGTAGAGGTCGAGGTGGTCGGTGCCGAGTCGGGCGAGCGAGCGGTCGATCTGCTCGTGGAGGTGGGCGCGATCGCCGCGGACACCCCGCTTGCCGATGCCGCCACCGGTCACGATGCCGACCTTCGACGCGAGGAACACCTCGTCGCGACGCCCGGCCAGGTATCGGCCGAGGAGTTCCTCGCTCCGGCCGTCGCCGTAGACGTTCGCGGTGTCGATGAGGTTCGCCCCGCCCGCCAGGGTCGCGTCGAGGACCGCGGTGACGTCGGCTTCGGCGATCGCGCCGTAGGTGCCTGCGATCGACATCGCGCCGTAGCCGATGGCGCCGACCTCGGCGGCGTCACCGCCCGTCCCGATGGTCGTGGTGGGCAGGGCGGTCGTCGACGGTGCGGTCGTCAGGGGTGCTTCGCTCATGGACTCACCGTATTGGCTCACCGTCGCCGCGAGGCCCCGATCGTCATGCGCGGCAATCTCAGACGCGGGCTGCGGCGCGGGCCACGAGCGCCTGCAGGAGCGCGGCCGGTTCCTCGGGGTCGTCGATCGTGATCGCGAACTGCTTGCCGGAGGCGGTCGTGACCACGAGGCCGGGACCGGAGCGCAACACGACGGCCGAGCGGCCGGGCATGATCCGGTATCCCCAGCCACCCCAGTCCATCGGGCGGATGTCGGTCGCCTCGACGACGTCGACCTGGTCGAGCGGGATGCGCTTCATCGGGATGCCGAAGAGCGAGACGACACGGAGGCCGCGCCAGTCGACGCTGACGCGCAGACGGATGAACGAGGCGCAGAGGAGGGTCGCGAGGGTGAGGATCGACAGACCGAGCGTCGCGACACCCGACTCGCCACCCAGCAGGATCGGCGTGTACGCGACGGCACCGATCGCGACGAGGGCGAGGGTGAGCCACAGGAACAAGAGGGCCGTGACGCTCCGACTCCAGGCGCCGACCTCGGTCTCCCCGAGGTCCATCGGCGCCGGTCGTGCAGTTGCACCGGCGAGTAGCGGCTGGGCCGGCAGGATCGCCGCGGGGATGACTCCCCAGAGCGAGCATGCGGCGAGCGGGACGATCCACCAGCCGAGGACGGCACCGTCGACCGATCCCGCCTGGATGGTGAGCCATGTCGGGATGACCCAGACGGCGGCGGCCGATCCCGCGGCGATGCCGAGGATCAGGACGATCATGCGCTTGGTCCGCCTGGCGGGCCGCGGTAGGGCGAGCAGGATGATGGCTGCGATCGCGGCGACGGACGCGATGATCAACGTCACGACGAAGACACCCGCGGCGGGCTGGGAGTCGTCCGGTGCCCCGGTGCCCGACCAATGCGAGGCGACGTCGACCGGGAGCGCATCGCCCCAGACGAGCCGGGTGATGGCGATCGCGATCGCAGGGACAGCCATGGCGAGGGCGGCCAGAGCGGTGCGTCCGCGAGCTGGTGCTGCCGGTGGCGGTGTGGTGGTGTCGTGCATGTGCTCCCCCTGAGCTACTGCGGTGATCGGCGATGCTGCTGCGCGGACGGTCGGTGTCGCGTGGTGGATGGACCGGTCAGGTGCGTTCGATCATCCGGTTGAGGTCCTGGGGCGAGATCCCGAGCTTGCGGGCCTCGGCGACCAGTTGGGTGACGAGCTCCTCGACCCGCACGAGGCCGGGGACGGCGTCCTCCCGCACCCAAGCGCCTCGCCCCTGTCGCATCCCGATGAGTCCGGCGTCGCGGAGCTCCCCATAGGCGCGGAGGACCGTGTGCATGTTGATCTGCAGCGCCCGGGCGAGGTCGCGGGCGGGCGGCAGGCGCTCCCCCGGAGAGAGGTCGCCCGAGGCGATCCCCGACCGCACCTGCACCGCGATCTGCTCGGCGAGGGAGGTCGTCGAGGTCGGATCGATGCGGAACAACATGTTTGCAATGCTACTAGAACAATGCACTCCTTGCCAGTGACACCTGTCGGCTTGGAGGACGTCAGAGGGCGACGACGTGCACCGCGATGTCGGCCGCGGCCAGCCGCTCGAGTTCGGCAGGATCGGCCGAGGCATCCGTCACGAGATCGTGGATCTGCCCGAGGTCCGCCATGCGCGCGAGCGTGACGCGCCCGACCTTCGAGCCGTCGGCGACGACGATCACCCGTTGCGCGTGCGTCACCATCGCGAGGTTCGTCCGCGCCTCACGTTCGTCGTGGGTCGTCGCCCCGCCGGACGCACTGATGCCGTCGGTCCCGAGGATCGCGGTCCCCACGTTGATCGCACTGAAGGTGTTCTCGGCGAGCGCCCCGACGGCCTCGAACGACGAGGAGCGCACCAGACCGCCCGTCATGATGACCTGCAGGTTCGGCCTCGACGCGATCTCCGTCGCCGTCGTGAGCGAGTTCGTCACGATCGTGAGCTCGGAACGGTTGCTGAGCTCCTTGGCGACGGCCGCCGTCGTCGTCCCGCCACTCAAGGCGATGGCGTAGGGGCCGGCGGGGATCATGTCGGCGACCCGACGGGCGATACGACGCTTCGCATCCCGGAACTGGGTGTCGCGGAACCGGACCGGCACCTCGTCGCGTGCGTCGATCGCCCGGGCGCCTCCGTGGGTGCGGAGCACGAGACCGAGGTCGTCGAGGTCGGCGAGGTCGCGTCGGATCGTCGGAGCGGAGACGGCCAGCCGGGTCGTCAGCTCGTCGATCGAGACCACCGCGTCGGCGGCGGCCAGCTGCGCGAGGATGTCGCGCATCCGCTGACTGCGCTTCCCCGACGGCGCACGCTGCGACAACTCCGCCGCGGTGGGTCCCTGCATGGCTACTCCTCCGTCGTCCCGTCGCCCGGCGCACCCCGACGCTCAGCGAAAGTGATCACTTCAGGCAAAATCCGATCAACTTCTTGCTCGGTTCGATCACTGTAGTCGATGATCGCTCCATGACACGAGTGACTTTCATCGGAGCAGGCAGCGTCGTCTTCACCCGCCAGCTCATCGCCGACCTGCTGCGGTACCGCGAGCTCGCAGGGCTCGAGATCGTGCTGCACGACATCAACGCGGAACGTCTCGCCGTGGCGGAGGGCACCGCCCGTCAGGTGGACGAGCGTCTCGCCGGTCGCGCCACGATCACCGCCGAATCGGACCGCCGCCGGGCACTCGCCGGTGCCGACTTCGTGATCAACATGGTCCAGGTCGGCGGGATCGCTGCCACCTACTCCGACCTCGAGATCCCCGCCGCGCGCGGTCTCCTGCAGACCATCGGCGACACCACCGGCGTCGGCGGCGTCTTCCGAGCCCTCCGCACCTTCCCCCTGCTCTCGGCGCTGACCGCGGACATGCGGGAGATCTGCCCCGACGCCCACCTGCTCAACTACACGAACCCGATGGCGATGAACATCTGGTGGGCGTCGGTCGTCGCCCCCGACATCAGCGCGATCGGCCTCTGCCACAGCGTCTTCTGGACGGTGAACGACCTCTGCGAACTCGTCGGGGTCCCGATCGAGGGCACGACGTACCGCGCCGCCGGCGTCAACCACCAGTCCTGGCTGCTCGAGTGGACGCACGACGGCCGCGACCTGTACCCGCTGCTGCGTGAGCGCATCCGCAACGACCCCGAGCTCAGCCGTCGCGTGCGCGTCGAGATGTTCCGACGCATCGGCTTCTACCCGACGGAGACGAGCGAGCACTCCTCCGAGTACCTGTCGTGGTTCCTCCGCTCCCCCGAGCAGATCGAACGCTACCGACTCCAGCCGCTCGAGTACCTGGGCATCAGCGAGGAGAACGTCGCAGAGTTCGAGGCGACGAAGGCGGCACTCGCGTCCGGCACCCCGCTGACGCTCGAGGAGGAGGCCAGCGAGTACGCCCCGCAGCTCATCCACTCCCTCGTCACGGACACCCCGCGCCTCATCCACGGCAACGTCGTCAATCGCGGCCTCATCGACAACCTGCCGCAGGGCGCGGTCGTCGAGGTGCCCGTGCAGGTCGACGCGAACGGGATCGCTCCGCAGGCGATGGGCGCGCTGCCCGTGCAGTGCGCCGCGCTCAACCGCCCCTACGTCTCGGTCGCCGAACTCACGATCGAGGCCGCCCGCACCGGCAACCCGACGCTCATCCGTCAGGCGGTGCTCATGGACCCGAACGCCTCCTCGACCCTCACGCCCGAGCAGATCTGGGAGCTGTGCAACGACCTCGTCGCCGCACACGGTGACCTCCTGCCGGAGCCGCTGCGGGAGATCATCCCCGCCGACCGCATCTGACCGCACCGCCGACCCGCACCGTTCCCGAACGATCGACACAGGAGACGACCACCGATGTTCCCACCCCGTTCCACGATCCACGTCCCAGCCTCGCGTCACGCCCGCCGAGCACGCCGCCTCATCACGGCGACCGCCATCGTCGCCGCAGGAGCCCTCGCGCTCTCCGGCTGCGCCGGCGGCTCCTCCGGTGCGACGACCCTCGACAAGGAGGCGAAGGTCAAGCTCACGTTCTGGACGGGACAGGCCGACGCCGCCCAGCAGATCCTCACCGGTCTCGTCGACGAGTTCGAGGAGCTGCACCCGAACGTGACCATCGACGTGTCCTCCGGTGCGCCGTCGACGGAGGACCTCCTGCAGAAGCTCTCCGCGAGCTTCGCCGGCGGCAACTACCCGGACGTGTCCTACGCGTTCGGTTCGTGGGCGAGCCGCCTCGAGGCCTCCGGTCGCACCCTCGACATCACCGACCAGGTGGCGGAGCCCGACGTCAAGTGGGACGAGTTCTCCGAGGCCGCACGCCAGACCGTGCAGCCGACGGGCGAGAAGACCATCGGGTTCCCGGCGGTCGTCGACAACATCTCGCTGCTGTACAACACGACGGTGTTCGACGCCGCCGGTGTCGCCTACCCGACGGCCGACTGGACCTGGGACGACTTCCGCGAAGCGTCGAAGCAGCTGACCGACCCGGCGACGAACACCTACGGCTACGCGTACTCCGTCTCGGGCAGCGAGGAGACGACCTGGCAGTTCTGGCCGCACCTCTGGCAGAACGGCGGCTCGATCATCTCCGATGACGACAAGACCGCCGAGTTCGCCTCCGACGCCGGCGTCGACGCCCTCACCTTCCTCCGCGACATGGCGGTCGAGGACAAGAGCGTCTACCTCGACCAGACCGACACGAAGTTCGGCGACCTGTTCGCCAGCGACCGAATCGGCATGATCACCTCCGGCCCGTGGCAGCTCTCCACCCTGCAGACGAAGGGCACGAAGTACGGCGTCACGGTCCTGCCGGGCACCGACGGCGACCACCAGACGGTCTCCGGTCCGGACGTGTGGGCCCTGTTCGACCACAAGGACAAGAACCGCGAGTACTGGGCGTACGAGTTCACGAAGTGGCTCACGGACTCCGAGCAGGACCTCAAGTGGAACGTCGCCTACGGCAACCTGCCGCTGCGGTCGAGCGAGATCGACACCCCCGAGTTCCAGGCGCAGGTGGACAAGCTGCCGGGCCTCGACGTGATGGCCGAGAACGGCGTGAACGCCAAGCAGGCCCGGCCCACCGTCCCGGGCTACGTCGGACTCTCCGAGGCGATCGGCAAGGCGATCTCCGCGGTCCTGCAGGGGCAGGGTGAGCCGAAGCAGGCGTTGGAGGATGCCGCCAAGGCCGCGGACGCCGCGCTGGCGGACGACTGATGTCGACCACCGCGGAACGCGACACGAAGCGCACGGCGAAGCCGGAGCGGGGTGGACACACGCCCGCCGCGCCCCGGCCCGGCCGGCGACGCCTCCGCGACAACCTCACCGGCTGGGGCTTCGTCGCCCCGGCCATGCTCATCGTGCTCGGTCTGTCGATCTTCCCCGCGATCTGGGCGTTCTTCCTGTCGCTCCAGAAGTGGGACGGCTTCAGTGAGCCGGAGCAGGTCGGCCTCGAGAACTACGCCAGCATGATCGGCAACGACGAGCTGCAGGCGGCCGTCGTGCACACCGTCGTCTACACGCTCCTGTTCGTCCCGGCCTCGCTCGGCCTCGGACTCTTCCTCGCCGTCGCGCTCAACCGCCGGATCCGCTTCATCGGCGTCTACCGGACGGCGATCTTCGTCCCCTTCGTCGCCTCGGCCGCGGCCACCGGCATCCTCACCACCTACCTGTTCAACCCGCAGTTCGGCCTCCTCAACACCGTGTTCCGGTTCCTCGGGCTGCCGGCGCAGGGCTGGCTCGAGGACCAGGGGCAGGCGATGGTCGTCATCACGATCATGTCGCTCTGGGGGCAGGCGGCGTTCACCACCGTCATCTACCTGGCGGCACTCCAGGACATCCCCTCCGAGCTCCTCGAAGCCGCCCGGATCGACGGGGCGAACGCCTGGCAGTCGTTCTGGCGCATCACCTTCCCGCAGCTCGGGCCGGTCACCGTGTTCGTCGCGATCTGGCAGTTCATCCAGGCGATCCAGCTGTTCGACCTCGTGTACACCACCACCAGGGGCGGCCCACTCGGCGCCACCCAGACGATCGTGTTCTACCTGTGGGACGCGGCGTTCAAGCAGTTGCAGTTCGGGTACGGCTCCGCCGTGGCCTACGGCCTGTTCGCGGTGACCCTCGTCGCCACGATCGGTGTCGTCCTGTACTCCCGCCGGTCCAATGTGGAGGCATTCTGATGACCGTCCTGACCACCCCACCGCGTGGCGATGCCACCACCGGCAAGCCCTCGGTCACCGCACCGCCCGCCGAACGTCGCACCCGTCGGCGCTTCAGCCTCTGGCACCTCGTGCTCGCGCCGATCGCGATCATCTTCGCGATCCCGTTCGTGCAGATGTTCATCACCTCGGTGACGCCGGAGTCGGAGATCAACACCTTCCCGCCGCGGATCCTCCCGTCGCACATCACCTTCGACGGCTTCGCGAAGCTGTTCACGGAGTCGGGCATCCTGCTGTGGCTCGGCAACACGGTCATCGTGTCGGCCGTCGCCGTCGCCTCCCACCTCGTGCTCTGCTCGCTCGCAGGCTATGGCTTCGCCCGGTTGAAGTTCCGCGGGAAGACGATGGGCTTCCTGATGATCGTCGCCACGATCATGATCCCCACGCAGCTGCTGATGATCCCGACCTACATCCTGTTCTCGCGGCTCGGACTCATCGACAGCCTCGGTGCGGCGATCGTGCCGTGGCTCGCGTCCGCGTTCGGCATCTTCCTCATGCGGCAGTTCTTCCTCTCGCTGCCGGCGGAGCTCGAGGAGGCCGCCCTCATCGACGGCTGCACCCGCTTGCAGGTGTTCTTCCGGGTGATCCTGCCGCTCGCGAAACCGGCTCTGGCGACCCTCGCGATCTTCACCCTGCTGGGTTCGTGGAACGACCTCGTGTGGCCGCTCATCGCGATCAACAACGACCAGGTCTTCACCCTGCAGCTCGGCATCACGAACTTCCAAGGCGCGCGGCGCACCGACTGGGCGCTGCTCATGGCCGGGAACGTCGTCGCCACGCTGCCGCTCATCCTGTTCTTCATGGTCGCTCAGAAGCAGTTCGTCGCGACCATGACCTTCTCGGGCCTCAAGGGGTAGTCGCCCATCCCGGCGTGGCAGGATCACGTCCATCGCCGCGCCTGCAGCTCGGGCACGGCCATCGCAGCCCCACCGCAACCTCCCCACCACTTCGACCCATCCCAGGAGCCACCCGTGTCCATCACCACCATCGTCGGTTCGGAAGCCACCGTCCGCGAGATCACCCAGCAGCCCGACGTGTGGCTGGAGGCGTCGACGGGGATCGCCGCCCGTCACGACGAGATCGACGCGTTCCTCGCGCCGCTCCTCGCGCGGCCCGAGCTGCGCATCGTCCTGACCGGCGCGGGGACCTCGGCCTTCATCGGCGAGATCGCGGCGCCGGCCCTCACCCGGACGCTTCGTCGACGGATCGACGCGGTCGCGACCACCGACATCGTCTCCAACCCGCGGGAGGCGTTCGCGGAGGACGTCCCCCTGCTCCTCGTGTCCTTCGCGCGTTCGGGCAACAGCCCGGAGAGCGTTGCTGCGACCGAGCTCGCGGACCAGTCGCTCGCCGAGGTCCACCACCTGGTGATCACCTGCGACGAGAACGGCGAGCTGTACCGACGCCACAACGACCGCGCGTCGTCGCTCACCGTCCTCATGCCCCGGCGCTCCAACGACGAGGGCTTCGCGATGACGTCGAGCTTCAGCTCCATGCTGCTCTCGGTGCTGCTCATCCTCGGCGGCGCCGACGTGGCCGCCGTGCAGGCGATCGCGGCCGGCGCGACGACGATCCTCGACCAGCGCGAGGTGGACATCCGGGCACTCGCCAACGAGGGGTGCGATCGTGTCGTCTACATCGGTAGCGGCCCGCTCACCGGGCTGGCCCGTGAGTCGGCGCTCAAGCTGCTCGAGCTGACCGCCGGACGCATCGTCACCTACTACGACTCGGCGCTCGGCTTCCGTCACGGCCCGAAGGCGGTCGTCGACGACAGCACGCTGGTCGTCGTCTACCTGTCCTCCGATCCGTACACCCGGCGCTACGACCTCGACATCGTCGCCGAGCTGCGCGCGACGCTGACGCCGGAGCGCGTCATCGCGATCTCCTCCGAGCCGGTCGAGGGCGCCACGACCTCCGACTGGGTGCTGCCCGAACTCGCCGGTCTCGACGACGCGCAGCTCGCCGCCGGCTACGTGCTCGTGGCGCAGCTGCTCGGGCTGTCGTACTCGCTCCAGCTCGGCGCGACGCCCGACAACCCGTTCCCGAGCGGCACGGTGAACCGCGTCGTGCAGGGCGTCCGGATCCACCCGGTGGCCACCGACGCAGCGGGTGCCACCTCCGAGGAGCGGTAGGGGTGTCGCTCTTCCTCGGCGTGGACGGCGGTGGCTCGAAGACCGCGTTCGTCCTGCTCGACGACGACGGGCGCATCGTCGCCGAAGCGCAGACGGCCAGTTGCTACTACTTCGACGAGGGCATCGAGCTCGTCGGCAGGATCCTCTCCCAGGGCATCGCGGCGGTCACGTCATCAGCGGATGTCGAGGTGTCCGACATCGATCAGGCCTTCTTCGGCTTGCCCGGGTACGGCGAGGTCAGTTCCGACGTCGATCGGCTGAACGCGATCCCCGGCGAGGTGCTCGGCCACGGCCGGTACTCGTGCGACAACGACATGGTGTGCGGCTGGGCGGGCTCACTGGGCGCCGTCGACGGCATCAACGTGATCAGTGGCACGGGCTCGATGACGTACGGCGAGCGCCGGGGCCGCGGGCATCGCGTCGGCGGGTGGAGCGAGCTGTTCGGCGACGAGGGGTCGGCGTACTGGATCGCGGTGCGCGGGCTGAACGCCTTCACGCGGATGAGCGATGGCCGGCTGCCTCGAGGGCCGCTCGTCGAGCTGGTGCGGGCGCGGGTCGGGATCACGAGTGATCTCGACGTGATCGACGTCGTCATGAACCGGTGGAAGGGACAGCGCGGCCGCATCGCGGACCTCGCGAAGACGGTCGTCGCTGCGGCGGAGCAGGGTGACGATGTCGCCGCGGGCATCCTGGCCGATGCGAGCGAGGAGCTGGCGGAGATCGTCGAGGCGACCCGAGTGGAGCTCGGCTTCGGCGAGGACGAGGTCGTCCCGGTGTCGTACTCGGGCGGAGTGTTCTCCGCCGAGCCCGTGCGGACGGGTTTCGAACGGGCGGTCGCGGCGCTGCCCGCCCGCTACGACCTCCGGACCCCGCTGTTCGGTCCGGCGGTCGGCGCAGCCCTGTATGCGGCGAAGCGAGCCAGCGCACCGCTCTCCCCCGCCGCCCTCGAGGCCCTGCGCTCCCGGTAGTCCTCTCCCTGTCCGGCTGGTGCTTGGGCCAGCGCGGTGCGCTGACGTGAGCGCGGGTCTGACGCGTGAGCGCGGGTCTCCGGAGGGTCGCGCTCATGCGCACGGGGCGCGGTCACGCCGAGTGCGCAGCGCTCGTGCCCGGCGCGTAGCGGCCATGTCGGAGGGGCGCACTCGCGTCCCAGCACCGCGTTGGCAGCTCCCCGGTCGGAGGCACTTGACCCTCACGCGACGTGAGGCTTTAGCGTCGACACCATGACGATCACGATCCTCGACACCGCCCGCGGCATGCGTTCGGTCCTCGACGCACCGGAAGCCGAACGACCCGCGCGACTCCGCGACATGCTCGAGCCCGTCGCCGACATGTACCGGTACTTCCCCGGCGAGGTCGACCTGCTCGCCATGCACACGATGGGATCCGGGTTCCCGATCGATCGGAGCCGCGAACGTGTCGTCGACGGCCTCGACCGCCTCGTCGCCGCACACGCCTGGGCGCGGATCGAGCGGGCCCTCGATGAGGCGCTCGCGGTGCAGCTCGACGCGGTCCCCGACCTGGTGGTGCCCGACATCACCGTCCTGCTCGTCCTCGGCGACCCCGACGACGAGTACTTCATGGACGCCATCCGCGGGTTCATCGGCAACGGCAGTGCGACGGGGTTCATCTCGCTCATCCTCTGGCCGACGGAGGAGAACCTCAACCGGCTGGAGGCGGCGGCCGTCCACGAGCTCCACCACAACCTGCGATACGCACCGGGTGGGGTCGTCTGGAATCCGGCGACCGTCGTGGTCGGCGAGCAGGTGGTCTCGGAGGGACTGGCGGACGCGTTCGCCCGGCAGCTGCACGACGTGTCCGGCTACACGCCGATCGGTGTCGCGCACCTCGAGGACGACGCCGTGTTCGGTCGGGTGGTCGAGGGGCTCGACGTCGGAGGGATGCAGCACTTCGTCTCGTGGGTGCACGGCGACGAGGCCGCCCTGCGGTTCGGAGGAGAGCCGGTCGGGCTGCCGATGGGCGCCGGATACGCGGTCGGGAACCGCCTGGTGGACGCCTACCTGTCGGCGACCGGGACGACCGCGGCCGAGGCGCTGCACGTTCCGAGCGCGACGATCATCGAGGTCGCGCTGCGCGAACTGGGCCGAGCCGGCTGAACTGGCAGAGCTGGCCGCGCCGTCCGCGCCGGCCGCGCTGGCCTGCGGTCACTCCCAGACGGCGGTCTCCGGATCCACGCCGTGGGTGCGTGCGTTCGCGTCGATGAGGGTCGAGAGCCAAGCGGCGAGGCCGGGCTCGACCCGGTCGTAGGTGTCGGCCATGCCGGGCTCCGTCAGCGCGAGGCGACCGGTGATCACGTGCATGGCCGGCGTGCAGTGGAAGTACTCGCTGAGGGCCGCCCGATGCCGTTCGGCCAGGGCGTTCGCCCCCTCGGATCCGACGACGATCCCGGCCCGCTTGGCCTCGGCGAGTTCGTCGACGAGGTCCCGGAGCGGGCCGACGACCGCGCTCCAGTCCTCCGGCGTGCGCTCAGCTGACCGCTCGGCGTACTCGGCCCACTGCGCGGAGTCGCCCCAGCGGGCGCGCGCGGACTCCGCCATCGTCGGGTTCCAGTCGTCACCGAAGACGTCGCGGTGCTGGTCCTCCGGGACGAGCACACCGACCTCGTCCGCTTCGAGCAGGCGGTCGACGGAACGGGCGACGTCTTCGAGCCGGGCGATCGTGTCGGCGAGTTCGCGGCGCCGCTGCGTGAGTTCGGCGCGACGTTCCGCGGCCGGCGCGGTGAGGAGCGTGGGGATCCGGGCCAGCGGGACGCCGAGGTCGCGCAGCAGGAGGACGCGTCGGAGTCGAGCGACGTCGACGGGCAGGTAGGAGCGGTAGCCGCTGCTCGTCCTGCCGGAGGGCCGCGCGACGCCGAGCTCGTCCCAGTGGTGGAGGGTCCGGACACTGACCCCGATCTCGGCCGCCACCCTGCCGACCGTCATGCCGCCTTCGGTCGCTCCCCGTTCATCCATCGCCCCAGCATCGCACTCCTGCCCCGGGCGCGCTGGTGCGCTCCCGGGGCCGTCAGGTGTTGCGGAGGATCAGGCCGCTCGGCGACGCGTCCGCATCGCGACGAGGACGCCACCGAGCAGGAGCAGGAGCACGCCCGTGCCGATCGTTCCGATGGGCAGCTCCGTGCCGGTCCTGGCGAGCGACCCGCCAGCAGCCGCACCGTCGACGATCGTCCCGTCGGCTGCCACGACGCGCACCTCGGTCCACCCGATGAGCGAGCCGTCGGCTGCGTAGACCGCGACGCGGTGGTCACCCAGCGTCGCGTCGGCCGGGATCGTCGCCAGCAGGTCACCGGCGGAGTTCGTCGTGCCTGCGGCGATGCGCGCAGGC
Source organism: Plantibacter sp. VKM Ac-2880 (assembly GCF_015351235.1). Taxonomy (GTDB): domain Bacteria; phylum Actinomycetota; class Actinomycetes; order Actinomycetales; family Microbacteriaceae; genus Plantibacter. Next base: position 1,052,795 of record NZ_JADKSJ010000002.1, read on the forward strand.
GTCGAGTACAGCCACACCTCGACGGCCGTGGCCGCGAACCGGTCCTCGAGCCCGACCGTGACGGTCTCGCCACGCCGCACGGTGTCGGCCAGCGTGATCGCACCGCGGTTGGCCTCGGTGAGGCTCGTCCCTGGCAGCGGTGTGACTCCACCGGTCGGCGGCGTCACGGGCGTGATCGTGCCGGGCAGCGACCCGAGACGCAGAGCCTCGGAAGCGAAGCCGTCGGCGAACCAGTACACGGGACGCTTCCCGTCGACCGACAGCGAGGCCGGCGCGGTCGCGAAGCCCTCGTTGTTGAGGTCAGGCAGGCCTGCGGGGCGGGCAACCTGGGCGATGCCGGGCTGCTCGGTCCCGTTCAAGGTGATCTGCGCACCGGTACCGGCGCAACCGTCGTCGCACACGGCCCACAGCACGCCGAGGGTCGTGTCGTAGTCGAGCGCCATGACCGCCGGGAGGCCCGGGTCGATCGTCGAGACCAACGTGGCGGAGCCGTCGGCGTTCAGCGCGAACGCGTACACGTCGCCGGTGTCCTCGACGCCGACGAAGAACAGCCCGTCACCGTGACCCGCATAGTCGGCCGGGTCGTACGTCGCCTTCGTGTTGTCGTCGAAGAGCTTGCCGACGAGGTCACCGTCGGCCACCCACTCGACCGCTTCGACACCGAGGTTCGCGCCGACCGTCGGCAGCAGGGCCGTGAGGTCCCACTCCTCGGACGCGACGACGTCCGGTCCGGGCGCGTTCGGGTCGACCTTGAGCACGGCGTTCAGCGTCGTGCCCTTCACGCTGTTGTCGCGCTCCACGCCGACATAGACGGAACCGGTGCCGTCGACCGTGATGCCCTCGGTGTCGGGGCCGGCCGCAGCGGGGTTCGACGCGTCCTTCTGGAAGCGTGCGCGCTTGCCGTTCTCCCAACCGTCGACGAACGAGACGGAACCGTCAGCGGCGATGGCGAGCTTCCAGAACGTGCCGGTGCCGTTGTCGACAGCCCAGAGGAACGCGCCGTCGGCGGTGACCTGGGTGTCGAGGCCCGAGCTGTCCTCGAGGAACGTCGGCGTCGTGTCGAGCACGGTGACGTCGGGCGAGCCGGGCCACGGGCCGACGGGGATCTCGCCGGCGCACACGTTGGCGGCGCCCTGGTCGACTCGCTGGTCGCGGCGAAGGCACCGGTGGCATCGGGGCAGCGACCCCAGGTGGTGGCCGGGTGTCCCTCGCCCCAGGTGGTGGAGTCGAGCAGTGCGTCGCCCTCGAAGAGGCGGACCGTGTCACCGCCGCCGAGACCGAAGCCGAGGGCCGCACGCTCGATGACGAGGTAGCCGCCGGCCGCGATCGTGGTGCCCGCGGGGATCGCGTAGGCGTGGGTGTCGTCGTCGTCCTTCACGACGATGCCGGAGACGTCGAGCGTGGTGGCGGTCGGGTTGACGAGTTCGATCCAGTCGTCGGGCGATCCGCCGTCGGACTCGACCTCGTTGATGCGCACCGGGTTGCCGCACGCGTTGCGGAGCCCCTTGGTGGAGATGGCGGCGTCGGCGAACTCACCGGTGCCGTCAGGGCAGCGGGCGAGGACACCCTCGGCGTGAGCGGCGTAGGCGTGCTGCGCGACGGTCGTGCCGGCCGCGTTGCGCACCGTGACGGTGTCGCCGTTGCCGAGCCCGAAGACGAAGTCCACGTTCTGGTCGAAGACGAAGTAGGCGCCCGGCTCGAGGATCGTGCCGGCGGGCAGCGGGGTCGTCTGGTCGGCGTGGCCCACCGGGTCGTCGTCCATGAGGGTCCAGCCGGAGAGGTCGACCGCGGTCGGCTCGAGGTTGACGACCTCGACCCAGTCGGTGGCGTCGCCGTTCGACTCGATCTCGTTGATGGCGAGGTTCGGGAGCACGCAGTCGTTCACCGCACCCTTGGTGATGTTGGCGAGCACGAACGGGCCTTCGCCGTCGGGGCAGCGGGCGAGGGTCGCTGCGAGCGAATCGCCGCCGATCACCGGGTGGCCGCTCCAGGTGCCGGAGCGGTCGATGAGTGTGCCGGCGTCGTCGAAGAGGCGGATCTCGTCGGCGCTGCCGATGCCGATCGGGTCGCGGAAGGCCGCTTCCACGCCGCCGACGAGGCCGATGGTCGACTCCTCGACGACGAGGAACTCGCCCGCGGCGATCGACGTGCCGGGCAGGAACTGCCAGCGGTGGTCGTCGGAATTGTCGCGGATCTCATAGCCGGAGATGTCCAGCGCCTCGGTGCCCGGGTTGAAGAACTCGACCCAGTCGGCCGGCTGTGAGTCGACCTCGTTGATGCGGATCTCGCCAGGCGTCTCGGGGACCTCGGGTGCCGTGAAGACGTTCGCGGCGCCCTTCGTCGACTCGGTGGTCTCGGCCCAGCCGGTGCGGTCGGCGGTGACGCCGTAGGTGTTCACGGCGTGGCCGGTCCACGAGTACTCGTCGGCGAGCGCCGCGGTGGGGTCGAACAGGCGGACCGAGTCCTCCTTGCCGAGGCCGAACCCGAGCTGCTCCTCCTCGACGACGAGGAACGCGCCGGGCTCGACGACGGTGCCGGCCGGGAACGCGTAGTTGCTGTCGTCCTTGTTGTCCTTCACGACCCAGCCGTCGAGCGTGATCGCGGTGGCGGCGGTGTTGGTGAACTCGATCCAGTCGCCGGGGACGCCCCCGGAGGACTCGACCTCGTTGATCTGGAGCCCCGGCGCTGGGGCGGCGGTGGCGACGGCGGGCGTCGCGATGAGGGCGGTTGCACCGATGGCGCACGCGGCGGTCATCGTCAACACGCGGTTGAGGCGGGGCATGGGTCTCCAGGGCACGAAGGGACGGGGATCTGCACCCATCCCATCGGCGTGGGGTTGCCGGATGGAGGAGCGACGGTGACCGGAAGGTGAACGGCGGGTGGCTTCCCAGGCGACACGTGCCAGGATCCGGCAGTTCGGGCGCGGCCCCGGGCTTACGCTCAGCCCATGACCGACCTCGACCACGCTCCGACCGGCGAACTCACCGGCTGGGTGCGGACCCCGTTCACCGGCGGTGGCGTCACGCACGACCGCTTCGAGCAAGGCTCGGGGCCGGGTGTCGTCCTCATCCCCGAGCTTCCGGGGCTGACGCCCGAGGTCCTCGGGCTGGCGGAGCACCTCGTCCAGGAGGGGTTCACCGTCTCGATCCCGTCGCCGTTCGGGACACCGGGGCGCGAGGGCACCCTCGGGTACACGCTCGCCAGCGTGTCGAAGGTGTGCGTGTCCGCCGAGTTCAAGGCGTTCGCGACCGGCGCGCACCGGCCCGTCGCCGACCACGTTCGCGCCCTGTCCGCCGACCTCGCCGCCCGCACACCAGGACCCGGTGTCGGCGTCATCGGCATGTGCTTCTCGGGCGGCTTCGCGCTCGCGGCTGCGGTCGACGAGCACGTGCTCGCCTCGGTGATGAGCCAACCGTCGACGCCGTTCCCCGTCAGTCGTGCGCGTCGGATCGATCCCGGCATGTCCGCAGCCGAGTTCGATGCGGTCGCTGCCCGCGCAGCGCAGGGATCGGTCTGCGCGCTCGGGCTGCGGTTCAGCGAGGACAAAGCGGTGCCGCGGGAGCGATTCGCGACCATCGCGGCGAAGCTCGGCGACGCGTTCGAGGTCATCGAGCTCGACTCCTCACCGGGCAACCCGGGCGGCTTCGCGAAGACCGCACACTCGGTGCTCACCGGTGAGGTCCGCGAGCGCGACGGTCATCCCGCGTTCGAGGCCCGCAAGCGCGTGGTCGCCTTCCTCCGCGAGCGCCTGGCGACACCGGCTTCGACGGGCTGACCTTCCCCGACGGCCGTCGCGCTGCGATCATCGATGCCATGACCGCGACCCAGCACGACCGCGCGACGCCGAACCTGCCGTCACGCAGCTTCGACGTCACCGAGGCCTTCTACTCGGCCTTCGGCTTCGAGCGGACCTTCCGCGATGAGGGGTGGCTGATCCTCGTCCGGGGCGGGTTGCAGCTCGAATTCTTCCCCACGCCGGGCCTCGACCCGGCGTCCAGCAGCTTCATGTGCTGCCTGCGCGTCGCCGAGGTCGACGAGCTGGCCGATGCGATCCGACGCTCGGGCGTCCCCGAACGGACGACCGGAGCACCGCGACTCCACCCGGTGCGCATGCAGGACTGGGGCTTCCGAGCCGGCTTCCTGATCGACCCCGACGGAACGCAACTCACCCTCATCGAGCAGCGCGACTGAGCTGCGAGCGAGCGGCCTCCACTGACCGCTCGCCCACGTGCTTCCCTAGAAGAAGGTGATCCCGTGCGGGGCGCGCGGCGTCTGCAGCATCGACCGCAGGAGCAGCGGCGCCTGCTCGCCGGCAGCGTGCAGCACCCCGCCGGCCGCGAGGGTCACCGGGGAGACCGCACCGAGCAGCAGGGCGCCGAGGTCGGCGACATCGAGGGCGATGTCCGCACCCGCGGTGTCGATCTCGTCGCTCAGCTTCGTCGCCGTGCCGCGACCACCTGTCACCTCGAGGCGGAACGTGCCCGCGGCGTAGCCGAGCGCGTCGGTCACCGCGATGGTGAGCGAGCCGTCGGCCGCATACGGACGAGAGGCGAGGACGGCCGGCAGGTCGAGGACTCGCAGCCAAACGTGGTCCTCTTCGTGCTCGATGTCGTAGGCCCGGTTGTCGCCGAGAGCGGCGACGATCGGGTCGTCGAGGCGGGCGCGGTTGTACTTCACGATGTCGTTGAGGTCGATCGAGAGCAGGAACTCCCACAGCGACAAGTAAGCCGCGTCCGTCGCGTAGACGAGGTCGATGATCTCGATGCCGGTCTGTCCACCGGGCTGCTCGACCATGCGCCACGTGACGTACCCGTCGACGTCTTGGCCGTCGGCCGGGCGGTGCACCGCGGCGCGGGTGTCCTTCGCGGGCTCACCATCGCGACCCAGCGTGCCGAGGACCAGCGGCCACGAACCGGTGTTGCGGACCATCGAACCGATCGAGCGCTCGTCGAAGCGGTCGAACACCTGACGCGCGACACCGTCCGCGAGGTACTCGGGGGTGACGACGGACACGATGCCGGTGGTCGATGCGAGGAACGGCAAGGCTTTCGCGCGCTTCACGACGACGTTGCGCTCGCGGATCGCGGAGCCGAACCCGAAGCGACGGTAGATGGTCCCCTCGCTGGCGGTGAGGGCCGCGATCGCATACCCGTCGGCGACGCCGCGCTCAAGTGCATGGGTCATCATGCGGCGGAGGATCCCGCGGCGGCGCTCCGTCGGGCGGACCGTGACATCGGACACCGCCTGCGTGTTGATCGACGTTCCGTCGCCCCAGCTGAGCGCCTTCGGGAACCAGGAGAACGTGCCGGCGGGCCAGGTCTCGTCGACCGAGCCGGGCTGCGGGTTGCGGACGTAGGCACCGAGGAGGACCGCTTCGTCGGCGATCAACTCGTTCACCTTGCGCTTGCGCGCCTCGGGCTTCGGGGTGGGCTCGTGGAAGCCGAACCCGATGGCGTCGAGCGCCGCCAGGCTCTCCGGGGTCGGTTCACCGTCGGTCCCGTTCGCGAACGGGAACTCACGGAGCTCGTAACGGGCGTCGAAATCTTTACTGTTGGCCACGACTCCAGCCTAACGACCCGCTCTGACAGCTCGACAGGTGTCGCCTGACCGCCGCATCACGGCAGGGTGATCGACACCTCGACCGCGTACTCGTCGGCGCTCTGGCCGAGCACCCGCTGCCGGAGCTCCGTGGTCGGCATCGTGATCCCGCGTTCCGCGATCGCGTCGAACAGGGCGACGACCGCCGGGTGCGTCGAGCCCTCCGGGAGCTCGACGCCGGGCTCGGCCCGCCAGACCGCAGCGAGCTCGGTGCGTTCCGGCAGCAGGTCGACGGCGGTCTCCGCGCCGCCCCAGCTCGCTTCGAGCAGTTCGGTGGTGGGCCAGCAGCAGACGATCTCGACCGCGCCCTGCTCCCCGGGTCGCAGGGTCGTCCAGAAGGTTCCTGACGGGCCGGCGCCGGCCTCTTGCACGGCGGCGTAGAGCTGCGAGAACTGCTCGTTCGCATCGTCGTCCGTCACGGCGTCCTCATCGCCGCGCGGCACGGTGAGCACCCGGCCGACATAGGGCTGGGGTGGGAGGGTCCGCTCGACGATCTCGACCGGGGCGGCGAGCGACGCGACGACCGATCGGGCCTGCGCGAACGCCAGGTCCTCCTGCTCCCGCTGCTCCACGACGAGGCGGTGGTGGACGTCGATGGCGGTCGACGGATCGGCACCCGCGACCGAGACGCCGACGGCGGCGAGCGGCACGCCGGCGTCGCGGAGCGCCTTGACGATCACGCCGGAGCGCACCTGTTCCTCGCCATACCGGCGGTAGCCGGAGTCGGGATCGACCTCGGCCGGAACCAGCACACCCTTCTCGTCGTAGTGCCGGAGCGCTTTCACGCTCAAGCCGGTCATGCCTGCGAACTCTCCGATGTGCAACATGCTTCAAGCATCCCGTCTCCCCCTACGGGAGAGTCAAATACGGGACTATTCTGGTGCCGACGACATCTCTGCGAGCGCCTTCCGCGGATGAAAATCTTCGTCGATGAGCACCCTTACTGAAGGTTAGGGAGCCAAACTTCACTAAGCAGGTCCCTTACTGAAGGCTAGGGAGCCAAACTTCACTAAGCAGGTCCCTTACTGAAGGCTAGGGAGCCATCCTTCAGTAACGAGGATCGTCAGTGAAGGTTGCGGTCGTCCTCACCGCCGCTCGGCACGACCGGCAGCCTGCGTGACTGCCCGGGCCCTCCAAGGAGCGACCCCCCGACTCTCCGGACGCACGACTTCGGTAGCCTTCACGGGTGAACCTCGATCCGACAGCTCTCATCGTCTTGACCGTCACCTCTTGGCTCCTCGGCTTCATCCTGTTCGTGCTGCTTTGGATCTTCATCATCCGGACCGCAGTCCTGTCCGCGCTTCGGAAGCATCACGCCGAAACGCAGGCAGAGCGCCGGGCCGCTGCCGGACGCGGCCTGCCGCAGTAGAGGCCGGTCAACCAATGCCAGTTCCCCACGAGACGGAGCACCTGCGGTTCCGGCGGATGACCCCGGCGGACCTCGACGAGATGGCCGCGCTCCTCGGTGACCCTTCCGTCATGGAGTTCTACCCGGCGCCGAAGACCCGCGAGCAAGCCGCAGCGTGGATCGCCTGGAACGAGGACAACTACGCAAAGGACGGCCTCGGCCTCTGGATCATCGAGACCCACGACGGCGACTTCGTCGGCGACTGCGGTCTGACCTGGCAGCGAGTGAACGACGAGCTGAAGCTCGAGGTCGGCTACCACGTGAGCCCCGCTTGGCAGGGTCGAGGGGTCGCGACCGAAGCCGCCGCTGCCAGCCGCGACTTCGCGCAGGAGCACACGGACTCGTCAGAGCTCATCGCGATCGTCCACCCCGACAACCGGGCGTCGGCGCGCGTCGCGGAGAAAATCGGCATGCGGCGCGTGAACGACGACCTCGGTGCAGACGGGTCGGTGCGTCACGTCTGGGGCATGCGCCTTCGACCGACGGCCGACCCCAGCGACGATCCCGCTCGCTGACCAGCCGCGCGGCACCTACCCCCGCGCCGCGACGAACGCGGCCACACAGTCCTCGATGTCCTGCTCGCTGTGCGCGGCACTGATCTGCACCCGGATGCGGGCCTCGCCGCGCGGCACCACGGGGAAGCTGAACGGGATCACATAGATGCCCTGCTCCAGCATCCGGCCAGCCACCTGGACGGCCTGCTGCTCGTCGTCGAACATCACGGGGATGATCGGGTGCGACCCCTCCAACAGCCGGAAGCCGGCCTCGGTCATGCGCGCACGGAACAGGTCCGCCTTCCGGAAGAGCCCCTCGCGGAGTTCGTCACCTGCGGCCGCGAGCTCCACGGCCCGACGTGCTCCGGCGACGAGCGACGGCGCCAGGCTGTTCGAGAACAGATACGGCCGGCCCGACTGCCGCAGCACGTCGACGATCTCCTGCTTCGCACTCACATACCCACCCGACGCACCGCCGAGCGCCTTGCCGAGGGTGCCGGTGAGGATGTCGACGCGGTCCTGCACGCCGAACAGCTCCGGCGTCCCGCGACCACCCGGGCCGACGAAACCGACCGCGTGCGAGTCGTCGACGAGCACGAGCGCGCCGTACCGGTCGGCAAGGTCGCAGATCTCGTCCAGGGGCGCATAGAAGCCGTCCATCGAGAACACGCCATCGGTGACGATCACCGTTCGACGCGCGTCGGCGGCGTTCATGAGCTGCTGCTCGAGGTCGGCCATGTTGCGGTTGCGGTAGCGCAGGCGGCGAGCCTTGCTCAGGCGGATGCCGTCGATGATCGAGGCGTGGTTGAGGGCGTCGGAGATGATCGCGTCGTCCTCGCCGAACAACGCACCGAAGACGGCTCCGTTCGCGTCGAAGCAGGAGGAGAACAGGATCGTGTCCTCCGTGCCGAGGAAAGCGCTCAACTCCTGTTCGAGGTCGCGGTGGATCTGCTGCGTGCCGCAGATGAAGCGGACGCTCGCGAGCCCGTAGCCCCACTCGTCGAGGGCCAGCTTGGCGGCGTCGACGATCGACGGCTCGTTCGCGAGACCCAGGTAGTTGTTCGCGCAGAAGTTCCGCACTTCACGACCGTCGATGGTGACGTGACTGCCCTGACGCGAGGTGATCGCGAACTCGTGCTTCGTGAGGTCGTCCGCCTCGATGCGGTCGAGCTGGTCGCGCAACTGGGTCTTGATGGTGCCGTACATGTCGTCTCCTCGGGGTCGAGTGGGCGGTTGGTCGGTTCTCGGTTGGGTGGGCGACGGGCGTCGGCTCAGGCTGCGGCGACCGCGCCGACCGTCTCCGGTACGTGTTCGTCGATGACCCCGGTGATGACGGCGTCGCGGGTGTCGGTCCAGTCGATGAGCACTTTGCCCGCCGCTCCCCCGCGTGCGGTGTCGAAGGCGTCCTGCCAGGAGGCGAGCGGGAAGCGGGCGGTGACGAGCGATTCGAGGGCGTGCCGGAGCTCTGGGCTGTGGTCGACCATCGCGCTCGCGTGGTGCCAGGTGTCGAACATCTCGCGGCCGTAGATGCCCTTGATGGTGATCATGCGGGTGATGACCTTGGTCCAGTCGATCTCGATGTTCGTCGACGGCAGCCCCAGCAGCGCAACCTTGCCGCCGGTGTTGAGGTTGTCGATGAGTTCGCTCGCGGCGGCGGCCTGGCCGGACATCTCCAAGCCGACGTCGAAGCCCTCCAGCATGCCGAGCGCGGCCTGGGCGTCGGCGACCCGTTCCTTCGAGACGTCCACGACCCGGTCGGCACCGACGGCGAGCGCCTTCTCGAGTCGGTCGGCGACGACGTCGGTCGCGACGATGTTGCGCGCGCCGGCGACCCGGCAGACGGCGATGGCCATGAGACCGATGGGGCCGCAACCGGTGATGAGGACGTCCTCGCCGAGGATCGGGAAGCTGAGGGCGGTGTGGACGGCGTTGCCGAGGGGGTCGAAGAGGGCGCCGAGGTCGGGGGTGACCTGGTCGCCGTGGACCCAGACGTTGGTGGCGGGGAGGACGACGTACTCGGCGAAGGCGCCGTCGAGGTTGACGCCGAGTCCGCGGGTGTGGCGGCAGAGGTGGCGGCGGCCGGAGCGGCAGTTGCGGCAGGTCCCGCAGACGAGGTGTCCTTCCCCGGAAACCGCTGCACCGACCGGGATCCCCGCGACGCGACTGCCGACCTCGACGACCTCGCCAGAGAACTCATGGCCCGGGACGAGCGGGGCGTCGACCGCGCCGGCCGCCCACGGGTCCCACGATTCGATGTGGAGATCGGTGCCGCAGATACCGGTGCGGTGGACGCGGATGAGGACGTCGTCGGAGCCCATGGCCGGCATCGCGCGCTCGACGAGTTCGAAACCGGCGGTGTCGGGTCGTTTCCAGAGGGCGAGCAACGGCGTTCCTTCCTGCGGGAGCGGCGACGGCCGGTGGTACTGGCTGTCGCGGACGGGCGTCTTTGCGCTGTCCTGGTGACCACGCTAGTCAGATCGACCCGTCATGAATATTGAGGGTTTCCACGTGACCAGTTAGCTTGAGCTGATGAATCTCTCCCAAATGCGGATCATGCGTGAGCTCGCCCAGCGCGGCACGATCGCCGCCGTCGCGCGACACCTGCACGTGACCGCTCCCGCGATCTCGCAGCAACTGGCCGCGCTGCATCGCGAGCTGGGCGTGCCGCTCACGTATCGCGTCGGGCGTGAGATCCGCTTGACCGAGGCCGGCATGGCACTGGCCGAGATGGCCGGGACCGTGCACACGCTCATCGACCGCGCGGCTGAGACGGTTCGCGAATACGGCGACGACACCGGTGCGCGGGTGCGGGTGGCGGCGTTCCAGAGCGCGGGGCAGGCACTGCTACCGGGGCTGCTGGCCGAGGGGGACGCGGACTCCGCCCCGGCTTTGGTGTTCGGCGAGCATGATGTCGCGCAGCCGGAGTTCGCCGAGCTCGTCGACCAGTACGACCTCGTCATCGCGCACCGCATGGATCACGATGAGCCGTGGCCGTCGGAGCAGTTGTCGGTGACGACGTTGTTGAGCGAGCCGTTCGACGTGGCGATGTCCGTGGACCATCCGCTCGCGGGGAGGTCGTCGGTGTCGGCTGCGGAACTCGCTGACGAGTCGTGGATCGCGGCGCATGCGGGCTTCGCGCCGGACGTCGCGCTCGGGGTGGTCGAGGCGACGGCGGGTGTCCGGTTCCAGCGAGCGCACCGGGTGAACGACTACCACCTGGCGGCGTCGCTCATCGTGGGCGGCGGGTTGCTGGCGTTGTTCCCGCGGTACACGGCGCCGCGGGCCGACCCGCGGTTGGTGCTCGTCCCGTTGGAGGACGTGCGGATCGCGCGCAACATCGACGTGCTCGCGCGGCCGCATGCGCTCGTGCGGGTCGCGGTGGCGGGGACGTTGGAGCGGTTGCGGGATGCGGTGGACGCCTTGCAGCGCACGCGGCCGTCGGCGCCGGTTGCGACTGGTGCCGGATTGCACCACGTCGAGGTGTGGTTGGCGGACGTGGCTGCGGAGCGGGCGAGCTGGGCGTGGTTGCTCGATCGCGTCGGCTTCACGATGGCGAGCGACTGGTCCGGTGGCGAGTCCTGGGAGGCCGGCGACACCTACCTGACCCTCACGGCGTCGCCGAACCTGAGCGCCGACTCGCACGACCGTCGCCGGCCGGGCGTGAATCACCTCGCGTTCCGAGCAGGGTCGCGCGAGGCGGTCGACACGCTCATGGCTGCGGCCCCCGAGCACGGCTGGCAGCCGTTGTACCAGGAGCGATACCCGCACGCCGGTGGCGAACAGCACTTCGCGGGCTGGCTGGAGAACGAGGCCGGGTTCAAGGTCGAGGTGGTGGCGGATCCCGATCAGTAGTCGGGCGCGTGACCCATTCTGGGACTGATGACCCCCGGCCCTCCCCCGCCAGACTGAGCTCGGCCCATTTCTCGGGTCCGCCACCTGCCGTCGATCTCACGACGCCGCTGCGGGTCGCGCTGACCCGATGCAAGGACCGTTCCCCATGAGCTCGACCACTCCGCCCTCAGTAACGCCCGCTGGTTGGTACCCCGATTACTCGAACCCCACGCAACAGCGCTACTGGGACGGAGCTGCCTGGACCAGTCACACCGCTCCGGCGGCGGTTGCTCCTCCACAGCAGGTGGTGGCCGCGCAGCTCGCCGGTCAGCCGCTCCAGTTGCAGAAGTCCGCGCCGCCCGCGTTTGCCGCTGCACCGGTTCCGTCGCCGTACGCAGCCCAGCCCGGTACTTCGACCGGCATGAGCGGCAAGGCGAAGGGCTGGATCATCGCTGGCGCCGTCGTCGGTTCACTGCTGCTCGTCGGTGGCGTCTCGAATGCGATCAACGGTGGGCGGACCGAGCCGGTCGCTGTCGCCCAGACCGCCACTCAGGTGCCGTCGGCTACTCCGACCGAGACGCCCGTTCCCTCATCGACCGTCGAGCCCATCGCCGAGCCGGCCGTACCCGCCGTCGTCGATGTCGCCGCCTTCCAGGCTGGAGCCAGCAAGCACACCGCCGACATCGACAAGGACCTCGACGACATGGCGGTCACGCTCGCCGAGGGTGGCACCTGGCGTCTTCTGTCCAACTCCGTCGAGATCAGCTTCAACCTCGGTCAGCTGCAGTCGCTCGATGTACCGGTCTCCGTCGCGGCCGAGTGGGCTCCTGCTCTCGTCGGGCTCGAGACGAACCTCGACGCACTGACGACCGCAGTCGCGGGTGGCGATCCGGCAACGATCCAGGGCGCGATGGACGGCGTCCGCGCGTCGGCCGCTGTGCTGCGCGATATCGGCGCTCGGGCCGTGTGACCAGCACTCCGCCGGACGAATGAGGCGCGGCTCTCGTTGGTTCGACCACGGAGATGAGCGCCATCACGCAACTCACCAGGCTCTCGTCACATCAGCCGGCCGCACTCATCTGCAATCAATCAAATGGAGTCAACTATGCCGAGCACACCGACCCTGTTGTTTCTCCACGGAGTAGGGAAAGGTGATCTGGACGGTGCCTGGAAAGTCCCGCTCAATGAAACTCTGTTAGGGCTCGGGTACCCAGGTTTGGACGCAGTCCGGGTCGTGGCGCCGCAATACTCTCACGCGCTGAAGGACTGGGATGAAAAGGAGCCGCTGCCCGGGGTGAAGGTCAAGCAGCCACCTCGCGAAGCAGCGAAACAGAATCGCCGAGACTTCGAACGACGCGTCGGAGCTGTTGAGTTCCGCCTTGGTCGCCATGATCGCGGCCACGTGACGCCCAGCATCGAAGGTCTTGTCGACGCGGCCGTCGGGGTAAGTCTCGTCCTGCCGCTACTCGAGCAAGCGCGCAAGTACATCTCCGACCTCCAGATTCGCGCACACATCCTGAACCGGATACTCGCGCAGCTTCCCGAATCCGGACCCATCGTCATCGTGGGCCACAGCCTCGGATCCGTGATCGCGGCCGACCTCCTCCGTCGCCTGCCCCAAGGCGTTGAAGTGACAGGCACGGTGACGATCGGAAGCCCTCTGGCACACGGTGGTTTCGACGTCGACAAGCTGCGCACCTCGATGGCGGAACCTCCAACGAACCTAGCGTGGTGGGTCAACTTCTGGAACTTCGGCGATCCCGTGGCCGCTCATCGGGGAGTGTCGTCCGTCTTCCCCTGGTTGATCGACCTCCGGATCAACACGAAGCAGCTCGGCATCCCCGCCCACGCTGCAGTCGCCTATCTCGCCGACCTGGTCGTCGCCGAAAGCATCGGGTTCGCGTTGTTCGGATCCCGGTCGACCGATGTCGAGGTGTTCGAAAACAGCCTCGACGTACCGTTGGACTACCCTGAGCTGCTCGCCCTAGTCGCCCTGCGCTACGCGAACCTCATGACGTCGAAGCTGGATGGCGACAAGAAGAATCGGTACACGGGCGCGCTTCGGCAAGTACAGGCGACGACGATCGACCTGATAGCGCAGCGGAACGCGAGCGAGAAGCGGCAAATACCAACGCCCATAGCGAGGCTCGCATTCGACGTGTCCGACCCGGACGCGAGTGTTCCAGAGCCGCTCCCTAGCTTCCACCTCCCGAAGGACGAAGCCGTCGTGCTGTTGACAGTACTTGCTTCGGAGAACGTCATCCGGCCGTTCGAGATCGAACTGTCCAGGAATCTATGGCGATCCGCGATGCAGGATCTCGCTGCCGAAATGGGGCTCGGCAGTCAGTTCGGCACCGATGTGTTCGAGGCCGGGAAGCGCGCGCATGAGGCCCTGGGCGGCCCGCGCGCAGTGAACTGGGTCAAGTGGGGAGCGATCGGCGTCGGAGCAGCTGCGATCGTCGCAGCGACCGGCGGCTTGGCCCTTGCGGCCGCGCCCGGTCTCGCAGGTGCGGCCGTCATCACCAGTGCGCTCGCGAGCTTCGGACCGGGTGGCATGATTGGCGGACTGCTCACGGCCGGCACACTCGCCACCGCAGGCGGCGGGGGAATCGCCTTCGGACTGGCGAGTGCAGGAACGTCAGCCGAGACCTTCGAAGCGGTGATCGAACGCCGGCTGACCGCGGAGATACTCCGCGAACTGCAACATCTCGATTCGGACCCCACTGTCTGGAGGGTGCTGGTCGAAACGGAAATGGAGGTGCGCCGCGAACACGAGCGACTTGATGAATTTTCGGACGAGAATTCGGCAGGCCTCAAGGAATTGAAGCGGAAGATCGAAGCTGTCGAGCGTGCTCTGAGATACCTGCGGGATCAGGGGCTTGAGCCGGGGACCATGCCCAGCACGCCGGATCCGTTCCTCGGGCGGATCACGGCGTTTGTGCGGGACGGGCGTTAGGAAGCTTCAGCCACTGGGCAACATGCCTCGTCCCGGGCGGCGATCCGTTGGCTCAGTAGCCCGCTACTCAGAAGTCGCGCCTGAGTTCTCGCGCACGAGCTGCCGACGGATCGCGTCCGTGTCCATATAGCTCGCCATCTCCCTCCATGCATCCTCGTCTTGGATTGACCAATCGATTCCGTACTCATCGTGCAACATCACGATATTCCGGGCCATCTCGATCAGATTCCAGCTCATGATCCTTTCGGCATCACTGACTCTGCGGGAATCCGAGGCAAGTCGGGACGGCGCTGTGTCCAGGGTGGTCCACGTGAATTTGTACGCGTGGAATACATTTCGCGCTCGTTGAACCGCCCAGATCAACTTGAAGTAGGCGGCAATCGACTCGCTTCGGCTCGGCCCGTCTTCGGCTGGCGAGTAAAACAGCGACCCCAGCAGGTCGCGCGCTTCGGCAGTCTCGCCTGTCGTTATGGAGAGGTGCAGCTCAGCGAGAGCGAGTCGGCGTTCACGCCTACGAAGGTGAACCCAGACGAAGATGAGGACGATACTTGAGCCAAGCGTGATCAGTACGGAAGCCCAACCGGCAAGATCTCCAGGTTCCAGACCCCAGAACAGGGTTGTCTGCAGCATCAGTGTCCTTCTCTCAGAATTCTTAGCCCAGAGAACGACCGACCTTCACGGCTCGTCCTCGCCGCAATGTCGCGACAGCTCCGCCCGATCTCAATCGCAGAGGTCGTCATCTGCCCGAGCGAACGCGATCACACAGTTATCGTTTGCGTCTCTGGCAGCTCATAGACCCTCGTAGTAACGCCGTATGTACGCGGCCATCAGGTGGCGTCGTGCCTCGAGGAACGCCGGGTATGACTCCGCGGTCGTCGAGCGAAGAACCTCAGGGATAGCGTTCGCTGCGAGGTTCTCCTGGAGCATTGCCGCGTCGGTGATCTCTCCGAGCCGCAATTGGCCGTCCTCGATCTGCGCGTCGACCCGTGCCAGGTAAGTTGTAGGAGCCTGGTCCTTGATCGCGATGTTGATCGGGGTCTCGGCGAGCGCGTAGTTCGCGATCTGGTTGTAGTCCCCGCGATCGGGCACGCCGTGCGTCGCCAGGTAATTGCGAGGGACGAGGTGATGAATGTCGCCCGCGCCCTCGATCATGTTGCTGACGGAAATGTGCTTTGACAGAAACCCCTTCGCGCCCAGGTGTGCCTGCGCCGCCTGGAACGTCAGGAAGTATGGGCTGCGAGGGCTCGACGTTTCCATGCTCATTGGGAGCGCCACCTCCCAGAAAGAGTCAGAGAGCACGGACCGTTCGACGTTGTCCAGCACTGTTGCGATGCCGAGTTCATCAATTCTCTTTATGTCGGCGTCGAACGCGGTCTCTACAGAGTTCGTGTAGCGACCGGTGAGAATGGACATCACGAACCACTTGCGAACGTAGTTCTTCACCTGGCTCTCGTTCAGCGTCTTCTCGCTTCTCAGATGCAAGTACAGCGCGTAGGCGAAGTTAAGGGCGTTGGTCGACGAGATCAACCGGGGAGCGATGAAGCCAGCGGACCGGATGGTCATGGTGAACTGTTGAAAGCTGTACTGGTTGACGATTTCAATCAGCGCTCTCTCGAGCCGATCGAACGCCTCCACGGCGATGTCTTCGTCGAAGCTCCGCGTCTCGAAGTCACGGCCCGAGAGGACACTCACGAGAGCCGCAACCTGCCCTCGCTTGAACTCCTTGATTCCTGCGATCCGGATAAGGTCGGTGTACGTGGGGTCGAAGAGGTCCGAGGAGTCGTCCTTGAGCCATGCGATTTTTTCCATGTAACCAGAGCGGGCGAACGCGGGGTCGTTTTGCGATATGTCGGCGAAGACGTGCGGCGCTACAGCAAGGTGACAGAAGTAGTCGATCAGTTTCCGGAGGTTTGACCCAAGTTCCCCGTGACTCGCGATCTTGCTCATTGCAAAGTCGGCGCTACTCAAGGGCACGCCCTTGGAATTGATTCGGATGAAGATCTCCGTCACCGTCTCGATGTCCAGATCCTCATTCAAGGTGATGATGCCGACCTGTGCGTTCTTGATCGCGCTCAGACGGTTGAGAGCACGCTCGACCTGACCGTGGTCGACCGCCGGGTTCGCCTCCATGTACTGCTTGGTCGCCGAGTACGCTGACTCAGCGCCCACGTACTCGGAGACGTCAGAGATCCACTCCGGGTCCTTGCTGAGGAATGGGGTGAGGGTCGCGAAGGCCTCAGTCACTGGGTTGAACGCGATCTTGATGCGCTTCTTCTTGTACCGTTTGTCGACTACCTCCTGTCCGACCAGTGCCGCAGTCATCGCCGTGATGCGTTGCTGCCCGTCGATCAGGATCTGCTTGAAGCTCGACCTCGAACCGTCCTTCAGACCGACGTCTGTGCTCTGCCAGGTGATCAGGTATCCGACGGGGAAGCCCTGGTACAGGGAGTCGAGAAGGTCCCGAACCTTCGTCGAATCCCAGACGAACGGTCGTTGCATCTCTGGGATGGCGACCTGGCCGGTTTTGACCCACGTCAGGATCGTGTCGACGGGCTGCTGCTGGACGGTGTACTTCGCCATTGGTCGATCCTTCATATCTCGTGCGTAGAGGCCAGGTTCAATGGCGCCCTCGCGCCTTACTCGGTCGCCCGCATTGTTGGCGTATCCATACGTACCCTAGCGATGGCCTGGGCATCGGCGGAGTATTCGCTCTTCCCCGAGGCGATCCGCATCCAAGCAGCGTTTGACGATGATTGGCGGCACGCCGACTTCTTCGAATAGTCCTAGCTGCCGAATGGAGTCAGCCCGGGACCGACATCTCCATCCGGCACTCGCAGCGGTCCTGAACAGCCCGCTTACTTGGGGACGATCGTGTCGGGACCACTGCGGTCCAGCCGCCCGGAAGACAGCCCGAACTCGAGGGCCTCGTCGAGGCGGGCACCGACCGCGGAGGTGACTCGCTTGCCGCCGAAGATCGCGAGGGTCTCGCGACGGAGTTCGTCGGGCGAGAGGCCGGCGGATTGCTCCGCGGCGATCGCCATCGCGTTCGCGATCTCCACCAAGGAGATGTGCTCGACCGCACGAGGCGCATCAGCCGAGGACCGACGCGCTCCTCGCCAGGTGAGCGGATCGATCTCCGTCGGCCAGGCGAAGGGCTCGTCGGAGCGACCGAGGAACTCGGCCGGAACCTTGTCGAGGATCGACTTGGCCCGCGAACCGGCCACCCGGTCGAGACCGAACGCACCCGCGACCAGCTTCGCCAGACGCGTCAGATGGATCGGCCCCTCGGCCTCCACCGCCGCACGGATCGCGCCCTGCACCGCGACGACAGACGGCCGACCCGGCAGACGATCGAGCACCTCTATCGACCCCAGCGTGGGCGCACCCCAGGGCTGGTACTCCGAGAGCTCGGGGTGCCGCCCAGACGTGTCCGCCACCGGCACCACCTCCACGGGCTGCGCCGCACCGACCTTGCGCTCACGAAACTCCGAGAGCGTCTCCAGCGACGCCAGCCGTTCCGACCACTCCCGAACGCGCGCACTCCGCACGGGCGGGACGGCATCCGAACCCCCGGCGGACTCGCCAACGGCCGCGTCGATGTCTCCAGCAGCCACCTCGGCCTGCTCCGACTCACCAGCAGCCGACACGTCCACCGCACGCCCCGCAGCAGCCCGCTGCCCCGCAGCCTCCACGGCCGCGACCAACCGGTCCAGCACCTCCTCGCGGTGGTGCAGCCACTCCGGCAGCCACACGCGCTCGACGCCCGGCCACCGCATCAGGCCGCTCAGCACCTCGATCGGCAGTCCGTCGCGATCGGCGACCGTCCGTCGCTCACGCCACGACGCCCCGTCGAGCAGCACGGCGACCAGCGGTCGGTCCGGCTCCGCCTCGGTCGCGATGCTGATGTCGACCCGGAAGTCCGACAACCCGACATCCGTCCGGACCGCGTGCCCGGCGTAGCGCAGCTCGTCGGCGATCTCGTCACGGTGGCGGTCGATGATCGCCTGACGACGACCGTCTTCCCCGGCCGCGTCGCTGCCCCGCTGAGCCAGCTCCAGATACGCCTTCAGGTGCTTGATGCCGATCGACGACGTCTGCTCCGCCCGCAGCTCCGACGGGTCGAAGCTCGCGAACAGCACCACCTGTCTCCGAGCTCGCGTCACCGCGACGTTCAACCGCCGCTCGCCACCAGCTCGCGTGAGCGGCCCGAAGTTCAGCGGGATCACGCCCTTCTCGTTCGCACTGAACGCGATCGAGAACAGGATCGTGTCGCGCTCGTCACCCTGCACGTTCTCCAGGTTCTTGACGAAGAGGCCGTCCTGCTCGTCGAGCGCCGTCGCGATCCGCGGGTCGGTGCTGTCGCGCAGCAGATCCTCGATGAGCGTCCGCTGCTGCGCGTTGAAGGTGATGACCCCGAGCGACGGCGTCTCATCCGGCGAAGCGGCGAAGCGGCGCGTGATCTCTTCGACGATCGCCTGCGCCTCCACCGGGTTCGTCCGCAGCGACTTGCCTCGGCCGCCACGCTCGAACTGCCCGTCGAGCCGCACGAACGCCAGCCCGTGACCCTCGACCCCGCCGTCGCCCGCACCCGCGAACGGCGCCGGGAACGACGACAACTGGCTGTCGTAGTAGTGGTGGTTCGAGAACGCGATGAGCGACTCGTCCTGGCTGCGGTAGTGCCACGACAGCCACTTGCTCGGCACCCGCGCCTGCACGCACTCGGAGAGGATCGACTCCTCGTCCTGCAACACCTCGCTCGTGTAGTCGGCCTCATCGTCGATCGTCGCGCCGGCCTCCGCGAACGTCGTCGGCGGCATCTGCTTGCTGTCGCCTACGACGACGACCGAGCGCGAACGCCCCATCGCGCCGATCGCGTCGGCGACCCGGATCTGCGACGCCTCGTCGAAGACGACGATGTCGAACAGCTCCGCGGCGGCCGGGAAGAACCGCGCGACCGACTCCGGGCTCGCGAGCGTGCACGGCATGATCTGCGTGATGAGCTCGCCGAAGTTCTCGAGCAACGCGCGCACACTCATGCCGCCGCGCTGGCGATCGATCTGGCGACGGAGCCCGCCGACCTGACCGCTCTCCGACTGCGAGCTGAACGTCCGCAGCCCGAGCACGGACGCCGGGATCGCCCGCGGCAGCTCCTCACGCACGGCCTTCACGCTCGTGGTGAAGCGGGTGACGCTGCGGTTGTGGGCAGTCGCGTCGAAGGCGTCGAGCGTGGTGGTGCGCTCGCGCTCGTCGATCGACGCCTGCGCGAGGCCCTTCTCGAACGCGAGCGTCGCGTCCTCGGTCTCGATGCGACCGGCGAGGATCGCGGCGCGGACGTCGTCGAGCCCGTGGGTGCGGAGCGGTTCGATGACCCGGACGAGGTCGAGCCAGCGTTCGAGGACGACGGGCTCGGCGGCGTCGAGGCGGCGGGCGTCGCGTGTCGACCACCAGGCCTGCAGGAAGCCCTCACCACCCGACCACGCCGACAGGCGCTCGGCAATGACGGACGCTGCCCGCAGGAACTCGCTCCACGTGCCCGCGAGCGTCGTCAGCGCCTGGGCGGTCTCCTGCGACGGTTGGGTCGTGGCGTAGTGGTCGCGGACGGCGGTGATGAACTCGTCGTCGGGCGTGCCCGGCAGGCGGAAGCCCTCCGACAGCCAGCGGTACCAGCCGAGGAGTTCGCGGACGGGCTGGGTCGGCTCGACGAGCGGGTTCCAGCGGTCTCCGACGAGCGGCAGGGCTGTCGAGCGGAGCGCGCCGCGCAGCTGGACGAGGCTGTCCTGCGCGGCTTTCGCCTCGGTGAGTTGCGGGACGAGCTGCTTCACCTTGAACGAGGTCGCGTCGACGGCAAGCACGTCGCTCAGCTGGGCAAGCACCGCTCGCAGCCGTTTCTTCCGACCGAAGAAGCTCGACGCCGCAGCCTGCTCGGCGGCGTGGAGCGGTCCGGCGATGTCGCGATCGAGGATGGCTGGCATGAAGGTCGAGCGCCACTCGGCCTGGGCGTCGCGGAGCTGCTCGGCGGCAGCGAGGGCCTCGTCGAGGCGAGAGAAGTCCTCGGGCCTGGTTCCGGCCATGAGCGCGCCGATCGGCAGGCGTGGAGCGGCGACCGCGGTCGACCAGAGGCCGAGGAGGTCGGGTCGCGACGCGAGACGCAGGGCGTCCATCGGGAGGCCGGCGTCGAGCGTCGAGGCCAGGGCGGCGTTCATCGCACGGGCGGCCTGCTGCACGGTCGCGGCGTCGAGCCCGGGAGCCGAGGGGCCGTCGAGGAACGCCCACGGGTGGGTCGTGCTCGGGCGCGCGAGGTCGGAGCGCTCGGGCAGCTCGCGGAACACCTGCCGCAGCTCCTCGAAGGCCTGGGGCGTGCCGGCTGCGACGAGCTGCTCGGGGATCGCCATGGGGACGAGGTCGTGGTCCATCGCGAGCAGGCGACTCCGTGCGGAGTACAGGGAGAAGCCGGCGGCGTTGACCTCGTGGAGGCGGTCGGCATAGCGGGTGAGGGTGCGGAGACCCGACTCGGACAGCTCCCGGTTGGTGCTCAGCGCGTCGATGTCGGCCTTCGTGCGGAGGTCGAGGCCGGTCTTGATCTGCGCGCGGACGACGTTGGGCCTGGCGCCCTTGTCGTGGAGGTCGAGGGAGAACGCGCCGAGTCCGACGTCTTCGAGTCGCTGCTTCACGACGTTGAGCGCCGCACGCTTCTCGGCGACGAAGAGGACCTTCTTGCCCTCGGCGAGCGAGCGGGCGAGGAGGTTGGTGATGGTCTGCGACTTGCCGGTTCCGGGAGGGCCTTCGAGCACGAAGGTGCGGCCGGCGACCGCTTCGGCGACGGCGTCGAGCTGGGAGGAGTCGGCGGCGACCGGGCAGTCGAGGCCGAGGCGGTCGAGGTCGGTGTCGGTCTGCGCGGGCGTGGGGTCGGCGTAGGCCTCGAGCGGCGAGTTGATGAGGTGGTCGACGAGGCTGTTGGAGGCGAGCGTCTCCCAGTTCTCGTCGAGGTCCTTCCACAGCCGGTACTTCGCGAACTGGAGGATCGACAGCGACGCCGTCTCCTCCACGCGGAACGGGAGGCCGGCGTCGACGATCGCCTGGCGCACGGCGGTGAACGCGGCCGGCAGGTCGATGCCGGAGCCGTCCTCGACGGGGTTGGCGAGTCCGGGGATCTCGAGGCCGAAGCTCAGCCGCAGCTTCTCGAGCAGGCAGTAGTTCGGGGTGGACGAGCCCGACTCGTCGAGGGTGAGACGGTAGGAGGAGCCGCGGCTCGTCGTCGTCAGCGTGACCGGCACGAGGACGAGCGGTGAGCGGAGATCGCGGTCGCCGAAACGCCAGCTCAGCATGCCGAACGCGAGGTAGAGGTTGTTGGCGCCGGTCTCCTCGACGATCGTCTTGGCCTTGTAGGCGAGGGCGCGGAGCTTCGTCGGGTAGGCGGCCTGGGTGACGTCGATGAAGGCGCTCTTCTTGTCGTCGAGGAAGGTGATGCGGTCGCTCTCGTCGAGGTCGCGGCCGAAGCGGATGCCGCGCTGCTGGTCGATCGTGGCGACGCTGTCGGAGGCGACGAGGGTGAGCGGGGTGCCGTGGTTGATGCTGTCCTCGAGGCGGCCGAGCGCCGGGCCGGGGACGGCGAGTTCGAAGCCGGAGCGGTCGGTGTAGTTGATGAGCTTGTTGCGGAGGCTGAGGTCGAGGAGGGCGTTCTTCCAGGTGGAGACGCGCTTGGGGACGTCGGGCCCGTGGCCGGCGGCGGTCGACTCGGTGGCGGCCGGGGCGTCCTGCGTGAGGGCGCGGGCTTCGGGTGCCTGGTAGAGGGTGACGACGGGTTCGCCCTCGGCGTTGATGCGGCGGCTGGGCAGCGGGTAGATCTTGCGGAGGCGGGCCTGGACGACGTCGGTGATGCCGATGAAGTCGTCGAGCGGGCCGGCGAGGTGTTCGGTGTGGGGCCGGCGGGAGGCGTCGGCGAAGGTGGCGGAGGTGCCGGTGAGCATGGTGGTCTCGACGACGCCGATGCGGCCGAGTTCGAGGGAGTTGACCGCTTCGGAGACGTCGGTGCTGGCGACGACGTCGAGGGTGGTCTGGACGCGCCAGTAGCCGAGGAAGATGTGGTCCTTGAGCAGCCAGAGGAGGGGGTGGATGCCGATGGCTTCGAGGACGGACGCGAGCAGGATGGTGGTGTCGAGGCAGGTGCCGAGGTGGCTGGTGAGGACTTCCTCGGGGGTGCGGACCTTCTGGCCGCTCTGGCCCCAGCTGGCGGGCGGTTCGGCGTAGCGGATGTCGCGGGCGCGGGCGGCGTCCCAAACGGCGGCGACGATGGCGTCGATGCGGGCAGGGTCGTCGAGTTGGTAGGTGGCGAGGGAGCTGTTGCCGGTCTGCTTGTCGAGAAGGTCGGAGACCTCGAGCATGAGCTCGCTGACGACGAGGGCGTTGGGTTGCACGTGGGCGGCGAGGAGTTCGAGGCCGAGCTGCACGGGTGCGGCGATCCACTGGTTGGACGCGAGCACGGTGACGGGGCTCTCGACCGTGCCGAGCTGGGTGCCTGCGGCGTCGCGCACGGTGACGCGGATGACGCCCGGGCGCTGTTCTTCGACGAGGAGCATGCGGCGTGGGTCGAGGAGGACCTCGGGGCTGCGGAGGAGGGTGGTGCGGTCTTCGCCGAGGTCGGCGAGGAGCACCTTGGTGTCGGCGAGGGGGCCGTCGGCGGTGACGACGTCGATCTCGACGGACGCCGCCCGGCGTTCCCCGCCGTGGTTCTCGAGGACGATCTCGTCGATCACCGCGATGCTGCAGTGCGCCATCGCGTAGCTGAGCGTCGGCGTCGCGCTGACGCGGATGGAGACGGAGGCGGGAGCTGCGGCGGATGCGGTGCCTTCGGCGCTCTGCCCATCTTCCGCTTCGCTTTCGCTGGCTTCTCCTGTCAACGCGACCCCCTCGGTCCCTGAGCCTGTCGAAGGGCCCATCTCGCCGACGCTTCCCGCTTCGGCCGACGCAACTCCATCGGTCCCTGAGCTTGTCGAAGGGCCAACCAAAACCCGCCCTTTCAACTCCCCCACAACCGCAGCCTGCTCCGCAGCTCCAATGCTCTCCAGCAACAACTGCATCGAATCCAACGCCCGATACGCCGACTGCTCTGTGAACCCGGTGTTGTGGGCCCAGGCGTTTCGAACCTCCCGAAGTTCACTGGCATACCCGCGAGCGCTCCGCGACAGCATGCGGTCGAACGGGTACCCCAGCTCCCCGATCCGCTCGGTCATCGCCCGGAGCATGAGTGACACGTCGGTCGCCGAGTACCGCCCGTGGCCGCTCCCGGCCGCGCGGTCCTTCTCCTCGATGATCCGAGTCCACTCGACACCGGGCACCGCCTCGGCGAACGCACCTTCGACGACGGGGCGAAGCCCCAACCCAAGCTGCTCCAGCCCCTGGCCGACGGCGGAGTTGAGTTCAGAAGCGTCCACGTGCGGGCCTTTCATCTGGTCGCGCGCGTTGCGATATCACGTTCGCCTGCGAGACGGAGTCGGCGGCCATTTCGGCATCCAACTTCCAACCGGCCTGCGTCCCAAAAAAATCTGGCCTCCACAGGCGCCTAGGTTCAGGTCGACTACACCGACCCTAACGAAGGGATGCGACATCTAGCTGTCGCCGTCTGCTCACGTGCTGATCCTCGGCGAGCACGACTTCGACATGGCGTTGTCAGCGGACCACCCGCTCGCGGCAGGGTCGTCGGTGTCGGCGGCCGAGCTCGCGGACGAGTCGTGGATCGCAGCGCACGCGGGCTTCGCGCCGGATGTCGCGCTCGGGTGGCCGAGGAGACCACCGGGGGGGGGGGGCGCGGTTCCATCGCGCGCATTGGGTGAAGGACTACCGCCTGGTGGCATCGCTGATCGTGGCCGGGAGCCGCTTCCTGGCTCCCCGCTCACAGATACTCCCACCCGGTAGTGTCTGAGACATCCGGAAAGTTAAGATTCAACTTGCATCGAGGAGTCCGCATGGCTGAAACCTGGTTCTCGACTGTTAGCAATGCACATGCCTTCGGCACAACTAAGGACACAAACCACACATCGATAGCCGATAGGGCAATGTTCAATCGCGAAGCCCGTCAACCCTGGAGTCTTCCGACAAGCGGCTTGGATGGACGAGTCCGTAACGTAGGCACGTTTGGCGAGGGAGCTTAGTCGTGCGGATCATCGATAACCTCAATGACTTACTCGGCGATGACCTTCGGGCATCGATCAAGCCCGGATCGAAGCTGCGCATCGCGGCGAGCACGTTCTCGATTTTCGCGTTCGAGGCGCTCAAGGAAGAACTACAGTCGGTCGGCGCGCTCGAGTTCATCTTCACGGCGCCGTCGTTCACGACCGCGAAGGCAACCAACAAGCCGGTACCCGAGAAGCGGCAGTTCTTCATACCGAGTGACACGAACCGTGACGCAACCCTCTACGGTTCGGACTTCGAGATCAGGCTTCGCAACAAGCTGACCCAGCGGGCAATCGCGCGGGAGTGTGCGGAGTGGGTGAGGCAGAAGGTGACGTTCCGCTCGAATCACACGGGCGCCCCAATGCAGTCTTTCGCTGTGGTCGATGACGCCGCGGCATACGCGCCGCTTCAAGGGTTTACGACTGCGGACCTCGGCTATGAGCGCAGTCCTGCTGTGTCGAACATGGTGCAGAAGATCGACGACGCCCCGTATACGCAGCAGTACATCCAACTCTTCGACCAGATCTGGCACAACCCCGCTCAGGTAGACGATGTAACCGAGACGGTGCGCGAGCATATTGCAAGCGTTTACGCGGAAAACTCGCCACAGCGGGTGTATTTCCTCATCTTGTACAACCTATTCAGCGAGTTCCTCGACGACATCAGCGAAGACGTCCTGCCGAACGACCTGACTGGCTACCAAGACACCGAGGTGTGGAAGGCACTGTACAACTTCCAGAAGGATGCGGCCACCGGCATCATTAACAAGCTCGAGACCTATAACGGTTGCATTCTTGCCGACAGCGTGGGCCTCGGCAAGACCTTCACTGCGCTGGCGGTAATCAAATACTACGAGTTGCGAAATAAAAAGGTGCTGGTGCTGGCACCGAAGAAGCTCGCCGACAACTGGACAAACTATAACTCCAACTACACGACAAATATCTTCGCCAAAGACCGCTTCAACTACGACGTCCTCGCGCACACCGACCTCTCCCGCGACGGCGGGGAGTCACTCGGCAAGCGTCTCGACCTCATCAACTGGGGCAACTACGACCTCGTCGTGATCGACGAGTCGCACAACTTCCGCAACGCCGACTACGTCGCCGAACGCGAGACGCGCTACCAGCGACTTATGCGCATGGTTATCCGCGAAGGTGTGAAGACGAAGGTCCTTATGCTGTCGGCCACCCCCGTCAATAACCGGTTCAACGATCTGCGCAACCAGCTCGCGCTTGCCTACGAAGGCGATTCGGAACAGCTGTCCGCGAAGCTGAACCTCTCGACGACCGTCGAGGAGGTGTTCCGGCAGGCACAGCGAGTGTTCAACGATTGGTCCGACCTCGATCCGGAGGAACGCACGGCGGATGCAATCCTCGCCCGGCTCGACTTCGACTTCTTCGAGCTGCTCGACGCCGTAACGATCGCGCGCTCCCGCAAGCACATCCAAGCGTTCTACGACACCGCCGACATCGGCGCGTTCCCGGAAAGACTCAAGCCGCGTTCGATCCGGCCGCCGCTGACCGACCTCAACGACGCTCCGACGTTCAACGAGATCTTCGAGCAGATCCAGCTGCTCACCCTCGCCGTGTATACGCCGATCTCCTACGTGTTCCCGAGCCGGCGAGAGAAGTACGAGCAGCTCTACGGTGCGGGCGCAGGAACGAACTACATGGGCGGGCAGACTGCCAATCTTGGTGCAGCCAGTCGCGAACAAGGCATCCGCAAGCTCATGACGGTAAACCTCCTGAAACGGTTGGAGAGCAGCGTCGAAGCGTTCCGGCTCACGCTCAGCCGTCTCGAGCACACCGTTGGCGAGGCGATCGAAGCCATCGATAACCACGCGGCGAACATCGCCGACATCTTGTCCTCATTCACCAACATCGATGCTGACGATGACGACTTCGACTTTCCGACCAGCGGCTCCGTCGGTAAGAAGGCGCAGATCAGCCTCGCCGACATAGATATCGATTCGTGGAACCGTGACCTGGTCAACGACGGCAAGGTCATCCAGCAGCTCCTCCACTGGATCAGCGGCATCACCCCCGACCACGACTCAAAACTCCTTGCGCTTCGAGACCTGATTAGCGACAAGTTCGCCGAACCGCTGAACGCCGGCAACCGGAAGGTGCTGATCTTCTCGGCCTTCGCTGACACCGCTGAGTACCTGTACAAGAACCTCGCGCCGACATTGAAGCAGTTCGGTCACGACACCGCGCTCGTCACAGGCCAGGGCAACCCGTCAACGACGTTGGGTAAGGGCTACGGCTTCCAGCAGGTCCTAACCATGTTCTCGCCACGGTCGAAGCAGCGAAGTGTAGTGATGCCGGAGGAGACAGGCGAGATCGATGTGCTGGTCGGAACCGATTGCATCAGCGAGGGCCAGAACCTCCAGGACTGCGACTTCCTCGTGAATTACGACATCCACTGGAACCCGGTGCGGATCATTCAGCGTTTCGGACGCATCGATCGAATAGGGTCGACCAACGCCCGCATCCAGCTCGTCAACTTCTGGCCCGATATCTCCCTTGATGAGTACATCAATCTGAAGGATCGTGTCGAGAACCGCATGGTCGCCGCCAACCTTGGCGGCACTGGCGATGACAATATTCTTGATCCGGACTCCGGCGACGCCGCCTTCCGCAAGGAGCAGCTCCGGAAGCTCCAGGACGAGGTGATCGAACTCGAAGACGTCCGCACCGGCGTATCAATCACCGACTTGGGCCTCAACGAGTTCCGGATGGATCTCCTTGGGTACGTCAAGGAGTACGGCGACCTCGTTGCCACACCCAAAGGCCTACATGCCGTCATACCCGCGCAGGCGGCGCTGGGGCTCAAGCCCGGTGCCCTCTTTGCGATGCGGAACATCAAGGCCGACGAACACCTCAACCGCGGGAACCGCCTGCACCCGTTCTACCTCGTCTACCTAGACGATGAGGGACAAGTGATCGCCGACCACACGGAGGTCAAGCGTTTGCTCGATCTCATTCGCGCCGGATGCCGCAACCGCGACGAGCCAGCGTGGGAGGTGTGTCGCGTCTTCAACGGTGCCACCCGCGACGGCGCCGACATGGGCAGGTACTCGCATCTGCTCACCGAAGCGATCCGCTCGATGATCGACGTCACCGAAGAGCGTGACCTCGACAGCCTCTTCAGCCCTGGCCACACCACCGCGCTCATGCAGGCCATCGACGGGCTCGATGACTTCGAGCTGATCGCATTCCTCGCCATCGTTAGGGAACCAGCGGATGCCTGAGCCCACGCTGTACCGGTGGCCAGCGAGTGCTGAAGTTGGCAAATCCGTACCGAAGACAAAGTTCTACGAACGTGGCGATGTCCCTGGGGCCCTGCGTGAGAAGTTCGTCGACGACGTCCATCGCATCACGTGGGCGTACAAGCTCGCCGATATCACCATCCACCTCGCGGGTAGCGGGGCGGTTCCCGAGATCCAGGTCTTCACCATCGAGACTAAGGGCAAGGATGTCGCAGACGACGTACTCGCCGCGATCGACAGGTCCATCCACTACCCAGTGATCTTTGAAATTGCCGGCCAAGAACGGGTACGCATGACTGCGGCGCAGAAGAGTCTCGGAGGCACGATGCCTCGGATCGGAACCTACCTCACGACCGGCTGGGCTCCCGTCGACTCGCCCCGCGACCCGCTGCCCACCGCGATCGACCTCGTCGGCCTCTACGAGGCGATCATCACCAAGCTGCTGCCCCTGCAGACCAGAGACGGTGAATCGGTGTCCGCCGCCACCGGCAGAATGAACGAGGCACACAAGCTCCGGCGCGAGATCACCGCTCTAGAGAAGAGGCTGCGCGCCGAGCCTCAACTGAACCGCAAAATCGACCTACGCAGGCAGCTCAAGGACCGTGAGGCGAGACTCGCGGAACTGACCGCCCATGCACCGAACACCAGAGGATGACCGTGGATAAGCTCAAGATGCACTCCTCCGACCTGACCGAAAAAAACGTCGATCTGATCGCCGAACTCTTCCCGACAACCGTCACCGAGTCCATGGACGCTGAAGGAATACCGCAGCGTGCGATCGACTTTGACGCGCTCCGGCAGGAGCTCTCCAGCGAGGTTGTCGTCGTCGAGGGCGCGCAGGAGCGCTACCAGCTCGACTGGCCAGGAAAGCGCGCCGCCGCATTCGCGGCCAACGCGCCGATCACGAAGACGCTCCGGCCGGTGCGGGAAGAATCTGTCGATTTCGACACGACGAAGAACCTCTTCATCGAGGGCGACAATCTCGAGGCGCTCAAACTTCTCCAGGAGTCCTACCTCGGCAAGATCCAGGCGATCTTTATTGATCCCCCCTACAACACGGGAAACGACTTCATCTATAACGACAGCTTTGGCGTGACGACGCGCGAGTACATGGAACGATCTGGCCAAATCGGAACTGATGGCGAGAGGTTTGTCACCAATACAGAATCATCAGGGAGGCTCCACTCCAATTGGCTAAGCATGATCTACTCGCGACTAAAGCTGTCGCGAAATCTCCTGCGCGCAACGGGCGTCCTGTTCGTCACCATCGGAGACGCCGAGTCCGCAAACCTTCGTCGCGTTCTCGACGAAATCTTCGGCGAGAAGAACTTCGTCGCGAACATCGTCTGGCAATCACGAACCTCTATCTCGGATGACCTAGAGGTGTCACCCAACCACAACCACGTCCTTGTCTACTCACGAGACCGAGACCATCTCGCCTTCTGGGGTGAGCCGCTGAGAGAGGATGAGTACACGAACCCCGATGGCGACCCGAGAGGGCCTTGGAAGCTGGTTCCCCTCGATGCCAATAAGCCCGGTGGAGACACACACTACGCGGTGGAGAACCCTGAAACGGGTCAGAGCTTCTGGCCACCGCAGGGCCGTTCTTGGGCGATAAACCCTCGTTCGATGCGTGCGCTGATGGACGATGGGCGGATCAAATTCGGGCTACGCGGCGACAGTGCTCCAAAACGCAAGCTCTTCCTCGCAGAACGGAACGAGCGCGGCGATACACGAACGCCTAGCTCGATCCTTATCGATGCCGGGACAACGAAAAGCGGCAGTGAAGAGGTCGCCAGACTCTTCGGTCAGAAGGGAGTGTTCGACTACCCCAAGCCCACAGCGCTCGTACGACGCCTCCTGAGTTATGCAACGTTAGGCACCAAAGACGCTATAGTGCTCGACTTCTTCGCCGGATCAGGTACTACCGCTCAGGCGGTTCTTGAGTTAAACCTGTTAGATCAGGGAACGCGTGCTTTTATCCTTGTCCAGATGCCGGAGACGACCGCGCCGGAGTCAGCGGCAGCAAAGCTAGGATATGCAACGATTCCTGCGGTCGCGCGGCAAAGAATTCGCCTTGCTAGCGATGTTCTAGCGTCGACTGTCGATAGCGCGGACGTCGACACAGGATTCCGCTCGCTCAGAATTGACACAACCAACATGGTCGACCTCCAGGTGGGCCCCGATGACCTGGTACAGGCATCACTCGCTGGTGCAGTCGGGAGCGTAAAGTCCGATCGAACAGATGAAGACCTGCTTTTCCAGGTTTTGCTCGATTGGGGCCTAGACCTCAGCGAGCCAATCACCGTCGAGGGAGCGGGTGATCACCGTGTGCTCGCTGTCGCCGACGATGCGCTCATCGCGTGCTTTACTGACGAGGTCTCGCCCGAAGTGGTCCGCGCGATCGCGGAACGGCACCCGCTTCGAGCCGTCTTTAAGGACGCAGGTTTCGCTTCCGATGCTGCGCGGATCAATGCCGAGCAGATCTTTCGGGAACTATCTCCCGAGACAGATCTGCGCACGATATAGATAGCCGGCCGATGACACCCACTGAATCTTCTGCAATTCTGGATTACCTCGTCACTGATTGGACGAACGAGGTCGTCGAGTTCAGAACGGCCAGCGCCAGGCACTCAACGGATAAACACGGCGAACCCTCCTCGTCGACGCAGAGCCGGCTGGCGCTGAAACAAGACGTGAAGCGGTCCATCGACCAGGGACTCACGCGCCGTGGAGTCCATGAGGGCGAGCACACGGCCTTGAGGGTTGTGCCCGCGGACATTCCAGCTGCACCAGCCAGGCGAGGTTTCATCGGTCGGCACACCGCCCGGATAGAGATAACTGAAGATCGGCGAACATGGATAATAATAGGGCATATCGCGCCACTCGCTGACAACGCGCATCATCCGAAACAACAGATGGGTAAGTACTGCTCAGCACCGTGGAGAAGTTTGGCGAGCCCTTGCTCCCGATGAGCTTAAGCTCCGTTCGTTTGGGTTATGTTCCATCCGAAACGTCTAGAATTACCCGAATCAAACCGAAGTGGCTAACTCGATGAAACTCCAATTCAAGCTCCAGCAGTATCAGACCGAAGCGGTCAACGCCGTCGTCGACGTCTTCGCCGGGCAGCCGTTCGCCGATGGCGTGAGGTACCGCGTCGACCCGGGTAGGGATATCGCACCGACCCTACTCGACGACGCAGGGCTGCGAAACACGGCGATCTCGATTCCTGCTCCGCAGTTGCTGAAGAACGTGCATGCAGTCCAAAAGGAGCGCGGGCTGCCCCTAGCAAAGACCCTTGTGGCCTCGCCGGCTGCGCCGATCAACCTAGACGTCGAGATGGAAACCGGCACCGGCAAGACGTACGTCTATATCAAGACGATCATGGAGCTGCACAAGCGGTACGGCTGGTCGAAGTACATCGTTGTCGTGCCGACCATCGCGATCCGGGAAGGCGTGAAGAAATCCTTCGACGTCACCGCCGACCACTTCCAGCAGCTTTACGGCACGAAGCCGCGAACGTTCGTCTACAATTCGTCTCGGCTGCACGAGCTGGAGCGATTCTCATCGAATGCCGGGGTGCAGGTGATGATCATCAACACTCAGGCGTTCAATGCGACCGGCAAAGACGCTCGCCGCATCTCCGCGGTGCTCGACGACTTCCAGTCCCGAAAGCCGATCGATGTCATCGCTGCGAACCGGCCGATCCTGATCGTCGATGAGCCTCAGAAGATCGAAGGCGACGGCAAGAAGGCATCGAAGTCCCTGACCGCGCTGGGCATGTTCAACGCACTCTTCGCAGTCCGGTACTCGGCCACGCACAAGATCGACCGCACGAAAGTGCACCGGCTGGACGCGCTCGATGCCTACAACCAGAAGCTCGTGAAGAAGATTGCTGTGCGCGGCATCACGGTGAAGGGACTCGCGGGTAGTACCGCCTACCTGTACGTCGACGGGCTCGAAATAGGCAACGGGGCTGACTTCCCGAAGGCGCGCGTAGAGCTCGAGGTGCAGACCGCGACGGGGATCCGGCGCCAGGTCAAGCGACTTTCGCAGGGCATGAACCTACACGACCTGTCGAACGGGATCGAGGCATACAAGGGCATTTTCGTCCGCGTCGTTGATGCTAACCAGGACATAATCGAGCTGAGCAACGGCGACGTTATAACGGCCGGTCAGATTACGCACGATGTCACGGACGATGCCAAGCGGCGCATCCAGATTCGAGAAGTGATCCGCGCGCACCTCGCCAAGGAGCGGGAGCTCTACGCGCAGGGTGTAAAGGTGCTTTCGTTGTTCTTCATCGACGAAGTGGCCAAATACCGCGACTACACGCGCGAAGACACGCTCGGGGAGTACGCACGCGTCTTCGAGGATGAGTATAGGGCACTGGTCGCCGACCAGCTCGAGCAGCTCGATCTTGAAGAGGGATCCGAGCGGTATCGCGCGCACCTCGAGTCGATCTCGGTCAGGGAGACTCACCAGGGTTACTTCTCCATCGACAAGAGGTCCGGGCATTCCATCGATGGTTCGGTGAAGAAGACCGGGGAGACCGCAGGGCAGTCGGACGATGTGGCCGCTTACGACCTCATTCTTAAAGACAAGGAACGGCTGCTGTCATTCGACGAGCCGGTGCGGTTCATCTGGTCGCACTCTGCCCTGCGCGAGGGCTGGGACAGCCCTAACGTCTTCGTTATGGGAATGCTCAAGAAGAGCGACAACACCACGACGAGGCGGCAGGAGATCGGTCGAGGGCTGCGTCTGTCGGTAGACCAGCACGGCGAGCGTATGGACAACCACGTGACTGTGCACGACATCAATGAGCTCACGGTTGTAACCGACGAGTCGTACACCGAGTTTGTTACCGCGCTGCAGAAGGAGATCGCTGCGTCGCTCAGCGCCCGGCCACGGAAAGCGACTCCTGAGTTCTTCGCGGGCAAGATTGTCGAGGATCCAACGACCGCGGAGAAGGTTCCGATCACCGAAGACCAAGCCAAGCAACTCCAGTTCTGGCTTACCACAAACGGCTTCATCGACTACGAACAGCACCTCACCGACAAGTGGGTCAACCGAGCCGACATCGAGATGCCCTCTATGCCCGCAGGGCTCGACGAGTACCATTATCAGGTCGCCGAGCTAATCGATTCGTTGCACCTCGATATTCCTGCACCGGTCGATGGACGGAAGCCGAAAAAGGTCCCGCTCAACGAAGCGAACTTTCACAAGCATGAGTTTCAGGAACTGTGGCGCCGCATCAACCACAAGGCCGTCTACCAGGTCGAGTTCGACTCGACAGAACTCATCGGCAAGTGCATTCACGCGCTTGATAAGGCGCTGAACGTCACCGTCATGCAATACGTGGTCCGAAAGGGCGTACAGCTCGCCGCCCTCGACGCTGGCCAGCTCGAGGCCGGCGACGGGTTCAAGGTCTCCACCACCAAGGTCGAGGAGTCTGCTCTATCAGCCGGCTCAACCGTGAAATATGACTTGCTCGGCGAGATCGCAGACAAGACCCACCTGACCCGACGCACGTGTGCAGCAATACTCACCGGGGCATCCCCAGAGACGTTCGCAAAGTTCAAGCAAAACCCTGAGCAGTTCATCACCGAGGCAGCCCGGATCATCAATGAGCAGAAGGCAACGGTGATAGTCGAACACCTCGCATACGATCCTCTCGACGACCGCTATGACGACTCGATATTCACCGAGAGTCAAACAGCGCAAGACCTGTCGAAGGCAGGCGACAAGCTGAACAAGAGCGTCTACGAGTACGTGGTTACGGACTCCAAAGTGGAACGGTCGTTCGTCACTGAACTCGACACGAGCGACGAAGTCGTCGTGTACTCAAAACTGCCGCGCGGGTTCTTCATCCCCACCCCGGTCGGTGACTACAACCCAGACTGGGCAATCGCCTTCCGCGAGGGAAGCGTCAAACACGTGTACTTCATCGCGGAGACGAAAGGCTCTATGTCGACGCTCCAGCTCAAGGGAATCGAGCAGGCCAAGGTCGAGTGTGCGAGGAGGTTCTTTGCCTCGATCAACTCCAGGCCCGACAATGCTGGCGTGAAGTACGACGTCGTTGACTCATACGATTCTCTCCTTCAGCTCGTCGGGGCCTGAAAGGGCGTCGTTTACAAGACCATTGTCCCAGGCAGCGCAGCCCGGACGCGCAAACCGCTCGTTTCGCAGCATGTAGGGGAGAACCTACCAGTCAGGCAGCGACCCATCCGACTCGTGGTCCGAATGCGACCCAGCATGCCGACCACATGGTGCCCGCGGCACCGAAACCCGACTATCGCCAGCGAGAATCGAGGACCCCAGCCTCATGCCTAGGTCGATTCCCTGAATCGCTCACCTCCGCTCCACATCCAACAACGCATCCACCGACCCGACCTCCGCAACGAGCGCATCCCACCCACGCTCCCCCGCGACCGCGGCCTCGCCGTCGGTGAGCAACCGCAGTGTCCGCACGTGCCCGACCACCTGGCCGGCCTCGTTCCGGATATCGTCGAACGACGCTCCCCAGCGCGACGGCGTCACCAGAAGCGCTGAGATCGCCGTCCCGTTGAGGAACGGTGTCCCGTTACGCCACGGCGCGAGCACCGGTGGCACCCGACGGTTGGTCGCGATCTCGTTGATCACGATGCGCAGCGCGACCATCGCGGCACCCTGCTGACCGTCGACGATCTCCACCGCGAGCTCGATCCGCTCACCGGAGTCGGTCTCCAGCCGAGACACGCCGGATGTGAGGATCGTCACAGGCCCGTCCTCAGGTCGCTTCTCGATCACCATCACCGACCCACCGATGCGGTCCTTGAACACCACCGGATCCAAGCCCAGGGCATCGAAAATGTGGAGCGGGAAGGCGTTTTCGCCCGGGACGAGAGGGACATCGTTGCTCATGCGGCGAGCCTAACGAAGCCAACGATTGTTGGGCAGGCCCCGTTTGCAGGCACGACACACAGCGTTGTGGGTGGGCACCATCGCATCGGGCGCCCGTCCACCCCTGCCCCTAGGCGCGCGCCGTCGGTACGGTGGAACCAACGCCGCAGAGAGGTCCCACGCGCATGTCGTCTTCGAACCAGCCGCCCGCCCAGAACCAGCCCTACCCGCTGCCCGTGCCAGGCCCGGCTCCCGTCAAGACCGGCAAGCGCGGCAACGGACTCGGCATCGCCGCCCTCATCGTCGGAGGGTTCGCGCTCATCGGGGCGTTCATCCCGATCCTCAACTACGTGGCAGGGTTCGTCGGGCTCGTCGGCCTCGTGCTCGGCATCGTCGCCCTGTGCCTGAAGAACCGGCAGAAGGGCTTCGCCGTCGCCGGCACGATCGTCTCGGCCATCGCGATCGTGCTGAGCATCATTCTCGCGATCACCTATACGGCCGGGTTCGCCGGGCTCGTCAGCGACGCTGTGAAGACCGCGAAAGCAGAGTCCTCCGAGGCCGCCAACAAGGAGGTGTCGGTCGTCTACGAGGTCAACGGCACCGCCACCGACGCCTCCATCGTCTACTCCACCTACACAGCGGGCACCAACGGGACCGAGCAGGCGACGGGCCAGGCGCTCCCCTTCATCAAGGAACTCACCGTCACAGCGGGGAGCGACACCGACTTCACGGCGTTCTCCCTCATCGCGACCAACGGCGCCGAGGACACCGGCTCCGTCAGCTGCAAGATCACCGTCGACGGCGATGTGGTCGCCGAGCAGACCTCGACGGGCGCGGACGCATCGGTGTCATGCTCCGCGTCCGGTGTGGATGGGCTGACGGAGAACAAGTAGCGCGGATGGCTACCCGCGCAGCACACCGGCCTGCTCGACAGCCGGCGCCGGCGGCCCGAGTCGAGGGCTCCCGCTGCCGGTGTCGCCTCCCCCGACCCGGTTGCTCCGTTCGGTGAGGCTGACCAGAGCGAGGTGCTGATCCGCCGTCCAACAGACCAACCTTCCCTTGTGGTCCTTGGTGCGGCCGAGGATGCCGGCCTCGGCGAGCTGCACCAGCGCTCGATGCGCCGCACCCGGAGACACCTCGTGCTGGACAGCCACCGTCTCGATGGTCAACACCGGGTCCGTCGCGAGCGCATCGAGGATCTTCAAGATCACGGCGTCGCTCCGCGGGACAGCCGGCTTGATTCCGCTGTCTTCACGGAAGCGGATCAGGTCCGCACGCACGCGGATGTCGAGCCGTTCGATGTCTTCCGAGAGACGCACGGCGTTGCCAGCGGCCAGCTCCGCAGCTTCCGCGAAGCCGACGATCCAGTCATCGAGGCGCGACGGGATGTCTCGATACGCCGTCAGCCCCGCGATGTAGCGATCAGTGTCGCCTGCGAACACCGTGCTGATCGGAATGAGGGTGTTCCGCAACGCATCGGCCCGACGAAGGACGGTGTGGATGAGCGCTCGACCGGTTCTTCCGTTGCCATCGATGAAGGGGTGGATCGTCTCGAACTGCGCGTGAGCGATCGCGGCGCGAACGACCGGGTTCCCCGAGGTCGCCGTGACGAATCGAGCGAGGTCATCGACCAGCCGACCGACCTCTTCCGGTGGCGGTGGCACGAACTCGGCACGCAGCGGACTCCAGCCTGGCCCACCCACCCAGTTCTGCTCGGCTCTCAAGCCAGGTCGTAGGCGCGGTTCGATGATGTGCTGCAGGCGCTCGATGCCTGAGGTGGTCACCGCGCGGCCCCGGTCGCCCAGCTCCGCGATCGCCTGCTCGGTGGCTCGCACGTTCGCGACGACGTCGAGCGCGACCCGGGTGCCCCGCTCGAGGAGCTCGGCGATGGCGAGCTTCTTCGGGGTCACACTGTTCCCCTCGATCCACGACGAGGAAATGCTCTCAGAACGGATCAACAGGTGGTTGAGGAATCGACCTCGTGGCCCGATTCGTTCGTCGGCGCGAGCCAACACCGCCAGAGCATCCTCGGCCGCCTGACGCGCCGCTGGGCCGATGTCGGGCAGCCCCTCGCCGAGCAGGCCGGGAACGAATGCCCGGTAGCGGCCCGGCGCGCGGTCCTTGCGCCCGAGATGGGAGCTGTCCTCCGGGTTCCAGAGCAGGTCGACGTAGTGCGCCATGCAGTGCCTCCTGACGTCGATGAACTCAAAACACGATCTCTCTTAGAGACCATAAAGTAAATATACCACCGTCCTCATCACCGCTAGGGGATACCCCCTCCTGAAACTTGGTGGCGTGCCCTACATTGGGACTGTTGTCCCCCACAGTGCGGACATCAGACTGAACACACAGGGGGCCTCACGGCGTGAACCTGACTTCGCCGCCTGCCCGCTGAACGTCCCGCCGGTGCAAGCCCTCTCCGAAAGCACCTCGATGACGCTTGTCCCCCAGCAGCCCGGGCACATCCCCGCCGGTTGGTACCCGAATCCGCAGCGCCCCGGCCAGCAGCAGTACTGGGACGGCGCCGCCTGGACGACGGCCGTCGCACCACTCGCTCCGACCGGGCCGATGCCCATGGTTCCCGCAACGCAGCAGTACGGAGCGCCCGCAGCCCCGAACGCCTACGCACCCATGCCGTACAACAACCAGCCGTACCCGGCACCGGTCCCGTACGCCCGTCCGCTCAAGGAGAGCGGAACCGGCTACCTGCTGGCGATCCTCCTCGGCGGCTTCGGCGCGCACCAGTTCTATCTGGGCAACGTCGGCGCCGGCATCGGGTTCATCGCCCTTTGGTGGG
This sequence comes from Plantibacter sp. VKM Ac-2880, assembly GCF_015351235.1. Classification (GTDB taxonomy): domain Bacteria; phylum Actinomycetota; class Actinomycetes; order Actinomycetales; family Microbacteriaceae; genus Plantibacter. The sequence goes on from NZ_JADKSJ010000002.1 coordinate 1,090,202, forward strand.
GCGGCTGGGCGTTGAGCGCGATCGGCATCGGCTTCATCGCGATCCTCGCCGCCTTCGTCTGGTGGATCGTCGACCTCTGCACCATGCAGTCCCAGGTCGACTCCGCCAACCGACGCCTCATCGCGTACCCGTACTGACCCGCGTCGGCGCCCGACTCGCGCCCAGCGCGCAGACGCGACGCCTCTCCGACTCCCTCCCCCAGCGCCACCGACCGACGCCAGCACGTCGGCCGTCCACACCGCAGAAAGGCACCACCACCATGTCCTACCCCGAGCAGCCTCCGTCGCCGCAGGAGCCCTACGGTCAGCAGCCGTACGGCCAGGCACCCCAGGGCCAGCAGCCCTACGGCCAGGCACCTTATGGCCAGCCCGGTTTCGGTCAGCAGACCCCGCCGCCCGCGAAGACCGGCAACGGCCTCGGCCTCGCCGCCCTCATCATCGGCGTCGTCGCGCTCGTCGGTGCGTTCATCCCCTTCGTCAACTTCGTCTCCGGTTTCATCGCCTTCGTAGGCCTCGTGCTCGGTGTCATCGCGCTCTTCCTGAAGAACAAGTCGAAGGGCCTCGCCATCGCGGGCACGGTCCTGTCCCTCGTCGCGATGATCCTCAGCATCGTCCTCGCCATCACCTACACCGCCGGGTTCGCCGGCGCCGTGAGCGAGGGCATCAAGACCGCGCAGGCCGAGTCGTCCGCCGAAGCCGACCGCGACGTCACCGTGGTCTACGAGGTGACCGGCACCTCGACCGCCGCCTCGATCACCTACATGACGTTCACCGATGAGAACAGCGGCACCGAGCAGGCCAACGACCAGGCGCTTCCCTTCACCAAGGAGTTCACCATCAAGGCCGGTGGCACCTTCGACTACAGCTCGTTCTACGTCCTCGCCATGAACGGCGCCGACGACGCGGGTGAGATCTCCTGCAAGATCACCGTCGACGGGAAGGTGCTCGCCGAGAACACCTCCACCGGTGCGTACGCGTCGGCCTCCTGCTCCGCCTCGAGCATGGACCTCAACGAGTAGCAGGCCCGATCACCGTTCTCCGAGACCCCATCGATCCGCTTCGGCCGATCGGTGGGGTCTCGTCGTCGAGCTGGTGCGCACGAGCGCGCGGAGGCCTCAGGCTTTGAAGACGCTGACCTCGACCGGCGTCGGGTTCTGGAGCAGGTCGAGGACGGGGCAGTGCGCGTCGACCGCGGCACGCAGCTCCTGGTAGCGGTCCTCGGTCTCAGGGCCGGTGATGGTGATGTTCAACCGGATCGTCGAGAACCCTGCCCGCACCTCGTCGGTGATCCCGAAGAGGTTGCGCACGTCGAGGTCACCCTCGGCATCGACGCTGATGTCGTCGACCTGGATGCCCAGCGCACTCGCGTAGAGGCGGTAGACCACGATCTGGCAGGAAATCAGCGCCCCGAGCGCGAACTCCACCGGGCTCGCCGCCACGTCGTCTCCCGCCAGCGCGGCCGGCTCGTCGACGAAGAAGCGGTGCTTGCCTGCGGTGATCGCACTCGCGACCGAACCCTCCCCTGTGCCCGAGACGCGGTAGGTGAGCGCTGCGCTCGACGGCGCGGAAGCGATCCGCTCGGACCAGGATGAGCCGGCAGCGGCCAGACGCTCGGCGCGCTCGCTTGCGGAGACGGTCGGGACGGCGGCGAGGTCGTTCGTGAGGAGAGTCATGCGGACAGTGTCGGCGGACTCGAGGCCGGCCACCAGCCCACATCGTCACAACTCGTCACGGAGGGCGCGGAGACCGTCCGCGACCGAGCGGACACGCTCACGCAGCGGCTCTCAGCCGAAGCAAGAACCGATCACAGCGCACCGAAGATCGCGTACCGGATCATGGCTGGGATCAGCAGAACGATCCCACCTGCGACCGCGCGCGCGAGACAGATACGGAAGACGACGTCGACGACACCGACACCGGCCAGCAGGAAGATCGTGCGGGTTCGGAACGGAGCCGGATACTCCGGCGCGTAGACCCGAGAGGTCGACAGTGGCGACGAGGCAGCGTGCGGCATGGAACTCCGATCCGTGAAGGCGATCGGGCCAGTGTGCCGCAGGACTGCAGATCTTCCTATCCTTCTCTCACCCAACCAAAATGACCCTGTCGGGCCTGTGAGCGGGTCGGAGTTTCATTCAGTACCGAGTCTCCAAAGCAGGGTTGAGCGAGAGGTGGAATCCGACCACCACGACGACGATCCCCGCAATCACGACCGCTACGAGCAGCATTCCTCTCACGCCCGATCGCGGGCGTGTTGCGCAGACACCTGCGGCGACCGCTACGGCCGCAAGGAGGAGCACCGTGAGGAGTAGGCCCGGCAGATCGAGCTCGAGAATCCGACAGTTCATCGGATAGGACTCTTGGCAACCGCCCTCGAAGGTCGACTCGAGCAGCAGGATGAGGGCGATGTAGAGGGCGGTCAGGCCGAGGACCGCCAAGACGGCGGGTTGTCGGACGGTGCGAGTCAGCGTGTGCATGCCTGCCCTTCGACAAGCTCAGGGACCGGGGACGGACCAGTCACGGGACTGCCCTTCGACCCACTCAGGGACCGGCAGCCGTCTCACATCGAGAGGCGGCGGACCAGTTCCTCGACGGTGGAGAACTCGATCGTCTCGCCACCCTCTTCGTCGTCGTCATCGTCGTCGTCCGCCTCGACCTCGACGGCCTCGAATGCGAGGTCGGCGTCGAGCTGCACGAGCACCGAGCTATCGGGGAACTGCTTCGGCGCGTCGAACGACAGCAGCACGGCGTCGATGAAGACGATCACGGAGCGCAGCACGAGGTCCTCGCGGAGCTCGGCGGTCTCGACGACCTCGTCCAGCTCGTCGGACTCCTCGATCTCCGACACCACGCGGTCGAGCAGCACCTTCCACTCCGCAGCCGGAATGGACAACACCCGCTGGGCCAGGTCGGCGAGCGCCGCCGGCTCCGGCTCGACTTCCTGCTCCTCGGGCTCGGGGTCGACGTTGAGCATGACCTCGGCGTCGATCGCGTCGAAGCGGGCGAGCCCGTAGACGAACGTGTCCTCCACCTCGGGCGAGGCGACGAGGCCCCGACGCGTGAGTTCTTCGGCCAGGGCAGTCAGCGATGCAGTCATGCGCGCCAGGCTATCGCGCCCGGGTGAACGGAGGTGGAACGGGTGTCACCGGCCCCTGCGATGATCGCGGTATGCCCTTCGCAGACGAGCTCCTCGGCGCCGCGGTCGCGCGCAACCTGACGCGCTCGTTGCGGGAGGCCGCTCCGGACCGTCCGTTCGACACTGTCGCCGACGCGGCCGAGCGCCTCGACGGCCTCGCCCTCCGCGAGCGCGCCGACCTGCTGCGCGACGCACTGCTCGCGGACGTCCCCGGCGACTACGCGACACTCGCCGGCGTCGTCCGCTCCGCCCAGGCTTCGAACCCCGTGTTCACCGGCTGGCTCATCTGGCCGGTGACGAGCGCGGTCGCGGTTCGCGGGGCCGAAGAGGGAACGTCCGAGGCCTTCGACGACGCCATGCGACTCCTCGCCGAACTCACCGAGCGCCTCAGCTCCGAGTTCGCCATCCGCACCCTGCTCCGCCACGACCTCGACCGTGCGCTCGCCATCGTCCTCGACTGGACCGCCTCCGACAACGACCACGTCCGCCGCCTCGCCAGCGAAGGCACCCGCCCCTACCTGCCGTGGGCCGTGCGCGTGCGAGAGATCGTCGCGAACCCGGGCATCACCGTGCCGATCCTCGGCGCCCTCTACCGCGACCCGAGCGAGTACGTGCGCCGGTCCGTCGCCAACCACCTCAACGACCTCAGCCGCGACGAGCCCGAGCTCGTCGTCGCGACCGCGAACCGCTGGCTCGCCGACCCTGACACCAACACTCCGGCGCTCGTCCGGCACGCGCTGCGCACCCTCGTGAAGCGCGGCGACCCGGGCGCACTGGGAGCCCTCGGCTTCGGTGCAGCAACGACCGAGGTGGAGGGGTTCGGGCTCGAGAGCGCACATGTTCCGTTCGGTGGAACCGTCAGCTTCGTCGCCACCGTTCGCAACACCGGCGCCGAGGCCGCCCGCCTCGCGATCGACTACGTCGTCCACCACCAGAAGGCGAACGGCTCGCAGACGACGAAGACGTTCAAACTCACGACGACCGAGTTGGCCCCCGGCGAGCACATCCTGCTCTCCCGCGAGCACTCGTTCCGCGCGATCACCACCCGCCGCTACCACCCGGGCGCCCACGGCATCGCGCTCCAGGTGAACGGGATCGCGACCGAGCCGCTGGCGTTCGAGCTGCTGCCTCCGGTGGAGTGAGGCGGCGGTCAAGGCAGCCGAGTCCATCGAACGACCGGACGACCGGACGACCGGACGACCGGCGCCGATCATCGCGGTTGAATGCCCGCTGGGAATCGCCGAGCGCAGGAATGCCCCACCCCGCCGGAACCGTTCCCCTGAACATGACAACCATCGGAATCATCGGTTCAGGAAACATCGGCTCTCAGCTCGCACGCCTCACGGTGGCGCAGGGTCACGACGTCATCGTGTCCAACTCGCGCGGACCGGAGACGCTCGCAAGCCTCGTCTCGGAGCTCGGCGAACACGCCACCGCAGGCACCGCCCTCGACGCGGCCGAGCGTGGCGACATCGTCATCGTCACCATCCCGCTGCACGCGATCGACACCGTCCCCGTCGCACCGCTCGTCGGCAAGGTCGTCATCGACACGAACAACTACTACCCCGAGCGCGACGGCCACATCGCCGAGCTCGACGAGGAGACGACCACCACGGCCGAGATGCTGCAGGCGCACCTTCCCGAGTCGAAGGTCGTGAAGGCGTTCAACCACATCTACGCCGCCGACCTCACCACCAAGGGCAAGCCGTCCGGCACCCCCAACCGCCGTGCCCTCGTCATCGCCGGTGACGACGCCGACGCGAAGGCCACCGTCGCCGCACTCATCGACTCCTTCGGCTTCGAGCCGCTCGACATCGGCGCTCTCTCCGAGGGATGGCGCATCCAGCGCGACACCCCCGGCTACGGCCCGGACGTCGACGCCGACAAGCTGCGCGAACTCGTCGCCGAGGCCAAGCGCTACCGCGACATGTAAGTCACGCCACATCGCGAATCGCCCTGACCCGCCCCGAGCTGCTGCTCGGATCGCGGATCAGGGCGATTCGTCGTTCAAGCCCAGTCCTGCGAGAGCAGGGCGTCGCCGACCGCCCACCCAGCCCCGAAGAGCACAGCAGTCCAGCCGGAGAGTGAGAGCGCGTCGCGCGAGCCATCGCTGAGCTTGTCCGCATCGCTACTCGCGTGGATGATCTGCAGCAGAGCGCCGACCAGCAGCAGCATCGGCGCGACTGCGGGCAGGACCTTCCATCCGTACACCACCGCGAGGCTCCCGATCACGAGGATGATCAACGTCGGCGCGCTCGTGAGCGCAAGGACGAGGAAGGCCCGACCCCGCCAGCTCGGCCGACGTGCGTAGTTCATGCTTCCGACGAGCACGACCACCACAGCGAGTGCGAGCAGGACGAACCAGATGAGTTCTTGAAGAGCCACCGTTGGAGGCTAGCGGGATCAGTCCGAGTCGGCCCGCCACTCGAGGAGGAGCGGCGCCTCCTCGAAGCCAGCACGGCGGTAGAGCGACGCGCCGGCCGCGTTCGAGCTGACGGAGACTCTGCCGATGTCGCGAGCGCGCGCCGCGTCGAGCAGGCCGTCGACCAGCCGGCTGGCGATGCCTCGGCCGCGGAACTCGGGGCGGACGAAGACGCTCTGGACATCGCCCGTGAGGCGGCGGAGCGCGCCGATGTTCGGGGCGCGGGAGAACACGACCAGCCACGCCATCCCGACGACCTGATCATCGATCACGGCCACCAGGCACACACGGGAGTCGGGGTCGACGGCGATCCACGAGACGAGATCATGGGCGAACAGGGCCCGCTCCCAGTCGGCGAGCGGGGCGTCGGGAGGCGACATCGCCAGCTTGAGCTCGGCCAGCCCGGCGGCATCGGCCGGCGTCGCGACGCGGATCTCGACCTCGGGTTCCATGCGACGAGTGTGGCATGGGCCGGTGTCATCGAAGGGGCGGCGGGTGGGCCGGGGGCGCCCTTCGACAGGCTCAGGGACCGAGGTGGTTGGGTTTCCGGCGCGGGTGGGCCGAGAGCGCGGACCCCCTTCGACAAGCTCAGGGGGCGAGGAGGGCGAACCGGTCCAGGGCCGCACGCAGCACGGCGCTCTCCTCCGCTCCACCGTGGCCCTCGGCCTCGACGATCGTCAGCTCGCTCGCCGGCCACCGCTGGTGGAGGCGCCAGGCCGTCACGGCAGGTCCGCTGATGTCGCGGCGGCCGTGAACCAGCGCTCCGGGAATGTCGACGATCCGCTCCATCCGAGCGAGCACCGCTTGGTCGCTGGTGAGGAAGCCGTCGCGACTCCAGAAGTGGGTGACAAGCGTCGCGAACGCCTCCCGCGTGCGGGCATCGGCGAAGAGCTGGCCGACACGTTCCGGGCTGTCGAGCGACACGTGCGCGCTCTCCCACCGGTCCCATGCGCTTGCGGCAGCGGCTCGCTCGGCCACATCACCCTCGCGCAACCGCCGCGCGTAGGCCTCGATGACGCGCTCGCCATCCCGACGCCCGCTGTCGCGCTCGAACCGCGCCCACTCCTCCGGGAACACGCGGCCGACACCCTCGGTGATCCAGTCGACCTCCTCACGGCTCGTCGTCGTCACCGCGACGAGCCCCAGCGCGATCACGCGGTCAGGATGCTCCTGCGCATACGCCAGCGCAAGGGTCGTGCCCCACGAGACACCCGCCACCACCCAGCGCTCCACCCCCATCGCCTCACGAACCTGCTCGATGTCGGCGATCAACCGCTGGGTCGTGTGCTCGTCGAGCCGATCGCGCGCATCGAGGATGTTCGGCAGGCTCTTGCCACTCCCCCGCTGGTCGATCCCGATCAGCCGGTAGCGCGACAGGTCGAAGTGCGAGCGATACCACCCGGAGCCGAGCGAACCGCCAGGGCCTCCGTGCAGCCAGAGGGCAGGAACGCCGTCGGGGACACCGGACTCCTCCCAGAAGATCGACGCGCCGCCCTCGACCTCGACGAATCCGGTGGCGTGCGGGCCGGGCTGCTCATCAGTCATCCGAGCCACGCTACACAGCTCGCGTGGCGAATACCGGGAAGCCCGTCGATCAGCGCAGCGACCGGAGCTCCGCGTGCGGAGAGAGCCCGTCCGTAGACTGGGCGCCCATGGGGGAGACGAACGAGATGACGCCAGGGTCCAAGCAGGTGTGGATCGTCGCCGGAGCACTGATGATCGGGTCGGTCCTGCTCGGCCCGCTCCTGCAGGTGGGGTCGTACCTCGGGCCGACCGGAAGCCTCCTCTCGACCCTGCTCATCGTCGTGTCGATGATCATGTTCGCGATCGGCTCGGAGCGTTCCACCAGCGTGACCGCGAGGCGACCGTTCGGCACCGCGGCGCTGATCGGCCTCGCCGTGTGGACGGCGGTCAGCACACCCGTGCTCGACGCCCTGGCCGCCCCGCCCGGCCGCGGCTCCATGATCGGGTTCGGATACGTCGACCTGGTCATCACGTTCGTGCTGGCCGCGATCGCCACCACGCAGATCGCCCGCGCCGGGATCGTGCCCCGCCCGTGGCACCTCGCACCCCTCTGGGTGCTCGTCGCTGCGGCTGCAGCGCGGGTCGTGCAGCTGGTCGTCGTCGTCGCGGCAGGGCCCGACGCGTCGCGGTTCGCACCGTTCCTCTCGATCCTCGACGGACTCGGCGGGGTCGTCGCCCCGGTCTTCCTCGGGATCATCGCGATCATGCTCGCGAGCCGGGACGTGGGCGTCGCAGCGGCCCGCAGGGAGCGGGAGTCGTAGGCTGTCGGGAATCGACCTCGGGGGACGTCACATGCATCGACGCATTGCCGCTGGAATCGCAGCGGTGACCTTGGCCGTCGGGCTCAGCGCGTGCGCGGCCTCGGGTCAGAGCTACGCGGACCTGGAACGCGACCAGACCGATCAGGACCGACTCCCGGCGAGCACGCCCGGCGGCGGAAGCGACGATCCACTCGTGATCGACGTCGATTCGACGCGGCTCGTCGCGGTGCAGGGCGACACGGAGATCTTCCTGGCGTCGGCGACCGAGCAGGGGCAACCCCGCATCTGCATCATCGTGTTCGCCGCGACCGAGCCGTTCCGCGCCTGCGGCGACGGCGACCAAGTGACCATGAGCGACAGCGTCAACAGTTACACGGTGCTCTCCGATGCCGTCGTCGACACGCAGCTCGACCCCGATGAAGGGTGGACGAAGATCAGCGAGAACGTCTTCACCCACCCGGTCGAACCGACGACGAGCGACACGCAGTAGCGGGGGCGGCGGGCGGTAATCGCGGGGCGCCCTTCGACAAGCTCAGGGACCGACGGGGCGAGTTGGTCGGGCACGCTTCGTTCACACGGGGCGCCCTTCGACAAGCTCAGGGACCGAGGGGGCGGCGTGGTCGGATGGAGCCGGGCCCAGAGGTGGGCCCTTCGACAAGCTCAGGGACCGAGGGGGCGGGGTGGTCGGATGCAGCCGGGCCCAGAGGTGGGCCCTTCGACAAGCTCAGGGACCGACGGGGCGAGTTGGTCGGGCACCGTCGCGTTCGAGCAGAGCGACCCTCGACAAGCGGGCGACGCTAGGAGACGAGACGCTCGCGCAGACGGTCGCCGGCGGGGGTTGGACTGATCGTCGCCCAGACCTCGTCGAGGGAGAGGTCGAGCACCTCGGCGATCGCGGCGATCGTCGAGAAGGCCGGCGTCGCGACGCGACCGGACTCGATCTTCCGCAGCGTCTCCGGCGAGAGCCCGGCGTCGAGCGCGATGTCGAGCATCGACCGCTCGCCACGGGCCTCACGCAGAAGCGCACCGAGGCGCTGACCGCGTTCGACGTCGGTGGGGGTGAGCGGGAGGCGGACCATGCGCCCAGTGTAGTACGGGATAGTTTGACCGGTATAGTTATTGGTCGGGTGCCGTGAGTGGCACGAACACCGCCGCACCGCACACGCAGCACACCGATGGAAGGGCCCCGCATGATCGAGATCTTCACCCCCACCGAGGTCGCGAAGGCCCGTCGCACCGGCGAACTCGTCGCGAACATCCTCCACACGCTGAAGCACCGCGTCACGATCGGTACGAACCTCCTTGAGATCGACCGCTGGGCGAAGGCGATGATCCTCGAGGCCGGCGCTGTCTCCTGCTACGTCGACTACGCACCATCCTTCGGGCGCGGACCCTTCGGCCACTACATCTGCACCGCCGTGAACGACGCCGTCCTGCACGGCCTCCCCCGCGACTACGCGCTCGCCGACGGTGACCTCCTCACCCTCGACCTCGCCGTCCTCCTCGACGGCATCGCCGCGGACTCCGCGATCAGCTTCGTCGTCGGCACCGCGAAGCCGGAGGACCTCTCGCTCATCGAGACCACCGAGCGCGCCCTCGCCGCCGGCATCGCCGCCGCCAAGCCGGGTGCGAAGATCGGCGACATCTCCTTCGCGATCGGCACCGTGCTGAGCGGCGCCGGTTACCCGATCAACATGGACTTCGGCGGACACGGCATCGGCACGACCATGCACCAGGACCCGCACGTCTCGAACGACGGTCGCGCCGGCCGCGGCTACAAGCTGCGCCCCGGTCTGCTCCTCGCGATCGAGCCGTGGGTGATGGTCGACACCGACAAGCTCGTCACCGACGCCGACGGCTGGACGCTCCGCAGCGTCACCGGCAGCCGCACCGCCCACAGCGAGCACACCATCGCGATCACCGAGGACGGCGCCGAGATCATGACGCTGCCGACCGTCACGTTCTGAGCACCTCAAGGTCTGCCGAGCGCGCTCGACCGGCCCGGCGGACCGTGTTTAGGCTGGTGGAATGACCGACGATCGCCGCACAGTCCTCCGGGGCCGGTACCTGAGCCTCGGCTTCGGGGAGCTGTTCGCTGCCGTCGTGTTCATCGGCGTCGCATTCGTCTCGGTACTGCCGTTGCTCGAACGCCCGAGCGATGCGCTCGCGTTCTGGTCGGCGCTCGTCCCCCTGTTGGTGATCCTCGTGCAGGCCGGCGTCTACTGGCTGCTCGCCCGGCGGTGGGTCAAGCAGGGCACGATGCCTCGCGGGTTGGCCTCCGTCTATCGCGGGTTCCGCGTGCTCGACGCCGTCCTCCTGCTGGCAGGGCTCGTCGGCATCGTCGTCTGGTTCCCCGCCCACCCCTTCGCGGCGATCGGCATCCCGTTCGTCTGGCTGCTGGGCGTCATCGAGTACCTGAACTACTTCGTCGTCCGCCTCGCCTACCCGCCGTCCGTTTGGTTCCAGCGGATCGGCGAGTGGCGCACGCCCCGACTCATGCAGGATGTGCGGGCCGCACACGCGAGCTGACGATCACCGAGCCTGGCGAAGCCCGTCGACCCACTGGGCGAAGGTCTGCACGCCGCGCTGGGCGTCGGGTCCGGCGAGGGTCGTGCCGTCGCGCATCGCCTTGCCGAAGCCGCCCGGCAACGGGATCTCGACGACCGGGCCGCGCACGCCCTGTGCTGCCGTGTACGCCTTGACCATCGCGGACATGCGGAGCTCTTCCGGGCCGGCGAGGTCGGCCGGACGACCCTGAGGCTCCCCCTCCGCCAGCTCCACCAGGCGACCGGCGACTTCGCGCGCGGCGACCGGCTGCGACGTCATCGTCGGCACCATCGTGACCGGCCCGAACCGGAACCGCTCGACCATCTGTTGCGCGAACTCGTGGAACTGCGTCGCCCGGAGGATCGTCCACGGGATCCGCCCCGTGCTCACCAGCTCCTCCTGCACGGCCTTGCCGGCGTAGTAACCGAACGGAGCGCGATCGCTCCCGACGATCGACAGCGCCACGTGATGCGGCACACCGACCGCACCCTCGGCGTCGAGCAGAGTGCGGGTGACCCCACCGAAGAACTCGCGGGACTTCGCTGCGGACTGGGTGGCCGTCGACGTCACGTCGATGACGACGTCAGCCGCTTCCAGCTGCTGGGCGAGCCCTGCCCCGGACACGAGATCGACGCCCGTCGCACGAGACAGGCTGACCACCCGATGTCCGCGCTCCTCGGCCACGGCTACGACGTGCCGCCCGACCATCCCGTTGCCCCCGGCGACGACGATCTTCATCCGACTCTCCCCTGTATTCGACGGATGTCACTCTATCGGCGGGAGGAAACAGCCGTTCTCGACCGTGATCCGCAGTCGGTCCCCGCCCTCCCCCGCCTCGCGCTCGACGATGATGGCGTCGTCCTGCACCTGTGTCGACAACCGCATCTGCCCCGACGGCGGTTCGCGCAGCTCCGCCCTGAACTCGTCGGAGCTGTCCGAGAGGGCGAGCGGCGGGGCATAGGTGTGGACGATGTCCTGGAACACGGCACGACTCGTGCCGGCCGGCAGCTCGAGTACGGCACTCATGCGCGCGAGCTTCGTCGGACGTCCGGAGGGCGACAGGCTCGTGCAGGGCGCCTCCGACGCCTCGGGCGAGAACGCAAGCGGCAGACCACCGGTCGCGAGCTGGGCGACACGCCCCAGGGCCATGCCGGCTGCCTGAAACACCGCGTCCCTTGTGGGGAGCTGGTCATCGAATCGGGGCTCCCGCGGATCGACCTGCAGGCCCGGTGTGCCTGAGGTGGGCGGGGCTGCGGTCGGCAACTGCCGGACCGTTCCCACCCATCCGGCACAGGAGACGAAGAGGAACACCATCACTCCGAGCTGCACCACCACGGCCACGACGATCGCGATGACCGGACGGCGCCCGAGCCGGGCCCGTCCGCCCGCTATCGGCGGTCCGCCCGGGATGTCGCTCGTCGTCTCGTCGGGGGTCATGTCCACGCGTGCTCCTGTCGCCGGCTCCGCACCTCGACGAAGCCCGTCGTGATGCTGCAGGCGACGGTAGTGACGGTGGTCGATCCGGGCTGCCGACACCCGTCGGTCACCCGATCGCACCGAACCTCGGGCGGCCTGTGGAGCAGGCTCGAGGTCGACGGACCAGAGCACCGCCGGCGCTATCCCGCGATCAACCCGGCCGCCACGTTCGCGACGGCGTGGACGATGGCACCCGGGACGAAGCTGCCGGTCTTGTGGCGGAGCCAGCCCAGCAACCAGCCGGCAGCGAACTGCACGGGGATGACCGGCCAGGTGCGGAGGTCGACCGCCAGCAGCAGGAGGTGCGGCAGGATGAACAGCGTCGCCTGGAGCAGGTTGCCCCACCAGAACCCGAGCCGTCTCATGAAGACACCGCCCAGCAGGCCGCGGAACAGCACCTCCTCGCCCACCGCGCGGAGGACCACACCCACGCCCACCGCGACCGAGGTGAGCCGGGCGACGGACACCCCTGGCGTGTCGAGCACCTCCGCCGGGATCGCCACGATCGCCAACCAGCCCGCGACCAGCAGCGGCACCAGCAGGACCGCAGCCCACGCGTACCCGGAGGGAGCGCCCCACACGACACCGAGCCGCTGTCGCGCCATGGCGAAGGAGCTTCCCGCTCGGCGCGACTGCACGATCAGGTAGATGACGGCCGGGATGCAGAAGACCACGAACTCGACCATGGTTCGACCCTAACGAACGATCACCAGGAACACAGGTGATCGCCCGGATCTCCTAGAAGTGCGTCCGCAGGAAGGGCGCCTGCTCGGTCGCGAACGCGAGATCCAGTGCGCGCACGGCCTCCGGCGAGCCGGTGATGAGTCCAGCTTCGGCGAGCGCCGACACCCGCGGGCCACCGAGGAGGACGGCCGAGAGTTCGTTGATCGTGAGTCGTACCGAGTCGGTGTCAGTGTCGCCGCCCGATTCCGGGACGTCGCCGAGGCGCTCGACGACCGCAGCCCCGCGCTCGTCGATGCGGAGGACGAAGCGCCCGCCCGTGAGGTCGAGCGGGTCGACGACGTCGAGCACGTGCTCGCGCGGCGTCGACGGTCCGGGCACGGTGAAGCGACGAGCGCCGAGGACGGTTGGCACGTCCACGATGCGGAGCCACAGGGAATCGGCTCGCGCCGTGGTCTTGACGGCCCGACGGTCGACCAGTCGCCACGGCATTGCCTCGTCGGCCGGCGACTGCTGGAAGGTGACCTTCGTCGTGAGACTGATCCCCGTGAGGTGCCGCCACAGCGCGTAGCGGGCTTCAGGCGTGGTGGCGACGAGGTCGTCGACGACGATCGTCCCCCACTCCTCGCCCACGCGGTACAGCGCATAGCCCTGCGGTTCGCCGTCGGCATCGTCATAGCGGAGCGCGAGCGTGTCGCCCTCGCCATGGCTGAAGTGCCGGATGGTCACCTCGCGCAGGGCCTGCTTCCACCAGGCGACGCCGCGGTCGATGTCGCCGGCGCCACGCGAGCGTTCGAAGAGCTCGGGGGCGACGATCGCGAGCGAGCGCGGGTCAAGGGTGTGGACGCGGCCGGTGGGCGGTGCGCTCCGCCACGCGACGCGCTTCGGGTCGACCTCGTGCGTGAACTCCCACGTCGCCGGCGCGAAACCGTAGCGACCGTAGATGGTGGCCTCGCTCGCCGTGAGTGCGACGACCGCGGCACCCGTCGCCTGCGCGTGGTGGAGGCGGTTCTCCATGAGCGACCGGGCGATACCGCGGCGCTCGTGGGACGTGGAGACGGTGACCTCCGTGATCGCCAGCGCACGGACGGTGCCGTCGGGGATGGAGAGCGCGGTCGGGAAGGACCCGAGCGTGGCGACGGGGACCAGCGGTTCGGCCGCGGTGTCGTCGTAGACGCCGATGATGGAGCTGCCGACGAGGAGCCCACGACGCTCGGCGCGCACCGCGACGTCGGTTTCGGGCTTCGAGAGGAAGCCACGGGAGGCCGCGCCCCACCACAGGTCGAGGGCAGCGTGGTCCGTGTGGTCGAGCTCGACGGTGCGCAGGTTCATGCGACCAGCCTATGGGGAGGGGTCCGCCCTTCGACAGGCTCAGGGACCGGGGTGGCGGGGCTCAGGGACCGGGATGGCGGGGCTCAGAGATCGGCATGAGGAATCGGGTGGGGCCCTTCGACAAGCTCAGGGACCGGGGTGGAGGGGCTCAGGGACCGGGGTGGCGGGGCTCAGGGACCGGGCGGGGTCGGCTCAGGCGACGTAGACCTTGCGGAGGGTCTCGCGGACCGTCCAGGTGGTGCGGGTGCCAGCGGCGAGGCGGACGATGGAACCGGCGCGGAGCTCCAGCGACGGGGTCCCGTCCGCGAAGTCGACGGTCGCCTCACCGGAGAGCACCACGAACACCTCGTCGACCTCCGTGTCCTGCACCACGCCGACGCCGAGCTCCCAGACGCCCACCTCGGCGCCACCGACGGCCGCGAGCGACGCGATCCCGCTCCGCGGCGAGCCCGAGACGACGTCCTCCGGCGCGAGCGGATTGTCGGCGAGCGCCACCTCGGCGCCCTGGAGCACGGTGTTCGGGGCGAGCAGGTGGTCGGTCATGAGGGCCTTTCAGAGCTGGACGGAGACAGAGGGACGGGGAGCAGCCCGACTCCCTACCCGACGCCCCAACCGTAGGCGAGCTTGTGCGCCTCGAGCACGAAGAACGTCTCCGTGGAGCGGACGCCCGGCGTCGGCTGCAGGGTGTCGAGAAGGAACGTCTTGTAGTGGTCCATGTCGCGGCACACGGCTTCGACCATCACGTCGAAGCCGCCGCTCGTGAGCACCACGTAACTCGTCTCCACGTGCTTCGACAGTTCCTGGCACACGCCACGCGCCATGCCGGGTTCGCAGCGGATGCCGATGAGCGCGAGGTGGTCGAAGCCGATCGACAGCGGGTTCGCGATACCGACGATCTGCAGGATGCCCGTGTCCTCGAGCCGCTGGATCCGGTAGCGGACAGACGATGCCGGCAACCCGGTCTCGGTGGCGATCTCGGAGAACGCCTTCCGTCCGTCCTGCTGCAGGATCGCGATCAGCCGACGATCGATGTCGTCAAGGTCGTTCATGGGGCTCCTCCGGCAGCTGGCGGACGGTCATCGGTCAAGCGTAGCGAGGGGAACCTGACGGCCCGGGTGCGGTGTCCGCCCCACCCGAGCCGCGAACCCCGGTCGACCGACCGACCCGAACGCGGGCGGTCGACCGGGGTGACGCCGATCGACGCAGCCGAGGGAGGCCGCGTCGACCGGCGGGCCCGGTCAGCGGATGTGGATCGCGCCGGTGCGGAGGTCGGTCATGTCGTGCAGCGTGTACATGCCGCCGATGCGACCCCAACCGGTGCCCTTGCCGCC
Source organism: Plantibacter sp. VKM Ac-2880 (assembly GCF_015351235.1). Classification (GTDB taxonomy): domain Bacteria; phylum Actinomycetota; class Actinomycetes; order Actinomycetales; family Microbacteriaceae; genus Plantibacter. The sequence continues at coordinate 1,105,408 of NZ_JADKSJ010000002.1, forward strand.
CGCACCACCGAACGGCATGTTGATGTCCCACCAGCCGTTGGAGTCGTTCACGATCACCTGGCCGGTCTCGAGCTCCTCCATGAACCGGTACGCCTTCGAGAGGCTGTCGGTGAACACCGCGGACTGCAGGCCGAGCGCGTCGGCGTTGGCGATGCGCAGGATGTCGTCGTCGTCCTTGGCCGTGAGGATCGGGAGCACCGGGCCGAACGACTCCTCACGCGAGAGCAGGCTGTCCTCGGAGACGCCGTCGACGATCGTGAAGTCGTAGTAGAGGTCCGTCGGGTGGCCGGCGGCACGACCGCCGCCGAGCAGGATGTCGAAGCCGAGCGAGCGCGCCTCGTCGAGGTGGCGGTCCATCTTCGCGGCGACACCCTCGTTGTTGAGCGGGCCGAGGTTGATCCCCTCGTCGAAGGGGTTGCCGAGTCGGACGTTCGCGGTGGCGTAGGCGAGGGCCGCCTCGACGAAGACGTCGTGGACGTTCTGGTGCACGATGAGCCGCTCGGTCGCGCAGCACACCTGGCCGCCGCTGTAGAAGGCGGAGTCGACGGCGGCCTTCGCGGCGCGCTCGATGTTCGCGTCCTCGAGGACGACGATCGGACCGTTGCCCGAACACTCCATGAGCGAACGCTTGAGGCCGGCGGTGCGGACGATCTTCGCGCCGGTCGCCGACGAGCCGATGAAGCCGATCGCGTCGATGCCGTCGTGGGAGACGAGCTCGGAACCGAACGCGCCGTCACCGGGGAGGACGCTCACGAGCCCGGCGGGCACACCGGCCTCCACGAGGCAGTCCATCGCGGCGAGCACGGCGAGCGGCGTGTTGCTCGGCGGCTTGACGATGCAGGCGTTGCCGGTGGCGAGGCCCGGGGCGACGAACTCGCTGAACATGAGGAGCGGGAAGTTCCAGGGCGTGATGATGCCCCAGACACCGACCGGTGCGCGCCAGGTGAACATGCGCTTGTCGATGTCGCTCGACGGCAGCGTCTCGCCGTAGAGCCGGAGGGCGTCCTCGGCGTGGAGGTGGAACAGCTGGGCGGCCTCGGCGATGTCGGCGATGGACTCGGCGAGCGGCTTGCCCTGCTCCAGCGTCTGCAGGCGGGCGAGCTCCTCGACGCGGGCGTTGATCGCGTCGCCGACCCGGTGGCAGATCTCGGCACGCTTGAACACGCCGAGCTTCCGCCACTCCCGCTGCGCCTCGTGCGCCCGGCGCACCGCCTCGTCCAGTTCGGCGGTGCCGGCGACGGGGATCGACGCGACGACGTCACCGGTGACGGGGCTGATCACCTCCGTGCGCTCCGAGCTGGTTCCGTCGGTGAACTCGCCGGCGATGAAGAGCTGGGTGCGAGTGGGTGTCGGCAACGTGGTCATTCCGGACCTCCTGGTGTCGTGGCTGGCCGACGACGCCGAACAGCGTCGTGCGGATGTCGTCGGGAGAATGTGGGATCAGCCTAGGACCTTGCGATTCCTCGAACAAGCAGTATTGTTTCGTCAAAGTTACGATTACAACAACTGAAACGACCCGATCTTGTCGTAGCGACAATCTTTCGGCACATTGAGTGCATCAGTAGCGAGACAGCGACGTCTCGTCCCCCACGAATCGAGAAGAGCCCATGTCCACCGAACACGTCACCAGCACCGACGAGACCACGCACCTGCCGAAACGGATGCGCTGGTTCGACGGTTTCGCCATGGCGATGACCATGCCCGCCGCCCTCATCGCGACCCTCGGCGCCTCCATCACCGGCCTCGGCGGCTGGGGGGCCGCCGTGCTCTGGGCGATCTCCATGATCCTCGCCATGGGCGTCAACTGGATCTACACCGAGCTCGCGACCATGTTCCCCAACTCCTCCGGCGGCATCGCGCACTACGCGGCCGAAGCCTGGAAGTCGCGCGCACCCTGGGTCGCACCGATCACCGGCGTCGGCTACTGGCTCCCCTGGGGCACGAACCTCGCCACCTACGGCGCGGTGACCGGTGCGCTCATCCAGGCGCAGTGGTTCCCGAACGAGGACTGGGTGATCCAGCTCGGCCCGATCTCCATCACCTTCCCCATCCTCATCGGCCTGGGCGTCATCGGCGTCATGTACCTCATCAACGTCATCGGCGTCCGCGTCACCATGGCGTTCGTCTACATCACGGCCGGCATCCTGCTCATCCCACTGTTCGTGTTCATCGTGTTCCCGCTGTTCAGCGCCGACTGGGCGCCGCTCGACCTCACCTGGAAGCTCGAGGGCATCGAGGGTCTCCACACCGCGATCGTCTGGCTGTACATCATGGCCTGGACCACCTTCGGCATCGAGGTCTGCGCGACCTTCGCCCCGGAGTACCGCGACTCGGTGAAGGACACGACGAAGGCGATCAAGGCGTCCGTCCTCTTCTGCCTCGGTGTCTTCTTCGTCATCCCGCTGACGCTCGGTGGCTACGCGGGTGAAGCGGCGATCGCCGAGAACCCGGCCACCTTCTTCGTCGCCAGCTTCGCCTCCCTCGTCGGTGGCGCCGCGGACGTCATGGTGCTCTGCCTCATCGCCTCGCTGCTGCTCATCATGACCACCTCGGTGGCCGATGCCTCCCGCGTGCTGTTCAACATGGGCAAGGAGCGGGTCACCGTCCCGTCGCTCGGTGTGCTGAACCGTCGCGGCGTGCCGTTCCGCTCGCTCAACGTGATGCTCGTGATGAACGTCGTCATCCTGGTGGTGCTGCAGAACCCGCTGGCGATCATCGTGACCGGCAACCTCGGCTACATCCTCACGCACTTCTTCGCCGTCTCCGGCTTCTTCCTGCTGCGGAAGGACCGTCCCGACGCCGTCCGCCCCATCCGCCTGCCGCGCTTCTTCGTGCCGCTGTCGGTCGTGCTCTCGGTGCTCCTCGCGATCATCCTCATCGTCGGCGCCACCGGCTTCTCCACCACCGGCTACGGCGGCTTCCTCGAACTCGGCATCGCGCTCGGCCTCCTCGCCCTCGGCGTCGTCATCTGGCTGTTCGTCCAGCGGAGCACCAAGCGCGACGCGGCAGCCGCGGCGAGCGGAACCGGCGATCCGAAGGTCTCGTCTGAACGGACCGACCAGGCACGCACCGAGTAGCGCACCACCTGCCCCGCAGCACCACGCACCGAGCACCACAAGGGACACCACACCATGAGAACCACCTACGAACTGGCCGAAGAGCTCGCCGACACCGCACGCCTGCGGGAACAGCTGGCAGCGGCCGACCCGGAGCCGTACTGGCTCGACGACCCGACCCGGCCGGCCCCGCTCCCCCGATTGGAAGCCGACATCGAGACGGACCTGGCGATCGTCGGTGGCGGGTACTCGGGGCTGTGGACGGCGCTCCTCGCGAAGGAGCGCGACCCGGACCGCAGGGTCGTGCTCCTCGAGGGGCGGCGGATCGCGTGGGCGGCGTCGGGGCGCAACGGCGGGTTCTGCGAGCCGAGCCTCACCCACGGGTCCTCGAACGGCAAGAGCCGCCTGCCGCACGAGTTCGACCGCCTGGAGGAGCTGGGGCGCGAGAACCTGCGCGAGATCGGCGAGACGATCGCCCGGTATGGCATGGACTGCGACTGGGAGGAGACGGGGCTGCTGCAGGCGGCGACCGCACCGCACCACGTCGAGTGGCTGCGGGAGAGCGCCGAGGAGCACGGCGCCCGCTTCCTCGACCGCGAGGCGATGCAGGCGGAGGTCCACTCGCCGATCTTCCAGGCAGGCCTGTTCGAGCCGACGGGCGCCGCGCTCGTCAACCCGGCGAAGCTGGCCTGGGAGCTGCGCCGGGTCTGTCTCGAGCTCGGGGTGGAGATCCACGAGTACACGCATGTCCGCTCCATCGCCTCCGATGCGACGTCCGTCGCCCTCACGACCACGCACGGCTCGGTCGTCGCGAAGCGCGTCGCCCTCGGCACCAACGTGTTCAAGGCGCTCATCCCGAGTGCCCGCAAGTACACGGTGCCGGTCTACGACTACGCGCTCATGACGAACCCGCTCTCCCCCGAGCAGCTCGACGCCCTGGGCTGGTCGGGCCGGCAGGGCATCTCGGACCTCGACAACCGCTTCCACTACTCGCGCCTCACGACCGACGCGAACGGGTCGACCCGGATCCTCTACGGCGGCTACGACGCGGTCTACAACTACGGCGGACGGGTCGAGCCGCGGTTCGACCAGCGCGAGGAGTCCTTCCTCAAGCTCGCCGCGCACTTCGCGCACACCTACCCGCAGCTCGCCGACCTCGGGTTCTCCCACAAGTGGGGCGGCGCGATCGACACCTGCGGTCGGTTCTTCTCCTTCTTCGAGACCGCGCACGGCGGCAAGGTGGCGCACGCCGCCGGCTTCACCGGCCTCGGCGTCGGCGCGACCCGGTACGGCGCCAACGTCATGCTCGACCTCCTCAGCGGCACCCCCACGGAGCGCACGACCATGGACTTCGTCACCAAGAAGCCGACGCCGTTCCCTCCCGACCCGCTCGCCTTCATCGGTGCTCGCATCTCGCTCTCGGAGATGGCCCGCGCCGACCGGAACGGCGGCAAGCGTGGCCTGTGGCTGCGCACGATGGACGCTGTGGGTCTGGGCTTCGACTCCTGAAGCGGCTTCAACTCCTGACAGGCAGGGCCTGGTTCGATACGGTGCAGGTGGTGCTCCGCATTCGAGTCCGACCCGCCCCGACGGCGTCGACCCGAGCCGGGCACCGTGCCAGCACCAGCAGCACCTCAGACAAAGGAGCACACCAGTGAGCGACTACGCCGTCGTCAACCCCGCGACCGGAGAAACCCTCCGCGACTACCCGACGATCACGGACGAGGAGCTGCAGCAGGCGATCACCGCCGCATCCGCCGCTCACGAGGAGTGGTCACGCAAGGCTCCCGTCGCCGAACGTGCTGCGCTCATCGCCCGCGTCGCCGCCCTCCACACCGAACGCCGCGAGCAGCTGGCCGAGATCGCCGTCCGCGAGATGGGGAAGACCTACGAGCAGGCGCTCGGCGAGGTCGACTTCGCCGCCGCGATCTACCAGTACTACGCCGACAACGGTGAAGCCTTCTCCGCCGACGAACCCATCGAACTCTCCGACGGCACCGGTTCCGCGTTCATCCGCCGCGCCCCGCTGGGCGTGCTGCTGGGCATCATGCCGTGGAACTTCCCCTACTACCAGGTCGCCCGCTTCGTCGGCCCGAACGTCGTCAACGGCAACACCATCCTCCTCAAGCACGCCCCGCAGTGCCCCGAGTCCGCGCTCGCGATCGCGCAGATCTTCGACGACGCCGAAGCCGAACTCGGCGCCCACGACTCCGTGTACGTGAACATCTTCGCCACGAACGAGCAGATCGCGACCGTCATCGCCGACCCGCGCGTCCAGGGCGTCTCCGTCACCGGCTCAGAGCGTGCCGGTTCCGCCGTCGCCGAGCTGGCCGGCAAGCACCTGAAGAAGGTCGTGCTGGAACTCGGCGGCTCCGACCCGTTCATCCTGCTGTCGACCGACGACCTCGACGCCGCCGTCCAGGACGCCGTGAACGCGCGCATCGACAACAACGGACAGTCCTGCAACGCCGCCAAGCGGTTCATCATCATCGACGACCTGTTCGACGACTTCGCCGCGAAGTTCACCACCGTGTTCACCGGCAACGCACCGGCCGACCCGATGGCGGAGAACACGCAGCTCGGCCCGCTCTCGTCGTCCGCCGCGACCGAACGCCTCAGCGAGCAGCTGGGGCGCGCGAAGTCGCAGGGCGCGACGATCCTGGCCTCGGGCGAGCCGGACGGGAACTTCTTCCCGCCCGCGGTCCTCACCGACGTGACGCCTGAGATGGACGCGTTCCACGAGGAGTTCTTCGGCCCCGTCGCCGCGCTCTACCGCGTCGCGTCGGAGGAGGAGGCCGTACGCCTCGCGAACGACACCCCGTTCGGTCTCGGCTCGTACGTCTACACGACCGACCAGGAGCAGGCACTGCGCGTCGCGGACGGGATCGACGCCGGCATGGTGTGGATCAACCTCGTCCTCGGTGACGCCGCAGAGCTCCCCTTCGGTGGTGTGAAGCGCTCCGGCACCGGCCGCGAGATGGGCAAGCCCGCGATGGACGAGTTCGTCAACAAGAAGCTCATCCGCATCGCGTAGTCGGTCACTGAGCGCCCCGGTCACTGAGACCCCCAACCCGGTCACTGAGACCCCCAACCCGGTCACTGAGCCTGTCGAAGTGCGGCCCCCCCTTCGACAAGCTCAGGGACCGAGGGGTAGCGCCCCAGGGACCGGCGGCCGGTCCCGACACCCGACCACCTCCGGTCACTGAGCCTGTCGAAGTGCGGCCCGTCCTCGGCACTGCCCTTCGACAAGCTCAGGGACCGATTGGGCAGCGCACCAGGGTCCCGCGGCCGGTCTCAAGACCCAGCCACCTCCGGTCACTGAGCCTGTCGAAGGGCAGCGTCAGCGCTCGGTGAGTAGGAGCGCGCTCCACAGCTCGGCGCGGTCGGCGAAGCGCGAGAGGTCGAGGTCGAGCAGCCGCTCGAGCGTCGCGATGCGCGCACGCAGCGTCTGCCGGTGGACACCCAGGCGGCCGGCGGCCTGGTCGGTCACACAGTTCGCCTCCAACCACACGCGGGCCGTCTCGAGGTGCGTCGCGCGCGCGTCCTCGCCCAGCTGCCCGAGCGGTTCGAGCAACCGGTTCGCGAGCACCGACCCGCCCGAGACGCTCAGCAGCCCGAGCAGCCCCTGGTCCGCGAGCGCCTCGTACCGCACGAGCCGCGGCGTCTCGCCGGCAGAGGCCCGAGCGCGCGTCGCCTCGGCGAGTCCGTCGCTCACCGCCGCCCACGTGGTCACCGCCGAGACTCCACCGGTCAGCCCGTGTCTGCCGACGACCCCGCTCCACAGGCCGGTGTCCGCATCACTCGACACGATGACGATGCGTGCGTCCTGCTCGGCGAAGAACAGCTTGCCCCCGTGGGCGGCGGCCTGGACGTCGAGTTCGGAGAGGAACCCGAGCTCCCCCGGCGGGATGTCGACCACGGCGACACGGATCGGATCGGGCGGGAGCGGTCCCCAGAGCCGCGCGGCCGTGCGCTCGGCGACGGCATGGTCGCCGGAGAGCAGCAGCTCGAGCAGGCCGGAGCGCAGCTGACGGCGGGCGAGGTCGAGGGCACTGTGCTGTTCCAGGGCGATGCTCGCCAGGCCGATGACGCTCGACACGAGGTCGTGCTCGGCGTTGTCGAGCGGTACGCGCGAGCCGACGGCGAGGATGCCCCGCAGCTCGCCGCGTCGGCCCAGCGTGAGCAGGGTCGCGCCGTCCGCCCCCTCACCGAGGTGCAGGCCCGCGCGCGACCCGCGTCGGAGCACGTCCGCCACCGCGGCCTCGACGCCCTCGGGCACTGGCTCGCGCGTCTTCGTCACCACCCGGTTGCCGAGCGCATCGTAGAGGGCGACCCAGCAGTCGAGCTGCTGCCCGAGTTCCTCCAGGATCGCGGTGAGTCCGTCGGGCCGGAGCGCCGCCCGCGCGACCGCACGCTGGGCGGCGAGCGACCACTCCAACGATGCGACCCGAGCGGCCGCGACCGCATCGGCGACGAAGCGGATGATCCCGATGAACGGCGTCCGCTCGCCCACCTCGAGCAGCGTGAACCGGTGCCGGATGCAGGCGTCGATGAGGCGCTGCGGCACGTCGGCGTGGATGATCCCCGTCGCGAATCCGAGCGCGACGACCCCTCGCGCCACCAGGCGTCGGACGTACTCGTCGGTGCGGCGGTCGGCCAGCTCCTCGCTCATCGACCCGGCGAACTGGGCGCCGTCGGTGAGCAGGAGTTGCTCGGCCTCGAGCCACGGCGTCGGGTCGCCGAGGTCGGAGTTGTGGACCCAGGCGATCTCACGGTCGAGGTCGGCCGCGTCGCCCTCGACGAGCAGCGTGAGCTTGAACACGGGCTGAGCCATGAGGGTGCGCAGCGTGACGCCGGTGTGGACGCGACCGGCCTCGCCGCCGATCACGGGTTGCGTGGACATGAGCCGAACCTATCACCGGATCCGACATGTACACGGGCGTCGACGGTTGCCAGGCTGCAGGGGTGATCAACGACTTCCTCGCAGGCCTCGACAACGCCACCGTGCGCGACGCCGACACCCAGCGCGTCCTCCACTCCTGGTCCGCCCAGAGCACGCTCAACCCGCTCCCCATCGCGGGCGGACTCGGCAGCACCGTCTGGGACCACGACGGCCGACGGTACCTCGACTTCTCCAGCCAGCTCGTCAACGTGAACCTCGGCTACCAGCACCCGAAGGTGGTCGCGGCCATCCAGGAGCAGGCCGCCCAGCTCACGACGATCGCCCCCGCGGCCGCCAACGCGACCCGTGCCGAGGCCGCTCGGCTCATCCTCGACCGGGCGCCCGACGGCTTCGAGAAGGTCTTCTTCACCAACGGCGGTGCCGACGCCAACGAGAACGCGATCCGCATGGCCCGCATCGCGACCGGCCGAGACAAGGTCATCTCGACCTACCGCTCGTATCACGGCAACACCGGTGCGGCCATCGTCGCGACGGGCGACTGGCGCCGCATCCCCAACGAGTACGCACGCGGTCACGTGCACGTGTTCGGCCCCTACCTCTACCGCACCGAGTTCTGGGCGACGACGCCTGAGGAGGAGTCGGAGCGGGCCCTGCGCCACCTCGAACGGACCGTGCAGGCCGAGGGGCCCGGCTCGATCGCCGCGATCCTCCTTGAGACGATCCCCGGCACGGCCGGTGTCCTCACCCCGCCGCCCGGCTACCTCGCGGGCGTCCGCGCGATCGCCGATCGCTACGGCATCATGCTCATCCTCGACGAGGTCATGGCCGGCTTCGCCCGCACCGGCGAGTGGTTCGCGTTCGACGCCTTCGACGTGCGACCGGACCTCATCACCTTCGCGAAGGGCGTCAACTCCGGCTACGTCCCGCTCGGTGGCGTGATCGTGTCGGCGGAGATCGCGCACCGCTTCGACGAGCAGGTGTTCCCCGGTGGCCTCACCTACTCCGGTCACCCGCTCGCGTCGGCGAGTGTCGTCGCGACCCTCACTGCGATGGCCGAGGAGGGCGTCGTCGAGCACGCGAAGACGATCGGCACCGACCACCTCGGGCCGGCCCTGCACGCCCTCGCCGAGCGACACGACGTCATCGGCGAGGTCCGCGGCAGCGGGGTGTTCTGGGCGGTGGAGCTCGTCGAGGACCCCGAGACGCGTGCGCCGCTCGCCGCCGCCGACATGGGCCGGTTCAAGTCCTCGCTCATGGACGCGGGCCTCCTGCCGTTCATCAGCGAGAACCGGATCCACGTCGTGCCGCCCGCGGTCGTGACCGCGGACGAGGTCGTCACCGGCGTCGCGATCATCGACACCGCACTCGCGGAGCTGCGCGCATGACCGGCGAGCCGGAACCGTTCTGGGACTCGGTGTCGGGACTCCCCGCGCCGACCCCCGTCCCCCACGACGCCCCCACCGCTGCACCCCACGATCCTCAGGAGCACTCCGCATGACCACCACCGCCACCACCGAGGCAATGCCCACCGAGTCCGGCTCGCTGCCGGTCGTCCCGCACTGGATCGACGGCGCCGAGGCCCCGTCCGACTCAGGCCGGACCGCCCCCGTCTACGACCCCGCACTCGGTGTCGCGACGAAGTACGTCGCGCTCGCGAACCAGGCGGAGATCGACCGTGCCGTCGCGTCCGCGGCCGCAGCCTTCCCGGCCTGGCGCGACCTGCCGCTCGCCAAGCGTCAGCAGATCGTCTTCAAGTTCCGGGAGCTGCTCGAGGCGAAGAAGGGTGAGCTGGCGGAGATCATCACCGCCGAGCACGGCAAGGTCGTCTCGGACGCGCTGGGCGAGATCACCCGCGGGCAGGAGGTCGTGGAGTTCGCGACCGGGCTCGCCCACCACCTCAAGGGCGAGTTCTCCGAGCAGGTCTCGACCGGCGTCGACGTGTACTCCACGAAGCAGCCGCTCGGGGTCGTCGGCATCATCTCGCCGTTCAACTTCCCCGCGATGGTGCCGATGTGGTTCTTCCCCATCGCGATCGCCGCCGGGAACACGGTCGTGCTGAAGCCGAGCGAGAAGGACCCGTCCGCGGCGATCTGGCTCGCGAAGCTCTGGAAGGAAGCCGGGCTCCCCGACGGCGTGTTCACCGTGCTGAACGGTGACAAGGAGGCCGTCGACGGACTCCTCACCCACCCGGACGTCCGGGCGATCTCCTTCGTCGGCTCGACGCCCATCGCGAAGTACGTGTACGAGACCGGCACCGCGCACGGTAAGCGGGTCCAGGCGCTCGGCGGGGCGAAGAACCACATGCTCGTCCTGCCCGACGCGGACCTCGACCTCGTCGCGGACTCCGCCATCAACGCTGGTTTCGGCTCCGCGGGCGAACGGTGCATGGCGATCTCGGTGGTCGTGGCCGTGGAGCCGGTCGCTGACGAGCTGATCGCGAAGATCGCCGAGCGTGCAGCGACGCTGCGCATCGGTGACGGCCGCCGGAACTGCGACATGGGACCGCTCGTGACGAAGGTGCACCGCGACAAGGTCGCCTCCTACCTCGACATCGCCGAAGCCGACGGTGCGACGATCGTCGTCGACGGCCGCAACACGCCCATCGACGGTGACCCGAACGGGTTCTGGCTCGGCCCCACCCTCATCGACAACGTCCCCACGACGTCGAAGGTCTACACGGAGGAGATCTTCGGACCCGTCCTCGCCGTCGTGCGCGTGCAGTCCTACGAGGAGGGCGTCGCGCTCATCAACGGCGGCGCGTTCGGCAACGGGACCGCGATCTTCACCAACGACGGCGGCGCTGCACGTCGGTTCCAGAACGAGATCCAGGTCGGCATGATCGGCATCAACGTGCCCATCCCCGTCCCGGTCGCCACGTTCTCCTTCGGCGGCTGGAAGGACTCCCTGTTCGGCGACACCAAGGCTCACGGCGCCGAGGGTGTGCGGTTCTTCACGCAGCAGAAGGCCATCACCGCCCGCTGGCTCGACCCCTCCCACGGCGGCATCAACCTCGGCTTCCCCCAGAACTGAGGCACCCGGCCCCTCGGCAGCGCTCACCACGAGCCTGCCGAGGGGTCGAGCGTTTTCCGGAGGCACGTCGACAAGCGGTTCCCGTGCTTGCCTGGAGTGCGCGAGAGCCGCGACAATGGCCGGGTCACCAGGAGCGGGGAGCACCACCGATGGCCATCGAACCGACCGAGCTCGACCACACCTTCACCGCGCCGATCGGCGTCCACGTGAAGGGTGACGTCTGGTCGTGCGTCGAGATGCCGGGCTCGGCCGAGTTCTTCGGCACCGGCAAGACCGTGCGTGTGGACGCGACCGTCGATGGCATCGAGGTCCCGAACGTCGGCCTCATGCCCACCGGCACCGGCGGGCACATGCTCTCCGTCAGCGCCAAGCTGCGCAAGCGGCTCGGCAAGGAGATCGGCGACACGGTCGAGGTACGCCTCACCCGCCGCCTGAGCTGACCGCAGGAGATCCGCGGGACAGCAGGAGATTCCGAGGGAGAACCTCCTGCTGCCGCGCGGATCTCCTGCGATCAGTTGCCGGTCACCCGCCCGATGAGGTCCTGGATGAAGGGCCCGATGTCGGACGCCTGATCCACGCCGGCGATGGCGACCGCGAGCAGCGGCCAGAGCGACACGACCAGCGCCGAGATCACCGCGGCCACGGCCAGCACCCACGACAGGGCGCCGTTGCGGCTGCGGACACAGCCGAGGAGCAGCAGCAGCGCCAGGATGTAGCCGACGAGGAGTGCGGCGATGATGCTCCCGACGGGGACGTTGAGCGCGCCGACCGTCGCACCGTCGGCGGCGCCGATGAGGCCGAGGATCGGGAGGAGCACCCCGACGACCACGAGCACCACGAGGACGACACCCGTGATGGCGGCGGCCCAGACGGCGCGCGGACGCGGGCGGCTGACGCCGTCAGAGCGGGTGCGACTGAAGAGGGGCATGACGGTTCTCCGTTCCGGTCAGTGCTGGGCGGAGCCGGAGGAGTGCTCCGGGTCGGTCGTCGATTCAATGTCGTGGGCGGCGGTGACGGTGCCGTCGGCGTCGGCGTCGGCAGCCGGGTCGAACGGGCCGTGCACGTCGGTGACGGTGATGTCGATGTCGACCGGCCCTGCGTGACGCGCTTCCAGCACCGAGGCGATGTCGGCACGGACCGTGTCCGCGACCTCCTCGACACTCGCCGGGTACTCGGCGACCAGTGAGACCTCGACGTTCAGCACGTCATCGTCGGCCAGCACGCTGACGCCCGGGACGGAGGTGCGGCCGAGCAGCCGGGTCCTGGCGCTGTCGACGGCACGAGCCGTCGGGGACCCGAGCGCGTGGACGCCGGGGACCGTCTCCGCGGTGGCGGCGATGACCTGCGCGAGCTCATCCTGCTCCTGCTCGCGCCGGCGACCGGAGTCGATCTCGACGACCGGTGCAGCCGACTCGACCGGCTCCGAAGACTCGACCGGCTCCACGGGCGGTGCCGTCTCGACGGGCTCGGTCACCTCGACCTCGGGCACCGCCACAGGCACGACCGCCGGCTCGGACACCGACGTGGAAGCTGCAGCGCGCTTCGCCGCCACCGCCACGGGAGGCTCACCGTCGTGCGACTCGATGCGGCGCACCTCGTCGTCACCGTGGGCGGGCACGAGCACCGTCGGGTGCTCGGCACGGACCTCGGCCGGTGTGGGGATGTGCTGCTGATCCGGGTGCTTCGTGTCGTCGCTCATGCGATCCTCCTCGCGCCGCGTCGGCGGCGCATCGGTCCTGCGGTCATGCTGCTGTCGGTTCGGGCTGCCACGGCGGTGCCGCGGAGCGGTGGGTCAGACGACCCTGTTGGTGCTCGCGAGGCGGGTGCGGAGTCCGCTGACGATCTGGACGACCACCGGAGTGGACGTCCCGAGGGCGGCGTCCCACTCGTGGATCGCGGCCTCGATGTCGCGGCGCAGCTCCATCGGCGAGGCACCACGGCGGGCGTGGACGGTGAGCCGCAGGGCGGTCTGCTTGCGGATCCGGAAGCCGGTCACGTCCACCGCGACGACGTCGGGGTTCCGCCCGATGGCCTCCTCGAGGACCTGCTCGGCGAGCTTCACGTCGAGGATGACGCGACCGCCCGTCGGGGTGCCCTTGGTGGGCTGCTCATCGACCTGCAGGAGCGTGCCGGTGTGGCCACGGCCCTGGCGGAGCACGAACCACAGCAGGATGACGATGAGCACCACCGCGGCCACCGCGGCGACCAAGAGGATCCACGGCTGGGCGTCCATCGTGTCGGTGGTCGGGCCGACGGCACGTTCGGCGTTCTCGCTGATCGTGCGCTGCACGTCCGGCAGGAGTGCACCGACGGAGAGTGCCGCGCCTGCCGCGAGGACGACGAGTCCGACGACGAGGATGAAGAATCGGTTGAGGAAGCGGTTCGTCGAGTTCATCAGGCCACCGTTCCCTGTTCATTGAGCTTGACCTTCGCCCGGAGGGCGGGCCGGAAGTCGTAGGACGCGACCTCCGCGTCCACCGCCTGCTGGATCTCCCGCTGGTCGACGCGTCGACCGCTCGTCGGCGTCACGTCGACGCGGGCGCTGCTGGCACCGACGCTGACGTTCACCTGCGCGGGGTCGATGTCGCCGGCGTAGGAGGCGGCGCGGGCGAGCGACTGGGCGATCACGCGGTCGTCCACGACGGTCGCGGTGCGCTCGGCGATCGATCCACGACGGCCCTGGCGGGCGGGTGCCAGCGACAGGACGATGAGGATGAACCCGACGATCGCCGCGACGACACCGATGGCGACGAGCAGTGGGGCCGGAGCCGTCGCCGCCGTCAGCACCGCGGTGACGGTGTCCTTCGGCGCGACGAGGAGCGGTGGCTGCCCGATCGCGGCCAGCACCGACTCGGTGCCGAGCCAGGCGAGGACGAGCGCGAGCACGATGGCGATCGTGATCGCGAGGGCGGACCTCGGCGAGTGCGTCTCGCGACGCACCGCGCGGCGGTACAGGGCTTGGGTGCTCACAACACCCTCCTTCGTTCTTCGAGCTTCGCGCCCGTGATGTGGAGATCGACGCGCCCGATGGTCGATCCGGTCAGGCTCAGGCACCGCTCACGGATGCTGGTCTGTGCGCGTGCCAGGCGTTCGAGCACCGTTCCCGAGGTGCGGGCGTCGGTGCCGAGCGGCGACACGTGGATAGGCGTGCTCGCGGTGACCGTGAGGGCACCGTGGGCGTCGGAGAGCTCGACCGAGACCTCCGACGCCCGCACACCGAGTTCCTCCGCGGTGACGGCAGACACGACGCGACGCACGGCGCGGGAGCTGATCGTGTTGCGACCATGCACGGCCTGTTCGGCCGCCACCGCCGCGGTCACGACGACCGCCGCCCGCGGAGCGCGTCGGCGACGCCGCGCAGGTCCAGCTTGCCCTCGAGCACGCGTCCGATGCCGAAACCGATCAGCATGAACAGGGCGACGAGGATCATCGCCCAGAAGCCGAAGGCGACGGCTGCGAGCGCGAGGACGGCACCGACGAGGATGCCACGGTCGGTCGTGCTCACTGGACGCGGCTCTCGTCGGCGTCGTTGTCGTCGTCGGACGGGATGTGGACGTCGGAGACGGTCACGTTGACCTCGGTGACGTCCATGCCCACGACGTTCGAGATCGCGTCGGTGACGCTGCGACGGACGTCGTCGGCGACACGCTGGAGGTCGACGGGGTACTCGGCGACGATCACGATGTCGGCAGCGACCTGCTTCTCGCCGACCTCGACGTTGACGCCCTGGCCGCGGTCCTGCGCGTTGATCGCGTTGCGGATCGCGCCGATGGCACGGGCGGCTCCGCCACCGAGGTCGTGCACGCCGGGGACCTCACGGGCGGCGATGCCGGCGACCTTCTGGACGACGCCGTCGGCGATGACGTTCTTGCCGGTGGAGGTGGTGGTGGCGGCGTGGGTGGCGGTGTCGGTGGTGTTCGACATGGTGTTGCTCCTTCGAGGCTGGTGGTGCGGTTTCGTGGTCCGGGGGTCCGGCCGCGGTGCCCGTGTGCCGGGCGACATCAATGAGACAGTCCGTCACGCCCGAACCTCACGGTCGCGGGCGATTTCCGAGCGAAGCACTCATTTTCTGGATATTGAGGCGGGGAGCGACGGGGTCAGCCGCGGAGGGTCTGGCTCGGGCTCTCGCCGAAGCGCGTCCGGTAGGCCGAGGAGAAGCGCCCGAGGTGGGAGAAGCCCCACTTCCGGGCCACCTCACCGACGGTCGTCTCCTGCGGGGCGCTCGCAGCCAGCTCACTCCTCGTCCGGCCGAGCCGGATGTCCCGCAGGTAGGCGGTCGGCGACACGCCGAGTTCCCGGCGGCAGTGCAGCTGCAGGGTGCGGGTGTGGAGGCCCGCGGCCCTCGCGGCGTCGGCGGGCGTGATCGGCTCCGCCGCGTGGTGGTGCAGGTATTCGACGGCGAGTCGGGTGCGCGCCATGGAGGGCTCGCGGAGCGTCTCGGGCAGGTCGAACACCACCCACGGGGCGAGTTGCAGGAGGGCGAGCGCGAGGGGTCGCTGCGCGTTCATCCGCAACAGCGGCGGTGCCGCCTCATCCGTGAGCACGGGCGTGGAGGCGTTCAGCGCCGTCCGCCAGCGTTCGATCGCCGCGGACGTCGGCGTCGCCTCGAGGTCGAAGGCGAGCTGCTGACTCTGGCCCGCGTGGATCTCGGTCGCGAGGTCCTCCAGGTAGTCGGGGGCGAAGAGCACGGAGTTCTGCCGGTGCGGGGTGAGATGCACCGTGTACGGCCGATGGAACGGGAGGACGAACGGGGATCGCGGGATCTCCATCCGCTGCCCGTCACGACGCACGATCCAGCCGCCGCCCGTCTGGACCCAGGAGACCACGTAGTTGGTCAGCCCAGGGGTCTCACCCGTGACGTGACCCGTCATCGTCGCGGTGCGGAGCGAGACGCGGTCGTCGCCGATCGACACCCACTGGAACGAGAACGGCTCCGTGCCGCGGGTGACGGTGAAGCGGCTGCCGTCGTAGGCGCGCTCGTAGTTCTGACGTGCGGTCGCGGGGTCGTCGCCGCTGACGGTCACCTTGCGGATCGGAACCGTCGACACCGAGCTGCTCGTGCTGCCGAGCATGGTGCCGGTGATGTCGGATTCGCGCTCCGGGTCTGCTTCTGGTGCGAGGAAGGAGTGCTGCATGGTCGTCCTTGTGCGTGTTGGGGGTCTCTTCGCCGCGGGACGGGCCCCAAGGCCCCGCCGGTGTTCCGCGTCAGTGGAGAGACGGACCGTGAGAAGGGAATCTCACGGTTCACACAGCTGTTCGTCAGACAACGCTGTTCCGGATGCCCTGCAGAACGTGTTCCGGTGAAAAACCAGTAGCCGAGACCTCCCGGTGACAACGCGAATCCGCCCTCCGGCGTGGTGGCCGGAGGGCGGATCGGGTGGTGCAGGCGACTGACCGCTCTCGCTCAGGAGCGGCCGCGGCCAGGGCGACTACGCGGCGTCGAGGTAGCCGTTCGGGTTGAGCACGTACTTCTGCGCGGCTCCCGCGTCGAACTCCGCGTACCCGCGCGGGGCGTCCTCGAGGGTGATCGCGGTGGCGTTCACGTTCTTCGCGATGTGCACCTTGTCGTGGAGGATCGCCATCATCAGGCCGCGGTTGTACTTCATGACCGGGCACTGGCCGGTGGTGAACGACAGCGACTTCGCCCAGCCCGTGCCGAGGCTCAGGGAGAGCGCACCCTTCTTCGCGGCCTCGTCGATGCCGCCCGGGTCGCCGGTCACGTAGAGTCCGGGGATGCCGAGCGCTCCACCGGCCGCCGTGATGTCCATGAGCGAGTTGAGCACGGTGGCCGGGGCTTCATGGCCTGCGTCACCACCGTGCCCGCGAGCCTCGAAGCCGACGGCATCGACCGCACAGTCGACCTCGGGGACGCCCAGGATCTGTTCGATCTGCTCCGCCGGTTCGCCCTTGGTGAGGTCGACGGTCTCGCAGCCGAAGCTGCGTGCCTGGGCCAAGCGGTCGGCGTTCATGTCGCCGACGATGACGGCTGCGGCACCGAGCAGCATCGCACCGGTCGCCGCTGCGAGACCGACGGGGCCGGCCCCAGCCACGTAGACGGTCGATCCGACGCCGACGCCCGCGGTCACCGCGCCGTGGAAGCCGGTCGGGAAGATGTCGGACAGCATGGTGAGGTCCATGATCTTCTCGAGCGCCTGGTCGCGGTCGGGGAACTTCAGGAGGTTCCAGTCCGCGTAGGGCACGAGCACGAACTCGGCCTGGCCGCCGACCCAGCCGCCCATGTCGACGTAGCCGTAGGCACTGCCGGGGCGGTCGGGGTTCACGTTGAGGCAGATGCCGGTCTTGCGTTCCTTGCAGTTGCGACAGCGGCCGCAGGCGATGTTGAACGGCACGGAGACGATGTCGCCGACCTTGATGAACTCCACGTCGGGCCCGACCTCGACCACCTCACCGGTGATCTCGTGGCCGAGGACGAGGTCCGGCGGTGCGGTGGTGCGACCGCGGACCATGTGCTGGTCCGATCCGCAGATGTTCGTCGCGACCGTTCGCAGGATCGCACCGTGCGGGACCTTCCGACCGACGTTGGCCGGGTTCACCCCCGGTCCGTCCTTCAATTCGAAAGTGGGGTAGTCGATGTCGATGACCTCGACGACTCCGGCAGCTTTGTAGGCGACGGCTCTGTTACCTGACACGTGATCCTCCTTGATCGTGGGCGCCCGGTGTGGGCTCCCAGTGTCTGTCCGACCCTATCCCGCTCTCGCCCGCAGCGGCAGGCCCCCCGGTCCCTGAGCTTGTCGAAGGGCGCCACCCCGGTCCCTGAGCTTGTCGAAGGGCGCGACACCGGTCCCTGAGCCTGTCGAAGGGCGCCCGGTCCCCCGGTCCCTGAGCCTGTCGAAGGGCGCCCACCCCTGGATCCCGGCCCCGGTCCCGGTCCCTGAGCTTGTCGAAGGGCGCTCACCTCTCGGTGTCAGCACCCACCTCTACGCTGAGAAGGCGCAACCCCGAGGAGAACACCCAGCATGAAGAAGACTCCTGTGGCGTTGCTCGTCGCCCTGCTAACGGCCGTCGTGGTCCTCGTGGCCACGCAGCTCGGCGGCGGGACGGTGTTCGGCGGTGTCGCGTCCCCGTCGCCCTCTTCCGTGACGCCCACCCCTGCGCCTGTCAGCCCGAGCGCCCGCGCCTCCCTCGAGGCGGCGGGCTTCGCGGTCGTCGACGCGTCCGGGCAGCTGGTGGTCTCGGGTTCGGCGGTCGAGGATGCGCTGGCCGACGTCGAGACCGCTTCCCGGGTGGCGACCGGTTACGACCGGGACCTGTTCGGTCAGCGCTGGGCCGACGTCGACCGCAACGGCTGCGACACCCGCAACGACGTGCTCGCGCGGGACCTCGTCGGGGTCACGTTCAAGCCGGGCACGCGCGACTGCGTCGTCCTCACGGGTGTCCTGCACGACCTGTACACGGGGACGACGATCGACTTCCAGCGTGGTGAGCGGTCGAGCCAGCTGGTCCAGATCGATCACGTCGTGCCGTTGGCGTGGGGCTGGCGGCATGGCGGGAACGCGTGGACGCCGGAGCAGCGGGAGCAGTTCGCGAACGACCCGATCAACCTGCAGGCCGTGGACGGTGCCACGAACTCGTCGAAGTCGGACTCCGGCCCTGGCGACTGGATGCCGCCGGCGGCCGCCTCGCACTGCGAGTACGCGGCCAGGTTCGTGCTCGTGCTGATGGCGTACGACCTCACGCTCGACGACGCCGACCGCCGGGAGCTCACCAGCACGTTGGGCACCTGCGACGCGTAGCCGCACCCGCCCGCGGTGCGAGAGCAGGACAAATGCACGAGAGCCGGACGCTTCTCGCGATTCCGTCCGGTTCTCGTGCAGACATCCTGCTGTCACGCGGCACGAAAAAAGCGGCCCACAGAAGTGGACCGCTTTTCACAACGTGCGCCCGAAGGGATTCGAACCCCCAACCTTCTGATCCGTAGTCAGATGCTCTATCCGTTGAGCTACGGGCGCATTGCTTGCTGAGAGAAGAGAACTTCGGCTCGGCAGGCCGAAGTAGAGCCTACAACACGGAGGCCTCAGACGCCAATCGAGCCTGGGCGGGGGCAGGGAGCTGGGGCGGGTGGCCCTTCGACAGGCTCAGGGACCGGAGTGGATGGGTTCGCGGAACGGATTGCGGACCGGAGCGGCGTGGCCCTTCGACAGGCTCAGGGACCGGGGACAAGCTCAGGGACCGGTCACCGACTCAGGGACCGGTCACCGACTCAGGGACCGGCCATGCTCGACACGAACGACACCGACATGGAACAGTCGATGCGACCACCCGTTGGAGGAGACACGTGCACGCAGCATCAGGACCGACCGTCGACGGCTACACGATCATCGGCCGTCCTCCGGTCCGGTCGAACCTCGTCCTCATCCTGGTTCTGTCCGGCATCCTCGCCGCCGTCCTCGGGTGGATCACCGGGAGCGTCGTCGACAGCATCTTCGACATTGCACCCACGGCACTCGTCACCATTCCGGTCTTCTTCGTCATCACCGCCGGCATCTGCCTGCTCTACCTCGCGAGCGCCTTCCGCCCGGTCGGCGTCGACGCCGTCCGCGGCACCGCCCTGCTCGGCGGCCAGGCGGTACCACTCCGGTCGATCGTGAGCGGCGAACTCCTCACCCGCAATCCCGCCGCGACCACCCCGGTCCTCAGCCTCCGCATCACGACCGACACTGGCGCGCGGGCACGCATCATCATGAACGGCGGATGGCTCCGCAGCCTCCCCACCTCCGACCTCGTCCCACTCGTCGCTCTCATCGCCGGCAGCGGCATCCCCGACGACACCGGCCAGGATCCGCTCGACGTCGGCCGAGAACGCATCTCCCGCTCGCTCGCAGGGAAGGGCTCGAACGTCACGATCGGTCGACGCGGGTTCATCGCCGACTGCATCACGGCGGCGGAGGCTTCGGGCGACGTGAAGCTGCTGGAAGCCGTAGTGCAGGCCGCCGGGCCGCTCGGCCGGAGCACCCGAGAGGAAGCGACGCGGATCGCGCAGGGCCAGACGATCGACGTGGCCCACGACGATGCGGATGCCTCGCCGATGACGCCTAAGGCCCCGAATTCAGACCCGGCCCCGTTCGTCCCGCCCGCTCCGCAATACGGCTCGGTCGTCGAAGACGAGTCCGACCCGATGGAGGCCGAGGACGACACCAGCGACGACGACCGGTTCCGACGACCGGACGACCCCGCCCGACTGGCCACGGAACAGGTCGTCGGCCAGGTGCGCCTCGACAAGCTCGGTGACCGGGGTGGGGCGCTCGGCGACCGGAACGGATCATTCGGCAATCGGGATGCGGAGCGCTTCGATCAGGACGACGAGCGCGAGCTCCCGTCCTGGGTCCCTCCGAAGGACCGGGGCCGGATGCGGTCGTGGCTCGCCGACGATGACGACGTCGTCCACCTGCAGCCCATCCCGGCGACGCTCGGCGCGCGCACCCTCCGGAAGGTCTGCGACCGGATCCTCTTCGGCCTCGCCGGTGTCGCCCTACTCGCGATCTTCGGGGCGGCCATCGCGGAGGGCTTCCTCGACCGTCTGCCGAGCGACGCGAACGCCTTCGTCGCGGTCGCGGAGGTCGGGTCGGCGCTCCTCGCGTTCGTCGCGTGGATCGTCGGCGGCATCGCTCGCGCCCGCGAGATCAGCGTCGCCCAGCGGTTCTCGCTCGAGTGGCTCGACAGCCGCGGACCGGAACAACGCCGTCGAGGCCTGCCACCTGTGCTGCTGCAGCACTTCCTCGGGCCGATCCCCGCGGCGCGCCTGTTCGCGGCGGGAGCCTACGCCGGCACCTGCCTCGGCGGGGTCGGGATCCTCGCCGGCGCGCTGCTGTCCGTCGACCCGGAGGAGCTCGGGGCCACCGGACCGATCATGCTCGGCGTCAGCCTCGGGCTCGCGGCCATCGGGACGGCGCTGTTCATCGTGCGGTGGCGGCGTGTGACGCGGCAGCGGGCGCTCGCGGTCGAGCTCGGCGGCGAGCGCCTGGCGTACCTCGGGAACCTGTAGCGAGCCGGAACGAGCCCTTCGACAAGCTCAGGGACCGGACTGAGGCCGTTGGCCCTACGCGACGACCTTGGTGAGCACCCAGTGGCCGTGGTCGAGGCTGTTGGCGGGCGCGGGCTGGTACTGGAAGGTGCGGGCACCACGCTGGACGGAGACGCCCTGCGCCGTCGCGGCCGCCTCCAGCTGAGCGGCGAACTTCTGCCACCCGTCGAGGCCCTGCGGGAACCCGAAGTGCTCCTCGAGCGAGGTGACGAGCACCTCGGATCCGGATCCCACCGGCCACACCTCGATGACGGCGTCCTCCTTCGAGATCTGGTTCAGCCCCCAGACCCCAGGACGCAGCGACTTCAAGCGGCTCTTCGGCAGACCCTCGACGAGCGCGACGGCACTCGCGGCGTCGGTACCGAGGACGACGGACCGGCCGAACTCCTGCAGCGTCGCGGGGATCCTGGCCTGCTTGTTCTCGCCGGCCTCCCGGATCTTCCGACGCCCGAGCCCCTTCAACACCCCCAACCCGACGATCGCGAGCAGGACGAGAATGGCGATGATCGCGAGTGTGTTGCTGTCCACAGGAGCCCCCCAAAGGCTGTCGGTTGCGGGCTGTTCCACCCACGACGAGGATGGCGCAGACCGGCCAGCGACTCAATGGGTAGGGGTCCCCACCCGTGCACGACCGCGCTCGGGCCGAACCGCTCAGGCCGGCCGCACGACGTCCCGCCACATCGCGGCCGGCGCCACGCCCGGGATGCCCGTGATCGACCCGATGCTCCGGAATCCGCTCCGCCGATACAAGGCGCGGTTGCGCTCGTTCGACGACTCCAGATACGTGGGGAGCGCGGCGGCGTCGATGGCACGCAGCCGCGATTCGAGCAGCGCACCCCCGACACCGGCTCCGCGAGCGCCGTCGCCCACGCCGATCTGTGCGAGGTACCAGTGCGGTTCGGCCGGGCGGTGCTGTGCGAGCGTCCGCTGCAGGCGCAGGGCTCGGGGCAGTCCGCCCAGCCCCAGCGCACGGACGAACATCGGCAACTGCCGCGCCTGGTCGAGGACGGAGTGACGGGAGTCCGGCGTCTCCCAGACGGCGACACCGAGCACGACGCCGTCGGTGTCACGGCGGGCCAGATCGACGCGGCTACTCGACGCCGCACTCGAGCGCAGCATCGCCTGGAACAGGAGGGCGAGCCGTCGCCCGCGGTCGGAACCGGAGACGAGCGTGGACGTGACCGTGTCCTGTCGGAAGGCGGTCGCGAGGACGGCCGCGGCCTCCTCCAGGTCGGCGGGTGAGGCGGGGGCGATGGTGAACATGGGACTCCGTTCGGGTGGGAGGGCTGTGGAGCGACGAGCGGTGCGGGTCAGTGGGCCTGCGATCCGAGTTCGATGACGAGCACGCCGACGGCGATGAGGCCGATGCCGACGATCATGCGCGGGGTGAGCTTCTCCTTGAACAGCACGCGCGCACCGATCGCGGTGAGCGCGACACCGCAGGCGGCCCAGATGCCGTACGCGATGCCGACGGGCATCCCGTTCGCGAGGGCGATCGTCAGGAGCCCGAAGGCCGTGAGGTAGGACAGGACGACTGGCGCGATCCAGCGCTTCTTCCGCAAGCCCTCGGAGGCGCGGAGGGAGAGCGTCGCGGTGACCTCGGTGACGATGGCACCGGCCAGGAGCAACCAGATCATGCGCCGACCTCCTCGGTCGATGCGGCGGGTTTCGCGGCTTCAGGCCCGTGGCCCGTCTCCACGAGCACCACCCCGGCGATCACGATCGCGATGCCGATCCCGATCGGGAGGGTGAACTGCTCACCGAACACGACGGAGGCGAGCACCGCGGTGAGCGCGACGCCGGCGGCCGCCCAGATGCCGTAGACGACCCCGATCGGCACCCCCATGCGGAGCAGTAGGGACAGCGCGATGAAGGAACCGGAGTAGCCGATCACCGCGAGGATCACCCACCGCGGGTCGTCGATCGCGCCACGCAGCGAGAGCGTCGCCATGACCTCCAGCAGGATGGCGCCGGAGAGGATGAGCCATTTTTTCATCGGGAACCACCTCCCGCGAGCGCGAGCAGCCGGGAGACGAGGTCGGCACGCTGTTCACGTCCGATCTCGAGGATGCCGGTCGCTTCGGCGAGCCACAGTCCGTTGGCCGAGAGCCAGACGAGCAGGAGCGTGGTGGCGTCGGTGTCCTCGCCGAAGCCGAACCAGGTGCGGAGGTATTCGAGCCAGGGTGCCGCGAGTTCCGGCCGACGGACGGCTTCGGCGAACACGACGAACTCCCCCTGCGTCGCGCCGCCCTCTCCGGCGAAGGTGACGAACGCCCGCACCCGCTCCTCGAGGGTGGACTCCTCGAGCGGCGTTCCGAGCTCCTCGACGAGTTCCCGCTGCCAGCGGCCGACGACGTGCTCGATGACCGCGATCATCATCGCGTCGCGTGAGGGGAAGTGGTACCGCAGGCCGGCCTTCGTCAGGCCGACCTCCTGGGCGACCGCCTCGTAGGTGATGTTCGCCTCGCCTGAGGCGTCGACGACGCGGACGGCCGCGTCGAGGATCTCGTTCCGTGCACTGGGTCTCATGCAAGTTACTTTAGCGCACGTAAGGTAAAGTAATGCTGAGAAGCAGCCGAGTGCCGCGACGGCTCGGGCGCACCATGTGACGCTCTGTTTCGGGGCCCTCGCGAGCTTCGGAGCCCGCGAGTACCGTCGTGCTGGACGGCGCCGTGACCGGCCGCCGGACCCAGCCTCGACGAGACGACCCGGTGGTATCCCTGTGAGCAAGCGCATCATCCTCAACGCGTTCGACATGAGCTGCGTGACCCATCAGGCCCCGGGCCTGTGGAAGCACCCGGCCAACGACGCCCACCGCTACAACGACATCGACTACTGGATCGACCTCGCCAAACTGCTCGAGCGCGGCACCTTCGACGCCCTGTTCATCGCCGACGTCGTCGGGATCTACGACGTCTACCGGCACTCCTCCGCGCCCGCACTCATCGACTCCGCGCAGCTCCCCGTCGGCGACCCGGTCATCCAGGTGTCCGCCATGGCCAAGGCGACCGAGCACCTCGGTTTCGGCGTCACGGTCGCGTCCACCTACGAACTGCCCTATGCGCTCGCCCGCCGGTTCTCGACGCTCGACCACTTCACGAAGGGGCGCATCGGCTGGAACGTCGTCACCTCCTACCTCGACTCGGCGGCCCGCAACCTCGGGCTGACCCAGCAGATCGGGCACGACGACCGCTACGGCATCGGCGAGGAGTTCCTCGACGTCACCTACAAGCTGTGGGAGGGGTCGTGGGAGGACGGCGCCGTCGTCATCGACCGCGAGAACGGTGTCTACACCGACCCGAC
Source organism: Plantibacter sp. VKM Ac-2880 (assembly GCF_015351235.1). GTDB lineage: Bacteria > Actinomycetota > Actinomycetes > Actinomycetales > Microbacteriaceae > Plantibacter. Next base: position 1,129,742 of record NZ_JADKSJ010000002.1, read on the forward strand.
GAAGGTCCACCCGATCGACCACCGGGGCGAGCACTTCCAGGTGCCCGGCATCCACCTCTCCGAGCCGTCGCCGCAGCGCACGCCCGTCATCTTCCAGGCCGGCGCCTCCGCCCGCGGCCGCCAGTTCGCCGCGACCCACGGCGAAGCCGTCTTCATCAACGGGCTCGTCCCCGAGCTGACGCGCAAGACGACCGACGACATCCGCGACCGCGCCGAAGCCCTCGGTCGGCCCCGCGACAGCGTCAAGATCCTCACCCTCGCCACCGCGATCGTCGCCGAGACCGACGAGGAGGCGCAGGCGAAATACGAGGAGTACCAGCAGTACGTCTCCCTCGACGGCGCACTTACGCTCTACGGCGGCTGGTCCGGCCTCGACCTCTCCTCCTTCGACCCGGACAAGCCGCTCAAGTACGTCGACACCGACGCCGCCCGGTCCGCGCTCGCGATCTTCACACTCGCCGACCCGGACCGCGAGTGGACCCCGCGTGACATCGCCCACTACATCGGCATCGGCGGCATCGGCCCGGTGTTCGTCGGCAGCGCGGCGACGGTCGCCGACGAGATCGAGCGCTGGATCGACGTGGCCGGAACCGACGGGTTCAACCTCGCCTACGTCATCACGCCGGGCACGTTCGAGGCCGTCGTCGATCTCCTCGTGCCCGAACTCCGTCGCCGCGGCCGGGTGTGGGACGAGTACCCGGAGGGCACCCTCCGTGGGCGCCTCAACGGCACCGGCTCACCGGTCGTGCCCGAGTGGCACCCGGCCCACCGGTACCGCGGTGCGTACGTCGGGCAGCCGTCCGCCGCTGACGACACCGCACCTTCCCTCTTCGACACCGACAACGCCGACGCCGCAGACGACAACGCCTACGCCACCGAAGGAGCCTCAGCATGAGCATCGACACGATCAGCACTTCGACAGGCTCAGTGACCGGGGATCACGGCACCGAGCCGCCCACCGGCTCGGCCCCTGAGGGGCGCACGTACTGGTCGGGCAACGCCGACGAGGCCGAGCTCGCGCACTGGGACGCCGTCGCCACCGAGGTCGCCACCCGGCTCGCCGTCGACGTCCTCGAGCGCGACCGCGCCAACCTCGACCCCACGAACGAACTCGACCTCCTCCGCGACGCCGGGCTCGTCAACCTCCTCGATCCGGCCGAGTTCGGTGGCGGCGGCGGGCACTGGGAGAGCGCCTTCCGGGTCATCCGCATCCTCTCCCGGGTGGACGCCTCGATCGGCCAGCTGCTCGCGTACCACTACATCAACGCGGGCAACATCGGCTTCACCGCGGACCCGGCCACGCAGGCCGAGTGGCACCGGAAGACCGTCGCGGGTCGCTGGATCTGGGGCGACTCGGTCAACCCGACCGATCCCGACCTCTCGCTCACGCAGGACGGCGACGCCTTCCGCCTCAACGGCCTCAAGCGCTTCTCCACGGGCGCCTCGGCGGGCGACGTCATCCTCGTCAACGCCGTGGTCCGCGGCGGCGACCACGACGGCACGATCTTCCAGTTCGTCCTCGACCACGACCGCGACGGCATCGCCTACCTCGGCGACTGGGACGCGCTCGGCCAGCGTCTGTCGGCGTCCGGCTCGGTGCGCTTCGAGGACGTCCTCGTCGAGCAGGCCGACATCCTCGGCACCGTCGGCGACGAACCGTTCTCCTCGCTCGTGACGCCCGGCATCCAGCTCGCCTTCGGCAACCTCTACCTCGGCATCGCGGAGGGGGCGCTGGCGCAGGGCACCGAGCTCGTCCGCGCCCGCAAGAACGCCTGGTTCCTCAGCCACGCCGAGACCTACCGCGACGACCCGTTCGTGCAGCGCGTCGTCGGCGAGTTCGTCTCCTCGATCGCGGCCGTCGAAGCACTCGCAGACCGCACCAACGCCCGGTTCGACCGCATCATCGCTCGCGGTGCCGAGGTGACGGCGGCCGACCGTGGCGCGATCGCCATCGAGATCGCGAAGCTGAAGGTCGTGTCGACCGAGCTCGGCATCGAGGTCTCGAACCGCATTTTCGAGGTGACCGGCTCCAGCTCGGCGAAGGCGTCCGTCGGCCTCGACCTGTTCTGGCGCAACGTGCGCACGCACTCCCTCCACGACCCGGTCGACTACAAGAAGCTCGAGGTCGGGGCCAACCACCTGAACGGCGAGCTGCAGCCCATCTCGCTGTACACCTAGGTCGCCCACCCCTGCCCTGCCCTTCGACAGGCTCAGGGACCGGGTCGGTGGTCCACCCGTCGACAGGCTCAGGGACCGCGTCCATCGTCCGCCCTTCGACAGGCTCAGGGACCGCGGTCCCTGAGCACCACACCCGGTCCCTGAGCTTGTCGAAGGGCCACCAGCCACCAACGGAACGGAACCAGATGTCCTCCGCACCCACCACTTCCACCGCCCGCCCGGTCGGCTTCGCGGCCGCCCGCGAGCGCCTCCTGCCGTTGTTCGCGGAGATCCAGGCGGGTGCCGTCGAGCGCGAGCTCGAGCACCGGCTCCCGCGAGAGGAGGTGCGGCAGCTCGCCGCCGCCGGCTTCGGCGCACTTCGCGTCCCCACCGAGTTCGGCGGCTCGGGCCTCACCTTCCCCGAGTTCACCGAGCTGCTCATCGAACTCGCCGCCGCCGACTCGAACCTGCCGCAGATCTTCCGCGGTCACATCGCCCTCGTCGAGGACCAGCTGGTCGCCGCGCCGAGCGACCGGCGCAGGGCCTGGCTCGAACGTTTCGTCGCCGGTGAGATCGTCGGGAACGCTTGGAGCGAGGTCGGTTCCGGCGCGCTGGGCGTGTCCGGCACGGTCGTCACCGAGCGCGACGGCGGCTACGTCGTGAACGGCCGCAAGTTCTACACGACGGGCAGCATCTACGCCGACTGGACGGACGCGACCGCGCGTCTCGTCGTCGAGGGGCAGGCAGACACCGAGGTCACCGTGCTCGTGCGCACCGACCAGCCGGGCGTCTCGATCGCCGACGACTGGGACGGCTTCGGCCAGCAGCTCACCGGAACCGGCACGATCGTGTTCGAGGACGCCGTCGTCGACGCCGACCAGGTGCACGCGTTCAGCGACCGCTTCCGGTACCAGACGGCGCTGTACCAGCACGTGCTCATCGCGGTGCACGCGGGTATCGCGGCCGCAGTGGAGCGGGAGGCGGGCGAGCAGATCCGGGCCCGCACTCGCGTCTACAGCCACGGGCTCGCGCCGCTCGTGAAGGACGACGGCCAGATCCAGGCCGTCGTCGGCGAGATCTCGTCGATCGCGTTCGTCGCGAAGCAGACGGTCCTCGGGGTCGCCGCGGCCATCGAGCGCGCATCGATCACCGCCGCCGAGCGCGACTCCGCGGACGACCTGCACGCGAACATCGAGGCCGAGATCCGTTCGGCGCAGGCGCAGGTGGTGCTGTCGGAGCTCGTCCCCCGCTCGGCGACGCTGCTCTTCAACACGCTGGGTGCCTCCGCGGTCAGCCGCACGAACGCCCTCGACCGGCACTGGCGGAACGCGCGCACGGTCGCCTCCCACAACCCCGTGATCTACAAGACGCGGATCGTCGGCGACTGGTCGATCAACGGCACCCCGCCGCCCTTCGTCTGGGCGGTCGGCACCGCGAAGGCGGACGCGCCCGCCGCACCCTGACCCGCGGTCACCCGGCCTCCGGAGCCCAAGCCACCCGGTCCCTGAGCCCAGACCACCCGGTCCCTGAACCCAACCCTCCCGGTCCCTGAGCCTGTCGAAGGGCCCACCTGGCGGACCGCCGCCCTGCCTCCAAACCCAAGCCACCCGGTCCCTGAGCCTGTCGAAGGACCCCTCCGGCCTCAGCGCCCGGCGAACGCCCCGCGATACGCGCGCAGCGGGTGGGTCTCGGGCAGCGTCGGCTCGGCGCCGAACAGCTTCTCCCGGAGCGTCCCCGGGGCGTACTCGCGCTGCGCGAGCCCACGCTCCTGCAGCACCGGCATGACCTCGTCGACGAAGACCTCGTAGCTCGACGGGATCATCCAGTTGGCGACGTTGATGCCGTCGATCCCCGCGGCCCGCCATTCCGCGAGGTGGTCGGCGATCTGCTCGGGCGTCCCCACGACGCGTCCGCGGAGCTTCGCCGTGAGCTTCGCGAGGTCGCGCACCGTCGGTTCGCGATCGGGTGACAGGGCCTTGAGCGCTTCGAGCATGCTGTGGCCGCCCTGCGTCTCGACGTCCTTCAGCGGCGTCTCGGGGTCGATCGGCTTCCCCGTCGCCTGGTCCGTTCCGAGGTTGGAGTGGGCGAGGAACGCGTCGGCCGAGAGGTACTCTTCGTACTCGGCTTCGATGCGCTTCGCCTCCTCCTCGGTGCTCCCGACGATGAACGACATCGCCTGCCAGAACTTCACGTCGCGCGGGTCGCGGCCGGTCGACGCGACGAGGGCGCGCGTGGACTCCGCCGACGCCCGGGCGGCCTCGATGCTCGGCGCCATCATGAACTGCACCTCGGCCACCTTCGCGGCGAACGCCTTGCCGGCACCCGACGAGCCCGCCTGGAACAGCAACGGCGAGCGCTGCGGCGACGGCGACGACAGGTGCGGACCTTCGACGCGGTACCGTTCGCCGACGTGGTCGATGCGGTGCACCTTCGTCGGGTCCGCGAAGACGCCGCTGGCCTTGTCGGCGAGGAGCGCGCCGTCGTCCCAGGACCCCTCCCACAGCTTGCCGACGACCTCGACGTACTCCTCCGCCCACGCGTACCGCTCGTCGTGGTCGACGAGGCGGTCGAGGCCGTAGTTGCGTGCCGCGTTCTCGAGGAAACTCGTGACGATGTTCCAGCCGACGCGACCGCCGGACGCGTGGTCGATCGTCGAGATCTTCCGCGCGAAGGTGAACGGGTGCTCCTGCAGGATCGACGAGGTGAAGGCGAGTCCGAGGTGCTCGGTGCTGATCGCGAGCGCCGACAGCAGCATCGACGGATCGTTGCTCGGCAGCTGCATGCCCTCGCGGGCGTTCACGTCGAACGACGCACCGGCCCCGCCGTAGACGCCGACGACGTCGGCGAAGAAGATCGTGTCGAAACGTCCGCGCTCGAGCGTCTTCGCGAGGTCGACCCAGAGCTGCACGTCATCGAAGGTGTGCTGCCGGGCGTCCGGATGCCGCCACAGACCGTGCTGCATGTGCGACCCCGTGTCCATCACGAAGGCGCCGAACTGGAGACGGGTGGGCTGCTCGGAGGTCATCCCCTCACGCTACCGGCAGGCCGTCAGCCGAAGGTGCCCTCGAGGTACACGTCGCCGTCAGGGCCGATCGTGTGGATCTGGTACTCGGCGGGATACCCGGAGGGGCTCGTCCCGGCGAGGGCCGGGTCCCGGAGGATCGCGTCGATCGCGGCTGCGGCCTCGGGGGTCACGTGGTTCACGTAGAGCTTCGGCTGTGCGGTGAGTTCGAACTCCGCGTTCGGGTTCGCGACGACGACCCCGACGATCGCGTCGACCATCGCCGGGCTCAGGTCGAGCGGGTCGTAGACCATCGAGAACCGCTCCGGGACCGAGACGTAGGCTCCGTCGGGGGCGATCTCGGCCAAGGTGGCGACGACGCCCGGCAACGCGGCGATCGAGGGGACGGTGATCGCCGGCCGATCGCCCGTGATGACCATCTGGATCCCGAGCGCCTCCGCCCGCAGCACCCGATCCACCTGGGTGGGCAGGGTGTCTGCCGGGAACTCGGAGGGGACGAGCTGCAACCGCCAGGGCGCCGCTTGCGGGTCGTCGACGGCCTGATCGGTGCCGCTCGACTCGCGGGCCAGGACGACCATGACGATGGCGGGCTGGACCTCGGCGGCCTGTGCTGCGGCGGCCTGCTCCTCCGAGACCTGACGCGCGGCCAGGGCGGCGGCGAGCACCTCGTCGGCACCGGCGCCGGCGGCCATGAGGACCGTGGCCCCCGCGCCGACGACGTCGACGGACGCCACGCCGTCGAGGGGTTCGAGGGCCTGCGTGAACGCCGCAGCCTCCCCGCCGACGGGTGGCCCTGTCACCGGCTGGAGCGGGGGCGGGCGGAGGAACCCGAGTGATCCGGCGATGACCGCGATCGCGAGGACAGCACCGAGGACGAGCAGGAACCGACGCCGCCTCCCGCGGTCGGCGAGCTTCGCGAGGCCGACGATCGCCGCGACGACGAGCAGGATCGGCAGCCCGTAGACCACCGCCAACCACACGACGGTCCCGAAGGAGGTCCAACCCACGAGCCAACCGGGCGAATTGCTCCCGTCGATCCTGACCGCTGCGATGACGCAGATCGCGAGGCCGACGACGGCCACCGGGACGAGTCCGAAGAACGCACCGAATCCGCGGGACCTGGCCCAGCGTCCGCCGAGCTCGGTCGCCGGTTGCACGAGCAGGAGCACGACCGCGAGGGCGAACCACAGGGAGGTGCCGATGGTGCCGAGGACGCTGTACCACTCGCCCGCCGGTGAGAAGGAGACGGCGTCGGACCACGTCGCAGGGTTGCCACCTCCCGTGATCCGGTACCCGTCGCGGTAGTCCATCTGCCGGTCGAGGATCCCCCACGCGGCGATGACACCGACGACCACGGAGACCACGACGGTCGTCGCTGCGGCGAGCACGGCGCTGCGTCGCAGGTAAGCGCTCATGCGCGAGAGCCCCACGGTGAGGCTTCCGGCCCCTGCTCGACCGGCCGGCGTCGGACTGCCGGACGACGCCGCGTCAGGCTCGGGATCGGCGATCCGCGTCCCGGATCCGTCGTCGCTCACAGCTCCCCGTCCTCGAACCGCAGCGCACGGCTCCCCCGGTCGTCAGTCTGGCACGCCGTCACCCGGCGGAGCGAGGTCGTCTTCGCCGTCGGCGGGCGTCGAGCGGGCGTCGGGCACGCTTGAGGGCGACCTGCCGGTACGAGGTGTCGATGAGTTCGGCGACGGGCGTCGCGCGACAGCGGTCATCGGATGCGGTGACCGGGGTGCGCCGCGTCGTACGCCGCGCGTGACGCCGTGATCGCCGGCCGCTGCTCGAGCGACCAGTCGGCGAGCGTCTTGACGAGGTGGGAGAGGGCTGCGCCAGAAGAGGTGAGCGCGTAGGACACCTGCGCCGGCACCGTCGGGAACACGGTCCGCTCGACGAGGCCGTCCCGTTCGAGTCGACGAAGGGTCAGCGTCAGCATCCGCTGGGAGATCCCGTCGATCGCGCGCTGCAGCTCACGGAACCGCCGCTCGCCCGACGCGAGTTCCACGACGACGAGCACCGACCAGGTGTCGCCGATGCGGTCGAGGACGTCGCGGATGCCGCAGTCCGGGTGCCCCTCCTTGCCGCAGGGTTCGAGGTCGGCGGTTACCGCGGTGTGCGTGAGTGACATGCAAGTGCCTTCTTGTGGGTGTCGGGCCGGGATCGCAGACTCGTCCCAGTCATCATCCTGAACACCGAAACGCCCTGAAATGATCCTCGTCACCGGAACCACCGGCCAACTCGGCAGCGCCATCCTCGACGCACTCACCGCTCGGGGCGCCGCACCCCTGGCGAGCAACCGCAGCGGGCGAGCCGATGCCCGACGGATCGACTTCGACGACCCCGGCAGCGTCTCCTTCCTGGGTATCGACACGCTCGTGCTCGTCTCGGCCGGCGAGGCCGAAGACGACGTCGTGATCGCCCGCCACGAGACGGCGATCGCCGCGGCCGAACGCGACGGGGTCCGGCACCTCGTCTACACGAGCCTCACCACGGCCGGCGACCACCTCGCGTTCGCGCTCGCGCACCGGTGGACGGAGCGGCGGTTGGAACGCAGCCGGCTCTCCTGGACGGTCCTCCGGAACGGCCTGTATGCGGAGCTCTTCGGTTCGTTGCTGGAGTGGTCCGGCGGATCACTCCGCTCGGCGTTCGGTGACGGGGCGCTCGCCGCCGTCACCCGAGCCGACCTCGCCGAGGCCGCTGCCGTCGTCGCAATGACGCCCGGCGACCACGTCGGACGCCGGTACGACCTCGTCGGCGACCCCATCACCGCCGGTCAGGTGGCCGATCACCTGGGCGTCGGATTCCACTCGACCTCGCTCGCCGAACGCCGGGAGGCGCTCAAGCACGTTCCGCTCAAACCGTTCCAACCGCCGATGCTGCTGTCGATCTTCAGTGCGGTCCGCCATGGGTTCCTCGCGGGAACGGGCGACGATCTCCGTGACCTCCTCGGTCGCGAACCGGCCGACACCGTGCCGGTGGCAGCGGCCTCCGTCGCGGTGCCCACGCCGTGACCACCGATCCCCGGGAGGCCAACGCGGGGATGCGCCTCAGACGAGCGCGGGCTTCCGAAACGGGACCACGCGACGCCAGGTCGCCATCCGCCAGAGCCATTCGATCGGACCGTACTGGAACCGGCGCAGCCAGAGGCGGCTGATCACGGACTGGATCGCGATGAGGACGAGCGCGCCGAGGCTGACGAGCGCGAGGTCGTCGAACTCGCGGAAGGGCACGATCAGTGCGACGAGGGCGAGGACGACGGAGGCACCGAGGTAGTTGCTGAGCGCCATCCGCCCGAGCGGTTCGAAGACGAGGGCGAGTGCGCGACGGACCGGCGTCTGCCAGAGCAGGGCGAACCCGGTCACGTACACGACCGCGAGGACACCGCCCGCGATGCCGCCGGCGTTCGTGAAGCGGGGGTCGCCCGGCTGGGTCGTCTGCCACCACAGCGCGGGGACGGCGAGCGCCACTGCGGCGGCGAACGCGATCCACACCGGGCGCCCGCCCGCGTCGAGCAGTTTGGGCAGCCCGTAGGCGGCCGCGCCGGCACCGGCGAGGAGGAGACCGGGAAGCGAGGCGAGCCCGCCACCGGTGAGGGCGTAGGCGGCGACCGTGAGGGTGATACCGGCACCGAGGGTCACCCAGCGGGGCGCCCACAGGACGATCGGGAGCATGAGCAGACCGCAGATCGCGTACTCGCGGAGGATCTCGCCCGGGTAGACGTAGGCGTGCGCGAACCCGATCGCGAACAGCGCGAGGTAGCGGAGCAGCATCGGGAGGAGGGGGTGCACACCGCGTCTGCGCGCACCCTGGATCACGAACATGGCGCTCATGCCGAAGAGGAATGCGAAGATCGGGACGAACCGGGTCTGCACGGCGAACTCGAGGACGAGGTCCATGGTGGTCGTGTGCCGCTGGTCGAAGGGGATGTCCTGACCGAGTCGGGTGATGTCGGGGACGTTGACGAACAGGATGCCCGCGAGCGCGAAGCCGCGGAGTGCGTCGACGAGCTGCCACCGACGAGCAGGCGAGACCGTCGCAGTCGCGGATGGACTGGGCATGGTGGGGCTACCAGGAGCAGTATGAGGCATATCAGTAGTACAGCAGGTCGCCCGGGAAGGCGCATGCGACCGGAGGATGATTTCAGTCCATCCGGAGGGACGGACGTCAGGCAGCTGGCGACTTGGGGCAGTGCAGCTGCGTGCGCGGGCCGGTGGTGCGGTCGACGATGTGCTCGGACATGGCGTGCCCGCAGATCGGGCACCCGGATTGCGCCGACGGCGGCAGGGGCTCCTCGTTGTACGGGCCGAGCGGCGGTGGCCCGAGAACCTTCCACATCCGCCCGTTCACCCAGCCGTACAGGCCGCCCGCCTCTCGGACGGACTCCCGGAAGGATCGCTTCTCACTCATATTGGTAAGTGTACTAATCATTTGGGTACGATGGGACCGTGACCGCCATCGAATCCACCGCCACGACGACCGACGACCTCCTCCAACTCGAGAACCAGGTCTGCTTCGCCCTCGCCGTCGCGTCACGAAGCGTCATCTCGCTCTACCGTCCGATCCTCGAGCCCCTCGGGCTCACCCACCCGCAATACCTGGTGATGCTCGCGCTGTGGCAGCACAGCCCGCGGTCGGTCAAAGACCTCGGCGGCGCACTGCAGCTCGAGCCGGCCACGCTGTCGCCGCTCCTCAAGCGACTCGAGGCGGCCGGGCTCGTCCGTCGCGACCGCAGTCGACTGGACGAGCGCGTCCTCGACGTCTCCCTCACGACCGCCGGCCGCGAGCTCCGCGTACAGGCGGAGGCCATCCCGCACCGGGTGATGCAGGAACTGCGGATGGACGCCGACCATCTGACCCAGCTCCGCGAGATGCTCCACGCGGTCATCGGTGCGGCGACCACGGCCCCGGCCGTCACGGGGACCACCGTCGAACCGAATTGATCGGCCGGTGTCAGGCCGAGGGGGTCGACGCAGCTTCCGCAGCGGCCTTGGGGTTCCGGATGCCGACGAACGAGACCAGGCCGCCCACGAACATGAAGACGGCCGTGGCCAGCACCACCCGCGAGAATCCACCGACGCCGAGCGCACCACCGGCGATGATGCCGACGAGCGCGATCGTCACCAGTCCGGCCACCCGCGACACCGCGTTGTTCACGGCCGAGCCGATGCCGGCATGGGCCGGGTCGATCGACCCGAGGATGCCCGAGGTGAGCGGCGCGACCGTGATCGCGAGCCCCAGGCCGACGAGGAGGATGCCGGGGAACAGCTGCAGCCAGTAGTCGAGCTCCTGCTGGGCCCCCATCATGAGGAGGAACCCGACGCCCGCGACGATCGGCCCGAGGGTCATGAACAGGCGCGGTCCATGCGTGCCGGCAAGCTTGCCGAACCACGAGGACAGCGCGAGCATGACGAGCGTCGGCGGCAGCGTCGCGATCCCCGCGAGGGTCGCACTGAAGCCGGCCGTCTGCTGGATGAACACGGCGATCGCGAAGAACCCGAGCGACAACGCACCGTAGATGAAGACCGTCGCGATGTTGCCGAAACCGAAGTTGCGCACGCGGAACAACGACAGCGGCAGCATCGGATCGGGGTGCCGGCGCTCCCACCACAGGAAGGCGATGAACGAGAGGACACCGACGATGAGCGGCACGAGGAGCATGGGGCTGTCCCAGCTGTAGCGCTCCTGCTCGATGAGGGCGAACACCGGACCACCGAGCCCGACCGCCCCGAGCACGGCGCCGACGACGTCGATGCGCGGACGCCGCTCGGGCTCCGGCACCCGGTCGGCGCGCATCATGAGGAACAGCGTGACGAGGATCGGGATGATGTTGATCGCGAAGATGAGCCGCCACGACAGGGTGTCGACGAGCACCCCGCCGAGCAGCGGACCGGTGATGCCGGCGGCCCCCGTCCACGCCGTCCAGGTGCCGATCGCCTTGCCCTGCGCGACGCCGCTGAAGGTGGAGATGATGATGGCGAGCGAGCTCGGCACGAGCAGGGCCGCCGCACCACCCTGGAGGAGGCGGGCGATGATGAGCACCTCGGCGGACGGCGCGAGCGCGCAGAGGATCGACGTCACGCCGAAGCCGATGAGCCCGATGCGGAGGATGCGGATGCGCCCGAACGCGTCCGAGAGGGACCCCGCGAGGAGGATCAGCGAGCCGAGGGTGATGAGGTATGCGTCGACGACCCACTGCTGCACGATGAGTCCGCCGCCGAGCTCCTTCGTCATCGCGGGCAGCGCGACGTTCACGACCGAGCCGTCGAGGAACGCGACGAACGAGGAGAGGATCGCGATCGTGAGCACGAGGCGCTGCTGGCGGGTCATGGCCTCAGCGTAGACCCGGGTTCCGACGCTCCAGGCGCCGGGGCGAGGAAGCTCGACAGGCGTCGGAACGACCCGCACGGCCCGCCGTTCGCAGCGCCCCCTCCCAGCCCATCCTCCGCCCCGCGTTCGTAGACTGGAGACCATGGACGACCTGTGGTGGCTCCCCTCGCTGATCGTCTTCGGCGGCGTCGGCATCATCGTCTGGCTCCTCCTCGCCTTCCTGCGCCGACGGAACCCGAAGACCCCGATCGCGTCGATCGACGACCTCCACCGACGGGCCGGGATCGCGCTCGTCCGCACCGACGACGCGGTCCGCGAGGCCGAGGACGAGGTCGGGTTCGCCGAGGCCGAGTTCGGACGCGAGGCCGCACGCGGATACGCCGCCGACGTCGCCTCGGCGCGGGCTGCACTCGGCGAGGCATTCCGACTGCGCCAGCTGCTCGAGGACGAGATCGCCGACACCGAGAGGCAGCGGCGCGAGTGGAACGAACGCATCGTCCACCTCTGCGAGGACGTCGAACGCACCCTCACCGCCCGCCTGCGCGGCTTCGCCGAGCGACGTGGTGCCGAGCGCTCCGCCCCCGAGCTCCTCGGAGACCTCGAGCGACGCATCGACCGAGCGCGCGAACGGCTGACCACGACCGGGCTCGCGATCGCTTCGGCCGCCGAACGGTACGCGGCGAGCGCCGTCGAGGACGCCCGGGTGCTCCGTCGCACCGCACAGACGACGGTCGACCAGGCGGCGGAGGACGCGCGGCACGCGGCCGAGCGGATCACGGACGGGCGCCCGACCGCTGCGGCACTCCACGGCCTCGGTCGGGAGCTGCAGCAGGCGGAGGACCGGCTCGACGCCGTCGAACGTGCACTCGCGGGCATCGGTGCCGCGGAGGCCGAGCTCGCTGCGGCGGCCCGAGAGCTCCGGACGGTCGTCGCCGAGGCGACGGAGCTCCGCGAGTCGGCGGAGCGACCGGAGACCGCCGACGTCATGGCCGGAGCGATCGACCGCGCGAACCGTGCCCTCCTCGAGGCCGAGTCGGCGACGTCGCCGGACGGCGAGCGCATCCTGCCGGATCCCGCTCGACGCCTCGAGACGGTGCGCGCCGCCGACATCGAGCTGGACGCCGCCCTCGCGACGGCTCGGAGTGAACGACGGCGCCTCGACAACGCCCGTGAGGCGATGCGTGGGGCGATGTTCACCGCCGAGAGCAACCTCCGTATCGCGGCCGACGTCATCTCGGCGCACCGCGACCGGGTGGGTGCCGACGCCAGGACCCGGCTCGCCGAGGCGAAGCGCCAACTCGCGCTGGCCGAAGCGGCCGCGGCCGACGATCCGGTCGAGGCGCTCGACGCCGCCCGCCGGGCGTCGCGGATCGCCCAGGACGCGGACGCCCTCGCACGGTACGACCTCGGCTGAGTACGCCCGCAGCCGACGGAGCCGGGTCGCCGGAAGCCGCCGCCGTCGGGCTCGTCGACGCGCCGCAGTGTAGGTCGTTCCGTCGTCGAGCGCCCGGCGTTTACGTTTCATCTCGAACTGTGACCCACCCTCGGTAACGTGACGAGCGTCGTCTCGAACACCTGTGGAGACTGTCCCCGTGCACGCACCAGTGCACCCACAGACAGATTCGAGGACCACTCATGACCGAGCACACCGGACCAGGACCGAGCGAGTTGCGGGAGTCGATCGCCGCCGGCAAACGGAAGCGTCGCACCATCCTGATCGGCGGGATCGCGGCCGTCGCCGTCGCCGCCATCGCGATCGCCGTCTCGGTCGTCATCGGTGGCCAGAACGGCGCCGCCGACGCTGCGACCGGATCCGGCGCATCCGCCGAACGACTCAGCGTGAAGATCGCCGTCTCCGAGGACACCCAGTTCCAGGACGCCGTGAAGGAGGTCGCCGCCGAGAAGGGGCTCGACGTCGAGTGGGTCAATGTGAAGGACTGGGTGCTCCCGAACACCGAGCTCGTCGCCGGCACCGTCGACGCGAACGCGTTCCAGCACATCCTCTACCTCTCAGCGTTCAACGCGGAGAACGACGCCGACCTCACGCCGGTGTTCTCGACGGTCATCACGCAGTGGGGCATCTTCTCGAAGACGCTCGGCGACGTGCAGGACCTCGCCGACGGTGCCCGGGTCGCGATCCCGGACGACCCGTCGAACGGTGGGCGCGCACTGAACATCCTCGCTGCGGCCGGCCTCATCGAGATCGCCGCTGACGCCGGCAACTTCCCGACCGTCGAGGACGTCACCGTCAACGACAAGAACCTCCAGTTCGTGCCGCTGCCGGCGACGAGCATCCCGCAGCAGTTCGACGACCCGTCGCTCGCCGCCGTCGTCGTCGGTACCTCGTACTTCGACCCCAGCCAGAACATCACGAAGGACGACGCGCTCTTCCTCGACGACTCGCTCTCCGAGAAGAACCTGCCCTACGTCAACGTCGTCGCCACCCGTGAGGACGACAAGGACAACCCGGCCTGGAAGATCCTCGAGGAGACCTACGCCGACCCGCGCGTCGCCGAGGCCCTCGACGACGAGTTCGCCGGGAACTCGATCCTCGTCCAGGTACCGGTGAAGGAGCTCCGCGACAAGCTCGCCGAGCTCCAGACCGAAGCCGGATAGGACGACCAGGCAGCGGCCGCCCGGGTCTCCCGGGCGGCCCTCCCGTGAGAGGAGCAACTATGAGTACCGCGATCACCTTCGAGGACGTCAGCAAGACGTTCGAGGTACAGGGCCGCGCCTTCGAGGCGCTTCGGAACGTCGACCTGACGGTCGAGCGAGGTGAGATCTTCGGCATCGTCGGCTACTCCGGTGCCGGCAAGTCGACGCTCCTGCGCACCGTCAACGCCCTCGAGCGCCCGACGACCGGACGGGTGGTCGTCGAAGGACTCGAGATCTCGGCGCTCACGGGATCGGCGCTCTACACGGCACGTCAACGGATCGGCATGATCTTCCAGCAGTTCAACCTCCTGGAGTCACGCACCGTCTACAAGAACATCGCCTACCCGCTGAAGCTCGCGAAGGTGCCGGAGGCCGAGATCCTCGACCGCGTGGAAGAACTCCTGGCGTTCGTCGGATTGAGCGACAAGGCGCTCGCCTACCCCTCGCAGCTCTCGGGTGGGCAGAAGCAGCGCGTCGGCATCGCGCGTGCCCTCGCCACGCGCCCGGAGATCCTCATCTCCGACGAGGCGACCAGCGCCCTCGACCCGCAGACGACCGGTGAAGTCCTCGAGCTGCTCCGACGGGTGAACGCCGAGTACGGGGTGACGATCCTGCTGGTGACCCACGAGATCGACGTCATCCGCGAACTCGCCGACCGGGTGGCCGTCATGGAGGACGGCCAGGTGGTCGAGCAGGGCAGCGTCTACGAGGTGTTCTCAGCACCTCGCACGGCGACCGCACGCCGGTTCGTCTCCTCCGTCCTGCACCACATCCCCTCCGAGGAGGTGCTTACGAAGATCCGGGCCGTGCACCACGGTCGGCTCGTGCAGCTGCACGTCGAGGACCGCGACACCAACCACCCGTTCCTCTCGCGGGTGGCGCGCGACAACGACATCGACTTCAACGTCGTGTTCGGCGGGGTCGACGAGCTCCAGGGCCGACTGTTCGGCAGCCTCACGGTCGAACTCCTCGGCCCGGACGACCGCGTCGACGCCGCCATCGACGGGCTCCGTGCCACGGCGACCGTCACCGCCATCGACCCGGGGCCGACGCCGCACTCCTCGGTCCCTGCCGCCCGCACCCCGGTCCCTGACGCCCGCCCCTCGGTCCCTGACGCCCACACCCCGGTCCCTGACGCCCACACCCCGGTCCCTGACGCCCAGAGCCCGGTCCCTGAGCCTGTCGAAGGGCACGCCGAGCACCCCACCATCCTGAAGGAGCACACCCATGCGTGACTTCGACCCGGAGGCGTTCTTCCCCCGTCTCCTCAAGGCCATCGGCGAGACGGGGCTGATGGTCTCCGTGGCCTTCGCCGTCGCGACCGTCATCGGAATCCTGCTGGGCCTGCTCCTCTACGCGAGCCGTCCCGGCAACCTGCTGCAGAACCGCCTCGTGTTCGGTGTCCTCAACTTCATCATCAACGTGATCCGACCGGTGCCGTTCCTCATCGTCGCGATCGCGCTCATCCCGCTGACGCGGCTCGTGTTCGGCACCGGGCTCGGGCCGCTGCCGGCGACGATCCCGCTCATCCTCGTCGCGAGCGTCGCGATCGGGCGCGTCTCCGAGTCGAACCTCGTCGCCGTCTCGCCGGGCGCCATCGAGGCCGGCGCCGCCATGGGGGCGAGCCCCGCGCGGGTGCTCTTCACGATCGTCGTCCCCGAGGCGCTCGGGCCGCTCATCCTCGGCCTCACGTACATCCTGGTCGCCCTCGTCGACGCCACCGCCGTGGCCGGTGTGCTCGGTGGCGGTGGGCTCGGCGACCTCGCCATGACCTACGGCTACCAGCGGTTCGACTGGATCGTCGTCGGCCTCGTCGTCATCACCCTCGTCGTCCTCGTGCAGCTCGCGCAACTGCTCGGCAACGTCCTCGCGAAGCGGGTGCTGCACCGATGAACGACACCGACTTCGACGCGTTCCTTGCCCGACTCTGCGGCGGCGCCGTGGCGCGCGAGACCGACCGACGCCTCCTGTTCGACGAAGTCGCCGAGCTCCGGCGGCTCGGCTTCGCCGCCGTCCGGGTCCCGCGGGAGTCCGGTGGTGCGGGGCTCACCGTCGAGCAGTTGTTCATCCGGCTCATCGCCCTGTCCGCCGCGGATTCGAGCCTCGGGCACGTCTGGCGCGGGCACATCCTGTTCGTCGAGTCGTTGCTCGCCTCGCCCGACACCGCCTACCGCGAACTCTGGTTCGCCCGACTGCGCGACGGCGACCTCGTCGGGAACGCGCAGTCCGAGCGCCATGCGACGGCCCACCTCGAGACCGTCCTCGACCGCGACGGCGACACCCTGACGATCACGGGCACCAAGTACTACACGACCGGCAGCATCTACGCCGACTGGATCCACCTGTCCGCCCTCGACGGCCCAGACCGGGTCGCAGCGACCGTCTCGGCGCACGACCCTGGAACCCGCTCGGTGGATGACTGGGACGGCTTCGGCCAACCGTTGACCGGGAGCGGCACGACCACGTTCGACCGGGTGCCGGTGGACCCTCGCGACCTCGTCGTCCACCGCGGCGACGCGGCGGCATGGCACCGCACCGGCGCGCTGCAGCAGCTCATCCTGCTCGGCGTGGTCGCCGGGATCGCGCAGCGCGCGCTCGAGGACACCGTCGACTATGTGCGGGCCCGGCGTCGCACGGTCGGGCACGCTGGCGAGCACCTTCCCAGCCAGGATCCGCTCGTGCAGGCGATCGTCGGTCAGCTGACCAGCGTCGTCCACACCGCCCGCGCACTCGTCCTCGCCGCCGCCAGGACCCTCGGCGAGCCGGACGGCGGTCCGGACGCCGCCCGCGAGACGCTGCTCGAGGTCTTCCGTGTCCAGCAGATCGTCCTCCCGCTCGTCCTCGACGCGCTCAGCCGACTCTTCGAGGTCGGCGGGGCCTCCGCCGTCGGTCGGGCGTCGGCGCTCGACCGGCACTGGCGGAACGTCCGCACGATCGCCTCGCACAACCCGGCCGTCCAACGGGCGGCTGCCCTCGGGCAGTTCGAACTGCTCGGCACCCTGCCCGAGTGGGAGGCCCCTGGCGCCCGGTCGGACGTGGAACCGGCGTCGGTCGCCGTGGACGGAGAGGCGTCGTGAGCGCGACGGCGATCGACCGGGATCTGGTCGCCCGCTTCGCTCCGCTCTTCGACGAACTCGGGCGTGACGCGGTCGAGCGGGAGCGCGAGCGCCGCCTGCCGTATGCCGAGGTCGAAGCGCTTCGTGCGGCCGGCTTCACCCGGGTGACCCTGCCGCATGAACACGGCGGTGAGGGTGCCACGCACGGCGAATTCTTCGAGCTGCTCGCGGAACTGGCCAGACGCGACCCGAACCTCGCGCAGCTGTTCCGCTCCCACTTCTCCTACATCGACCGCACGCTCCATGCGCCGGCCTCCGACGACCGGGAGGCACGCCTCGCCCGCCTCGCCGACGGAGCCATCGTCGGCAACGCGAGCCATGAGCGTTCGACCGCCAAGGTCGGGTCGCTCGCAACGCGACTCACCCGGACGCCGCAGGGACTGCGGCTGAACGGGACGAAGTTCTACAGCACCGGCACGCTGTTCGCCGACCTCGTCGGCGTCGCGGCCGAGGAGGACGGCGAGTTCGTCTCGGTGCTCGTGGACACGGGTGCCCCCGGCGTCGATCGGATCGACGACTGGACCGGATTCGGACAACGCCTGACGGGCAGCGGCACGACGGTGTTCACGGATGTCGCTGTCGATCCCTCGACCGTGATGAGACGCGAACCGGACCGGCCGTCACATGGTGGCGCGTTCGTGCAGCTGGTCCTGCTCGCCGCGGTCACCGGCATCGGGCGAGCGATCGTCGACGACGCCGCCGCGTTCGTCCGCGCACGGACGAGGACGTACAGCCACGGAGCTGCCGCCACCGCTCAGGGTGACCCGATCGTGCAGGAGGTCGTCGGCGAGCTGTCGGCGAAGTCCTTCGCGGCCGACGCGGCGCTGGCCGCGGCGACGACCGCGCTCGACCGTTCGAGCCGGGCGATCCTCGTTGGAGACCCGGAACGGGCCCGGGTGCAGCTCGCCGCCGTCGAGCTCGCCACGGCCCGAGCACAACTCGTGATCCTGCCCGCGGTGCTCGACGCGGCGACCGCCCTGTTCGACGTGGGTGGCGCCAGCGCCGTCGAGACGCACCTCGCGCTCGATCGGCACTGGCGGAACGCGCGCACGATCGCCTCGCACAACCCGGCCCGGTTCAAGGCGAGGGCGATCGGCGACCACCTCGTCAACGGCACGCCGATCGCCTCCTGGTGGAGCACCGGCGAGGCCTGACGCCAGTTGGTCCCTGAGCCTGTCGAAGGGCGGTCCCTGAGCCTGTCGAAGGGTGGTCCCTGAGCCTATCGAAGGGCGGTCCCTGAGCCTGTCGAAGGGCGGTCCCTGAGCCTGTCGAAGGGCGGCTCTCGCCTCCGACGAGCTCAGGGACCGGGGGCGGACTACTTCAGTCCGGAGAACGCGAGCCCGTCGATGACCCGGCGCTGCAGCACGATGAACAGGATCAGTACCGGCGCCATGGCGAGGATCGACGCCGCCATCATCACCGGGTAGTCCGTCGTCTTGTCGCTCGAGAGCGTCGCGAGGCCGGCGGCGAGCGGCATCGAGTTGGCGTACGTGGAGACCACGAGCGGCCAGAGGAGCTCGTTCCACGACCACAGCACCGTCGTGATCGCGAGCACACTGATGCTCGGCTTCGCGAGCGGGAGCATGATCTTCCAGAAGATCTGGAACGGTCCGGCCCCGTCGATCCGGGCGGCCTCCTCGAGTTCCGTCGGCAGGTTCAGGAACGCCGTCCGCATGAGGAAGGTGCCGAACGCGCTGAAGAGCCCGGGTGCGACGATGCCGAGCGTGGTGTTCAACCAGCCGAAGCCCTGCACGATCTGGTACTGCGAGATGAGGTACGCCTGCGACGGCACCATGAGGATCGACAGCGTCACGGCGAGCAGGATCGTGCGCCCCCGGAACCGCATGCGGGCGAACGCGTACCCGGCCATGGTGCAGAGGACGATCTGCGCAATGGTCCGGATGACCGTGATGAGGATCGACGTGCGCAGCTGATCGAGGAACGGGAGCCGTTCGAACACGGCGGCGTAGTTCTGCCACTGCAGTTCCGCCGGCCAGAACGTGGGGACCACGCTCTGCACCTCCGCGTTCGTCGAGAGCGACATGATGATCTGCCAGATGAACGGGAACGCCATGATGAGGCCGCCGACGCCGAGCACGATGTGGGCCACGACGTGGGACCCGCGCCGTTGGCCGGGACGACCGGCGTCGCGGCGGCGGGCGGAGGCAGCGGTCGGTCGGCCGGATCCCGGGACGGTGACGGCGCGAGTGGTGAGCGGCGCCGTCGCGGTGAGTTGCTCAGTCATGGTTCACCCATCGTTTCTGGAGCCGGAACTGCAGGAGCGTGACCAGTCCGATGATCAGGAAGATCACGATCGCGATGGCTGAGGCGTACCCCTTGTCGTTCTGGACGAAGCCCTGGTCGTAGAAGAAGTAGACGAGCGACATGCTCTTCGGGAGCACCGGGTTCGTGCTGCCGAGGATCGCGTACAGCAGGTCGAAGAGCTGGAAGCTCGAGATGACCGTGATGATCGTGACGAAGAAGATGCTCGGGGTGAGCAACGGCACGGTGATGGAGCGGAACTGACGCCACCGGGTCGCCCCGTCGAGCTCGGCCGCCTCGTACAGTTCGGGCGCGATGTTCTTGAGGCCGGAGGCCAGGATGATCATCGAGAAACCGAGCGAGGACCAGAGGCCGACGATGGCGACGGCGAACATCGCGGTGCCCGGGGTGCTGATCCAGTACGGACCATCGACGCCGACGAGCGACAGCGTGTAGTTGAGGATGCCGAAGTCGCCGTTGAAGATGATGCGCCACACGATCGCGACGGCGGTCGGCATCGCCACGTACGGCAGGAAGAAGAGCACCCGGTAGAAGCTCGCGAAGCGGAGGCCCGGAAGGTTCAGCAGGCTGGCGAGGTACACGGCGATCGGGATGCCGAGGAGGACGACGGCCGTGTAGATGAGGGTGTTGCCGAGCGAGGCGTAGAGCCGTGGGTCGGCGAACAGTCGCACGTAGTTCTCGACGCCGGTGAACGTGGTCCCGCCGAAGACGCCCCACTCGGTGAACGAGTAGTAGGCGGTCTGGATCATCGGCCAGATGAAGAAGACGCCGATGCCGGTGAGGAGCGGGAGGACGAACGCCCACGGCCAGGCACCGTCGCCGCGGGCGGCACCCCGCCGGGCCGCTCTCGATGAGGAGAGCGGCGCCGACGGGGTGCGCATCACGGTCTGACCGGTCACTTCTTGGCCAGGGCGGCGTTCATCTGCTCGGCGATGTCCTTCGCCACGTCGGAGACGGGCCTGTCGCCGCTGAACGCCTCGGGCAGGAGTTCGACCTCGAGCGCGTTCCAGGCTGCGGTGTTCTCCGAGACCGGCAGCGGCTTGGCGTAGTCGAGGGCGTCGAGGAAGACCTGCAGGTTCATCGTGGGGTAGGAGTCGACGAAGGACTGCTGGGTGCCGGTGAACGCGGGGATGACGGCACCGAGGTCGCCCTGCTGCTGCTGGGCCTCCTCGCTCGCGAGGAAGACCTGCAACGCCTGGGCTGCCTGCTTGTTCTTGCTGGCGGAGGCCACGACGTTGGAGACGCCGTGGATGACCGTCGCCTGCTCCTTGCCGATCGGCAACGGGAAGGCCTGCGTGGTGGCGGCGACGTCGGACTCGCCGATGAGTGGCCGCAGCCAGCTGCCGCCCCAGTACATGGCGACCTTGCCGGAGGTGAACCACTGGTCGGCCGGGGTGTCCGTCAGCTGCTGCATGTTGGGCGAGGAGCCGTTCGCGATGAGGTCCGTCCAGAACTGGAGCCCGGCCTGTGCCTCAGGGCTGTCGTACTCGGACTCGGTCTGGTCGGCGTTGATGACCTCGCCACCCGCCTGCAGGATCGTGTTGTAGTACGTGGTCTGGCCGTCCATACCGCCGGCGGCCCCGTAGACGCCCTGGTCCTTCAGGTTCGTCGAGATCGTCTGTGCTGCGGTGTCGAAGTCGTCCCAGGTCCAGTCGTCGGCGGGCAGGGCCACGCCGGCCTGCTCGAACAGGGCCGTGTTGACCCAGACGCCCACGGTGTCGAAGTCCTTCGGCACGCCGTACTGCGTGTCGTCGAGCGAGTACAGCTCGTTCAGGGCCTCGGGGTAGTTCTTCGGGTCGATGTCCCCCGCCTTCACGGCGCCGGTGATCGGCTCGATCTTGCCGTTGGCCGCGTAGACCTGGAAGTTCGGGCCGTTCAACCAGAAGAGGTCGGGGAGCGTGTCGCTCGAGGCCTGCGTCTGGAGCTTCGACCAGTAGGACGCCCACGGCGTGACGTTCACATTGACGGTGATGTCGGGGTAGACCTCGTTGAACGCCTCGATGTTGGCGTCGATCGCCGCGACCTGGGCCTGATCCCACACGCCGTAGGTGATCTCGGCCTTGAGGTCTTTCGGGGCTGCGGCGTACTCGCCGCCGGTCGCGCCGCCGCCCCCGGTGCTGCATCCGGCGGTGAGGGCTGCGGCGGCCAGCAGGCCGATGCCGCTGACGACGGCTCGGCGACGGGCGCGGCCACCGGGTGATGAGGTGCGGTTCGTGAAGAACGAAGGCATGACGGGAGTCCTTTCGAGGTGCGCTACCGGGTGGCGGCGTCGAGGGAGTGCGGTGCAGTGCGGGAAGGCGTCGCGGTGCTGGTGGTGAGGGAGGAGAAGTACTCGACGAGCGTCGGGTCGAGGGGAGGCACGTCGAGCGGGATCGAACCGTTCCGGAGCGAGTGCGCGGCGAGCGCACCGGCGGCGACCGCCTGCCGTGCGGCGACCGGGGACAGCGTCGTCGGGGTCCCGTCGGCCACGAAGGCGAGGAACTCGTTCATGGTGTCGACGTCGGCGTCGGCGTGCCCTTCCTCGACGCCCGCGATCGGGTACTCGGCGTCACCCTCGGTGCTCCAGGTGCGTCGACGGTTCCAGACCTTGACCGTCCCTCCGGCGGTGTCACCGATGTTCTCGAGCCGGCCGTGCGTGCCGATGACGGTGTAGTTCCGCCAGTAGTCGGGGGTGAAATGGCACTGCTCGTAGCTGGCGGTGATCCCACCCTCGAGCGTCATGAGCATCATCGAGACGTCCTCGACGTCGACCACCGGGTTGAGTCCGCGCTGTGCCTCGGGCGGCCAGTTGTCGTAGGAGAACCAGTCGGCCATGGTCTGGCCGCTGCGGTCTTCGCGGTCCTCGACGTCGCCGTACACGGCGAGGTCGCCCATCGCGACGACGCGTCGGGTGTAGGCCCCCGCGAGGAAGTGCACCACGTCGATGTCGTGGCTCGCCTTCTGCAGGAGGAGGGTGTTCACGCGCGAGCGGTCGGCGTGCCAGTCCTTGAAGTAGTAGTCGCCGCCGTTGCCCACGAAGTGGCGTACCCACACGGACTTGACCGCCCCGATGTCGCCCCGCTCGATGATCTCGTGCATGAGCCGGACGACCGCCGCGTGCCGGAAGTTGTGTCCGACGTAGAGCGGTGTCCGCGACTCGTAGGCGGCCTGGAGCACGGCATCGGCGTCGTCCAGCGTGATCGCGAGCGGCTTCTCGAGGTACACGGCGATACCGGCGCGCAGCAGGTCGACCGCGATCTCCTTGTGGGTCCAGTCGGGGGTCGTGACGATCGCGGCGTCGACGCCGCCCTGCGCGATGAGCGCCTGGTGGGAGTCGAAGACGTCGAGGTCGTCGCCGAACATCTGCCGCGCGCGGCTGCGGCCGATCTCGGTGGTGTCGACCGCTGCGACGATCGCCGCCGGCGTCGGGCTCGCGGCCACGTGTTCCGCGATGTACGCGCGCTGACCGGTGCCGATGACGGCGACCCGGAGCCCGGTGGGGGTGGTGGCTGGTGCGTTGCTCACTCGATCACATCCGCTTCCTTGCGTGAAGTTGATTCATATGATGCCAAAACGATCATGAAATGACAATAGGCGATCACAGCGATCACGCAAGGGGCTCGGCGGATGCGGTGCAGAGGTTTTACCGCGCCGAAACATGTGGAGCGGGGTCGCACTTCGACAGGCTCAGTGACCAGGAGGGGATCGCTCGGTGGTCGGAAGGAGGCTCGGCGACCGGAGGGGCCCGGGAAGCCGCGGGATCCGGGAACGGGCAGACCGCCCGCGGTCAGTCGGCGATGATGAGTTCGACGCCGGCCGTGGCGAGTGCCTCGGCCAGGGCCGGATCCACCGCCGCATCGGTGACGAGCACGTCGATGCGGTCGAGCGGGCAGATGCGGGCGAAGGTCGCCTTCGTCATCTTGGTGCTGTCGGCCACGACGATGACCCGCTTCGCCACCTTCACGAACTCCTGGCTGACCGCGGCCTCGCCCTCGTGCAGGGTGGTGGCGCCGAACTGCGCGCTCAGTCCGTCGACGCCGAGGATCGCCACGTCCAGGGCGATCTCCGCGAGCGCACCGGCGACGAGCGAGCCCACGAGTTCATACGATTGCCGACGGGCGACACCACCCGTGACGACGATCTTCACGTGCGACCGGACGGAGAGCTCGTAGGCGATGTTCAGCGCGTTCGTGACGATCGTGACGGACGCGTCGCCGTCGGAACGGACGAGGTGCTCGCTCCGACCGATCACCCGCGCGACCTCGCTCGTCGTGGTGCCACCGTTCAGTCCCACGGCGTCGCCCACGTTGATGAGGGTGGCCGCCGCCTTCGCGATGGCCCGCTTCGCGTCGGCCTGCCGCGCGATCTTGTACTGCAGCGGCAGCTCGTAGCCGGTGCCGAGCGCCGCGGCGCCGCCGTGGGTCCTGGTGACGAGGCGCTGCTCGGCGAGTGCCGTGAGGTCGCGTCTCGCGGTCGCGGCGGAGATGCCGAGCGCTTCACCGATCTCGGCGATCGTCACGTTGCCGCGTTCGCTCACGAGCTCGAGCAGGGCGTTGAGTCGCTGTTGCTGCGTCATCTGTCCTGCATTCCGGATCGAGTCGGGCGTACTGTGACCATCATATGGGCGCTCGGCGAGCACCTGTGTGATCGATTCTGATGATTTGCTCTGGTATCGATCAGATTCGATCCGGTATGGTTACTTCCAACGCATCGCCCCGTCGCGATCGCGTCCCTCCACGCGAAAGGCACTTCATGCCCGACACCTTCGTCGCCGCCGAATTGGCGTCGCAGCCCGCATCCTGGCGCACCGCAGCCGCCCTCATCCCGGAGACCTCCCCCGTGCTGCCGCAGCCGGGCGAGCGCGTCGCGGTCGTCGGGTGTGGCACCAGCTGGTTCATCGCGATGAGCTACGCCGTGCTCCGCGAGCAGGCCGGGTTCGGCATCACCGACGCGTTCGCCGGTTCCGAGTTCCCCGGCGTACGCGACTACGACCGCATCGTCGCCATCTCGCGCTCCGGCACGACGACGGAGATCGTGCAGCTGCTCGAGGCGGTGGGCGAGTCGGTGACCACGGTCCTCATCACGGCCGTCGACGACTCCCCGGCGACCGTCCCGGCGGCCCACGTGGTCGCGCTCCCCTTCGCCGACGAACGCTCGGTCGTGCAGACCCGCTTCGCGACGACGACGCTCGCGCTCCTCCGCGGCTCGCTCGGTCACGACGTCGAGGCCCTCGCCATCGAGGCCGAACAGGCCCTGACGATCCCGATCGACGACTACCTCTCGGCAGACCAGGTGTCGTTCATCGGGCTCGGGCACGCGGTCGGCCTCACCTACGAGGCCGCCCTCAAGACACGCGAGGCGGCCCAGTTCTGGGCGGAGTCCTACCCGGCGATGGACTACCGCCACGGCCCCATCGCCATCGCGCAGCCCGGCCGGCTCGTCTGGTCGCTCGGCCCCACCCCCGCCGGCCTGCCCGACGACGTCGCGGCCACCGGCGCGACGTTCGTCCAGCACGACCTCGACCCCATCGCAGGACTCGTGGTCGCCCAGCGGTTCGCGATCGCCCTGGCGGAGGCCCGAGGCCTCGACGCCGACCGCCCCCGTTCGCTCACACGCTCCGTCATCCTGACACCGTGACCGCCGGAGCGGTCCTCGGAGTCGACGTCGGTGGGACGGGCGTCAAGGCCGCACTGACGGCGGCCGACGGCACCATCCTCGGACGCTGGCGCGAGGCGACCCCGGTCGACGACCCGTCCGGCAGCCGGACGAGGGACGTCGTCCTCCGCTTGGTGGACGCGGCGCGCGCCGTCTCGCCGCCGGTCGCGCTCGGCGTGGTCGTCCCCGGCGTGGTCGACGAGGAACAGGGCGTCTGCATCCACGCCGTCAACCTGGGCTGGCGCGACCTCGCCTTCCCGGAGCTGCTCCGCCCGTCGCTCGACGTCCCGCTCGCATTCGGTCAGGACGTCCGCGCCGGCGCCCTCGCCGAAGCGGTGTCCGGGGCCGCGGCCGGGATCGACGGCACCATCGCGTTCGTCCCCGTCGGCACCGGCCTGGCCTCGGCACTCGTCATCGGCGGCGCCCCCTTCGCCGGCGGCGGCTGGGCGGGCGAGATCGGGCAGCGCGTGATCCAGGACGGACCGCACCGCGGACTCCGCGTCGAGGAGCTCGCATCGGCCGGCGGTATCGCGCGACGCGCGGGTGCCCGTGACGCCAAGACCGTCGCGGATGCGGCCGCTCGTGGCGAGGCTCCGGCCGTCGCGATCTGGAACGACGCCGTCGAGGCGCTCGCGGAGGCGCTGGCGGGCATCACCGTCGTCGCAGCACCCGCCGCCATCGTGGTCGGCGGCGGACTCGCCCTCGCCGGCGCAGCCCTCTTCGACCCGCTCGAACACGCCCTGCGGGAACGCCTCGCGATCGTCCGCGTGCCTGCCGTCCTTCCCGCCCGTCATGGCGACGAGGCGGCGACGGTCGGCGCGGGGATCCTCGCCCGACGCCTGGTGTCGGCACGATGACGGCGCTGAGCCGCGAAGGCGGTCAGGTCGTCGTCGTGACGCCGAACCCCGCCGTGGACATCACGTACGAGGTCACTCAGCAGGAGATCGGCGTCACGCAGCGCGTGCTCTCCGTCGTCCGACGCGCCGGCGGGAAGGGCGTCAACGTCGCTCGGGTGCTCGGCGCGCTGGGCGTCCCCACCGTGCAGGTGCTCCCCCTCGGTGGCCCGTCCGGCTCGTGGCTCCGGACCGCCCTCGAGACGGACGGCCTCCCCACCCGCGTCGTCGAACTCGCCGGTGAGACGCGTTCGACGGTCGCAGTGGTCGACGGCCAGCATCACCCCACGCTGTTCGCGGAAGCCGGGCCGGCGGTGACGCTCGAGGAGTGGGCCGCGGTGACGACCGAACTCGCGCACGCGGTCCAGGGTGCGAGCATGCTCGTCCTGTCCGGCTCCCTACCGCCGAACACCCCCGACACCGTCGTCGAGTCGATCGTGCGGGTGGGTGTGGATGCGGGAGTCCCCGTCGTCGTCGACGTCAGCGGGCCGGCACTGCTCGCCGCGGCGAGAGCGGGCGCGACGATCCTCAAGCCCAACCTCGAGGAGTCAGTCGAAGCGACCGGTACCTCCAGTCTCTCCGATGCGCGCGCGGCGCTCCTGGCGCTCGGCGCCGGCACCGTGGTCATCTCGCGCGGCGCCGACGGCCTCACCGCCGGCGACGCGACGGCCGAGCATGAGGTGCCGGCCGTCCCCGGCGTGAGCGGCAATCCGACCGGAGCCGGTGATGCCGCGACCGCCGGACTCGTCGCAGCACTCCGCGCCGGGGACACCCTCCCCGAGGCACTCCGGACCGCCGCCGCCGCCGGAGCAGCGGCCGTGCTGGAGCCCGTCGCCGGTTCGATCGACCTCGACGCGTTCCGCAGCTTCCTCGCCCCACCCACCCGTTCCACCACCGGACCGTCCGCGGTGCCGACACCGTCGTCCACCACACCGTCCGAATCCGCCTCAGACCATCCGGGAGTGACCCCATGACCACCGCCATCGACTTCACCACCCTCCTCGGCCACGCATCGACGTCGAACGCGGGGATCGCGGCGTGCAACGTCGTGCTGCTCGAGCACGCCGAGGCCATCGTCGCCGGAGCCGAGGAAGCGGGGCTGCCGGTCATCCTGCAGATCAGCGAGAACTGCGTGCGGTACCACGGCTCCCTCGCCCCCATCACCCTCGCCTCGCTGGCGATCGCGCGGGCGGCGACCGTGCCGGTCCTCGTCCACCTCGACCACGTCGAGTCGGCGCAGCTCATTCGCGAAGGAGTCGAGCTCGGCGTCGACAGCGTCATGTTCGACGCCTCGACCCTCCCCTACGAGGACAACGTGCGGGCCACCAAGGAGATGGTCGACTTCTGCCACGAGCGTGGCGTCGCCGTCGAGGCCGAGCTCGGAGAGGTCGGCGGGAAGGACGGCGTACACGCGCCCGGTGCCCGCACGGTCCCGGCCGAGGCGACCGCGTTCGTGGCCGCGACCGGCGTCGACGCCCTCGCGGTGGCCGTCGGGACGTCGCACGCCATGACGAGCCGAGAGGCGGCCGTCGACCACGACCTCATCCGTCGACTCCGCGAGTCGGTCTCCGTGCCGCTCGTCCTGCACGGCTCGTCCGGCCTCCCCGACGACGAGCTTCGTGCCGCCGTGCGGTCCGGGATGACGAAGATCAACCTGTCCACACATCTGAACGGTCTCTTCACGCGGGCCGTCCGAGGCGTCCTCGACGAGCGGCCGGATCTCGTCGACCCGCGCACCTATGTCCGAGCCGGACGCTCCGCAGTGGCCGCCGAGACTGCTCGGATCCTGCGTCTCCTCGCGTCCGACTGAGGCTCCCAGCGAACGCACAGCACAGTGCGCTGCTGAGCTGTTAATATATCTGCTGTTGGAGTTCTTCCAACGGCCCGCCGGTAACTGGTCGACCCCCCGCGATCACCCTCCGGCCTCCCGAGCTCGATACCCTTTCGAGCGCGCGGGAGATAGGGTCACCCCTTCCCCTAGGTTCGGTGACCCGAAGCTCTGCGACACCGTCGGTCGCCTGTCGATGCCCGAGTCCGGGCTCGGGCATCGACACCGGCACCCTCCCGGAATCCACGCTCGCAGCTCTTTCACAGCTTCAAGCCGTATTGTCCTTCCTTGAGTGCCGATGTCACAACCGGCTTCCGTGTGCAGAGTCCACACCTCCACGGATCCGCCGATGCTCCCGACATCTACACCAACTGCCGCTTCCCAGAACGGCGAACAACGATCCACCGGACGGCCCCAGCCGACCAGCACGGCCGCATGACGGCCCAGCTGCACTCCGGACGGTCTCGTCGCTTCATCCATGCGACCAGCCGCGATCGTCGTCGCATTCCCCTTCTGGATCCGGCTCATCCATCATCCGCAACATCAGAATCGAGATCCACCATGTCCATCACCCAGACTCGGACCCCCGCGTCCTCCAACCGTTCCTCGAGCACCGGCGTCCACGGCCGCGGTCACTCGACCGACAAGCTCACCTACCGCTTCGGCCTCCGCACGCCTGAGACCGGCTCCAAGTCGCGCACCTCGAGCAGCGCCTCGAACCGTCGCGGCTGAGCCGCCGCGCCGCTTCACCCGACGCCCCCGCCCGGCTTGACCGTGCGGGGGCGTCGTCGTGTCCCCGGCAGTGCTGCCGACACCGGCACGAGTCCGGACGATCGGACGGGTCCTGACGGGCCACCAGGTGGGAGAATCCCCACATGGATCCGGTCGCCCTCATCTCGTGGATCGTCGTGTTCGTCGTCGTCACCGTCACGGTGTCGGGTCTGTCCGGCCGAGCCGGCGTCTCCGCCCCGATCGCCCTGGTGCTCGTCGGCGGCGTCGCGTCGTTCATCCCCGCCGTCCCGACCGTCGAGATCGAACCGGACCTCATCCTCTACGGCCTGCTGCCGCCGCTCCTGTTCGCCTCCGCGATCCGCATCTCGTTCATCGACATCCGAGCCCGCAACGACGGCATCATCCTGCTCTCCGTCGGCGCCGTCGCCTTCACCGTCGTCTCGGTCGGGTTCGCGAGCTGGCTGCTGATCCCCTCGATCACCCTGGCCGCCGCCTTCGCGTTCGCGGCGGTCATCGCCCCGACCGACGCCGTCGCCGTGAGCGCGATCGCCGGCCGTCTCGGACTCCCCCGACGGGTGCTCACCATCCTCGAGGGCGAGAGCCTGCTGAACGACGCCACCGCGCTCGTCGCGCTCAACGCCTCGATCCTGGCGATCACGAGCGTCGTCAACCCGGTGATGATCGCCGGTGAGTTCGTCATCGAGGTCGTCGCCGGTGTCGGCGTGGGGCTCGCCGTCGGCTGGGTCCTCTCGCAGGTCCGCCGACGCCTGCGTGCCCCAGTGCTCGACACCTGTCTGTCGCTGATCACCCCGTTCCTCGCGTTCCTCCTGGCCCAGGCGATCCACGGTTCCGGCGTGCTCGCCGTCGTCTCGGCAGGTCTGCTCCTCGGCTACCGGGCGCCCATCGTGCAGTCGGCCGAAGCACGCATCGCCGAGTCGCTCAACTGGCGCACCATCCAGTTCCTGCTCGAGAACGCCGTCTTCCTCTTCATCGGCCTCAACCTGGCGGGGATCCTCGAGGGCGCGATCCAGACCGGGCCGGGCCTCTGGCCGACCGTGTTCATCAGTGTCGGGGTGCTCGCGGCGCTCATCGTCTCCCGCTTCGTGTGGGAGATGACGGTCACGGCGATCTACCGCCTCGGGCCGAGACGACTGCGTGAGCGGAGCTGGTCGTGGGGCAACGGGATCGCCGTCTCCGCTGCCGGGGTGCGCGGCGTCGTCACCCTCGCCGCCGTGTTCCTGCTGCCGGAGGACACCCCGTCCCGCGAGTTCCTGCAGTTCCTGGCGTTCGTCGTGGTCGTCGGCACCCTCCTCTCGGGACTCGCGCTACCGGCGATCATCCGGGCGCTCCACCTCCCGCCGCCCAACCACAGCCAGGAGCGCGTCGAGCAGCTGATGCTCATGGCGGAAGTCCAGACGGCCGGTCTGTCGCGCCTCGACGAGCTGACCACGGAGGACGACGAGGAACAGGTCCTCACCCGCCTGCGGACCAACGCGAGCTTCGTGGCCAACGCGCTCGAGCAGTACACCGGAGACGGCTCGGAACTCCGCACCATCGCGTTCGCCCGCCTCCGACGACAGATGATCGCCGCCGAACGGGAGGCGCTGCTCGCCGCGCGCGCGGAGGGCCGCTACCAGGAACCGGCCGTCGCCGCAGTCCTGGCGGCCATCGACGCCGAGGAGGCGACCCTCAAGGCGATGACGCCGAAACCACCGCGATCGTAGCGGTCGACGCGATCGGACACCGGGGGTCGGGTCCCGACCGGCGCTCGGGCAGGATGAGGACATGATCCTGTTGCTCCCGGCCGTCGTCTTCGCCGTGCTCTACCTCGCGAGTCGACGGCGCGACGCACGCCGATTGCGCAACGGGGTCTTCCTCGTCGCGGCCATCGCCTGCGCACTGGGCGCCCTCCTCACGGAGGCCGCCCGCACGATTCCGTTCACCGTCCTGCTGGCCACGTTCGGGGCGGTCGTGCTGGTGGGCGTCCTCGCCGTGCTCCTCGTCGGGAACGGCATCACCATGATCCGACTCGAGGGACGGAGTCTCGGCAACCTGCTCTCCCTCTTCGCCGGCGTCGCGATCCTCGTCCTCCCGGTGCTCGCCGTCCTGCTCGTCCTCGGACTCGATCTGAGTCCCCTGCCGTCCTGGGCAGCGATCCTCCTCGTCGCGGTGGGGGTCCTCCTCGGCTTCGCCTGTCTGTACGCGGCGGCGACCTTCGCGGCGTTCGGCGTGTACTCGCTGGTCTACAGCCGTTTCCGACACACCGTCGTGCCCGACGTGGTCGTCATCCTCGGCTCGGGCCTGATCGACGGACAGGTCCCGCCGCTGCTGCGCAGCCGTCTGGACCTCGCGCTCCGCATCCACCGCTCAGCGCGTCCGGGCACGCGCCGACCACTGCTGATCCCCTCCGGGGGTCAGGGGGACGACGAGCCGAGGCCCGAGGGTGTCGCCATGGCGGAGTACCTCATCGCGAACGGCGCCGAGCCGACGGACGTGCTCCCCGAGACCGAGTCGACGAGCACCCGTGAGAACCTGCTCCGCTCGCGCGAACTGCAGGAGTCGAGCGGCCGGACCGGTGACACCCTGGTCGTCACGAACAACTACCACGTGCTCCGGGCCGCCCTCCTGGCGCGCTCCACCGGCAGCGACGCGCAGGTGATCGGGTCGCCGACGGCCGCGTACTACGTACCGAGTGCATTCCTGCGCGAGTACATCGCGATCATGGTGGAGCACCGCATGCTCAACGCGCTGGCGATCGCCGGGGTCGCCGGCCTCGTCGCACTCGCCGTCGTCTGGTCGCTGCTCCCGATCTGAGCGGAGACCCCTGCGGGGAGCGCCCGCTCACGCAGTACCGGACGCCCGCGACGAGCTCCCGACACGACACGACGGGCCTCCGTCGTGCAGTCGCACGAGGACGGCCCGTCGGGCGTCGTTCCGGTGATCGCTCAGTCGGGAGCGGTGTCGTAGACCTCACGCGCGTCATCGGTGACCTCGGAGGCCGGCCCCGAGTCGGGCTGGTGATCGGTCGAACCGTCGGCGTCGGCGTCGCCCAGCGGCTCGTCGAGTTCGGTCGACGGTTCCGGGGTCTCGACGGCCTCTTCGGTCGCCTGCTCCTCGGCGGGAGCGGCATCCTCGGAGCCCGTGCCGTCGACGGTCTGGCTCGAGCCGTCCGAGCCCGAGCCGGCGGTCGTCTGGTCTGAGCTCACGAGCTCCGCCGTGTCGATGTCGGCGCCCTCCCAAGCCTCCTGGTCGGCTCCGGCCTCACCGGTCGCGAGGTCGTCGTCTGAACGCTGGTCCTGCTGATCCGTCATGATGCACTCCTCTCCGCGGAGCGCGTCGCGCCCCGTGTCCCGTGACTCTACGTGGGGACCCTCAACGGTTTCCCGGGGTTGACAGTGGACCCCGGGCATCGGAGATGCTCGCGCTAGCGTGGAGGCATGACCCTTCCCACCTCGGACACGCGCGTCACCTACCCGGCAGGAGCCCTCGTCTCGACCGGCACGGTGCTGCACGTCGAACCCGTGGGCGACCGCCTCGCCGTCGTGCTCGACGAGACGGCCTGCCACCCCGTGGACGCCGCGTGGCCCGACCAGCCCGCCGACCAGGCGACCATCCGGTTCGGCGACGGCGACGACGTCAGGGAGGTCGCGGTGCTCGACTGCGTGGTGGGCGCGACGGACGGCACCGAGCTGTACCTCGGCGACGCCGTCCCCGTGAAGAAGGGCACGGAGGGCTGGGCCTTCCTCGTCGTGCACCTGGTGGCCGGCGATGCTGCAGCCGCGGCGGTGGAGGGCGCGACGGCACGCGTCGAGGTCGATGCCGCCACCCGTCACGCCTTGTCGGCCGGACACACCGGCTGCCACCTCGCCTCCCTCGCCTTGAACACTGCGCTCGCCGACGCCTGGCGGAAGGAGGTCCCCCTCGACACCCTGGGCGCACCGGACTTCGACGCGCTCGCCTGCGAGTCCTCCAGGATCGCGCCGCACGCGTCGACAGACCGCTACCGCATCGGCAAGTCCCTCCGGCGGAAGGGCTTCGACCCGGCCGCCCTGGACGATCTCGAGGCGCTCGGCTCACGCATCCGCGAGACCCTCGACGGCTGGCTGGACAGCGGTGCGACGGTCCGGATCGACCGCGACGGCGACGGGCTCACGGATCGCCGACGGTGGCACTGCGAGCTGCCGGGCGGGCCTGCGGTCCTCGCGTGCGGCGGGACGCACGCCGCCTCGCTCACCGAGTTCTCGAGCATCGCGGTCTGGCTCGAACGCGAAGAGGTCGACGGCGCCGTGGTGCTCTCGATGGTCAGCACGGTCGTCCCCGCCGGCTGACCGCGCCGCCGACCGGAGCGGTCCCGCTACGCGCTGATGCCGGTCGAGGCAGCGCCGCCGACACCGGCGAGCAGGCCACCGATGACGAACACCCAGAGCACGACGAGCGCCGCCCACCCGAGGAGGAACAGTCCGTTGAGGACGACACCCGTGATCGCCATGGCCCGACCGGTCGGCTCCCGCTTGAGCGCCATGAGTCCGAGCACGAACCCGACGACGGGGAGCACGAAGGTGAACCCGAAGAACAGCGAGACCAGGCCGATCACCATGCTGGAGATGCTCAGGCCACGCGGCGGTGACTGCGGGTAGGGGTAGGGAGCCGGATACATCGGCTGCGCATACGGCTGCTGCGCGTACGGCTGCACCGGGTACTGCTGCACCGGGTACTGCTGGGCGTACGGCTGCACCGGGTACGGCTGGACGTACGGCTGCACGGCGCCGGATTGTGGCGGAGCGGGCTGCTGCGGGTACGCCTCGTGCGGTGCAGGGGGTTGCGGCTTCCATCCGTCCGGTGCGCTCATGCCCGCCAGCCTACCGATCAGCCGCGCGCGCGGTCCGATCCCGCGTCAGGGTGCACCCGTCAGCTCTCTGGGAGCTTCGCCTCCAGGGACGGCGAGGCGCTGGAAAGCGACTACCGTATTCGTGCGGTCCTCGCAGGGAACCCGGAACACGGACCGCGCCACACCCAGAAGGAGCACCGTGCAGAACGACGCGATCGCCGAGGAACAGGACCACCTCGATCGGCTGCACGACGTGATCCGGACGCAGTCCGACCTCGAGGAACGGCGCTCCGAGCTCGCCCTCCGGGCCTTCGACGGCGACGACGACTCCAGCTTCTCGGAACGCGACGCCCTGGTCGCCCATCACCGTCAGCGGATGGTCGAGCTGCGGTCGTCCAGCTACGGTCTGCTGTTCGGCCTGCTCGAACGCGAGACCGAGGAACGTCACCACATCGGACGCATCGGCCTGCGCGACCCGGAGAGCGGTGACCAGCTGCTGCTCGACTGGCGCGCCCCGGCCTCGCGACCGTTCTACACCGCGACGCCCCTGCGTCCCGAGGGGCTGCGCCTCCGCCGGCGCATCGGGACGGCCGGTCGCCGCGTCACCGAGGTGCACGACGAAGTCCTCGACACCACGCTGCTCAGCGAGGACGAGCCGAGCGGCATCGGCGAGTCCGGCGCGTTGCTCGCCGCCCTCGGTCGCGCACGGACCAAGCACATGGCCGACATCGTCGACACCATCCAGGCGGAGCAGGACGCGATCATCCGCGCACCCCTGCCCGGGACCCTCCTCGTGCAGGGCGGGCCGGGTACGGGCAAGACCGCTGTCGCCCTCCACCGCGCCGCCTACCTCCTCTACGAGCACCGCGAGCGCCTCATGCGGAGCGTCGTGCTCATCGTCGGGCCGAACTCGACCTTCCTCGACTACATCAGCCGGGTGCTGCCCTCGCTCGGTGAGACGGCCGTCGTGCTCGTCACGCCGGCCACGCTCGTCCCCGGCCTCGACGCACACGCCGAGGACTCGCTCGACGTCGCGGAGCTCAAGGGCCAGCTGCGCATGGCCGATGTGGTCGCCCGCGCCGTCCGCGAACGACAGGTGCCGCTCGACGAAGCGGTGACCATCCGCATCGCCGGCGACGGACCGCTGCGGGTGACTCCGGGGGTCCTCCGCCGGATCAAGGCCGGGATCGAACGCTCCGGCACGCCGCACAACGAGGCGAAGCTGCGATTCGACCGGGCCGTCCTGACGCACCTCATCGGCCTCGAGGCGAAGCGCGACGGCTTCGAGCCCCGCACGGGCGAGGACGCCGACGAACGCCGACAGGAGCTGAGCGAGGAGCCCGAGGTCGAGGAGCTGCTCGACACGATGTGGCCGATCCTCGACCCGGCCGAGGTCGTCGACCGTCTCCTCACCGATGCCGAGCTGCTGGCTCGCGTGACGCCGGACCACACGGACGAGGAGCGTCGGCTCCTGCTCCGTGCGCCCGCCGACCCCGACACCACAGGCGAGACCGCCTGGGCCGACCGCCTCACCCCCGGCGACATCGCCCTCGTCGACGAGGCGGCCGAACTCATCGGGGAAGACC
Organism: Plantibacter sp. VKM Ac-2880; assembly: GCF_015351235.1. GTDB lineage: Bacteria > Actinomycetota > Actinomycetes > Actinomycetales > Microbacteriaceae > Plantibacter. Next base: position 1,164,806 of record NZ_JADKSJ010000002.1, read on the forward strand.
AGCGGCCCGAGCTGGAACGCCAGCGTCGAGCCGCCTACGAGCGCCGCCACGACGTGGAGTACGCGCGCAGCGTGCTCGAGATGATCGGCGACATCAGCATCGACGACGAGGCCCAAGACGACGACTACCTGCGTTCCGCGCAGGACCTCGCCGACCGGCAGACCATCGAGGACGACCGGAGCCCGGCGGAGCGCGCGGCCTCCGACCGCACCTGGGTCTACGGCCACGTCATCATCGACGAGGCGCAGGAACTGACCCCGATGCTCCTGCGCGCGATCCTGCGTCGCGGACCGAACCGGTCCATGACGCTCGTCGGCGACATCAACCAGCAGAGCACCTCGGCCACGCGTTCCAGCTGGCAGGAGCTGCTCGGTCCGCAGCTCCCCCGGTGGACGCAGGAGCTCCTCACGGTCAACTACCGGACGCCCGAGCAGATCATGGAGCTCGCCGACCCGGTCCGCCTCGAACTCGACCCGGAGTCCCCCGCCCCCGTGTCGATCCGTCGCGGCGAGGAGGAGCCCGTGCAGCTCACCGTCAGCCCCGACGAGCTCGCAGCGACGGCCGTGCAGGCAGCGGTCGACGCGATCACCGCGCACGTCGGGATCGCGGGCGTCATCGCCCCCCGCCCGCTGGTGGCGGACATCGACGCACTGCTCGCCGACGCGGGAGCCGACCGCAGCCGGGTGTGGAGCGGGACCGCTCGCGAGAGCAAGGGGCTCGAGTTCGACAGCGTCGTCCTCGTCCAGCCGGAGCAGTTGGGCGGCTCGGGTCGGTCGGCGTTGTCGCTGCGCTACGTCGCGCTCACCCGCGCCACCCAACGACTCACGGTCGTCGACACCCCCTCCTGACCGCCCTCGTCCGGCGACGCACCGTCGTCCGGGCCCGTCCAGAGCGTCCGACGGCGGTGAGGACCGTAGTCTTGAGCTCTGCCAACAGAATGTGAGGCTGGGATGAAGGTCATCAGCTACAACCTCCGCAAGAACAAGGCCAGCGGCGAACTCGTCGCACTCACCGAAGAGTTCAGGCCGGACGTCCTCGCGTTGCAGGAGGCGGACACCCTGCAGCTCCCGGCCGAGCTCGGTAGCCTGCACCTCGCGGACAGCACCCACCGCAACCGGCTGGGCCTCGCGATCTACTACCGCCGCGACCGGTTCACCGCCGAGTCGACGCAGACCTTCGCGTTGAAGAAGTCGCTCCACGACATGGTGCTGGCGCCCGCGCACGAGCGGCTCATCGGCACGCGCCTCACCGATGTCGAGGCCGGCCGCGAACTCATCGTCGCCTCCTTCCACGCCGCGCCCCTCACCGCGCTCAACTCGCTGCGGCGCCACCAGATCAAGGCGGCGCACGAGCAGCTGCACGCCATGGGCGACGTCCCGACGCTCATGGTCGGCGACTACAACTACCCCCTCTTCCAGAAGGGGCTCGGCACGAAGATGCAGGAGAGCGGCTACGACCTCAGCCTGAGCGACCGCAGCACCTACACGCGCTACAAGATGTTCCGCGGGCACTTCGACTTCGCGACGTCCGTCGGCCTGAAGATCGACCGGGTGCAGACGCTGCGTCGCGGGATCTCCGACCACCTGCCGATCCTCGTCGACGCGAGCTACGGCTTCGCCGTGCCCGAGGACGACGGCGCGCCGGAGTCCGCCGCCCGCTGACCTGATTCGTTCGCCCATTCTTGGGCGAACGGGTGTCCCCTCGCCCAAGAATGGGCGAACGAACGGCGCACCGGGTGATCAGATCAGGCTGCGGAGCAGGTCCTCGACGCTCGTGCCGGCCTCGCGGGCGCGGCGCACGAGACGCTCGTGCTCGTCGGCGGTGACCTCCAGGGTCAGCGTGTGCCACGTCGGTTCGACGTCGAGCGAGAACAGTGCACCGTCGTCCTCGGCGTCGAACACCGGTGCCGTCCGCGGCTCGTCGACCTCGACCACGGTCGGCGTCACCGCTGCGGGTTCGGCTCGCTCAGGCTCAGACGCGGTCTCGCTCGGTGCCTCAGCCGAGCCGCCATGGGTCCACCCTGGCCCTTCTGGGACGGTCGTCTTGCGCTGGTAGGCCTCGGCGGCGGTCCGGGCACGGATGTCGGCGGCCTCGTTGAGCCGGTGACCGACGTGTCCCTTGACCCACTCGAACCGGTACCGCCGGCCGGCGATGGCGGCGTCGATCTCCTGCATGAGCTCGAGGTTCATGACCGGCTTGCCGTCACCCTTCTTCCAACCCTTCTTCTTCCAGCCCGGCATCCACTTCGTGATCGAGTCGATGACGTACTTGCTGTCGCAGAGGATGTGGAGGTCGTCGTCGACGTGCTCCGTCGCCCGGAACAGTTCGAGGACGGCGCGCAGCTCGCCCATGTTGTTCGTGCCGTGCGGCCATCCGCCGGCCGCCCAGCAGTCGTCGTCGACATACCAGGCCCAGCCTGCGGGTCCGGGGTTGCCGAGGGCGGAGCCGTCTGCGGCAGCGGTGATCGTCATGAGCGCCTTTCGATGAGTGCCCTCCATCGTATCGACGCACCACCGACGGCCCGGCCGCCTGCCTCTGCCGCGACGTCAGGCAGGGGCGAAGACGCTCACGGTGACGGCGACGGTGACGCGGGTGAACCCGGGCAGGTCGGCGATGGCCTGTTCGAAGACGTCGTCGTCGAGGTGGTGGGCGCTCGGGCCCATCTGGACCTCGTCGCGCACTTCTTCGGGCATCAACTCGACCGCGTAGTCGAGGGTCTCGCGGGAGCGCAGCTCGAAGCCCTCCAGCTGGGCGTCGAGGCGGGCGTCCTTCCGCTCGGCGATCCCGATCATGCCGAGGCGGTCGCGCAGTTCGGCCAGGTGGCCAGGCTGCGGTGTCACGACGGTGAGCAGTCCGTCGGGCCGCAACACGCGGCGCATCTCAGCACCGTTGCGTGGACCGAAGATGCTGAGCAGGTGATCGACCGACGCCGTCTGCAGGGGGAACGGAGCCCACGCGTCAGCCGTCGCGGCGGCGGCCCGTCCGTGAGCGCGCGCGGCCCGGCGAGCGGCGAGGGGCGAGAGGTCGAATCCGAACCCGCGCCAGGCGGGCCGGGCGTCGAGGATGCGACCGAGGTAGTAGCCGGTCCCTCCCGCGATGTCCACGACGAGCGGGACGCTGTCGTCATCGACGGAGCCGTCCGGGAGGAAGCGGGCCAGCGGCAGCGTCCTGGCGACGTGGTCGGCGATCGGCTCGTAGTGCTCCGCCTCGAGGAAGGCGGCGCGGGCGGCGACCATCTCCTGCGTGTCGCCGGTCTTGGGCGTCCGGCCACCGACGACGAGCGACGCATACCCCTGGCGCGCGATGTCGAAACTGTGCCCGGCCGGGCAGCGCAGCACGCGGTCGCCGAGGGCGAGCGCGGCGGAGCAGATCGTGCACGCGAGATCCGGTGCGACGAGGGTCAGGCGATCGTGCTGCTGCACGTCCCCGAGGACCGGCATCCGCTCGGAACGCTCCGCTTCCAACTGCTGTGTCCCTTGCTGCCAGACGGCTTCCGGTTGTCGCACTTCACCCACACGGTGAGTCTAGGCGCGTGCCGGGTGTCCGTGGTCGCCGGGAAGTCGCGGTGCGGGAGACGCTTCCCGGCGGACCACCGAGGGTCGGCCGGCCGGAGCCCGGCAGGGGTCACTCGTCGAGTGCGGCACGGAGGCGGTCTGCCTCCTCGCGGGCGGCATCCAGGGAACGCTGCGCGCGATCGGCCTCGCGCTGCCGGCGAGCCAGTTCGCGAGCGGCGTCGGTGAGGTCGGCATCCAGCTCGTCCAGCCGGCGGGCGAGGTCTTCGCGATCCCGGAGCAGGTCGGCGCGGCGGACCGCGGCGTCGTCGAGGAGCGAGTTCGCCTCCTCGCTCGCGCCCTCCGCGGTGCCCGCCTCGCGCTCGGCCACGTCGAGGCGGGCGAGGAGCCGTCGGCGGCGGTCATCGGCCTCCGCCGGGTCATCCTGCGTCTGCCGATCGCGCTCCGATGTCGCCTCGGCGTCGTCGTGTCGGACGCCTGGCCCGCCGACGACGCCACCCCATCCCGACCCGCTCGCGGTCGGAGCGTCGGTCAGCCGTCCGGTCGAGAGCTGCGCGACCAACTCCGCATCGGCGCTCGCGGCCTGCAGGCTCTGGCGCACCGTCTCGACGACCGTCGACGAGAGCGTCGCCCCCTCCTCGGCGGCCGCGGCGACGGTGATGTCGACGAGTCGCGAGACGAGGGCACGCCGTTCGACGCCGAGTGAACGGAGTGCCGCTCCGTCGCCGGCGCTCTGGGCGGTGGCGAGCGCCGCACCGAGCTGCTCGAGCTCGTCCAGGGCCGTCGGCTGGTGGGCGGCCAGTACGTTGAGCGCCCAGGCGGCGACCGACGGTTTCCGGAGCGCGAGGATCGCGGTGGCGAGGTCGGTGTCGCCGTGCTCGCGCGCTGCGGTGGCGAGGCGCTTCCGTTCGGCGACGAAGGTCGGGAGCGGTCGACGCAGGAGGGCGACCGCGGCGGCTACGAGGTCGGTCGGGGGCGTCGTCGCATGGTCGCGATCCTCAGGCATGGCGCGGCTCCCTCCCATCATTTCACGTCAGGCTAGCGCCCTCTCGCGCCAGAACCGAGCCGCGCTGTCGCCTTTTCGGGGGGCCATGCAGACAATGTGGACATGGATGCCAGACCTTACCCAGACACGGTGGACACCCCCGAAACAGCGGTGTGCGCCGACTTGAAGACCCTCCTCAGGAGCGTGGACTTCCCGATCTCACGACGCGAACTCCACTCCCTCGCCGTCCGTTCCGGACTGGATCGCGGGACCATCGCCGCACTCGGTACGCTCACCGACGAGCACTACGAATGCTCCTTCAGCATCCTCCGCGAACTCCGCCACCACGGCGAACTCCGTCATACCGCCTGACGCCCACCCGGCACATGCCGTGTCCGCCAGCGCGGTGCGCTGACGTGAGCGGGGGTCGCACGCGCGACCGCGGGTCTCCGGAGGGGCGCGCTCACGCGCCAGGGGCGCGGTGACGCCAGCGCACCGCGCTGGCGACTCCGACATGCTCCGTGCAACGCAGAAACCCCCGCCGAGGCGAGGGTTTCGAGCTGAAGATCTAGCGCGGAGACGGCGGGATTTGAACCCGCGGTCCCCTTACGGGGACTCCACCTTAGCAGGGTGGTGCACTAGGCCGAACTATGCGACGTCTCCATGTGCGCTCGCGAACGGACGCACGACGACCAGCATAACCGGAGATGGGCGCGGAGACGAATCCCCCGGCTCGATCGGCGCGGGACGCCCTTCGACAAGCTCAGGGACCGGAGTCAGCTCAGGGACCGGAGTCAGCTCATGGACCGGAGCCAGCTCATGGACCGGGTGTCTGCGCGGGCTACTGATTCTCGAGGGTGCGACCGCGCGAGCAGGTCCGCTGGTCGGCGGTCTGCCCCTGCACGGACGAGGGCAGCACGACGGCACCGGCCGAGGTGTCTGCCGCATCCGCGGGCGGAGCCGTCGCCGCCGGATCGGCGCCGGCATCGGCGCCCTCCGCCGGGCCTGCGGGAGCAGGGTCGGCCGGGTTCGCGACCGCGCCCGCACCCGTGGCGCCCGTGAGCTGGATGGGCTGGTCGTTGGCGAGCGCAGCGAACAGGGCGGTCGCGGCGTCGTCGATCGGCTCGACACCACCCTCGACGGCCTCGTTCGGATACTGCACGAACGCGATGTTCGACAGGTCGACCTCGCGCAGCGTCATGGCGATCGCGATCATCGTGTCGAGGCTCGTCAGGCTATCCGACAGCTGCATGTTCTGCGCCGCCGCCTTGGCCAGCGAGTAGAGGATGGCGGGGTTCGTCAGCGTCTCGGCGCTCTTCACCTGCTGCATCATCGCCGACAGGAACACCTGCTGGTTGCTGATCCGGCTGAGGTCGCTGCCATCGCCGACGCCGTGACGGGTCCGGAGGAACTGCAGGGCCTCGTAGCCCTCGAGCGTGTGCTCGCCGGCCGACAGGAAGGTGTTCGTGTACTCGTCCTCGATGGGGTCGGCGACGCACACCGTCACCCCGCCGAGCGCGGTCGACATCGCCATCACCCCACTGAACTGCACCTCGGCGGCGAACGGGATCTCGAGGCCGGTGAGCTGCGACACCGTCAGCGCGGTGCAGGCGAGGCCGCCGTAGCTGAGCGAGGTGTTGATCTTCTGCCGACTCATCGAGTCGAACGAACCGCCGGTCGGGTCGGGGCAGGAGGGGATGGACACGAACATGTCGCGCGGGAAACTGACGACGGTCGCGTTGCTGTGGTCCTCGGAGATGTGGACGAGCATGGTGACGTCGTTGAGGTTGCCGGTCTCCTCCTCGGCGTCGCCGAAGACCGGGTCCTGGCCTGCACGGGAGTCGCTGCCGACGATGAGGAGGTTCACGCCGCCCGGGTACGCGCCGATCGCGGGGAGGTCGGTGACCGTCTCACCCTGCGCGTCGACGAGCGCGACACCAGGCTTCACCGTCGCGGCGACGTCCCACAGCGCGATGCCAGCGACGATGCCACCACTCACGAGGGCGACGGCGAGGGTCGAGGCGAGGATCTTCAGGCCCGTCGCCACCGGGCTCGAGCGCTTCAGACGGCCGTGTCTGGCGATGGTCGCGAGCTTCTTCGGGCGTGGCCCACGAGCTGCCTTGCGTCGAGCCGCGGGTTCGCCGGCGGGCTCGTCGATGTCGGGCGAATGCGGGGGCATTGGTCGATTCAACCACGGGAGCGTGTGCAGCGCACAGCCGGATGCCCCGGAGCCACGGTGAGGCCACCCGATCCGGGTGTGGAAGACGGTGCGGAACGGTGTGGTGAACAGTGCGGAGGGCGTGGGATTCGCACCCCGCGACGCGCCAGCGTTGCGCCGCCAGGCCCAGCCGGCCATCTTGAGTACGTGCGGAGGGCGTGGGATTCGAACCCACGAGACATTTCTGCCCACCAGTTTTCAAGACTGGCTCCATCGGCCGCTCGGACAGCCCTCCTGATGGTCGATCGCCCGCGATGACGCTGCGGCCGACCAGGATCGAGTGTATCGGATGGGGCCAGCGGCGAAGCGGCCCCATCCGATCACCCGGTGGCTACTGGTCTTCCTCGGGACGACCGGCCGTGCAGGTGTTCTGAGCCGCGTTCTGGCCGGTGATCGTGTCGGGCAGCGCCACCGCGCCACCGGCGGCAGGGTCTACCGGCGCCGACGGGTCGACCGGCGCAGCGGGATCGGCAGCCGCATCGGTCGCCGCGGGATCGGGCGTGACGGGGGCGTTCGGGTCGGTCACGACGTACTTGCCGGTCGCCGACAGCGCGACCGCCTGGTCGCTCTGGAGTGCCGTCCACAGGACGTCGGCATCGGAGGTCGCCTCGACGCCGCCCTCGACCGTGGCGGTCGGCGTCTGGACGAACGCCACCCGGTCGAGCGGGATGTCCTTCAGCGCGGCCGCGATCGACACCATCGTGTCGATGTTGTTCAGGCTGTTCGACAGGGTCACGTTCTTCAGCGCGGCCCGGGCGATCGAGTAGAGCTTGATCGGGTCGGACAGCGTCTCGCTGCTCTTCAGCGTGCGGACGAGCGAGGACAGGAAGACCTGCTGGTTCGAGATGCGCGACAGGTCGCTGCCGTCGCCGACGCCGTGACGCGAGCGGAGGAAGGCGAGCGCGGACGCGCCGGAGAGGTCGTGGGTGCCGACGTCGAGGTTGATGCCGCTCCAGGCGTCGTTCAACGGCTCGGTGACGCACACCGGGACACCGCCGACGGCGTTCGACATCGAGATGACGCCGTCGAAGCCGATCTGTGCGGCGAAGGGGATGGAGAGGCCGGTGATGCCCTCGACGGTGGACACTGCGCAGGCCAGCCCGCCGTCCGCCCCGCCGTACATGAGGGCCGTGTTCATCTTGTCGCGGCCGTTGCCGCCGTTCGCGCAGTCGCCGATCGGCACGTACATGTCGCGCGGGAAGCTGACGACCGTCGCGCTCGAGTGGTCGGCGGAGATGTGCATGAGGATCGTGACGTCGTTGAGGTTCTCGTCACGTTCGCCGTACGCCTCGTTGCCGTCGCCCGAGTCGCTGCCGACGAGGAGGAGGTTGACGCCACCCTCGATCGCGCCGATGTTGGGCGGCGGGGCACCGGGCGTCTCGTTGTCGAGGTGCGCGACCGGCTTCACGCTGTTCGCGAGGTCGAGCGCGGCCACGCCGGCGACCGCGATGCCGCTCACACCCACGACGGCGGCCGTCGCGGCGATCACCTTCGCGACGGTGGCGAACGGGTTGGACTTGCGGAGCCTGCCGTGACGGACGGCGGCGCGCGCTTTGGACGCGTCGGCGTGGCGGGTCATGGATCTCGCTCTCATCTCAGGAACAGGGCTGGCTCCAACCCGGGCGGACCGGGCTGCAGCGACGCGGGAGGCGACCGATGGAACCGGCACGACCCGACGCCCCGTGCGCACCGGAAACGACGTGCAGGCACAGAGCTTTGGACGATGTTAACCCGAAATGCTCCTCAGGAGCTGAGAGAGACCGTCGTCGGTCACGGTGCCGGTGACCTCGGATGCGACGGCGAGCACTTCCTCGGGTGCCTGGCCCATGGCGACACCACGGCCGCCGTCGGCCGCCCAGCCGAGCATGTCGACGTCGTTGCGGCCGTCTCCGACCGCGACCATCTGCGAACGCTCGAAGCCCAGCCACTGCCGGACCCGCTCGAGTGCGGTCGCCTTGTTGACGCCCTTCGGGGCGATGTCGAGCCAGGCCGTCCACCCGATCGCGTAGCTCACCTGGCTGAGTCCGATGCGGTCGACGATGCGGAGGAACTCCTCCTCGTCGTGACTCGGCGACACCACGACGACGCGGGTGACCGGGCTCGTCACGAGCTCCTCGAACGGCACCTCGACGGCGTTCTCGAGGTTCCAGTCCTCCATGCCGACCGTGTACTTGCGGAAGCCGTCGGGGTACTCGACCATGTAGCTGCCCTCGGACAGGTGCGGCTGGATGAGGCCGAGCACCTCCGTCGGGTCGAAGGTCTCCATGAAGAACCGCTCGTAGGCGTCTGGCTTCGACTCGTCGCGCTTCATGATGAGCGCACCGTTCGCGCAGACGACGTACTGCGGCGTCAACTCCAGGTCTTCGAGGACGGGGCGGGTGCTCTCCCAACTCCGACCGGTGGCGAGGGTGACGACGTGGCCGAGGGCGACCACGCGGCGGACCTCGTCGGCGACGGACAGGCTGAGCGAGCCGTCCTCGTGCAGGACGGTGCCGTCGATGTCGAGCGCGACGAGGAGCCGGGGCGAGGTCGCGGCCGGCTGCTCCGGCGTCGTCTCGGACGTCATCGGATCGGCCGTGCCACGTCGAGCCCACCCAGGTAGGGCCGGAGCACCTCGGGGATGACGACGCTGCCGTCCTCCTGCTGGTGCGTCTCGAGGATCGCGACGATCCACCGCGTCGTCGCGAGCGTGCCGTTGAGCGTCGCGACCGGCGTCGTCTTGCCCGACTCCGTGCGGTACCGGGTGTCGAGGCGACGGGCCTGGTACGTGGTGCAGTTGGAGGTGCTGGTGAGCTCGCGGAACGCGTCCTGCGTCGGCACCCAGGCCTCGACGTCGAACTTGCGGGCGGCGCTCGAACCGAGGTCGCCGGCGGCCGTGTCGATGACCCGGTAGCTGAGGCCGAGCGACTGCAGCATGGCCTCCTGGTAGGACAGCAGGCGCTCGTGCTCCGCCGCCGCGTCCTCCGGCTTGGTGTAGACGAACATCTCCAGCTTGTTGAACTGGTGCACGCGGATGATGCCGCGGGTGTCGCGGCCGTAGGAGCCGGCCTCCTTGCGGTAGCAGGTGGACCAGCCGGCGTAGCGGAGCGCACCCTGCTCGAGGTCGAGGATCTCGTCGGAGTGGTACCCGGCGAGCGCCACCTCGCTCGTGCCGGTGAGGAAGAGGTCTTCGCCGGCGATCTGGTACACCTCGTCGGCGTGCTCGCCGAGGAATCCGGTGCCCTTCATGATCTCGGGGCGCACGAGCGTCGGGGTGATGAGCGGGACGAAGCCGGCCTCGATCGCGCGGTCGAGTGCGAGGTTCATGAGGGCGATCTCGAGACGCGCGCCGATGCCGCGGAGGAAGTAGAACCGCGAGCCGCTGACCTTGGTGCCGCGCTGCATGTCGATGGCGCCGAGGAGCTCGCCGAGTTCGAGGTGGTCGCGCGGGGTGAAGTCGAAGGTGGGGCGTTCGCCGACCTCGCGGAGCGTGATGAAGTCGGCCTCTCCACCGGCGGGCACGCCGTCGAGGACGGGGTTCTGGATGCGTCCGGCGACATCGGCGAAGTAGGCCTCGGCCTCGGTCGCGACCTGCTGGGCCTCCTTCACCCGGGCGGAGAGCTGCTGCGCCTGGGCGACGAGTGCCGCCTTCTCCTCCTTGGGCGCCTTGGCGACCTGCTTGCCGAAGGCGTTCTGCTCGGCGCGGAGCTCCTCGAACCCGGTGATCGCGGACCGGCGTGCGGTGTCGGCGTCGATGGCCTGATCGACGAGGTCGACGGAGGACCCTCGCTTCAGCTGCGACGCTCGGAGGACTTCTGGCTGTTCGCGGAGGAGTACGGGATCGATCACCCGGCAAGTCTAGCGATCGAGGTCGGCGCCAGGGCCCCGGGACAGTACCGTTGGGCCATGCCGACTCCCCCGCACGCAGCGCTCGTGTACAACCCGGTGAAGGTCGACGCCACCCGGTTGCGGAGCGCTCTCGAGGCCCGCTCGCAGGAGGCGGGGTGGGCGGCTCCGCACCTCTACGAGACGAGTGTCGAGGATCCCGGCGTCGGGCAGGCGCGACGCGCGGTCCTCGACGGAGCACGGGTCGTACTCGCGGCCGGTGGCGACGGGACGGTGCGCGCCGTCGCGGAGGGACTGCGCGGGAGCGGGGTGCCGCTGACCCTCATCCCCTCGGGCACCGGCAACCTGCTGGCACGGAACCTCAAGCTGCCGCTCGGCGACCAGGCGGCCGCGATCGGGACCGCCTTCACGGGCGAGACCCGGCCCATCGACATCGGCGTGGCCATGATCACGCGCCCCGACGGCTCCGAGGAGGAGCACGCGTTCGTCGTGATGGCCGGCATGGGGGTCGACGCGATGATGATCTCCACCGCCAACCCGGACCTGAAGAAGTCGCTCGGCTGGCTCGCCTACGTCGAGTCCGGCCTCCGCTCCATCATCACCGCGGCGCCGTTCCGCATCCACTACCAGCTGCGCGGGCACCGGCGGCATGCGGCGACGGTGAGCTCCGTGCTCGTCGGCAACTGCGGCACGCTCCAGGGCGGGGTGCAGCTCATGCCGGACGCCGAACTCGACGACGGCTTCCTCGACGTGGCGGTGCTGCAGCCGAAGGGCGCGTTCGGCTGGTTGCTCGTGTGGCGGAAGGTGACGTGGGAGAACCGGGTGCTGCGACGGACAGCGGTCGGGCGTCGGATGATCCGGTTCACCGAGGGTCGCGGGGCGAACACGGTGACGAACCTGCGGGCGGAGGCGCTGACGCTCCGGGTGGAGGAGGCGCAGGACATCGAACTCGACGGTGACGCGTTCGGGATGGCGACCATGGTCGCGTTCGACGCGCACCGCGGCGGGCTGCTCGTCACCCTGCCGTAGCGGCCACCCCTGGCCCGCCCGGCGGCGGCCCGATGTCTGGTCCCCCAGACACCTCGTCGTCGACGGACCTCGCCGGGCGACCCCCGGCGGAGTGGACTGAGGGCATGACCGACTCGGCACACACCACCCGGACCATCCGCGCCGCACGCGGCACCACCCTCACCGCCAAGAGCTGGCAGACCGAGGGCCCGCTCCGGATGCTCATGAACAACCTCGACCCCGAGGTCGCCGAGCACCCGGAGGACCTCGTCGTCTACGGCGGCACCGGCAAGGCGGCCCGCAACTGGGAGGCCTACGACGCGATCGTCCGCACCCTCGAAGGGCTGGAGTCCGACGAGACCCTGCTCGTGCAGTCCGGCAAGCCCGTCGGCGTCTTCCGCACGCACGAGTGGGCACCGCGCGTCCTCATCGCGAACTCCAACCTCGTCGGCGACTGGGCGACGTGGCCCGAGTTCCGCAAGCTCGAGGCCGAGGGCCTCACGATGTACGGACAGATGACCGCCGGCTCGTGGATCTACATCGGCACGCAGGGCATCCTCCAGGGCACCTACGAGACGTTCGCCGCGATCGCCGACAAGCGGTTCGGCGGGACCCTCGCCGGCACCCTCACCCTCACGGGCGGCGCCGGCGGCATGGGCGGCGCACAGCCGCTCGCCGTCACGCTCAACGAGGGCGTCGTCCTCATCGTCGACGTCGACCCGTCCCGGTTGCAGCGCCGCGTCGACCACCGCTACCTCGACGAGATGACCGACGACCTCGACGACGCCGTCGCCCGGGTGCTCGCCGCCAAGGCCGAACGCCGTCCGCTGTCCGTCGGCCTCGTCGGCAACGCGGCGACCGTGTTCCCGGAGCTCCTGCGTCGCGGCGTCGCGATCGACATCGTCACCGACCAGACGAGCGCACACGACCCGCTCGCCTACCTCCCCGAGGACACGGCGCTTGCCGACTGGCAGAGCGAGTCCACCACCGACGCCGCCGACTTCACGACCCGCTCCCGCCTCGCCATGGCGAAGCAGGTCGAGGCGATGGTCGGCTTCCAGGACGCCGGCGCCGAGGTCTTCGACTACGGCAACTCGATCCGTGCGGAGGCGAAGCTCGGCGGCTACGCGCGCGCCTTCGACTTCCCCGGCTTCGTCCCGGCGTACATCCGGCCTCTCTTCGCGGAGGGCAAGGGGCCCTTCCGCTGGGCCGCGCTCTCCGGCGACCCGGCCGACATCGCCGCGACCGACCGCGCCATCCTCGAGCTGTTCCCCGAGGACGAGAAGCTCCGCCGCTGGATCACCTCCGCCGGCGAGAGGATCGCCTTCGAGGGTCTGCCGGCGCGCATCTGCTGGCTCGGCTACCAGGAGCGCCACCTCGCCGGCCTGAAGTTCAACGAGATGGTCGCCTCTGGCGAACTGAGCGCGCCCGTCGTCATCGGCCGCGACCACCTCGACTCCGGTTCCGTCGCCTCGCCCTACCGGGAGACGGAGGCGATGGCCGACGGTTCGGACGCGATCGCCGACTGGCCGCTGCTCAACGCCCTGCTCAACACGGCGTCCGGCGCGACCTGGGTGTCGATCCACCACGGCGGCGGGGTCGGCATCGGCCGTTCCATCCACGCCGGCCAGGTGATCGTCGCCGACGGCACTCCACTCGCGGCCGAGAAGATCGCGCGCGTGCTCGTGAACGACCCGGGCACCGGCGTCATGCGACATGTCGACGCCGGGTACGAGCGGGCGGCAGAGGTCGCCCGCGAACGCGGCCTGCGGGTGCCGATGTGGGAGGGCGAGTGACCGAGGGCCTGCTCGCCCACGGCCGACTCGCAGGGCTCGACGAGATCGCCGGTGTCGGGACCGACCCGGCACGCGGTGGGTACTCCCGGCACGTGTGGACGCCGGCCGAGTTCGAGCTGCGCGAGTGGTTCACGGCCCGAGCCGCCCGGCTCGGGCTCGACGTCGAGACGGACCGCAACGGCAACCTCTGGGCGTGGTGGGGCACCCCGGGGCCTGACGCGGTCGTCACCGGCAGCCACCTCGACTCCGTGCCCGGCGGCGGCGCGTTCGACGGTCCGCTCGGCGTCGTCTCCGCCCTAGACGCCGTGGCACGCCTGCAGGCCACCGGCTTCCAGCCGTCCCGTCCCGTCGCCGTCGTGGTGTTCGCCGAGGAGGAGGGATCGCGGTTCGGGGTCGCCTGCCTCGGATCCCGGCTCCTGTCCGGGGCGATCACTGCGGACGCCGCCCGGGCGCTGACGGACGCCGACGGGATCACCGTGGCCGAGGCGGCAGCCGCCGCCGGGCTCGCGCCCGAGCACCTCGGACGTGACGACGAGGCCCTCGCCCGCATCGGACTCTTCATCGAGTTGCACGTGGAACAGGGACGCGGCCTCATCGACCTCGACTCGCCGACCGCGGTCGCTTCGTCGATCCTCGCCCACGGACGGTGGCGGCTCCGCGTGAGCGGCCAGGGCAACCACGCCGGCGCGACGGGCATGCGTGAGCGCCGTGACCCGGTGATCGCCGCAGCCCGCGCGATCCTCGCGGTCGAGCAGGCCGCGCTCGGGACGGACGACGCCCGCGCCACCGTGGGCCGGATGCGCATCGTGCCCGGCGGTACCAACGTCATCGCCTCGGAGGTCGACGTCTGGGTGGACGCCCGCGCGGCCACCGACGCCGAGACACGCGCCCTCGTCGCGGACATCGGCGCCCGCGTGCAGGAGGCCGTCGCCGATTCCGGGTGTGCGGCGGAGTTGATCGAGGAATCGTGGTCGGGCGTCGTCGAGTTCGACCCCGCGCTCGCCGCCCGGCTCGCCGGCACGCTCGGCGGGGTGCCGCTGCTGCCGACGGGAGCCGGTCACGACGCCGGCGTCCTGAACGGTGCGGTGCCGACGGCGATGGTCTTCGTCCGGAACCCGACGGGCGTCTCGCACTCGCCGGAGGAGTTCGCCGAGACAGCCGACTGCGTCGCCGGGGTCGAAGCGCTGGAGACCCTGCTGCGGAGCGTCCTGTGAGCATCACGGGCGGTACCGCCGTCCCCTCGGACGTCCGAGCTCCCGTCTGGGCCGCGACCGCGATCGTCGACGGCCGACCGATCGACCGCGTCCGGTTCACCGCCGACGACGCAGGACGCATCGCCACCGTCGAGCGGGGCGTCGACCCGCAGGCGGACGACCGGCGCCTCGGAACCGTGGTCCCCGGCATGGGCAACGCCCACTCCCACGCGTTCCACCGGCTGCTGCGCGGGCGCACCCACGCCGACGGCGGCGACTTCTGGCAGTGGCGTGAGGCGATGTACGCGGCGGCCGCGAGCCTCGACCCGGAGCACTACGGGCGTGTGGCCAGGGCCGTGTTCGGCGAGATGCTCGTGTGCGGCTGGACGGCAGTCGGCGAGTTCCACTACGTGCACCACCAGGCCGACGGCACCCCGTACCCGACCGCACACGCGATGGAACTCGCGGTCGCCGAGGCCGCCGCCGAGATCGGCATCCGGCTCACCCTCCTCGACACGGCCTACCTCGCGAGCGGTCTCGGACCCGCCGGTGGTCCGGCCACGCCGCTGCTCGCGGAACAGCTCGCGTTCGGCGACGGCGACGCCACCGGCTGGCTCGACCGCTGGCACGGACTGCGCGCAGCGCTCTCTGCCTCGCTCGACACGACCGGTCTGGTGACCCTCGGCGCCGCCCTGCACTCCGTGCGCGCCGTGCCCGTCGAGGCCATGCGCACCATCCTCACCGGACTGCCGGAGGACGTCCCCCTGCACGTGCACCTCTCGGAGCAACCGCAGGAGAACCTCGACACCCTCGCGAAGACGGGCAGGACGCCGACGGGCGTGCTGGCCGCCCTCGGGGCGCTCGACCCCCGCATCAGCCTCGTCCACGCGACGCATCTGACCGACGCCGACATCACGGCGATCGGGCGGTCGGGCGCGACCGTCGTGATGTGCCCGACGACCGAGGCCGACCTCGGCGACGGCATCGGACCGGCACGCCGCCTCGCGGACACCGGCGCCCGGATCGCCGTGGGGTCCGACCAGAACGCCGTCGTCGACCCCCTGCTCGAACTGCGCGGCCTCGAGGCCGGTGAGCGGCTCGCCTCCGGCCGACGGGGCCGGTTCTCGCCCGCAGAGCTGCTCGAGGCCGGAACCGCCGGCGGCTACCGCTCGCTCGGACTCGGGCGGCACACGCTCGCCGTCGGTGACCCGCTCGACCTCGTCGAGGTGTCGACGTCGAGTCTGCGGACCACCGGCGCCGACCCGGCCCAGCTCGCCCTCGTCGCGACCGCGTCCGACGTCGAGCGGGTGATCGTCGGCGGGCGACTCGTGGCCGAACACGGCCGGCTCCTCGCGACGCCGCAGGAGACCACACCGGAACAGCTCCTCGCGGTCGCGCTCACCGAGCTGGCGGGCTCTCGCGGTGCCGACCGGCCCGCTCCGACTCAGACCGCCGACCACCCCGCGCAGGAGACCCAGCCATGACCACGGAACTCATCACCGGCATCGCCGAACTCACGACCAACGCGGGTTCCGGGCCGGGCGACACCGACGGCAACCGGATCACCGACGCCGCCCTCGTCATCGAGGACGGTCGGATCGCCTGGTTGGGTTCGGCGTCCGACGCACCCGACGCCGACGTCCGGACCGACGTGGGCGGACGCGCCGTGCTGCCCGGGTGGGTCGACACCCACACGCACCTCGTCTTCGCTGGCGACCGATCGGCGGAGTTCGAGACCCGGATGGCCGGCGGGCGGTACGCGGCGGGTGGGATCGCCACGACCGTCGCCGCCACCCGCGCCGCCTCGGAGGAGCAGCTCGTCGCGGGCGCGAAGCGGCTGCGGGCGGAGGCGCTCGCCCAGGGGACGACCTTCCTGGAGGCGAAGACGGGGTACGCGCTGGACGTCGAGGGCGAGGCGCGGTCCGCTCGCGCAGCGGCCGAGGTCGCCGACGTCGTCACCTTCCTCGGCGCCCACCTCGTGCCGGCCGGCGTCGATCGCCGCGACTACCTCGACCTCGTCACGGGCCCGATGCTCGACGCCGTCGTGCCGTTCGCGTCGTACATCGACGCGTTCTGCGAGGTCGGTGCATTCGATGTCGAGGAGTCACGCGAAGTATTGCTCGCCGGTCGCGCGGCGGGCCTCGGGGTCCGCGTGCACGGCAACCAGCTCGGCGAGAGCGGCGGGGTGCGGCTCGCGGTCGAGTTGGGGGCCGCGAGCGTCGACCACTGCAACCACCTGTCCGACGCCGACGTCGACCTCCTGGCCGGCTCGTCGACGGTGGCGACCCTGCTGCCCGCCTGCGACCTGTCGACCCGCGAGCCGTTCCCCCCGGCACGCGCGCTCGTCGACGCCGGTGCCGCGATCGCCCTCGCCACCAACTGCAACCCCGGCACCTCGTACACGACCTCGCTGGCGTACTGCGTGGCGACCGCCGTGCTGCAGATGCGCCTCACGATCGCCGAGGCGGTCTGGGCGGCGACACGGGGTGCCGCGGTGGCGGTCGGTCGTGAGCACGGTGTCGACGCCGTCGGATCGCTCCGGGTGGGCGGTCGTGCCGATCTGCAGGTCCTCGACGCGCCCTCGGTCTCGCACCTCGCCTACCGACCCGGTGTGCCGTTGACGGTCGGTGTGTGGCAACGCGGTGAACGCGTCGCGTCGGGTGCCAGCGCGGTGCGCTGACGCGAGCGCGCCCCCCAGCCGCGAGCGCGGGTCTCCGGAGGGGCGCGCCCACCTCACAGACCCGCACTCAAGCCGATTCGACAGGTCTCACGTCAGCGCACCGCGCTGACGGGCGGGTGGCGGACTACTTCGTGCGGTCGAGGACGGCGAAGCGGAAGACGTAGGTCGCGTCGAGCGTGTCCTCGAGCCCCGTCACGTTCTTCTGCGCGATGACCGTCTCCGTGCCCTGCAGCAGCGGAATGATCGGTGCCGCCTCCGCGGTCAGCGCCTGGATCTGCTCGATCGCCGCGATGCGGGCTGCCGGATCCGTCGCCGTGGCCTCAGTGTCGATGAGCGCGTCGACGGCCGGGTCGGAGTACCCGTTGGCGACGGACGCGCCGGTCGTCGAGTAGGCCGACCGGATGAAGTTGTCGGGGTCCGGGTAGTCGGGGAAGAACCCGAGCTGATAGGCGGGGTAGCCGGACTCCGGGTTGAGCTCCTTCACGTAGCTCGTCCACTCGGTCGACTGCAGATCGACGGAGAACAAACCCGACTCCTCCAGCTGCGACTTGATGAGCGCGTACTCCTGATCGGAGTCGGGGCCGTAGTGGTCGCTCGTGTACTGGATCGGCAGGGCGACCGGGGTGCTGACCCCGGCTGCCGCGAGGATGGCGGCGGCCTTCGACCGGTCCGGGGCGTCGCCGTAGGCGGTCTGGAACGCGGGCGTCGCGCCCGTCTGGCCGTCGAGCACCACCGAGTAGGCGGGCGCGTAGGTGCCCTTGTAGACCTGGTCGGCGATCTCCTTCCGGTCGACGAGCGAGGCGACCGCCTGCCGGATCGCGAGCTTCTGCGCGTCGTCCGCCCCGGGCTGGGTGTTCAGGTTGAAGGTGAGGAAACGCACCGAACCACCAGGACCGTCGACGACCTGCAGATCGGAATCACCGCGCAGATCGGCCACGTCCGTCGCGGTCAACGAGCGGTAGGCGATGTCGATGTCGCCCTTCTCCAGGTCGAGTCGCAGGTTCGACGCCGTCGTGTACGGCTTGAGCACCACGTGCTGCGTCTTCGCCCGGTCGCCGGCGTAGCGCGCGTTGGCCTCGAGCGACAGCAGCCCGCCCGACTGGTAGCTGTCGACCTCGTAGGGCCCCGAGCCGATCACGTCGTCATCGCTCAACAGCTTGTCCGCGGGGAAGACCTCCTCGTCGACGATCGGTCCGGCCATGCTCGTCAGGACGTACGGCCAGGTCTGGTCGTTCGGGACCTTGAGCGTGAAGACCACCTGGTCGTCGTCACCCTCCTCGACGCTCTCCAGGTTCGCGAGCAGCGGCGACGGGCCGTTGTCGGCGGCGATCTCCCGGACGCGGGTGAAGGAGAAGACGACGTCGGAGGCCGTGAGCGCGTGCCCGTTGGAGAACGTCAGGCCCTCCTTGACCGTGCAGACGTAAGTGGTCGCCTCGGTGAAGTCGCAGGACTCCGCAGCGTCGGGCGCCGGCACCACGTCGCCCTCGTCATAGCTCAGGAGGTGCTGGTAGATCTGGTTCTGGGGGGTGAACGATCCACGGTCCCATGCGCCGGCGGGGTCGAGGGAGACGATCTGGTCGGTCGTCCCGATGACGAGCGCGGTCGTGGTCGTCGTGCCGCCCTGGGCCGCACAACCGGCGAGGGCTGCGACGACGCCGAGGCTCACGGCGACGGCCGCGAATCGGGTGGATCGGTTCATGGGAGGGTCCTTCGGGTGGCTGCGGGTGCGGGTGCTGATCCGGGCGGGTGGCGCCGGTGCTGTGGCGCTGGGCGGGAGGTCCGCCCGTGGGAGGCGGCGTTAACCGCGCGGGTCGGGTGGGGTGTGGGCTGCGAGGGCGAATCGCGGGTGCGGGGCGTCGCCGTCGACGAGATCGGTGACGAGGCGTCCGAGGACGGGCCCGAACTTGAACCCGTGACCGGAGAATCCCGTCGTGACGATGATCCGGCCGATCCGGTCGATCACGAAATCCTCGCTCGGGCTCAGGTCGTAGAGGCAACTGATGGTATGCGGTGCCGACGCGTCGACCCCTGGCACCCATTCGGCGACGTAGGCGGTGAGGCGCGCGAGCTCCTCCGGTTCGGCCAGGCCGTCGCGCTCGTCGGGGTGCACGTGCACCGCACCACCGTGCAGACCGACCTTCACGCCCTCGCCGGGGGTGAGGAGGCCGTAGACGCTCGAGCCGTCGTCCGGGTAGTGGACGAAGCTCGGCCAAGCCTCCGCGGCGAGCGTGGTCGGGAAGTGGGCGGGCTGCACCTGGGTGACGACGATCTCGGGGAGCGGGCGGCCGACGTTCGCGGCGAGCTCTCCGACGAGGTCCGGCGTCCATGATCCGGCGGCGACGACGACGTGGCCGGCTGCGACGTCTCCCAGCTCGGTGCGGACGACGGCACCGGCCGGGTTGGTGCCGGTCGTCGTGATCGGCTCGACCCCCGTGACCCGGACGCCGAACCGGAGCGTCGCGCCGGCCACGACGGCGAGGTCGAGGAACGCCTCGATCGCCTCCGCTGATGACAGTCGCCCGCCGGTCGAGTGATGGAGGACCTCCTGCTCGAACCGGAGACCGGGCCAACGTTCCGCCGCCTGTTCCGGGGAGAGCCGCTCCGAGGTGATCCCACCTCGGGTCATCGCGGCCTCGATCCCGTGCAGCATCTCCGGACGCCCGTGGTCGAGGGCGCCCGTCAGTTCGAGCAGGGTCCGGCCGCTCCGCTCCTCGAGCTCGCGCCAGCCTGCGAGGGCCTCCGAGGTGAGGGCGACGTAGTCGTCGACGTCGTACCCCTGGCGGAAGATGCGGGTCGCGCCGTGGGAGGAACCGCGCTCGTGGCCGCGCTCGAAGCGTTCTACGAGCAGCACCTCATGGCCGCGCTCGGCGAGCGCACGGGCGGCGGCGGCACCGACGACGCCGGCTCCGATGACGACGACCTCGACCCGCTCGGGCAGGGGTGCCGGTCCGGTCGTGGGCGAGGGGTCGCTCATCGGGCCTGCTCCGCCCGGGCTCGGGCGTCGACTGCCCGGCGTGCCGGCATGGCAGCCGCCACCGCCGCCTCGTCGGCGAACGGTCGGGCCGGGAAGCGATCGGGCGCGTAGCGCGACGCGTCGACGAAGGGGCTCTCGCCGGTGACGATGAGTTCGGCGATCATGCGGCCGAGGCCGGGACCGTGGGTGACGCCCGACTCGTTGTCGCCGGCGACGACGAACAGCCCGGCGAGTTCGGGGACCGGACCGGCGATGAACCGTCGGTCGGCCGTGTACGACACGATGCCCTGGACGGCCTCAGCGGCGTCGAGGACGGGGGCGGCGGCGGGGATCAGCTCGGTGACGATCGGCGTCAGGTGCTCGTGCATCGTCTCGATGAGGTCCGGGCGGTCTGGTCGGCGGTCAGCCGGGCTGTCACGCACCGCGAGCGCCTCGTAACCGACGCCGTTGCCGTAGGTGAGGCCGCCGAGATGCTCCCTGATCCAGAGGCCGCCGAGCTCCGGGATCATCAGGGTCGGCAGCTCGTCGAGGCCGAAGGGCGCGGTGGTGAGTCGGCTCGCGATCACGCGGGCGAACGGCAGCTCGCGCCCGGTCGTGCTGAGCAGCTCGTTCGTCCAGGAGCCTGCGGCCAGGACGACCTCGTCGCCGAGCACCCGGTCGCCCGCTGCGGTCAGCACGCCGACGGCCCGGCCGTCCTCGACGATGAGCTCGACGACCGGTGTGTGTTCGACGATCTCGACGCCCTCCGCCCTGGCGAGGTCCGCGAGCGCGATTCCGGCGTCCGGCGCGCTGATCTGGATGCCGTCCGGGTGGATGAAGGCGCCGACGATCGCCTCCGGGTCGAGCCCCGGCACGAGTTCGGCGGTCTCCACGGCGGTGAGGAGTCGGGCGTCCTCGGGACGGAGCGGGTGCTCGGCGAACGGCAGCAGGTGATCCAGCACGGCCTGTTCGGTGAGGGCGAGCCAGACGTTGCCGGTATCGCGGAGGGCGATGTCGTACCCGGCGGCGTCGAGGCCGCGGTAGAAGTCGATGCCGGCCTGCTCGAGGGCCAGCTCCGACTCGTTCCAGTACCAGGCGTACCCGGCGGCCCAGAGTCCGACGAAGCCGGCTCCCGCGGCGGTGGTCGCGTCGGCAGCCGCGCCCGATTCGAGGACCGTCACGCGTCGTCCGGCACGGGCGAGGTGGACGGCGGTCGACAGGCCGAACAGGCCGGCACCGACGATGACAGTGGTCGCAGGACGGGAGTCGGTCATCATTCGAGGCTACTCACTCCTCACCCGCGGACCGACCACGCCGTAACGGTCCGACACCCGTCTCGCACCTTCGGCCGACTCGTCGCTCCCGTTCGTGCTCCACCGTTCAGGACCGGGTCGGTGTGTCGACGCGGGAAGCCACCGGTGCTGCTCGACGCACCGGCGGCCTCCTGCATCGTGAACCGGTCGCGGAGCGGGGCGGGACTAGATGACGCCCTGGGCGAGCATCGCGTCCGCGACCTTCACGAACGCGGCGGTGTTCGCCCCGACGACATAGTCGCCCGGCCGGCCGTAGCGTTCGGCGGCCTCGTAGGCGGCGCGGTGCACGCCGTGCATGATGCCGCGCAGCTTCACCTCGCTGTCGTCGAAGGACCATCGCTGCCGAGCCGCGTTCTGGCTCATCTCGAGCGCCGAGGTCGCCACGCCACCGGCGTTCGCCGCCTTCCCGGGGCCGAAGAGGACGCCGGCCTGCTGGAACACCCGCACGGCCTCGGGCGTCGACGGCATGTTCGCGCCCTCCGCGACCGCGACGACGCCGTGCTTCACGAGGGCGATCGCGTCGCGTTCGTGCAGCTCGTTCTGCGTCGCGCTCGGCAGTGCGATCTCCCCCGGGACGTCCCACACGCTGCCCCCGGCGACGAAGTGGGCGCCCCGGCGGCGGGCGGCGTACTCGGAGATCCTGCCGCGCTCGACCTCCTTGATCTGCTTGAGGAGCTCGAGGTCGATGCCGGCGTCGTCGACCACGTACCCGGAGGAGTCCGATGCGGTGACGGCGGTCCCGCCGAGCTGGTGGACCTTCTCGATCGCGTACGTCGCGACATTCCCGGAACCCGACACGATGACGCGCTTGCCCTCGACCCCGCGGCCGTCGACCGCGAGCATCTCGTCCACGAAGAACACCGTCCCGTACCCGGTGGCCTCGGTGCGCACCTCGGCGCCGCCCCAGCCGACGCCCTTGCCGGTGAACATGCCCGACTCGTGACGGTTGGTGATCTTCCGGTACTGGCCGAAGAGGAAGCCGATCTCGCGCGCGCCGACACCGATGTCGCCGGCCGGGACGTCGGTGTGCTCGCCGAGGTGGCGGTAGAGCTCGTTCATGAAGCTCTGGCAGAAGCGCATGATCTCGGCGTCCGATCGCCCGTGCGGGTCGAAGTCGCTCCCGCCCTTCGCGCCGCCGATGCCCTGCGCGGTGAGGGCGTTCTTGAAGATCTGCTCGAACCCGAGGAACTTCACGATCGACAGGTTCACGCTCGGGTGGAAGCGCAACCCGCCCTTGTACGGGCCGAGCGCCGAGTTGAACTGGACGCGGAAGCCGCGGTTCACCTGCACCCGGTTGCGGTCGTCGGTCCACGGCACGCGGAAGACGACCTGCCGTTCGGGCTCGACGAGGCGTTCGAGGATGCCCGCCTCGAGGTACTCCGGGTGTTCGTCGAGCGCAGGGCGGATGGACTCGAGGACTTCGAGGAGCGCCTGGTGGAACTCGGGTTCGCCCGCGTTGCGCCGCAGGGCGGCCTCCGCGACGGCGTGGACGGGGTCGGTGGACGTGGTGGTGCCGGTCACTGTGGTGCTTTCTGATCGGCCGACCAGGCGTCTCCGACTGTCGCTCGACGGTGGTCGGAGGCAGTGGAGCGCGACCCGCCGGCGGGGAGGTACACGGGCCGTCGTGAGGCCTCGGCAAGCCTGGCAGCCGTGATAGATATCCGTCAAACGTCGACTAGACGAGCCGACCGAGCCGGGAGCACGACGGGCTAGAGGTGGTCGTGCTCCGCGGCCTCGCTCGGAATGATCGGGATCGCGACCACCGGCAGCACTGCGACGACCAGGAAGGCGACGGGATACCCGACGAGGCCGATGAGCGCGCCGACCGCCGGACCGACGACGGACGCGGCGATGAACTGTCCGGTGTTCTGCGCCCCGAGCGCACGGCCGGCCCAGGCGGGACCGGCCATCTCCGCGACGGAGGTGAAGGCGAGCCCGTTGTCGGCGACCGTCACCGTGCTGGCCACCACGAGCGCCACGGCCACCGCGACCGGCCACTGCAGGAACCCGGCCGCGGCGAGGAGCAGCATGACGACGACCGCGGACACGGCGACCCAGCGCAGCGGACGCACCCGGCTGCCGACCCGGTCGCTGAGCACGCCGACGCCGATCCGCCCGACCGCCCCGACGAACTGCGAGACGCCGACGAGGACACCCGCGGCGAGCGCGTTCCAGCCCTGATCGGAGACCAACCAGACGAGGGCGAAGGTCGTCAGGGTGAACTGCGGTACGACGAGCAGGATCGACACGGCGTGGATGCGCCAGAGGAAGGCGTCGCCGCGATACGGGTTGCGCGTTCGTGCGGCGATCGGGTTCGGCGTCGTCCCGGTCGGCACGGGCGTCGGAGCGACGGTCCGTGGCGGGTTGCGGAGCCCGATGACGCAGGCCACCGCGAGGACGCCCGTCGCGACGAGCGAGATCGTGAGCGCCGCGGAGATGCCCGACGCCGCCGCGACCGACGGCACCGTCACCGCGGCCACGGTGACCCCGAGCGGCTGGGACATCTGCCGGATCCCCATCGCGAGTCCTCGACGATCCTTCGGGAACCAGCCGACGACGATCCGACCGCTCGCCGAGTTCGTGCTCGCCGACGCCGCTCCGCCGAGGAGCAGCAGGATCCCGAGCGGCCCGTAGCCGAGCGAAGGGATGACCCCGTCCGCCGCGATCGCTCCAGCGGCCGCCAGCGCGGTGAGGGCGAGGCCGCCGGCGATGACGACCCGTTCACCGATGCGGTCGGCCAGCCAGCCCCAGGCGATGAGCGTCAGCACCATGCCGAGGGTGGGCGCTGCGGCGAGGACGCCGGCCTCGGCGAGCGACATGCCCCGCTCGGCGTGCAGGAGCGGGATGAGGAACGCCGGTGTGCTGACGAAGAGCGTCCCGGCGGTCTGGGCTGCCACACCGAGCCCGAGGACCGCCCAGGCGCGGCCGGCGTTCGGCATCGGCGGGCGGCGTCCACGGGTGGCCGCACGGGCCGTCGTGGGCGGGGTCGTTCCGGTCATCGAACCGCTTCCTGCAACCGGTCCATCCGGCTGCTAGCATGACGGTACACCATTTTGGTATACCAAAGCAGTCGACGAGAACAGGGCATGGATGAGCACCCCGACGCAGACGACCCAGCTCTACGACCGCCTCCGAGCGGCCATCCTCACGCTCGACCTCGCGCCCGGTCAGTCACTCACCGAGCGAGGCCTGGAGCAACGCTTCGCCGCCTCCCGCACGCCGGTGCGGGCGGCACTCACCCGGCTCGAGTCCGAGGGCCTCGTGAAGCGCGACGGTCGCGGTTGGATCGTCGCCCCCATCGACCTCGAGGAGATCGGCCTCATCGCCGAGTACCGCGAGGCACTCGAGACGGCGACGGTGCGACTCGCGACCGAGCGCGCCACCGAGGCGCAGCTCGCCGCCGTCCGCGCGCTCCTCGACGAGCCTCGCCCCGACGACGAGCGCACCGTCCTGCGGGTCGGCGGCGACTTCCACGAGGAGCTCGCGGCGCTCTCGGGCAACCGCATGCTCGCGGAGGGTGTGCACGGGGCGATGGTCAGACTCGCCCGCACCCGCTGGCTTGAGGTCCGCACCCCGGAGGCCCGCGACCAGGCCTCCCGGGAGCACCACGCCATCCTCGATGCGGTCGTCGCCGGCGACGCGACGCGCGCGGCCGAGCTCGTCGCCGACCACATCCGCGGCACGAACGAACGACTCATCGCCTCACTGACCGCCGAGCAGCGTCGCCTCCGCGGTCACGGCGTCGACATCGTCGCCTGAGCGACCGCCACGGTTCAGTCCTCGAGCGGCTCCGCCGAGAGCAACCCGCGCAGCCAGTCGCGCGCCTCGATGAACACCTCGTCGTTGTACCGCGAGTGGTAGTCGACGGCGGTGCGGTCGGCGCTCGGGTAGGAGCCCAGGAAGATCACGTTCGGGCTGAACCGGCGGAGCCCGAGCAGCGCGTCGGCCATCCGCTCGTCCTCGATGTGCCCGAGGGCGTCGATCACGAAGCGGTAGCGCCCGAGGGCGTCGCCGATGGGCCTCGACTCGATGAGGCTCAGGTTCACGCCACGGGTGGAGAACTGCTCCAGCATGTCGAGGAGCGAGCCGGCCTGGTCGTTCGGGAGCTCCACGATGAGGCTCGTCTTGTCGGCACCCGTCCGCGCCGGGATCTCGCGGGAGCGGCTGACGACGACGAAGCGCGTCACGGCGTTCGGGTTGTCGCCGATGTTCTCCGCGAGGACGTCGAGCTCGTAGTGGTCGACGATGCCGGGCGGGGCGACGGCGGCGTCCGCGGTCGAGGTGCCGTCGAGCAGCGACGCCGCGGCCGCCACGTTGCTCGACGCCGGGATGTGCCCATGCGAGGGCAGCTTGGCGTCGAGCCACAGGTGGCACTGCCCGTAGGCGACGGGGTGCGCGTTCACGATCGCGACGTCCTCGAGGCGGGTTCCGGGGCGGGCGACGAGGAAGAAGTTGACGGGGACGAGGACCTCGCCGACGATGCGCAGACCGGGCATCGTGGCCAGTGCATCCTGCGCCACGGACACCCCGCCGTCGACGGAGTTCTCGATGGCGATGACGGCGGCCGTACTGCGCCCGTCGAGCACGTCGCCGAGGGCTTCGCCGACGTTGCTGACCGGCTTCCAGATCTGGCCTCTCGCCTCCTCGACCTGGCCGAGCGCGACCTCGGTGAAGGTCCCGCTCGGACCGAGAAAACTGTAGCTCCGACGGGCGTCTTCGGGGGGTGCGGCAGACATGCCTCCGAGCGTACCGCGTGGCTCGCGACAGACCTCCGGCGTCGTGTTGACTCCCATCCAGGTCACATCCGGCTGATATTCAGGAAAAACGGGCCGTTTCGGCCCGGATACCCCCCGTTTTGAGCTATTCAAAACACGCCAATACCCGTCACAATGGATACAAGGGTGTATTGGGCGCTGCCGCTCGTCTCGGGATGCGAGTTCACGGCCGTTCGTCTCCCCGATCTCGATGCGTGATCCGACGTCGCGCGAGGCTCCACCCGATGGCCTGAGACGACGAACAGGAGTGACGTGACGAGTGTCTTCACCGACGCCGCCTCGCGGACCACTCCTCGACTGAACCTCGCGGCGGGCGCCGAGGCCGCGTTCGACATCGCACCCTCCTGGACCCTGCCCGCCTGGCGGCTCCCGACATGGGTCGGGCGGCCGCTCTCCGCAGCGCGCGTCACGCTCGTCAAGTCGGTCGTCATGACCGTCGCCATCGCCGCGATCCTCGCCGGCGTCGTCACCGTGACGCAGACCTCGACCGCCGGGGCCAGCGCGATCGCCGCCTCCGACTTCGCACCGGCGGCGTCCACGGTCCCCACCATGAGCGCAGCGGCCTTCACCGCGACCTACGTGGGCGACCTCGCCGCTGCGGCGTCCGCCCTCACGACGATGTCGTCGATCCAGGTCGCCCAGCTCTGGACCGCCTTCCCGCCCGGATACCGTGCGCTGCTCATGACCGGCTACCCGGCGATCATCGGCAACCTCGAGGGCGTCACCTACACGGACCGCGCGACCGCCAACGTGTCCCGCCTCGCCGGGCTCCTCACCGACACCGAGGCGAGCTACCGCGCGATGACGGCGAGTGCCGATCAGGTGGACGGCGAAGCGGCATCGATGGCCCTCGCGACGACCGTGTCGCGACTCGACGCGATCAAGCTGCTCGTCGACCGGTACGCCCCGGAGGCGGTCGCCGCCAGGCTCCAGCCCGAGTACCTCATCACGCTGCAGGCGGCGGGGGCCGGTCCTCCTCGCGTCGCGGTCGCGGTGGGCGACGTCGACACCGCCACCTACGTCACCGTGTTCGTCCCGGGGATGAACAGCAGCGCACTCGAGCTCGACGACTACCTGCGCGGCGCGAAGCGCATCCAGACGGCCGCGGCGGACAGCGCGGTGATCCTCTGGATCGGCGGCCACAGCCCGACCGCCCTCGAAGTGCCCTCCAACGACCGCGCCATCGAGGGGGCACCGCTGCTCGCCGGCGTGCTGGCCGGCTACGACGCGTACCGGACGACGCACGGTCTCTCCTCGCAGCTGAGCGTGGTGGCGCACTCCTACGGCACGGCGACGGCCTCGCTCGCGCTGGCCTCCGGCGACTACCACGTCGACGACTTCGTCATGCTCGGCTCGGCGGGCATCCCCTCCGAGATCGCGATCACCGACCTCCATGTCCCCACCAGTCGCGTGTACGCCTCACAGGCGAGTGCCGACACCCTCGCGGGCCTCGGGCAGATCCTGTCCGGGCGGGCGAACCCGACCGGTGACACCTGGGGAGCGACCGTGTTCGGCTCGGACGGCCTGACCCTCGGCGACGGCGACCACCTCGGCGCCGTCGACGGCCACAACGCGGTCGGCTCGAGCAACGCCGACGACCGGGGCAAGTACCTCGGGCCGGCCACCGAGAGCCTCTACGCGATCCAGCGCATCGTGACCGGGAAGGCCTACGCGCTGCCCGACCTCACGACCCCCGCCGGCGAACGGCACCCGGGTGCGACCGCCGCCTCGAGGACGACCGACCCGGCAACCACCACGTCGGCCTCGGCGAGCGCCGCCGCAGTCCTCGCCACCCGCTGACCGTCCGCGATCGTCGGGTGCCCGACATCCGGAGGTCAAGCGCCTTCCTGACCCGATCGGTTGCTGCCAGACTGGGGCGATGAACGATCGCGCTGGGACCCCCGCCACCGAAGCCGACCTGATCGACGTCCCGTCGCTCATCGACGCGTACTACACGCGCAAGCCCGACGTCTCGATCCCGGAGCAGCGGGTCGTGTTCGGCACGTCCGGCCACCGCGGCTCCTCGCTGAACACGGCGTTCAACCAGGACCACATCGCCGCCACGACGCAGGCGATCGTCGAGTACCGCGCGGGCCAGGGCATCACCGGTCCGCTCTTCATCGGTTCCGACACGCACGCGCTCAGCGGGCCGGCGCAGACGACGGCGCTCGAGGTCCTCGTCGCGAACGGGGTCCGGGTGCTCGTCGACGAGTTCGACGACTTCGTCCCGACGCCGGCGCTCAGCCACGCCATCCTCAAGTACAACGCGGAGGGCAACGGTGACCAGGCCGACGGCATCGTCGTCACGCCGAGCCACAACCCGCCGGCCGACGGCGGCTTCAAGTACAACCCGCCGCATGGTGGGCCGGCCGACTCCGACGCCACCTCGTGGATCGCGAACCGCGCCAACGAGCTCATCGCCGGTGGCCTGCAGGACGTGAAGATGGCCGAGCCCTCGGCCGTCGAGACGTACGACTTCCGCGGCAACTACGTCGACGACCTGAAGCACATCGTCAACCTCGACGCCATCAAGCGGAGCGGCATCCGCATCGGTGCCGACCCGCTGGGCGGTGCGAGCGTGCACTACTGGCAGGCGATCGCCGACCGCTACGAGATCGACCTCACCGTCGTGAACCCGCACGTCGACCCGGCGTGGGCGTTCATGACGCTCGACTGGGACGGCAAGATCCGCATGGACCCGTCGTCACCGTCGGCCATGGCCGCGCTCGTCGCCCGTCGTGACGAGTTCGACCTCCTCACCGGCAACGACGCGGACGCCGACCGCCACGGCATCGTCACCCCCGACGCCGGACTCATGAACCCCAACCACTACCTCGCCGTCGCGATCGACTACCTGTACGCGAACCGTCCGGGTTGGCGCGAGGACGCCGCGGTCGGCAAGACCCTCGTGTCGTCGTCGGTCGTCGACCGGGTGGCCGAGTCGCTCGGGCGTCGCCTGTGGGAGGTCCCGGTCGGGTTCAAATGGTTCGTCCCCGGTCTCGTCGACGGCACCGTCGGCTTCGGCGGCGAGGAGAGCGCCGGCGCGAGCTTCCTGCGCTTCGACGGCTCCGTGTGGACGACCGACAAGGACGGCATCCTCCTGTGCCTGCTCGCCGCGGAGATCCTCGCGGTCACCGGCAAGACCCCGTCGGTGCTGTACCGCGAACTCACCGAGCGCTTCGGCGACCCGGTGTACGAGCGTGTCGACGCCGCGGCCTCGAAGGAGCAGAAGGCACGCCTGGGCAAGCTCGACGGCGATGCGATCACGGCGACCGAACTCGCGGGCGACCCCATCGTCGCGAAGCTCAGCCACGCACCGGGGAACGACGCCGCCATCGGCGGGGTCAAGGTCGTGACCGAGCACGCGTGGTTCGCGGCCCGCCCCTCCGGCACCGAGGACGTCTACAAGATCTACGCGGAGTCCTTCAAGGGTGCCGAGCACCTGAAGCTCGTGCAGGCAGAGGCGAAGCGGATCGTCGACGACGCCCTCGGCGCCTAGGCTTCCGCGGTCCCTGAGCCGCCCCGCCCCGGCCCCTGAGCCGTCCGGGTCCTGAGTCGCCCCGCCCCGCCCCGGTCCCTGAGCCGCACCCTCCCGGTCCCTGAGCCGCACCCTCCCGGTCCCTGAGCTTGTCGAAGGGCGCACTTCGACAGGCTCAGTGACCGGTCTTCCGGGGCCCGACTCGTCCCCGGCCGGTCCCTGAGCCGTACCCTCGGTCCCTGAGCCGTACCCTCGGTCCCTGAGCTTGTCGAAGGGCTAGTTCAAGTACCCGGGTGCGGCCGGGAGTCCGAAGAACTCCTCGAGCGTCGTGACGCCCGTGTTGTGCATCTCGGTCGCGAGCGACACCCCGATGTAGCGGTAGTGCCACGGCTCGAAGGAGAACC
Organism: Plantibacter sp. VKM Ac-2880; assembly: GCF_015351235.1. Taxonomy (GTDB): domain Bacteria; phylum Actinomycetota; class Actinomycetes; order Actinomycetales; family Microbacteriaceae; genus Plantibacter. Next base: position 1,194,946 of record NZ_JADKSJ010000002.1, read on the forward strand.
CGGTCACCTCGACCTTGTCGGCCGGGTACCGCAGGAGGAAGCCGAACCGGTAGGCGTTCGCGGCCAGCCACTGGCCTTCGGCCGTGTCACCGAAGCAGGTGTTGAGCGAGCAGTTCCCGCTCGCGGCACCGATGTCCATCGTCCAGCCGGTCTGGTGTTCGCTGTAGCCGGGTCGCGCGGTCGTCGCGTCGTCGGGCTCGCTGTCGTACACGGACACCTGGCTCGAGTAGCTGCGGTACGCGCTGTTCGAGGCGAGTGACAGGCCGGCCTCGGCCGAGGCGGCGTCGAACATCTGCACGATCGCCGCGGCGGCCTCGGCACGCAGCAGCGGGTCCCAGGTGTGCGCGACGGGCACGGCGACGAGGTCCGGCGGCGTGTAGTCGACGGGGTTGAGCGGCCGGGTCTTGTTGACGACCACCCAGGGGCTCAGCGGGTCGTCGATCGAGAACGCCGCCTTGTCGAACGCGGGCGGTGCCGGCGGGGCGACCGGGGTGGTCTCGGTCGGCGTCGGCGTGGCCGTGGGCGACGGGGTCGGGGTGGCCGTCGGCGTGGCGCTCGGCGTCTTCGTGGCGGCGACCGGGGCGGGCGTCGCTCCCCCGGCGATGTTGACGACGAGCACCACCAGCAGGATCGCGAGCGCGGCCGCGAGCACCCCGAAGGCGATCACGCGGTTGCGACGCACGCGCGGCGAGACCGGGCGTCGGTGGGAGGGCTGATGGGCTGCGGTCACCCGTCGAGCCTAACCGTGACACGCCGAGTCCGCCTCTGCCACACTGTCGACAGGCACGCACACCGGACGAGGGGCCCGACGATGACTGCAGCGACGCCAGCACACCACGCGCCCACGCGTCGCCGGCGTCCGCGGTTCCGCCGGCTGCTCACCGCGGTCGCCGTCATGGTCGGTCTCGGGCTCGTGGTGGCGGTCGTCGCGGCGATCACCCCGTGGCCGTCCGCTCTGCTCATCCGTTCGGTCTTCGAGCGCGGCGGGGCCGCGACGGTCGCCGAGATGGAGCCGTACGTCCCGGACACGAAGCTCACCGAGTACCGCGACGTCGCCTACGCCGCACCCAGTGGCGGACGCCCCCAGGTCGACACGACCCTCGACGTCTTCACCCCGGCCGACGGCACGGAGCCGCTGACCACGATCGTGTGGATCCACGGCGGGGCGTGGATCTCCGGCGAGAAGGGCAACGTCGAACCGTACCTGCGGATCCTCGCCGCCGAGGGCTACACGACGATCGCCGTGAACTACACGATCGCCCCGGAGGCCATCTATCCCACGGCCGTGGACCAGCTGAACGACGCGCTCGCGTACATCTCCGAGCACGCGCCGGAGTGGAACGGGAACCCCGACCGGATCGTCCTCGCCGGCGACTCCGCCGGATCACAGCTCGCGAGCCAGCTCGCGGTCCTGACGACGAACCCCGACTACGCCGCCCTCAGCGGGATGACCCCCGGCATCCGCGCGGACCAGCTCGTCGGGGCGATCCTCAACTGCGGCGTCTACGACATGACGGCGATGGCGGAGCTCGACGGCATCGGCGCGTGGGGCCTGCAGACCGCGCTCTGGGCCTATGCGGGGACGAAGGACTGGTCGGAGACCTCGACCGGCGCGCTCATGTCCACCATCGACTTCGTCACCGCGGACTTCCCACCGACCTTCATCACCGGCGGCAACGGCGACGCCCTCACCTGGTTGCAGTCGGTGCCGATGAGCCAGGCCCTCGAAGCCGCCGAGGTCCCCGTCACGAAGCTGTTCTGGGCCGCGGACCACGAACCTGCGCTGCCGCACGAGTACCAGTTCCACCTCGACCTGGACGACGCGCACGTGGCGCTCACCGCGACCCTCGACTACCTGACGGCGCTCGACGCCGAGCTCGACGCCGCAGCGACCACGGCGCCCTGATCGGTTCGGTTGCCGCGGAACTTGCGCCGGGTGTAAGTTTGCACACTACGCAAAATCCCCAACGTCGGTGCGCCTGTGAACCGGCGCGCCCAGAGTCGAACGAGACCGCATGTCATCCAGCTCCCCCGCCTCGACCGAGCGACCGGGATCCACGCCCGTCCTCAGTCACCGGCAGATCCTCTTCATCATCTTCGGCCTCATGGCCGGCATGTTCCTCTCCGCCCTCGATCAGACCATCGTCGGCACCTCGATGCGCACCATCGCGGACGACCTCGACGGCATGGCGCTGCAGGCCTGGGTCACGACGGCCTACCTCATCACCTCGACGGTCTCCACGCCGATCTACGGAAAGCTGTCCGACATCTTCGGCCGTCGGCCACTCTTCATCATCGCGATCTCGATCTTCCTGATCGGCTCGCTGCTCGCCGGCATGTCCGGCTCGATGTACGAGCTCGCGATCTTCCGCGCCATCCAGGGGCTCGGTGCCGGTGGGCTCATGGCCCTGCCGCTGACGATCATGGGCGACATGCTCGCCCCGCGTGAGCGCGCGAAGTACCAGGGGTACTTCCTCGCCGTCTTCGGTGTCTCGAGCGTCATCGGTCCGCTCATCGGCGGCCTGTTCGCCGGTGCGCCCGAGTTGCTGTTCATCACCGGTTGGCGCTGGGTGTTCCTCATCAACCTGCCGATCGGCGTCATCGCGCTCGCGATCGTGCTGCGCTTCCTGCACATCCCGCACACGCGTCACAGCGTCCGCATCGACTGGTGGGGTGCCGCCACGGTCGTGCTGGCCGTCGTGCCGCTCCTCCTCGTCGCCGAACAGGGCCGCATCTGGGGCTGGGCCTCGGCCGGCTCCATCGCCTGCTACGCGATCGGTGTCGCCGGCATCGTCGGGTTCATCCTCGTCGAGCGGGCGATGGGCGACGACGCGCTCATCCCGTTGAAGCTCTTCAAGAACTCGACGTTCCGGGTCGCCACGATCCTCGGCGTCCTCGTCGGGTTCGGCATGTTCGGCGCGATGATGACCGTGCCGCTGTTCCTCCAGTTGGTGGAGGGCGCGACGCCGACCGAGTCCGGTCTGCTCATGCTGCCGATGATCCTCGGCCTCATGATCTCGTCCATCGCGAGCGGCCAGATCATCGCGCGGACGGGCAAGTACAAGGCGTTCCCGATCGTGGGCACCTTCCTGCTGCTGAGCGGCTTCTTCTACTTCAGCTTCGCGACGGCCGACAAGCCGGTCTGGTGGATGATGGGCGGCATGCTGCTCGTCGGCCTCGGCCTCGGTCAGCTCATGCAGACGCTGACGATCGCGAGCCAGAACGCCGTCGAGGCGCGCGACATCGGTGTGGCGACGAGTTCGTCGACGTTCTTCCGTCAGATCGGTGGAACGTTGGGCACGGCGGTCATCTTCTCGGTGCTCTACACGCGCATCCCGACGACGATCGCGGCGGCCTTCGCCGACCCGACGCTCAGCGAGCGCGTCCGGACCGCGGCGCAGGACCCGGCCGTGCTGTCCGATCCCGCGAACGAAGGCATCCTGAAGGTGCTGCAGCAGGCGCAGGAGAACAGCGGTTCGGCGGGTACCGCGCTCGACGGCGACACCTCGTTCCTCCTCGGCGCGAACCACGACCTGGCCGCGCCGTTCCTCACCGGCTTCGCCGACGCGACCGTCACGGTCTTCTGGGTGAGCTTCGCGGTGGTCGCCGTCGCGTTCGTCCTGAGCTGGTTCCTGAAGGCACCGCCGCTGCGGGCGAAGTCGGCCCTGCAGGAGCGGACCGACGCGCAGGCCGCCGTGGATGCGGAGGACGAGCTGTCGCTCGCCGCGCAGCGGGCCGCCGAGCTGGCCGGGTCGCAGTTGTCGCCAGACACCGCGAGCAACCGCGTCGTCGACCCGAGCACCAAGCGCTGACCGTCGTCCGTCGGGCCGCCAGCGCACCGCGCTGACGCGAGCCCCGGTGCCGGCGCGGTGCGCCGACGTCATCGCACCCGATTCGGCCCCACCGCGACCCCAGCACGTGAGCGCGCCCCTCCTGAGGGGCGCGCTCACGCGTGTGCACCGCGCTCACGTCAGCGCACCGCGCCGGCCCCACACCCGACCCATGCATGAGAGCGCTCTCAGCAGGCGATAGCATGGCCTTGCACCCAGCCACGAGGAGCTCCGATGACGCACGCCCCCCAGCCCACCAGCCGCCCGGCCCTGATCCTGCCGCCGTTCCTCTGGGGTTCGGCCACGGCCGCCGCCCAGGTCGAGGGCGCCGCCCACGAGGACGGCAAGGAGGACTCCATCTGGGACGCCTTCGCCCGCGTGCCGGGAGCGATCGCGAACGGCGACGACCTCGAGGTCGCCGTCGACCACTACCACCGCTCCGCCGGCGACGTCGCGATCATGAGCGAGCTGGGCCTCGACGCCTACCGCTTCTCGACGAGCTGGGCGCGCATCAAGCCGGGCGACCGCGAGGTCAATCCCGCCGGCCTCGACTTCTACAGCCGTCTCGTCGATCAGTTGCTCGACGCGGGCATCCTCCCCTGGCTGACGCTCTACCACTGGGACCTCCCGCAGGCCCTCGAGGAGCAGGGCGGATGGGCCAACCGGGACACGGCCCTCCGCTTCGTCGACTACGCCGAGGCCACCTACGCCGTCCTCGGCGACCGGGTCCAGCACTGGACGACGTTCAACGAGCCGTTCTGCTCGGCCCTCCTCGGCTACGCGGTCGGCGTGCACGCCCCCGGCCGACGCGACGAGGCCGCCGCCCTCGCCGCCATCCACCACCAGCACCTCGCACACGGGCTGGCCACCACCCGCCTCCGCGAGCTGGGCGCCGAACAGATCGGCATCACCCTCAACCTCACGAACGCGATCCCGGCCGACCCGACGGACCCGGCCGACGTCGACGCCGCGCGCCGCGTCGACGGCATCATGAACCGCATCTTCCTCGAACCCATCGTCCTCGGCGCCTACCCGGCCGACGTCACCGAGGACCTCGCCGGCCTCGGCCTCGACGAACTCGTCCACGACGGCGACCTCGAGACCATCTCCGCGCCCATCGACTTCCTCGGCGTGAACCACTACCACGACGACCTCGTCTCGGGTCACCCCGATGACTCCGGTGCCGACGGCGGCCACTCGGGCGCGACCGAACGCGAGGTGGGGTCTCCCTGGCTCGCCTCCACCGGCATCTCCTTCCCGAGCCGCGGCCTGCCGCGCACCGCGATGGACTGGGAGGTGCACCCCGCCGGGCTCCGCACCCTCCTCGTCCGGCTCGGCCGCGAGTACCCGACGCTGCCGCCGCTGTACGTGACCGAGAACGGCGCGGCGTACGACGACGTCGTCGCCGAGGACGGCCGCATCCACGACGTCGACCGCGACGCGTTCATCCAGGACCACATCGACCAGGTGGAGCTGGCGGTCGCCGACGGCGCGGACGTGCGGGGGTACTTCGTCTGGTCGCTGCTCGACAACTTCGAGTGGGCCTACGGCTACGACAAGCGCTTCGGGATCGTGCGGGTCGACTACGACACCCAGGTGCGCACCATCAAGGACAGCGGACTGGCCTACGCGCGTCGCATCGCCGCCTCACGCACGGCGCCCGCCGTCGCAGAACCGTCCTGACGCAGGGTCGACCCGGCGTGTCGCGCCCGCGAGGCCGCGACACGCCGGTCACCTCCTGAGAACGGTCACCGGCCGCTGCCGTCCAGACGGGCGGCGATACACTGCACTCGGCCACGCACACCCGCTCGGAAGGGGACGATGATGCTGTCCGGTCAAGGAGCCCCCACGCTCGAGATGGTCGCCGCCCGCGCAGGCGTCTCGCGCGCGACGGTCTCCCGGGTGGTCAACGGTTCCCCGAAGGTCACGGCGGAGGTCGTCGCCGTCGTGAACGAGGCCATCGCGGCGCTCGACTACGTCCCGAACCGCGCCGCCCGTTCGCTGGCCTCGCGCCGGACGCAGGTCATCGCGCTCGTCGTCCCGGAGTCGACCGCCCGCGTGTTCTCGGACCCGTTCTTCGCCTCCGTCGTGCAGGGCGTCGCCCTCGAGCTCGCGGAGACCGACTACACGCTGAACCTCCTCATCGCGTCCGAAGCGAACTCCGAGAAGACCCGCCGCTACCTGCTCGGCGGCAACGTCGACGGGGCGCTCGTCGTCTCCCACCACAGCGGCGACCACTCGTACACGCGACTCGGCCGGGAGCTGCCGATCGTGTTCGGCGGCCGGCCCATGGGCGCGGACGTCGTCGACAGCACCTACGTCGACGTCGACAACGTGGCCGGTGCGCGGAGTGCGGCGCGCTGCCTCATCGACGCGGGTCGCACGCACATCGCGACGATCGCGGGCCGGCAGGACATGCCCGGTGGGGTGGACCGTCTCGCGGGATGGCGCGCCGAACTGACCGAGGCCGGTCTGCCCGCCGACCTCATCGAGGTGGGCGACTTCTCCCCCGCCGACGGCGCCGCCGCCATGCGCCGTCTCCTCGCGCGCGGGGTGCCGATCGACGGGCTCTTCGCGGCGAACGACCAGATGGCCGCCGGCGCCTACTCCGTCATCCGCGAGGCAGGGCTGACGATCCCCGGCGACATCGCCGTGGTCGGGTACGACGACGACCGCTACGGCGAGACGGCCGCACCGCCGCTCACCACCGTCGCGCAGTCGCCCGTCGACCTCGGCACCGAGATGGCCCGGGTGCTGGTGCGACGGCTCGCGGGCGAGCCGGTCGAGCGCGTCACCGTCATGCCGACCCGGCTCGTGTCGCGCGCCTCGGTGTAGCCCTACCGGGCCAGCCGGGCCCGGATGATCTCGAGCGCCTGCGGGTTCTCGTCGACGAGCACGTACCGGCGCCCGAGCGCCTTCGCCACCGCGCCGGTCGTGCCGCTGCCGGCGAAGAAGTCGAGCACCCAGTCGCCCTCGCGGGAGGACGCCTGCACGATCCGGCGGAGGATCCCCTCCGGCTTCTGCGTCGGGTAGCCGGTCTTCTCGCGGCCGGTCGGCGACACGATCGTGTGCCACCAGACGTCCGTCGGCAGTTTGCCGCGCGCCGCCTTCTCCGCCGTGACGAGACCGGGCGCCATGTAGGGCTCGCGATCCACGGTCGCGTTGTCGAAGTGGTACCCCTTCGGGTCCTTCACGTAGACGAGGATCGTGTCGTGTTTCGTCGGCCAGCGGCTCTGCGCCTTCGCGCCGTAGTCGTAGGCCCAGATGATCTCATTGAGGAAGGACTCGCGGCCGAAGAGGGCGTCGAGCAGCACCTTCGCGTAGTGGGCCTCGCGGTAGTCGAGGTGGAGGTAGAGCGTGCCGTCCGCGGCCAGGACCCGCCAGGCCTCGACGAGTCGTGGTTCGAGGAAACCCCAGTAGTCGTCGAAGGCGTCGTCGAACCGTCGGAGGTCACCGCGGATGCGCTCGTAGGCCTGCCCCTTGAACCCGGCGAACCGGTTCACGCCCGTCTCGGCCGTGCGTACCGAGGTCGAGGAGTGGCGACGCTGCACGCGACCGGTGTTGAACGGCGGGTCGAGGTAGATGAGCGTGAACGCCGCGTCGGGCAGCTGCGCCACGACGTCGAGATTGTCGCCTTCGAGCACGAGGTCCGGGCCGTCGTGCGTCCACAGCGGCGGCCCGTCGGGAGCTGCTGCGGCAAGGGACATGTGCCCATTCTGGCAGTCCGGCCCCGCCCCGGCGGGAAGGAACGACCCGGCCCGCGCGTTGCACCCGGTATGACCACCGAGTTCGCCAACGAGACCGACGCCCAGCGCTACACCATGCACGTCGACGGCCAGCTGGTGAGCGTCGTCGACTACCGGATCTCCGGCGACTCGATCTCGTTCCCCCGCACCTTCACGACGCCGCCGTTCCGTGGCAAGGGGTACGCGGGCGAGCTCGTCACCTACGCGGTCGACGACGTCGAGCAGCACAGCGAGCGGCGGATCGTGCCCATGTGCTGGTACGTCGGCGAGTGGTTCGACGCCCACCCGGAGCGCCAGGACCTCTTCACCCGCTCGGCGAGCTGACCGGACCCCGACGCGTCACCCACCGTCCACCTGACGGTTACGCACGGGGACTAGCGTCCCGACCATGCAGCAGCTCGTCTCGCACTACGCCCCGCCGCCCCCGCTCGACCGGATGGACGGCTACCAGGTGGTCGACGTCGATGACGACGACCCGATCCTGCTCGACGCCGCAGGCACCCACATCGACACATGGCGCGAGGGCTACCCGTACGCGGAGCGGATGTCGCGCGAGCAGTACGAGAGCGACAAGCGGCTGCTCCAGATCGAACTGCTGAAGCTGCAGAACTGGATCAAGGCGAACGACCGGCGCCTCGTCGTCGTGTTCGAGGGGCGTGACGCCGCCGGCAAGGGCGGGACGATCAAGCGGTTCACCGAGCACCTCAACCCGCGCGGTGCCCGCGTGGTCGCGCTCGAGAAGCCGACGGCCCGTGAGTCCACCCAGTGGTACTTCCAGCGCTACGTGCAGCACCTGCCGGCCGCGGGTGAAATCGTGCTGTTCGACCGCTCCTGGTACAACCGCGCGGGCGTCGAACGGGTCATGGGCTTCTGCACGCCCTCGCAGTACGACGAGTTCATGCGCCAGGCCCCGCTGTTCGAGCAGATGCTCGTCGGCGACGGCGTCGACCTCGTGAAGTTCTGGTTCTCCGTCTCCGCGGACGAGCAGCGCACCCGCTTCGCGATCCGCCAGGTGGACCCCGTCCGGCAGTGGAAGCTGTCGCCGATGGACCTCGCCTCGCTCGACAAGTGGGGCGACTACACGCGGGCGAAGGAGGCGATGCTCGAAGCGACGGACACGTCAGACGCCCCGTGGACCATCGTGAAGAGCAACGACAAGAAGCGCGCCCGCGTGGAGGCGATGCGGCACGTGCTGCACCGGTTCGACTACGCGAACAAGGACCACGAGGTGGTGGGGACACCGGACACCAACATCGTCGGACCCGCGGCCTCGGTCTACGAGCGCGGCGAGCGGAGCGACGCGGTCTGATCCCGGACGTCGCCTCCAGCCGGACGCGGCGCCGGCCGGCCCGCTATCCTCTGGATCATGCAGCCGAACTCGTCCCCGTTGCGTCGCCTCACGTCGTCGAGCGCGATCTACGGCACCATCGTCTACGCCGGCCTCGTCGGCGCGTCGAGCGTGTACGAGGAGGACGACGTCGAGCAGGTGCTCTTCACGAGCGCGATCACCCTCGTCGTGTTCTGGCTGGCGCACGTCTACTCGGCGGCGCTCGCCCACCACGGTGACGATCGGCACGAGGGCACCGTCACCCTCGGTGCGTCGATCCGGCACGGCTTCGAGGAGTCGTTCGGCATGCTGCTCTCCGCCGTCCTGCCCACCATCCCGCTCATCGTGGGCGTCGCCGGCGGCCTCGCCCATGAGCAGGCGGTCAACCTCGCGCTGCAGGTGTCGACGCTGATGCTCTTCGTGCTCGGGTGCGCGGCCTTCGTGGTGCGTGGCTCGCGCTGGTGGTGGTGCCTCCTCGGCGGTGTGGCGACAGCCCTGTTCGGCGTCGTCATCATCGTGCTGGAGGCGGCGACCCACTAGCGCCGTGCGTCAGCATCACGCCCGCCGGCGCGACGCCGTCCGCGGTTCAGCTGCGGGTGCTGAGCGCCTTCGCCGACTGCTGGGCGGCGCGACGGACCTCACGGTCGGGGTCGCGGAGGAGGCCTTCGAGCAGCGGCTTGGCGTCGTCGCCCCCGACAGCGGCGAGCGCCCTGGCACCACCCGCGCGAACGCGGGCGTGGTCGTCGTTGAGCAGCGGGGCGATCGTGGCGACGTCGCCGACGCGACGCTCGGCGCACACCCGTGCGGCCATCTCGCGGACGCGCCAGGCCTGGTTGCCGAGTGCGGCGACGACGGCCGAGGTCGCGGAGTCGTCCCAGACATGGAGGAGGGCGCGGGTGCCCCAGAGCTCCGGCCAGTACAGCGCGGGAGCTCCGCCGAGGATGCCCTCGGCGTGGTGGCCGCCGACGACGCGGAGGAAGTCCTCGCCCTCGTACCGGCCGGCGAGGAGCGAGACGCAGCGCTCGACGACGCGCGGCTCGCTCTCGGCGGCGACCGCGTCGGCGAGTCGCTGCTCGAGGGAGGCCTGCGTGGCGGGGACCGGGGTGTCGGGTGTCTCGTTCTGCGCTGTCATCGTTCCCCCACCCTAGTCCGCGGGGTCCGGGGCGTGGTGGCCGCCTGGCGACCGACGCCGGGTCGGGTCAGGGGACGCGGGTGAGCCAGGCGTCGGTGTCGAACTTCGATTCCACGAGGGACTCGGCCGCTGCCAGCTCCGCCGCCGTGACGTGGCCCGGGGTCGCGCCGGTGATCTCCACGAAGGTGTCCTTCATCCGGTCGATGATCTCCGCCCGCGAGAGCCCCGTCTGGCTGCGAAGCGGGTCGACGCGCTTGGCCGCCGAGGTCGTCCCCTTGTCGCTGAGCTTCTCGCGCCCGATGCGCAGCACCTGCGTCATGAGCTCGCCGTCCATGTCGTAGCTCATCGTGACGTGGTGCAGCACCGCGCCGTTCCCGAGGCGCTTCTGCGCCGCCCCGCCGATCTTGCCCGAGGGGCTCGTGATGTCGTTGAGCGGCTGGTACGTCGCCTCGATGCCGAGCGAGCGGAGGGCGACGAGCACCCAGTCGTCGAGGTAGGCGTAGGAGTCGGCGAAGGTCATGCCGTTCACGAGCTCCGCCGGGACGTAGAGCGAGTAGGTGATGATCCCGCCGCGCTGCATCATCATGGCGCCACCACCGGAGACCCTGCGGACGACCTCGAAGCCGTTCGCCTTCGCGTTGTCGAGGTCGACCTCGTTCTTGAGCGACTGGAAGCTGCCGATGACGACGGCCGACTGGTCCCACTCCCAGATGCGGAGCGTCGGACCGCGGCGGCCCTCGCCGACCTCGTTGGTGAGGACCTCGTCGAGCGCCAGGTGCAGCTGCGGGGACACCGAGCCGTCGTGGATGAGCTGCCAGTCGTAGTCGCCCCAGCCGGTGGCCTTGGCGAGCGAGCGGCGGATGGCGGTCGCGACGGCTTCCGGGGTGAAGCCGAGGAGCACGGCGTTCTCGGGCAGCGCCCCGCGGATGGCGGCGGCGAGCCCGGCTGCGTCGGTGGTGGCCGGCAGCCCGGTGACCGCGCGGTCGATCAGCGCGAGCGCGTCGTCCGGTTCGAGGAAGAAGTCGCCCGCCAGGCGGAAGTCGGCGATCCGACCGTCGACCACGTCGAGATCGACGACGACGAGCTTGCCACCCGGGACCTTGTACTCACCATGCATGCCCCCAGCCTATTCCTGGACGGCGTCCGGATTCCCCGGAAGCGGTCTCGATCGGCTCAGGAGTCGAACCCGATGCCGAACCGGTCCATGACCGTCAGGAGCAGGCCGTCGCGGCCCTCGTTGGCGTCGGAACGGGCGACGGCGCGGCGGACCAGCTGGATGGCGGGGTTCGCGATGGGTTCGGGCGGGATGGGGATCGGCTTGGACCGCACCATCCGCAGCCGGGTCAGCTCCGTCGACTCACCGCTCAGCAGGTCGAGCATGACCTTCGCCCCGAAACGGGTCGCCCCGACGCCGAGACCGGTGAACCCCGCGCTGTAGGCGACGCGACCGCCGAGCGCCGAGCCTTGGAAGGCCGAGAGGCGGGAGCACATGTCGATCATGCCGCCCCAGGCATGGGTGAACCGCACGTCGAGCTGCGGGTAGGTCGTGAAGAAGTGGTCGGCGAGCGTCTCGAAGGTCTCGCGGCGCTGGTCGTGCTCAGGGCGGATCCTGCCGCCGCGGTGGTAGACGGCGTCGAAGCCGCCGTAGAGGATGCGGTCGTCGGCCGTGCGGCGGGAGTAGTGGAACTCGCGGCTCGAGTCGGCGATGCCGAACCGGTCCGTCCAGCCGATGCTCGCGAGCTGCTCGGCGGTGAGCGGCTCGGTCATGAGGACGTAGTCGTACACGGGGATGGTGAGCAGCTCCGTGCGCTTGAGGAGCGAGGGGAAGCCGTTGGTGGCGAGCGCGACCCGGCGGGCCTGCACACTCCCCTGCCGGGTGGTCACCGCGACGCCGTCTCCCGAGCGTCGCAGACCGGTGGCCGGCGTGTGCTCGAAGACGCGGACGCCGAGCTCGATGCAGGCGCGCTTCAAGCCCCAGGCGAGCTTCGCGGGGTGGACGAGTGCGGTGCTCTTCCATTCGCGCTGACCCGCCAGGTACACCGGGGAGTGCACGAGCTCCTGGACCGCCTCCCGGTCGAGGAAGACGCCGTCGCCCGAGACCTCGCGGAGGGCGTCGACCTGGTGCGGCTCGGTCGCGACCGTGAGCACGCCCGTGTGCTCGAACTCGGCGTCGATCCCGAGGCGGTCGAGCGTGGCGACGAACTCGTCGAAGTTCTCGTCCGCGAGCCGTTCGAGCTGCGGCAACTCCTCGGGGAAGTGACGTTCGCCGTTGTCGTCGCCATGGGTGAGGCTGGCCTCGAAGAAGCCGCCGTTGCGGCCGCTCGCCGCCCAGCCCACCTCCTTGCCCTCGATGAGCATGACGTCGCGGGAGGGGTCCGCCTCCTTCGCGATGAGCGCCGTCCAGAGCCCGGAGTAGCCGCCACCGACGACGAGCAGGCCGCTGTCGACATGGCCGACGAGGCGAGGCTCGGGCGCCGGACGCTCCGGCGTGTCGAGCCAGTACGGGACGGTGCTCGCGCGGGCGAGGGACCGCGCGATGCGCTCGGCCGGGTTGCGCCGACGATGGCTGTAGGTGGGGCCGTCCGAGGTCACCGGGTCTCCTCCGCGTCGAGAGTGGATGCCGTGACTGTACCCCGTGGGCGTCGCGCTTGTCCCGCCCTTCGACAGGCTCAGGGACCGGGAGGGGGTGGGCTCAGGGACCGGGAGGGGGTGGGCTCAGCGGCCAGGAGGGGTGGGCCCAGGGACCAGGAGGGGTGGGCTCAGGGACCGCGAGGGGGTGTGCTCAGGTGCGCTTGTCGAGCCACTGCACGACGTCGCGCTCGACGTCCTCGCGGTTCAGCTCGTTGAAGATCTCGTGTCGGGCGTCGGGGTAGATGATGAGCGTCACGTCGGTGAGCTTCGAGCGCTTCACGTAGGCGTCGCGCAGGAGGGTGAGTCCACGGACACCGCCGAGCGCGTCGTCCGAGCCGCCGAGGATCAGCACGGGCAGCTTGCGCGGCATGTGGCGGGGTGGGCGGCCGAGGAAGGCGAACGCCTGGATCGGGTTCCACACGGGGGTGACGCCGATGTCGAAGTTGCGCTCGTCGGCGGCGAACGCGGCCCAGGCCTCCGGGTCCCGGTTCAGCCACTCGAGGCCCGTGGTGCCGGTCTTCCGCCACCGCTTGTTGAGGTCGCCGGCGTTGATGACGCCCGGCATGGCCAGCGAGGTCCCCGAGAGGATGAGGTACTCGTAGAGGTCGTGGTGCGCGGCGACCTTCTGCGCCATGAGGGAGCCCCAGCTGTGGCCGAGGAGCGCCAACGCCGACTCCGGGAACCGGGTGCGCAGGTGGCGACCGACGGCGGCGAGCGAGGCGATCGCACCCCAGGTGGTGCGGGGCCCCAGCTTGCCGAGGCCCAGATGTTCGAGGCCGGTCCGGCCGTGGCCCCGGTGATCGTCGGCGACGGCCGTGTAGCCGGCGTCATTGAGCGCCGCGGCGAGGCGGCCGTAGCGGAGGGCGTGCTCGCCGGCGCCGTGCGCGATGTGCACGACGGCCTTCGGGTTCGCCACCTCCCACACGTAGAGGTAGATCGTCACGCCGTCGTCGTCCACGATCGTCTCGGTCGCGTACGGCCTCGGCTCGAACGGCCGGTTCGCGTCGTCGGCGTCGACAGGTGGCGGGGTCTGCTCGCTCATCCCGCCAGCGTAGGCCTTCTGCACGCTCGACGCCTCGCCTCCTCCACACCGCGCGGCAGGTCCCGGTCAGCCCACAGATGCGGGTTTGCGGTTCGTCAGCGGCAGGCGTACGGTGATCGAGGCCCGAACGGCGGGCCGCAGGGATCGACGGAAGCGAGGTGAGCGGCCATGGCTGGTGACAGTACCCGCGCCATCGCGTCGACGAACCGCTCCGCCTCCCCCACCCGGTAGGCGCTGCCCCCGCCGGCGCCGAGGCGCCCACTCACACCTCCCCGGGTGCGATCCCCCAGGATCGTCCGCACCCGCGCGGCCGCCGCACGCTCCCGTCCATCGACGGACGGAGACCTCATGGCACTCATCGACAACGGCATCTATGTGACCGGACGGCGCTCGGCGAGCCCGCGCTCCCTCGACGCGACGTACGAACTCCTGAACGAGCAGCGCGGCATGGCCTGGATCGGGTTGTACCGCCCGCAACCGTCGGAGATCCGTTCCGTCGCGCAGGAGTTCGACCTGCACCCCCTCGCCGTGGAGGACGCCCTGAAGGGGCACCAGCGGGCCAAGCTGGAGCGCTACGGCGACACCCTCTTCGTCGTCCTGCGTCCCGCCCACTACCTGGACGCGGAGGAGCGGGTCGAGTTCGGCGAGGTGCACCTGTTCGTCGGCCCCGGCTTCGTGGTGACGGTCCGGCATGCTGAGAAGCCCGACCTCGCTCAGGTCCGTCGGCGCCTCGAGGCACGACCCGACATCCTCGCGCTCGGCCCCGACGCCGTCCTCCACGCCGTGGTCGACCAGGTCGTCGACGGCTACGGGCCCGTCGTCGCCGGATTGGAGAACGACATCGACGAGATCGAGGACGAGCTCTTCGGCGACGCTGCGGACGTGTCGCGGCGCATCTACGAACTACTGCGACAGGTGATGGCGTTCCAGCGGGCGACCGCCCCGCTCCGCGCCGTGCTCCACGGACTCCTCCAGGGAGCCGACAAGTACGGGCTCGACGAGGAACTGCGCAACGGATTCCGGGACGTGCTCGACCACGTCCTGCGCATCGCCGAGCGCGTCGACTCCTTCCGACACCTGCTCCGGAACGCGCTGACCGTGCACGCAACCCTCATGACGCAGCAGCAGAACGAGGAGATGCGCCGACTCTCCGAGGCGAGCCTCGCGCAGAACGAGGAGTCGCGCCGCATGAGCGAGACGGCGTTGGCGCAGAACGAGGAGATCAAGCGCATCTCCTCGTGGGCGGCGATCCTCTTCGCACCGACGCTCATCGGCACCGTCTACGGCATGAACTTCGACGCGATGCCCGAGCTGCACTGGCAGTTCGGCTACCCCGCCGCGATCGGCGCGATGCTCGCCCTCTCGGGCACGCTGTACGCGATCTTCCGGTTCCGCCGCTGGTTGTGACGGCGCTGGTCACTGGGAGCCCTTCGACAAGCTCAGGGACCGGAGAGGGTTCCGGCCCCTGAGCCTGTCGAAGGGCCCACCTCGGCCCGGTCCCTGAGCTTGTCGAAGGGCCCACCTCGGCCCGGTCCCTGAGCTTGTCGAAGGGCCCACCTCTTTACTTAGCCTCACTAATGAGCTAAGCTAAGTATTCGTGGCAGGCACAGCGGCACCGAAGACGACAGCACGGACGATCGCGGAGCAGGCCTCCGAACTCCGCATGGGCACCTTCCGATTGGCAAGGCGCCTGCGCGGCGAGAAGAGCGTCGACGACCTCAGCGATCCACAGTTCTCCGTGCTCGGAGGGCTCTACAAAGAGGGCTCCGCGACACTCAGTGCGCTCGCCGAACGCGACCGCGTGTCCGCGCCATCGATGAACCGCACCGTCAACTGCCTCGAAGAGGCCGGGTACGTCACCCGTGAAACGGACACGGCCGACCGCCGCAAGGTCACCATCGCCCTCACCGAAGCGGGCCACACCACCGTCACCGAGACCGTCCGGAAACGCGACGCGTGGATCACCCAGCAGCTGCGCGCGCTCACCCCGGACGAACGCGACACCCTCGCCCGCGCAGCCGAGATCATGAGGAGACTCGCCACCCAGTGAGTGCAATGTTCCGTTCCCTGTCCAGCGTCAACTACCGCATCTGGTTCATCGGCGCCCTCGTGTCGAACGTCGGCGCGTGGATGCAGGCCACCACCCAGAACTGGGTCGTCCTGACCGACCTGACCGACAACGACGCCGTGGCCGTCGGCGCCACCATGGCCCTGCAGTTCGGGCCCCAGCTGGTGCTCGTGCCGATCACCGGCCTCATCGCGGACCGCTTCGACAAGCGCAAGATCCTCATCCTCACCCAGTCGAGCCTCATGCTCCTGGCCTTCGCCCTCGGTGCGCTGCTCATCTTCGGGCACGCCGAACTGTGGCACATGTACCTCTTCGCGCTCGCGCTCGGCATCATCAACGCGGTCGACGGACCGGCCCGCCAGACCTTCGTCTCCGAGCTCGTCGACGAGCACAACATGTCGAACGCGGTCGCCCTCAACTCGGCGTCGTTCAACGCGGCACGCATGGTCGGCCCGGCGATCGCCGGTCTCCTCATCGTCGCGATCGGGTCCGGCTGGGTCTTCGTCGTCAACGCCTTCACCTTCCTCGGCGTCATCGGGGCGCTCCTCGCCCTCCGCACCGGCAAGCTCCGCCGACCACCTCGGGCACCACGCGCCCGCGGGCAGTTCGTCGAGGGCTTCCGCTATGTCCGCGGCCGCCCGGACCTCCTGGTCGTGTTCGTGATCGTCTTCATCATGGGTGCGTTCGGCATGAACTTCCCGATCTTCGCCTCGACGATGGCGGTGGAGTTCGGCAAGGGCGCCGGTGAGTACGGGATCCTCTCCTCCGTCCTCGCGATCGGTTCGCTGACGGGGGCGCTGCTCGCCGCCCGGCGGGCGCAGGCCCAGATGCGCATGATCGTCGGTGCGGCCGGGCTCTTCGGCGTCGCCGCCCTGACGGCCGCGTTCATGCCGAGTTACTGGACGTTCGCCGCCGTGCTCATCCTCGTCGGCTTCTCCACCGTGACCCTGCTCACCACCGCGAACGGACTCGTCCAGACCACCACGGAGGCCGCCGTGCGCGGCCGGGTGATGGCGCTGTACATGGCGATCCTCATGGGCGGCACGCCCATCGGTGCGCCGATCGTGGGCTGGGTCGCGAACACCCTCGGGCCGCGGTGGGCACTCGGACTCGGGGCCCTGGCCGGCTTCGTCGCCTGCGCCACCGGCCTGCTCTACGGGGTCGTGCGGCACCACCTGCGCCTGCGCGTCGCCCCGGACTCCCGCTGGCGGCTGCAGTTCACCCACGACGGCGTCGTCGCGCCCGTCACCCCCGAGGAGTTCTCGGAGCAGATCGCGCTCACCTCGCCGATCCCACTGCCGAAGGGGAAGCCGCGCTCGACAGCAGCGACCGAACCCCGTCCTGAGCCGTCGCCGGTCGACGATCGCAGCTCGCTCACCGGCTCCCGCCGCTAAGCGGCTCTCCGCTCCGACCCGCTCGGCGTTCGCAACTCCTGCATCCTGCGACCGCCGAGGCCGCCGGTCGCGCGGAGCGGCGGCTGACTCGGCCGGTCGTCCCGGTCAGCAGGAGTTACGAACGAGCCTGCACCGGGCGGAGACTCGGCACCCAGCAGCGGAGCGCCGTCCGGTACCGACGGTACGGTTCGCCGAAGCGGGCTTCGAGGTCGGCCTCCTCGACCGGCCGGACCAGCACGTTCCAGACGACCGCGCCGAACACGGCGTAGACCACCACGATCCAGGACGACAGTAGGAGGCCGACGCCGATCCCCTGGACGATGCTGCCGACCGCCATCGGGTTGCGGACGAAGCGGTACGGTCCGGCGACGACCAGG
This sequence comes from Plantibacter sp. VKM Ac-2880, assembly GCF_015351235.1. Lineage (GTDB taxonomy): Bacteria > Actinomycetota > Actinomycetes > Actinomycetales > Microbacteriaceae > Plantibacter. Next base: position 1,212,493 of record NZ_JADKSJ010000002.1, read on the forward strand.
CGGTTCGGCATCGCGGCCGGCAGCGGTGTCCCGCCTCCGGTGGTCGCCATCGCCGCCGCAGACCACAGCCCGATGATGCTGCCGAGCACCAGGACGATGACACCGGCGACGACGGCGAACGGCTCGGCACCGGGGAGCGTGATCGCGACCTGCCACCGCAGCTCGAAGAACCGCAGCACGGCCGGGATGACCGCGAGGAAGACGCCCCAGAACGCGACGATCTCGATCGCCGTCCGCCCGAGCTGCGCGCCGGTCGACGCCGTCGGGTCCGCCGGCCGGAAGGCGAACGGACCGATCGCGATCCACGCCCGCGGGATGCCACCGGTGAGGACGAGCGCGAGCGCCGTGACCGATCCGACGGCGGCACCGACCATCAGCAGGGCGCCGATGCCCGCCTCCCCGGTCACCGCCGCGAACACGCCGAGCGAGACGGTGACGAGCAGCGTCCATCCCGTCGCCAGGACCGCCGCCCAGCGGATCCCGATCGCGGCGAGCGCCGAGGCGACGACGAACAGCGGCACATCGAGCATCGCCATGAGCACCGGATCGAGGGAACCGAGGGTCGCGTCGCGCACGAACGGGACGAGGAACACCGACGCCCACCAGGCGGCGCCGGCGACCGCCTGGACGCCGAAGTACCAGCGCCCCCAGGCGACGGCGCTCATGCGCGCATCAGTGGCGCCGACGAGCGATGAGCCAGGCCACCAGGCGCCAGCCGAGGAGCAGGACGGCGAGCACGAGGACGGTCACGATGACGAAGCTGAGCTGCACGCCCTGACCGGAGACCGCGCGCAGCACCATGCCGACGATGACGGTCGACACCCAGACGATGACGCCCGCCCAGCGCACGGCCCGGGTCTCGCGCTGGCCGAGGACGAGGGCGAGCACGTGGCCGACGAGCAGGCCGACGGCGAACGGCCAGAGGGTCACGAGGATGCCGAGGACCCCTTCCCCGTGGCTGGCCCGGCCGATGAGGACGAACACGATGACGGCGAGGAGGTCGATGCCGACGGTCGCGGCGAATCCTGCTGGGGTTCTGCGGGGGCGTTCCATCCCCTCACCCTATTGGCGCGCCGGGCGCTCATCCTGGAGGGTCGCCGTCCGGCGTCGGCCGGGTCTGTCGCGGGGAGGAGCTGCTCGGTACGATGGCGCTGACATCCCACCGATGAAGGAGCAGTCATGTCGTTCCAGGCCTACCTCGACGCCGCAGAAGCCAAGACCGGTAAGACGCCCCGCGAGCTCGTCGACGAAGCGCATACCCGTGGTTTCGACGGGTCCACGAAGGCCGGCGAGATCCTCGAGTGGTTGAAGACCGACTACGAGCTCGGCCGTGGTCATGGCATGGCGCTCGTGCACGTCATCAAGAACGGTCCCACGATCGGCGAGAAGCACGTGGGCACCGACGGGGTGCACCGTGACGAGTCGACGGAGCTGTGGCTCGACGGCAAGGCCTCGAAGCCTGCCGCCCCCTGACCCGCTCTGCTCAGTACCAGAAGATCGGGATCCAGTCGCGGTGGTGCGCGTGCACGATCGCGAGGAACACGATCGCGTCGAAGAGCAGGTGCACCGCGAGGATGTAGCCGAGTGAGCGCGTCTTCGAGAACAGGTACCCCTGGAGGAGCGCGAACGGGAACGTCAGGAGCGGACCCCACGAGCGGTAGCCGAGTTCCCAGAGGAACGAGACGAAGATGACGGCCTGCAGCAGGTTCGCCTGCCACACCGGGAAGTGCCGGCGCAGCAGTGCGAAGCAGGTGCAGATGAAGAACAGCTCGTCCCAGGTGCCGACCGCGTTGACGCCGACGAAGAACCGTCCGAGTTCGCCGGCGTCACTGATCACCGGCCAGTTCTCGTAGGCACCGGATCGGATGAAGTAGAACGGCAGGATCGCCCACCCGAGCAGCGGGACGGCGAACAAGTACGCGATCTCGCCCTTCGTCTTCTTCTCACGGCTCCGCCAGGGGAAAATGATCGCCTTCCGCCGGTAGACGAAGCGGTCGATGAGGAACGGGACGCCGACCGCCAACAGGAGGACGGTGCCGATGCGGAAGAAGCTCGGCCAGGAGACGTCCGCCTCCACCGAGGTGGTCGACACGATGCCGATCCCGATCGCGATGAGGAAGAGGTCCTGCGCGAGCGCGCGATCGATGAGGATCGCGGTGACCAGCGCGGCGACGAGCAGCGGGTACCCGGCGAGGGGCTGCATGAGGCCGAAGAGGCAGAACGCGGACGCCGCCAGCAGCACCGCGGGGATCAGCTTCATCGGGCGGCGGGCCGGGACGATCATCTCGGTCTGCATGCCGTCGATCCTACGGGTGTCGTCCACACGGACGAATGTCAGCGCACCGCGCTGGCACCACCCCCGGGTCAGGCCTCGCGGGTGATCTCGACCTTCACGAAGAGCTTCGACCGGTACGGACCCGCGTAGACGCCACGGAGCGGGGACACGTCGCCGTAGTCACGGCCGCGCCCGATGAGCACGTGGCGCTCACCGACGTCGACCATGTTGGTGGGGTCGAACCCGCGCCAATCACCGCAGAACCACTCCACCCAGGCGTGCGACTCCCCCGTCACCGTCTCACCGATCGCCGCATGCGGCTTCGGGTGGAGGTACCCGGACACGTACCGCGCCGGGATCCCGACGGACCGCAACGCTCCGAGGACGATGTGCGTGATGTCCTGACAGACGCCCTTGCGGTTGGCCCACGCCTCGGCCGCCGTCGAATACACGCTCGTGACGCCCTGCACGTAGTCCATCTGCTCGCCGATCTCACGGCTGATCGCCATCGCTGCCTCGCACGGGCTCTCGTGGCGGTCGGCGATGGTCCTGGCGAGCTCGACGAGGTCGTCCGGCGGCGTCGTCCGGCGGGTCTGCTCGAGGTGCTCCACCCGGGTGACGGCCGCCTGCGTCGCGATGTCGAGCTGCTCCCAGCCGGTCGGGTGCGGTTCGTGCTTCCGAGGACGCACCTCGACGAGACTCGTGGCCGTGAGCGACAGCTCGTCATGCGGGGTGAGCACCTCGAACGCCGACACCTTCATGCCCCAGTAGTCCGTGTACGTCGACTGGGACGCACCGGGCTGGATGTCGATGTGCGAGTACAGCACGTACTGGTCCTCCGTCGTGACGGGGAGCATGCGCGCCTCGTTGTAGGAGGCGTTCACCTTGCCGCCGTACGAGAAGCCGGTGCTGTGTTTGATGTGCAGACGGGTCATGAGTTCTCTCCGATCCACGCGGGCACCGCATGCGTGGGGAAGTAGCGTTCGCGGATCGCCTCGGACACCTGGCTCGTGACGTTCTGCACGGCGTCCATCCGGCCGGGGAGGTCGCCGAGGGTGTCCTGGATGGGGCGGTACTCGAGGTCGCTGCGGATCTGACCGAGCAACCGCTGGGCGGAGTCGACCGTGCCGACCCGACCACGCCGCGGTTCGAGGTCGCGCATGCACTCCTCAGCCCGGCTGATCGAGAACATGACCGACCGCGGGAACAGCTGGTCGAGCAGCAGGAACTCGGCGGCGTTCTTCGCGCTCGGCATGCCGCGGTAGGTGCGCAGATACGCCTCGTACGCGCCGCAGGAGCGGAGGATCGTCGTCCACGACGGGCCGCTGGCCTCGGTGAGCGATCGCGTCGCCAGCAGGCGGGCCGTCATGTCGGCGCGCTCGAGGCTGCGGCCGAGGGTGAAGAACCGCCACGCGTCGTCACGGCTCGTGGCGGAGTCGACGATACCGACGGCGAGCGCCGACCGTTCGCGGACCCAGCCGAAGAACTCGTGGACCTTGTCGCTCGCGACCCGTCGCGGCATCCGCGCGCGGGTGGTGTTGAGGCACTCCCACAGCTCGGTCGACACGATCTCGCGGGCGCGACGGGCGTTCTCCCGAGCGGCGCCCAGGGAGTACGCGATCGACGCGGGGTGGGTGCGGTCGACGGCGAGCTGCGCGAGGACGTCCTGGCGGGTGAGTTCCTGGTCGGCCGGTGCGGCGCTCCCCATCACGGACAGCAGCGAACGGCAGGCGGTGTCCTCGTCGATCCACGGGTCCTCCAGCAGCAACTGCAGGTGGACGTCGAGGATGCGCGCGGTGCCGTCGCTCCGCTCGATGTAACGACCGATCCAGAACAGGCTCTCGGCGATCCGGCTCAGCATGCTGCGTCCTCCTGCCCGTCGACACGCTCAGACGGTGCGTCCGCACGCGCCTGCTGCTGCTGCTCCTGCTGGTCCTGATTGCCCGTGGGCCGGTCCTGGGGCGAGTGCTCCGGGGTCGTGCCGTGGTCGTAGATGATCGGGATCGACGTCGTCTCCGTCGTGGCCTGCTCGGCGACGAGCCCCTGGATGTCGTGCGACGACGCCTCGGGAGCGGCGTTCGGGTCGTAGGCGCGGCCGACGACCCAGGTGTCCTTCGAGCCACCACCCTGGCTGGAGTTCACGACCAACTGCCCCTCCGGCAGCGCGACCCGCGTCAGGCCACCCGGCAGGACCCACACGTCGTTCCCGTCGTTGACGGCGAAGGGCCGGAGGTCGGCGTGGCGCGGACGCATGCCGTCCTCGACGAGGGTCGGGATGGTGGACAGCATGACGACCGGCTGCGCGATCCAGCCGCGCGGGTCCTCCTGCAGCTTCGTCTTCAGGGTCGCGAGCTCCTCCTTCGAGGCGTCCGGACCCACGACGAGCCCCTTACCGCCCGAGCCGTCGACGGGCTTGATGACGAGCTCGTCGAGCCGGTCGAGCACCTCCTCCAGGGCGAGCGGGTCCTCGAGACGCCAGGTGTCGACGTTCGGGAGGATCGCGTCCTCAGCGAGGTAGTACTTGATGAGGTCGGGCAGGTACGTGTAGACGAGCTTGTCGTCCGCGACGCCGTTGCCGACCGCGTTCGCGATCGTCACGTTGCCGAGGCGGGCCGCGAGCATCAGCCCGGGCGAGCCGAGCATCGAGTCGGCGCGGAACGACAGCGGGTCGAGGAACTCGTCGTCGACGCGACGGTAGATGACGTCGACGCGGGTCGGGCCGGCCGTGGTCCGCATGAACACCTTGCCGCCGGAGCAGAAGAGGTCGCGGCCCTCGACGAGCTCCACGCCCATGAGGCGCGCGAGCAGCGTGTGCTCGAAGTAGGCGGAGTTGTACACACCGGGGGTGAGCACGACGACGTTCGGGTCCTCGACACCGGGCGGGGCCGAAGCGCGGAGCGCCTGCAGGAGCTTGTTCGGGTAGTCGCCGACGGGGCGCACCCGCATCGAGACGAAGAGCTCCGGGAGGGTCTGCGCCATGACCCGACGGTTGGAGATGACGTAGCTGACGCCGGACGGGACGCGCACGTTGTCCTCGAGGACACGCATCTGGCCGTGTTCGTCGCGGATGAGGTCGATGCCGGAGACCTGGATGCGGACGCCGTTCGCGGCCTGGATCCCGTAGGCCTGCCGATGGAAGTGGGAGGACGAGGAGATGAGCTTGGCGGGGATGACGCCGTCGCGCACGGCGAGCTGCGGACCGTAGACATCGGCGAGGAACGCCTCGAGCGCCTTCACCCGCTGCTTGATGCCGGCCTCGACCTGCGTCCACTCCTGCTGCTCGATCACCCGGGGGACCGCGTCGAGTGGGAACGGGCGCTCCTCACCGGCGAAATCGAAGGTGACACCCTGCGCGAGATAGGAGCTGGCGAGGGCGTCGGTGCGCCCGCGGAGCTCCTCCTGGGTCATGCGTGCGAGGGAGGTGTAGATCTCCTGATACGCCCGCCTGGCGGTCGCGCCACCGGCGTGTTCAGCCGCCTCGCCGAACATCTCGTCGAAGGCGGGGACACCGCTCGCCGTCTTGCGCGGGGCCAGTGTGCCGCCGTAGCCATTGAACAGATCGCCCATGGCCCGACTCTACTCGGCCGCATGTTGCCGGGGTGTTTCCGGCAGCTCCGACCAGCCTGGCGTGGTGCGGTCACCGGTCACCGAGCCTGTCGAGGTGCGCCCTTCGACAGGCTCAGGGACCAGTGGGGCTCAGCCCTTCGACAAGCTCAGGGACCAGTGGGGCTCAGCCCTTCGACAAGCTCAGGGACCAGTGGGGCTCAGCCCTTCGACAAGCTCAGGGACCAGTGGGGCTCAGCCCTTCGACAGGCTCAGGGACCGGGGACGGAGGGGCGCGCTAGGCGACCGAGGCGGCGGTGATGGCCGCGAGCTCGTCGGCGGAGAGCTCCAGCGTCGCCGAGGCGAGGAGGTCTGGCAGCTGCTCGACGGTGCGGGCGCTCGCGATCGGCGCGGCGACGGTCGGCTGCGAACGGAGCCACGCGAGCGACACGGTCGCGACCGAGACACCGTGGGCGGATGCCACCTCGTCGAGCACCGGCAGGAGCGCGGCGTGCTCGGCGAGGTACGCCTGGGCACCCTCGGCGCGGACGCTGTCGACGCTCGCACCCTCGCGGTACTTGCCGGTGAGGAAGCCCTTCGCGAGCGAGAAGTAGGGCAGCACAGCGAGCTGCTCGCGCTCGGCGATGGTGCGCAGCTCCCCCTCGAAGTCGCGCTCGACGAGGTTGTAGTGCGGCTGCAGGGCGATCGGGCGGTGCAGCCCCTTCGCCTCGACGATCTCGAACCACTCGGCGATACGGGCGGCGGAGTAGTTGGAGATACCGAGGTAGCGGACCTTGCCCGCGTCGACGAGCGACGACAGCGCCGTCACCGTCTCCTCCAGCGGGACGGACTCGTCGTCGAAGTGCGCGTAGTAGAGGTCGATGTGGTCGGTGCGGAGGCGCTCGAGTGAAGCGTCGGCGGCCTTCAGGATGTTGTCGGCGGCGAGACCCTGGAAGTCGGGGTGCTGACTGACCTTCGTCGCGATGACGAGCTCGTCGCGGTTGCCGCGCAGCTCCTGCCACTCGCCGACGAGGCGCTCCGAGTCACCACCGGTGTTGCCGGGGACCCACGCCGAGTAGCCGTCGGCGGTGTCGATGAAGTTGCCGCCGCCCGCGACGAACGCGTCGAGGATGTCGAACGAGGTCTGCCGGTCGGCGGTCCAGCCGAAGACGTTGCCGCCGAGGTTCAGCGGGAAGACGGACAGGTCGGACGTTCCGAGGGTGGTGCGGGCGTGAGTCATCTGATGATCCTCCAGAGGTTCGGTTCAGGCGTGTGCCTCTCTCACGGTAAGGCGGAGGGCCGCGCGGCTATTCCTCGTGTCGTCGGATGACGGTCGGTCCACCGACCCCGGATCGGCACCCGGAACTCCGCTTCCGGCCGCCATACAGTGGAGGGATGGGCTACCTCGTCGACGACTCGAAGGACCGCATCGACCGCGACGCCGTGTGGGGCGCACTCCGCGAGGTCTACTGGGCCAAGTGGCGGAGCCGGGCCGAGGTCGAAGCGCAGATCGACGACGCCTGGCGGGTCATCGGCGTGTACGAGGAGGAGACCGGCGCGCAGGTCGGCTTCGCCCGTGCCGTCTCGGACGGACTCGGCTTCGCCTACCTCGCGGACGTCGTGGTGCTCGAAGCGCACCGCGGTCACGGTCTCGGCAAGCGCATCGTGCAGGCGATGATCGACGACGGGCCCGGCGCGCACTTCCGGTGGACGCTCTTCACGAGCGACGCACACGGGCTCTACGAGCAGTTCGGCTTCGCGGAACCCGGCCGGACGGCGCTCGTCCGGCCGGCCGCAGACCTCCCGGTGCACCCGACGCAGCGGCCGCCGGAATCCTGACCGCGACCTCACTCTCGCCCGGCCCCCAGCGATGACGGGCTACCGTTGACGCATGTGGATCTCCGATGACGGCCGGTACAACATCGTCGATGTGCCGGCGGACGCCTATCCGGGGCGCGCGTACCTCCTCGAACTCGTAGCCGGGCTCGAATCCGACGAGCTCCACACCCTCGTCGCCCGCATGCAGGCGTTCGACGACGCGATGATCGACCGGCTCGAGGGCCTGGTCGACGGCGATGCTCCCGAGGTGGCTCCGGATCCGGAGCGCGAAGCCCCCTACGTGGACGAGATGATCCCGCGCCGCGTGCTCGACTCCATCGACTGGGACGCGATCCTCACCCCGCCGTTCCGGATCGAGGCGATCGACGTCGCCGGCGACCGCTGGCGCATGGACGCCTGGGCCTTCCTCGAGTCGATCGTCGAACCGCCCGTCACGCGCCCGACCGCCCGCAACCTCGGCTCCTCCCCCATCGATCCGGCGTAAACCGGCACCTGCCGAATAGGCTGGATGTCATGACCGACGACGATGTCACGATGACCGATCCTTCGCCGCTGCTCGCGGAGGGCGCCGAGCTCGAACACCTGTACACGGGCGCGATCTGGAGCGAAGGGCCGGCGTGGATCGCCGAGACCGGACGACTCCGGTGGAGCGACATCCCGAACGACCGCATCCTCGAGTTCGACGCGGCGAGCGGCGAGACGGCCGTGTTCCGCGACGCTGCCGAGTACACGAACGGACGCACGATCGACCGAGAGGGTCGCGTCGTGCAGTGCAGCCACGGGCGGCGCGCGGTCGAGATCGAGGGCCCCGACGGGCCGATCACGCTCGTCGACCGGTGGGCGGGCGTGCGCTTCAACTCACCCAACGACGTCGTGGTGCACTCCGACGGGTCGATCTGGTTCACCGACCCGCCCTACGGGATCGACGCGAGCGGCCGGGAGGGTCACCCCGGCGAGCAGGAGTACGACGGCTGCTTCGTCTTCCGCCTCGCCCCCTCGACCGGCGCGATCGAACCGGTGATCACCGCACTCGTGCACCCGAACGGGCTCGCCTTCTCCCCCGACCAATCCGTCCTCTACGTCTCCGACACCGGCGACGGGGCGCAGCGCATCGCCGCGTACGACGTCGCCGCCGACGGGGTCTCGGTCGAGCACGGCGACACCCCCGGCCGCACCTTCGCGGCGACGGCCGTCCCCGCCTCCGACGGCTTCCGCATCGACGTCGACGGCAACCTGTGGTCGTCGGCCGGCGACGGTGTCGAGGTCTTCGACCCCGCGGGCGTGACCATCCTGCGCATCCCGGTCCCGGAGCGCACGGCGAACGTCTGCTTCGCCGGCGAGGACGGCATGACGCTCTACATCACCGCGTCGAACTCCCTGTACCGCATCCGCACGGCCACCCGGCAGGCGCCGCGGCCCTGACGGTCGCGCCGCTCAGACGGAGGAGGCGCGGACGACGAGCTCGGGCTGGAAGACGAGGTGGCGCGCGGACGGCGGCGGGGTCGGCGCACCCTCCGCGACGGCGAACTCGCCCAGGAGCAGCTCCACCGCGGCGACACCGAACCCCTCGTGCGGCGCGCGCACGGAGGTGAGCGGGATGATCGACGACTCGGCGAACTCGATGTCGTCGTAGCCGACGATCGCGAGGTCCTCCGGCACGCGGAGCCCGTGCTCGACGACGAGCGTCTGCATGATGCCGAGGGCGAGCAGGTCGTTCACCGCGAACACGGCGTCGGGACGCGCCTCGGGTGGGCGGGCGGCGATGGCCCGGCCGAGCTCGCGGCCCTCGGCGATCGTACGCTCGGTGCCCGCGATCACCTCGAGGGTCGCCCCGGGCACGGCGGCCACGGCGGCGCTGGCCCCCTCGAACCGGTCGGCGACCTGACGGATGCCGAGGGGACCGCCGACGAAGGCGAGTCGGCGGCGGCCGGCCGCCAGCAGGTGCTCGGCCGCGAGGAACCCGCCGCGCACGTCGTCGACGGACACCGACGGCTGATCCGGCGAGGACGCCAACTGCCCGACGAGGACCGAGGGGATGCCCCGCTGCCGGATGCTCGTCAGCCGCTCCTCCACCGACTCGTGCGACGCGACGAGCATGCCCTGCACCCGCTGCGCCTCGAACATGCCGAGGTAGGCGTCCTCGCGCTCACGGCTGCGGTTGGAATTGGCGATGAAGACGGAGAGGCCGTCCTCGGCGGCGCGCTGCTCGACGCCCTCGGCGATCGTCGCGAAGAACGGGTTGCTCACGTCCGGCGCGATGTAGGCGATGGTGCCGCTGCGGCCGAGACGCAGCTGCCAGGCGGCGTTGTTGCGGACGAACCCGAGCTGGTCGATGGCGCGCTGGATGCGCTCCTGCTTCTCCGGTGAGACGCGGTCGGGGTGGTTGATGTAGTGCGAGACCGTGCCCATGGAGACGTCGGCGAGCGTCGCGACCTCGCGGATGCCGACTCGTCCCATGGTTCACCCCTGCCCTCGTGCTGCGTGCCCCGGGAGCGTTCCCGCGGCCCGGCTCAGTCTAGATCGCCCCGTCTCGGTCAGTCCTGATCGCGGCGCGGCTCCGGTCCGAGGGGCTCGGGGATCTCCACGCCGACCTCGATGAGGGCGTCCGTGACGACCCGGATGGCGTTGAGCGCACGCGGGAACCCCGCGTACTGCACGGTGTGGATGACCGTCTCGAGGATCTCCGTGGCCGAGCACCCCACGTTGATCGCTCCGCGCGTGTGCCCGCGGAGCTGCGGCTCCAGGCCGCCGAGGGCGACGAGCGCCGCGAGGGTGATGAGCTCCCGCTGCGCCAGCGTCAGGCCGGGACGCGAGTAGATGTCCCCGAAGTTGAACTCGATCCCGAAGCGGGCGAGGTCCTGCGCGAGACCCGTCTGCATCGCGACGAGCCCCTCCGACTTCCCCTCGCCGTACACCTCGTCGAACTTCGCCTTGCCTCGCTCGAGCCGCGTCATGTCGTCTCCTGCCGTCATCGTCGTCGCCCCGTCGCCTAGATCGAGTGTCCGCCGTCGAGCGGCAGGATCAGGCCGGTGATGTTCACGGCGGCGGGTGAGGCGAGGAAGACGACGGTCTCCGCGAGGTGCTCCGGCTCGCCGAGGAGCCGCGTGGGGATCTGCGCGAGGAGGGCCTCGCGGCGTTCCGGGGTGTCGTTGTCCCGGCCGGGCGTCGCCTGCGCGCCGGGCGCGAGCGCGTTCACCGTGATGCCCTGCTCGGCGACCTCGATCGCGAGGGACTTCGTGAGCCCGACGACACCGGCCTTGGCTGCGGCGTATGCGATCGCCCCGCGGACGAGGCGGCCGCCACTCACGGCGGCGATCGACGCGATGCTGATGATGCGACCCGAGCGCTGCTCGAGCATCGAGGGCAGGACGGCCCGGGTCACGTTGAAGACCGAGTTGAGGTTGCGGTCGATCTGCGTCGTCCAGGTCTCGGAGGTCATCTCGTGGAAGAAGCTGACGGCTCCGCCACCGGCACCGTTCAGCAGGATGTCGACGCCGCCCCACTCGGCGACGATGCCCCCGACGGCGGCCTGCACGGCGTCGAAGTCGGTCAGGTCGGCGGTGGCCGAGGCGGCGCGCACCCCGTGCGCCCGGACCAGTTCCGCAGTCTCCTCGAGGCCGGCGGCATTGAGGTCGAGGCCGGCGACGTCGGCGCCCTCGGCGGCGAGCTTCTGGGCGATCACCCGACCGAGCGCTCCTGCTGCTCCGGTGATGATCGCTCGCTTGCCCTGCAACCTCATGTGCGGTTCCGTTCCGTTTCGTCCGGCGCGTTCAGGCGCCGTGCATCGTCATTGATCTCGACCGTCCGCGCGGTGTCGAGACCACGAGGCGACCGCCCCCATTGTCGCCCCGGACTTGAAACGTGTCAATGCACATTCCTGCATCCCCCGCTCGACCCGGAACCGCCGCCGTGATTGGGGCCGATCCGATGCTTGACATGCGAGCTGAGCGCGGTTAGCCTCGGCCATTGAAACGCTTCAACTTTGCTCGCGACGGTCACCGCTCGCGTCTCACCATCACTGCCACATCTTCAAGGAGGAAATGTGTCCACAGCGCACCGGGCCCCGAAACGTCGGTCGGCCACCGCCATCGCCGCTCTCGGCGTCACCGCTCTCGCCCTGACCGCCTGCGCAGGGAACGGAGGCGCGACGAGCGCCACCTCGTTCGACTACCTCGCGGCCGTCGAGAACTCGATCGTCCGCGACGAACTCACCGCCCTCGGCGAGGGCGCCTGCTCCGCGAACGAGAAGGCACTCCCGCTCAAGGTCGAGACCCTGCCCCAGGCCGACGTGCTCCAGCGCGTCACCCTGCTGGCCAGCCAGAACGCCCTGCCCACCACCTTCACCGCCCCCACCGCACCGCTGCGGCCGGGCGGGACCCTCGGCGACGACGACACCGTCCTCGATCTCGAGGACACCCTCACCGAGCTGGGCGTCATGGACGACATCCTCCCCTCGGCCGTCGCGACCGTGAAGAACATCTACGGCGACCGCTTCGTCTCGATGCCGTACCAGTACAACGTCGAGGGCTTCTTCTACAACAAGACGATGTTCACCGACCTCGGCATCGAGATCCCGCAGACCTGGGACGAGCTCCTCGACGCGGCAGACAAGGTGCAGGCGTCCGGCAAGTCGGCGTTCACCGTCTCCGGCGCCCAGGGCTGGACGATCACGCGCTACATCAGCACCTACCTCTTCCGGTCGCTCGGCACCGAGGCGATGAACGACATCGCCTCGGGCGACGCCAAGCTCACCGACCCCGAGTACGTCGAGGCGATCACCGCCGTCGCGAACCTCGGCAAGTACTTCGGCCCGGGCATCACGACGATGGACATGCAGACCGCCACGAGCGAGTTCTTCACCGGCAACGCGGCCATGATGTACAACGGCACCTGGATGCTCGCCGACGTCTACAACACCGAGCTCAACCAGATCGGTGAGGACGCCGTCGGCTTCATGCCGTTCCCGACCGTCGAGGGTGGCAAGGGGTCGATCGACCAGTACCCGGCCAACACCGGTGCGGCGACCTCGTTCTCCACGAAGGGGTACGACGAGGAGAAGGTCGGTGGGTGGCTCAGCTGCATCGCCGAGAACTACGGCTCCAGCGTGCTGAAGAACCAGGGCGTCATCTCCGGCTTCAAGCTCAACGAAGAGGTCACGGACGTCCCGGCGCTCACCGCCGAGGTGCAGGGCATCATGGCCGACACCGACGAGACGGTCACCTGGTTCGAGACCTTCCTCCCCGAGAAGGCCGGCGTCGACGCGCAGACGAACGCCGCCCCGCTGCTCACCGGCGGCATCTCCCCCGAGGACTTCGCGGCGCTCGTCCAGGCCGGCGTGGACGCGGGCCTCAAGAAGTAACCGGCGATCCGGTCGCCCGGCACCCGCCAGGCGACCGGATCCGTCCGTCCGTCCGCGGACATCCTCCCTCGCAGCGGGTCACGCACCCCGCCGCCCAGCCTCACGGTCTCCCGACCGACTCAGGAGCACAGCATGAAAGACGTCCTCGGCGACAGGAAGGCCATCGCCATCCTGCTGGGCCCGGCCCTGCTCATCTTCACCCTGGTGAAGCTCGTGCCGGTGATGTGGTCGTTCGGCCTCACCTTCTTCCAGGGCGACCTGCGCGGTTTCGAGTTCGTCGGCCTCGACAACTTCGCCCAGCTGTTCGCCGACCCGACCGCCCCCGAGGCGATCTTCTTCAGCATCAAGTACTCGCTCATCGCGACGGTCGCGCAGATCGCCCTCGGCTACGGGCTCTCCCTCTTCTACGTCTTCGTCCTCAAGAAGGCGTCGACGCTCGTCCGCACGCTGGTGTTCTTCCCCGTCGTGCTGCCGACCGTCGCCGTCGGCCTGTTGTTCAAGCGGCTGTTCGAGGTGGCCCCGCAGACCGGGCCCGTCAACGCGATCCTGAACGGCTTCGGCATCGACTCCGTCGACTGGTTCAGCTCGCCGGACAGCGCCTTCGTCGTGATCATCATCATGGACCTCTGGCGGTCCATGGGGTTCTACGCCGTCCTGCTCTACGCCGGGCTCCTCGACATCCCCGAGGAGGTGATCGAGTCGGCCCGCATCGACGGCGCCCGCGGCCTGAAGCTCGTCCGTTACATCATCGTGCCGCTGTCCCTCCCCGTCCTCCTGTCGGCGGTGATCTTCAGCTTCAACGCGACGCTCAAAGTGTTCGACTCGGTGCTCGCCTTGACGGGCGGCGGACCGGGGACGGCCACGACCCCGCTGACGCTGTACATGTACAACACGACGTTCACGTACCAGAACTACGGCTACGGCTCCACGCTCGCGTTCGTGCTCACGATCATGTGCTTCCTCGTGACGCTCCTGATCTTCAAGACCTCCCGCAGAGACCTGACGAAGGACTGACGCCATGACGACCGCCATCACCCCGGCGCCCGGCGCCACCACCCCGGCATCGAGCGGCAGCGGCGACGGATCCGGCACCGCCGTCCGCCGCCCGAAGATGCGTCGCGCTCCACGCTCGCGCGCCTACTACCTCCGCAAGCTGCCCTCGGTCATCCTCATCGGCCTCCTGCTCGTCATCGAGATCTACCCCATCGTGTGGCTGTTCCTCTCCTCGTTCAAGAACCAGCGCGAGTTCCTGCAGGAGTCCACCTTCTCCCTGCCGGAGTCGTGGAGCTTCGACAACTACGTCACCGCGTGGACCACCGGCAACATCTCCCAGAACCTGCTCAACAGCGTCATCGTGACCCTGCCGTCGCTCGTGTTCATCCTCATCTTCGGCGTCGCCGCGGCCTTCGCCCTCGAGGTGATGGTGTGGAAGCGCCGGAACCTGACCCTGCTGCTGTTCATCTCCGGCATCATGATCCCCGGTCAGATGATCCTCGTGCCGCTGTTCGTCGCCTACTTCAACCTCGGCCTGACGAACACCTACTGGCCGATGATCATCACCTACACGGCGCTCGGCATGCCGCTGACGGTGTTCATGATGACCGCCTACTTCCGGGCCGTGCCTCGCGAGGTGTTCGAGGCCTCGACGATCGACGGCGCCGGCATCATCCGCTCGTTCTGGTCGATCGGCTTGCCGATGGTGCGGAACGCGTTGTTCACCATCGGGCTCGTGCAGTTCCTGTCGATCTGGAACGACCTGCTCATCTCCCTGACCTTCACGACGAACGCGGACCTCCGCACCATCCAGGCGGGCCTGCTGAACTTCAGCGGCGAGTTCGGCCAGGTGGACTACGGGCCGCTCTTCGCGGGCATCTGCATCAACGTGTTCTCACTGCTCGTGGTGTTCGTCTTCCTCAACCAACGGATCATGAAGGGGCTGGCGTCCGGTGCACTCAAGGGGTGACGCCGGACGACACGGCGGGCGCAGGATGGACGACATGACCCACGACGACACGACCCACACGGACGACACCGACACCACGACCTCCGGCGCTCCGGCACCGGCCGACCTCCGCCCACTCGGCTCGACCGGCCTGCTCGCGAGCCCGGTCACGGTCGGCACCTCGGGGCTCGGCACCCCGGCGAGCGCCGACGGATCGCCCGGGCCCGGGTCGACGGCGTTCGCCACCGCGGCGCTGCGCGGACCGAACCTGCTCGTCGACACCTCGAACAACTACTCGGACGGACGCAGTGAGACGGCGCTCGGCGACGCGATCCGTGCGAGCGGCCTGCCTGCTGGTCGTGGCGTCGTGACGAAGGCGGATCAGGATCCGTCGACGGCGGTGTTCGACCGCGACCGGGTGCTGCGCTCCTTCGAGGAGAGCCTCGAGCGCCTCGGAGTGGACCGTATCCCGATCTTCCACCTGCACGACCCGTACTCGGTGTCGTTCGCGGAGGCGTCGGCACCGGGCGGGGCGATCGAAGGCATGCTGGCGCTCAAGGAGCAGGGCGTGGTCGATGCGATCGGGATCGCGGCCGGCCCGCTGAGCGTGATGCTGCCGTATGTGCTGAGCGGGGCGTTCGACGTGGTGCTGACGCACAACCGTTTCACCCTCGTCGATCGTTCGGCGACGGCGTTGTTGGAGGAGGCGCGTTCCCGCGGGATGGGCGTCTTCAACGCGGCTCCGTTCGGTGGCGGGCTGCTCGCCGGGCGCCGCGGCACAGACGGCAAGCCGTCGACGTACGCGTACCAGGCGGGGTCGCCGGAGCTGCTGGCCTGGGTGGCGCTTGCGGACGAGGTGGCCGCACGGCACGGGATCCCGCTCGCCGCGGCGGCGCTCGCGTTCTCGACGCGTTCGGAACTCGTCGACTCGACGGTCGTCGGGATGAACCGGCTCGAGCGTCTCGAGCAGGTCGAGGTGCTGCGGACGACGACGATCCCCGAGGACTTCTGGACGGACCTCGACGCGCTCGGCACCCCGCCGAGCACCCTCACCGACTGACCGGTGGTACCTCTTCTCCCTAACTCAGGACTGCTCCGGCGCGTCGGACCCGCGGCATGGCGGGTAACCCGCGACACGCCGAGCGGTTCCTGAGTTGGGGAAATGGGGGAACGCGACGGGGTGAACACCACACGACGATGAAGGTTGCACGACGATGAACGACTCAGCACGACTCGCGGCCTCGTGGGTGGAGGACCCGATCCCCGGGACCGGGCGGCGGCGACCCCGGGCCGACGAGCTGAGCGACGCGCGGCGACTGTCGCTCAACGGCGAGTGGGCGTTCACGCTCGCACCGACGGCGGACGGCACGGGCGACACGTTCGGCGATCCACACCTCGACGACTCGGGCTGGGACCGCATCCGCGTCCCGGCCCACTGGGTCCTCGAGGGCCACGGGCAGCCGCTGTACACGAACACGGCGTTCCCGATCCCGATCGATCCGCCGCGCGTCCCCGAGGAGAACCCGACGGGCGACTACCGGCGCCACTTCACCCTGCCGGAGGGTTGGCGGCACGCCGACACGGTGCTGCGCTTCCAGGGCGTCGACTCCTGCGGCACGGTCTGGCTGAACGGCGTGCTCCTCGGGCACAGCAAGGGCAGCCGGCTCCCCGTCGAGTACGAGGTCGGCGAGCACCTCGTCGCCGGCGACAACGTCCTGGCCGTGCGGGTGCACCGGTGGTCGAGCGGCACCTACCTCGAAGACCAGGACATGTGGTGGCTGCCCGGGATCTTCCGCGACGTCGACCTCCTCGAACGCCCGCGGGGGTCGATCGACGACGTCAAGGTCACGGCGCGATACGACCACCGGGACGGCGTCGGCGTGCTCCGCGTGGACACCGACGTCCCCGGCCTCGTCGACATCCCGGAGTTGGGCATCCGCGACCTCCCCACGGGCACGGCCACCGCCCTGCCCGTCGAACCGTGGAGCGCCGAGGAACCGCGCCTCTACACGGCCAGGCTCAGGCCGCGGCCGACCGACGAGGCGCCCGACGTCCCCGAGACCATCGAGCTGCGGATCGGCTTCCGCACGGTCGCCATCGACGACGGCCGGCTGCTCGTGAACGGCGTGCCGATCCTGTTCCGCGGTGTGAACCGCCACGAGCACGACCAGGACCGCGGCCGCTCGCTCGACACGGAGACGATGCGGCAGGACATCCTGCTGATGAAGCAGCACAACCTCAACGCCGTGCGCACCAGCCACTACCCGCCGCATCCCGACTTCCTGCGCCTCTGCGACGAGTTGGGGCTCTGGGTGGTCGAGGAGTGCGACCTCGAGACGCACGGCTTCATCTACACCGACTGGGCCGGCAACCCGCCGACGGAGCCGGTCTGGCGTGACGCGATGCTCGACCGCGTCCAGCGCATGGTCGAACGCGACAAGAACCATCCCTCAATCGTCGTGTGGTCGATGGCGAACGAGAGCTGGGTCGGCGAGAACTTCGACGTGCTGGAGCAGTGGATCCGCGAGCGCGACCCGTCCCGTCCCATCATGTACGAGCGCGATCCGTCGTACCGGAACTCCGACTTCTCCAGCCTCATGTACCCGGACCAGGAGCTGCTGGAGGCCATCGGCCGTCGCGAGGAGCCGACCCCGGCCGGCGTCGTCCCCGGGTCACCGGACGACGTGCGCCGGCGCCGCCTCCCGTTCCTCCTCTGCGAGTACGCCCACGCGATGGGCAACGGACCCGGATCGCTCGTCGACTACCAGCGCATCCTCGAGTCGTCCGACCGGTTCTGCGGCGGCTTCGTGTGGGAGTGGATCGACCACGGCTTCCGGAGCACCGACGCCGCCGGTCGGGAGTTCGTGATGCACGGCGGTGACGTGGCGTTCCGACCGAACGGCGGGCGCTACTGCCTCGACGGACTCGTGTTCGCCGACCGCACCCCGTCGCCCGGACTCGCCGAGCTCCATGCCGCCATCAGCCCGGTCGAGCTCCGCCTCGACGTCCGCAACTCCTGCTCGTGCACATCAAACCAGGATTCCGGCCCGGTCTCACCGCGGGCGGACACGGGGGCCGGGACGGCCAGCAGGAGTTGTGGACACCAGGCCGCGGGCACGCTGACCGTCCGGAACAAGCATGACGTGCGGTCGCTCGACCACCTGGCGCTGCGCTGGCAGCTGGAAGACGACGGCCAGGTCGTGGCGAACGGTGAGCTGGCGACGCCTGACGTGGGCGCACGGAGCGAGGCGACCACCGCCCTGCCGCCCCTCGCGCTCGTGGCAACCACGGGCACCGACCCCGTCTCCGGCGCGCCGGTGGAGCGCTGGCTCACGGTGCGTGCGGTCCTCGCGTCGGACGAACCGTGGGCAGGTGCGGGGCACGAGGTCGCCTTCGGTCAGGTGCTCATCCCGGGCGACCCGGCGCTGGAACCACACCGGGCCGCGGTTCCGCCGAACGACGCTCGCCGCGTGCTCGCACCGGTCGACCGCACGGCCGGACAGCGCATCGCCCTCGGGCCGGCGTCCTTCGACGCCCGCACGGGTCGGCTCCGCTCCCTGGGCACGCTCGACCTCGACGGCCCCGTCCTCGACATCATGCGCGCCCCCACCGAGAACGACCGCGGTCAGGGACCACGCAACACGGCGGCGGCGAGTTGGAAGCTCACGGGGCTCGACCGCTTCCTGCACCGGACCGACGCGGTCGAACACACCGAGGACGGGCTGGGCGGCACCGGACTCCGCGTGCGGGGCCGCAGCGCCCCCGCCGCCCACGGCCTCGGGCTCCGCTGGACCTTCGATTGGACGACGCGCGGCGACGCCCTGGAGCTGTCGGTCACTGTCGTCCCCGAGGGCGTCTGGGAGCACACGCCGATCGGCGACCATGTGCTGACCCTGCCGCGCCTCGGCCTCCGTCTCGGCCTCCCCGCCGCCTACCGCCGGGCGACCTGGTTCGGCCGCGGGCCTGGGGAGTCCTACGTCGACAGCCTCGCTGCGGCGCGCACCGGCCGGTTCACCAGCAGCATCGACGCACTGCAGACGGACTACCCGGTGCCGGAGGAGAACGGCAACCACGTCGGCACGAGATGGCTGGAGCTGACGGGCGACGAGGTGCCGACCCTTCGCGCCGAGCGGCTGCAGGACGCCGGCTTCGACTTCACCGCGCGACGCTGGACGAGCGAGGCGCTCGAGGAAGCCCGCCACCCGCAGGACCTCCGCGACTCCGGCCGCGTCTGGCTCAACCTCGACCACGCGCAGCAGGGGCTCGGCAGCTCCTCCTGCGGCCCGGCGCTCCCCGAGCGCTACCGCATCCCGGTCACCGAGACGACGTTCGGCGTTCGCCTACGGACGGTCAGGCCCGACCCTGCAGGATGAGGTTCCAGTACACCCACGGCAGCAGGTAGCGGTCGGCGAGGAACGTGAAGCGTCGTTCCTTCGCGAGCCCCTTCCAGAACGGGATCGTCGGCATCGGCCGGTAGCGGTCGTCGAACTCGGCGAACACCACCGTCCCGCGGGACACCGTGAACGGACACACCGAGTACCCGTTGTAGACGTGGCTCGGCGCCTTCCCCGCGCGCACGGCGGTCAGGTTCTTCACCAGCGTGAACGCCTGCTGGCGGAGCGCCCCACCGGACTTGGAGCTCATGACCGCGGCGGCGTCGCCGAGGGTCCAGACGTCGGGGAAGCGCGGGTGCCGCAGGGTGAGGGAGTCGACCTCGACGAACCCGCCCGGGTTGCCGGGGTCGGCGAGCGCGGTTGCGGCCAACCAATCGGGTGCGGACTGCGGCGGCACGGCGTGGAGGACGTCGTAGGCGATCTCCTCGTGCTGCCCGCCCGTCGAACCGTCCTGACCGCGGTCGGGCCCGTCCTGCGGGGCGGTCTCCGCGATGGTCACGACGCGTCGCTCCGGATCGACGGCGACGAGCTCACGCGAGAACCGGACCTCGATGCCGTACTCGGCGACCTTGCGGTCGAGTTCGGCGTCGATCATCGGCATCCCGAACATGGTGGGCGTGGGGACGACGAGGATCACCCGGATGTCGTCGAGGACGCCCGTCTGCCGCCAGTAGTCGCACGCCAGGTACATCGGTTTCTGCGCAGCACCGGAGCACGTCGCCGGGCCGGCCGGTTGCGTGAACACGACGGTGCCGGAGCGGACCTCGCGGAGCACGCGTGAGGCCTTCTGCGCGAACTCGAACTCGTAGTTGGAGATCCCCACGGGCGAGGCCATCGCCTCGGTGAGGCCGGGCACCGCGTCCCAGTCCTTCTGGATGCCGGGGGCGACGACGAGCTGCTCGTACTCGACCCGTGTGCCGGATTCGAGCAGGACCGTCTTCGCGACGGGGTCGATCGTCTGCACCCGGTCCTGGATCCAGGTCACACCCTTGGGTGTGACGGCCCCCTGCGGGCGCGTCGCGACCGATGAGGCCGCCGTCCCTCCCGCGACGTGCGAGAACATCGGCTGGTAGAGGTGGTGCTCGCGCGGTTCGATGACCGCGACGTCGTCCACCCCGTACCGCCGGAGCCGGCCCGCGACGGAGAGACCGGCGTTGCCGCCGCCGATGACGACCACCTCATGATGGAGCGGTGCCGTGCTGTGGTCGGTCATAGCGGCGGCGGCGCTCAGGATGCGGACTGGCCGCGGCCGGTCGCGTTCTGGAGCCGGTCGATGTGCTCGGAGGCCTGCGCCTTCGTGAGGTCGGCGGGGAGCTCCTCGCCGGCTTCGCGGGCGAGCGTGTCGAGGTAGCTGCGCTGCGGTCCGGTCATCGGCTCGTCGCCGGTGACCCAGTCCTCGGGGTCCTTGCTCGCGCTGGTGGAGCTGTCGTCGCCGCGGGCTCCGAGGGTGTCCTCGGTCGCGCCGATCGTCTCGGGGGCGCCGGTGCCCGTGGTGTCGGGGGTCGCCTGGTCGGTGGATTCTGCGTCAGTCATGCGGCAACGGTACGTCGCCGGACGGCTCAGGCAGGAGGGGTTGCGCGTTCACCCGGAGCGGGTCGTTCCTCGACGGGGATCACCGCGAACAAGGAGTGGATGTTGCCTGCCGGGTCGCCGAAGAACCCGGTGAAGTGGCCCCAGGCTTGCACGGTCGGGCGGGCGATCTCCGTGCCGCCCGCGGCGATGATGCGGTCGAACTCGGTGGCGACCTCGGCGGGGCTGTCGCACTCGAAGTTCAGCTCCACGGCTTGGCCGCCTCGCGGGCTGGTGAAGGAGGGATGTCCGTTGGTGTGGTCGGCCAGCCCCGCGCGACGGAAGACCGCCAGCCGGACACCGTCGTTGGCCAACGCCAGATAGTCCGACTCGCGGACGGCGACCTCGAACCCGAGCACGTCTTCGAAGAACGCCCCCATGGCCGCCACGTCGTCGGCGAGCAGGGTGATGCCTTCCAGCGCGATGCGGGTCATGGTCGAGACGCTATCAGCCGATGTCCTCCCGGCGCAGGTGAGCGTCGAGCGAGCGCATCGCGTCTTCCAGCGCGGCCAGTTGCTCGGCGGAGAGGGCCTCGGCGAACACCGCTCGGACGGCGCGCAGGTGGGGTGCCGAACCGGCGCGGAACAGGCGCGCGCCCTCCTCGGTCAGGACGACCTCCGCCCCGCGGCTGTCGGACGCCACCGGCTCTCGTTGGACGAGACCGCGGCGTTCCATGCGGCCCAAGTGGTGGGAGAGTCGGCTGCGTTCCCAGCCGACCTCGGTCGCGAGGAACGACGATCGCAGGCGCCGCTGCGGAGCCTCGGACAGGGCGAGGAGCACGGCGTAGTCGCCGGTGGAGAGGCCGGAGTCCTGCTGGAGGCGGTCAGCCACCACCCGCTTGACGCGCTCGGACGTCTCGATGAACGACCGCCAGGTGCGGAGTTCGTCGTGCGTGGGAGATCGCCTGCGTCGGTCGCGGGCGTCGGGAATAGCCATGGGGCACCTCCTGTTTGACATGTCAACTACATTCAACCACGGGTCATGGACACCACCGCCGTCCCGCGGTCGAGTGGCCGCACCGCACACGAAAGAGACCCCATGCCTGACCTCGAATTCGGACTCGACACCTTCGGAGACCTCCCCGAGACGGCGTCCGGTGACCTCGCGACGCACCCGGAGGCCATCCGGCAGGTGGTGGCCGAGGCGGTCCTCGCAGACCGACTCGGCGTCGACGTCTTCGCCGTGGGCGAGCACCACCGACCCGAGTACGCGATCTCCAGCCCCGAGACCGTCCTCGCCGGCATCGCCACGCAGACCGAGCGGATCCGGCTCGCCTCGGGCGTCACCGTCCTCAGCTCCGACGACCCGGTGCGCGTGTTCCAGCGCTTCGCCACCGTCGACGCACTCTCCAACGGCCGCGCGGAAGTGATCCTGGGCCGCGGCTCCTTCACAGAGTCATTCCCGCTCTTCGGATACGACCTGAGCGACTACGACACCCTGTTCGAGGAGAAGATCGACCTGTTCGCCCAGCTCCTGACGGAGGGTCCCGTCACCTGGAGCGGCAGCATGCGGCCCGCCCTGCACGAGGCCGAGGTGTTCCCGAAGACCGCGTCCGGCCACCTGTCGACCTGGGTGGGCGTCGGCGGCTCACCGCAGTCCGTCATCAGAGCCGCGAAGTACGGGTTCCCTCTCATGCTCGCGATCATCGGCGGCGCGCCGGCCCGCTTCGCCCCGTACACCGACCTCTACCGCCGGGCGGCCGAGCAGTTCGGCACGACCGCGCACCCGATCGGCATGCACTCCCCCGGCTTCATCGCCGACACCGATGAGGCCGCGCGCGAGATCTTCTTCCCGCGCTACAAGGTCATGCGCGACCGGATCGGCGCGCTCCGCGGATGGCCGCCGGTCACGCGCGCGGAGTTCGACCAGGAGGTGGAGCACGGGTCGATGTACGTCGGCTCGCCGTCGACCGTCGCACGCCGCATGGCAGACGCCATCACCGCACTCGGGGTCGGCCGGTTCGACCTCATCTACTCGGCGGGGACGATCCCCATGGCCGACCGCCTGCGCACCGTCGAGTTGTACGGCACCGAGGTCATCCCCATGGTCCGCGAACTGCTGGCCGAGCGGGTCGCGGCATGAGCGGGCTCACGACGCCGACGATCGGCATCCTCGGCGCCGGCAAGGTCGGCACGGTCCTGGCACGCCTCGCGGTCGCCGCCGGATACCGCGTGCTCATCAGCGGTTCGCGCGACGCCGCCCGGATCGCCCTCACGATCGACGTGCTCGCTCCCGGTGCCGTCGCCACGACCTCGGCGGACGCTGCAGCACGGGCCGACCTCGTGATCCTCGCCCTCCCGCTCGGCAAGTACCGGACGCTGCCGGTCGAGGAGCTGCGCGGCAAGCTCGTGCTCGACGCCATGAACTACTGGTGGGAGGTCGACGGGCACCGCGAGGACCTCAGCAGTCCGGCGACCTCCACGAGCGAGCTGATCGCCGGGTTCCTGCCGGAGTCGCGCGTCGTGAAGGCCTTCAACCACATGGGCTACCACGATCTCGACGGCGAGCCCCGCCCGGTCGGCGCGCCGGGACGCAAGGGCATCGCGATCGCCGGCGACGCCCCGGAGGACCGGGCGGCCGTCGCCGACGTCGTCGACGCCCTCGGCTTCGACCCCGTCGAGATCGGGCCGCTGCACGCAGGCGTCGTCCTCGAGCCGGGCCATGAACTCTTCGGCGCGAACATCGGAGCCGACGAGATCCGTGAGGTCCCCGAGGTGCGAGCGCTCCCGACGGTCGGCCAGGGTGTCAGCTAGGCGGTCCCGTCCGACGCGGTCTCCGACGACCCAGGACGAGCCGGACGCGGGCTGAGCGCGGCCGACCGGATCACCTCCGCGAGGTCGCCGGCACGGCTCCACATCGGCCAGTGCCCCGTGGGGAGGTCGACGACGTCGACGGACTCGAGCCCGGCCACCTCGGCGAACATCGGGTGCCCGCCTCTGGCCATGTCCAGCACCTGTGCGCCGGAGATCGAACAGCACACCAGGGTGGTCGGCACGGCGTTGCGGGCGCGGTTCGTCAGCTCGATGCACTGACGCAGGACGGGCCCCGGCTCAGGCACCGCCCTGGCCCGGAAGCGGTCGAGGACCTCGGTGCTCAAGCCGTCGAGGCTCGCCTGCTGCGAGAGGACGTCGAAGGCGGGCAGCGGGAGCTCCGTGACCTCCGGCGGAAGGTCCGGGGCGAACGCCGTTCCGGAGGCCATCGGCCCGGAGTCGACCCACACCACCCGGCCGACGAGTTCCGGATGCCGGTCGAGGACGAGGCTGACGGGTCCGTTCGCCCCACTGTGCGCGACGATGACCGCCGGATGCTCCGCGGACACGTCCGGCTGGTCGAGGGCGTCCAGGATGGCCGTGGCCTGGTCGTCGAGAGTCCTTGTGGCGCGGTCGGGATCAGTGGCGTCGAGGCCGGGCAGGGTGATCGCGAGGGTGCGGGAGTGGTCCAGGTCGAGGCGCTCGACGACCTCGTCCCAGGCCCAGGCGCCCAGCCAGTGGCCGGCGATGAGGATGATGGCGGGGGTGGTGTTCGGTGTGATCATGACTCCAGGCTGAGGCGCTCCCTCGGCACGTGTGTGTCACTATTTCTGTCATGAATCTTGAAACCGTCGACCGATGAAGCGAGCCGAACGGCTGCATGCCTTGTCCGAGGCGCTGCGTCGAGGCGGATCGCGAGGAACCTCCGCCGAGCGGCTCGCGCGCGACTTCGAGGTCTCCGTGCGCACCGTCAAGCGGGACCTCCAGGCGCTCGAGCGCAGTGGTGCCCCCATCTGGTCCCGCCCCGGCCCAGGTGGCGGGTACGGCTTGGCCGTCGGCACGACGCTCCCACCGGTCAGTCTCTCCCCGGTGCAAGCGGTGGCGCTCATGGCGGCAGCGGCGGCGGCGCCCGACGCCCCCTACGCCGATCTGGCGACGGCCGGCGTCGCGAAGATCCTCGACGTCCTCGACCCCAGGACCCGCGCCCGGGCCGACGCGCTGGCCGACCGCGTCTGGGTCGATGCACCACCAACCGCATCGCGCGCCGTCCGATCGGCCCTCGAGGAGGCGATGGCGGACCAACGGGTCGTGCGCATCCGCTACACCTCGGGAACGGGGAGCACGACCACCCGAGACGTCGAGCCGGTGCTGTTCGCGTCGACGAACGGGCAGTGGTACCTCGTCGGGTGGTGCCGGATGCGCGACGCGATGCGGTGGTTCACCGTGTCGCGGGTCGAGCGGGCCAGCGTGACCTCGGTGAGCTGCAGCGGCCACACGATCGCAGAGGTCGGCGAACCGCCGGCGCACGCGGCACCGGTCCACGGCAGGAGGAACTGACTCGCGCTGTCAGCTTGCGAGTTGATGACGTTCGAGCAGGAGGTGCACGGCTTCACGCACCAGCGACCCGGTCTGCCTCCTCGATGGCCGCGTCGCTGCCGCACTTCCCGAGGAGGAACGCGCGACCAGCCTCGGATGCCGCAGCGCCGGTCAACGGCTCCGTGCTCGCACGGACCGGTGATCGCTCATCCGTGAGACGGGCAATCAGCGCCTCGTTCGTTTCCGTGTCACTCATACTCAGGCTCCATTCGGGGTCGACGACACTTCCAATCTCACCACCTAGAATGTCAGTGGTCCGTGATGGACTGAAGGCATGACCACCACTGAGCGCCGCGAGCACCCGAGCGACGTCTTCGCAGCGCGCCTCGCCTCGTTCTCGGACCGCTTCGCGGAGCTCGCCCGGCGGCGAGCCGCGCTCGATGCCGAGGAAGCCCGACTCCTCGCGGAGGCGGCAGCATACGCCGACGCGACCACCTCCGCAGTGATGTCATCGCGCATGTCCGAGTCGGAGGGACGCGACCTCGCGCGGCGTTCGATCTGCGCATCGCTCGCCATGGCGACGCGCATGTCCGAGCCGACGCTGCAGCACCGCATCGGTGAGGCGGAGACCCTCGTCCACCAGGCGCCGTCGGTGCTCGAGGCGCTGGAACGCGGCACGATCAGCGCCGGCCACACCAGGGTCGTGATCGACCAGCTACGCGACGTGCCGGCCGTCGGGCGCGAGATGTTCGTGGAGCATGTCCTCCCGGTCGCCGAGCGGACCACGCCGGCGCTCCTCAAGCGACGCGCCCGGGTGCTGCGCGAACGGTTGCACCCTGAGTCGATCACCGTACGAGCGCGCCGCTCCCAAGCCGACCGCCGAGTGACGATCGAGCCCGCCGCAGACGGCATGGCCTGGCTGAACCTCATGACGACCGCGCCCATCGCGTACGCGATCATGTCCCGGCTCGACGGTGTTGCCGTGCCGGCTCGCGCCGCTGGCGACGACCGGACGCTCGCGCAGCTGCGCGCCGACGCGCTGTCCTCGCTCGCTGTGGCGGGCACCGTCAACACCGACGACAAGCCGATTTCCGCCGACCCGGAGTCCGGCGGGGAGGTGGTGTGGCTCGGGGGCTCGGGCGCCCCGAGGGACTGGTCTGCCAGATCGACTCAGCAGGCCGTGCTCATCGAGCGCCCCGTCGACGTCGAGGCGCACATCCGTCCCTCCGTCCAGCTCGATGTTCCCGTCCTCTCACTCCTCGGCGTCACCGATGAGCCCGGCACCCTCGACGGCTACGGGCCCATCGACCCCGACACCGCCGCCCGGCTCGCCGTCGCCGCCCCGTCCATGACGAGAGTGCTCACCCAACCGGAGACCGGCTCCGTCCTCTCCGTCGGCCGCGAGCAGTACCGGGTGCCGGCCGATCTGCAGCGCGCGGTCCGCCTGCGCGACGTCACGTGTCGGGCACCGGGATGCGGCCGGCAGGCGCGCAACTGCGACCTCGACCACAGCACGGCGTGGGAGCACGGTGGCAGCACGAGTATCGACAATCTCGCCGCCCTCTGCCGACATCATCATCGACTCAAACACCTACCCAGGTGGGAGGTCGAGCATCGCCCGGACGGCACACTCCATTGGACGACACCTGACGGACGCCAGCACGAGACCAGACCGGCGTTCGCCGAGACCGGATGACGCGGTGAATGCCGCGCGGCGTTCAGACGATCGTCCTGCGGCCGCAGGTCAGCCCCGCGCCGCCTGCTCGCGCGCGTACTCGTCCCGCCAGAGATGTTCGGGCTCGTAGCCGAGGCGCGCACGAGCCTTGTCGATGGACATGAGCGTCTCGAACTCGCCGAGTCCCTCCCGCAGCGGGACCCCGGGGAAGTGCGTCGCCGCGAGCTCCGCCGACGGAACCGTCGTCCCGGTGTCGGAGGCGCACACGTCGTACACCTCGAACCCCGGCTCCGCTCGAGCCAGCGCGAGCGCGACCGCCTGCGCACCGTCACGAGCATCGACGTAGCTGAAGAGGAGATCGCGCCGATAGCCGGGCTCCGACGCCCGCGCGAACGTCCCGTACTCCCCCGGCGCGACCACGTTCGTGAACCGCAGCGCCGTGATCGACGTGCCCTCGGCCCACCGCACGAGCTGCGCCGCCATCGCCTCCTCGGCGACCTTCCCCAGCGCATAGGTGTTGTTGGCGCGGCTGACGGTCTCGTCGATCGGTAGGGACTCCGGCGCCTCCTCGAACGGGAAACCCATGGCGGTGATGCTCGACGCGGTCACGATCGTCCGGATCCCCGCGCGCAACGCCCCATGCAACACGTTGAACGACACCGTCAGGTTGTTGTGAAACGTCGCCGCGTCCGGCACGAGCCCGTTCACCGGGATGGCCGCCAGGTGCACCACGGCGTCGAGGCCGGAGAACCGGGCCGTCACGCCGAGCAGGCTGTCGATCGTCTGGCCGTAGTCGGTCAGGTCCACGCGCGTGAAACCGGGCCCGGCAGCACCCGCGAGGTCGAGCCCGTGCACCGTGTGGCCGTCCCGGCGCAGGCGTTCGACGGTGGCGGACCCGAGCTTGCCCGAACTCCCGGTGACGGCGATGCGCATACCGACGATCCTAGGCTCGGGCCGGGAAGTCGGCCGGCAGCGGGAGCGCGGTCACGACGTGCCCGGCGGCGTCCGAGTCGTCCGCGTGCAGGTGACCGACCCGACCACCCGTCGGCAGCCCCGTCTCGGTGAAGAACCCGCGGATCGTCTCGTACACCTCGACGATGTCGTGGGTGTCGCCGGCCTGCGTCAGCACGATGTCGCCCGACTGCACATAGCGCTCTGCGCCGTCGACGAACACCTTGCCCTTGCCCTCGGCGATGAACCAGATCTCGTGGTCGTCGTGGTGGTGCCGGTCGAAGCGGCCGCCGTCGACCGACACCGCGAAGCGCCCGATCGTGCCGATCTCGCTCCAGTCCGGCTTCGAGCCGGGATGCACCCAGGAACCCGGTTCGATCACCGGCATCAGCGGTTTTGCTTCCAGCTCGGGGCCTCACCGGCGTCGAGGATGCGCGCGTCGGGCAGCCCGTCGAGCCCCGTCTCTGCGCCACCAGGCGTGTACACGACCGACAACCGCAGCGGACGCCACGTCGTGTTGTAGGTGGAGTGCACCGTGTCCTTCGGGATGTAGACGGCGTCACCCTCGCGGATCGGGAAGGCCGGGCCGTCACCGACCGTCTGGACCCCCTCGCCGGAGATGACCGTGATGACCTCCTCCTCGCCCGGGTGCTGGTGCGGTGCGTGGCCCTGCCCGGGGTAGACGATGACCTCGCCCACGGTGAGGCCGGCACCTTCGTCGAGGTGCGGGGTGACGAGCCACTTGATGGTGCCCCAGTCGAAGACCCTCGTGGGGACCTCGTCCGGGCGGCGACCGGCGGTGGCCGGGGTGATGGGTCGTGCAGCGGTGTTCGGGGTGTCGGTCATGGGGTGCTCCTCGTCGAGTGGGTGGTGCGGCAGGCGCCGCGGGTCGGTCAGCGGGTCGGGATGGCTTTGAAGTCCTCGATCTGCCGCTTGATGGCGCGTTCGGTCGGCAGCCGCTCCGCCGAGGACGCGCCGAAGAAGCCGGCGACCCCCGTCGTGTTGGCGAGGATGAAGGCGGCGTCCTCGGGTTCCGCGATCGGGCCGCCGTGGCAGAGCACGACGACGTCCGGGTTGATCGCGACGGCCGCATCCCGCATCTCCTGCACCCGGTGCGCAGACTCCTCGAGGGAGAGCGCCGTGGTCGCACCGATCGTGCCGGCGGTCGTCAGCCCCATGTGCGGGACGAGGACGTCGGCTCCCGCCTCGGTCATCGCGACCGTCGACTCGAGGTCGAAGACGTACGGCGCGGTGAGGAGGTCGCGTTCGGCCGCGAGTCGGATCATGTCGACCTCGAGGTCGTAGCCCATGCCCGTCTCCTCGAGGTTCTGGCGGAACACGCCGTCGAACAGGCCGACGGTCGGGAAGTTCTGGACGCCCGTGAACCCCATGGTCTTGAGCTCGTCGAGGAAGCGCTCCATGATGCGGAACGGATCGGTGCCGTTCACGCCCGCGAGCACGGGGGTGTCCCGCACGATCGGCAGCACCTCGCGGCTCATCTCGACCACGACCTGGTTGGCATCCCCGTACGCCAGCAGCCCCGAGAGCGAGCCGCGACCGGCCATCCGGTACCGTCCCGAGTTGTAGATGATGATGAGGTCGACGCCGCCGGCCTCCGCGGACTTCGCCGAGATGCCGGTACCCGCCCCGGCACCGATGACGGCCTCCCCTCGCGCGACGGTGGCGCGGAGCCGTTCGAGTGCGATGGTCCTGTCCATGGTCAGTCCTCCTCCGTGGTGCTGCTGTCCTCGATGAGTGCGTGCAGGGTGTCGGCGGCGAGTCTCGCGAACGCCGGATCGTTGAGGTGTTCGGGGCGGTCGATGACAGTGACCGCACTGCCGTCCAGGCCGTCGAGCACCGCTTCGACGAGCGCGGCGTCCGCCGCCGGGTCGTGGAAGGGCAGGCCGTCGGCGTCGAGGGCCGAGACGCCGCCGCGCGGGATCAGCAGCACCGTCGGGGCCGTCGCCGCCGCGAGTTTCCGGCCGATGCGGGCGCCCAGCTCGCGGTTCTCGTCGACGGTGGTGCGCATGAGGGTGACGGTGGCGTTGTGGATGAAGAAGTGGCGATCGGCGAAGCGTTCCGGCACGGTGTCGCGTGGCCCGAAGTTGACCATGTCGAGTGCACCGAGACTGACGAGCTGTGGCACGCCCGCCGCGCCGGCCGCGGTGAGGCGGTCGGGACCGGCGGTCAGGACGCCGCCGACGAGGTCGTCGGCGAGTTCGGTGGTCGTGAGGTCGAGCACCCCCGCGAGCATCCCGCTGCGGGCGAGCGACTCGAGCGCCAGTCCGCCCGACCCGGTCGCGTGGAAGACGAGCACCTCGTAGCCGAGCTCATCGAGACGCTCGCGGGCCGCGTCGACCGCCGGGGTCGTCACCCCGAACATCGACGCCCCGATGAGCGGCCGGTCCGTGCGCTCGGCGGAGGTGGCCAGACCGCGCGTCTTCGCGGCCGCGGCCATGCCGGTGACGGCGGCGGCCGCATTGCCCAGGACCGCGCGGGAGATCTGGTTGATCCCGGCGATGTCGACCACGCTGTACATGAGCGTCACGTCGTTCGCTCCGATGTATGGGGCGACGTCGCCGGACGCCATCGTCGAGACCAGGAGCTTCGGCGTCCCGATCGGCAGATCGCGGAAGACCCGGGCGGCGATGGCCGATCCACCGCTCCCACCGAGCGCGAGGACGGCGTCGATGCGCCCCGAGGCGTGCAGTCGACCGACCACGGCCGCGGCGCCCTCGCCCATCGCGCTCACCGCCGCGCCGCGATCCTCCGCTGCGAGCAAGGTCTCGAGGTCCGTTCCGACGGCAGCCGCCACCTCGTGGTTCGGGTGGTCGACGGCGGCCGGGTAGCCGTGGGGCTCGCGCGTTCCCGCGTCGACGACCACGACGTCCGCGCCGAGTCCCCAGAGTCGCTCGGCGATCCACGCGTACTCGACCCCCTTGGTGTCGAGGGTGCCGACGAGCGCGACGGTGGGTCGTCCCGTTCCGCCCGTCTCGGTTCCGCTGGCTTCCTCGGGTGTGGTCATCGTCGCTCTCCATCGTCGTCGTCGTGAGCGCGGGACGGCCCCGTTCCGGCGCCCGTCCCACCTGGCGGATCCGCTCCGACCCCGCCAGCGCCTCCATCCTGCTCCAGGTTTTGAAACGTGTCAAGAAACAGCCCGCAGCTCTCGCTTTTGCTCTGGCGAGCGTTATACGATCGCTTTTTGAAACGTGTCAGAGTTGATCGCCTCGCGAGCTGCGACGCGCCCTGCCTGACGAAAGGACCAGCAGCCACGATGGTGACCACGAGCGCTCCCCGATTCGAGCATCTCCGCGAGGCCCGCGGTATCGGCGTGGCGAAGCCCCGGCTCAGCTGGACGAACCTCGGCCCTGCCGGCTGGGAGCAGCGCGCCGCCGAGATCGAGATCACGCGAGGCGATCGGGTGACCACCACCGGACGCGTCGCCACCGGGGAATCGGTCCTCGTCGCCTGGCCCGGTGAACCACTCCGCTCCCGCGAGGTCGCCTCCGTTCGCGTCCGGGTGTGGGGCGCCACGAGGGCCGAGACGGACACCGCCGAGGTGGCCGACTGGGGGCCGGCGGCGACGGTCGAGGCCGGCCTCCTGTCCGCGAGCGACTGGGTCGCGAAGCCGATCGCCGCGGACTGGGACGAGGATCCCGACAGCGACACCCGCCGGCCACCCCTGCTGCGACGCGACTTCACCGTCGGCGCGGGCCTCGAGTCTGCCCGCCTGTATGTCACGGCGCACGGCGTCTATGAGGCGGAGATCAACGGTCGTCGGGTCGGCGACGAAGCGCTCGCCCCGGGTTGGACGAGTTACGCCAATCGCCTGCGCACGGCGACGCACGACGTCACCGCGCTCCTCCACCCCGGCGACAACGCGATCGGCTCATGGATGGGCGACGGCTGGTACCGGGGGCGCCTCGGCTGGCGCGGCGGCTTCCGGAACCTGTTCGGCTCGGACCTGTCACTCATCGCCCAACTGGAGCTGCGGTACCACGACGGCCGCGTCGAGACGCTCGCGACCGACGAGCACTGGCGTGCGTCCGTCGGCCCCATCATCAGCTCGGGCAACTACGACGGCGAACATTACGACGCCCGCGAGGAACGGACGGGATGGTCGTCGCCGGGCTTCGATGCGAGCGCGTGGACGGGCGTCCGCATCGGCACCCGCGACCCGTCCACCTTCGTCGCCCCCGAGGGCCCGCCGGTGCGCGCCGTCGAGGAGGTGGCACCGATCGCGGTCCTCACGAGCCCGAGCGGGAGACGCATCCTCGACCTCGGGCAGAACCTCGTCGGTCGGCTCAGGATCCGACTCTCGGGGACGGCCGGTGCGACGGTCGTGATCCGCACGGCCGAGGTCATGCAGGCGGGCGAGATCTACACGCGTCCACTGCGGGAGGCGAAGGCGACCGACAGCTACACGCTCGCCGGCCGTCCGATCCCGCCGAACGGTGGTGCCGCCGAAGTGTGGGAGCCGCGGTTCACGATCCACGGGTTCCGGTACGCGGAGATCAGCGGGTGGCCGGGCGACCTCGACGCAGCCGTCGCGAACGGCGACCTCGTCGCGCGCGTCTACCACTCGGACCTCGAACGTACGGGTTGGTTCGAGAGCTCCGACGAGCGCGTGAACCGACTCCACGAGAACGTCCTCTGGAGCATGCGCGGCAACTTCGTCGACCTCCCCACCGATTGCCCGCAGCGCGACGAACGCGTCGGGTGGACGGGTGACCTCCAGGTGTTCGCGCGCACCGCCTCCTTCCTCTACGACGTGTCGGGCATGCTCGGCTCCTGGCTGCGCGATGTCGCGGTCGAACAGCACGAGGACGGCACCGTGCCCTGGTACGTGCCGTTCATCCCCGACGACGGGCAGTGGACGCCGAACCGGCCCGGCGCGGTGTGGGGCGACGTCGCGGTCCTCACGCCCTGGGTGCTCTACGAACGCTTCGGCGACCTCGGCGTCCTCGCGGCCCAGTACGACAGTGCGAAGCGGTGGGTCGACCTCGTGCACCGCCTCTCGGGACCGGACCACCTGTGGAACGAGGGCTTCCAGCTGGGCGACTGGCTCGATCCCGCCGCCCCACCGGACCGGCCTGCCGAGTCGCTCACCGACCGGTATCTCGTCGCCACCGCCTACTCGGCCTGGTCGACGGCGCACCTCGCGAAGACCGCCGCCGTGCTCGGACGCTCCGACGACGCCGAGCACTACGCCGACCTCGCCGAGGCGACCCGACGCGCGTTCCTGGCGGAGTACGTCGGCGAGGACGGGGTCATGACGAGTGACGCCCAGACCGCGTACTCGCTCGCGATCGCCTTCGAGCTCCTGCCGGATGCGGAGGCGGTCGACCGCGCCGGCGAGCGGCTGAGCGCCCTCGTCGCCGGCGCGGGCAACCGGATCGCGACGGGCTTCGTCGGCACCCCGATCGTGAGCGACGCGCTGACCTCGTCGGGCCATCTCGATCGCGCGTACGACCTGCTCCTGGAGGACGAGTGCCCGTCGTGGCTGTACGCGGTGGAGCAGGGGGCGACGACGATCTGGGAACGCTGGGACAGCATGCTGCCGGACGGCACCGTGAACCCTGGGCAGATGACCTCGTTCAACCACTACGCGCTCGGCGCGGTCGCCGACTGGCTGCACCGGGTCGTCGCCGGCATCGCGCCGGCCGCGCCCGGGTATCGCTCGATCCTGTTCCGGCCGAGGCCGGGCGGTGGCCTGACTCACGCCTCGGCGGTGCACCTGACGCCCTACGGTCGAGCGTCGATCACCTGGACCATCGTCGCCGGCGCCTTGCAGGTCGAGGTCGAGGTGCCGACGGGGACCTCGGCGGTCGTCGACCTCCCGGGTGCCGAGCCGGCTTCGGTGACGAGCGGGACGCATCGCTTCGCGGTCGGCGTCGACGCGCAGCCGTCCACCACCGGCGCGACAGATCCATTCACCGGAATAGAACCAGCGCGCGCGACGCTGTAGCCAGGGTGAAGAAGATCGGGTTCCTGTCCTTCGGACACTGGCAAGACGTTCCGGGCTCCAGCGTGCGCACAGGGCGCGACGCGCTGCTGCAGAGCATCGACCTCGCGGTCGCCGCTGAGGAGGTCGGTGTCGATGGCGCCTACGTGCGCGTGCACCACTTCGCCCGGCAGCTCGCCTCACCGTTCCCGCTGCTCGCGGCGATGGCAGCGAAGACCTCGCGCATCGAGCTCGGCACGGGCGTGATCGACATGCGGTACGAGAACCCGCTGTACATGGCGGAGGAGGCTGCGGCCACCGACCTCATCAGCGACGGGCGACTGCAGCTCGGCGTGAGCCGGGGATCACCCGAGACGGCGCTCCGCGGTTCGGAGTCGTTCGGGTACGCGCCCGGCGAGGACGAGACGGACGCCGACGTCGCCCGCGCGCATACCGAGGTGTTCCGTGCGGCGATCGCCGGTGCCGGGGTCGCCCGGGCGAACCCGCAGATGACCGGGACGAACGGCCTGCTGGCGATCCAGCCGCAGTCGCCGGGGCTCGGCGAGCGCATCTGGTGGGGTGCCGGTTCGCGGTCGACGGCCGTGTGGACGGCGGAGCAGGGCATGAACCTGATGTCGTCGACGCTCCTCACCGAGGACACGGGTGTGCCGTTCGACGAGTTGCAGGCCGAGCAGATCGCGATGTTTCGCGCGGCGTGGGCCGAGGCCGGTCACGAGTGGCAGCCGAGGGTGTCGGTGAGCCGCAGCATCCTGCCGCTCATCGACGATGAGACGCGACGCTACTTCGGGCTGCGTGCGCAGGCCGACTCGAAGGACCAGGTCGGTCACCTCGACGGCGGGCTCGCGCGTTTCGGTCGCAGCTTCATCGGCGAACCCGACGTCATCGCCGCGGAACTCGCGGCCGATGCGGCCGTCCAGGCGGCGGACACCGTCCTCGTCACCGTGCCGAACCAGCTGGGCGTGGAGTTCAACGCCCGCATCCTCGAGGCGATCGTGAAGGACATCAAGCCGGCGCTCGGGTAGTCCAAGGAGGTCGACGGCGAGCTGGAGTGGTACGCTTTTCTGTACCACTCCAGGAGGATCTTCATGTCAGCGATCACCGCGACCGACGCACGCAAGAACCTGTTCGGTCTCATCCAACAGGTGAACGACGACCACGTCCCGGTCGAGGTCGTCTCGAAGCGGGGGAACGCGGTCATCGTCTCGAAGGACGACTACGACGCCATGGTTGAGACGGCGTACCTGCTCCGCAACGCCAAGGGCGCCGAACGCCTCCTCGCCTCGCTCGAACGCGCTCGGAACGGGGAGTTCGAGACCCACAAACTGCTCGACGCGTGACCCGGCAGCTGGCCTTCGACCGCAGCGGCTGGGAGGACTACACCTTCTGGCAGAGCCAAGACCGCAAGACGCTCAAGCGGATCAACCTGCTCATCCAGGACGTCCTCCGGGATCCGTTCGTGGGCATCGGGAAGCCCGAGCCGTTGAAGCACATCCTGTCGGGAGCCTGGTCCCGGCGGATCGACGACGCGAACCGACTCGTGTACCTCGTGACCGACACCCACATCGTCATCCTGCAGGCGCGCGACCACTACTGAGCAGGTGATGACCGCCTAGTCCACGGGTAGTCCGGCGAGCGCC
Source organism: Plantibacter sp. VKM Ac-2880 (assembly GCF_015351235.1). GTDB lineage: Bacteria > Actinomycetota > Actinomycetes > Actinomycetales > Microbacteriaceae > Plantibacter. The sequence goes on from NZ_JADKSJ010000002.1 coordinate 1,247,928, forward strand.
GCGGGCACCTGCCACGCGCCGGACGCATCGCGTTCGAGCGGGAGCTCCGCGATGACGGCCGGGCCTGTGGTGGGCAGTGGGGCGAGGACGCGCGGTGTCGGTTCCCAGGTGACCTCGGCTCCTGCAGCCTGCAGTTCCTCGGCATCCAGCACGATGAGCAGCAGTGGGAGCTGGAGCGAACCGTAGACACGGTCGAGCACCTCGGGCAGACCGTCGGCGGTCGTCGCGTGGACGAACCCGGCATCCACGAAGGGCACCGCCCTCGTCGACACCTCGTACTCGCCGAACGGCCTGCTGGCCTCCCAGTCGTCGACGATCGCCACGTGCAGGATCTTCGTCATCTCCACCCTTTCGCTTGAATGAGACGCTACCGTATCATTAGAACATGGACACGAGACGAGGGCGCCCGACGGCTGCCGAACGGGACCGCCGCCGCGAAGCGATCCTCGACGTGGCCATCGCACGCTTCACGGCTTACGGGTACGGCGGGACGACGATCGAGGCGATCGCCGCCGACGCCGGCGTGACGAAGCGCACGATCTACAGCTGGTTCGGCGATCTCGCCGGCGTGCTGTCGGCGGCCGTCGAGCGCCAACACGCCTACCTCCTCGCGGTCGACGCCCCTGGGTCCGACGCCGAGTCCCTCGAGGACGCGGCCACCCGGTTGGTCCTGGCGCTCCACTCGGACGTCTCGGTCGCGCTGCACCGCCTCGTGATCGCGGAGTCACCACGCTTCCCCGAGGTCGCCGCCCGGTTCTACGCCGCGGGCCCGGCTCGCTCGATCGCCTTCCTGGGCGCACAGCTCGGGCCTGCCAGCCCCGCCGGGCAGCCCGGCCCACGAGCCGAGCAGCTCTACACCCTGCTGCTCGGCGAGCCCCATCGGCGGCGACTGCTCGGGCTGACCCCGGCTCCGACACCGGAGGCAGCCAGGGCCCACGCGCGCGCCTGCCTGGCACTCGTCGACGGCGCCTAGCGCTGAACGACCCCGACGTCCTGCCCGTCGTCACCTACCGCGCCGGCGTCGTCTACTCCGCGAGCTACGCGGACTTCCTGCCCTCCGTGAAGGCCCTGCAGGAGTAGTCGTCCCGGCCGGGCCTCAGCGGTCGAGCGTCACCATGTCGCTCACGCCGGCCGTCGCATCGGCCGCAAGCGAGCCGTCGCGGGCGAAGTCGGCCCACATCTGACGCAGGAACCGGCCGCGACGGTCGACCTCCGACCAGCTCGACGTGCCGATGAGCGCCGCCCGACTCCAGGCCCGCTCGGTGCCGAGCAGGAGCGGCAGATCCGTCACGTGCGAAGCGCCGTAGGGACTGCCCGGCGGTGCCCAGCTGAGCTCGTACCGGGTCGCCCGACCGCCGGACGCCCGATGCCGTTCGACGAACACCTTCGAATCGCGGGTGTAGGTCAGGTGCGTCGTCGCTCCGACGAGCGCCCGTCGGATCGGGACGCCGACGAGCGGCATCGCGGTCAGGCGCGCGAACACCGGGATGAGTGGCACGTAGAGGCGGGTCTCCTCGGTCGTCGAACCGATGAGCACGTCGATGTGCGAGGCGGCCTCCCGCCAAGCCGCGTCGCGATCGGCCTCCGCCGGGAGCGGCGCGTGCCCGTACTGGGTGCCGAACGCCATGCCACCACGAAGGCCGAAGCGCCGCGCGGCGCGCTCCACCCGCTCCTCCAGGGCCATCAGCTCGACGACCGGCGTCTCGCGGTCGGGCGCCCCGGCCGCCCGCATCATGGCGCTCGCCATCTTCGCCCGCCCGCTGCTGATGCCGAGCGGCGCGCTCTGCAGGATCACCCGGCGGAACAGCCCGACGGTGCCGTCACTGATCATCAGGTGGGCGATGGCGTCGGCACCCGCCGACTGCCCGAACAGGGTGACCATGCCGGGATCGCCGCCGAACGCCGCGATGTGCTCGTGGATCCAGCGGAGCGCGAGCACGAGGTCGAGGAGACCGAGGTTGGCCGGCAACGTCTCGCCGTCGCCGAGGAAGCCGAGGATGCCCAGCCGATAGGTGACGGACACGACGACGACCCGCTGCTCGAGGACGAGCGCGCTCGGGTCGTACACGTCGAGGTCGCCGGCGCCCGTGACGTACGCACCGCCGTGGATCCAGACCATCACCGGCAGTGCCTCGCCGGGCTGCACGTCGGCGGGCATCGTGATCGAGAGCGCCTGACAGTCCTCGGAGTCGACCATCCCTTCGCCTGCACCCTCGAGGACGGCCTCGAGCACCCGCGACGGCCGCTGCGGTGATGCGGGCGCACGACGGAGGGCGCGGTACTGGACAGCGCCACCGTCGGCGTCGGTCGGCAGCCCCGTCGGAACCGGCACCTCGAAGCGACCCGCACGGGCGTAGGGGATGCCGAGCGCGCGCACCACGGGGCCGTCGACCCGCGCGAGGATCGTGCCGAGGGAGGTCTCGAAGCTGCGTGCATCCGCCGGCGGCGTCGGGGTTGCGGAGGCCTCCGCACCTGGCGCGTCGGAGGTCGGGCTCGCATGCAACTCGGTCATCTGCCCACGCTATCCCCGACCAGCCTGTGCACAACTCCTGCTCGACGGGCTCACACCGAAGACGCGGCAACCCGAGCCGGGCCGAGTTGCCGGCCGACGGCGGGTCGAGCAGGAGTTGTGGACGATGGGCCTGCCTACGGGATGCGGATGTAGACCGGGTCGCCCCAGATGGTCAGGCGGTGCTGGACGTACCGACCCCAGTCGGGCGAGTCGTACATGCCACCATTGCCGTCGTAGATCGCGATGTGCCCCTCGGGCCAGTAGAGCAGGTCGCCGGCCACGGCCTCGGACGCCGAGATCTGCACGCCGGACGCCGCCTGCGCACCCGCCCCACGCGGGAGGGAGACGCCGAAGGCCGCGAACACGTACTGGACGTAGCCGTCGCACGCGAAGCTGTCCGACGGGTCGTTGCCGTTGCCGTAGGGCACGACGCCGACGAACTGCGCCGCGTAGTTGAGGATCGCCTCGCCGGAGCGGGCGACGTTCGGTGCGGGGAAGGTACGACCCGACGATGCGGAGGCGGACGAGGACGCGGAGGCCGAGGCGCTCTCGGCGGCTGCGGCCTGCGCGGCTGCTGCAGCGGCGGCCGCTGCGGAGGCGTCGAGCTCCTCCTGGCTGGTCGCACCGTAGCCGTCGCGCGTGAACGGCGCGGCCGTGGCGGTCGAGGGCACCGAGTAGGACACGGACTGCATCGTCGCGGCGGACGGGATCGCGCCACCGGTCGCGGCGTCGACGTCGACTCCGGCCGCGGCGGCAGGCATCGAGACCGAGACGAACAAGCCGGTGGCGAGGGTCATGACGCCGAGCGTGGCGAACGGCTTCGCGCGCTTCGCGAACGAGCCCTTGCCGCGTTTGGCGGACGGGCGCTTCACGGGCACGAGGTCGATGTGGCGTCGCTCGTCCTCGGCGGACGCCGTCCACCGGTCGTCCTCGAGTCGGGCGGCCCGGCGCGCGGCGCGAGGGCTCAGGGCGACGTGACGGCCGCCCCCGCCGCGGGACGGCCGAGGCGTCGTCGACGCCGAGGCGGTCGGCGCGGCGCCGGAAGTCTGCGCGAGGGTGGTGGCCGGGGTGACCACGTGCAGTCGTTCGACGGCGCGCGCGGGCGTGGTGCTGGTCATGGGTGGGGTACCGTCCTGGGTCTCGTGCGCGTCGGGGGCGCGCTCGGTTCATGCTCGGTGGGTGTCGCTGGGCCGGGGAAGCCCCCTCCCTCGATGACCGCGGTCGACCGGTTGCCCGGTCCGAGGGAGACGAAACGGCCACCCTACGTGGGCTTCCCTGAGAGGAACCTCCGCTTGGGACGCCCTGTGGACGGGCGATGAACGACGGAGCGCGAGGCGTCACCGCCCTCGCAGCACCCGCCGGATCAGTCGGCCTGGACGCCGACCGTCGACTGCCGGACGACGAGCTCCGGCTGGAACACGACCTGCTCCGGCACGCCACCGACTCCGGCTGCGGCCTCACGGAGCAGCAGTTCGACGGCGGTGTGCCCCATGAGCGCACTCGGCTGGCGGATCGACGACAGCGGCACGACCGCAGCCGAGGCGAAGTCGATGTCGTCGTATCCGATGAGCGCGATGTCCTCCGGCACCCGCACGGAGCCGAGCATGCTGAACGCCTGCAGGACACCCATGGCGAGGAGGTCGTTCGCCGCGAACACCGCGTCCGGCCACGCGTCACGAGGACGTCCCGTGATCGCCTCGCCGGCGGCGCGCCCCTGCAACACCGTGAGCGACGTGGTCTCCAGCGTTTCGAGCTGCACGTCGACACCACCCGCCACGGCCGTCTCGACCGCCTGGGTCGCGCCGGCGAGTCTGTCGCGGACCTGCCGCAGCGTGGACGGGCCACCGACGACGGCGATGCGACGACGGCCGAGCGAGACGAGGTGCTCGACCGCGAGCCGGCCGCCGGCCACGTCGTCCACGGCGACCGAGGAGAAGCTGGCGTCGTCGGTCTGCCGGTCGACGAGCACCGTGGGTGTGCCGCGGTCGCGGAGTCGGGCGAGGCGGTCGAGGTCGTCGCCGAGCGGGGTGATGAGGACGCCGGCGACGCGCTGCTCCTCGAAGAGGTCGAGGTAGGCGCGCTCGCGGTCGAGGCTCTCGTCGCTGTTGCCGAGCAGGACCGACAGGCCTTCGGTGTCGGCGCGGTCCTCGGCACCGCGGGCGACGTCGGTGAAGAACGGGTTGCCGACGTCGAGCACGACGAGGCCGATGCTGCGGCTCCGGCCGGCGCGGAGCTGTCTGGCCGCGTCGTTCCGCACGAAGCCGAGCTCGTCGATGGCCGCGTGCACGCGTTCGACGGTGACGGGCGACACCTTTTCGGGGCGGTTCAGGACGTTGGAGACGGTTCCGACCGAGACGCCGGCCCTCGCCGCGACGTCCTTCACGCTCGCACTCACGGTTCCCCTTCGCCGGTCGGTCCCGCCAGGTGACGCCGGTCGGGCTGGCTCATTGTTGCACGCAGCGACTGCGCACGCCCGCCCAGCCCGCTGCCGACGCCCACCCCTGTCCCTTCCTCAGGGGTTCCTCGGCGCGGCGCGGCCACCGGAGGCCGACGCGCCGACCGACTCCTGAGAACGGGAAGTGCTCACACCGGATCGGTCGGCAGGACCGGGGCGACGGGCAGGGTGACGACGACCTCCAGACCGTGACCGGGACGGTTCAGCAGCTGGATCGCTCCCCCGGCGTTGCGGGCGATGGCGGCGACGATCGCCAGCCCGAGTCCCGATCCGTGCCCGAAGGACCGCGTCGCGTCCGAACGGCTGAACCGCTCGAGTGCCCGTGGTTCGAAGGCCGGATCGAGTCCGCCCGCGGTGTCCGACACCCGCAGGGTGAGCAGGCCGTCGGCGTCGTCGAGCACGACCGACACCTGACGCGCACCCTGCTCGCGGTCGGCGAAGGCCTGCAGGGCGTTCCCCAGCAGGTTGTCGACGAGGCGGCCGAAGTCGTCGGCGCGGACGGCGTACGTGGCCGCGGCATCCGCTCCACGGTCCGCGAGCACACTCACCACCTCGACCTCCACCCCGGCGAGGGCCTCGTCCGAGGCGACGCGGAACCTGGCCCGCTCGACCGCCTCGAGCGCCTCGGCGTCGAGGGCGGCCGCCGTCGACCGCCCGACCGGCGCATCGGCCTCGATGCGCGAGAGTTCGAGCAGGGAGGTGACGAGCGCCGACAGCCTGGTGGCGCTGCGCTCGGCACCCTCGATGTCGGCGAGCAGCTGCTCCCGCGAGGAGTCCTCGAGTCGCGCGAGCTCCAGCTGCGTCCGGAGGATCGCGAGTGGCGTCCGGAGTTCGTGGCTCGCGTCGGAGACGAGTTGTCGCTCGCGGTCGGCGGACGCCCGCAGCCGCTCGATGAGGTCGTTGAGGGTGATCGCGAGCTGCGCGATCTCGTCGTCCGCCCGACCCACCGGGAGCAACTCCGCGGTCGAGCGACCGCTCAGGCGCTGCGCACTCACCCGAAGCCGCGTGACCGGGCGGAGCGACACCGTCGTCAGGATCCAACCCCCGGCCGCGACGCCGAGGACGAGCAGCGCGAACGATCCGACCAACAGGAGCCGCATCTGGACCAGCACGGTGGTCTCCTCGGCCTCGTCCCGCCCGGCGATGACGTACCAGGTGTCGCCGCCGACGGTCACGGGCTGCGACAGCAGGACATACGTGGCCCGGCCCGCGTCGACGATGGTGACCTCGCGGGTCGCCGCGAGCGCGGGGAGCTGCCCCGCCAAGGTCGTCGGGAGGCTGAAGACGGGGATCGAGCCGTCGGGGGCGATCACCGCGATCCGGGTACCGAGGCCAGGGCCCTGCAACGGGTCGTCGGGCCTCGCCTGCAGCGCGAACACGTATTGGGCGCCGTCGCTGCGGAGCGCCTGGACGGTGCCGTCGCGGACGATGCGTTCCAACTGGGCGTTGATCGCGAGGCCCGCGAAGAGCGACACGACGACCGCGATGAGGAGGCTGCCGCCCGCGATCCGGGTGCGGATGCCGTGGTGCCGTCCGCGTCCGCCCCGCCCGCGTCCGCCGGGCCCTCCCGTCATCGGCTCACCGTTCCGCGGCGACGACGGAGAACCCCACGCCTCGCGTCGTCACGATGCGGACACCCGCCTCGGCCAGCTCGAGCTTGCGCCGGAGCCGGCTGATGTACTGGTCGACGACGTTCGGGTCGATGTTGTCGAAGGTCTCCCAGACCTCGCGCAGCATGGCCGCACGGGACACCACGACGCCAGGCTCGCTCGCCAGGACGCGCAGGACGTCGAACTCGGTCCCGCTGAGCGGCACGTCGCGTTCCCCCACGCGTGCCCGATGGCGGTGCAGGTCGAGCGTCAGGCCGCCGACGTCCAAGCGCGGCTGCGCGGTGAGGGCGTCGCGTCGCCGGACGGCCCGGATGCGGGCGGCGAGCTCGGCGAACGCGAACGGTTTGATCATGTAGTCGTCGGCTCCCGCGTCGAGGCCGCGGACCCGGTCGTCGACGGCGTCGCGGGCGGTCAGCAGGATGACGGCGAGCGTCGGGTCGAGGTCCTTGAGCTCGCGGCAGACGGTGAAGCCGGAGCGCCCCGGGAGCATGACGTCGACGACGGCGACCTGGTACCCCGTCTCCCCACCCGCCGCCGGGTTCGCGACCGCCTGCTTGGCCAGGGCCAGCGCGCTCGGACCGTCGAACGCGGTCGTCACCTCGTGTCCGTCGGAACCGAGGCCGCGGGAGAGGAGGGCCGCCATCTCGCGTTCGTCGTCGACCACGAGGATCCGCACGGTCGTCCTCCTTCGCCATCGAGCATCCACAGCCTAGGCGAGACGGCCCTGGCACCGTTTCTGAAGGTCCTGTCAGGAACGGCCGGTTCGTCTTGCCGCCCGCGAGAAGCCAGCCGTACAGTGCAGTGCTCCCGACCATGAATCGATTCACGACGCTGGCCGGAACGAACCCCTCACCGTGGAGGAACGGACCCTCAATGACGATCGACCCGCCAGCGCACCCCGCGCGCTCAGCGCAGCCCGCGCTCTCCCTCATCGGAGCCGCCAAGACCTTCGGACCCGTCGTCGCGCTCGCCGACGGTACCGTCCAGGTCGAAGCCGGAGAGATCCACGCCCTCGTCGGCGAGAACGGCGCGGGCAAGTCCACGCTCGTGAAGATCCTCGCCGGCCTCTACACGCCGGACGCCGGAGACTTCACCCTCGCCGGCAAGCCGGTCGCCTTCCGCGGCGTCGCCGACAGCAAGGCCGCCGGGGTCTCCGTCATCTACCAGGAGCCGACCCTCTTCCCCGACCTCACCGTCGCGGAGAACATCTTCATCGGCCGCCAGCCGAAGAACAGCCTCGGCCTCATCAGCACCAGCGCCATGCGGAAGGCCGCCAAGGCCCTCTTCGACCGCCTCGGCGTCCAGATCGACCCCGACCGCGTGGCCGAGGGCCTGTCGATCGCCGACCAGCAGATCATCGAGATCGCGAAGGCCATCTCCCTCGACGCCAAGGTCCTCATCATGGACGAGCCCACCGCGGCCCTCTCGGGTGTCGAGGTCGACCGCCTCTTCCAGGTCGCCCGCTCCCTGCGCGACGCAGGCGCCGGCATCCTGTTCATCTCCCACCGCTTCGAGGAGGTCTTCGCGCTGTGCGACCGCATCACGGTCATGCGCGACGGCCGCTACATCGCCACGCACGTCACGGCCGAGACGACCGTCGACGCGATCGTCCGCCAGATGGTCGGACGGGACATCGCCACCCTCTTCCCCAAGCAGGACGCGGAGATCGGCGACGCGGTCCTCACCGTCGAGCACTTGTCTCGGGCCGGCGTCTTCTCCGACATCTCCTTCACCGTGCGGTCGGGCGAGATCGTCGCTCTGGCCGGACTCGTCGGCGCCGGACGCACCGAGGTCGCCCGCGCGGTCTTCGGCATCGACCCGTACGACTCCGGCCGCGTCACGCTCGGCGGGGCACCGGTCAAGGCCGGAGACCCGCAGGCCGCGATCACGGCGGGGATGGGCTTCGTCCCGGAGGACCGCCGCAAGCAGGGCCTCGTCATGGACCTCTCCGTCGCCCGCAATGCGACCCTCACCCTCCGCCACCGGCTCGCCCGCTTCGGCCTCATCTCCGGGCGCCGCGAACGACTGGCCGCCGAGGAGTGGTCGACCCGGCTCCAGGTGAAGACGGGCTCGCAGGAGTACGCGGTCTCCACCCTCTCCGGCGGCAACCAGCAGAAGGTTGTGCTCGCGAAGTGGCTCGCCACCGAGCCCAGCTTCCTCATCGTCGACGAACCGACCCGCGGCATCGACGTCGGCACGAAGAGCGAGGTCCACCGCCTCATCTCCGAACTCGCGGGCCGCGGCATCGCGATCCTCATGATCTCCTCCGAACTGCCCGAGGTCCTCGGCATGGCCGACCGCGTGCTCGTCATGCACGAGGGCCGGATCACCGCCGAGCTCACCCGCGAAGAAGCGACCCCGGAGACCGTGATGCACGCGGCGACCGGATCCCTGGAAGGCGCACGATGACGAACACCACCACCACCAAGCCGGGCGGCGGCACGGGACCCGGCGGCACCCCCGTCACGGTCGCGACCGAACGCACGACGAACCCCATCGCGTCGATCGTGCGGCTCCGGGAGCTGCCGGTGACGGTCGCCCTCGTCGTCCTCGTGCTCGTCACGTACCTCGCGAACCCGCTGTTCCTCTCGGCGCAGGGGGTGAAGGACCTCCTCCTCAACGCGACGATCATGATCATCCTCGCCGTGGGCCAGGCGCTCGTCATCATCACCCGCAACGTCGACCTCTCCGTCGGATCGATCCTCGGACTGGTCGCCTTCGCGACCGGCACCATGTTCGCGACGATGCCGCAGCTGCCGATCATCGCCGTGTTCCTCATCGCGATGCTCCTCGGTGCGGTCCTCGGCGCGATCAACGGTGCGCTCGTCACGATCGCCAAGGTGCCGGCGCTCGTCATCACGCTCGGCACGCTGTACATCTACCGTGGCCTCAACAACGCCTGGGCCGGCGGCACGCAGTACTTCGCCGACGACCGGCCGGACGCCTTCGGCAACCTCTCCGTCGACACGGTCCTCGGGTTCCCCGTCATCACCCTCATCGCGATCCTGGTCGTCGTGGTCGTCGCCGTGTTCATGGCCGGCGCCCGCTCGGGACGCGACCTGTACGCGATCGGGTCCGACCCCGACGCCGCGAAGCTCTTCGGCATCCCCGTCGGCCGCCGGGTGTTCCTCGCCTTCCTCGCCAACGGGGTGCTCGCCGGGCTCGCCGGGGTGCTCTACGCCTCCCGCTTCAATTCGGTCGGTGCGACCACGGGGTCCGGTATGGAACTCGACGTCGTGGCCGCAGCGGTGGTCGGCGGCGTCGCCATCTTCGGCGGCAGCGGCTCGGTCGCCGGAGCCGCGATCGGCGCGATCCTCCTCACCACGATCACCAGCGCCCTGACCGCTCTGCGCGTCGACAAGTTCTGGCAGCAGGCGATCGTTGGCGTCCTCATCCTGGCCGCGATCATCATCGATCGTGTCGCCAGCCTCCGTACGGCCAAGAAACTGCGAATGAGCGAGGCACGCGATGTCTGATCTGAAGACCCCGGCACCGGCGAAGGCGCCGTTCACGAAGGGTTCCGGCCCGCTCGGCACCGACACCACCGGCGTGCTCGTCGCCGAGCCGAAGGGTCGCACGGGGCTCTCCCGCATCCTGCTCGGTCGCGACGCGATCATGATCTACGCCCTGCTCGTGGTCGTGATCGGGGCGTGCCTCCTCATCCCGCGCTTCGCCTCGCCCGTCACCGTCGGCTTCCTCCTCCTCGACGTCATCCCGATCCTCCTCATCGCCATGCCGATGACGCTCGTGATCATCACCGGCGAGATCGACCTGTCCGTCGCCAGCACCGCCGGCCTCACCAGCGCCGTCATCGGCGTGCTGTGGGCCGGCGGCGGGATGGACATCGGCGTGGTCCTCCTCGTCGGCCTGCTCGTCGGCGTCGTCGCCGGGGCGTTCAACGGCTTCCTCATCGCGGTGGTCGGGCTCCCCTCGCTGGCCGTGACCATCGGTACCCTCGCCCTGTTCCGCGGGCTCGCGCTCGTCGTCATCGGCGACAACGCCGTCGCGAACTTCCCCGCGGAACTCACCGCGTTCTTCACCTCGAAGATCGGCTCCACCGGCATCCCGGTCGTGATGGTCGGCGTACTCGTCGTCGTCCTCGTCTTCGGCGTGGTCCTGCACCTCACGCCGTTCGGCCGCGGCCTCTACGCCCTCGGCTTCAGCTCGGAGGCGGCGAGCTTCGTCGGCATCAAGGTGGCCCGCTCGAAGTTCTGGCTGTACGTCGCGACCGGTGGTGTCTCGGCCCTCGCCGGGATCTTCTGGACGCTGCGCTACTCCAGCGCTAGGAGCGACAACGCCTCCGGCCTCGAACTCGCCGTCATCGCGGCGGTCCTCCTCGGCGGCGTCTCCATCTTCGGCGGCAAGGGATCGATCCCCGGGGTCGTCGCCGGCGTCCTCCTCATCGGGACGATCAACTACGCGCTCCGACTCGGTCGCGTCTCCGACGTCGTGCTCATCATCGTCACCGGCACCCTGCTGATCGCCTCGGTGGTCGGCCCCAGTATCTTCGAATCCGTCAAGCAGTGGAACCACCACCGACGAATCCGACGCAGCCTGCCCCAGCGCTGATCCCCGATCAGCGCGCACCCGGGCGATCCCACGCCACAGCACCAGGCGTATCCTGAAAGGAACAGACAATGCAGTCGATTCGAAACCATGCGACAGGCCGTCCGGCCCGTCGAGCAGCGGCCCTCATCGCCGCAGCAGCATCACTCGCCCTCATCGCGACGGGGTGCGCCACAGGCGACTCCGCCGGCTCCGGTGGTGGCGCAGGCGGAGCCGAGAGCATCACGTTCATCCCGAAGCAGCTCAACAACCCGTATACGGACGTCGTGCTCGGCGGCGGTGAGGACGGCGCGAAGGCGGCCGGCTTTTCGGCCACCGAGGTCGTCGGCCCGCTCGAGGCGAGCGCGTCCAGCCAGGTGTCCTTCATCAACGCGGAGACCCAGGCCGGCACGAACGTCATCGTCATCGCGGCGAACGACCCCGACGCCGTCTGCCCCGCCCTCAAGGAGGCTCGCGAGGGCGGCGCGAAGATCGTCGCGTTCGACTCCGACACCAGCAAGGACTGCCGCGACGTCTTCATCTCGCAGGTCGTCGCCAAGGACGTCGCGCTGATCCAGACGAAGCTCATCGCTGAGCAGATCGGCGGATCCGGCGAGATCGCGATCCTCTCGGCCACCGCGAACGCGACGAACCAGAACGAGTGGATCGCCTTCATGGAGGAGGAGCTCAAGTCGAACCCCGAGTACAAGGACATCAAGCTCGTCGCCAAGGTCTACGGCGACGACGACGACACGAAGTCCTTTCAGGAGGCCCAGGGGCTGCTGCAGGCGCACCCGAACCTGAAGGGCATCATCTCGCCCACGACGGTCGGCATCGCCGCGACCGCCCGCTACCTCTCCACCTCGGAGTACAAGGGCAAGGTCGCACTGACGGGCCTCGGTCTGCCGAACGAGATGCGTCCGTTCGTGAAGGACGGCACCGTCACCGCGTTCGCGCTGTGGGACCCGGCACAGCTCGGCTACGTCGCCGCGTACGCCGGCAAGGCACTCGCTGAGGGCACCATCACGGGCAAGGAGGGCGACACCTTCGAAGCCGGCGACCTGGGCGAGCGCGAGGTCGGCGCCGACGGCACCGTCATCGTCGGGCCGCCGACCACCTTCACCGCGGACAACATCGACGACTACGACTTCTAGGAGTCACCCGCGTCGACGCACCACCACACGAACCACCACCACTGCCCTAACTCAGGAGCGGCTGGGCGTGTCGCCTCACCGGGGCCCGCGCCACCGCCGACACGCCGACTGCGTCCTGAGTTAGGGCAGTGGGTCGTTCGGGCAATGGGTCGTCAGCGCGGCTGGTCGTCGGCGGGAGGATCGGATCGCTGCATCTCGAGTTCGAGCTTGCGGATGCGCTCGGCGTCCTCGGCCGCCTGGATCTCGCGTTCGAGGGCGGCGAGCTGCTCCTCCGTGCTGCTGACGGCGCGGTCGGGCTGCGACGGCGACGGCGTCGTGGGCATGGAGGACGACCGGCCGGGGCCCCACGAACCGGACGTCCGCGGCTGCTTCCGACCCCGGCGTTCGGGCAGCTTGATGCGACTGTTCGACCAGTCCTTGCCGAGGAGGAACCACAGGCCGACGCCGATGAGGGGGATGAAGACGATGAGCAGGACCCAGACGATCTTGGGCAGGTTGCGGACGACGGGTTCCGGCTGGCCGACCACGTCGATGAGCGCGACGATCGTGAGGACGATGAGCAACAACGACAACACGAACATGCGTCAATCCTAGGCAGGCTGTCGGTGCGTTCGGCCAGGATGGGACGATGAAGACCATCCCCCTGCCCCAGACCGACCTGACCGCATCCAGCATCGTCCTCGGCCTCATGCGCATCGAACCCCTCGACGACGAGGCCATCCGCACCCTCTTCCACACCGCACGCGACGCCGGCGTGACCGTCTTCGACCACGCCGACATCTACGGCTCGGAGCGCCACGGCTGCGAGCGCCGGTTCGGCGACGCCGTCACCCTCACCGCCGCCGAGCGCGAGCAAGTGGTCATCCAGTCGAAGGTCGGCATCCGCCCGGGCTTCTTCGACTTCTCCGAGGAGCACATCCTCCGCACGGTCGACGAGTCGCTGGCCGCGCTCAAGACCGACTACCTCGACCTCCTGCTCCTTCACCGGCCCGACACCCTCGTCGAGCCCGAGGAGGTCGCGTCCGCGTTCGACACCCTGCAGGCGTCGGGCAAGGTCCGGAACTTCGGTGTCTCGAACCACACGCCGGCGCAGGTCGAGCTCCTCAAGGCCTCGGTCGAGCAGCCGCTCATCGCGAACCAGGTGCAGCTGAGCATCACGCACGCGCCGATCATCGCGTCGGGTATCGCCACGAACATGGCGGGCCTCGACCAGTCGATCGACCGCGACAACGGCATCCTCGACTACAGCCGCCTCACCGGCATGACCCTGCAGGCGTGGTCGCCGTTCCAGGCCGGCTTCTTCACCGGTGTCTTCCTCGGCGACCGCGAGCACTACGCGGAGCTCAACGACGTTCTCGACGAGCTGGCGGCGACGCACGACGTCACGCCGACGGGGATCGCCACGGCGTGGATCACCCGCCACCCTGCGAACATCCAGGTGGTGCTCGGCACCACGAAGCCGTCGCGCGTGGAGGAGGCGGCAGCGGGTTCCGACGTGACGCTGTCGCGCCAGGAGTGGTACCGCCTGTTCACCGCGGCCGGTCACACCCTGCCGTAGGCCCTCGCGGTTCGCGGGTCGCCATCGGCGGGCCGCACCGTCCACAACTCAGGACCGACCCCGCGTGTCGCGTCCGCCGGACCGGCTGTCGCGTCGACACGCCGCGGCCGTCCTGAGTTGTGGACGGGTACGCTCGTGGAGGGAACCGGGAGGACGGACATGGCGAAGCACGACATCGGGTTCGCCGCCGTCGCCAGACTCGCCGGGGTGTCGAACGCGACCGTCTCGAACACGCTCAACCGCCCCGAGATCGTCGCCCCGGCCACGCGTGAACGGGTGCTCGCGGCGATCGCCGAACTCGACTTCGTGCCCAACCGCGCTGCGGCGACGCTCCGGCAGGGCACGAACCGGCTCATCGGCCTCGTGATCCCCGACATCGTGAACCCCTTCTACTCGGCGATCACCCGCGGCGTGACCGAGGCGGCCGCCGAGCGCGGGTACACGGTCGCCCTCTGCGTCAGCCACGACGACCCGGACCTCGAGCTGCAGCACTTCGAGATGCTCGCCGAGCACCGGGCGGCCGGCGCCTTGGTCGCTCCGTTGACGGCCGACGCCTCGCGCCTCGCCCAGCTGCGTCGGGTCGGCAGCCGCCTCGTGCTCATGGACCGCACCGCGCCCGAGGGTACCGGGTGCTCCGTGGCCATCGACGACGTGCGCGGCGGTGAGCTGGCGGTGGCGCATCTGTTGGCGACGACCGGCGGACGAGGACCGATCGTGCTCGTGAACGGTGACCGCGCGATCCCCCAGTGCGAGGACCGACGCGAGGGAGCGCGGAACGCCTTCATCGCGGCGGGGATCGATCCCGACGAGCTGGTGGAGGTCACGGCCCGGGAGATGACGGTGGATGCGGGTCGCGAGGCCGGCCGAGACATCGCGGCACGCACACCGGACGCCGCCGGGGTCTTCTGCACGAACGACCAGCTCGCCCTCGGGGTCATCCGCGGGCTGAACGACGGCGGTCGCGACGTACCGGGCGACGTATCGGTGGTCGGCTACGGCGACCTGCCGCTCGCGGCCGACGGCCGGGTGCCGCTCACCACGGTCGAGCAGCCGAAGGACGAGCTCGGACGCGTCGCCGTGGAGATCCTGCTGGCCGAACTCGGCACCGATCGCTCCTCGCACACGCATGTGGCGCGCACCCTCGAACCGCGCATCGTCGTGCGCGAATCCGCGCCGGCGACCTCGCGCGACTCGATCCCCGCTTCCTGATCCTCGACGCGGCAAGGTGGTTGCCGCTACAGTCGGATCACGGATTGAATCGATTAAACGGCACCGCCGCCGGACGAACAGGATCACCGATGACCCACACCCCCGCCGCACACCCACTCCTCGCCCCGAAGGCACGCCGCAAGCCGCGCGTCGGTCTCGTCGCCGGCGGACTCGGGACGTACTGGCCACAGTTCCCCGACCTCCTCCCCCAGCTGCAGGCGTCGGCCCGCGTCGTCTCCGAGCGCTTCCAAGGCATGGACGCCGAGGTCGTCGACGTCGGGTTCATCTCCGACGCCCAGGAGGGCGAGGTCGCCGCCGAGCGCCTCCGCCAGGGCGACTGCGACCTCATCGTCCTCTTCCTCGCCACCTACCTGACCTCGTCGATGGTCCTCCCCATCGCCCAGCGCACCGGCACCCCGGTGCTCGTCATCGACCTGCAGCCGACCGAGCGGATGGACCACGCGAGCTTCGACACCGGCGCCTGGCTGGCCTACTGCGGGCAGTGCCCGGTGCCGGAGGTCGGCAACGTCTTCCGCCGGGCGGGCATCCCCTTCCGTTCGGTCTCGGGGTGGCTGCATCAGGAGTCGGCCTGGGAGCGCATCGGCGGATGGATCCAGGCGGCCCATGTCCGCGCCGCCCTCCGGCATGCGCGCCACGGCCTCATGGGTCACGTCTATCCCGGCATGCTCGACGTCTCCACGGACCTCACCCTGCTCCCCACCACCTTCGGATCACACGTGGAGGTGCTCGAGTTCGACGACCTCCGCGTCCTCGTCGACGAGGTCACCGACGCCCAGGTGGCCGACCGCATGGCCCTCGCCCGTGAGGTCTTCACGCTCGACGACACCGTGGTGGAGGACGACTTCGCGTGGGGCGCCAAGGTGTCGGTGGGCCTCGACCGCCTCGTCGAGGAGTTCGCGCTCGACAGTCTCGCCTACTACCACCGCGGTCGCGACGGCGAGCAGCACGAGCGACTGGGTGCCGGCATGATCCTCGGCGCCTCGTTGCTCACCGCTCGCGGCGTCCCGACGACCGGCGAGTACGAGCTGCGGACGACGGTCGCGCAGCTGGCGACCCAGGTCGTGGGGGCCGGTGGTTCGTTCTGCGAGATCCAGGCGCTGGATTTCATCGACGGGGTCGTCGAGATGGGCCATGACGGACCGGCGCACCTCGCCGTCAGCTCCCGCGACCCGTCGCTGCGCGGCCTCGGGGTGTACCACGGCAAGCGCGGCTGGGGCGTGAGCGTCGAGTTCGACGTGCGCCACGGTCCGGTGACCCTCCTGGGGCTCGGCCAGGATCGCGACGGTTCGCTGGCGTTCGTCGCATCGGAGGGGACGGTCGTGCCAGGCCCGCTCCTCGCGATCGGCAACACGACGAGCCGCGTCGACTTCGGTCGGGACCCCGGCGTCTGGGTCGACGAGTGGAGCGCGACCGGCATCGGCCACCACTGGTCGCTGTCGCTCGGGCATCGGGCGGCCGACTACCGCGCGGCGGCCAGTCTCCTCGGGATCGACTTCCGCCAGGTGTGACGCGACGCCGGTCCCTGAGCCGACGCCGGTCCCTGAGCCGATCCCGGTCCCTGAGCCGCCGCCGGTCCCTGAGCCTGTCGAGGGCTCACGCACCGACCACCTCAGAGCACCGCGCGCAGCCGCTCCACCGCGGGCTCCACGACCGCGATCGGCGCCGGCCGCTGGAGCCCGTCGAGCGCGACCGACAGTCGGCGGGCCGCGCGATCGACGTCCCCGCCACCCGCACCAAGCTCACGGATCGGCGCGAGCAGCGCCGCCCGTCGCAACCACGGCTCGTCCTGCATCCACCGGTCGAGCACGGTCTCCGCCTTGGCCCGCGCCGTCCCGTCGAGGTGGTCGAGCAGAGGGCCGATGACGTCGGTCGCGAGCGGATCGGCCAGCTCGGCGTGACGACCGCTGCGCACGAAGCCCTCGATGCGCGTGAGATCCGTGTGCTTGAGGACGGCGACGCTCGCCTGCAGGAGGACGACCGTCGCGAGCCGACGCTCGAAGACCGGCACCGACCAGAGCTCGGATGCGAGGGCCGTCAGCTCGTCGTGCTCCATCCCGCGGAACTTCCGGAGGGCGTCCCGCACGGTGCCTCGGACCGCTCCGACGGACGATCCATAGGACTCGAGCCCACCGCCGAGCCGCTCGACGACGTCTGCTGCACGATAGCCGTCGCCCTCGTACCGGAGCGCGGCGTCGATGAACTCCCCGGCAGCACCCATCCCACCATTCTCCCTCCTGGTGCCGGGTACGGTTGGGCGATGACCATCGTGATCGTGGGACTCGGACAGCTCGGCTCGGACGTCGCCGGGAGACTCGTGGCCCGCGGTGAGGACGTGGTCGGCGTGAAGCGCACGGCCCCGACGACCCCGACCCCGGTCGTCGAGAACGCCCCGGGGCGCTTCACCCTCCAGCTCTGCGACCTCACCACCATGAGCCCCGAGCTCCCGACGGACACGGCCGCGATCGTGGTCGCCCTCGCTCCGCACCAGCGGTCCGTCGAGGCCTACGACGGCCTCTACCGCGACGGGGTCGCGCATCTGCTGGCCGCCGTCGCCGAGCTCCCCGGCATCCCACCGCGGATCCTCTTCGTCTCGTCGACCGCCGTCTGGGGCGAGGACGGCGGCGAGCGCATCGACGACACCACGCCCGCCGTCCCGACGACCGGGACCGCACGGGCCCTGGTCGCCGCCGAGGAGGCCGTCAGCGCCGCCGTGCCGGAGGCGAGTCTCATCCGGTTCGGCGGTCTCTACGGGCCGACGTCGACGATGTTCGTCGACCAGGTCCGCGACGGGCGCGTGACCAGGCCGTCCGGATGGACCAACCGCATCCATCGCGACGACGCCGCGGCCGTGATCCTGCACCTGCTCGATCTGCCGGCGACCGCCCTGCCTCCGGTGGTGGCGGGCATCGACGAGGAGCCGGTCCTCCTGTCGACGGCGGCAGACTTCATCGCCGAGCGCCTCGGCGTCGCCCCACCGGTCCTCGACGACGCCGGTCGTACGCCTGAGGAGTCGCGTCGTGGCAAGCGCATCGTCGCCGACGCGCTCCGCGACAGCGGGTTCTCCTACCGCTACCCCACCTACCGCGAGGGCTACGCGGCGCAGCTCCCCTGATCGACTCCGGTCACGCCGGTCACACCGGCTTCGACACCTCCGCCATGGCGCGAAGACCGGACGGCACGAGCACGGCGACCGCCAGGACGACGAAGGTGAGCACGCCCGCCACCACGAGGAGCAGCTCCACCGAGACCACGTCGGCGAGCGGTCCGAAGACGATCATCCCGAGCGGCATCGACACCGCCATGACGATGCCGACGAAGCCGAACACGCGGCCCTGACGCTCCGGTTCGACGCGTTCCTGCAGCAGCGTCATGGAGGTCGTCGAGAAGAACGGCACCGCGAGGCCGAGCAGGAGCATGAAGCCGAAGAACACCCAGAGGTTCGTCGACAGCCCCAGGCCGATCGAGAGCACCCCGAACACGACCGACGACCCGACGAGCAGCAGCACCCGGTTCTTCGTGCCACCCCAGATCGCGATGATCGCGCCCCCGGCGACCATGCCGACGCTGAACGCGAGTTCGTTCACGGTGAGCATCCACACCTCGTCGCCGAACGTCCGCGCGATCATGAGCGGCGTCAGGTAGGACGGGGCGACGATCAGCAGGAACACGATCGCGAAGAGGATCAGCAGCCACCGCACGAACCCGTGACGCCACACGTATCGGACGCCCTCGGTGAGGTCGGCGAAGTAGCCGGGACGTTCGCCGCTCCGGACGAGCGTCCGCACCGGGACGAGGAGCAGCAGGCCGATCCCGATGGCCGCTGTGACGACGTCGACGAAGAAGATCGCGACGAGCGATGCGCTCGCGTACAGCGCGCCGGCGGCCGCGGGGGCGACGAGCATCATCGCCGACTGGATGGAACCGTTGATGCCGTTGACGCGCATGAGCTTGTCGGTCGGCGTGATCTGCGGGATGAGCGCGGACACGGCCGGCATCTGGATGCCGGCGCCGACCGAACGGATCGCGAGCGTGAGGAAGATGAGCCAGAGGTCGGCGGCGCCGGTGATGAGGAAGATCGCGAGAGCGAGCGTCGTGATCGCGATGGAGCCGTCGGCGACGATGATCAGCAGCTTGCGGTTCATCCGGTCGGCCCAGACGCCGCCGAAGATGGACACGACGGCCTGCGGCAGGAATCCGGCGACCGCAGCGAACGCCAGCACCACCCCGGACTTCGTCTCGAGGGTGAGGTGCCACATGATCGCGTACTGCACGAGCATCGAGCCGAACAACGAGACCGTCTGGCCGGAGAGGAAGACGGCGACGTCACGACGCCAGTGCGGGTGGTCGGTCGCGTCGAAGGCGCCGACCGCGGGATCGTCGGTCGACGCGGTCGGATCCGGCGCCGCCGGACCCGCGGTCGTCGGCCAGTCCGCCTGCCCATCGTCGGGAGTCATGTGGACACCGTATACATCCACGGTCCGTCTGTCCAGACCTCGTCCGGATGGGCGCTCCACGGCGATCCGCCGAGCACCGCGCCGATTGACCGCTCGGAGGGACGCCGATAGCCTGGGGCGATCGTCTCTGAATCGATTCATGGCGATTCCTCGTGAACCGAAAGGCCAGCCTCGATGACGAGCACCGAGCCCCTGCACCGCGTGTGCTTCCAACTGCAGGTCAAGCCGGAACGGCTCGCCGAGTACCGCGAGCGTCATGCCGCCGTCTGGCCCGAGATGCTGCGAGCCCTGGCCGGCACCGGCTGGCGGAACTACTCGCTGTTCGTCCGAGACGACGGGCTGCTCATCGGGTACTTCGAGACGCCCTCGCTCAAGGCGGCCCAGGCTGGCATGGCCGAGACCGAGGTGAACGCCCGCTGGCAGGCCGAGATGGGCGAGTTCTTCGTCGACCTCGACCTTCCGCCCGACCAGGGCTTCCTGCAGCTGACCGAGGTCTTCCACCTCGAGGACCAACTCGCCGCCCTGCCGGAGTAGCGTTAATGAAACGATTCACATAGGCTGCAACCGGCGCCGCCAGCGCACACCGACCACCGGAACACCCACAGAGAAGTGATCATGACCCGTTTCGACACCATCACCCCCCTGCTCGAGAAGCAGGCCATCGAGCTCCCCTCCTGGGCGTTCGGCAACTCCGGCACGCGCTTCAAGGTGTTCACGACGCCCGGCACCCCGCGCACGCCAGAGGAGAAGATCGCCGACGCCGCGAAGGTGCACGAGTTCACCGCCCTCGCGCCGAAGGTCGCCCTGCACATCCCGTGGGACCTCGTCGACGACTTCGGCGCCCTGCGCACGTACGCCGAGGACCACGGCGTCGCCCTCGGCACCATCAACTCGAACACCTTCCAGGACGAGGACTACAAGTTCGGCAGCCTGACGCACAGCGACCCGAAGATCCGCCAGAAGGCCATCGACCACCACTTCGCCTGCATCGACGTCATGCACGCGACGGGGTCGCAGGACCTCAAGATCTGGCTCGCGGACGGCAGCAACTACCCGGGCCAGCAGGACATCCGCGGCCGACAGGACCGCCTCGCCGACTCGCTGCAGCAGATCTACGCGCGACTCGGTGACGAGCAGCGCCTCGTGCTCGAGTACAAGTTCTTCGAGCCGGCGTTCTACCACACCGACGTCCCCGACTGGGGAACGTCCTACGCCCAGGTCGTCGAGCTGGGTGACCAGGCGCTCGTCTGCCTCGACACCGGACACCACGCGCCCGGTACGAACATCGAGTTCATCGTCGCGCAGCTGCTCCGCCTCGGGAAGCTCGGCTCCTTCGACTTCAACTCCCGGTTCTACGCCGACGACGACCTCATCGTCGGCGCGGCCGACCCGTTCCAGCTGTTCCGCATCCTCTACGAGGTCGTGCGCGGCGGCGGTCTGGACGAGGATTCCCCCGTGGCGTTCATGCTCGACCAGTGCCACAACGTCGAGGACAAGATCCCCGGCCAGATCCGCTCGGTGCTGAACGTGCAGGAGATGACGGCCCGCGCGCTGCTCGTCGACCGCGACGCCCTGACCACGGCGCAGGAGGCCGGCGACGTCCTCGGTGCGAACGGGATCCTCATGGACGCGTTCTACACCGACGTCCGCGGCCCGCTCGCCGCGTGGCGCGAGAGCCGCGGGCTGCCGGCGGACCCGTTCGCCGCCTATCTCGCCTCGGGCTACCAGCAGCGGATCGCGGAGGAGCGCGTCGGCGGGACGCAGGCCGGCTGGGGCGCGTAGGCGCCCTTCGACAGGCTCAGGGACCAACTTCCGGTCACTGAAGAGCATCGGTCACTGAGCTTGTCGAAGTGCCCACGAAAGAACTCCGCCCTTCGACAGGCTCAGGGACCGGGGTTCCGCGACCGAGCCGAACCTGGTCACTGAGCCGAACCCGGTCACTGAGCTTGTCGAAGTGCCCACGAAGGAGCCCCGCCCTTCGACAGGCTCAGGGACCGGGCAGCCCTTCGACAAGCTCAGGGACCGACAGGCCCGGGACCGGGATCCGGTCACCGAGCCTGTCGAGGTGCCACTACTTCGCGAGGAAGGCGAGCAGCTGCTCGTTGACCTCGCGGTAGTGCGTCCACAGCATGCCGTGCGGCGCACCCTCGATCTCGACGTACTCGGCCGACGGCAGCGCCTTCGCGAACACGCGGCCGGTCGAGTCGATCGGGAGGACGCGGTCGCCCGTGCCGTGCACGATCAGCGAGGGCACATCGATCTTCGCGACGTCGGCGCGGAAGTCCGTCAGCCAGGTGGGCTGCGCGGCGAGCGAGGCGAACGGCGAGGCGTTGTACGCGAGCTGGGTGTTCGCCCGCAGCGCCTCCTCGCTCAGACGGGAGCCGAGGTTCTCGTCGGTGTTGAAGAAGTTCTCGAAGAAGCTCGTGAAGAACGCGTAGCGGTCGTCGGTCGCAGCCGCGAGGAGCCCGTCGAACACGTCCTGCGGAACGCCGGTCGGGTTGTCGTCGGTCTGCAGGAGGTAGGGCTCGAGCGAGCCGAGGAACACGGCCTTGGCGATGCGCTCGGAGCCGTAGGTGCCGAGGTAGCGGCCGACCTCGCCGGTGCCCATCGAGAAGCCGACGAGGACGGCGTCCTGCAGCTCGAGTCCGTCGACGACGGCCTTGAGGTCGGCCGCGAAGGTGTCGTAGTCGTAGCCGACGGTGGGCCTCGAGGACTTGCCGAAGCCGCGACGGTCGTAGGTGATGACGCGGTAGCCGGCGTCGAGGAGCGCGGCGGTCTGCTTCTCCCACGAGGAGCCGTCGAGCGGATAGCCGTGGATGAGGACGACCGGCTGACCGGTGCCGTGGTCTTCGACGTAGAGCTCCACAGAGGTGCTGTTCTCGGTTCCGACGGTGATGAACGACATGGTTCGATTCCTTTCGTCTCGGCGCCCGAGCTGATCGCCCGGTCCCGCGCCCCGAATGAGAACGCTCGTTCTCTTCGATGGACACCAGCATAGGGAACGATCGTTCTCAATGCAAGTACACTGAGGGGATGACGACCGAACAGCCGACGACCGCGGCCCGCCCGACCGCCGCCGCCGCGCCCGCGCTCGTCCGCGACACCATCGTCGACGCGGCCGACCGCCTCTACTACGCCAAGGGCATCCAGGCAGTGGGAATGGACGAGTTGCGCGCCGCGGCCGGCGTCTCCCTCAAGCGTCTGTACGCCGAGTTCCCGAGCAAGGAGGACATCGTCCTCGCCGTGATGGACCACCGGCACCGCCTGTGGACCACGGGCGTGAGCGCCCTCGTCGACGATGCCGACACCCCGCGCGACCGCATCCTCGCCGTCTACGACTACCTGGCCGGCTGGTTCAGCGAGGACTCGTTCCGCGGCTGCGGCTTCATCAACACCTTCGGCGAACTCGGCGGTGTCTCGCCGGCCATCGCGACGATCACCCGCGAGCACAAGGCCTCCTTCCAGGCCTACGTGGCCGACCTCGTCGCCGAAGCCGGCGCGCCCCCATCACTCGCGCCCCAACTCGCGATCCTCGCTGAGGGAGCCCAGACCACGGCGGCGATCACCGGCTCACCCGAGGCGGCCCTCCACGCCCGTCGTGCGGCCGAGACGTTGATCGACGCCTCCACCTGACGCACGCTGTGACATCCTGTTGAGACGGACAGGAACGGACACGTCCGACACCGGCGGACAGGGGACGGCATGGCAACGACGGGCACGCTCGGCGCCGAGGAACGACGATCCCGACTGACGGCGATCCTGGAGCGCGACGGCAGCATCCGGCTCGACGATGCGGCCGCCGAGCTCGACGTCTCATCGATGACCGTCCGACGCGACCTCGCCGACCTCGAACAGGCCGGTATCGTCCGCCGCGTCCGAGGCGGTGCCATCCCGACCCTGCGACCACGCACCTTCACCGAGCGTTCCGCGACGGGCGTCCGGGAGAAGGGCGTCATCGTCGAGAAACTGCGAGCCCTGCTCCCGACCGACGGCGCAATCGCGATCGACGCATCGAGCACCGCCGGCGGCATCAGCCGATTGCTCGGCGATTCAAGCCTCACGGTCGCGACGAACTCCTACCCGAACTTCCTCCTGGCCACTGCGAACCGCGACATCTCCGCGATCCTCGTCGGCGGACAAGCCGAGTCGCGAACCGACAGCTTCATCGGACCGATCGCCTGCCAGGCGGCGTCCTCCCTCCTGTATCGGCGCTTCTTCCTCTCGGCCGCGGCAGTCGATCCCGTGATCGGCAGCTCGGAGGTCACCCTCGAGGAGGCCCAGGTGAAGCAGGCGTTCGCTCGCTCCTCGGACGAGACGATCCTCGTCGCCGCCTCCGCCAAGCTCGACCAGCGGGCGATGGCGACCGGCTTCGCACTGGCCGACGTCGACCTGCTCGTCACGGAACTCGACCCGGCGGACGCGCGCCTCGACGCCTACCGCGACGCCGTCGACCTGGCGTAGCCCCTCGAAAGCCGCGGGGAGCGGGTCCGCGGCGCGGGACCGCAGGCGGGTCGCGTGCCCTCGGCCCCTCACTCAGAAGGCAGGCGGCGTGCCGCACGCAACACGCCGCCGGCGAGCGCAGACACGCCGGAGCGCTCCTGAGTGAGGGACACCGCACTCGATCGACGCTTGTGACTGTTGTCACTTCGTGTAACACTTAACACGAATGAACATTGGGCACGGACGTGCCCCGACGAAGGAGTGCGAATGTCCGTGAACCCAGCAGCTGCAGAGCTCATCGCCCGCAGCAACCGCCTCGGCAGCGACCCGAAGAACACGAACTACGCGGGCGGCAACACCTCCGCCAAGGGCACCGAGATCGACCCCGTCACGGGCGAGCCGGTCGAACTGCTCTGGGTGAAGGGCTCCGGCGGCGACCTCGGCACACTGAAGCCCGAGGGCCTCGCCGTCCTCCGCCTCGACCGCATGCGCGCCCTCCAGGACGTCTACCCCGGCCTCCACCGCGAGGACGAGATGGTCGCGGCGTTCGACTACACGCTCCACGGCAAGGGCGGCGCGGCCCCCTCGATCGACACCGCCATGCACGGCCTCGTCGATGCGGCCCACGTCGACCACCTCCACCCCGATTCGGGCATCGCCATCGCGACTGCCGCCGACGGCCCAGAGCTCACCGCGACGATCTTCGGCGACAGGGTCGTCTGGGTCCCGTGGCGTCGCCCCGGCTTCCAGCTCGGTCTCGACATCGCGGCCATCAAGGCCGAACACCCGGAGGCGATCGGCACGATCCTCGGCGGGCACGGCATCACCGCGTGGGGCGACACCTCCGACGAGGCCGAGGCCAACTCGCTCTGGATCATCGACACCGCGGCCGCCTACATCGAGGCGAACTCGCGTCCCGAGCCCTTCGGTCCGGCACTCGACGGCTACGCCGCCCTCCCCGAAGCCGAGCGCCGCGCGAAGGCCGCAGCCCTCGCCCCCACCATCCGCGGGCTGGCCTCCACCGACCGGCCCGTCGTCGGGCACTTCACCGACAGCCCCGAGGTCCTCGACTTCCTCGCTGCAGCGGAGCACCCCCGCCTCACCGCGCTCGGCACGAGCTGCCCCGACCACTTCCTCCGCACCAAGGTGAAGCCGCTCACCGTCGACCTGCCGACCACGGCGAGCGTCGAGGAGGTCGTCGAGCGACTCGGCGTCCTCCACGCGGCGTACCGCGAGGACTACCAGGCCTACTACGACCGCCACGCGACCGCCGACAGCCCCGCCATCCGTGGTGCCGATCCGCTCATCGTCCTCGTCCCCGGTGTCGGCATGTTCAGCTTCGGCAAGGACAAGCAGACCGCACGCGTCGCCGGTGAGTTCTACGTCAACGCCATCAACGTGATGCGCGGCGCCGAGGGCCTGTCCACGTACGCCCCCATCGACGAGGCCGAGAAGTTCGCGATCGAGTACTGGGCACTCGAGGAGGCGAAGCTGCAGCGGATGCCGAAGCCGAAGCCGCTCGCCACCCGCATCGCCCTCGTCACCGGAGCCGCGTCGGGCATCGGCAAGGCCATCGCGACCCGCCTCGTCGCCGAGGGCGCGGTCGTCGCCATCGCCGACCTCTCCCTCGAGAAGGCGCAGGCGGCCGCTGCGGAGCTCGGCACCACCGACGTCGCGATCGGGATCGCCGCCGACGTCTCGAACGAAGCAGCAGTCCAGGCCGCGATCGAGGAGACGGTCCTCGCCTTCGGCGGGCTCGACCTCGTCGTCAACAACGCCGGCCTCTCGCTCTCGAAGTCGCTGCTCGAGACCACCGAGGCCGATTGGGACCTCCAGCACAACGTCATGGCGAAGGGCTCGTTCCTCGTCTCGAAGGCGGCGGCGCGCGTGCTCATCGACCAGAAGCTCGGCGGCGACATCGTCTACATCTCGTCGAAGAACTCCGTCTTCGCCGGACCGAACAACATCGCGTACTCCGCGACGAAGGCCGACCAGGCGCACCAGGTCCGGCTGCTCGCCGCCGAGCTCGGTGAATACGGGGTGAAGGTGAACGGCATCAACCCCGACGGCGTCGTCCGCGGCTCCGGCATCTTCGCCTCCGGCTGGGGCGCGAACCGCGCGAAGACGTACGGCATCGACGAGCAGGACCTCGGCAAGTTCTACGCGCAGCGCACCATCCTCAAGCGCGAGGTCGTCCCGGAGAACGTGGCCAACGCGGTCTTCGCGATCTGCACGAGCGACTTCAGCCACACGACCGGCCTGCACATCCCCGTCGACGCGGGCGTCGCTGCGGCCTTCCTGCGATGAGCGCCACGGCGACGGGTGCGGCGAGCGCCGTCGGCTCGAGCGGCACGGTCGCGGCGGTCGACCTCGGAGCGACGAGCGGCCGGGTCATGCTCGGTCACGTCGGTCCGGGCGAGCTCCGCCTCGTGCCCGTCGCCCGGTTCCCCAACACGCCGGTCCGCACGCCGGACGGCCTCCACTGGAACATCCTCGAGCTCTACCGCTCGGTGGTCGCCGGGCTGTCCGGGGCGGCGAGGCAGGAACCGCACCTGGCGAGCATCGGCATCGACTCGTGGGCGGTGGACTACGGCCTCCTGCGGCAGGGGCGGTTGCTCGGCGCACCGTTCCACTACCGCGACGAGCGGACGGCGGCCGGGGTCGAGGCGGTGCACGCGCGCGTCCCGTTCGCCGAGCTCTACCGGGGCAACGGGCTCCAGTTCCTCCCGTTCAACACCGTCTACCAGCTGGCGACGGAGCATGACGCCGGCATGCTCGACGTCGCCGACACGGCCCTGCTCGTCCCGGACCTCATCGCGCACTGGTTGACCGGAGCGCGCGTCGCCGAGGCGACCAACGCGTCGACGACGGGACTCGTCCGCGCCGGTGGATCGACCGGTTGGGACACGGAGCTGCTCACCCGACTCGGCATCCCTGCCGCGATCCTGCCGCCCATCGTCCAGCCGGGCGATCGCATCGGGATCCTGCTTCCCGGCGTCGCCGCCGAGGTCGGCCTGTCGTCCTCGACGCCCGTCACGGCGATCGGCTCGCACGACACGGCGTCGGCGGTCGTCGCCGTGCCGATGACGAGCCAGGACGCCGCGTACATCTCGTGCGGTACCTGGGGGCTCGTCGGCGTGGAGCTCGAGCGCCCGGTACTCACGGAGGCGAGCCGGGCCGCGAACTTCACGAACGAGGGCGGGGTCGACGGCCGCACCCGCTTCCTGCACAACGTGATGGGGCTCTGGCTCCTGAGCGAGTCGGTGCGCACCTGGGAGCGGGGCGGCGAGACCATCGACCTCCCCGGGCTCATCGCCCAGGCAGCCGCCGTCGACACTGCGGTCTCCGTGTTCGATGCGAACGACCCGCGCTTCCTCGCGCCCGGCGACATGCCGGCCCGCATCGCGGAGGCCCTCATCGAGCGCGGCTCGCCGGTGCCGCGGTCGCGCGCCGAGTTCGTCCGGTGCATCGTCGAGAGTCTGGCGCAGGCGTTCGCCGATGCGGTCCACACGGCATCCGAGCTGTCTGGCGTCCTGGTGCGCACGATCCACGTCGTCGGCGGCGGCTCGCAGAACGCCCTGCTGTGCCAGCTGACGGCCGACCGAGCCGGCATCCCGGTCGTCGCCGGCCCGGTCGAGGCCACCGCCCTCGGGAACGTGCTCGTGCAGGCGCGTGCCGTCGGGATCATCGACGGTGACCTCGAGACCCTGCGTGCCCTCGTCGCGCGGAGCTTCGAACCGACCCGCTACGAGCCGCGCAAGTCTTCGGGCCACGGCGCGGTCACCCGGTAGCGTCGCAGCATGACTGCTTCTCCACTCATCGTCAGCCTGCCCTCCGACCTCCGCGAGGAGGTGCTGTCGCAGGGTCCGGCCCCCGAGGGGGTCGAGTTCGTCGAGTGGGATCTGCGGACCGAGCCGCCGGTGGAACACATCGACCTCGTGGTGCCCGTGTACCTGGGTTCGAACAAGCCGCTCGCGAACGTGGCCGCCGTGACGCCACAGCTCGTGCAGGTGCAGTCGATCGGCTACGACGGCCTGGAGGACCTCCTCCCCGAGGGCGTCGTGCTGGCGAACGCGGCGACCGTGCATGAGGCGTCGACGGCGGAGCTCACGGTGGCCCTCATCCTCGCCTCGCAGCGGGGCCTGCCCGACTTCGTGCGCGCCGAGCGCACGGGCGAGTGGTTGCAGAGCCAGCGTCCGAGCCTCGCGGACCGTCGGGTCCTCCTGATCGGGTACGGCGGTGTCGGCGCTGCCATCGAGGCGAGGCTCCTGCCGTTCGAGGTCGAGGTGACCCGCGTCGCATCCACGGCTCGCGAGGACGAGCGCGGCACCATCCACGGCATCGACGAGCTGCCGGCGCTCCTGCCCGAGGCCGAGATCGTCATCGTCGTCGTCCCGCTCACCGATGGCACCCGCGGCCTGGTGGACGACGCGTTCCTCTCGGCGCTCCCCGACGACGCCCTCGTGGTGAACGTCGCCAGAGGACCGGTGGCCGGCACCGAGGCACTGGTCCGCCACGCGAGCAGCGGCCGGATCCGCCTCGCCCTCGACGTCACCGATCCCGAGCCGCTGCCGGTGGACCACCCGCTGTGGTCGCTGCCGAACGTGCTCGTCTCGCCCCACATCGGCGGTGCGACGAGCGCGATGCTCCCCCGCATGGCGCGCCTGCTCCGTCGGCAGATCGAACACCTCCAGGCAGGCGAAGTACCCGAGAACATCGTCCTCCGCACCTGACCCGGTCCAGCGGCGGGATCCGGATCGGGAAAGTTGCCGTGAGGGCTCGCCTTGAATCGGTTCAAGAGGTAGGTTTGTGGTCTGACCACACCGAGGTGACGAAGGAGGACCGATGAGCGCAGCAGCACCCGCACCGACGACGGAGGCCGCATCGGGGCCGGCTGCTCCGGCGGCACCGGCGTCCACGCCCCCGCGTCCCGAGCCCCGCGCGTGGGAGGTCGTCCTCGCCCGCATCGAGTCGGACCTCCTCAGCGGCGTCCTGAAGCCCGGCGACCGCCTGCCCGGCGAGCGCCAGCTCGCGATCGACCTCGGTGTCGGCCGGTCGAGCGTCCGAGAGGCGATCCGCGTCCTCGAGGTCCTCGGCCTCATCCGCACGCACACCGGTTCCGGCCCGACCGCCGGGGCGATCATCGTCGCCACGCCCTCCGGCGGCATGGCGACGCTCATGCGGTTGCAGGTGGCCGCGCAGGGGTTCGCCGTGCAGGACGTCGTGGACACCCGACTCGTCATCGAGACGGCCGTCGTCCACAGTCTCGCCACGCGCGCGAGCGAGCGCGGCGCCGACCTCAAGCACCCCGAGTCGCTCCTCGACGCGATGGACCAGCCGATGCTGACCGAGGCCGAGTTCCTCGCCCTCGACGCCCAGTTCCATTTGTCACTGGCCGAGGCCGAGGGCAACCAGGTCCTCGTCGCCACGATGTCCGGTCTCCGCGACTCGATCGAACGCTACGTCCTCGCCGGCGTGCCGCAGCTGTCGTCCTGGTCCGCGACCGCCGACCGGCTCCGGGCCGAGCACCGCGGGATCGTCGAGGCGATCCGATCCGCCGATCCCGACCTCGCACGCCAGTCCGTGCGCTCCCACATCACCGGCTACTACGACGCCCTGAACCCCGCACCCTCCCGTGAGAAGGAAGAACAGACCCATGGTTGAACGCCGCATCCCCAAGCCCCACGACCTGCTGCCCCTCATGCAGTTCAAGAAACCCGAGTTCAACGCGCGTCGCCGCCGCCTCGCTGCGGCGACGACCATCAGCGACCTCCGCACGATCGCGAAGAAGGTCACGCCGACGGCGCCGTTCGACTACACCGACGGCGCGGCCGAGGGCGAGATCTCGCTGGCCCGCGCCCGTCAGGCCTTCCAGGACATCGAGTTCCACCCGGCCGTCCTCAAGAACGTGGCGAACGTCGACACCGGCTGGGACGTCCTCGGTGAGCGCGTCGCGTTCCCGTTCGGCATCGCCCCGACGGGCTTCACCCGCATGATGCAGACGGAGGGCGAGCGTGCCGGTGCTTCGGCGGCTGCGGCAGCCGGCATCCCGTTCACCCTCTCCACCATGGGCACGACGTCGATCGAGGACGTCAAGGCGGCGGCTCCCGGCGGACGCAACTGGTTCCAGCTCTACATGTGGAGCGAGCGGGAGCGGTCGATGGCCCTCGTCGACCGCGCAGCCGCGGCCGGGTACGACACCCTCGTGGTGACGGTCGACACCCCGGTGGGTGGCGCGCGCCTGCGCGACGTCCGCAACGGCATGACGATCCCGCCGTCGCTGACCCCGAAGACCATCGTCGACGCCCTGCCCCGGCCGGCCTGGTGGATCAACTTCCTCACGACGGAGCCGCTGGCGTTCGCGAGCCTCGACCGCTGGTCCGGCACGGTGGCCGCCCTCATCGACACGATGTTCGACCCGACCGTCGGGCCCGATGAGGTCAAGTACATCCGCGAGCAGTGGAAGGGCAAGCTGATCGTCAAGGGCGTCCAGTCGGTCGCCGACGCGAAGCTCGCCGTCGACCTCGGTGCCGACGCCGTGCAGCTGTCGAACCACGGCGGTCGTCAGCTCGACCGCGCACCGATCCCGTTCCACCTGCTGCCGAGCGTCGTCCGCGAGGTGGGGAAGGACGCCGAGGTGCACCTCGACACGGGCATCATGAACGGTGCCGACATCGTCGCCTCCGTCGCCCTCGGCGCCCGCTTCACCTTCATCGGCCGTGCGTACCTGTACGGACTCATGGCGGGTGGACGCGAGGGTGTGGACCGCGCGATCCAGATCCTCTCGGGCGAGATCGTGCGCACGATGAAGCTCCTGGGCGTCGCCTCCCTCGAGGAGCTGCAGCCGCACCACGTGACCCAGCTCTCGCGGTTCACCACGCTGCAGCCGCTGCCGGAGCAGTCGACGCTGAGCACGCCTCGGCCGGCCGCACCCAAGGCGGCCCCGGCGCCGCGCAAGGCACCGGCCCGCAAGCCGGCGTCCGCAGCGAAGGCCTAGCACGAGCGACACGAGGAAGCCCCGGACCACGTCGGTCCGGGGCTTCCTCGTTCCGGCGGAGAACGGGCGTCCGCCACGGTGGCATGCGCATCATCGAGGTGGCGCCCTCCTGCGGCGCTGGTCACGACGCGGGTTGTCCCCGATGCTGCATGGCGTGCGCTGGTCCACGATGGGAGCATCCCTCGGTCCGAGCCGCCCGCGTCCAGCCGGGCCCGACTCCCGGAAGGAGCGCTGTGGCCCACCTCCTCGTCATCGGCGGCAGCGGACGCACCGGTCGACTCGTCATCACGGAGGCACTGCGCACCGGCCACTCGGTGACCGCCCTCGTCCGCGACCCAACGCGGGTCGTCCCGGGCGATCGACTGACGATCACCCAGGGATCACCGTTGCGGATCGACGACGTCGAGGCGGCCATGCGCGGCACCCAGGCGGTCGTGGTCGCGCTCACCAATCTCGGCACCTCCGACTGGCCGTGGGCTCGCCAGGTGAGCCCGCCGGACCTCATCACGAGCGCCGTCGACACGGTCACCTCCGCCATGCGCTCGCACGGCCTCCGGCGCATCGTGCTGCTCTCCGCCCTCGGCACCGCGGAATCACGGCGGAACGTGCCATCCCCGTTGCGATGGACGACCCGGTTCCTGCGACTCGGCACCGTCTATGCCGACCACGAGCGCGCCGACGCCTCACTGCGGAGCTCGACCCTCGACTGGACGATCGTGCGCCCGACGGTGCTGTCCGCGAGTGATCGGCGCCGTCCGGTCGTGACCTCGCCCGCCGGCCGTTGGCCGAGCTCCGTGCGGATCAGCCGCTCCGATGTCGCGGGTTACCTCGTCGATGCGGTCGACGACGAGACGCTCATCCGCTCGGCGCCCGTGATCTCCTCGGGCCCGACCCGCGCCTGACGCGCCGGCTCAGGAACCGGCTGTGGCGCGCGTTGCTTCGGGGTGTCGCCCGATGACGCGATCGGTGGCCTCGCAGATCCCCCACCAGGTCACTCGCAGCATCGCTTCGACCACGATGCCCCCCGTCATCTTCGAAGCACCCAGCGTGCGCTCGGTGAAGGTGATGGGCACTTCGACGATCCGGAGCCCGGCACGGTTCGCGTGCCACAGCATGTCGACCTGGAACCCGTAGCCGTGGGAGTGGACCTCGTCCAGTTGGAGCTTGCGCAGCGCATCCGCGCTGAACACGCGGTAACCGCCGGTCACGTCACGTGCGGGAAGTCTGAGCGCGAAGCGGGCGTAGCCGCTGCCCACCCGCGAGATGGCCTCGCGGTGCTTGGGCCAGTTGACGACCGATCCGCCCGGGACCCAGCGCGATCCGAGGACGACGTCGGCGTCTTCGGCGGCCGCGAGGAGCGACGGCAGCTGCTCCGGGGCATGCGAACCGTCGGCGTCCATCTCGACCACGCTGCCGAACCCGCGCCCGAGCGCCCAGGCGAAGCCTGCCTTGTAGGCGGCCCCGAGGCCTTCCTTGCCCGTCCGGTGGAGCACGTGCACCGCGGCGTCGGCGGCGGCGAGGCGATCGGCGATGTCGCCGGTGCCGTCGGGTGAGTTGTCGTCGACGACGAGGATCTGGACGTCGGGGGTGGCGACGCGGACGCGCGCGACGATCCGTTCCAGGTTCTCGCGTTCGTTGTAGGTGGGGATGATGACCACCGTGGAATCCATGTGCCGTCCTCGTGTCTGCTCAGTCAGCGTAGCGCGCTGGACAGGACGGTATCGGCGGTACGGAGTGGGCGCCGGAACGCTCAGCCAACCATCGGCGAACGTGCGGCTGAGCGTCAGTTCCGGCTGGCGAAATGCGCCGGCACGAAGAGCGCGAGCGCGATCATGAGGATGCCGCCGAGGAACCACACCGTCTGGAAGGCCTCGTTGCGGAACGCCTCACCGAACGACCACATGCCGCCCGCGAAGAGCGCGAGGGCGATGACGACCCAGAATCCGGTCGCGTCCCCCAGGGTGCTCGTCCGTCCCGACTTGTCTCGTTCGTGGTCACGTCGTTCTGCGGCGTCCATGGGTGCCCTCCGTCGGCGGTCGATCGTTCACAGCAGGTATACGCGGTGCCGCGCGTGACCCGCAACCCCTCGACAGCCGGGCCCAGTCCCTGCCTCCGTCAGGGCCGGAGCCGAGGTCGCCCCCGGCCCGGTCCCTGAGCCTGTGGAAGGGCCTAGCCGCGGAGCTCGAGGGTGCAGCACTTCACGCCGCCGCCACCGAGCAGGAGTTCGGACAGGTCCACACCGATCGGGTTGTAGCCGCGCTCCCGCAGTTGGCGCTCGAACCCGACGGCGCGAGCGGCGATGACCACCTCGCGACCGTTCGAGATGGAGTTGAGGCCGAGGACGGCCGCGTCCTCCGTGCTGACGTGGATCGCGTCGGGGTACCGCTCCTCGAGGATGCGGTTGCTCGCCTCGTCGAAGGCGGTCGGCAGGTAGGCGATGTTCGCGGGCGAACCGTCGGCGGGGGTCACCGGGTCGAGCACGGCGATCGCGGTGTCGAGGTGGTAGAAACTCGGGTTCACGAGGTTCAGCGTGACGACCTCACGGTCGAAGATGCGTCGCACCTCGTCGTGGCTGCGCGGGTCGGTGCGGAATCCGGTCCCCGCGAGGATCGTGTCGCCGACGAGCATGATGTCGCCCTCGCCCTCGTTCACGAACTCGGGTCGCTCGACGCGGAACCCGTTGGCCTCGAACCAGTCCATGTAGGCGGGGCCCTCGGGGATGCGCTCGTCGTAGGTGAACTTCGCGCCGTAGGCGACACCGTCGAGGGTGAACCCACCGTTCGCCGCGAACACCATGTCGGGCAGGCCGTCGATGGGGTCGATGAGGTCGATCGTGTGCCCGAGGTCGAGGTACGCCTGGTGCAGCTGCTCCCACTGCGAGACGGCGAGCGAGGTGTCGGTGGGGTCGTCCGGGTTCATCCACGGGTTGATGCGGTAGCTGACCGTGAAACGGTCGGGGCGGCACATGAGGTACCGGCGGCGGGCCGCGATCCGATCCGTGGTCGCGGGTCCCTGCGGGGCGGGGGTGGGGTGGTTGAGCGTCGACGACACGTCGGCCTCCAGATGTGAGCGAGGAACGGCGGACGATGTCCAGGGGCCCGGAGGCACGCCACGTTCATCATGGCACGCTGATCACAGCGTTTTCGCGGACTTTGGCGCAGGATTGCTGCGAAATGGCAGATTCTCACGCAATGATTGCGCTTACACTGAATCCATGGACAACCTGGACCGCGGCATCATCGACCTGCTCCGGCAGAACTCACGCGCCGGCTACGGCGACATCGGCGCGGTCGTCGGACTGTCGGCCTCCGCGGTGAAGCGACGCGTCGACCGCCTGGTGGCCGACGGTGTGATCCAGTCGTTCACGATCCAGGTCGACCCCACGGTGGACGGCATGCAGACAGAAGCCTACGTCGAACTCTTCTGCCGCGGCACGGTCTCGCCCAACGAACTCCTGCGGATCCTGTCGGGCGTGCCGGAGGTCGTCGACGCCGGCACCGTGACCGGCAGCGCCGACGCGATCGTCCACATGCGCGCCCGGAACATCCCGGCCCTCGAGGACGCCCTGGAGCGGGTCCGGATCGCCCCGAACGTCGACCACACCCGCAGCGCGATCGTCCTCACCCGCCTCATCCACCGGCACGTCGACTGATGCGGTTCCGGATCGAACCGACGTCCGGGGTCGCCGTGTTCGAGCAGCTGCGGACGCAGGTGATCGACGGAGTGCGCGACGGCTCGACGCCGACCGGGGCGAAGCTCCCGACGGTGCGCGGGCTGGCCGACGAGCTGGGCATCGCCCCCAACACGGTCGCGAAGGCCTACCGGCTCCTGGAGGCCGACGGGATCATCGAGACCCGCGGCCGCGCTGGGACGTTCGTGTCGGCGCACGGCGACGCGATCGAGCAGCAGGCGCAGCGCGCGGCGGCCGCGTACGCGGACCGGATCCGAGCGCTCGGCGTGCCGGCCGACGAAGCGTTGGAACTCGTCGCCGCGGCCCTCCGGAGCTGAGGCCCCGGTCATCGAGCCACACCCCGGTCGTTGAGCCACCCACCGGTCATTGAGCTTGTCGAAATGCCCTTCGACAAGCTCAGGGACCGAATCCGCGCTCAGGGACCGGATCCCCGGTCGGTGAGTCTCCCACCGGTCATTGAGCCTGTCGAAATGCGCCCTTCGACAAGCTCAGGGACCAGATCCAAGCTCAGGGACCGGAGGTTCGCTCTGGGACCAGATCCGCGCTCAGGGACCGAGGAGCCGCTCAGATGACGCCGTGGGACCAGGGGTCGGGCGTGCCGAACCGGTGCGCGGTGATCGAGATCGCCTGCTCGTGCAGGAACGGCAGCAACTCCACCCGTCCCGCCTGGGTGACCGGGCCCGCCCAGATCGCGATGTCCGGGTCGCCGCCGAGTGCCTCCGCGAGTCGCTTCGCCAACGGTTCGGGCTCCGAGACCTCCGAACCGGGTTCGGCTTCGGCCACGGTCTCCGGGCGCGGCCCGACGATCCGCACCCGCGTCGCGAACGGGGCCTCCTGGCCGAGTTCACCGGTGTCGATCGAGCCACGGGCGGCCATGCGGGTGAGCCACTGGTCGTCGGTCTCCAGCGAGACCGGGATGTTCAGCTCGGACAACCAGTCGCGGACCTCACGCGGCAAGCGCCCGCCGAGACTCACCGTGAACCGCGACCGTGACCGCACCGCGGCGATGAGCACCCGGAGCGCGTCACCCAGGTCAGCACCCGCCGCCACCCGGACGGAGACGGCGACCGGCCGGTACCGGAGGAGGTTCCGCTCCACGCCGAGCTGCGACACGTCCGTGACCTCGCCGAACTCGTTCCCCCACGCCACGGCGTCGCTCAGCGCCGAGCGCCGCAGGACGTCGAAGGCTTCGTAGGTGAGGGACGGCTGCGCGGCCTCGATGAGCTTGACGATGCGGGTGTCGAGGCCGCGGAGATGCAGGCTCTGGCTCGCGGAACCGGGATCGGGCTGCCAGTCGCCGAGCCCGAACAGGGCGTTCGGTCCGCCGGGCTTCGCGCCGGTGCCGACGGAGGAACGTTTCCAGCCGCCGAACGGCTGCCGCTGGACGATCGCGCCCGTGATCCCGCGGTTGACGTAGAGGTTGCCCGCCTCGACCGTGTCGAGCCACTCGTCGAGGTCCGCGGGATCGAAGGTGTGCAGTCCGGCCGTCAGTCCGTACGGCGTCGCGTTCTGCATGGTGACCGCCTCAGCGAGGGTCGCCGCACGCATGACGCCGAGGACCGGACCGAAGTACTCGGTCAGGTGGAAGGGCGAACCGGGCTGGACCCCCGTGCGCACCCCCGGCGACCACAGACGCTCGCTCGGTGCACCGAAGTTCACCGAGGAGTCGTCCAAGAGTTTCGGTTCCACGAGCCATTTCTCGCCGAGCCGCAGCTCCGTGAGCCCAGAGAGCAGCTTCTCCCCCGCCGGCTCGACGATCGGCCCCATCTGCGTGCGCGCGTCGGACGGCCATCCGACGCGGAGCGAACGGACGGCGTCCTCCAGTTGCCGGAGGAAGCGCTCGGAACGACCGACGGACCCGACGAGGATCACGAGGGACGCGGCGGAGCACTTCTGACCCGCGTGCCCGAACGCGCTCTTCACGATGTCGGCGACCGCGAGGTCGAGGTCGGCGCTCGGCGTGACGATGACGGCGTTCTTGCCGCTCGTCTCGGCCAGGAGCGGGAGGTCGGCCCGCCAGCTGCGGAACAGCCGGGCGGTCTCGTACGCACCGGTGAGGATGACGCGGTCGACGGCCGGGTGCGAGACGAGTCGGCGACCCAGCTCCCCCTCTTCCACGTCGGCGAGGACGAGTAGGTCGCGCGGGACGCCGGCGTCCCAGAGCGCCTCGACGACCACCGCTGCGCATCGTTTGGCCTGCGGGGCCGGCTTGATGATGACCCCGCTGCCGGACGCGAGCGCCGCGAGGACACCGCCGGCCGGGATGGCGACGGGGAAGTTCCAGGGCGGCGTCACGACGGTGAGGCGGGAGGGGACGAAGCGTGCGCCGCGTACCCGTTCGAGGTCCGGCGCCGTGCTCGCGTAGTAGTGGGCGAAGTCGACCGCCTCGCTCACCTCCGGGTCGGCCTCGGCGATCGTCTTGCCCGTCTCGCTGGCCATGACCTCGATGAGGTCGGCTCGACGGGAGGCGAGCACACGGCCGGCAGCGTGCAGGACGGCCGCTCGCTCGGCGGCCGGACGGGCACCCCATCGTGTTCCGGCGGCCTGCACCATCGTGATCGTGCGCTCGAGGACGCGTTCGTCGGTGAGGGCGGCCGCGGCGACGGCGGAGTTCCCCAGGGTCGACGACGGCACCCGGGAGAGGATTGCCGCGCCCCAGGCACGGTTCGCCGCGAGGGACGGGTCGGTGTCGGCCGTGTTCTCGAAGCCGGGTGCGCCGTCCACGATGCCGCCGCGCTCCGAGCGGGAGAAGACCGCGGTCTCGACGTAGCTCGACGACTCGGTACGGAACCGGTCCTCGCGGTCCGATCCGCGATCCAGACCGAGCACCTGCTGCGTCAGGCCGGCGTCCGAGTCCTGGGCAGGGTCTCGGAACCGTTCGTCGGCCTCGCTGTCGTCGCGGACGGGCTCGACGGCCTCCTGGGAACGGTCCTGCGTCCGGTTGGGGGTCGGCACGAGTCCGGGGGTCTCCTGCAGCACTTCGACCGAGGCAAGGAAGCGCCGCCGCTCCCGCGCGAACAGGGTCGGCTTCTCGGCGAGGTCGAACACCGCCGACATGAAGTTCTCCTCGCTCGCGTTCTCCTCCAGCCGCCGGACGAGGTACGAGATCGCGACGTCGAACTCCTTCGGGTTCACGACGGGCGTGTAGAGGAGCACCGTGCCCACGTCGCGTTTGATGGCCTCGACCTGGCCGGTGGCCATGCCGAGGAGCATCTCGAAGTCGACCCGGTCGCGCACGCCGCGGTCGCCCGCCAACAGCCAGGCGTAGGCGATGTCGAACAGGTTGTGCCCGGCGACGCCGACCCTCACGACGTCGGTGCGCGCGGGGGTGAGGGCCCAGTCGAGGACGCGCTTGTAGTTGGTGTCGGTCTCCCGCTTGGAGGCGGTCGTCGCGAGGGGCCACCCGTGGATCGCCGCATCGACGCGTTCCATCGCGAGGTTCGCGCCCTTCACCAGGCGGACCTTGATGGCCGCTCCGCCCGCGGCCACGCGCTGCTTCGACCAGGCGGTGAGCTGCATCATGGCTTCGAGAGCGTCCGGCAGGTACGCCTGGATGACGATGCCTGCCTCGAACCGCAGCAACTGCGGGTGGTCGAGGATGCGGGTGAAGACCGCGATGGTCAGGTCGAGGTCGCGGTACTCCTCCATGTCGAGGTTGATGAAGGTGCCGGTCGTCAGGCCCTCTTCGTACAACGGGACCAGGCGGCGGACGATGCGGTCGACGACCTGCTCGAACGACCACATGGAGAGTTGGCTCGCGATGGACGACACCTTGATCGACACGTAGTCGACGTCGGGCCGCTGCAGGAGCTCGCGGGTGCCGGCGAGTCGCTTGGCGGCCTCGCCCTCGCCGAGGACGGCTTCACCCAGGAGGTTCAGGTTGAGTCGAGAGCCGTCGGCCCGCAGCTTCGCGATGGCCGCACCGAGCTCACGAGGACGACTGTCGACGATGAGGTGGCCGACCATGCCGCGCAGCACCCGACGGGAAGCCGGGACGACGACCCATGGCAGGACCGGCCCGACGAGGCCGCCGGTACGGATGGCGGCCTGCTCGTACCAGGGGAGGAAGCTCGGCGTCCGGGAGGCGAGAGCTGCGAGGGCGTTGCCTGCAACGAAACCGTCCTCCGGTCGCATGACCCCGTCGACGAAGCCGACGGTGAACTCCAGCCCATTGGGATCGCGCAGCACGCCGGCGAGCCGAGCCGCCGCCGGATCCACGGGCTCCTTCGCCCCCTCGTCCACCCACTTCGCGGCGAGGGCGACCGCACGATCCGCGAGGCCGACCGTCTCGGTGGGATCCTCGTACGCTTCGTTCGCCATGCCGCTCAGCCTATTCGCGGATCCGGCGTTCCCTTCCGAGGCTCGCGAGGGGTCGTGCGCGTGTGGCACGCCCGCTCCCGGTCCCGCGCCCAGGTCGGTCCCCGCGGCTGTCGAGGAGGCGACCCGTGTCGTTCAGTGTCGGCGGTGGTCCTGGACCGTGATCTTCGGCCCTCGGCGCGGCTTGTGGATGCCGCTCCGGCCGATGAGTCGGAGCACCCGTTGCCGTTGGCCGTTCCACGGTGCGAGGAGTTCGAGCATGCCATCGTCATCGACGGGCGCACCGGCGAGCGCTTGACCGACGGACGCCGCCAGGTGGTAGTCGCCGACGCTGACGGCGTCGGGGTCGCCGTGCGCACGGAGGGTGACCTCCGCGGCCGTCCACACCCCGATGCCGGGGAGGCTGCGCAGCCGCCGGGAGGCGTCGTCCGGATGCTCGTCGACCGTCCGCTCGATCGCGCTCGCGAGTCGGGACGATCGCACCACCGTCTCGGATCGCTGCGGCCCGACCCCTGCCTCGTGCCACTCCCAGCTCGGGATCATGCGCCAGGTGTCCGCCGCCGGGGCGACGATCATGCCCTCGGGCGCCGGGCCGGGTGCTGGTTCGCCGTGGCGCCGCACGAGCTGTCGCCACGCCCGCCAGGCTTCCATCGCCGTGACCTTCTGCTCCATGATCGACGGCACGAGCATCTCGAACACGAGCCGGTTGCGGCTGAGGCGCATGCCCGGGTTGCGTCGGAGTACTTCCGTCAGCAGCGGGCTGCGGCTGACGTCGAGCCCGCTCCAGTCGTCGTCGCGACCGAGGAGCTCCGGCACGCCGTCGATCATCCACTCGGCACCGGGTCCCCAGGCCGTCGCCTCGACCTCGCCGTCGCGCACCGTCGACACGTACAGGGTCGCCCCACCCTGGGGTGTGCGCGCCGTCAACCAGACACCGCCGGGGGTCTTCCGGTAGCAGGGGCCGTCGCCACCGCGGGAGATCAGGCGCAGCGTCGCGTGGACGTCGAGTGGCCCGGTCGGCCGGTACACCGTCCGCACGCTCGTCGACGTCGTCGCCCCCTCGCTCGGCACGCCGGCCAGCGGCGGCGCCGAGGGTCGAGGGGCCTGCTGGATGGATGGTGCGACTGCTGACATGCCGCTCACCCTACGTGGTGACCACCGACATCCGAGCGCACCGCACGACGACGCCCGGGTGGCGGACGCGGACCGGATGGAACCGGTGCCGCGTCGCCACCCGGGCGTGAGTGGTCGATGGCTAGTGGCTACTGCCGTGGAGGATGAAGTCGTACGCGAACTGATCGACGACCGTCCCGTTCACCGCCTGCTTGACGTGCCCGCCCGCGTACCGCCCGGGCTTGTAGTCGGTCGGCCACAAGATGCTCCACGTCCCGTCGGGACGGACGACGTCGGAACCGAGGTCGGTGCCCCAAGCGCCCACGATCGAGACGGTCGAGCCGGGCGTCGCCGTGCCGGTGAACTCCGGCCGGGTGCCCGAGACGGTCTCGCCGATCTTCGGCGAGGTCACCACGAGCGGCTTGGCGATCGTGAAGTCGTACGTGACGCTCCCCGCCTGGACGCCCTCGACGTACTGCTTGACCGTGCCGCCGACATAGCGGGCGGGCAGGAGTGACTGATCCCAGATGATCGACCAGACGCCGGAGCTGTCGACGTGCTCGACCGAGCCGGCGACGCGTCCCCATTGGGTGCGGATCTCGACGCGCGCACCGGGCTGGGCGGTACCGGTGAACACGGGGACGGGACCGAGCAGTGCACCGCCGACCTTCGGCGAGGTCACGACGAGCGGCGCGGCCCCTGCCTCAGGGCGCATGACGAAGTCGTAGGGCACGCGGGACTGCTCGACGCCCGAGATCTCCTGCACGACGCGACCGCCACGGTAGGTGCCGGGGGTGATCGACTTGTTCC
Organism: Plantibacter sp. VKM Ac-2880; assembly: GCF_015351235.1. GTDB lineage: Bacteria > Actinomycetota > Actinomycetes > Actinomycetales > Microbacteriaceae > Plantibacter. Next base: position 1,288,814 of record NZ_JADKSJ010000002.1, read on the forward strand.
ACTCGACGCTCCAGGTGCCCTCCTTCGTGACGCGGCCGCTGCCGAGCTCGGAGTTCCAGGAGCCGATGACCCGCACCGTGGCGCCGGGCTCGCCTCGCCCGGTGAAGACCGGGACCGGCGTGGTGATGACGGCGCCGATGGCGGGCGATTCGAGGGTCACGTCGACCACCGGGCCCGGCTCCGGCGCGGGTTCGCGGTAGGAGAAGCGCACCGGTGCCGTGGTGCGCTGCTCCTCGAACAGCTGGGTCGCCGTGGCGGTGTACGCGCGTTCCTCCAGCGTGCGAAGCGACTGCTGCTCCCAGGTGCCCGAGCTGCCGACGGCCGTGTCCACGAGAGTGACACCGTCGCGGTCGTCCACGACGGTGACGGACGCGCCGGGCTCTCCGCGACCGGAGAAGACCGGGCGGTTGACCTCGACCGTGCTGTCCAGCGCCGGTGACTCCACCGTGATCGCGCGGACCGCGGCGTAGGTGAGCGACCAGGGCACCGTCGTGTCGTCGGCCATTTGCCGGACGGTGCCGGCGTGCGCACCGGCGGCCAGTGCCGCCGACACCGGAGCGGTCCACGACCCCTGCGGGTTCACGACGCCGGAGGCGATGACCCCGCCACCCTCCTCGACGACTTCGATGGCCGAACCGGGATGGCCCGTGCCGGTGAACGTGGGCTGGGGGATTCGGACGGTGGAGCCGGCAGCCGGTGCCGTGAGCACGAGCGGCTCGATGTCCGGCTCGGGCGCCGAGCCGTCCGGCAGGATGACCGCTCCTTCCGAGGGGAGGCCGATGCCGCCGACGGCCAGCATGCCGGCGAACTGACGAAGGAACCCGCCCTGTCCGCCGCTCGACACGAGGCCGGAGCCGGTCAGCTCAGCCGTCTCGATGTCCTGCCACGCCCACTCCTGGGCGAGCGAACCGTTGCAGCTCGCCGGGTAGACGTATTTGTACCGCTGGAGGGGATTGGGCTCGAGGCAGCGCTCCCACCCGTTCACGAGACCCCGGATCGGGCCGACGCCGTCGAGGTCGGGGAAGGTCCATTCGGTGGCTGCGGCGAGTGCTTCGCCGACCGAGGTGTGGACCGAGGCGGGCGTCGGGTTCGAGGTGTTCCCGGACGAACCCACGGCGAAGTACGCGCCGACACCGCCGGCACGCATCTGCCCGACGAACCGACCGGAGATCGACGCGGTGACACTGCTGTCGGGTGTGTCGACGTCGACCGTGGTCGCTGAGGCCGGGGCACCCACCAGGCCGGCGGCGAGGACACCGACGAGCCCGATGGCGGATAAGGAGGTGAGGCGTTTCATAGGCGGGAGTGGACCTTTCACGGATCTGTGCATCGGCAGGAGTGCCGTCGATGCACGCAAGAGCGTTCAGCTGAACTCCGCGAGCCTACAGATATACCAGTTGGCCAGGTGTGGGGTATCTCGAATCTGTGGAGAACTCATCACCCCAAGCACGCAGCAACCGCCGACCCTTTGCGTCTAGGATCGGCGGCTGCGGCGTCGTCCGGCTATTCTGCCGCGACGAGATTGTCCTGCCCGTTGTCGGTGACGGCCGGGGCGGCAGGCGTGACGACCTTGTTGCCGTTGGCACCCTCACTGAAGGTGACATTCGCCACGTCGGCCACGGTGACGAGCGAGATGGAGCTGTTGAACGTGAGGTTCGAGACGGCGCCGGTGACGGTGACCATGCTGTTGGAGCCCTCGACGACGACGTTCTCGCAGTCGCCCTCGAGCGTGACGTTGGAACTGTCCTCGACGATGGTCGCGGTGCCGTCGACGCAGGTGCCGTCGATCTCGGGGACCACGTAGTCGGAACCGGCTTCGGCGGATGCGGTGCTGTCGGCGGGAGCGCTCGATTCGGTGGCCGTGCAGCCGGCGAGGCCGAGCGCGATGAACGCGGCAGCGGCGAGGATGGGGAGCTTCTTCATGAGTGGTTGTCCTTTCGGGAGGTTCGGGACCCTGCCTGCCGGCCGGGGGTACCGGCCGACAGACAGGGGGTGCTGCAGGGGTGGTGCTGGGGTGGTACTACGGACTACTTCGTGAGGATGAAGTCGTAGGTGAACGAGCCGATGACCTTGCCGTTCACGGACTCCGTGACGGTGCCACCGGAGTAGCGGGCGGGCTTGTAGTCGCTCGGCCAGGTGATCGTCCACTCACCGTGCTCGTTCGCCGTCGTGTGGCCCAGGTCGGTGCCCCATGCGCCGCGGATCTGGATCTCAGCCTCCGGGATCGCGGTGCCGGTGAACACCGGGCGGGTGCCCGAGATCGTCTCGCCGATCTTCGGCGAGTTCACGACGAGCTGGGACGCGACGATGGTGAAGTCGTAGATGAACTTCCCGCGCTCCTCACCGTTCACGAACTGCTTCACCGTGCCGCCCGAGTAGCGGGCAGGCAACACGGTCTTGTTCCAGGTGATGCTCCACTGACCGTTCGAGGCGACGCTCTCGACACTGCCGAGGATTGCACCCGACGCTCCACGGATCTCGACCTTCGCACCGGGCTGTGCCGAACCGGTGAACACCGGAGTGGTCTCATGGGTCGTCTCGCCGACCTTCGGCGACGTCACCAGGAGCGGCGCGACGTTCGTGTTGCCGATCGTGAAGTCATAGACGAACTTGCCACGCTCCACACCGTTCACGAACTGCTTCACCGTGCCACCCGAGTAGCGACCAGGCACCACCGTCTTGTTCCAGGTGATACTCCACTGACCGCTGGAGGCGACGCTCTCGACACTGCCGAGGAGACTCCCCGAGGCGCCACGGATCTCCACCTTCGCGCCCGGCTGGGCCGTCCCGGTGAACACCGGGGTGGTCTCCTCGATCGTCGCACCGACCTTCGGCGCCGTCACCACCAGCGGCGCCACCTCTGCGGACTCGACCGTGAAGTCGTAGACGAACTTGCCACGCTCCACACCGTTCACGAACTGCTTCACCGTGCCACCCGAGTAGCGACCAGGCACCACCGTCTTGTTCCAGGTGATGCTCCACTGACCGTTGGAGGCGACGCTGTCGACGCTGCCGAGAAGGTCACCCCAGCCGCCACGGATTTCCACCCGTGCGCCCGGCTGGGCGGTCCCGGTGAACACCGGCGTGGTCTCCTCGATCGTGTCGCCGACCTTCGGCGAGGTCACGACCAGCGGCGCGACCTCAGTGGCCTTGACAGTGAAGTCGTAGGGCACGCTCGTGTAGGGCTTGGCACCGACGTACTGACGCACCGATCCACCCGAGTACCGACCAGGAGTGAGCGAGGTGTTCCAGGTGAGCGACCAGGTCCCGTTGGACAGCACCTCGGTCTCGCCGAGCAGCGCCTGGGCGGCGCTGTAGACCTGGATCGTCGCACCAGCCTGACCGGTTCCGGTGAACACCGGGGCGCCCGGCTTCAGCTCCGCACCGATCGCCGGCGACGTCAGGACGACCGGCTCATCGGGGATCGGCACACCCGCCGTGATCGTCGCCGACCACGTCTGGTTGAGGCCGCTGCCCCGCACGACGCCGTCGAACGTACCGATCGCCGCATCGGAAGCAGCCTGCAGGTGCAGGGTGAACGCACGGTTCGCATCGGTGACCGTGCCACTGAAGCCGTTCATGCTCGGCAACCAGGTGAACCCGGCAGGAGCGTTGCCCACCGGCGACAGGCCGTTCGGGACGACGATCTCGACCTGCCCGGACACGCTCTTGTTGAACTCGACGGGCGCATCCACCGTTTCGCCCTGACGCACCGTGACGGAGTCGATCGTCACGGCCGGAGCGACCGGGGCCGCCGTGATGGTCGCGAACCACCACTTGTCGAGGCCGCTGCCCCGCACGACACCATGGAAGGACCCGACCGGCGCATCAGCCGCCGCCTGCAAATGCATCGTGAACGCACGGTTCGCGTTCGAGACCGTGCCACTGAACCCGTTGATGCTCGGCAACCACGTGAAGCCGGCAGGAGCGCTGCCCACTGGCATCAGACCCGCTGGAACGGTGATCTCGACGGATCCGGAGACGGCCTCGTTGAACTTCACCGGGACATCCACCGTCTCGCCCTGCTGCACCGTCACCGTCTCGACGTCGACCGCCGGGTCACCCACAGCAGCCGTGATCGTCGCAGAGACCCGCTTGTTCAGGCCACCGCCGGACACGTACACGTAGTCCTTCCCGACCGGCGCATCCACTGCCGCCCGAAGATGCATCGTGAACGTGAGGTTCGAGCCTGAGACCGTGCCGATGAAGGCGTTCTCCTCCGGCGACCAGGTGAACCCGGCAGGAGCTGCTCCTGCCGGCGACAGACCGTCCGGAAGAAGGATCCGCATCTCTCCGGAGATCGCCTTGTTGAACGCGACCGGGACGTCGACCGTCTTCCCCTGCTCCACGGTGAAGGCGTCGATCGTCACCGAGGGGTCGCCGGGCTCCGGATCGACCGGTCCGGCCGTGATGTTCGCGGTGAAGTCGGCGATCTTCGTGCGGTTCGCACCGTAGGCGATCTGCCCGCCGAGGGCGGTACCGATCGGAGCGTTCTGGTCAGCCGTCAGCGTGAACGTCACCGAGGTCGTGCCGCTCGGGAGCGTGCCGCTCATGCCCCGACTGTTCAGCGTGAACGCAGAGTTGGCGACCGCGGTGATCTTCGTGCCCGCCGGGTGATCGATGTCGATGCGCTGCCCACCCGCAGCATCGTTGAACGTCGCCGTGACCTCGACTGACTGGCCGCGGTTGAGGCTTGGCGTCCCGATGGACGCCGACGGAGGGAGCACAGGAGAGAATTCACTCATGACGAGGTGCTCTTGATAATTCGGCCCATCGGGCGACGCCCCCCAATGGAAGCGTTCTGCTCTGAGATCCAGCAGCTTACCCTGAGGATTGCGGATGATGCCATCGGCATCCACAGTCAAACCGTCTGTCCCGATGTCATCACAGCCGACCAGCCGGACGCTTGCGTATACAGTATCGAAATTCTGCAGGCACTTATCACCGATCTGGATCTTCCCGGAAGTACCGATGGCGGGGATGGCCACGACCGATGCCTGAGCACTTGCCTCCTCAAGACTGAGAGAGGGGCGGGCGTAGAAAGAAGGTGGGTTGTCGGCGTTGGCCCAGTAATACGCGGAGTAGTACGGATTCTGCAGAACGAACTTGCCGGTGAGCTGTGCCGAAGCGGTGTCCGCGACGGCGACCTCGGGCGAGTCGGCGACCGCGGCAGCCGGCCCGGTGAGGACACCGGACGCGGCGATGGCTATCAGCCCGAAGGCCGACAGGGTTTTCTTGAGCTTCATAGGGAGGAAGCTTCCTTTCATGAGCGGGCGCTGCGGCACAGAGCAGCTCGATTTTCGGGTCGAGGAGGAGCGCGCAGCCAGGGAGATGTCCGAGGATCGAACATGTTTGATTGTAACAGATATTTTAGTATGTACAACATGAGTTTGGTATTTTTCAACGGCCACCCGGTCCCTGAGCGGGTCGAAGGGCGCACTTCGACAAGCTCAGTGACCGGGACGGGGCACTCAGTGACCGGGGTAGGGCGGGCCCGTGACCGGGGATGGTCCGATGGGCGGGTCCGGTCCCTGAGCCTGTCGAAGGGCACGCAGAACACCCCGCCGAGTCGGGCTCGGCGGGGTGTGGGTGCTGCGGCTGTCAGCTGACGGGGACGTGCCGCTCGTCGGGACCGACGTACTCGGACAGCGGCCGGATGAGCGCGTTCGACGCCAGCTGCTCGGCGATGTGCGCCGTCCAGCCGACCACGCGGGCCGCGACGAACAGCGGCGTGAACGTCTCCGTGTCGAAGCCGATCAGCTTGTACGCCGGACCGGACGGGTAGTCGAGGTTCGGCTTGATGTTCTTCCGCGCGACCATGTCGGACTCCAACGCCGTGTACAGCTCGAGGACCTCCGGCTTGCCGTAGTGCTCCGCGAGCTTCTCCAACGACGCCAGCATCGTCGGGACTCGCGAGTCCCCGTTCTTGTACACGCGGTGGCCGAAGCCCATGATCTTGCGCTTCTCGGCGAGCGCCGCATCCAACCAGGCGCTCGCGCGGTCCGCCGAGCCGATCTCGTCGAACACGTGCATGACGGCCTCGTTCGCGCCACCGTGCAGCGCCCCCTTGAGGGCCCCGATCCCGCCGACGACCGCCGAGTAGAGGTCGCTGAGGGTCGAGGTGATGACGCGGGCCGTGAACGTCGAGGCGTTGAACGAGTGCTCCGCGTAGAGGATCATCGACACGTCGAACGCGTCCACGACGACGGGGTCGGCTTCCTCGCCGAAGGTCATGAACAGGAAGTTCTCGCTGTACCCGAGGTCGTCGCGCGGCGGCACGAGCTCGAGGCCGTGACGGCGACGCTGGTCGTAGGCGACGATCGCCGGCAGCTTCGCGTAGAGGCTCGCCGCCTTCACGGCGTTCGCCTCGGCCGTGTTGGTCTCGGCGGTCGGGTCGTTCGCACCGATGACACTCACCGCAGTGCGGAGGGCGTCCATCGGGTGCGAAGTGGTGGGAAGGAGGTCGATCGCCGCCTTCACGTTGTCGTCGAGCGCGCGCTGCGACCGCTCCAGCGACGTGAACTCGGCGAGTTCGGCCTCGCTCGGCAGCTCGCCGTTCCACAGCAGGTACGCCACCTGCTCGAAGGTGCAGTGCTCCGCGAGCTCCTGCACCGGATACCCGCGATAGAGGAGGGAGTTCGTCTCCGGGTTCACCTTCGAGACACTCGTCACGTCGACGACGACGCCGGCGAGACCCTTCTTGATGTCGCTGGTCGCTTCGGTCATGCGGTGCTCCTTTGCGGTGGTGCTGCGGTCATGCGTGGGTCGAGCTTGGCAGCAGGGTCGCCCCTCGACAAGCGCGGGGAGCGGAGACCCAGGTGGTGTTCATCGGGGCCGGTCGGCCACCCGGTCCCTGAGCTTGCCTGCGGGCTACCGGTCGACGGTGAAGTTGAACACCGAGGTGTCGAAGCGGTTGTAGCCCTCATAGTCGATGAGTTCGTAGAGGTCGGCGCGGTGCTGCATCTCCCCCAGCTTGCCCGTGAGCGAGCCCTCCTCGTTCAGCGTGTCGAGCGCACGACCCGCCGCACCCATGGCGATGCGCAGGAGGGAGACCGGCCAGATGACGAGGTTCACCCCCACGTCGGCGAGCTGCTGACTCGTGAACAGCTCACTCTTGCCGAACTCGGTCATGTTGGCGAGGATCGGCACGTCGACGGCCGCACGGACGGCGGCGAACTCCTCGAGCGACCGCATGGCCTCCGGGAAGATCGCGTCGGCACCGGCGTCGACGAGTTGCTTGGCCCGGTCGATCGCCGCGTCGAGACCGTCGACCGCCGCGATGTCGGTCCGCGCCATGATGAGCAGGTTCGGGTCGCGACGCGCGTCGACGGCGGCGCGGATGCGACCGAGTGCGGTCGAGGTGTCGACGACCTGCTTGCCGTCGAGGTGCCCGCAACGCTTCGGGTTGACCTGGTCCTCGATGTGGAGGCCGGCGAGCCCGGCGTCCTCGATCTCCTGGACGGTGCGCGCGACGTTCATCGGCTCTCCGAAGCCGGTGTCGGCGTCGACGATGGCCGGCAGCTCGGTCATGCGCGCGATCTGCTTCGCCCGACCGGCGACCTCGGTGAGGGTCGTCAGGCCGATGTCCGGCAGACCGAGGTCGGCCGAGAGGACGGCTCCGGAGATGTAGACGCCGTCGAAGCCCTTCTGCTCGATGAGGCGAGCGGACAGCGGGTTGAACGCTCCGGGAAATCGGAGCAGTTCACCGGTGGCGAGCCGCTCTCGGAAGGCGCGGCGCTTCTCGGCCGGCGTGGTCTGGCTGTACAACATCAGCGATGTCCCGTCTGGTCGTCGGCCGGCATCAGAAGAGACCGGTCGGGTGCGGTGCCGAGGCGAGGACCCCGGAGGACGCTTGGATGCTCAGCTGCTTGACCTCGTCCGCATCGAGCTCGGGCAGGCGTTCGGCGAGCGCGAGGAAGCGGTCGATCTCCTCCGGGTCGAGGACGCCGGCGGCGAGGGTGCGGAACTTCTGCACGTAGTCGGCGCGGGCGAACGGCCGGGCACCGAGCGGGTGGGCGTCGGCGACGGCGATCTCGTCGACGATGGTCGAGCCGTCGGTCAGGGTGATCTCGATGCGGCCGCCGAACGCCTGCTCGGACGGGTCGAGCGAGTGGTACCGGCGCGTCCACTCCGGGTCCTCCGCCGTGGTGATCCGGTGCCACAGCTCCACCGTGTCCTCGCGCTGCGCCCGCTCCGGCCGGTAGGAGTCGACGTGGTGCCACGCACCGTCCTGCAGGGCGACCGCGACGATGTACGGGATCGAGTGGTCGAGCGTCTCGCGCGAGGCCGTCGGGTCGTACTTCTGCGGGTCGTTCGCCCCGGAGCCGATCACGTAGTGCGTGTGGTGGGAGGTGTGAAGGACGATCCGCTCGACCTGTGGTCCCTGCCCTTCGACAAGCTCAGGATCCGCGTGTCGAAGGGCGAAAAGCTCCGGGTGCTCGTGATGCAGCTTCCGGGCGAGGTCGATCCAGGCCTGCGCCTGGTACTCGGCCGAGTGCTCCTTCGTGAAGGAGTCGAGGATCGCCAGCTTCGGCTCCCCCGCGCCGGGCAGCGGGATGTCGTAAGAGGCGTCCGGGCCGTCGAGCAGCCAGGCGACGACGCCGTCCTCACCCTCGTAGATGGGCGACGGGCTGGTCTCGCCGCGCATCGCCCGGTCGACGGCCTCGACCGCGAGCTTGCCGGCGAATGCCGGGGCGTGGGCCTTCCACGTGGAGATCTCGCCCTTGCGGGACTGCCGCGTCGCCGTCGTCGTGTGGAGCGCCTGACCGATGGCCTGGTAGATGGTCGTCTGGTCGAGGCCGAGCATGGTGCCGATGCCGGCCGCGGCGCTCGGGCCGAGGTGCGCGACGTGGTCGATCTTGTGGCGGTGCAGACTGATCGCCTTCGCGAGGTCGATCTGGATCTCGTACCCGGTCGCGATACCCCGCACGAGGTCGGCGCCCGTGCACCCCACGTGCTGGGCGACCGCGACGATGGGCGGGATGTTGTCGCCCGGGTGCGAGTACTCGGCCGCGAGGAAGGTGTCGTGGAAGTCGAGCTCCCGCACGGCGACGCCGTTGGCCCACGCCGCCCACTCCGGTGACACGCGGCGGGCGAGGTCGGGACCGAACACGGTGGCTCCGTCGCCGCCGGTGCTGACGGGGTGGCTGAGGGCCTGTGCTCGTGCCGAGGAGACCGGGCGACGCGTGAGCGAGGCCGCTGCGACCGCCGCGTTGTCGATGACCCGGTTGATGATCATGTCGACGACCTCTGGTGTCACCTCGACCGGATCGGTGGCGACACGGGCGAGCTGCCAGGCGAGCTGCCCTTCGCGCGCGAGGTTCTCCTCGCTGCGGTGGACACGCAGGTGGTGCTGGATCACGGGTGTTCCTCTCAGGTGCTGCGGGCGCCGGCACCTCCTCCCAGCCTACGCCCGACGGCCGCGCCGACAGCGGCAGGAGAACCGGCCGGGAACAGGACGTTTTCCGCACAGACGGCGCTCGGCGTGAGGCGGGCTCCCTCCCGACTGACATACCAGGCGTGCTCTCCACGACTGTTCAGCCGACGCACACCGCGCACCCGGCGGGAGCGGCCAGGCTGGCTCCGGGCTGCGCGAGCGGGCCCCCGTCGCGACAGTCCCGAGGTCGGCGATGCTGCACCCGACACCGCTGAGGAGACGACCATGACCGACCAGAGCGCCGACGTGGTGCGCGCCGACGCCCTCCACTACACGACGATGTTCGCGGAGAAGCCGTTCGAACCGGCATTGCTCCTGTTCTGCGCGAACGGCGCCTACCGGATCCTGTCGCCGGGCGAGGACCACCCGGGGAGCTACGTCGCCGAAGGGCCGCTCGACGCCGATCGGGTTCGGGTGAACTTCATCTCCTGGCCGTCCGAGGATTGGAACCGGAACGTCGCCTTCCACGTCCTCGACTTCGACCGGGCCTCCGGGCGGTTCACGCAACAGCTCCGGCTGCCCGGCGACCCCGAACCCAAGCACCAGGCCGGACGGCACACCGAGGTGACGGCGCTCGGGCACTGGGACGCGGACACGACGTGGGAGTCCGCGGCTCCCCAGCTCGCCTCGGTGTTCGCTTCGCTCGCTACCGGCTGAGCCCGGAGTCGGTGCACACGGGCATCGTCCGGGCCGGACCTGGACGTTCGGGACGCGCCTCAGGCGGCGAGCAGCTGCGGGTCCGCCGGGGGACGGAGCAGGGTGACGGTCGCCTCGGCGAGCGGGGCGTCGGTGAGCGGAGGCTCGAGGAGCGCCGGCGTGGTCGCGGCGTCGAAGCGGTCGGCGATGTCGAACATGAGGGTGTCCAGCCCGGTGCGCAAGGCGTCGGCGATGGTTACGACGACCTCCGACGAGGCGTCCTTCCGGCCGCGTTCGATCTCCGACAGGTACGGCGTCGAGACGGCGGCCGCCAGGGCGACGTCCTGCAGGGTCCGCCCCTGTTCCAGACGGCGCGTGCGCAAGGCGGCGCCGAGGGCTTCGCGGTACAACATGGCGTCCCCTTCCGGCTCGTTGGTCTCACTGTAGGCGCGAGCCGACCGGAGGCGGGGAGCCCACGTTCTGCCGTCAGCGGACACCCCCGCTCCCTGAGCTCCACCCCGATCCCTGAGCTTGTCGAAGGGCCCCGGTCCCTGAGCCCCACCCCGGCCCCTGAGCCCCACCCCGGTCCCTGAGCCTGTCGAAGGGCTACAGGAAGATGTCCGGGTACAGCTCGGACTCGTCGACCCCCGGTGAGTACTTCGTGAAGTCGGTGACGCCCGCCTCAGTGAGCACGTCCTCGACGATGAGCGACCGACCCGTGAGCTCCCGCGCCGGCGAGATGAGCACCTCGTAGGCCGCGTCGGCGTAGATCTCCGGTGTCCGGCTCTTCGCCAACAGCGCCTCGCCGCCGAGGATGTTGCCGACGGCCGCCGTCTTGATCGTCGTCTTCGGCCAGAGCGTGTTCGCGGCGATGCCGTCCCGCCCGAACTCCGCGGCGATCCCCAGAGTCACCATCGACATGCCGTACTTCGCGAGGGTGTAGCCCGTGTGGGCGCCGAGCCACTTCGGGTCGAGGTTCAGCGGCGGCGAGAGCGAGAGGATGTGCGGGTTCTCCGCGTCACGCAGCATCGGGATGGCCGCGCGGGACAGCATGAAGGTGCCGCGGACGTTGACGTCCTGCATGAGGTCGTAGCGTTTGGCGTCGAGGTCGAGGGTGCGCGCCAGGCTGATCACGCTGGCGTTGTTCACGACGATGTCGATGCCGCCGAACTCGCCCGCCGTCTCGAACACGGCACGGGTGATGTCGTCGTCGTTCCGCACGTCACCGAGGATGGGCAGCGCCCGCCCGCCCGCATCACGGATCGCCTCCGCCGCGGTGTGGATCGTGCCCTCGAGCCGCGGGTCCGGGGTGTCGGTCTTCGCGAGGATGGCCACGTTGGCGCCGTCACGGGCGGCTCGGAGGGCGATCGCGAGGCCGATGCCACGGCTGCCGCCCGACATGAGGATGGTCTTGCCGGCGAGAGTGGTCATGCGGTGGGCTCCTTCGGGGTGGTGGCAGTGGTGGCGCTTGCGCGCCTGGCGGAGGCGGCGGCGAACGCCGAGACGCGGGCCACGGACTCCGGCGTCTCGATCGCGGCACCGATCGTGCGGGCCTCATCGTCGAGTGCGTCCTGGTACGTCCTGCCGACGCTCTCCCGGAGGAGACGCCTGGCCTGTCCGAACGCGGCCGTCGCGCCCGCCAACCAGAACGCCGCCACCTCGCGCGCACGCGCATCGAGCTGGTCGGCCGGGACGACCTCGGTGACGAGCCCCCAGTCGAGCGCCTCCTCGGCACTCAACATCCGCGGGCTGAGCGTGAGTTCGAGGGCCCGGCGCATCCCGACCGCCTCGGGTAGGAGTGTGCTCACCCCGCAGTCGGGCGTGAGGCCGATGTCGGCGTACTTGCTGACGAACTTGGCGCGGTCCGAGGCGACGATCACGTCCGCGACGAGCATGAAGCCCAACCCGCCACCGGCCACGGCGCCCTGCACTGCGGCGACGATCGGCTTCGCGGCCTGCTGCAGCGTCCGGTGCCCCTCGTGGATGATGTCGGCGAGCTCCGTGACGAACGCGCCGGTCGACCCCGGACTGCCGTCGCCCATGCCCGCCATCGCGAGGACGTCGCCGCCCGCGCAGAACGCCGGACCGTTGGCATCGAACAGGACGGCCTCGACGTCGTCCCGCTCGGCGATCTCGATGGCGAGGTCGCGCCACCGCCTGGCCGCGCGGTCGTCGATCGCGTTGAGGCTCTTCGGGCGGTTGAGCGTGAGGTGCGCGAGGCCGCCGCCCACGTCGAAGAGGATCGTGTCGTCACTGGTCACGTGGTGCTCCCTGGTCGGTGATGGATCGATGCGGCGGTCGGTGCGCGGCCGCTCACTTGGGCGCCATCCGGATCGCGCCGTCGAGGCGGATCGTCTCGCCGTTGAGGTAACCGTTCTCGATGATGTGGAGCGCGAGGGCGGCGTACTCGTCGGGCCGGCCGAGGCGGGCCGGATACGGAACCTGCTGCCCGAGCGACGCCTGCGCCGCTTCGGGCAACCCGGCGAGCATGGGCGTCTCCATGATCCCCGGCGCGATCGTCACGACCCGGATCGCGTGGCGCGCCAGCTCGCGGGCGATCGGCAGGGTCATCGAGTGCACCGCACCCTTCGACGCGGCGTAGGCGGGCTGGCCGATCTGGCCGTCGAACGCGGCGACCGAGGCCGTGTTGACGATGACGCCGCGATCACCTCCGCCGTCCGAGGCGTCGCCGTCCGGTTCGTTGTGCTGCATCGCGTCCGCGGTGAGTCGGATGACGTTGAACGTGCCGAGGACGTTGACCCGCAGCACCCGTTCGAAGGCTTCGAGGTCCGCGGGCCCGTCGCGCCCCAGCACCTTCGCCGGTGGGGCGATCCCCGCGCAGTTGACGACGACCCTGAGCGGGCCGCGCGAGGTCGCCGCCTCGACGGCCGCCTGCACCTGCTCGCCGTCGGTCACGTCCGCCGGGACGAAGGTGGCGAACCCACCCAACGCCTCGGCTCGCTCCTCGCCCGCGGAACCGGGCAGGTCGACGAGCACGACGCGCGCGCCCGCTCCGGCCAGGCGGGTCGCGGTCGCGAAGCCGAGTCCTGAGGCGCCGCCGGTGACGATCGCCGAGCTTCCGGTCACATCCATGTCGGTGATCCCTTCCTGCAGTGGTGATCCCGCGACACGTGCGAGGGACGGGGAATGGAACGCACGGCGGTCACAGCCGTTCGATGATCGTCGCGTTGGCCATACCGCCGCCCTCGCACATCGTCTGCAGGCCGTAGCGCCCGCCGGTCGCCTCCAGCTGACCCAGCAGGCTGGCGAGGAGCTTCGTCCCGGACGCACCGAGCGGGTGGCCGAGCGCGATCGCCCCGCCACGGGGGTTGAGCCGCTCGTCGTCCACCCCGAACTCGCGCTGCCACGCGAGCGGTACGGAGGCGAAGGCCTCGTTGACCTCGAACGCGTCGATGTCGTCGACGTCCAGTCCGCTGCGCCCGAGGATGCGACGGGTGGCGGGCAGGATGCCGGTGAGCATCTCGATCGGGTCGCTGCCCACCGCGGCGAAGGAGACGAACCGGGCGCGCGGGGTGAGCCCGAGCTCCGCCGCCCGCACCTCGCTCATGATGAGCGCCGCCGAGGCGCCGTCCGTGAGCGGTGAGGCGTTCCCCGGCGTGATCCGCCAGGCGATCTCGGGGAAGCGGGCAGCCATGCGGTCGTCGTGGAAGACGGCGGGGAGGCCCGCGAGGCCTTCGGTCGTCGTGCCGGCACGGACCGTCTCGTCGGTGGTGACGACCGAGCCGTCCGGGAGGGTGACCGCGACGACCTCGCGGTCGAAGCCGCCGGACGCCCAGGTGGCCGCGGCCCGCTCGTGGGAGCGGGCGGCGAAGGCGTCGAGCTCGTCCCGACTCAGGTTCCAGCGGGCGGCGATGAGTTCGGCCGCGATGCCCTGGCCCACGAGCCCGTCGGGGAACCGGGCGCGGAGTGCTGAGCCGAGCGGGTCGGCCCCCTGCACGTTGGAACCCATGGGGGCACGACTCATCGATTCGACGCCGCAGGCGATCACGACGTCGTTCCCGGCCGCCATGACGCTCTGCGCAGCGAAGGTCGTCGCCTGCTGGCTGGAGCCGCACTGGCGGTCGATCGTCGTGCCGGGGGTCTCCTGCGGGAGCCCTGCGGCGAGCGCCGCGTTCCGTGCGATGTTCTGCCCCTGCTCGCCGGACTGGGTGACGCAGCCGGCGTAGACGTCCTCGACGGCGGTCGGGTCGATGCCGGTCCGCTCCACGAGGGCACGGATCGTGCCGGCGAGGAGGTCCGTCGGGTGCACGGTGTTCAGCGCTCCGCCGGGTTTGCCACGGCCGGACGGGGTCCGGATCGCGTCGACGATCACTGCTGTGCGCATAGCCATCTCCTTCGAGGTCTGCGTCCACCCTAGGCGCGCGACGTGCGGGGGTCACGGGGCTTGTCGACCGCGCACAAGACGAAGGCTGGATCGGGTCGCGTGGCCCTTCGACAAGCTCAGGGACCGGACGGGGGAACTCAGGGACCGGACGGGGGAACTCAGGGACCGGACGGGGGAACTCAGGGACCGGACGGGGAACTCAGGGACCGGACGGGGGAACTCAGGGACCGGACGGGGGAACTCAGGGACCGAGGGGGACTCCGGGACCGGGGTCGCGGCCTGACACGGGAGCGGGTCGCGCACGGGCGATTACGATTGACCGGTGGCCGACCCGAAGATCCTCCTGTACTACGCGTTCGCGCCCCTCGCGGACCCGGAGGCGATCCGCCTGTGGCAGCGCGACCTCTGCGAGTCGCTCGGTCTCCGCGGCCGCATCCTCATCTCGAAGGACGGCATCAACGGCACGGTCGGCGGCGAGCTCGACGCCTGCAAGCGGTACGTCCGGAAGACGACGGAGCACCCAGCGTTCCGCGGCCTGGACGTCAAGTGGAGCGACGGTTCCGGCTTCGACGAGGACGACACCGTCCGCACGTCCAAGCACCGACCGGCGCCGTGGCGGCGGATCAGCGACTTCCCGAAGCTCAGTGTGAAGGTACGCGAGGAGATCGTGTCCTTCGGCGCCCCCGGCGAACTGCGGGTCGACGAACACGGCGTCACCGGTGGAGGGGTGCACCTCCAGCCCACCGAACTGCACGAGCTCGTGGCCGAACGTGGTGACGACGTCGTCTTCTTCGACGGCCGCAACGCGTTCGAGGCGGAGATCGGCCGGTTCGCGGGCGCGGTCGTCCCGGACGTCGCGACCACCCGGGACTTCGTCGCGGAGCTGGACAGTGGCAAGTACGACCACCTCAAGGACAAGCCCGTCGTCACCTACTGCACGGGCGGCATCCGTTGCGAGGTGTTGTCAGGGCTCATGCGCTCGCGTGGCTTCGGCGAGGTCTACCAACTCGACGGCGGCATCGTCCGGTACGGCGAGCAGTTCGGCGACGACGGCCTCTGGGAGGGATCGCTGTACGTGTTCGACAAGCGCGGTTCGCTGGACTTCAGCGACCACGCCGCTGTCATCGGGCACTGCGTCGTCTGCGACACGGCGACGAAGCACCTGCAGAACTGCGCCGACCCGTCGTGCAAGACGCAACTCGTGGTCTGCGAAACCCACGCGGACGACCCGAGCGGTGGCCCGCGGTGCATCGTCCACGCCGACACAGCGCCGGCCGCGATCACCTGAGCGAGCGCCCATGACCTCCCACTTCATCCTCCGTACGGAGCTCGACGGCACGATGGAGCAGGCGTTCGAGCTCGCGCGTTCCATCGACGCGCACCTCGGCTCGATGCAGCACACCAGTGAGCGGGCGATCGGCGGGGTGACCTCCGGCCGCATCGGCCTGGGCGAGACGGTCACCTGGCGTGCGCGGCACTTCGGTGTCCCGTGGACGATGACCAGCCGGATCACCGAGTTCGAGGAGTTCGACCGCTTCACCGACGAGCAGGTGCGCGGCCCGTTCCGCAGCTTCCGGCATGTCCACCTCTTCGAACCGCTCGAACGCCCGATGGGGACGGCGCGCACCATCATGCTCGACGACATCACCTTCTCGGCGCCCTTCGGCCCCCTGGGCGTCGTCGCGGAACACCTCGCCCTCACCAGGCATCTGCGGCGGCTCATCCAGGCGCGGAACCGGTGGCTGGCGGACGCCCTTCGACACGCTCAGTGACCGGAGGGGGTGGCTGAGCGACCGACCGCGACAGGCTCCGGTCCCTGAGCCTGTCGAAGGGCGGGCGATACCTCGACATCGAGACAACCCGAGCTCCGACGGGCTCGACTCCGACCGCGCACATCCGCCCCTGCCAAGATGGTCCCATGGGTGTTCGCACGAAGTCGAAACTGGCCATCATCGGGGCGGGGAGCGTCGGTTCGTCCCTCGCGTACGCCTCGCTCATCCGCGGCAGCGCCCGCCGGGTGGCGCTCTACGACATCGACGGCGAGCGGGCCTCCGCCGAGGTCCTCGACCTCGCCCACGGAACGCAGTTCACCGGGTCGAGCAGCATCACCGGTGGTGACGACATCTCCGTCGTCGCCGACGCAGACGTGGTCGTCATCACGGCCGGCGCCAAACAGGAACCGGGCCAGACCCGCCTCGACCTGGCGGGGACGAACATCCGCATCCTCGAACAGCTGCTCCCGAAGCTCGTCGAGCAGGCACCCGACGCGATCTACATGCTCGTCACGAACCCCTGCGACGTCCTCACCGTCGCCGCCCAGCAGATCACCGGTCTGCCCCGGGAGCGGGTCTTCTCCTCCGGGACGGTCCTCGACACCTCCCGCCTGCGCTGGCTACTGGCCGAGCGGGCCGGAGTCGCGACCTCCGCCGTGCACGCCCTCATCGTCGGCGAGCACGGCGACAGCGAACTCCCCCTGTGGTCGCAGGCGACCATCGGCCCCGTGCCGATCCTCGACTGGGAGCTGCCCGACGGCTCCCGGTTCACCGAGCAGCAGCTCGACGAGATCGCCGTCGACGTCCGAACCGCCGCCTACCGGGTCATCGAGGGCAAGGGGGCGACGAACTACGCGATCGGCCTCTCGGGGGCGCGCATCGTCGAAGCCATCCTCGGCGACGAGCACGCGATCCTGCCGGTGAGCACCGTGCTCGACGGGTACCACGGGGTGAGCGGCGTGGCACTGTCGGTGCCGAGCATCGTCGACCGCTCCGGGGTGCGCTCGGTCGTCGAGGTCACCATGTCGCCGCGTGAGGAGCAGCAGTTCGCCGACTCGGCTGCGGCCGTCCGAGCATCGCTCGACTCCCTCGGGCTCTAGCAGGCCGGTCTCATCTCCCCCGAGCGGCCGATGCGCAACCGGGGTCGCCCCGATAGCGTTGACGGACGAGGCGCGGATCCGGCCGCGCCCGTGGGGAGGCACCGGATGACCGCTGGCGTGACGATCGAGTTCGACGGACTCTCGAAATCCTTCGGGGCGGTGCAGGCGGTCGACGACCTGACGTTCCACGTGGAACCGGGGAAGGTCACCGGCTTCCTCGGGCCGAACGGCGCCGGGAAGACCACGACCCTGCGCATGCTGCTCGGACTCGTCCAGCCCAGCTCGGGGACCGCGACCTTCGGGGGCGTGCCGTACGCGAAGCTCCCCGTACCCGCGGCTACGGTCGGCGCGGCCCTCGAGGCGGCGAGCTTCGTCCCCGGGCGCACCGCCCGCAACCACCTGCGCGTGCATGCTTCGGCAGCACGCCTGCCGTCGGACCGCGTCGACGCGGTGCTCGCGCAGGTCGGACTGCTCGACGTGGCCGACCGCCGCGTCGCCGGGTACTCCCTCGGCATGCGGCAACGCCTCGGTCTCGCGACCGCCCTCCTCGGCGACCCCGGGGTGCTGGTCCTCGACGAGCCCATCAACGGCCTCGACCCCGAGGGCATCAAGTGGATCCGCGGGTTCTTGACCGCCCTCGCGGCGGAGGGCCGGACGGTCCTCATCAGCTCCCACCTGCTCAGCGAGGTGCAGCAGTCGGTCGACGAGGTCGTCATCATCGCCAAGGGGCGCCTCGCGCACGTCGGCACCCTCGCGAGCCTCGATGCCGCCGACACCCTCCGGGTCGTCGTGAACTCGCCCGAGCACGAGCGCCTCGCCACAGCACTGACCGCCGCCGGTTACACCTTCGACCAGGCCCGCTCGGGGCTCATCGTGCACGATGTCGAATCCATCGACATCGGCCGCGTCGCCCTCGCCGCAGGTATCCCGCTCAGTGCACTGTCGCGGCATCGATCAGGGCTCGAGGATTCGTTCCTCGCCCTCGTCAGCGGCGGGGAGGACCACGCATGAACTCGCTCCTGGCGGCTGTCCGCTCCGAATTCCTCAAGGTCTTCACCACCCGCGTGTGGTGGGGGCTCGCGCTCATCCTGTTCGTGTACGTCGGTTTCGCCGCGGCCGGGGCGGCGCTCCTGTTCGCCAACATCCCGGGTGCCGCGGAGTCCAGCGGTGGCGGCGCGCAGGCGACCAGCGAGATGCTCACGCAACCGAGCCTCATCTACGGGTTCGCGACGAGCATCGGGTACGTGTTCCCGGTGCTGCTCGGAGCGCTCGCGACCACCGGTGAGTTCCGGCACCAGAGCCTCACGCCGACGTTCCTCGCCAACCCGAACCGCGGCCACGTGCTCGTCGGCAAGGTCCTGGCGCTCACCGGCGTGGGCGCACTCTACGGCGTGATCGCGCTCGTGGCGTCGGTCGGTCTCGGAGGTGGGGCTCTGGCGATCAGCGGTATCGACCCGCTGTTGACCGACCCGGACACCTGGGCGCTCATCGGCCGGGCGGTCCTCGCCATGGCCCTGTGGGGTGCGATCGGCGTCGGCCTCGGTGCCGTCCTGCCGAGCCAGGTCGGCGCGATCATCGTCGTGCTCGCGTTCACCCAGTTCGTGGAGCCGCTCCTGCGTCTCGCGGCGTCGTTCTCCGAGGTCACCGCGTCGATCGGCCGGTTCCTCCCCGGTGCCGCGACCGACGCCCTGGTCGGGCCGAGCTTCTACTCGATGATGTCCGCGCAGCAGGACGCGCTGACCTGGTGGCAGGGCGGGCTCGTGCTCCTCGGGATCGGTGTCGTCGTCGCCCTCATCGGCTACGCCACCACCTGGCGACGCGACGTCACGTAGCCCAGGTGGACGCGTAGGCTCGGACGACAGCCAAACACCGGCGCCAGCGTCGGAGACGGGAGCACCATGGGCCGCGCATACGTCATCGAGCAGGTCGAGCAGGAGGGCGGGAAGCCCACGCGGACCGTCGAGCTCCGCGATCTCGACGACGCCGAACTCCCCGACGAGTCGGTCACCGTGGACGTCGAGTTCTCCAGCATCAACTACAAGGACGCCCTGGTCCTGACCGGCAAGCCGGGCGTCGTTCGGGAGTTCCCGATGGTCGCGGGCATCGACCTCGTCGGTGTCGTCGCGGAATCGTCCGACCCGGACTGGAACGCGGGCGACCGCGTCGCGCTCTTCGGCGACGGCCTCAGCGAGACCCGCTTCGGCGGGCTCTCCGAGCGCGCTCGGGTCCGCCCCGACGCACTCGTCCGGGTGCCAGACCACGTCTCGAGCGCACAGGCCGCCGCGATCGGCACGGCCGGCTTCACCGCATCCCTCTGCGTCCTCGCCCTCGAGCACGGCGGTTTCGCCTCGGGCGCTGTCCGGCCTGGCGGCCTCCCCGTCCTCGTGACCGGTGCCGGCGGCGGTGTCGGCGGGATCGCCATCGCCCTGTTGGCGGCAGCCGGGTTCGAGGTCGCCGCGGCCACCGGCCGCGTCGACGAACTCGGCGACGCCCTGCGGGAACTCGGGGCCTCCTCGATCGTCGATCGGGCGGAGCTCTCCGAGGCGGGCCGTCCGTTGGGCAGTCAGCGCTGGGCCGGCGCGGTGGACTCCGTCGGCGGGCAGACGCTCGCGACGGTCCTGTCACAGCTCGAGTACGGCGGGACGGTGGCCTCGTGCGGTCTGGCCGGTGGTTCGGACCTCCCGACGACCGTCATGCCGTTCATCCTGCGCGGGGTCACCCTCGCGGGCGTGAACTCCGTCGAGGCACCACGGGCCGCGCGGGAGGCCGCCTGGGAGCACGTCACCTCGGCGCTCGACCTCGACATCCTCGATCGCCTCACCGAGACGGTCTCCCTCGCCGACGCAGTCGATGCCGCCGAGCGGGTCCTCTCGGGCTCGGTCCACGGCCGCATCGTCGTCGACGTCCGCGCCTGATCGACGAGCCCGCCTATTCCTCACTCAGGAGAACTGCGGCGCGGCGCGTGCCCACCGGGCCGACACACCCGCGACCTCCTCAGACAGCGCGTCGGACGAGGCGCTGGGAACGCGACAGCGGCCGGTGCCCGAAGGCGACCGACCGCTGTCGACTGAAGCTGCTGAGACTCAGTAGCCGGCGCCCGACATGACCGAGCCGAGGGTGACGGCGTAGAGGATCGAGCCGATGATGCCGAGCACGAGGAGGATGGCGCCGATGATGACACCGATCTTCGCGAGCTGGTTCGGGTAACCGGCGGCCTTGGACTGGTTCTTCGCGACGAGGCTGATGATCAGGCCGACGAGCGGCACGACGATCGCGAGGATGAGGCCGACGAGGCCGAGGGTCTTGCCCGGGTAGTCGGCGGGCAGTGCCGCGCCCTGCTGCTGGCCGGGGTTGTACTGGGGTGCGTTGGTCATGATGGTTCCTCTCGAGGATGGTTGATGCGCCAGGGGCGCGAGCCAACAGTAGTGGTTGAGGTGCCCGACAGGGGATGGGGACAACTCCCCAATCCGACGGGCGTCGCGGAACTAGGGGCAGGTGATGGTGGTGGAGCCGCTGGTGTGCGTGCCCGAGCCGAGCTCGCCACACACCTCGGATACGGCCGATGCACCGACCGCGACCAGGGCGATCGTGATGATGATGCCGAGCACGATGAACACGATCGAGAGGATGAGGCCGACCTTCGCCAGGGTGTTCTTGACCCCGGCGTTCTTCGACTGCATGAGGGCGACGATGCTCAGGATGAGACCGATCGGCGGCGCGAGGAACGCGAGGATGAGGCCGACGATGCCGAGGGTCTTGCCCGCGGTCGCGTCACCGGACGAAGCCGAGCCGCCGGAGTAGGCCGGGGCCGAGCCGTACTGATCCTTCGGCGGCTGCGGGGCCTGCGGGGCCTGCGGGGGCTGGCCGGGGTATTCACCGGGAGGAGGAGTCGACATGGGCTGTGGTCCTTTCGAACAGGCGGTCTTCGGAGGTTCGAGCGGCCCCAGGATACCGGTCAGATGCCGTTTTGTGCCCTGTTCGAGGGAATTGGTCGCGAACGACCCTGATCAGGGTCACGTTGTGGGTGCGTCGGCTTCGAGGGCACGGCCAGGACCGGGCCGCCCACGAGGCCTCCCGAGGCTCGCCTAGTGCAGGTCGAGCGCGGCGATGAGTTCGGCACTCCGACGGGTCGTGATGATCAGCCGCGAGTACTCGGTGTCTTCCAGATCGATGACGACCGACGGCTTCGTGCCCTTGATGACGAGGAAGTCCTTACCGCCGTGGAACTTCCACTGCCCGATCGCGAGCGTCAGCGGGATCGCCGTGCCGGGGGCGCGGATGCCGCGGACCCAGATCCACGGATCGTCCGTGATGGTGGCGGAACGGATGCTCGACCGTGGCACGACGACGTTGCTCCGACGCAGCGAGAGTGCTTTGTCGTACGCGGACAGTTCGATCTCCAGTCGGTCGGGGTGCAGACGCAAGGAGGCCATGCCTCTAGTCTGCCAAGCCCCACCGACGTTCGCGTTGCCGGAAGTTCACAAAGCGGTAACGCATGGCCTGTCGAGCGAGGATGACGGCCCGCGAGCGCCCGCCCGCGTCAGCGGATGGCCGCCGCGGCCGCGCGTGCGGCAGCGGGGAGCGCGTCGACGATACGGCTGATCGCCTCGTCGTCGTGGGCCGCGGAGACGAACCAGGCCTCGTAGACGCTCGGCGGCAGGGACACCCCGGCGTCGAGCATCCGGTGGAAGAACGCCGGGTACCGGAAGGCGTCCTGGCGGAGGACGTCCGCGTAGTCGGTCGGAGCCGTCTCGCTGAACGCGAAGGAGAACAGGTTCCCCGCATGCTGGACGGTGTGTGCGACACCAGCCTCCGTGAGGGCGTTCGACGTGGCCTCCGAGACGATCGCGGCCGCGGTGTCCACCCGGCGGTAGACCTCCTGGTCGGCCAGGCGCAGCGTCTCGATGCCGGCGGCGAGGGCGACCGGGTTCCCCGAGAGGGTGCCCGCCTGGTAGACCGGGCCGAGTGGCGCGAGCAGGTCCATGAGCTCCGCCCGCCCACCGAGCGCCGCGAGCGGCATGCCGCCGCCGATGACCTTGCCGAAGGTGAAGAGGTCGGGCTGGTACACGCCGACCGGGATGCTGATGGCGCCGGTGGGGTTCGCGACCGCGTGGTTGCCGGCCTCCCAGTCCTCGGCACCCGGGGTCGGCACCGTCCCGGGCGCGACCGCGGCGAGGCCACGGTTGTCGAGTCCCCACCAGCCGGCGGAGGAGACGCGGAAGCCGGTGAGCACCTCGTCGATGATGACGAGCGCTCCATGCTCGTGGGCGAGCTTGACGACCGCGGCGTTGAACCCGGGTGCGGGCGGGACGACGCCCATGTTGGCGGAGGCGGCCTCCATGATGATCGCGGCGATGTCGGCCCCGCGCTCCGCGAAGACCGTCTGGAGCGCCGCGCGATCGTTGTACGGGACGACGATCGTCTGTGCGGCGGTCTCGGCGGTGACCCCGGCGGACCCCGGCAGGGCGAGCGTCGCGACGCCCGAACCGGCCTCGGCGAGCAGTCCGTCGGAGTGTCCGTGGTAGTGCCCGGCGAACTTGACGATGAGGCTGCGACCCGTCGCGCCGCGTGCGAGACGGATCGCCGTCATCGTCGCCTCGGTGCCGGTGGAGACCATGCGCAGCTTCTCGATCGGCGCGACACCGGAGGCCTGGACGCGCTCCTTGACGAGCTCCGCGAGTTCCGTCTCGGCCGGGGTCGACGCCCCGAACGACAGACCTCGGGCGGCGGCGGCCTGGACGGCCTCGACGACCTGCGGGTGCGCGTGACCGAGCAGTGCCGGACCCCACGCACTGACGAGGTCGACGTACTCGACGCCCTCGGAGTCGGTGATGTACGGGCCCGTGGCCGAGACCATGAAGCGCGGCGTGCCACCGACCGAGCGGAAGGCGCGGACGGGCGAGTTCACGCCGCCGGGGATGGAGCGCTGGGCTCTCGCGAATGCTGCGTCGTTCATCGGGTTCCTCCCACGCGCAGGCCGCGCGACTCGTCCAGCCAGGCGGCGAGCTCGACGGCCCAGTACGTCAGCACGGCCTCGGCACCGGCGCGCTTGATCGACAACACCGACTCCTCGATCGCCCGACGGCGGTCGATCCAGCCCTGCCGGGCGGCGGCCTCGATCATGGCGTACTCGCCGGACACCTGGTACGCCCACACCGGGATCGACACGGTGTCGGACACGTCCGCCAGCACGTCGAGGAAGCTCCCGGCCGGCTTCACCATGACGATGTCGGCACCCTCGGCCTCATCGATGAGTGCCTCTCGGAGCCCTTCACGACGGTTGGCGGGGTCGAGCTGGTACGTGCGGCGGTCGCCCTGGAGCTGCGAGTCGACGGCTTCGCGGAAGGGGCCGTAGAGGGCCGAGGCGAACTTGGCGGAGTACGCGAGGATGATCGTCTCGTCGAATCCGGCGGCGTCGAGCGTCTCGCGGACCGCGGCGACCTGGCCGTCCATCATGCCGGACAGGCCGAGCAGCGCCGAACCGGCTTCTGCCTGCGCGAGCGCCATGTCGCGGTAGCGGTCGAGTGTCCGGTCGTTGTCGACGCGTCCGCGGGCGTCGAGGACCCCGCAGTGGCCGTGGTCGGTGAACTCGTCGAGGCAGAGGTCGGTCTGGACCACCAGGGCGTCGCCCACCTCGGTGACCAGCGCACGCGTCGCGACGTTGAGGATGCCGTCCGGGTCGGTCGCGCCGGAGCCGATCGCGTCGCGCTCCGCCGGCACACCGAAGAGCATGACCCCGCCGATGCCGGCCTCGGCCGCCTCGACCGCCGCACGCTTGGCGCTGTCGATCGTGTGCTGCCGGACGCCCGGCATCGAGGTGATCTCGACGGACTCCGAGATGCCCTCACGGACGAACATGGGCAGCACGAGCTCCGCCGGATCGAGCCGGGTCTCGCTCACGAGGCGACGGATGGCCGGCTGTTGCCGGAGACGACGGGGACGGGTCTCGGGGATGCTCACCCGTCAAGCCTACGCGTCACCACCGACGCACCCTCCCGGTTCGCGCAGGGCGTGATGCCGGTCACGGCGCGACGTCGGCCAGGGCGTGACGCCGGTCAGGCCCTGCCGCCGTCGGCGCCGTCCTCGCGGTTCCGACGGAGCGCAACAGACACGATCGCCTCGATGAGCGAGTCGACCGTCTGCTGCTCGGCGACGACGTCGACCCGGAGGCCGTAGCCACGCGCGTCGCGAGCCGTGCGTGGTCCGATCGCGGCGATGACGGTGCTGTCGGGGATCTCCGGGAACTGCGACCGGACCTGCTCGGCGACACTGCCCGAGGTCACGAGGATGGCACGCACGCGCCCGCTCGCGACGTCGGCCACGATCTTCTCCGCGACCGGCACACCCACCGTGCGGTAGGCGACGACCGACTGCACGTCGTGTCCGGCCGCGATGAGGCCCTCGGTGAGCAGCGGCTTCGCGATGGCCGAACGCAGCGTGAGGATGCGCTTCGGGTGCGGTTCGAGGACGGTGAGGTCCTGCACCATGCCCTTGGCCGAGTTGTCCTTCGCGGGGACGAGGTCGACGCTGTAACCGACCGCGGTGAGCGCCGCAGCCGTGGTCTCACCGACGGCGGCGACGCGGGTCGTCTCGGGGATCCGGATCCGCTGCGAGGACAGGACGTCGACCGTGGTCGCGCTCGTCACCGTCAGCCAGTCGAACTCGCCGGCCTCGAGTGCCGCGAGCGCGGTCGCGAGGGTCTCAGGGTCGTCCGTGCTGGCGAAGTTGATCATCGGGGCGACGACCGGGGTGCCACCCTTGCCGCGGACCGTCCCGGCGACCGAGTCGCCCCAGGGGCCGCCGCGCGGCACGAGCACGCGCCACCCGCCGAGCGGTTTGGTGGCGGTGGGCACGGTGTCCGGCTTCGTCCAGTCCTTCACGCGGTGCCTCCCAGCGGGGCCAGGTCGGCTGCGCCGGCCTCGATGAGTTCGTCGGCGAGCGAGACGCCGAGCGCGTCCGCCGCCTGCAGCAGCTCCCGACCATGGCCCTCGCCCGAGAAGCCCTCGGAGCGGCTCTCCCGATGGATCATCCGGGTGCCGTCGAGCGAGTAGACCGCGGCCTGCAGCACGAGGACCTCGTCGTCGAGCCAGGCGGCCGCACCGACCGGAGCCGAGCAGCCCGCTTCGAGGCGTCGGAGCACCGCGCGCTCGGCGGTGGCCTGCCAGCGGCTCGGAGCGTGGTCGAGCAGTGCGATCGATCCGGCGATGGAGGACTCCTCGTCGGCGAGGCACTCGACCGCGAGCGCACCCTGCCCGGGTGCGGTGGGCCAGGTGTCGAGGTCGAAGAGACCGGTGACGGCGTCGAGTCGGCCCAGGCGGGTGAGCCCGGCGGCGGCCAGGACGACCGCGTCGAGGTCGTCCTCGATGCGTCGCAGACGGGTGTCGATGTTGCCGCGGATGTCGACGACGTCGAGGTCGGGACGGACGCGCTTCAGCTGGGCGATGCGGCGGGGGGAACCGGTGCCGATGCGGGCACCCTGCGGCAGATCGTCGAGCGAACGGTCGCCGGAGGCGCACAGGGCGTCGCGCGGGTCCTCGCGCATCGGCATCGCAGCGATCGTGAACTCCTCGGCCTGCGCCGTCGGGAGGTCCTTCAGCGAGTGCACGACGAGGTCGCACGCCCCGTCGAGCAACGCGTCGCGGAGGGCGTTGACGAACACGCCGGTGCCGCCGATGGTCGCGAGCGACTCACGGCTGGTGTCACCCTGCGTGGTGATGGTGACGATCTCCACCTCTTCGCCCGTGGCTGCCGTGAGGGCGTCCGCCACATGACCGGTCTGCGCCAACGCGAGAGCGCTGCCGCGGGTTCCGATACGAAGGGTCATGGGGCGATCCCCGAGAACGCCGGCTTGAAGCCCAGGCGGGCGTTCTCGCAGCACCCGGGGCGGCAGACGTCGTACCACGGACCGAGGTCGGTCATGTGCGGGCGCTCCTCGACCGGGGTCCCGTCGCGACGCTCCAGGACGAGGTCGATGAGCCCCTTCACATAGGCGGCGGACGTACCCGGGGTCGGCACGCGGACGGCTGCGAGGTCGTGCTCACCGGCGGTCTCGATGGCCTCGTTGTCGAGGTCCCACATGACCTCCATGTGGTCGCTCACGAATCCGAGCGGGACGATGACGATGGCCTTGCGACCCGCGGCGGGGAGCTCGGCGATCGCGTCGTTGATGTCGGGCTCGAGCCACGGCATGCTCGGCGGGCCGGAGCGGGACTGGTAGACGAGCTGCCACGGCACGGAGATACCACTGCCGACCGCGCCACCGAGGACACCGTTCTCACGCAGCTGGTCGATCGCGTTGGCCATGACGACCTCCGCCACCGCGAGGTGCTGGGCCTCGTAGGCACCGTGATCGCCGAAGTTCCGGAAGTCGGGGCCGGAGCGCGCCGCGTCGCCGGTCGGGATCGAGTGGGTCGCGAAGAGCACCTCGATCTGGGTCTCGGCGACGAGCTCGGGCTGCTCACGCAGGTAGTCCGCGATCGCGTCGCGGACACCGTCGATGAACGGCGTCACGAAGCCCGGGTGGTCGAAGAACTGACGCACCTTGTCGATCTGGATCTCGCCCTGCAGGTTCGTCTCGTCGACCGCCATCGCGAAGTCCTCGCGGTACTGGCGGCAGCTGGAGTACGACGAGTAGGCACTCGTGGCGACGGCGATGAGCTTGGTGAAGCCACGCTCGTGTGCCTCCGTCAGCGCGTCACGGAGGTAGGGGTCCCAGTTGCGGTTGCCCCAGAGCACGGGCAGGTCGATCCCGCGCGAGGCGAGTTCGAGTTCCATCGCGGCCTTGAGCGCGCGGTTCTGGTCGTTGATCGGGCTCACCCCGCCGAAGTGGCGGTAGTGGTGGGCGACCTCCTCGAGACGTTCCTCGGGGATGCCACGACCACGGGTGACGTTGCGCAGGAAGGGGATGACGTCGTCCTGGCCTTCCGGCCCACCGAATCCGGCGAGGAGGATGGCGTCGTACTTCGTCGGCTCGGAGACGTGCTCGGGGCCGGCCGCCGCGGCGTCGGTCGCTCCGCGGACGATGCGCTCCGGAGCGTCCGCCCCTGAGCTGCCCAGGTTCATCGCGGCCATCAGCGAACCACCTCCAGTGCCTCGGCAGGCGTGATGCGGCGTCCCGTGAAGAAGGGCACCTCTTCACGCACGTGGCGACGTGCCTCGGTGTTGCGGAGGTCGCGCATGAGGTCGACGAGCTCGACCACGTCGTCGGCCTCGAGCGGCAGGAGCCACTCGTAGTCGCCAAGGGCGAAGGAGGCCACCGTGTTGGCGAGCACGCCGGTGAAGGCGGCGCCCTGACGGCCGTGCTCCGCGAGCATCTTGCGACGCTCCTCCTCGGGCAGCAGATACCACTCGTAGCTGCGGACGAAGGGGTACAGGCAGAGCCACCCCTTCGGCTCGATGCCACGGAGGAACCCGGGGACGTGCTGGCGGTTGAACTCCGCGTCCCGGTGGACGCCCATGGCGTTCCACGTGGGGGCGAGCGAGGCGAGGATGGCGGTGCGGCGCAGCTCGCGGAGACCCGCCTGCAGGCCCTCGGCGGTGTCGCCGTGGAGCCACAGCATGAGGTCGGCGTCGGCGCGGAGACCGGAGACGTCGTAGATGCCGCGCAGCGTCACCCCCTGGGCTTCGATGAGCGCGATGGATGCTTCGAGTTCGGAGACATGCTCTTCGCCGAGCGGCAGCGCATTCGCCGGCTCGCGGCGCAGGACAGCCCAAAGGGTGAATCCTGAGGGGCCAGTCGGGGTGGCTGAGTCGGTCGGGTGGTGCGATGCCTCGGCAGAGGCCGGGTGAGTCATAGTCCTATCCTCACCCAGTTCGGTCGAATGGGCAAAAGTGGCAGGTCACGATTGACACTGAGGTTGCCCTCACAGTCGATACAGTCGGCTGATGACCAGCTTGCACGCCCCCGTCGAGTACCACGTCGCCCCGCTGTCCGAGATGGATCCGGTGACGCTCTACCAGGTGCTCAAGATCCGCGTCGACGTCTTCGTCGTGGAGCAGACGGCCCTCTTCGCCGACCTCGACGGACGGGACCTCGAGGACGGCACCCTCATCGCGTGGGCTCAGGAGGACACGGAGGTGCTCGCCACGATCCGCATCCTCACGGAGGCGGAGCACTCGGAGATCGGGCGGGTCGCCACCGCGTTCACTGCACGCGGCCGGGGTCTCGCCGCGGAACTCATCCGTCGTGCGGTCGCCGAACACGGACACCGCGAACTCCACATGGGCGCGCAGAAGCGACTCGCCGACTGGTACGGACGGTTCGGGTTCGTGATCACCGGCCCGGACTACGTCGAGGACGACATCGTGCACGTGCCGATGACCCGCGCGGCGACCCCTCGCTCGTCCTGAGGCTCGGCGAGCGACAGGAACGCGCTAGCGGGCGATCGCGCGGACGATGCCCCACACGGCCAGGCCGGCTGCACCGGCGAGACCGGCAACGCCGGCGTAGAAGACGGCGGGACGCTCGACCTTGACGGTCGCGACCCGGACGATGGCACGACGCTTGGCGCGATGCATCTGCTTCGGGACGTTGAGCTTGTCCTCGATGGCGTTCAGCGTTGCGACGAGCTCGGCGCGAGCCTGCTCGGGCGAGGGCGTGGCCCCCGGGAACTGGTCAACGGTCATACTCGCCGAGCCCCTTCACTGCCTTGATGTCTTCCTTCACGTTGTCCATCGGGCTCGGGTCCTCGTTGATCTTCTTGAAGTACCGCAACGCGATGAGCACGAGGACGGCGGCGACCAGCACGAACAGGACGAACACGCAGAGCGCGGCGAGCCACGACGGCATGACGAGCGCGAGCGCGAGGATCAGGACCGCGACGAGCACCCCGATCGCGAAGAAGAGGAACACGGCCGCGCCGGCGACGAACGCCGCGCCGATGCCCGCGTACTTGCCCTTGTGGGCGAGCTGCGTCTTGACGTTCGCGATCTCGGCCTTGACCAGGTTCGAGACGACACCGGGCAGCTGACCGACGAGGGTCAGCAGGGACTCGTCACGCTTGTCGTACCGGGGTTCCGACCGGTTCCGGTCACTCATGAAGCCCATCGTCGGCGCTACTCGCCGCTCTTGGGCTTCGGAGCCGCGGGCTTCCGTGCTGCAGGCTTCGATGCCGTCGACGTGGAGGTGCCGGAGGCCGTGCGCGCGTCGGAGACGGTGTCGGCCACGTCCTGGACGGTGTCCTCGGTCTTCGAGATCGCGCGGTCGAGCTTCTGGCCGGGCGTGGAGCCCTGCTGGCTGACGACCTTGGCGACGGCGCTGACGCCGCTCCACAGGGCTGCGGGGACCTCGCTGATGCGGGCCTTGGCGAAGTCCTCGACCTTGCCGCGCTGTGCGCGCACCGGCTTCGCGTTCCACAGCTTGACCCACTGCGTCTTGATCTGCTCGTAGCGTTCGCGTCCGGCGCGGGTCCCGAGCACGTAGCCCGTGAGCCCACCGACGACGAACATGACCTTGCCCTTCATGGCGCCTCCGTCTGTTCGAGTGGTGCTGGGTTGCTGCATCCAACGGGACCAGCGTAGTCGGGTGTCAGTCCGGCGCCACCATCGGGTCGGGGGTTGACAGGAAAAGATGCCGGGTCGGGCATATGGCCGCCGCCGGTCGTCTACCGCTGCAGTGCCTGGTGACGGAGACGCGCGGCCGCCTCGTGGGCGTCCGGGACGACCGAGGCCAGTCCGGTGCCGGACAACCAGGCGCCGGTGACCGCGAGATCCGGGACCTCAGCGACGGCCTCGCGGATCGCGTTCGACCGTTCGCGCTGCCCGCGCGCCGCGGTCGGCTGCGTCCCCGTCCAGGAGATGCGGTGGAAGCCGCGGACGGTGTCCGGGTCGAGCGGGACACCGAGCATGGCCGACGCATCGGCGAGCGCGACCGAGAGCAACTCGTCGTCAGAGAGTTCGCTGGTCGCGTCGGCCTCCCCCTGACGACCGAACGACAAGCGGATCACGTGTCGGTGCTCCCCCTGTTCCCTCGCACGTCCGGCGAGCCAGGCCCACTTGGCGGTCGAATGCGTGAGCGCCTTCGCGTGGAGGGTCGAGCCCGGCGCGACGAGCAGCCCCGAGCCACGGGGCGCCGCGTCCAAGGCCGGCTCGTCGAGCACGATCGTCACGAGCTCGATCGGGGCGGGGAGCAGTGGGTCGCCCGCGTCGTCGCCGGCCGCCGGCAGCTCGCGCAGGGACGGACCGACGTCGGCGAGCAGGGCACGGGCGGACTGTTCGGGCGCCGCGATGAGGATGAGGTCCGCTTCGAGGACCCGCCCGTCAGTCAGCGCGACGTACCAAGGGGCAGGCCTGGCTCCGGGGTCTGCTGCACGTTCGCTCATGCGAGGGAGTCCGGCGTCGCCGAGCCCGACGCCTGGACCGTCGACGTCGATGTCGAACGGGTGCCGGGAGATCGCCGTGACAGCGACGCCCGTGATGAGCGTGGACGCCCACCGTTCGAGTTCGGCGACGAGCCCGTCGACGAGCACGGTCATGCCGCCGTCGAGACCGCCGACCGCTGCGCCTGCGGGAGCGTTCTCCCGGAGCGCCGCGACCGCGAGCGAGAGTGCGCCCGTGCGCGTCAGGGCCTGGTTCAGCCCGGGAGCCGCGCGGTCCACGTCGAGGTCGTCGGGAGCGGCGGAGTAGACGCCCGAGGTGACGGGGGCGACGAGGAGGTCGTGGACGGCGGTCCCCATCCGCTTCCTGACCAGCGCGCCGAGGTTGTGCTCGGAACCGATCGTGAGCGGCGGACGGATGCGGTCCAGGTACGCGCGCAGCGCGCCCTTCCAACCGATGACCCGGCGGACGTCGTCCGCCAGGGGGTTCGTCGGGATCCCGAGGAGACCGGCCTTGGGAAGTGGCACGCTCCGCTGGGCCTGACCAGGCTTCGCGACGTGGAGCCAGGCGCCGGCCCGGTTGGGTCGGACGACGTGGTCGGTCAGGCCGAGCTGCTCGATGAGTTCGGCGACCGAGCCGCCACGGGTCGCGAAACTCTCGGCCCCGACGTCGACCCGGAGACCGGCGACGTCTGCGGCCGCGAGCGCTCCCCCGAACGCCTCCTGCGCCTCGACGACCGTCACCGCGATCCCAACCCTGGCGCAGTCGACCGCGCCGACGAGGCCTGCCGCGCCACCGCCGATGACGACGAGACGCTTCGGTTCGAGGCTCATGCCGGCTGCCAATCGTGGGCGAGGGCGACGATGCGCGTCAGGACGTCCGGGTCGGTCTCGGGCGGGACGCCGTGGCCGAGGTTGAGGACGTGGGACGGTGCCGCCGTGCCGCGCTGCAGGATGTCGAGCACGTGCGCCTCGAGCACCGGCCAGGGGGCGGCGAGGAGCGCGGGGTCGATGTTGCCCTGCACGGGGACCGTCCCGCCGAGGCGGCGGATGCCCTCGTCGAGCGCGAGCCGGTAGTCGATCCCGACGACGTCGGCGCCGACCCGGTGCATGGCTCCGAGCAGCTCGCCCGTGCCGACACCGAAGTGCACCTTCGGCACCGGGAGATCGGCGACGTGGGCGAGGGCCGCTCGGGAGGCCGGAGCGACGTACCGCTCGTAGTCGTCGAGCGACAGGGCGCCGGCCCAGGAGTCGAACAGCTGCGCCGCTGATGCACCGGCGAGGATCTGTGCCCGGAGGAAACGGCCCGTGACGTCGGCGCACCAGGCCATGAGCCGAGCCCAGGACTCGGGGTCGGCGTGCATGAGGGTACGGGCGGCGAGGTGGTCCTTCGACGGGCCGCCCTCGACCAGGTAGGCGGCGAGGGTGAACGGTGCGCCGGCGAACCCGATGAGCGGCGTGGCGCCGTCGCCGATGCCGGCGAGCCCCGCCACCGTGCGTGCGACGCCGGCTCGGATGGGTTCCAGGGTGTCGTCGAGGACTGCCGGGTCGAGGGCGACGAGCGCGTCGACCTCGGCGGCCGTGCGCACCGAGGAGCCCATGACCGGACCGCGACCCGGCACGATCTCCACCGCGACCCCGGCCTGCTTCAGCGGCACCACGATGTCGCTGAAGAAGATGGCCGCGTCCGTGCCGTGGCGACGGATCGGCTGCAGGGTGATCTCACTCGCCATCTCGGGGTCGAGGCAGGCGTCGAGCATGGCCGTACCGATCCGGAGCTCGCGGTACTCGGGCAGCGACCGACCGGCCTGCCGCATGAACCAGACGGGCGTCCGCTCGGGACGGGTGCCGCGGTACGCGGTGATGAGGGGCGACGCCTCGGTGGTGCCGGTGACCAGGGGATGTTCGGGTGGAAGACTCACCCCTCCATCCTCCCATCTCCCTCCTGCACGAGTGCGGCGAGCCGGCCGCTCGGTGAGGGTCACCTGGGTGGCTTCCCGGAGAGGCCGACGTGCCCGCTCGGGTACACTCGACGGGTGCTCATGTGTGTGACGGCGAGCCATAAGAACGCCACCTTCGACCTCCTCGAACGACTCTCAGTCGGCGCGGAGGGCGTTGCCGCGCGCCTGGTCGCCCACCACGAATGCGTCTCCGGGGCCGTCGTCGTGGCCACCTGCAACCGCTTCGAGGCCTACATCGACCTCGACGAGCCCGTCACCGCAGCCGCCTCCGTCGCCTTCGAGGCCGCAGCGGAGGCCGTCAGCGAGACCACCGGCATCCCCGCCGAGCAGCTGCGCGAGGTGTTCGACCTCAGCGTCGGGACCGCGGCCGCCGAGCACCTCTTCGCCGTGTCGGCCGGGCTCGAGTCCGTCGTCGTCGGCGAGGGCGAGATCGCCGGGCAGGTCAGGCGTTCGCTCGAGTCCGCTCGGGCCGGCGGCACCACCAGCTCCGAACTCGAGCGCCTGTTCCAGCGCGCCTCGCAGACCTCCCGCGGCATCAAGAACCGCACGCCGCTCGGCCGTGCCGGCCGCTCGATCGTGCGACTCGCCCTCGACCTCGCGGAGAGCCGGATCGACGATTGGGCCACGCAGCGCGTCCTCCTCGTGGGCACCGGCGCCTACGCGGGAGCGAGCCTCGCGGCCCTCCGCGACCGCGGCGTCACCGACGTCCTCGTGCACTCGCCCTCCGGCCGTGCCGAGAAGTTCGCTCGCTCGCACGAGATCGGCTGGATCGGCCAGGACGAGCTCGCGCGCACCACCGGCGAGGTCGACATCATCGTCACCTGCACCACCGCCGAGGGCCACGTCGTCGACGCCTCGCTGCTCCGCGCCGGTCGCGCAGCGGTCGCAGCCGACCACCGCGCCCGCGCCGGTGCCGCGCAGGACGCACCCGTCCTCTCCCTGGTGCCTGGTGCCGCCACGCCGGCCGCCGAGCTCGAGCCCACCGGGGTCTCGGAGCTCGTCCACGACGTCATCACGGAAGCCGCGGCGGAGTGCCCCGTGCCGCACGCCTCGGCCCAGCTCGTCATCGACCTCGGGCTGCCGCGCAACGTCGACCCCGACGTCGCCACGGTCGCCGGTGTCGTCCTCCTCGACCTCGAGACCATCCGGATCCACGCGCCGCTCGAAGAGCTGCAGGCCACCGAGGTCGCTCGCTCCATCGTCAGCCGTGCAGCCCAGAAGTTCGCCGCGGTGGGCGAGGAACGTAGCCTCGAGCCCGCGGTCGTCGCCCTGCGCAGCCACGTGCACGCCCTGGTCGAAGCCGAGGTCGCACGCGCGACGGCACGCGGCGACGACGACGGCTCGACCGCCCGCGCCCTGCGCCACCTGGCCGGAGTCCTCCTGCACGAACCGACCGTCCGGGCGCGCAACCTCGCCCGCAACGGCGATCAGGCCGCGTACACCGCGGCGCTCCAGACGCTGTTCGGCATCGAGGTTCCGCAGGCTCCCGCGGCCGTCGTGCCGGTCACCGACACCGACTCGGCCGCCTCCGCCTCCTAGGCTCCGACGGGTTCCGCCCTTCGACAAGCTCAGGGACCAGCCGGCTTCGGTCCCCGCCAGCCGCAGTGCTTCGGTCCCTGAGCCTGTCGAAGGGCGCGAACCGCAAGAACGACGAACGGGCACCGGCGCGATGCCGATGCCCGTCGTGATCCGCCTGCCGAGCAGGCCGTGGATCAGTAGCTGTCGTAGTCGTAGGTGGCCGCCGTGCCCATGATGCCGGCGAAGATGAGGATGTAGAAGATGATGACGATGACGCCGGCGAGGACCGACACACCGCTCACGATCGTGCCGGCGAGCGCGAGGCCGCGGCCCTGCTCACCGGTGCGCTTGATCTGACCCAGGGCGATGATGCCGAGGACGAGACCGACGACGCCGAACCCGACGAAGGGCGCGATGAGCGAGATGATCGCCATGACGTTCGTCTTCTGGCCGGCCGGCTGCGCGTAGCCGTACGGAGCCTGCGGCTGACCGTAGGGCGCTGCGGGCTGGCCGTAGGGGTTCTGCTGCTGACCGTACGGAGCCTGCGGCTGGCCGTAGGGGTTCTGCTGCTGCTCTCCGTAGGGCGACTGCTGCTGACCGTACTTCGGCTGCTCGCCGTACTGCTGGGTCTGCTGCTCGCCGTAGGGCGAGGGCTGACCGTATTGCGGCGCCTGCTCCCCGTACTGCGGAGCCGGCGGAACCTGCGACTCGCCGTAGGGCGGCTGCTGGGGAGCCTGGCCCTGACCGTACGGGTCGTTCGGCTGGCCGGAGTTCGGATCGGTCATGTGGGTGCACCTCGCGCATAGGGGTTCGACGAACGGACTCATGCTTGCAGCGCACCGTCGCCTTGTCAACACAGCGTAACCCGCGTTCCCGCTCGAGGACTGGGCTCGCGCCACCCCGACCGAGCACGGCGACCATGCCGTCCGATGGCAAGATGGACGAGGGGGTGCGGATGGACGAGGAATCGGTGGCGGATGCCGACGATGTCGCGCTCGCAGAGGCCCCACCCGTCGCGGAACGTCCTGGGGCACTGAGCATCGCCGGGATCGTCGCCGTCGACTGGATCCATTCGGTCGCGTGGCACACCAGGGCCTTCTTCAGCGGCCGCATCCCGCGGGAGTACGGCCGCGGCGACACCGCTCGCCCGGTCGTGGTCCTGATCCCGGGCGTCTACGAGACCTGGGCCTTCCTCAAGCCGGTCGCCGACCACCTGAACGCCGCCGGGTACCGCATCCGCATCGCGCGCGGCCTCGGCTACAACCGCAAGCCGATCCGCGACACCGCGGCCCGCTTCGCCCGTGCGCTCGGCAGACTGCCGAAGCCGAACGCGGGCTGCGTCATCGTCGCACACAGCAAAGGGGGCCTCGTCGGGAAGGAACTCCTGCTCACCGATCGCGAAGGTCTCGGGCTGCTCGGGGTCGTCGCGATCTGCTCACCCTTCTCCGGGTCGGTGCTCGCCAAGTACGTCGTGGACCCGAGCCTCCGCGCGTTCCTGCCGACCGACGAGACCATCGTCGCCCTCGGCGCACCCCACGACGTGAACGCCGACATCGTCTCGATCTACAGCACCTTCGACCCCCACGTCCCGTCGAGCAGCGTGCTGCCCGGGGCGACGAATGTGCTCCTGCCCGTCCCCGGCCACTTCGTCATCCTCAGCGCGAGGGAGCTCCGGGAGGCGGTGGAGCTGGCGGTCGACGGGTTCGCCGAACCGCGAGACGCGCACCACGACCGGAACGGATCGACGACCCGATGAGCGATCTGACCAGAGGCGGGGGCGGACCGCTCGCCGACATCCTCGTGTCCGCCGTCGCGATCGTCCGCGACCGACGGGTGCTCATGGTCACGGCCCGGGGGCGCGACGTCCTCTACATGCCGGGCGGGAAGATCGACGCGGGCGAGACGCCTGCCGAGGCCGCGGTGCGCGAAGCCCGCGAGGAGATCGCGGTCGAGCTCGACCCGGCCGGCGTGACGCCGCTGTTCACCGTCCTCACGCAGGCCCACGGTGAACCGGACGGCCGGCTCGTCCGGATGCACGTCTTCGCGGCGGAGACGGACGCGGTTCCACAGCCCTCGGCCGAGGTGAGCGCCGTGCACTGGGTGGGGACGGAGTCGCTCGACCGCTGCCCGCCCGCGGGACGCGAAGTGCTCGAGCGACTGGCGGCCTCGGGGTACATCGACTGAGGCCCTTCGACAAGCTCAGGGACCGGGGTTGGGCTCAGGGACCGGGGGTGGTGACCTCAGGGACCGGGGGTGAGGCTCGGGGACCGGGCCCTTCGACAGGCTCAGGGACCGGGGGGGGAGTGAGCTCAGGGACCGGGGGTGAGGCTCAGGGACCGGGTGAGGTCAGTGCACGTATTCGAGGAGGTCCTGGCCGAGGGTGCGGACGGCGTCCACGACGCCGAGTCGCGTTCCGAGCTCGGTGTCGTCGTAGCTCGTGCACACCGCGTAGCTCACGGCGCCGTTCGGGCCACGGAGGATGCCCGCCTCGGCGCGCACACCCACGCCGGAACCGGTCTTGTTGAAGAGCTGGATGCCGTGGTCGGGTTCGCGATGGGCCAGCGGGTCGAGGCCGAACCCCGAGGCGACGAGAGAGAGGTCGGTGTTGAGCGACAACCACGCCAGCACGCGACGGCTCGTGGTCGCGTCGACGATCTCACCCGTCGCGAGGGCCTGGAACAGCCAGGCGAGCTCGCGGGCGGACCCGACGGAGAGCTGGGGTGCGTTGTCGGGGCCCCGGTGATCGCGCACGATGTCGAGCAGCGCCGTCCGCTTGAGCCCGATCTCCTCGGCACGGTGTCGGACGGCCTCCAGGCCGATGTGACGCAGGAGGACGTTCGTAGCGAGGTTGTCGCTCGTGGCACCCACGAGCGCCGCCAGGTCGGCGACGGGCAGGGACGGTGCCTGCAGGTGCTGCCAGATCCCGGAGTCGGCGACCGCGTCGAGCGGTTCGCGGTCGAGGATGGTGAGCCCGCTGAAGTCGGTGTCGCCGAGCCGTGCTGCGACCTCGATGAGGAGGAGGACTTTGCCGATCGAGGCGGTGGGGACGACCACGTGGTCGTCGGCCGACATGAGCATCTCGCCGGTCGTGATGTCGTTGATCCGGAGGCTGACCTGCGCGCCCGAGGCGGCGAGCTCGCCGAGGGCACTGAACCCTCGGGTGAACGGTTCGATCGGTGCTGCGGCCCGGTGGCGCCCTCGACGCGCATCGCGTGATCGGCGACGCTCGGACACTTGCACTCGTGAAGCCACGGCTGACCGAACTCCTCTGCTCCAGATGGTGATCCCGACGATGATGCGGGGTGTGGACCTGCCCCGGTCAGCCCACTCGACTGCCGTCCGGGGACCCGCTCAGCGGGCTTCCGGATGTGCCGTCCACGGTATCGTAAGCGTCCTTCGGGCTGGCTGCGAATCCGTGCTCAGGAACCGTCCCCCGGGCGCGTCGACCCGACGACTGTCGCTTCAGGCGAGGCGGAATCGGCCGTTCCGACCGCCCGGCAGCGGCCACCGGATCCGCGCGGATCAGCTGCGGGCGCGAGCCGGGAACTGGGTCGCGAACTTGCCGCCGCTGACGTCGATCAACGCTCCGGTGAGGTAGCCCGCCTGGTCGCTCGCGAGGAAGCGGACGACGTTCGCCACATCCTCCGGCTCCTCCCACCGGCGCAGCGACAGGGTGTCGAGCAAGGCGTCCTGCCGATCGGCGGGCAGCTCGGCGAAGCCGTTCATCGCGGTCGGCACCATGCCTGGCGCGTAGGCGTTCACCGTGATCCCCCACGGGCCGAGTTCGCTGGCGAGGACCTTCGTCAGCTGCACCACCGCCGACTTCGATGCCGCGTACGCCGCGCTGCCGACACTCGGGATGATCGCCGCGAAGCTCGCCGCGTTGATGATCCGGCCCGACCCCTGTCCCTTCAGATAGGGGATGACGGCCTTCGACATTCTGAAGACCCCGCCGACGTTCACGTCGAAGCACGCCGTCCAGGCGTCGTCGCTCGTCTCCTCGAGCAACGCCTCGACGTTGACGCCGGCGTTGTTGACGAGGACGTCGATCCCGCCGAGGCGCGCGGCGGCCTCCGCGACCGCCTCCGTCACCGAGGTCTCGGACCGGACGTTGCACGGGATCGCGGCGAACGCGTCACCCCACGTCTCGAGGAGGTCGTCGAGCGGGGCGACGTCGAGGTCGAGGACCGCGACGCGCGCACCCTCGGCGAGGAACGCTTCCGCGAGCGCCCGGCCGATCCCTCGCGCTCCCCCGGTCACGATGACCCGGCGGTCCGTCAGATCCAGCAACATCGATGTCTCCGTCCAGTCGTCGCATGGCGGACCGCAGCGCCGTCCATGCCAGGCGATTAAAACATACGAATGGCATACCGTACCTACACTGGAGCCATGACGGATCGAGTGCTGTGGGTGACCGGCGGCGGAAGCGGGATGGGACGGGCGGTCGCGCTGGCCGCGGCCCGCTCCGGGCGCAGGGTGGCGGTGACCGGCCGCCGGCCGGAGGCGCTCGACGAGACGGTGGCGGAGATCACGGCGGCTGGCGGCACGGCCGTGGCCGCAGCAGCCGACGCGACCGACCCCGCAGCACTCGCCCTGGCCCACGAGCGCATCGTCGCCGCATGCGGGACGGTCGACGACCTGGTGACGGCTGCGGGATCGAACGCGCCGCGGCGGCGCTGGGACGACCAGTCGATGGCCGAGTTCGCGACGATCGTCGACACGAACCTCACCTCGGTGGCCCGCGCGATCGACCTCGCACTGCCGGGGATCCGTGCGGCACAGGGCCGGGTCGTCGTCATCTCCTCCTTCGCCGGGTGGCGCTTCTCCACCAAGGGTGGCGTCGCCTACAGCGCGAGTAAGACCGCGCTGTCCTCCCTCTGCGCCACGCTGAACGAGGAGGAAGGAGTCAACGGCGTCGGTGCGACGCACCTCTGCCCCGGCGACGTCGACACCCCCTTCCTCTCGATGCGACCTCAGGTGCCGGACGCCGCAGCCCGGGAGACGATGCTGACCCCGGAGGACATCGCCCGCGCGGTCGCCTTCGTCCTCGACGGCCCCGCCCACGTCCGGATCGACGAGTTGGTCATCTCCCCCACCCGCCCGACCGTCGCGCGATGACCGTCGCCGGCTCACCGGGCGCTTCGGCGTTCGAGCGCACGCTCGACCGCATCGGCTCCGACATCGTCGAAGGACGACTCCCGCCCGGCGCCGTGTGCACGGTCGAGGAGCTGACCGTGCGGACCGGGCACTCGCGCTCCGTCGTCCGTGAGGCGACCCGAGTCCTCGGCGGGCTCGGCCTTCTCGAAGGGAAGGCCCACGTCGGCCACACGGTGCAGCCGTCGGAGCGATGGGACTGGCTGCAGCCACGCGTGCTCCGCTGGTCACTCGCGAGCGGACGGCGCGACGCGACCCTGCTGGCGATCCGTGAACTCCGCGCCGCCACCGAGCCCGAGTGCGCCCGCCTGGCGGCGCATCGACGCCGTGACACGGACGCGCTCGAACTGCGCGCGATCGGCGACGCGCTCCTCGATGCTGCGGCGGTCCAAGACGTCGAAGCCTTCCTCGACGCCGACCTCCGATTGCACCGACTGCTGCGCCAGGCTGCCGCGAACCCGCTCCTCGACCGCGTCGGGGGCGCCATCGACGCAGCTCTCCTGGACCGGGTCGACCGACTTGCGGCCGGTGCTATCGACCTCGACGACGCGGCGTTGCACCGGGACCTCGCGGTCGCCGTCGAGCGACGCGACGGTGATGCGGCCGCTGCGGCGATGCGCGCGATCATCGTCCGCACCGCCTGAGCGCCCCTCCGGAACGCCGCTCGTGCGGCACCGCGCACCCCGTCCGCACACGGTTCTCGCAGCTTCGCGAAACACGCACGTCACGCAGGTAACGACAGTGTTGCAGTGCTGGAAAATATTTGCAAGCTCCCTGTACTTATTGAATACTGTTTCCACACCCACTGAAAACAGCAGGGATCGACCCCACGGTCATCACGGATCCCGGGCCAACGACGGCTCGGACTCCCGATCCCAGAATCGAGGAGCAGCACCATGCGCAAGCGCACCCTTCCGCTGGCCGTCCTCGCCACCGCGGCACTCGGCCTCACCGCCTGTGCCGGTGGCGGATCCGGCTCAGGCGACGTCTCGGCCGACGGCCAGACGCTCACCGTCTGGATCATGCAGGGCACCAACCCCGACTCCGAGGCCTTCTTCAAGGAGGTCGGCTCGGCCTTCAAGAAGGAGACCGGCGCCACCCTGAAGGTCGAATACGTGCAGTGGGCCGACGCCCACGACCGCTTCGTCACCTCCATCGCCGGCAACACCACTCCGGACGTCGCCGAGACCGGCACCACCTGGACGGCCGAGTTCGCCGACGCCGGCGCGCTCGCCCCCATCGGCGACTACGTTGACAAGGCCGGCCTGAAGGACGACCTCGTCAAGGGCCTCGCCGACTCCGGCACCTACGACGGCGAGCTCTACGGCATGCCCTGGTACGCCGGCGTCCGTTCGATCGTCTACCGCACCGACGTCTTCGAGGAGCTCGGCCTCAAGGCGCCGACCACCTGGCAGGAGATCATCGACGCCGGAACCGCGATCAAGGCCGCGAAGCCCGACATGATCCCGTTCCCCGTCCCCGGTGACGCCGAGTTCACGGCCTACCCGTGGGTCTGGGGCGCCGGCGGCGAGGTCTCCGAGCTCGACGGCGACACCTGGAAGTCCCAGCTCGCGAGCGACGACTCGCGCAAGGGCATCCAGTTCTGGACCGACCTGGCGACGAAGTACGACCTCTCCTCCTCAGGTGCGACCACCTGGAAGGAGACCGACGTCCTCGACAACTTCGTGCAGGACAAGGTCGCCATGGCGATCATGGGCTCATGGACCCCGGCCACCATCGTGCAGAAGAACCCGGAGCTGGAAGGCAAGTTCGCCGCCATCCCGATCCCGGGTGAGGACGGTGGCATGTCGCCCTCCGTGCTCGGTGGCTCGCACCTCAGCATGTTCAACACCTCGAAGAACAAGGACCTCGCGTTCCAGTTCATCGAGATGATGACGACCGGCAAGTACGCCTCCGAGTGGGCCGAGCAGACCGGGTACTTCCCCGGCCAGACCTCGCTGCTCAGCGACGCGACCGAGAGCGACGACCCGCTGGTGAAGCCCTTCGCCGAGCAGTTCGTCGACGGCGGCGCTTCCCTCCCCGTGACCCCGAAGTTCGGTGCGGTGCAGGCGAAGAAGACCACCAACGCGATGATCCAGGCCATCCTCTCCGGGAGCAAGTCGGTCGACCAGGCGACGACCGACGCCGCCACCGAGATGGACGACATCATGAACGGCAAGTAGCCGATCGTGTCGACCCTCACCCCGCCCCCGGTCACCCGCGAAGCCCCCGCTTCGCGGGTGGCCGGGGGCCCCTCCCCCAAGCGGCTGCGGCTCCTCATGCGCACCCGCCCCTGGCTGCTGCTCACGCCGGCGCTCCTCATCCTCGCCGTCCTCCTGCTCTGGCCGCTCATCCGGGTCGTGCTGTTCTCCCTGCAGGACTACGGCCTCCGCGAGATCGTCTCCGGCGACACCAACTTCAACGGCGGCGCGAACTACGCCGAGGTCTTCGCGGACCCGACGCTCTGGACCGTCGTCCTCCCGAACACCGTCTTCTTCGCGGCGGCCGCCGTCATCGGCACGGTCGTCCTCGGCACCCTCGTCGCCCTCCTCATGGCGAACCTCGGCTCCTTCTGGCGCACCATCGTCGGCAGCGCCATCATGGTCGCCTGGGCGATGCCCGCCGTCACCGGCACCTACGTGTGGGTCTGGATCTTCGACGCCGACCGAGGCATCGTCAACCAGACGCTCATGGGCGCTGGGCTCATGGACGAGCCCTTCAACTGGTTCACCAACCAGTTCACGTTCTACGGCATCGCGCTGCTGAACGTCATCCACCACGGGTTCCCGTTCGTGGCCATCACCGTCCTGGCCGGTCTGCTCGGCGTCTCCAAGGAGATGCTGGAGGCCGCCGAGATGGACGGGGCCGGCGCGTTCCGCCGCTTCTTCCAGATCACCTTCCCGTCGCTGCGCCAGGTGTTCTCGGTCGTGATCATCCTGTCGACGATCTGGGACTTCAAGGTGTTCGCGCAGATCTACCTCATGCCGGGTGGTTCCGGCTCGAACCGTGAGGTGCTGAACCTCGGCGTGTGGTCCTACGTGGAGTCCTTCGGGCAGAACCGGTACGGCTTCGGCTCGGCCATCGCGGTGCTGCTGACCCTCGTGCTGCTCGGCATCACGATCGTCTACATCCGCGCCCTCATGAAGGAGGACGAACTGTGACAACCCACGCCCCCGCCCCCACCAACGACCTTCGACAGGCTCAGGGCCCGGGCACCGACGGATCCGCCAAGCCGCAGGTCCCCATGCACCGGAAGGCGAGCGGTCGGAAGATCCGCTCCAACACGGTCAAGGCGGTCCTCGTCACCCTGCTCCTCGTGTTCACGCTCTTCCCGGCGTACTGGATGCTCTCGAGCGCCTTCGATGCGCAGGCGTCGAGCGGTGGCCAGTCCTTCTTCCCGAAGGAACTGTCGCTGACGAACTTCGAGTCGGTCCTGACCGACGGCGGGTTCGCGGTCTTCCTCCGCAACTCCGCGATCGTCGCCGGTGCGACGGTGCTCATCTCCGCTGCCGTCGCGCTCCTCGCCTCGGTCGCGGTCGCCCGATTCCGGTTCAAGTTCCGCACCGCGGTGCTGCTCATGA
Source organism: Plantibacter sp. VKM Ac-2880 (assembly GCF_015351235.1). Lineage (GTDB taxonomy): Bacteria > Actinomycetota > Actinomycetes > Actinomycetales > Microbacteriaceae > Plantibacter. Next base: position 1,331,630 of record NZ_JADKSJ010000002.1, read on the forward strand.
TCCTCGTCGTGCAGATGGTGCCGCTCGAGGCGCTCGTGATCCCGCTGTTCGTGCAGATCCGCGACCTGCAGCTGCTCAACACGCTGCTCGGGCTCATCATCGTCTACGTGGCGCTCGCGCTGCCGTTCGGCATCTGGATGCTCCGCGGCTTCGTCGCGGCGGTCCCGGTGGAGCTCGAAGAGGCCGCGTTCCTCGACGGCGCCAGCTGGTGGCGCATGTTCCGCTCGATCATGCTCCCGCTCGTGGCCCCCGGCCTCGTCGCGACGAGCGTGTTCAGCTTCATCACGGCCTGGAACGAGTTCATCTTCGCGATGACCCTGCTCGGCGGTTCGACGGAGAACTACACGGTCGCCATCGGCCTCAAGCAGTTCTTCGGGCTGAACTCCAACGACTGGGGCTCGGTCATGGCGGCGTCGACGATCATCACGATCCCGGTCATGATCTTCTTCATCCTCGTGCAGCGACGCCTCTCCGGCGGCCTCGTCTCCGGAGCGGTGAAGGGATGACCGACCCCGACGTCGCCCGGCTGGTCCGTGGCGTCCTCTGGCCGGGGTTTCTCGGCCGGACCGCCCCGGACTGGCTGCTGCGCGAGCTCGACGGTGGTCTTGCCGGCGTCGTCTACTTCGGCCAGAACCTCTCGGCCGATCCGGCGCAGGTCGAGGCGCTCTCGGCGACGCTCCGTGCGCACCGACCGGAGATCCTCATCGGTGTCGACGAGGAGGGTGGCAACGTCTCCCGTCTCGAGGCCCTGACCGGGTCCACGCTGCCGGGGCACGCCCAGCTCGGTGCGCTCGACGAGGTCGAGACCACCCGAGCCGTCGGCTCCGAACTCGCGCGCCGACTCCGCTCGGCCGGGGCGAACGTCGACCTCGGCCCCGTCGCCGATGTGAACACCAACCCGGCGAACCCCGTCATCGGCGTACGTTCGTTCGGCACCACCGCGGCGCTCGTGTCCCGCCACGTCGCCGCCATGGTCGAGGGGCTGCAGTCGGGTGGGGTCGCCGCCTGCGTGAAGCACTACCCCGGCCACGGCGACACCGCGAGCGACTCGCACCTCGACCTCCCCCGCATCGATCTCGACCTGGCGGAGCTCGAGGCCGAGCACCTGCCGCCGTTCGACGCTGCCGTCGCGGCCGGGGTCGCGAGCGTCATGACCGCCCACATCGTCGTCCCCGCCTTCGGTGACGCACCGGCGACCCTCAACCCGATCCCGCTCCGCCGACTTCGCGAGAGCGGCTTCGACGGCGTGATCATCTCCGACGCACTCGACATGGCCGCGATCCGCTCCACCACCGGTTCCGGACGCGGGGCGGTCCTCGCGCTCGAGGCCGGCGTGGACCTGCTCTGCATCGGCAACCCCTCGAACCTCGGACCGAAACAGGGAGCCACCACCGACGAGGACGACTACCTCGAGGTGTTCGAGGCGGTCTGCGCGGCGATCACCGACGGGGTTCTCGACCGGGCGGTCGTCGAGCGCGCAGCCGCCCGCGTCGCGCGGCTCGCCGCGACGGTCGCCCCTTCGACAGGCTCAGGGACCGGCGACTCGGTCCCTGAGTACTCCTCGGTCCCTGAGCTTGTCGAAGGGTGCTTCGCCGACGCCATCCGCCGGGTCGTGCGGGTCCGCGGTGACGTCACCGTCGACGCCTCGGCGATCACGCTCGTCGACCTCCGCGACCGACCGACCTTCGCCGTCGCCTCGGCGCACGACCCCTTCGCCGAGTCGCTCGCCGAACGGTTCGAGGTGACGCGGCTCGAGGCCGGCCCGAGTCTCCGGACTCCGGATCCCCTTACGGAGGCACCTTCCTCCGACGAGCTGTCCCTGCTCCTCGAGACGATCCCCGCGGAGCACGGCGTCGCCCTCCTGGCGGACCGCCTCGACGACGACACCCCGCAGCGGCTCGCCGTGGAGCGTGTCGCGACGATCCGACCCGACGCCGTCGTCGTGAGCGTCGGCCTGCCACTCGCCGAGGACCTCCGGCTCCCACTCCCCGTCATCGACTGTCTCGCAGCGTCACGCGCCTCGGCCGACCGGGTCACGGAGCTCCTCGCCTCGGGGACCACCGCCGCACCATCGCACCACCAGCACCACCGGAACGGATCATGACCCACCTCGCACATCCCGTCCTCGCCATCGATCTCGGGAAGACGTCCTGCCGTGCCCGCATCACCGGCGGTTCCGCCGAGGAGCCGACCGTCCTCGCCGAGGCCCACGGCCACGGCGCGCCCGGCCTCGCCGACCACGAGGGTGCCGAGCTCTCGGCTCGGGCGGTCATGGACACGGTCTCGCAGCTGCCGGCCGCTCTTCTGGCGGAGGTCCGGCACGTCGGCATCGGCGCTGCAGGGGTCGAAGCCGCCCCGCACCAGGTCGCCGCGTTCACCGCGGAGCTCCGCCTGGCGCTCGGTGCCACGATCGCCGTCGTGAACGACGCCCTCGCGGCCCACGCCGGCGCCTTCGCGGGTGGTCCGGGCACGGTGCTCATCGCCGGGACCGGTGCCGTCGTGTTCGACGTCGACGCGGCGGGTGCCGTCAAGCAGATCGACGGCTGGGGACCCTGGCTCGGCGACGAGGGCAGCGGCCGATGGATCGGGCAGGAGGGCCTCGAGGCGTGCATGCGCGCGTTCGACGGTCGCGGCCCGGCGACCGCGCTCCTCGCAGACGCCGAGGCACTCGCCGGCACGATCCCGGCGCTTCCGCTCTGGGTCTCCAGCACCGGGGCGCCGGCCCGCCAACTCGGCACCTTCGCCCCGACGGTCATCGCCCGGGCCGAGGAGGGCGACCAGGTCGCCGCCGACATCGTCGACGCCGCCTGTGCACATCTCGCGGCGAGCGCCGCCGCTGCCGGTAGCGGTGCCGTGTGCGTCGTCGGCGGCATCGCCTCACAGCCCTACTTCGCCGCCCACCTCGCGACGGCCATGCGCGAGGTCGGCGTCGACCTCGTCAGACCTCGGGGCGACGCCCTGGACGGTGCCAGGCTCGTGGCCCTCGACACGGCGATCTCCTACGCCGGAAGGGTCGTGCGCGACGATGTCCACGCCGTCTGAGGGCTCCTCGTCAGGCCGACCACCGGTCCCTGAGCCTGTCGAAGGGCGGGGACCGATCACCACAGTGCAGGCCTCCGGACGCGACTCCCTCCGCGCCGAGCTCGCGACGATGTCCACCGAGCAGGTGGGCGAACGCGTCCCCGACCTCGACGCCCTCACCACGCGTGAGCTCGTCGCGGCCATGAACGAGGAGGACCGGTCCGTCCCGGAGGCCGTCGCCGCCGTGGCACCCGAGATCGCCGCAGCCGTCGACGCGATCGTCGACCGGCTCCGTCGCGGTGGCCGACTCATCTCCCTGGGTGCCGGCACGGCGGGACGCCTGGGCATCCTCGATGCGAGTGAGGCCCCGCCCACCTTCGGCACCGATCCCGGGCTCATCGTCGGACTCATCGCGGGTGGCCCCGGCGCCATCCAGCAGGCGGTGGAGAACGCGGAGGACCGTGACGACCTCGGGCGAGCGGATCTGGCGTCGCTGTCGATCACCGCGGACGACGCCGTCGTGGGTGTCTCCGCGTCCGGCCGGACGCCCTACGTCCTCGGCGCCCTCGAGTACGCGCGCTCGGTCGGCGCGATCACCATCGGCCTGTCGTGCAACGCGGGCTCCCCGCTCGGGCGTGACGCCGACATCGGCATCGAGGCGGTCGTCGGGCCGGAGCTCCTCACGGGTTCCACGCGGTTGAAGGCGGGGACGGCGCAGAAGCTCGTGCTCAACATGCTGTCGACGATCTCGATGGTGCGTCTCGGGAAGACGTACCGGAACCTCATGGTCGACCTTCGTGCGACGAACGAGAAGCTGCGGGCGCGCGCGGAACGGACGGTCATGCTGGCCACCGAGGTCGACGCCGCCACGGCCGCTGCGACGCTCGCATCCGTCGACGGCTGGGTGAAGGCCGCTATCCTCGTCCTCGTGACCGGCATCGCCGCAGATGAAGCAGTCGCCCGCCTCCGCAGCGGCGACGGGTCCCTCAGCGCGGCCATCGCAGCCCACGCCACGACGGGGGCCGCCTCGGATGTCCACTGACGCGCTGCTGGTGCTCCGCCAGGCGATCCCTCGCCTGAGTGCCGCCGAGACGCGCGTCGCCGAGACGATCATCGGCACCCCGTCGCTCGTCGTCGAGTTGACCATCACGGAGCTCGCGAAGGCGTGCGGCACCTCGCAGGCGACCGTCGCCCGGTTCTGCCAAACGATCGGGTACACCGGGTACCGGGAGTTCCGGGTGGCGGTTGCGACGTCGACGAGCCGCGAGCAGGCGGAGCGTGACCGGTTCGAGGTCGACGACGCCGACATCGACCCGGACGACTCGGTCGAGACGGTCGTCGCGAAGGTCGCGTACCAGGAGGTGCAGGCGATCGAGTTGACCGCCCGTTCGCTCGACCGCGACGCCCTGGACGCGGTCGTGGACGCGCTGCTCATTGCGCCGCGCATCGACATCATCGGCTTCGGCTCCTCGAACCTCACCGCGCAGGACCTCCACCAGAAGCTGTACCGGATCGGCATGCCGGCCAACACCTTCGTCGACGCCCACCTGGCGTTGCCGTCGGCCGCCCTCCTCGGGCCGGGCGGGGTCGCCATCGGCATCTCGCACTCGGGGCTGACGGTCGAGACCGAGCAGGCGATGCAGCTCGCCCGTGCCGCCGGGGCGACGACGGTGTGCATCACGAACTTCCCCGACTCCCCCATCGCGAGCCGCTGCGACCTCGTCCTCGTGACGCAGGCCAGGGAGAGCCGCTACCGTTCCGGGGCGATGTCCTCGCGCATCGCGCAACTCGCGCTCGTCGACCTGCTGTTCATCCGTGTCGCCCAGCGTCGCTACGACGTCGCAGCGGAGTCGCTCCGCGTCACCTACGAGTCCATCCAGGACCACCGCATCGACACCTGAGCGTGGCTGTCGAGCACGTCAACCGCTGAGCTCGAGCGGCTGCAGGAGCTCATCCGTCGCCGCGACCCTCTCGGGTGACGCTTCGCCGGAGCGACCGAGCCGCTTAGACTCCCGCGCATGGGCTACGTCGGAAGCGATCTCTGGGAGCTGCGGCAGCTGGTCGGGCACCGGCTCCTCGCACTCCCGGGTGCCCAGGTGCTCGTCCTCGACGACGACGGCAACGCTCTCTTCCAGCGCAGGGTGGACACCGGGCTGTGGGAGATCCCGGCTGGCAGCTGCGAACCGGGGAGTGGGTTCGCGGCGACGGCGGTCACGGAGCTCGCCGAGGAGACCGGCCTGCGGGTGGACGAGGGCGACCTCGAGCCGTTCGCCTGCCTCTCAGCCACCGAGCATCACGTCCTCGACTACCCGAACGGCGACCGCGTCCATGCGTTCGCGATGTGCTTCGTCGCGCGCAGCTGGACAGGTTCACTGCGCGCCGAGGTGGGCGAGGTCCTCGAGTTCCGGTGGGCTCCACTCACCGACCCGCCGGCTCCGATGCACGGTCCGACCGTGGAGGTCCTACGACTGTTCGCCGCGTACACGGCGTCGGGAGCGTTCCAGACGGGCTGACCTCGTCCCGCTGCCAGTGCGCCCAGCCCAGCGCGAGCGTCCCGCGCACGTTCGCAGCGCTACGCCTTGCTACCGGTCAACGCGATCGTGCCACCGAGGCCGATCAGCATCACGCCACCGCCCGCGGTCAGCTTCGAGAGACGCTTCGGGCTCCTCGCGAACCAGGCCCGCGCCGTCCCCGCCGTGAGCGCCCAGACGCTGTCGCTCACGAGCGCGATCGCGAAGAAGACAAGTCCGAGGATGGCCATCTGCACCGGGATCGCCCCGTGGTCGTAGGCGACGAACTGGGGGAGGACGGCGACGAAGAACACGATCGTCTTCGGGTTCGTCACACCCACGAGGAAGCCCTCGCCCAGAAGCCGCCCAGAGGACGGACGCGCCTTCGTCGTCTCCGGGGTGCGCGCGTGGTCGTTGCGATGACGGATCGCCTGCACACCGAGGAACACGAGGTATGCGGCTCCGACGAGCTTGATGACGGTGAACACGACGACCGACTCGGCGACGATCGACCCGACGCCGAGGGAGACGAGCGCCACCGCCGGCAGCATCCCGAGGGCGTTGCCGACCACGCTGAGGACACCCGCCTTCCGTCCGAGCGCGAGTGAGCGTCCGATGACGAAGAGGATGCTCGGCCCGGGGATGACGATCAGCGCGAGCGACGCCAGGGCGAACGCCCACAGGTTGGTCGGGGGAAGCATGGGGACTCCGATGATCGGCTCGGGTGATGAGTCGAATGTAGACGAGCGACGACCGCTCGCGCGCGCTCAGCTCAGCCGGATACGCTGGCGGACGGGGCGAGCCGACCGCTCGACCGACGAGGGGATGCCGGATGCTGACTGATGCGCTCACCATCGTGCTGGCGATCGTCTCCGCGCTCCTCCTCGGATTCGCCGCCCGTCGCGTGCTCGATGCCCCGGTCGGCTGGCCGCGCAGCATCGTCGTCGGCCTGGTCGTGTTCGTCACCGGTCCCCCGTTCGCCAGCTGGCTCGTCCAACAGACCGGCCTCCTCCAGGACGGCCAGGCCGACGATGCCCGCGCCGCGTTCGCCGCGATCGCTGTCGCCCTCCTCGCGATCGGCTGGATCTTCGCCCTCGGTCTCGGTGTCCTCGTCGCCATCGAGGTGATCATCCCCACCCGCCCGTTGATGAACCCGATCGACGTGGTCCGCTCGGCGATCCGGCGCCGTCGTCGCACCCGCCGCTACCTGCAGATCCTCACGATCGCCTCCCGCCACGGTGCCGGCTGGCTCGTGCACGGCCGATCCCGGGTGCAGCTGGAACTCACCACGAGCGAGCAGCGCGCCAACGCGATCATCGCGACGATCAACGACTCCGGCGTCACCTTCGTGAAGCTCGGGCAGGTGCTGTCGACACGCCGTGACCTCGTGCCGGAGCCGTACCTCAGCGCGCTCGCCTCCCTGCAGTCGGAGGCGACGACGCTGCCGTGGCACGAGGTCGAGGTCGTCATCGAGACCGAACTCGGGGCGCCGATCGACACGGTGTTCGCGTCCATCGACTCCGAACCGCTCGCCGCCGCCTCCGTCGCGCAGGTGCACACCGCCGAGCTCCTCGACGGCACGCCCGTGGTCGTGAAGGTCCAGCGTCCCGCCGCTCGGGTGCAGGTCGAGGCCGACGCCGACATCGTCGTCCGCCTGGCCGAGCGCGCCGAGACCCACACGAAGTTCGGGCAGAACCTCCGCCTCGCCTCCGTCGCCCGAGCGTTCACCTCGACGCTGCTCGAGGAGCTCGACTACCGGATCGAAGCCCGCAACGTGGAGATGATCCGCAGCACCCTCAAGCGACGCGACGAGCACGACGAGGGTGTCCGGATCACCGTCCCGCGCGTCTACCCGGCGGCGTCGGGCGCCCGGCTGCTCACCATGGACCTCGTCGACGGGCTCCCCCTCAGCCGCGCCCGCGAGCGCATCGCGACCATCCCGTTGGAGGAACGGCAGGCGCTCGCAACGGGCCTCATGGAGGTCGTGCTCGAACAGATCCTCGTGCACGGCGTCTTCCATGCCGACCTGCACCCGGGGAACGTCATCCTCCGTGAGGACGGCTCGCTCGGCCTCATCGACTTCGGCGCCGTCGGTGTCATCGAGCGCAGCCAACGTCAGCGGCTCACCGCGGTGATGCTCGCCACCGTCAGCGAGGACGACATCGCCGCGACCGACGCGCTCCTCCTCATCGTGGACCTGCCGGAGGACGCCGACCTCGACGCCCTCCGCCACGACGTGGGCATCGTCATCACCACCGAACGACACCGCCCTGGCGGCGACGGTTCGATCTTCAGCCGCCTTCTGGACGTCATCCGCCAGCACCACATCGCCCTGCCCGGTGACCTCGCGGCCGCGTTCCGCAGCTTCGCGACGCTCGAAGGCTGCCTCAAGGCCCTGGATCCGGACTTCGACATGTTCGAGCAGGCGCTGCCCATGGTGCCGCGACTGCTCCGGCGTGCCCGGTCGATCCGTCAGACGGCGGTGACGCTGCAAGCCCAGGCAGCGGTGTCGGCCGCGTTGGCCCGCAACCTGCCGCGCCGACTCGACGCGCTGCTCTCCGGGCTCGAGCAGGGCACGGTCGGGGTGACCTTGAAGGGCCTCGCCGATGAACCCGCGAAGGGACTCGTCCAAGGGGTGACGGCGGAGATCGTCGGCACCCTGATCTCGATCGCCGCCATGGTGATCGCCGTGGTCCTCGTCGTGACGGGTGCTGGCCCGACCCTGCCGGGGGGACTCCGGGTCTTCGACCTGATCGCCGCGTTCATCGGCTTCCTCGGCTTCCTCGGGCTGCTGCGCGTCCTGCGGCAGACGGTCATCCGCCGAGGCCAGTGACCGACGCAGTCGTCACGCAGACCCTGGTGTTCACCCTGCACCGCTAGCGTGATCGGGTGAGCGCTCCCGGACTGCAGCGACGACTCGGCACCAGCGCCGCCGTGTTCATCGGCCTCGGTTCGATGATGGGCGCCGGCGTGTTCTCGGTGTTCCAGCCGGCCGCCCAGGTGGCGGGTGCAGGCCTGCTCGTCGGGCTCCTGATCGCCGCGGTCGTCGCCTGCTGCAACGCGATGTCGTCGGCGCAACTCGCTGCCCAACTGCCGTCCGCCGGAGGCAGCTACGTCTACGGTCGCGAGCTCATCGGCCCCTGGTGGGGGTTCGCCGCCGGGTGGAGCTTCGTCGTCGGGAAGACCGCGAGCGCTGCGGCGATGGCCGCCGCCTTCGCTGCCTACGCCGCGCCCGTCGAGTGGAGTCGGCCGGTCGCGGCGGTCGCGGTCGCCCTGGTGGTCGTGACCAACTGCCTGGGCGTGACCCGCACGGCGACGGCGACCCGGGTGATCGTCGTGGGCGTCCTGCTCGTGCTCGCCGTGGTCGTCACCTCCGGTGCGTTCGGGCCGGCTGCGGGCGTGACCGGTTCCGCGTCGCTCGTGTTCGATGCCGGGCCGCTCGCCGTGCTGCAGTCCGCCGGCCTGCTGTTCTTCGCCTTCGCCGGGTACGCGCGCATCGCGACCCTCGGCGAGGAGGTCCGTGATCCGGCCCGGACGATCCCGCGGGCGATCGGGATCGCGTTCGCGGTGGCGGTGGTGGTCTACGCAGGGGTCGCCGTGGTGGCGTTGCTCACCCTCGGTGCCGACGGCTTGGCCCAGGCGTCACGGCCGCTGGCGGCCGTGGTGGAGGCGAACGGGTGGCCGTGGGCGTCGACGCTCGTGCGGGTCGGGGCGGCGGCCGCCTGTCTGAGTGCGTTGCTCGCCGTGTTCGCCGGCGTGGGTCGGACCGCGTTCGCGATGGCGAGGACCGGCGACCTCCCGCGGTGGCTCGACGCCGTGCACCCGCGCTTCGCGACACCATACCGGGCGGAACTGCTCGCGGGCGCCGTCGTCGTCGTGCTCGTGCTGCTCGTCGACCTCCGGAGCGCGATCGGCTTCTCCTCGTTCGGCGTCCTGTTGTACTACGTGGTCGCGAATGTGGCGGCGCTGCGGCAGACGAGCGCACACCGACGGTATCCGCGGGCGGTCAGCGTGGTGGGTGCAGCCGGGTGCTTGCTGCTGATGGGCACCCTGCCCCCGACGTCAGTGGCCGTCGGGAGCGCGGTGGTGTTGCTCGGGTTCGCGGGGCGGGCGATCGTGGCACCTCGACGGGCTCGGTGACCGGAACCCCGGCCCGTGACGTCCCGGTCCCTGAGCCTGTCGAAGGGCGGCCCGCTACAGCTGAGCGGACAGGCGGAAGATGTTCTCGACCGCGAGCTCGGCGGCGATCGCGTCGCCGGCTTCGACCGCCTGGCGCAGCTCCGGGTAGCCCTGCTCCTTCGCGGCCCAGTCGGTCGTCTCCTCCGTGCGGGTCGCGGACGACCGGTAGGTGAGGCCGTCGATGATGTCCTTCGTCGCGGCGACGAGGGTGGCGTTCGGGCACGCGGTGATGAAGGCGTCGAAGAGTTCCCAACTGAGGCGCCCGTGCTCGGCCATGTCGCGCTGCTCGACGACGACGATCACCTGGTTGATCGAGCGGACGAGGGCCTTCTTCTGCGTCGCGCCGAGGCCGGGAACGGTGACGCGGACGATGCCGCCGAGCATCGCGCCGAGGGTCTGCATGACCTCGGTGCGCTGGGCTGGGTCGGGCAGGGCGACGCGGGTGTAGCGCTGCGCGGCCATCTCGATGAGACCGACGCGGGCGAGGTCGTTGAGGGCTTCGCGGATGGGCGTGCGGGAGATGCCGAGCCAGGACTGCAGCTCGCCGTCGTTGAGGTGCTCACCGGGCTCCAGCGTGCCGTCGAAGATGGCGGTGCGGATGCGCTCGACCGCGACCTCGCGCAGGGACCGACGCTCGACGGGCGGGTTGGCTGAGGGCACGGGCATGCTGGGTCTCCTTCGTCGGCGAATGCTACGGCATCAGCGTACCGAATATCAGCGGAACCGGACCCCGTCAGTCGGTGCGATCCAAGCTCGCTGCCGCGCGAATCAGGATTGATCCAGAAAAAATGACTACGTAACCTCGACAGCCGACACGCTTCGCCCTAGCGTGGATCCCAAGACGGGTCCGGTTGCGACGGGACCCCTCACGGACCACCACGAAGGAGTGACATGTCCCATCAGAACCCCCACGACCAGATCGAACTCGATTCCAGACAACAGCGCCGAAGGGCGGTGATCGGCAGCTCCGTCGGAACCGTCATCGAGTGGTACGACTTCACGCTCTACGGCCTAGCGACGGCGCTCGTGTTCGCCCCGCTGTTCTTCCCCGGCGGGGGTGAGCTGGCCGGCGTGCTCGGCGCCTTCGCCACCTTCGCCGTCGGCTTCGGAGCACGCCCCGTCGGCGGCCTGATCTTCGCCCACTTCGGCGACCGCGTCGGCCGGAAGACCACCCTGCTCGTCACGCTGCTCATGATGGGCACGGCCACGACGCTCATCGGCCTGCTGCCGACGGCGGAGACCATCGGCGCCTGGGCGCCCATCATCCTCATCATTCTGCGCATCTTCCAGGGCGCCGGCGCCGGTGCCGAGTTCGCCGGGGCGATGACCATGGCCAGCGAGTCCTCGGATGTGAAGAACCGGGCGTTCACCGCAGGGTTCCCCGGCGCAGCGGTGTATGTCGGGATGGCGCTCGCCACCGGGGCGTTCGCGCTCCTCACCATGCTCCCGGTCGAGCAGTTCCAGGCCTGGGGATGGCGCATCCCGTTCATCGCGAGCGTCGTCATCGTCGGGTTCGCCCTGTACTTCCGCCTCCGTGTGAAGGAGACTGCGGCGTTCGAAGCGGTCGAGCGCGACGGGGAGATCCGTCGGGCTCCGCTCGTCCAGGCCGTGCGCGGACACTGGCGGGTGCTGCTCTCCGGAATGGCGATCTTCGTCTTCGCCCTGCCGTGGACGTACGTCGTCGGTACGTTCTCGGTCTCCTACGTCACCGGCACGCTCACGGTCGCACCGACCGTCGCCCTCACCGGCCTCATCATCGCGCAGCTCATCACCGTGCCCGCCGTCCTGCTCTTCGGCAAGCTCGCCGACCGCATCGGCCGGAAGCCGGTCCTCATCGCGACGGCGATCTTCGGGATCGTCTACGCGTTCCCGATGTTCCTCCTGTTCCAGACGGAGAGTTCCGTGCTGGTCGGCATCGCCCTCATCCTCGGCCTCGCCATCGTGCAAGGCGCGACGATCGGGGTCTCGGCGGCGATGCTCGCCGAGCTCTTCCCGACCTCCATGCGGTGGAGCGGTATCGCGATCTCGCGGGAGATCCCAGTCGCGATCGTCGGCGGAACGGCGCCACTGGTCGCGACGGCCCTCGTCGCGGCGAGCGGCGGCGCCCCCTGGCTCGTCGCGATCTACCTCATCGTCCTCAGCGTGATCGGGTTGATCGGCATCATCGCCCTCCCGGAGACGCTGCACCGCGAGATCCCCTCGGCGGACGCGACGACGGGCACGCGGACGAAGACCGCGACCGAGGCCTGAGATCCGTCGGGTGGGTGGCGCGAGCCGTCCACCCGGCGGTGGCTCGCCCAGCCGTGTCCTCAGGGGATCAGCAACATCTTGATCGCCGGGGAGCGACGCCCGACCAGGTCGTCGAAGGCAGCGACGGCGTCATCGAGCGGCCGTCGGTCGAACAGGAGGCCGAGCGACGCCGCGTCCGTCGGCAGCAGCCCCTCGGCGAGGAGCCGCAGGGCCGCTTCGAAGTCGGTCCGTGAGTACATGTGGGATCCGAGGATCGTCCGCTCCTGGCGCTGCAGCAGCATCCCGTCGAACGACAGCTCCGGTGCGGCCACCCCGACGAGCACCAAGGAACCGCCCGCGGCGACCAGGCCGAGCAACCGTTCCGGCAGGGCGCCGCCGACGCAGTCGAAGACGACGTCGAACTCGGCTGCGGCCGGGCCGTCGTCCGGCAGTGCGTCGACGACCGGGATCCCGAAGTGGGTGACGATCTCCTGCCGCGAGGTGACGGGTTCGACGAGGGTGACCGAGCGTGCGCCATCGGCGCGGATGCACAGCGCGACGAGGAGCCCGATCGGCCCTCCACCGACGACGAGCACCTCGGCGTCTGCCACGTCGACGCGCGAGACGGCGTGCCTGGCGACGGCGAGCGGTTCGACGATCGGGGCGATCGAGGCCGGGACGTCCTCCGGCACGATCACGAGCGACGCCGCCGGGACGGTCACCTCGTCGGCCGCTCCCCCGTCGACCTGCCCGCCGATCAGTCGCATGTCGGCACACAGTCGCGCATGGCCGCGTCGACACTGGCGGCAGACGCCGCAGCCGAGCTGCGGGAGGACCGCGACGCGCCGACCGAGCAGCTCGTCCGCGCCGTCACCGACGGCCGACACCATGCCGACGATCTCATGGCCCGGGACGATCGGCGGCCGGATGACCGGATGGCGGCCCGCGAACATGGTGGCGTCCGATCCGCACAGCCCGCAGCTCTCGACCCGGACGACAGCCTCGCCCGCGCCGGGTTCGACCGGCGCGACCGTCTCGACGACGACGCGCGTGGCGTCCACGATCCGCACCCGCCTCCGGAGGCGCGTCGGCAGCGGGGACTCAGGCAAAGGTGATCTCCGGCTTGCGGAGCGCATCGGCCGCCTGCTGCTCCGCGAGCACCCTGGACCGGTCGGCCTCCTCCCACAGCGGAATCGTGCGGTCACGCGGCGCCCGGTCGGACACGCGCTCGACGACGGTCGCGATGCCCTCGGCGTCGAGGCCGTAGTAGCGGTACAGGTGCGTCGGGGGACCGAAGATCGCGAAGTCGTGCAACCCGTGTCGGTACGCGGGCACGCCGACGTCGAGGTCCGCGAGCGCGGTGAGGACGCTGGTGCCCAGACCGCCGTCGACCACGTGGTCCTCGACGACGACGACCGCGTCGTGCTGCGCGGCGAGGTCAGCGACCGCCTGGGCCGGGAACGGCCGGATCGTGTGGAGGTCGACGACGGTGACGTCCAGACGGCCGTCCGCGCGGAGGGCGTCCGCCGCGTCGCGTGCCGCGTGGACCGTGATCCCGCTGGCGACGACGAGGATGTCGGAACCGCGCCGGACGACGGTCGGCTCCCCGAACACCACCTCGGACGTCGTCTCGTAGACGTCCGGACCGCTCGCGCCGCGCCCCAGCCGGAAGTAGACCGGTCCTGGCAGGTCGACCGTGCCACGGATGAGCGCCTCGGTCGCCACGAGGTCGGCCGGCGAGACGACCGTGAGGTTCGGGATCGAACGGAGTGCCCCGATGTCCTCGATCGCATGGTGGGAGGAGCCGAAGTACCCCATCGAGATGCCCGTGTGGGTGCCGATGGTCCGGACCGGGAGGTTGGTGTATGCGTGGTCGTTCCGGATCACGTCGAGACTCTGCATGCTCGCGAACGCCGAGAACGTCGACATGTAGGGGACCGCGCCACAGGAGGCGAGTCCGGCGGCGATACCGAGCAGGTTGCGCTCGGCGATTCCCGCCTGGATGAAGCGGTCGGGGTGCCTGGCGGGGAAGTCGGCGAGGAACGTCGACCAGGTGAGGTCGGCACTGCCCGCCATGATGCGCGGGTCCTCGTCGGCGAGGTCGGCGAGGATCGACCCGATGGAGCGCGTCGGGTATCCGGCGCGTCCTTCGTGATCGTAGGAGCTCGGGTCGGTGAGGACCGTGGTTCGTCTCTCGAGCGGCATGTCAGTGGCCTTCCTCGGTCGCGATCGGACGCGGAGCGGCGTGATCGTCGGTGGGCTCCTCGACACGGGTGCCGAGCTGTTCCAGCGCGGTGGCGAGGTCCGAACCGCCGAGGTACCCGATGTGCCATTCGGCCATGCCCTCGATCGCCGGGATGCCCTTGCCCGCGACGGTGTCGGCGACGAGGACGGTCGGCGCGCCGCCGGCCGCGTGCCGCGCCTCGAAGCGGGCGAGGGCCGCGTCGATCGCGTCGGCGTCGTGCCCGTCGATGCGCTCGACCGCCCAGCCGAAAGCAGCCCACTTGTCGCCGATGGGCTCGTAGTCGAGCACCTCCCGGGTGGTCCCGTCGACGCAGACCGTGTTGACGTCGACGATGGCGAGGAGCCCCGACAGCCGGTTGGCGCCCGCGTAGCCTGCGGCCTCCCAGATCTGGCCCTCGTTCAACTCGCCGTCACCGACGATCGCGACCGTGCGGGCGCCGTCACCGCGGAGCCGTGCGTGCACCGCCATGCCGACCGCGATCGACAGCCCGTGCCCGAGCGCGCCGGAGGAGAAGTCGATCCCGGCGACCTTCTTCATGTCGGGGTGATCGCCGTAGGCAGTGCCGAGTCGCGTGTACGTGCGCAGCTCCTCGGCCGGGAAGAAGCCGAGGTCGGCCAGGACGGCGTAGAGCGCGGAGCAGGCGTGTCCCTTGCTCAGCACCAGTCGGTCACGGTCGAGCCGGTCGGCGTCGGCCGGGTCCACGCGCAGGAAGCCCGAGTAGAGGGCTGCGAGCAGGTCGGCGCAGGACAGACTCGGGCCGTAGTGGCCACTGCCCGCGATCTCCGCCTCGAGGAGGACGGTCCGCCGGATGTGCGCGGCGAACGCCTCACGCGACCGCGTCGGGCTCGCCCCTCTGGGCGGTCTGGTCGGTGTGTCGATGCTCACGGTGGTCCTCTCTACCTGCCGGTCCAGCGGGGTTCGCGCTTCTCGACGAAGGCGCGCACGCCCTCCTCGGCGTCTGCGGAATGCAACAGTTCGGCGTCTATGGATGCGATGCGGTCCCAGTCGTCCGCCTCGCGCGCGGAGCCGTCGTGGTCGACACCGAGGAGCGAGCGCTTGCTGGCGCGTACGGACAACGGGGAGTTCCGGTTGATCAGGGCGGCGAGTTCCAGGGCCGCATCCAGGGCCTCGCCGTCGGCGACGACCCGGTTGACGAGGCCGAGGTCGAGCGCCCGGTCCGCGCTGATGGGCGCGGCCGTGTACAGGAGCTCGGCGGCGAGTTTCGGCGGGATCTGCCGGCCGATGCGGAAGGCACCTCCGGCCGCCGCCATCTTGCCGACACGGGCCTCGGGGAAGCCGAAGACGGCCGAGGAGGCGGCGATCGCGAGGTCGCAGTGGAGCACGATCTCGAAGCCGCCGCCGAGGGCGAGGCCGTTGACCGCAGCGATGACAGGTTTGCCGAGGTCGTGCCGCACGAATCCGGCGAAGCCGAGGTGCTCGCGTTTGGGGTCGTGGACGTCCTCACCCCGGAAGACGGCCTTGAGGTCGGCGCCAGCGCTGAATGCCCGGTCGCCGGCACCGGTGAGGACGATCGTCCAGACCTCCGGGTCCTCGTCGGCACGGGCCATCGCGTCAGCCAGCCCCGCGGCCACCCGCGCGTCGACGGCGTTCCGCACCTCGGGTCGGTTGATCGTGATGACGGCCGTCCGACCGTCGATCCTGGACAGGACGACCGGTTCGGTCGACGGCGAGCCGGTGGTCGGTTCAGCCACGGAGCACCCCCTTGGTGAGCAGCGATTCGACCTCGTCGGGCCGCATCGACCCGAACTCCTCCGCGATGCTCCTGGTGTCCGCGCCGAGGAGCGGAGGGGCGTCGAACCGGTCCGTCGTCTGCGACGAGAACGCGATCGGTGGCCCGACGAGGGTGATCTCGCCGGCGAGCGGGTGCTGCACGGTCCGGAACATGCCGTTGTGCACCACCTGTGGGTCCTTCGGGACGTCCGCGAAGTCGTTGACGGGTGCACACCAGACGTCGTGGGTGAGCAGTTCGTCGAGGAGGTCGTCGCGCGTCCATTCGGCGGTCTTGGCGTCGAGGAGTCCCTTGATGCGCTCCCGGCCGGTCATGACGTTCTTCGACTCCTCCTCGAGGAGCTCAGGGATGTCGAGCACCTCCGCCAGCAGCTTCACGGGGTTCATCGCGATCGCGATCCAGCCGTCCAGCGTGGGGTAGACGCCGTAGGGGGCGCCGGTGAACGCGTTGCCGGCTCCCTCACCCGGCCTCGTCGGCGGTTCCGCGCTGGCCAGGGTGGCCACGAACTCCTGCGTCTGGACGGCGATGATGCTGTTGAGGAGCGAGACGTCGACCCGTTGGCCGAGCCCGGTGCGCGAGCGCTCCACGACGGCGGCGAGGGCGCCGTAGACGATGTGGAGGCTGGCCGAGACGTCGGCGATGCTGATGCCGACGGGGACGGGCGGGTCGTCGATGTTCCCCTGCAGGTTCGGCAGTCCGGCGACCGACTGGGCGAGGAGGTCCTGGCCCGGTCGTTTCGCATACGGTCCGTCGACGCCGAAACCACTGGACGCCACGTAGACCAGGCCGGGGTTGTCGACCTTCGACGCCTCGTAGCCGATGCCGAGGCGGTCCATGACACCCGGCCGGAAGTTCTCGACGACGATGTCGGCCTGCGCGATGATCCGGCGGGCGAGCTCCAGGCCTTCCGGCGACTTCAGGTCGATCGCGATCGACTCCTTGTTGCGGTTGAACGCCAGGTAGCTGATCGACTCCCCACCCGGGTAGGCGTTGAGCATCGCGTAGGAGCGGGTCCAGTCGCCGCCGAGCGGTTCGATCTTGATCACGCGGGCACCGAGGTCGGCCATCGCCTGGGTGGCGAACGGCCCCTGGAGCAGTTGCGAGAAGTCGGCGATGACGAGGCCGTCGAGGGGCCCGCTCACTGTGCTGGTCCGAGGGTGCGCATCGTGTCTCCATTGCTGCATCGAAATGGTGGTCCTGAAATGGTTACGTATTCATGACGCCCTGTCAAGCCGCGCCGACCGCCACGCCGCGACTCGTCCGACCGTGGGGCCGTGAAGCACGCACAGCGCCCGTCCGTCGGCCCTGCGCTGGCCGACGGACGAGCTCGTCGCCTACGATGAACACCGGGCGCGAGGGAGCACAGACATGCCGAAAGGGTCTCGTGGAGTCACGAGCATCGACGTCGCGAAGGCTGCTGGCGTGTCGCAGACGACCGTGTCGCGGGTGCTCAACGGCCACCCGAGCGTGTCGCCCAAGATGCACGCGCAGGTGCAGGACGCGATCGCGCGACTCGGCTACCGGCCCAACCTCAGCGCGCGAAGCCTCGTCACGAGTCGCACGCAGACGGTCGGCGTCGTCCTCGGCGACCCGACGAACAGCTACTACGCGGAGCTCCTGCAGACCGTCAGCGAGGAGTTGCGTCGGGCCGGCTACCGCACCCTCATGCTCAGCGACCGCCTCGGCGGCGTCGAGGACCTGGCGACGATCCTGTGGGAGAGCGACGTCGACGGCGTCATCGTGACGACCACGCTCCTGTCGCCTGAGGACGAGGCCAGGCTCGTGTCCCTCGACGTGCCCGCCGTCACGATGGGGCCGGACGCCCTGCCGGACGCCGACTCGATCTCACCCGACAACCTCGCCGGCGGACGCATCGCGGCAGCCCACCTCCTCGACCTCGGGCACGAGCGCATCGGCGTGATCGCGGGCCCGCTGGACGCCGCCTCGGTGCGCGACCGCCACGCAGGCTTCCTCGCCGAGCTCGACACGCGAGGCATCGAACTCGACGCATCGCTCCTCGACGTCGGCGGCCTGGAGTACGACCGCGCCTACACGGCCGCGACGAGCATGCTCCGACGCGAGGACGCCCCGACAGCCGTGTTCTGCCACAACGACCTGCTCGCTTTCGCCTCACTGAACGCGGCTGCGGCGCTCGGTTTGTCCGTGCCCGACGACGTCTCCGTGCTCGGGTTCGACGACGTCCGGATGGCCGCCTGGGAGTCGTTCCGACTCACGACGATCCGGCAGCCGATCCGGGAGATGGCGGTCGGCGCGGTCGAGTCCCTGCTCGCACGGTTCCGGCAGCCGGAGCAGGACGTCTCACACATCACCCTGCCGTGCCTGCTGGTCGAACGCGCGACCACGGGCGCCCCGCGATCGCCTTCGAACTGAGTCGCCGGGACGCACGTGGACCTGCCGCGGGGTCAGTCCTTCGGGATGAGGGGGATGATGTCGCGGCTCGGCGGCACGACCTCGCCGCTCTTGCTGCCGCCGATGACCTTGCCCTCCCGTCGGTCGTAGACGAGGTCGAACTCCGTCTCATCGGTCCGTACCCACGCGCCGATCCAACCCGTGGCCGTCTCGCCGGGCGGCGTCGCCTGCAGCTGCGTGTAGCCCGCGGCCGACATCGGCGCCTTCAGCTCCTCGGGGGTTCCGAGGCCGAGCGTCACGGCGTCGAGGTTGACCGCGCGGGTGGTGACGGAGACGCGATACGGGAAGACGCTGCCACCGTACTCGTCGCCGGCCTCGAGGCGGACCTGGACGAGGAGCGGCCGCAGCCCGGAGTTGGTGCCCTCCGGCGCTGGGAAGTCGTCCACGATCGCGAGGGCGGTCACGGTGGTGCCGTCGACCTCGTCGGTGAGCGTGCGCTCCTGGAGCGGGGTGCTCGGCGGCTGCGACTCGGACGGCGTGGCCGCAGCCGAGGCAGGCCGATCCTCTGCCGAGGGAGCACCGGCGGAGCAGCCTCCGAGGGCGAGGGCGGTGACCGCGAGAGCCGCAGCCAGGGTCGTTCGACGAGAACTGATGTGCATGACTCAATGCTGTCAGACGAATGTCGCGAGATGATCGGGGCAGCCCCCGATCACCCCCAGGAGCACGCCGCTTCGGACTGGCGGCACGAGTGCCTCCGCCGGCCGGACCTCACACGGCACCGCCGAAGTACACCTCGACCTCGCGCACGGCACCGTCGACCACACGGGTCGTCTCCACGTTCCGGAAGGTCGTGCCGTCGACGGCGTACTCGTACCGGTGGAAGACGATGCCGTCGGTCTCGACGACCTGCAGCGTGACACTCGGGGCGTCGAAGTGGTCGGCGCTCGGGAAGCAGCGCTCGAACCAGGCGACCCGGTCGAGATGATCGTCCTGTGGACTCGTGAAGACGAAGTCCGCGTGGATGAGCGCCTCGGCTGCGGCTCGATCCTGCTCGTGGAACGCCCGCATGAGCGCGAGAACCGTGTCGATTGCGATGAACGCATGCGGCGAGTGTACGCCCGGGCACAGCACCAGCCGAGGGGCGTTCCCGTCCGCCGAATCCGTCACCGGATGACTCCGGTTCCTGAGCGTGCCGAAAGGCATTCCCGGTCCCTGAGCCTGCCGGAGCGCACTCCCGGTTCCCGAGCCTGTCGAGGGGCGCCCTCCGTCCCTGAGCCTGTCGAAGGGGACCCCGGTGAACGGCTTTGCCGGGGTCCGACTCCGACCTCAGGACGCTCCCGGCCGCCGCATCCACCACAGAACCCCGGTCCCTGAGCTTGTCGAAGGGCACTCCCGCTCCCTGTTCCCGTCTCGAAGCGTGACCCCGGTCCCTGAGCTTGTCGAAGGGCGTACGGACGCCCCCATCGCGCTCGAGACCCGACCCCTCGGTCCCTGAGCTTGTCGAAGGGCACACGCGGCAGACCACACCTGTCGCATAAAAAACCAGATCAGCAGGAAGTTCTGCCGATGTTCCAGTGTCAGTGGTCCGTGTTTGGATGGAACCATGACCAGCACCGCACCGAACCCCCTCGCCGCCGCCGCGGCCGGGTTCGATGCCGTGTGGCACGGCGCGCTCGACGCGATCCGTGCCGGCTCGAATGTTGCGGAGCAGCTGGAGAGCATGAACGGTGAGGCTCTGTTCCGGGTCCTCGACGAACTCGGGGCCGTGCAGCACGCGGTCGAGGTCCTCGCGGCGCGGGTCACCGGGGCGATCGCGCTCCGGCCGTCGCCGACGGGCCGCGACGGCAGCCTCGTCCGCGCCTCGGGCTATGCCAACCCTGGTGTGATGGTGTCCGAGCGGTGGCGGGTGGCGCGCGCCCGCGGTTCGGTCCTCGCTGAGGTCGGCGCCGCGATCACGCAACCGCGCGGGCTCCTCGGTGAGCTGGAGGCGTGCCCGTTCCCCGCGATCGCCTCCGCCCTCGAGGCGACACCAGGCGCCGACGCTTCCTCCGTCTCGGCCGATACGGACAGCGCCGGTCCCGCTCCGGCCGAGGCTGCTGGCACGGCACCCGCTCCGCTCAGTGTCGACGGCGCCGCCGTCATCGTCCGCGAACTCCGCAACGCGGGCCGCATCTGCGCCACCGCCGAACTCCAGGCGGCGTCAGTCATCGCCATCGAGCACGCCGCCAACGCACCCCTGCAGGACGTCGTCCGCATCGCGAAACTCGTCCGCACCCGCCTCGACCAGGACGGCCGAGAACCACGCGACGAACTCCTCCGCCGAGCTGAACGCGCCACCCTCACGGAACTCCCCTCCGGCATGACCCTCCTCCGCGCCGAACTCGCCCCCGAAAGCGCCGCCTTCGTCCGCGCCGGACTCGACGCCCTCATCGGCGCCGGACTGCGCCGACCGTCCTTCGTGGACGCCGACACCGCCACCGACACTGCCGACGATCAGCCCGAGGGGTCCGGGGCCGTCATGCCGGACGGCCTGTCGGTGATCCCCACCGACCGGCGCCGCGCCATCGCCCTCACCGAGATCTTCCGCCACACCGCCGGCTGCAGTGGCGCCGCGACCGAGCTCGCACCCGTTTCCGTCGTCATCCGCGTCGACCACGACACCCTCGAAACCGGTACCGGCACAGCCACCATCGACGGCATCGAAGAACCCATCGGACCAGGCGCCCTCCGCCGCCTCGCCGCCGACGCGAAACTCATCCCCATGGTCCTCGGCGGACCCTCACACGTCCTCGACCTCGGCACCGGCACCCGCCTGTTCTCCCGCGCCCAGAAACTCGCCCTCGCCCAACGCGACGGCGGCTGCGCCTGGACCGGCTGCACCCACCCACCCTCCTTCACCGAAGCCCACCACCTCACCTGGTGGTCAGCAGGCGGCCCCACCGACCTCGACAACGGCATCCTCCTCTGCCCCTTCCACCACCACCGCATCCACGACGACCACTGGACCATCGACGTCCGCGACGGCATCCCCTGGTTCATCCCACCCGGCACCATCGACCGACACCGAACCCCCATCCGCGGCGGACGCATCCGCCTCGCCGCCTGACACAAGGCCCCCGTCTGCCCACAAGCGCCCACGCTGCCCTTCGACAAGCTCAGGGACCGAAAGGGGGTCGGTGCCGTCCTGGGGACCGGTACCGCTCTGCGAAACCGGACCACCCGGTCCCTGAGCCTGTCGAAGGGCACACGGAGGACATCCCGCCCTTCGACAAGCTCAGGGACCAGGGGTGCACTCAAGGATCAGCGCTGCACTCAAGGATCAGCGCGGCGCTCAGGGACCAGTGGTGACCATCGTCAGCCCCTCAGCGGTCGACGCCCACCTCGGCGGTCGACACACGCACCACGAGTCGCGGCACGGAACGCACCGTGCCGACGTGATCGGCCTCGGTCAACACCGCCAACAGCGTCGACATGATCGTGCGGCCAAGCTCGGGGAAGTCCTGCCGCATCGTCGTCAACGGGGGCGCGAAGTGCTCCGCCTCAGGGATGTCGTCGAACCCGACGACACTCACGTCGTCCGGCACCCGGAGCCCGCGCTCGGACAGCGCGTGGATCACACCGAGCGCCATCTGGTCGTTCGCCGCGAACACCGCCGTGAACGACGACCCCGCACCGGACGGACCGTCGCCGGCGCCCCGAGTCGCGACGAGCTCCCGCCCCAACCGGAACCCGCTCGCCGGCGTCCAGTCCCCGACGAGCGGCTCGCGCGCGACGAGACCGTGTTGCGACAGCGCGTCCCGCCACCCGCGCACCCGCTCGAGGGCATCCACCGAATCCGCCGGTCCGGCGAGATGCGCGATCCGCCGGTGCCCGAGCCCGACGAGATGGTCGACCAGGATCCGTGCCCCCTGGTACTGGTCGATGGAGACACTGTGGAACCCGTCGTGGCGACTCGATTCGACCGCGACGAGCGGCACCCCCAGGTCGATGCCACGCACCGCGTCGAGGGCTTCGCGATGTGCGGCGATGAGCACGATGGCTTCCACGTTCTGGCGCAACAACAACTCGACCGCCTGCCGCAGCGACGCCGGATCCGACTCGAGCATGCTCGCCATGCTCACCGCATACCGGGCGTCCCGTGCGGCCTCATTGAAGCCGAGCGCCGTACTCGACGGCCCGTAGTCCGGCCCGCCGGTCGTGATGAGCCCGATCGTCCGCGACCGCCGGGTGACGAGGGAACGCGCCGCCTGCGACGGCGTGTACCGCAGCTGCGCGATCGCCTGCTCGACCCGCAGCCGTGTCGCCGGACGAACGTTCGGGAGGTCGTTGAGCACGCGCGACACCGTCTGATGTGAGACACCGGCGAGCCGCGCGACGTCGAAGATGGTCGCGACCCGTGCCTTCTCGTCGTCGTTACCCACCAGTGCTGCCGGCTCCCACCTGACGACGTCCGTCCGCCGCTCTCTCAGAGCAGCGTATCCGGCGATCCCGGGCGTGATCGCGCGATCAGCGCCGTCCACAGCGGTTCAGCGGCTCGGCGGTCCGGCGGTCCGGCGATCCGGCGATGCAGTGGACCGGCGACAGCGGCCGCCCCGCATGGGCAGGGCTCCCCATCGCCCAGGGACGGAGCCGACGGTAGCGTGAACGACGTCGCGGACGGCCGCGGCGCCACCCGAACCCGGCATCGCCCCCTCAGGAGGAGCTCACATGATCATCTGGACCCGCTGGGGCATCGTCGTCTTCCTCATCTTCGGCCTCTCCGTCGGCGCCGGATTCCTCATCAAAGCGATCACGGTGCCGAACCTCGACGACAGCGCACCGCAGACCGGCGTCTTCGTCGGCATCGGGTTCCTCCTCGGCGCCGTCGCATGCTGGGCCTTCGGGAAGTACGCGCTGGCCAAGCTGGACGCCCCGCGCCCGGTCGTCGTGTGGCAGCAGCTCGCGCAGCCGTACGTCAACGAGCACGGCCTGACGGTGAAGCAGGAAGCCGTCCCGGTGCTCCACCCGCAGACCGGCGAACAGCTCTACAGCCGGCCGAGCTCGACCCTGTTCTTCATCCCGGTGCGCTTCTGGGCGTTCATCATCGCGGCGATCGGCGTGGTCGCGATCGTCGTGGGGTTCCTCTCCAGCTGAGCGGTCCGCGGGTCAGCCCTGGCGGCCCTTCCAGCGCGGGTTCAGCTTGTTGATCACGAAGACCCGCCCGCGCCGTCGGACGATCTGTGAACCCGGCTTGTCCTTCAACGACTTGAGCGATGCGCGGACCTTCATGGTGGCCTCCCGTGGTGGTGATGCGTGCTAACTTGTTGAGAACGATTCTCAACAAAGCCACCGTAGCACCACTGTTCAGGAGAGCCAGCCGTGACCCGCACCAGCGCCCCGTTGTTGACCGTGACCCTCGTCCTCGGCACCTGCCCACCCGAGCGCCGCACCGTCGCCCGCCAGATCGCCGGCTCCTCGTCCGCACTCGTCTCGATCGAACGGTCCGATCTCGGCGAGAGCGCCCACGCCGAGATCGACGACGCGATCGACGCGATCGTGCGACACCCGCTCGCCCCGCGACATCTCGTCCTCGACTGCGGGAGCACGGTCCGTCCTGTGGACGCGGTCTCCGCGGTCCTCGGGCATCGGGACGAGGCGTTCCTCGACGCGGTGGTGACGGTCGTCGACGCCGCACACCTCCTGCGCGACCTGCACGACGACGAGTACGTGACCCACGAGGACGACGACGGCGACACCGTGTACACCGCCCGGTCGATGATCACCGTCGAGCACATCGAGTACGCCGACACCATCGCCCTCGCCGGACGGCGCGGCGTCACCCATGCACAGCTCGCCGTCCTGCTCGCCCTGCTCAGCCACCTGAACCCGACGGCACTGACGCGCTTGGTCGAACCGGTCGCGACCCGTCCTCGAGCGACGCCCGGGGTCGCGGCGGGGGCGAGCACCCGTCAGCCGCTCGCGCGCTACCGCGACTCGCCCTTCGACCTCGAGCGTTTCACCACCTCACCCGGATGGATCGCGATGCTGAACGGCGAGCACCGTCCGTGGGTCGACCACGAGCGTGTGACCACCCTCCGGTTCGACAGCCCTCGACCGATCCACCCGGAGCGCCTGCTCGCCTGCTTCGACGGACCCGTCGAGGCGGGCGACCTCGGACAGGTGATCCGCACCGCCGGCTTCCTCGCCCTCGCGACCCGAGCGTCGCGCGTCGGGGTCTTCCAGCACGTCGGTTCGATGATCGACCTGGAGCCGACCTCGTTCGAGACGAGCGATCCGGGGGCCCCGCTCGGTCAGGAGCTCGTCATCACCGGTATCGACCTCGACGAGGCCTCGATCACCGCCGCCCTGCACGGCTGCACGCTCACGGACGAGGAGCTCCTCGCCGGTCCGGCGGCCTGGGCGCGCTACCCCGACGCCTTCACGCCATGGAGTTCGACGCACGAGCATTGAGCCGAGGCACCCCGGCACTCACGGGCGGCCGATCCGCGCGCTCTCCCACTCCTCACGGACGAACCGCACGAACTGCTCGACGGCCGGCGACACGGCACGCACGCGGCTGGTCGCGACGCCGATCACCCGGACCGCCTCGTCGTCGAGCGGGACGAGCACGACACCCTCGATGTTCGTCGAGTCGGGGAGCACGGCGATGCCGACCCCGGACCGCACGAGCCCGCGGAGCGTCGACAGCTCCGAGACCTCCATCGACACCCGTGGCACGATCCCGTGGCGGGCGAAGTACGCGTCCGCGATCTGCCGCAGACCGGAGTCGGTGGTCATCGCGAGGAACTCCGTCTGCTCGAGATCACCGGCGGCGAGCGACGTCCGTTCCGCGAGCGGATGCCCGGCCGGCACCCCGAGCGCGAGCCGCTCGGAGGTGAGCGGACGCCATTCGATCTCCGGATCGCGCGGTTCCGGGCTGAGGAAGGCGACATCGGCCGAGCCGGAGCGGAGTGCGTCGAGCACACTGTCCGCCTTGCCGCCGTCGAGGACGAACCGGATCTCCGGGAGTAGCGTCCGGTACTCGCTCACGATCCGCGGGATGAGCCAGCCACCGAGCGACGACACGTAGGCGATCGAGACGAGTCCGGCCGAGGGGTCGCGGAGCTCGTCGATCCGGGACTGCGCGTTGTCGAGTTCCGTCTGCGCCCGGAGTGCGTGCACGAGGAGGATCTCGCCGTATCGGTTGAGCTCCAGGCGGTTCTTGTGGCGGTCGAACAACTCGACCCCGGCGTCCGCCTCGAGCCGGCCGATCGCCCTCGTGAGGGTCGACTGGGAGATGCCCAGGGCCTCGGCCGCATACGGGACGTGCCCGTCTTCGGCGAGCGCACGGAGGTACGCGAGTTCGTCGATCCTCATGCCCTCATGATGCCGCACTCCCGCGTCGGCCGTGCGACGGCTTGGACGGTGGAGTGGCCGGTCAGGAGGCGGCGAAGCGGGCGTGCACGCGGGCGGCGACCGTGATGTCCTCCGGCTTCAGATCGAGACCGCCGTCGCCCGCCGGCGCGGCCGCCCCACGCATCATGGGGGCGGCGTTCTGGGTGCTCGTCGAGCGTGTCTCGTCGCCGAGCATCCCAGGCTCCGCGAGCGCGATGGGTCGGACGGTGCCGAGCCCGAGGCTCCTGGCGTAGCTCGTCGCGCGGTCGACGGCGTCGCGGACCGCGTTGTGCTGGGCCTCGGCCGTGATGCGGTGCTTCGTCGCCTCGGTGAGCGCCCAGGTCACGCCCCCCACCGTCACGCCGTCCTGGCTCGCGATCTCCTCGACCCAGCGTGCCAACGTCTGCAGCTCGGCGAACTTCACCTCGAGCACCACTGAGGCATGGTGCACGAGCGGCAACTGCTTCCCGTCCTTGTTCCAGGGTCGCTCGCTCCAGACGCGCAGGCGGTCGGCGGACCACCAGGTGACGGCCGACTGCGCGCGGAGGGCCTGTGCGGCCTGGGTGAGCGCGTTGTGTACGGCGGTGGTCCTGGAGACGACGGGCTCTCGTGCCGGCCCCTCGAACCCCGCGGAGAGACGGACGGTCCCACGCTCGGCCGGGTGGTGGTAGTCGAAGCGGCCCTCGACGGTGATGATCGTTTCGGTCATACCGGGCACTCTATCCCCGCGCCCCGTGGGACCGCCCGGCCGTCGCCCGGCCCGTCGGCTAGCATCTCGACCATGACGGACGGCGGAACCTGGGCGGATCGACGGCGCGCGCACCACGACGATGCACGACGGGGGTTCGACCGCTCCCATCGTCGTGGCCTGGAACCGGGCGACGTCGAGACCGTCGCGAAGTACCTCAAGGAACGCGTCTACGCGACGTTCACCGGCCTCGCGATCGTGCTCGTCCTCGCCGCGAACGTCGAGCACCACGACGCGGCGGACGCCCTCTTCTCCCTCGTCATCGGCGTCGTCGGGATCACGCTCGCGGGTCTCGTCGCCGAGATGATCGCGCACCTCACCGCGCACGGCGCCTTCCCCGACCAGGCCGGATGGCGCACGATGCTCCGGATCGCGTGGGGTTCGCTGCTCACCGTGGCGACGCCGACCATCCTCCTCGTGCTCGCCGTCGTCGGGGTCATGGAGGTGGCGACCTCGCTGCGCGTCTCGGCGATCGTGTACCTGATCACGCTCGGGCTGAGCGGATGGTTCGCGGTCCGTCGCGCTCGGCTGACGATCTGGCAGCAGCTCATCGCCCTTGCAGCGCTCGTCCTCCTCGGTGTGCTCGTGATCGGCGTGCAGGTCCTGGCCCACGGCTGAGCCGAGTGAGCCGGTTCCGCGGTGTCCGGCACGGACTTCGGAAATGCGCGGGCGGCCGGCGACGTTGAGCCCCACGTGAGCACTCCGGAGACCGTCGACGTCGTGGTCGTCGGCGCGGGTCAGGCCGGCCTCTCCGCCGCGTACCACCTCCACCGTCGCGGGTTCGTGCCGCTCGACGCAGTACCGCTCGACGCAGCCGGAGGCCGAGCGGCCGACGGCGACGCCCGCACCTTCGTCGTGCTCGACGCCGACGACGCCCCGGGTGGTGCCTGGCAGCACCGCTGGCGCTCGCTCACGATGGCGACGGTCAACGGCATCTACGACCTCCCCGGGATGCCGAAGCCCGAGCTCGACCCCACCTCCCCCAGCGTCGACGTCATCCCGCCGTACTTCGCGGCGTTCGAGGAACGCTTCGCGCTGGCCGTGCGTCGCCCGGTGCACGTGCGCGCCGTGCGGCGGGAGGACGACGACCCGCACGGACGACTCCTCGTCGAGACCGCGGCGAGCGCCCGTCAGCCGCCCACGGTGTTCCGCACCCGTACGGTCGTGAACGCCACCGGCACCTGGACGAAGCCGTTCTGGCCCGCCTATCCGGGCCGCGAGCGTTTCACCGGGCGTCAGCTGCACGTGGCCGACTACGTCTCGGCCGAGGAGTTCCGCGGCCAGCGCGTGATCGTGGTGGGTGCAGGCGTGTCCGCCATCCAGCTCCTCGACGAGATCTCCCGCGTCGGCGAGACGGTGTGGATGACGCGTCGCGAGCCGGAGTGGGTGGAGGACGAATTCGACACCGCGGCACGGGTCGCGGCGATCGCGGGCGTCGAGGAGCGTGTCCGGCAGGGACTCCCACCGGGCAGCGTGATCTCGGTGACGGGCATGCACTGGACGCCGTGGGCGCGGTCGGCCGAGGCGAGAGGGGTGCTCGTGCGGCACCCGATGTTCCGGCGCATCGAGGAGGACGGGGTGATCCTCGACGACGGCTCCTTCCTGCCCGTCGACGCGATCCTCTGGGCCACCGGGTTCCGAGCGGCGCTCGACCACCTCGCACCGCTCGGGATCCGCCTCCCTGGCGGCGGGATCCGGATCGACGGCACCCGGGCCGCCGACGAACCACGGCTGCACCTCATCGGCTACGGCCCGTCCGCGTCGACGGTCGGTGCCAACCGGGCGGGTCGGGCAGCGGTCGCGGCGATCATCGCTGATCTCGACACGGTACCGACCTCAGCGGGCTGAGCCCGGATCCGCTCGGCCGGTCACTGCACGGGGACGGGGATCGGCACGGCCGGAGCGCGCTCGGAGCGCACGAAACCGATGCCGAGCAGGATGCACAACCCGCCGAAGAGCTGCGCGAGCGACAGCTGCTCCCCCAGGAGGACCCACGCGAAGCCGGTCGCCGCAACCACCTCGAGGAGCCCGGCGAAGGAGGCGAGCCGGGAGCCGAGCATTTGACTCGCGGTGATGCTCGACGCATAGGCCACCGCCGTCGACACCACGCCGACGAACAGGAGGGGCACCCACCAGGCCACCGCGGTCCCGAGGACGGTGACGTCGCTGTCCGACGTCGTGAACGGCACCCCGACGAGCCCGGCGAGCCACAGGCTGAGCGCACCGATGAGCAGCCCGATGGACGCGAAGGCGACGGGCGGGAGCCCCTTGGCCGGGCGAGCGGAGATGACGTAGTAGGCCGCGCACCCGACCATCGCGAGGATCGCGAAGACGAGGCCCGCAGGGTCGAGGGTCGCGCCACCACTCGGAGCGACGACGAGCACGAGCCCCACGAGCGACACGACGGAACCGACGAGCACGACGGTCGCGGGGCGATGCCTGGTCAGCACCCACGCGACCGCGACGAGCAGGAGCGGCGCCATGTACTCGACGAGGATCGCGGTGCCGACGGCGATGGTCTGCAGTGCGGCGAAGTAGACGAGCTGCGTCGCAGCCACACCGATGAGGCCCATGCCGAGAAGTCGCCAGCGGCCTCGCCACACCGAGTCCCAACGACCACGGAGCGCGATGAGGGCGAACGGCGCGAGCACCAGACCGCCGATCAACGCCCGGACGGTGACCGCTGCGGCCGGACTCCACCCGGACGAGAGCACCGGTTTGATGAAGGCTCCCGACGTGCCGAACGCGACCGCGGCGAGCACGGCGACGAGCAGACCGACCGTGGTCGAGGATGTGGACTTCATGCGAGCCTCCGACTGCCGCGAGTGGGGCCGGCGGAAGGGTGGACGCCCGGCTGAGATGAAGCTATCGTCGGAGTGAGTAAGGAGTCAACTTGCATTTTGCCCCTGACACCGAGGACGCGCTGCTCTTCGCCGCGCTGCTCGTGAACACCCGCGCCGAAGCCTCCCGAAGCGGCGACGACGAGCTCGCGACACCGGCACGACTCGTCGAGCTCCTCCGCGTCAGCCGCTACTCGGGCAGGGTGGACGGCGACGAGCCCGAGCGCGCCGCCGTGGCAGCACTCCGGGAGCGGGTCCACGCCCTGTGGCGGACCGACGCGGACGGCCCCGACACCCGCGACCAGGCCGTCACGGAGATCAACGCGATGCTCCGCGAGTCGGCCGCGCTCCCCCAGTTGCGCCGCCACGACGGCTTCGACTGGCATCTCCACGCGACCGAGTTCGACGCCCCGCTGGTCGATCGGATCCAGACCGAGATCGCCATGGCACTCGTCGACGTCGTGCGGTCCGACGCCTGGGACCGTCTGCGCCTGTGCGCGGCCGACGACTGCGACGGCCTCCTCGTCGACCTGTCACGCAACGGATCGAAACGGTACTGCTCCGTGCGCTGCAGCAACCGCGTCAACACGATCGCGTTCCGCGCGAGGGCGCAGGAACCGCTCGACGACGACTCAGATGCGGCTACGCCCGCGCCCGCGTCACGTCCCGCAGGTGGTGGATGGGATCGTGGATGAAGTAGCGGCCGAGCGTCTCCGTCGTGAATCGCGCTCCGTCGCTCCGGCGGGCGGTCCGGCCGAGCGCATCGTCGGGGACCCGCTCGAACGCGGCTGCCAGCGTCGCCGCAGCCTCGGTCAACTCCGCTGAGACGACCCGCGGGTCCTGCTCGCCATAACGCTCCTCGACGGCCGTCGCATCCTGGTCCCAGTTCGCGAACGTCGGGTCGTCCTCGTCAAGGATGAGCCGCAGTCGGACGTCGAAGATGCGGAACACGTCGCGCACGTGGGCCGCGTACTCGAGCGGCGACCAGGTCTGCCGGTCGGGCCGCGTCCGGACGTCGGCCTGCTCCAGGACCGCGGGCCACGCGGCGGCGACCTCACGGATCACCTCGGGCAGCGCACGGAACGCGACCTGGGCCGTATCGAG
This sequence comes from Plantibacter sp. VKM Ac-2880, assembly GCF_015351235.1. Taxonomy (GTDB): domain Bacteria; phylum Actinomycetota; class Actinomycetes; order Actinomycetales; family Microbacteriaceae; genus Plantibacter. The sequence goes on from NZ_JADKSJ010000002.1 coordinate 1,362,000, forward strand.
CCCGCAGTCGGGGCAGGGGCGTTCGAGGACCCAGGTCCAGCTCTTCGTCTCCGGGACGATTCCGGCCTCGTCGGGGGTGTGTGTCGTCATGGCTTCACTGTAGGGAGCAGCGTCGCTCAGCGGCCCCCGGAAACCGTCATCGTGCCACGATCCAGCGCCACGCTGCGGCTGCGAAGACCGATCACGCTACCCGGCGGGGGCGACTGGCGGCGCGCAGACCATCGCCGAGGCGGCGAGCTGTTCGGCCATCTGCTGCTCCGACCACGGGAGCGCGATCTCCGGAGCCTTCTGCCCACTCGCCGGCGCCGCCTTGGCACCGATGGACGCGAGTTCCATCGCCAGCGCCTGCACGAAGCCGGCGCCGAGCGTGGAGTTGTTCAGCATGACGACGACCGTGAGGCCGGACGTCGGATCGGCGAAGGCCGCGGAGAGCGACCCGGGCATCGATCCGGCCTGACCGCGGAGCGGCCCGAGCTGCACGCCACCGACACCGAACGTCTTCCACGTCGGCTGGTCGTCGCCGAGGGCGACCGGGTCCTTCCACTGCTTCTTGTAGGTGCTGTCGTTCAACAGCGAACCCGAGGCGAAGGACTGGGTGAACTTGCGCAGGTCGTCGACCGAGGAGACGACGCCGCCCGCGGTCCACACCATGGACGGGGAGAGTTCGGTCTCGTCCGTCGGGGTGTCGCACTGGAAGGTGCCGTCGGCGATGCGCGGCGTCAGGTACCCCTTCGGGTGCGGACCGGGAAGCGTGACCGTGGCGGCGTCGGGGAAGCTGGACTTCGACATGCCGAGCGGCGAGAAGATGTAGTGGTCGTAGAGGGACTGCCACGACTGCCCGGTGAGTTCTTCGAGCGCCATCCCGAGCAGGATGTAGCCGGTGTCGCTCGAGCCGAAGAGCGCGCCGGGGGCCGTGCGCGAACCACTCGCCAGGCCGTTCGCGAGGATCTCGGCCATCGACCAGTTCCGGGTCGGGTTCGTGACGAACTGCGCGTTGAGGGCAGGCGTGTACGTGCCGAGCCCCGAGGTCCCCTGGCAGAGCTGCTGGAAGGTGATGCCGTCGATGCCCTGGATCTGCGGGAGGGTCTTGTTGACCTCGTCGGTGAGCTTGATCTTGCCCTCGTCCACGAGCTCCAGGAGCACCGTGCAGGTCATGGGACGCGTGGTGTCGGCGATGCGGTAGACCATGGACGGATCCATCTTGGTCTTGCCGCCCGGTTCCGTCGTGCCGACGCCCGCCGTGTAGCTCCCGGCCCAGGGAGCCCAGACGCCGACGATGGCTCCGGAGGAACCGGACTGGGCGACGGCGGATTCGACCGCAGCCGTGATGGCGTCGGTCGTGTCGCCGGCCAGGGCACCGCTCACCTGATCGGGGAAGTCGGTGTCGGACACCGAGGGTCCCGAGCAGCCGACGAGCACCGTCGCGAGCGTCGCCGCCGTGAAGAAGGCGGCGAGGCGTCTGCGCCTCGAAGCTGTTGCAGTCAAGTCATCCCCCTGATGAGCGGCCTGCCGGACTGCAGACTGCTCCCGATTGTAACCGGGCTCGGCTGGGAGCAGCGGTCGCGCGCCGCGCGCCCGGCACCTCGCCCACGGCCCTGGTGCGCCGGTCGATGATGGTGTTCCCTGGAGAGGTGACCTCGAACCTGTTCCCGCAGTCCACCGTCGACGCCGTCCTGGCGCACATGAACGGCGACCACCCCGACGACAACCTGCTCATCGTGCGCGCGTTCCTCGAACCCGCCGCTGAGGCCGCCACGATGATCTCGCTCGACGAGACGGGCGGCGAGTGGACGTGGACGGTCGACGGGACTGCAGCCGGCGGCTGGGTGCCCTGGCCGGCGGGAACGATCACCGAGCGCGGCGAGATCCGGCGCGAGGTCGTGGCCCTGTACGACACGGCTTGCGAGCGCCTCGGTGTGGAGCCCCGCCCGCACGAGTGAGCGAGGGCGCCGACCAAACCAGCGAGCGTCCGACCTCCGAACTCCTCCATGCCTCGGGAAGCCCCGAGGCCAGACGGACTTCAGGAGGTTCACATGCGTCACTCTCCCAACCGGCTCCTCGCCACCGTCTTCGGCGCGGTCTACGTGGTGGTCGGACTCCTCGGCGGCATCGTCGCCGGCGGCCTGCCGTTCCTCACCACCGAGGGTGGCCTCCTCCTCGGCATCTTCGAGGTCAACCCGCTGCACAACATCGCACACGTGCTCATCGGTGCCGCCCTGCTCATCGCGGGCCTGTCGAGCGCGGTCGCGGCCAAGACCGTCAACACGGTCATCGGAGCGTTCTACCTGCTGCTCGGCGTCGTCGGGTTCTTCATCGTCGGATCGGCGTTCAACGTCCTCGCGCTGAACACCGCCGACCACTTCCTCCACCTCGCGAGCGCGGTGGTCCTGCTCGGTGCGGGACTCGCCGCCGACAAGCGCGTGTCGCGGGTGGCGACGGCCTGACATGTCCACGTCGACCGCACGCGTGACCGCCCGGGTGCACGACGACGTCACGGCCCACTCCGGGACGACCTCGATCGCGAATAGCCTGCTGGCGATGGCCGCCCTCGGTGCCGGTCTCGTGTTGATCGCGACCGGCGCCGGGTCCTCGCCCGTCGGTGCGGTACCGCTCGTCTCGCTCGGGGTCGGCGCCCTGCTCTGGGCCGTCGTGGTCCTCGTCCGGGACCGCGTGCCTGGGCTCCGGGCGTCCTTCGTCGGCGCGGTCGGCACGGTCGTCGTGTGGGTGACCCTGTACGGCCTGGCCTCCGTGGGCGTCACGACGGTCCCGCCGTTCCTCCCGACACTGTCGTCGACGGTGCTGCTGCTGGCGGTGGCCGGCGTGCTCGCGAGGCGGCTCCGGAGGCTGACGCTCGCCGCGACGGCACCGGAGGAACTCGAGCTGGACGAGCTGGTGGCCCGACGGAACCGCCGCCCGCGTCCGGCACCGAGCACCGGGCGCTACGTGCTCACCCTGCTCGCAGGCGCCGCGGTGGTGACGGCACTCACGACGCCGGCGCTCGCTCAGACCCGAGCCGGTGCGTTCGCGGTTCCGCACGGTTCCCTGCACAGCAGCCACTGATCAGCCCCACCCCCGCCGAATCGCCCTCCCCTCCGAGAGCGCAGACGGCTACACTTAGGCAACCCTTACCGACAACGCCGACGTGGAGTCCGACATGAGCACTGTGATCCCCTTCTCCCAGGCACTGCGCGAGCGCACCTCCGCCGGACACGCCTCCAGCGAGGGCGCCGACTTCATGGGCGACCTCATGACCGGGAAGGGGTCGAAGGCGGACTACGTGGCCCTCGTGGCCCAGCACTTCTTCATCTACGAAGCACTCGAGGCCGCCGCCGACCGCATGCGCGCCGACGCCGTCGCCGCGCCGTTCATCAGCGACAAGCTCACGCGACTCCCCGCGATCGTGCAGGACCTCGAATTCCTCATCGGGCCGGACTGGCGCGAGCAGATCACCCCGCTCCCGACCACCGCCCGCTACGTGGCTCGCATCAACGAGGTCGGCGCGATCTGGCCGGGCGGCTTCGTCGCGCACCACTACACCCGCTACCTCGGCGACCTCTCCGGCGGGCAGATCATCCGCACGCTCATGCAGCGTCAGTTCGGCTTCGACACCAACGGCGTCGGCTTCTACCTCTTCGGCGACATCGCGAAGCCGCGCGAGTTCAAGGACACCTACCGCGAGCAACTCGACGCCGTGCCGTGGGACGACGACGAGCAGGCCCGCGTGATCGAAGAGGTCATGGTGGCCTACCGCTTCAACACCGACCTCTTCCGCGACCTCGCGACCGCGAAGGCCACCGCCGTCGCCTGAGTCGTGAGGTCACCTCCGACTACATCGTCAGCGAGAGCGCCAGAACGCCGAACATGGCGACGAAGACGAGCGCGAGCACCGCGTACACGGCGATCTGCGCGCCGCGTCCCTTGATGACCGCCTGGCCGCGCGGCGCGAGCGATCCCGAGACCCACTGCTGCGCCGGCGCGATGTAGTCGAGCGTCGGCGCCTCACCCGGGTGCAGCAGGTAGTCGGCATGGCCGAACTCCCACAGCCACGCCATCGAGCACGCCACGTGCACGGGCCGATCGGCGGGCACCGTGAACTGCGACGGACCCCAGCTCGGACGGTGCTCGAAGCCGTCGATGCGGACGACGAGCGGGATGAACCCCCAGTACCCGGCGAACGGCGGCTTGCTGGTGTGCAGCTCGAGCGTGCGCCAGGCGGTGATCGGACCGGGCTGCGGCTGGCCCTGCGGCATCGGATGCGTCATAAGCGACAAGCGTAGGGTCACCGGCCCCGTTCGGTCGCCCATTTCTGGGCGAACGAACGGCGATTCACCCAGAAATGGGCCAACGAAACGCTACTGCCCCGACATGAACCGCTTCACGTCGGTGTCGACGATGATGTCGCTCGGGCGCAGCGGCCGCGAAAGGTAGAGCCCGTCGAGCGTCGAGATCCGGCTGAGCGCGACGTAGCTCTGCCCGGGACTGAACGCGCGGCTTCCGAGGTCGACGATGGCGCGGTCGTAGGTCTTGCCCTGGGACTTGTGGATCGTGACCGCCCACGCGAGCCGCAGCGGGAACTGGGTGAACTCCGCCACGATGTCGCGCTTCAGCTGCTTCGTCACCGCGGAGTAGGAGTACTTGTACTTCTCCCAGGTGGCCGGCTCGACCTCGAACTGCTCGCCGTCGACCTCGACCCACACGGTGGAGTCGATCTTCACCACGGTCCCGAGCGTGCCGTTCACCCAGCGACGTTCGCTGTCGTTGCGGAGGAACATGACCTGCGCACCGACCTTGAGGTCGAGCGCCTCGTCGGCCGGGAACGCCCGGCCGCCGAAGTCGCCGGAGACCTCGGCGTTGGCGGTGAGCGGCTTGCCGTCGAGCTTCGCGAGCGCGGCCTTGTTGATGCGGTCGACGGTGTCGTTGCGACTCGCGAGCGTGATGACGCCGTCCTCGGGTGGGGTGCGCGCGCCCATGCCGTTCAGGCGCCCCGCCATCTCCGCGGTGACCTGCCCGTGTCGGACCCCGTTGAGCAGGTACTTGAACTCGGCCTCGTGCTGACGGTGGATCTCCGTCAACTCGACGAGCTGCAGCGGCGTCTCGGACCACACCTTCGCGTCGAAGAACCAGAACGAGCGGTAGGTGTCGGCGATGTACGCCCGCTCTTCGAGGCTCCCCGGCACCGGGGCGAGCTGGTACGGGTCGCCGAACAGGACGATCTGCACGCCGCCGAACGGCTCACGCGGCCGCTGCCGGGCCTGGCGGAGGCTCCGGTCCATGGCGTCCATGAGGTCGGCGCTCACCATGGAGACCTCGTCGACCACGAGCGTGTCGATCGCGTTGAGGAGCTTCCGGGTCTGGTCGTTCTGATCGATCGTGTGGTCGGCGATGAGCCCGATCGGCAACCGGAACAGCGAGTGGATGGTCTGGCCGCCGACGTTCAGGGCGGCGACGCCGGTCGGTGCGCAGATGGCCAACTGCTTCGAGGTGTTCCACGCGAGGTGGTTGAGCAACGTCGACTTGCCGGTGCCCGCTCGACCCGTGACGAACAGGTGCTCGCGGGTGCTCTCGATGCGGTCGAAGACGGCTTGCTGCTCGGCGGAGAGGGCTACGCTCATGGTGCTTCGGTTCCCTCCCGTTTTCGCCCTCCAATCCTACGCGAGGCACCCGCCTAGGATGTGGGGATGAGCCATGTCGCGACACGTGGGGAGCTGCGACGCCCGGGGGCGGTGCGCGGTGCACTCGTGCGCGCCGTCGTGCTGTGGCTCTGCATCGCCGCGCTGCTCACAGCCGCCATCCTCTCCGCCTGGTCGGCCGTCGCCCGGGACGTCTACGGTGCCGGATCGTTCGCGCGAAGCTACCTCCAAGCACTCGCCGCCGATGACGCGGCCTCGGCACTCGCGCTCCCCGGGGTCGCGCTGAGCTCTGCGGAACTCGAGGAGGCCGGCCTCCCCGCCGACAGCTCGGACGCCCTGCTCCGCAGCGAAGCGCTCGGCACGATCGAGAACGTCCGGCTCGTGTCCGACGTCACGACCGCCGCCGGGACCCACGAGGTGACCTTCTCCTACCGGCTCGCCGGCCAGCCGCACCGCACCGCCTTCTCGATCATGAGCGGCGAACGCACCTTCGGCCTCTTCCCGTCCTGGCGATTCGAGACGAGCCCCCTGAGCGTCGTCCGGCTGACCGTCGCGCACACCACCGGATTCCTGGCGAACGGCTTCGAGCTCGACAGCCGCCGCGTGGCTGCGGGGTCGGAGGGCGCTTTCACCTCCACTGTCCCGCTCCTCACCTTCACCCCGGGCAGTGTGGACTTCTCGGTCGACACCCCGTACCTGACGGCGTCCGTGGACACGGCCACGACGACCGAGGTCGCGAGTGTCGTCGACGCCGAGGTGACGGCGAGCGCCACCCCCGGGTTCCTCTCCGAGGTGCAGACGCAGGTCAACGAGTACCTCGACGGATGCGCCGCCCAGCAGGTGCTCCAACCCACGGGGTGCCCGTTCGGCATGCTGATCCGCGACCGCGTCGACGACCTCCCCGTCTGGTCCATCGCGAGCTACCCCGTCGTCGACGTCCAGCCGGGCGACATCGGCTGGCAGATGCCCGCGACCGGCGGCGCCGCCCATATCGTCGTCGCCGTGAAGTCACTCTTCGACGGGACCGTCTCGACCCTGGACGAAGACGTGCCGTTCACGCTGTCGGCGTTCGTCACCATCCGGAACGACGGCTCCCTCTACATCGACCTCCGCTGAGGCCCGCCCGCTAGGAGCGGGTGTCGTTCGCGGCCATCCGGGCGAGACGCTCGTTGTACTCGTTGAGTTCGGCGTCGTTCGTCCGGTCGGCGTTGCGGTCGAGGCGTTTCTGGTCCTTCGCGTCGCTCTTGCTCCACGAGATCGCGACGGCCACGGCGAGGGCGAGCGTCGGGATCTCGCCCACACTCCAGGCGATGCCGCCACCCGTCTGCTGGTCGAGCAACGGGGCCTGCCCCCAGGTCCGCCCCATCGCCCCGAACCAGTCGGCGAGGAAGAGTCCGGTGGAGGAGATGATCGCGAGACCGAAGAAGGCGTGGAACGCCATCGTCGCGAAGAGCAAGAGCAGCCGCATCGGATACGGCAGTCGGTACGGGACCGGGTCGATGCCGATGAGCGATTGGACGAAGAGATACCCGGTGATGAGGAAGTGCACCACCATCCACTCGTGACCGATGTGGTCCTCCATCGACCAGCGGAACAACGGCGTGTAGTAGAACACCCACAGCGACCCGGCGAACAGCACCGCGGTGACGATGGGGTTCGAGATCACGCCCGCGAACTTCGAGTGCACGGCGAGCAGCACCCATTCGCGACCACCACGGGAATCGTCCTGGCGCTTGCGGACGGCCCGCGCGAGCAGGGTCACCGGCGCGCCGGGGACGAGCAGCACCGGCACGAGCATGGTGAGGCCCATGTGGCCGAGCATGTGCACGCTGAAGAGGTAGGGCTGGTAGACGTTGATGCCGCCGCAGGTGAGGTAGAAGAGCACGAGCAGCCCGAGCACCCAGCTCACCGTACGCAGGACCGGCCAGGAGTCGCCACGGCGATGGAGGCGGACGACGCCGGCGAGATAGAAGAAGATGCCGAACGCGCAGGCCAGCAGCCACAGGAGATCGATGTTCCATTCGGTGAAGTAGCGCGCGAACGTCAGCTCGGGCGGCAGCTCCTCACCGGTGAGCAGGACGGCCGGGGTGGGTGTGCTCGGGATCGCCTGGTCGACGGGCGGAGCAGTCTTCGCCAGGGCCGCGGCGGCCCCTGACGCGATGCCCATGAAGCCGAGTTCGAGGGCGACGAGCCACCAGAACGTGCCGGTACGGGTGGTGGCGGTGGTCGCGCGCTCCGCCGCCGACCGCTCGATGCGCCCGATGAGCACCCGACGCTGCAGCGCACCGAAGAGGCCGAGCGCCAGGAGCGCGAAGACCTTGACCAGGACGAGGATGCCGTAGGGCGTGCCCAGGCGGTCGAGCGAGCCGATGCGGAGCTCGGCACTCACGTACCCGGACACCGCGACGACGACGAACGACACCAGGGCGACCGTCGAGTAGCGCAGGAGCACGGGCGCGAGTCGGCCGTCTTCGAGGGTCTTGCGGATGAACACGAGTGTCAGCAGTCCGCCGAGCCAGATGGCGGCGAACACGAGGTGCAGACCGAGCGCGGTGACGGCCGCGTTGTGCCCGCTGGCCTCAGCCGAGTGCCCCTGCTGGGCCATCGGCAGGAGCGAGACGAGCGACAGCCCGAACACGAACACGAGCACGGTGTGGTTGCGGACGGCGAAGCAGAGGACCGTCACGGCCGCGGCGATGAGCGTGGTCTGGAGCCAGGCCTGACCGGACTCGATGCTCGTGAAGAACAGGCTGAGTTTGGCGCCGAACGCGTCGTCGAAGGTGAGCGGCACCTGCGTGACGTTGAGGAAGGTGAAGAACCCGGTCACGCCGGCGGCGACGGTGAACACCGCTGCGCCCGCCGCAGCGACGTCGAGCGCCGCCCCGTATTCGCGACGATCCGGGCTGAGCGCCCAACAGGACATGAGCAGCGCACCGATGGTGACGGCCGCGCTGAGGTTCACGAGCAGCTGCGCGACGGGCAGGCCCCAGCGGACGACCGCACCGGGATCGCCCAGCAACTGGGCGTCGGCACCGCCACCGAAGGCGAGACCCGCGAGGAGGGTCGCCACCGCCACGAGGAGCAGCAGGGCGGGACCTGCGAGGCGGACGGCACGATTCACGGTGCAAGCCTACGCGGCGCCGCTGGGAACCCGGACCGCAAGTGGGACGCCACTCACGCCCGTACGAGCAGGGTGGACGAGCCGTCCTCCAAACGACGCACCTCGATCCGTTCGCCGATGCGCTGCTTCATCTCCTCGACGTGACTGACGACACCGACCACCCGTCCGCCCGCAGAGAGACGGCCGAGTTCGGCCATCACCGTGTCGAGGGTCTCCGGGTCGAGACTGCCGAAGCCCTCGTCGACGAAGAGCGTGCCGAGTTCGACGCCACCGGCCTCACCGGTGACGACGTCGGCGAGCCCGAGCGCCAGGCAGAGGGACGCGTAGAAGGTCTCGCCGCCGGAGAGCGACTTCGGGTCGCGTCGGCGATCGGTCCGGTGGTCGTGGACGGTGAGCGACAGGCCGACCCTCTGGCTGCGGGACGGCCCCTCCTTGAGGTCGCTTCTGACGAGCTCGTAGCGGCCGCCCGACATCGATTCGAGGCGGGCGTTCGCCGCCGCGACGACGTCCTCGAAGCGGCGCAGCAGGACGTAGGTGCCGAGCGTCACCCGGGTGGCGTTCTCACTGCCGGAGGCGGACACCACGTCGGCGAGGCGCACCACGGCCGCGGCCTCTCTGACCGCCTCGGCGTTCTCCTCCGCCGCTGCTTCGAGTGCGGCGCAGGCCGTCGCCGCGTTGCTGGCGCGTCGTGCCGACACCGCGGCCGCAGCCGTCGCCGCCCCCGACGCCGCCTCGGCCTCCGCCAAGCGTCGAGCCGTGGCCTCGACGTCCGGGGCCTTGGCATCCGCCGCCTCGACGATGCTCGGGCTCGCGAGGGCCTGGGCGTTCGCCGTCGTGTGACGCACATGGTCGGCGACCCGCGCCTCGGCGTTCGCGCGCTCCACGCCGCTCATCGCCGCCGCCTCCGCTGCCGCCCGGTCCGGGAAGCCGGCGCGCTCGAGCGCCGCCTCCAGCTCCACGGACCGTTCCGCGTCGCGCTGACGCCGTTCCGCGAGGAACGTGCGCGCGCCGGCGAGCGCGGCGAGCGCGGCGAGTCCGGAGGCGAGCAGGGCGTCCAGCTCGGCCAGCGACGGAGCCCGGTCGTCCAGGACCCTGAGCACCTCGACACGGGCCTGCTCGTGAGCGCGTTCAGCCGACGCCGACCGCTCGATCAGCGTCGCCCGCTCGGCGACGAGGCCCGACTCCGCGACCACCCCGGCGAGGTGTTCCTCGGCGAGCCGAGCGGCCTCCGCGAGCTCGGCCTGCGCGTGTTCCGCAGCGGAGGCGGCCTCCGTGCGCTGCCGCTCGGCAGCGTCGACCGCGGCGTCGACCTCGCTCCTGGCCGCCGCTGGGTCGAAGCCGTCCGGCGCGGACACCGGCTCGGTGTCGTGGTCGGGCTCGGATCCCGTGTCCGCTGCCTCGGCCTCGGCGCGGTCCTCACCGCTGTCGGCGGCGAGCGTCAGGACCGTCTCGACGAGGCGTCGACGCTCGGCGAGCGCGAGGTCACGGGCCTGCTGTGCCGCCTGCAGGGCCGTCTCGGCCTCGTCGCGCGCGGCGGCGGCCGCCTCGACCGCGTCAGCGTCGGGGTGATCGCCGGCGAGCGCGGCGGGGGCCGGGTGGCTGAGCGAACCGCAGACGCTGCACGGCTCACCGTCGACCAGACCTGCCGCGAGCTCGCCTGCCATCCCGCCGATCCGGCGGAGCCGGAGAGCGGTCTCGGCTTCGACCGCGGTCTTCGCCGCTGCCGCCGCATTGGTGAACCGTGCGGTGAGTCCGGTGAGGCGCACATCCGCGGCGTCCACCTGGTCGAGCGCCGTCCGGCGTTCAGCGGCTCGCGCCACCGAAGCCCTTGCGCGCTCCAGCGTGGCGGCGGCGTCCGAGGCGCGTTGCGGCGCTTCTGTGAGGGCCGCTCGACGGGCGTCCCGTCGGGTCTGTTCCTCAGCCAGTTCCGCGAGCCGGTCGTCGAGCTGGGCGAGTTCGGCGCGGAGGCCGTCGAGAGTCAGCTGGCGTTCTTCGGTGCCGGCCTCGAGCGCGAGCACCGCGGTCAGGCCCGCGCGCTCGACGGTGATCGCCTCGCGACGCGACGCCAGCCCCGCGTCGTCCAAGGCGACGATCCGTTCGTCCGTGCGCCGCTCCACCTCGGCGAGTGCCTCGGTCGCGTCGTCGAGCGCGGTGGCGGCCGTCGTGGCTCCGGCCATCGAGGATGCGACCGTCTCGGCGCGCGTGGCCGCCGCGATCCGTTCGGTGAGGGCGGCGACGGGCTCGTCGTCGATCGCGAGCAACTCGCGCTCCCGCAGCAGCTCGGCGCGGCGGTCGACCGCCGCGAGCAGCGTCGTCGCGGCGGCGTGTTCGGACCGAGCCTGATCGAGCGCCTGCCGCACCTCGGTGGCGGCAGCAGCGTCCGAGACGGCGAGACGCTCGAGGACGGCGACCACGCCTCGGGCGTCGAGGAGGAGGTCCGGCGAATCGGCTTCGAGCGGCACCGCGAGGGCGGCCAGCTCGGCGTCGACAGCGGGCTCGGCGTCTGCGTCGGGACCGGCCTCGGTGCTCGTCCCGGGATCAGGTACCGCGAGCTCGAGCGCGGTGGGGTCCGCTCCACTTGAGCGGTCCGACCCCGCAGCATCCACGAGTGCTCGGGCGTCGTCGAGTTCCGCGGCCCCGGCGAACCGGGCGATCGCTCGTCCGAGCGCCTCCTTGGCGCCTTCGATGTCGCGCTGCGCCTGCCGTCGTTGCTCCACGAGGTGCTTCGCGAGCCGCTCGTAGTGCTCCGTCCCGAAGAGCGACCGCAACAGCTCGCTGCGCTCCTCGCCCCCCGCGGCGAGGAACTTCGCGAACTCGCCCTGCGGCAGGACGATCGTCTGCACGAACTGCTCGCGGGTGAGTCCGACGATGCGGCTGATCTCGGGACCGATCTCCTGGGCGCGCGTCGACAGGGTCTCTCCGGTGGCGGCGTCCGGATCCGTCAGGCGGACGAGGGTGGCGCTCGCCTGCTGCGGCGTGAACCCGGTGCCACGCTGCTTGGGCCGCTGATACGCCGGCGTCCGGCGCACGCGGTACACGCCCGAACCGGTCTCGAACACGAGCTCCACGAACGGTTCCGTGCCGGGGAGTGCGTGATGCGAGTGCAGTCGATCCTTGCTGGCGCCGGTGCCGGCGAGCTCGCCATACAGGCCGAAGACGATGGCGTCGATGATCGTGGACTTCCCGGCCCCGGTCGGCCCCTCGAGCAGGAAGAGTCCTGCGCGGCCGAGCTCGACGAAGTCGATGGTGTGCTCACCGGCGTATGGGCCGATGGCCTGGAGGGTGAGTCGGTGCAGTCGCATCAGGCGCTGCCCTCCATCGCGAGGGCGGCTTCGTTGGCCGCCGCGATGAGCTCGCGCTCCCGCGGTGTCGCCGGCGCGCCCGTCGCGTATTCGATGAACTCCGCGGTGACCTCCACCGGGTCGGAGATCGCCGTGACCGCCGCGGCACGGGCGTCCTCCGAACGGTTCGCCGGCGCGTGCGACCAGACGAGCAGGTGGGGGAACCGTCGGCTCAACGCGGCGTAGAGCTCCGGCGGGCGGACGTCGTCGGTGACCGTGGCACGCACCCACGCGTCGGTCGCCGAGTCTCCGGCGGGCCCCTCCAGCTCGGCGAGGGTACCGGTCACGTCGACCAAGCGGCGCGGGACGGGCGCCGGAAGCAGCTGCAGCTCGACGGAACCGTCGGCTCCGAGCTCGACCAGCACACTGGACTTCACCTGGTTCCGTTCCGAGAAGGAGTACGCGAGCGGCGACCCCGAGTAGCGCATCCGCTCGCCGCCCGACGCAGCGCCGACGCGCTGAGCACCGTGCAGGTGGCCGAGGGCGACGTAGTCGAAGCCATCGAAGAGCTGAGCCGGGACCGCGTCGACCCCGCCGATGCGGATGTCGCGTTCGCTGTCGCTCGCGAGCCCCCCGATGACGAAGGCGTGGGCGGCGACGACCGACCGCACCGGCTGCTGCTCCCGGCGTGTGGCGAGGTCGGCTCGCACGCGCTCGAGGGCGGCGCCCATCACAGCGGCATGCGAGCGGGCGAGCGGGGCGTCGCTTGATCCGAGCACACCCCTCGCGGTGTCGGGGTCGAGGTAGGGCAAGGGGTAGAAGGCGACCGGGCCGTGCTCATCGTCGACGACGACCGGTTCCCCCACGCGGGAGAGGTCGGCTCGGATGTCGATGCCCTCCCGTAGCATGGCGGCTCCGAAGCCCAGACGGATGGCGGAGTCGTGGTTCCCCGGGGCGAGGATGACGCGAGTGCGGGCCGCCAGGCGCCCGAGCGACTCCGACAGGAGCGTCACGGCCTCGACGGGCGGGATCGCGCGATCGTAGATGTCGCCGGCCACGAGCAGGACGTCGACCGAGTGCTCCTCGACGAGCTGCTCGAGGTGCTCCAGGACGGTGCGCTGGAAGGGGAGGAGGTCCACGCCGTGCAGCGACCGCCCGAGGTGCCAGTCCGAGGTGTGGAGGATCCGCATGGAAGTAATGCTAAGCGGATGCGCCGACACCGCAGCGTCCGTCGATGACCGACGGGCGACCCCGTCGGTACCGGCGACGGGTCCTCCTGCACGAACGACAGCAGGGCGTCGCTCTCGCGACGCCCTGCTGTCGTGGTCTGGTCCGGAACCGTGGGGTCCGGACCGAGCCGTCGCGGACCGTGGTCCGCGAGGAGTTACTTGACGGAAGCCTTGAGCTTCGAGCCGGCGGTCACCTTGACGCGCTTGCCGGCCGGGATCTGGATCTCGGCGCCGGTCTGCGGGTTGCGGCCCGTGCGAGCGGCGGTGTCGGTCTGCTCGAAGGCGATCCAACCCGGGATCGAAACCTTGCCGCCCTTAGCGACGGTCTCAGCGACGGTGGTGAACAGCGCGTCGACAACGCTGCCGACGGTCGCCTGGCTCTGGCCGGTCGATGCGGCGATGGCGGCGACGAGTTCGGTCTTGTTCAAATTTGCCATTGTGAGGGTCCTCCTCGGACGTTGCTGCAACGTACAGCTGACTGGTTGGTAGCGAAGGTGTCGCTGATACGGCACCAACTGGTCGGTGTGACCGCCTCGAATGTAGCAGCAATCCGCGAGAAATCAGGGATGTGTCCGCTGTTCGCGGACAAACGGACCTGCGTGTCGGTCGTTTCCCAGCTGGGAACGGCCCGGACGTACGCCCTCACCGAGCGCCGATCACGCTGTGCCCGGCGGCACGCGAGAGCAACCACGCCTCGATGGTCGGGAACAGCGTCAGTACGGCGATCCCGACGAAGGCGAACTGGTACGGCAGGAGGACGCCCCCGCCGGAACCCGGCTCGAGCGAGAACCCCGCGGACAGGAGGATCGCTCCCACGGCGACGCCGAACCCGCTCGCCGCCTGTTGCAGGGTCGAGTTCAGGGTGTTCGCCCGCGACATGTCCGCTGGTTCGACGTCCGCGAAGGTGATGGTGTTGTAGGCCGTGAAGCCGACCGACCGCGCCACACCGCTCAGGAAGAGGAGGAGCGCCATGACGATGATGGAGGTGTCGGCCGTCAGGAACGCCATGGCCACCATGCACAGCACCCCGACGGCGTTCGACGAGACGAGCACGAGTCGGAACCCGAACCGTCGGAGCATCCACGTGGTCGCGGGCTTGATGGCGAGGTTCCCGGCGAACAGGAACAGCACCATCGACCCGGCTTCCACCGGCGTCCATCCGAACGCGTCCTGGAACAGCAGTGGCAGCAGGAACGGGACGGCACTGATCGTCAGGCGGTAGACGCTGCCGCCGGCGTTCGCGAGACGGAACGTCTCGACGCGCAAGGAACGGAGGTCGACGAAGGGGTGCGTGGTTCGGAGCAGGTGGCGGACGGCGAGGCCGAGCAGCGTCACCCCGACGGCGAGGGACACGGCGAACCAGAGCGGTTCGAAGCCGATGCCGGTGACGAGGGACGCGGCGACGAGTAGCGCTGCCAGGCCGACGCAGCTGAGCGACAGCCCCAACCAGTCGAGCGGTGGCACCGCGTCCGCAGCGAAGTCGGGGACGATGCGGAGGGCGACGATGAATGCGGCGATGCCGAGCGGCACGTTGATGAGGAAGATCCAGTGCCACGAGGCGAACTGGGTGATGATGCCACCGAGGAAGGGCGCGATGATCGGCGCGGCCAGCGCCGGCCAGGTGAGGAGGGCGATGGCCTGGATCAGCCGGTCCTTGGGGGTCACGCGGAGGACGGCGAGCCGGCCGACGGGAACCATGAGTGCGCCTCCCACGCCCTGGAGGACCCGGAACCCGACGAGCATCGGCAGTGTGGAGCTCAGGGCGCAGAGGATGGAGGCGACCGTGAACAGGGCGATGGCGACAGCGAAGACGCGTTTCGCGCCGAAACGGTCGGTCAGCCAGCCGCTCACGGGGATGAGGACGGCGACGGTGAGGAGGAACGCGGTGACGGCGAGCCCGACTGCGGTCGAGGTCGTACCGAGGTCGCGTGCGATGCTCGGGGCGGCGGTCGTGAGGATCGTGCCGTCGAGGTTCTCCATGAAGAAGCACCCGGCGACGAGGAGTGCGATGGCGCGTTGCGTGCGAACGTCCAGCTGCTGCTCCTGTCGTCGATGACGGTGTACGCGAACGGGCCGCCCGCAGTGCGGACGGCCCGTTCGATGGTGCGTTGCTGTGTCAGCGGAATGTGTGTTCCGGCTGAGCGGGTGTTACCAGCTGGACTTGCGGACGCCGGGCAGCTCGCCCTTGTGCGCCATGTCGCGGAAGCGAACGCGGCTGATGCCGAACTTCGAGAGGTTGCCTCGCGGGCGACCGTCGATCGCGTCGCGGTTGCGGAGGCGGACCGGCGAAGCGTTGCGGGGAAGCTTCTGCAGGCCGACGCGAGCTGCCTCGCGCGACTCGTCGGTGCCGGCCGGGTCGACCAGGGCCTTCTTCAGTTCGGCGCGCTTCGTGGCGTAGCGGTCGACGATAACCTTGCGCTGCTCGTTACGGGCGATCTTGCTCTTCTTAGCCATCGTTAGCGCTCCTCTCGGAATTCAACGTGCTTGCGCACTACGGGGTCGTACTTCTTGAGCACGAGACGGTCGGGGTTGTTGCGACGGTTCTTCTTGGTCACGTACGTGTAACCGGTACCGGCCGTCGAACGGAGCTTGATGATCGGACGGACGTCCTGCTGCTTAGCCATTAGATCTTCACCCCACGAGCGAGAATGTCCTTGACGACGGATTCGATGCCACGAGCGTCGATCACCTTGATGCCCTTGGCGGACACCTTGAGGGTGACGTTACGACGCAGCGAGGGCACGTAGTAGGTCTTCTTCTGCACGTTCGGGTCGAAGCGGCGCTTCGTGCGACGGTGCGAGTGCGAGATGTTGTGACCGAAGCCTGGAACGGCTCCTGTCACCTGGCACACTGCTGCCATAGTAGTTTCTCCTTCATTACCGCAGGACGATTGTCCTGCCCAAGATCTCTTGTCGGCGTCGCGGTCCTCGAGCCGGAGCTCTGGAACCGTGATCACGATGGGGACATGGAGCGTCCACACCAAAGATCGAGCCTACGCCATGTAGACCCGACAAGCAACTGCATTCTGTTGTGCTTCGTTAACGCAAAATGGCCACCCAAGAACCTTGGGTGGCCATTTCAACGAAGAAGTCCGGCGGTGTCCTACTCTCCCA
>NZ_JADKSJ010000003.1 GCF_015351235.1 Plantibacter sp. VKM Ac-2880
AACCCAACACCCGAAACAGAAGTAAAAGCAACCCCAAAAACAGAAGTGAACGAACCAAAAAAACGGCGGCAGGTCCGCACACTGCAGGGCCGGGAGCGGAGGCACGAGGGGCAGCCGACCGAGCACGCCGGCAAGCTGGCGAACCCGACGTCCCTCCCCCACAGTTGTCCCATGGATCTCACCGCCATCGTCGTAGACCTCATGCCCAACCTCGTCAACCTCGCCCTCAGCCTCGTCGGCACCGTTCTAGGCATCCTCGTCGTCTACGCCACCTTCACGCCCATGGTGCGGTTCGAGTCCAGAGTGCGCTGCGTGAAGACGCCCCAGGGCGAAGCTCAGTACAACGTCGTCTACTGGCGCAGCCGCTTCCTCGCTCTCCAAGACGTTCGAGTCCGAGCCTTGTTGAGCGTTCCGCCACTCTCAGGTAGCACCCATCGAAATCTCATCGACGTCCCCGTCGACGACGATGCCATTCCCCGGATCTCCGGACGAGGGAAGCAGCTGCCGCTATTACTCCTGGAACGGGTCGATTGGTCTCCCCTGGATCAGACGCGTCGACCCTCCGCGTCCGACGACCTCCGACTGACCATGTCCGAGCTCCAGGCTGACTTGCACGTGTTCGTCACAGCCACAGCGACAATTGGCGGGGTATCTCGCTCCTTCTACAAGGTGTACCGGCCCCACGAGATCGCCTTGCCGCTCAACTAGCCGCGTCCACGACCAGGGAGAATACCCGCGTAGGTCGGACAGATCCGTGACCACTCGACCAACACCCGCAATACTGGGGATAGAAGCTAATCAGGGAATGCGCAGCGGACTCAGGCTCGCTTAGCTTCGCGACGCGTGCCGGGTTCTTTCCCGAACCGGTTCATGTACACCTGCCGGAGTTCCTTGAGCTGCGCCCGCTCGCGATCGCTGATCGGTTCGGCCTTGCCCGCCGCGATACGACGCTGCAAGCTGCTTGCTCTCCTCGTCACTTCACCCACGGTGGCCACCTCCATTTGCTACTAGTTTCCGCCGATTCGGGCCCAATGTCTACGCCGCTCGCGTCCTGCAAGTTCTCGATCGTGCGGTAGATCATCGCACCCTCCGTCTCGGTCGCGTCGTTCAACAGAGCCACAAGTGCATCGTTGGCGACCTCGCGGTCAGTCTGATTGTCTGAACCGGCTTGGCCGAGCGCCCATTCCGCCCGCTTCCACCACTGCTCCCGTGCGGCATTCTCTCGCGCGATCAACGTCGACCGGTAGGCGGGGAAGAACGCGACCGCGGCCGCGACGATGGCGAACAGGCCAGCCACTGGCGGGCCCGACCAGAAGTCCCGCCAGAACGGGTCGTCGAGCACAAACGGCGGGAGCACGCTCCGCACGCTGGCCCCGACGATTGCCGCGCCCACTCCGACGGCAGCGAACTGGCCGACGCGCCTTCCGCGGCCAGTCAACTTGGATCCCAAGCTGCGGGCCGGAACGCGACCTTGGACAGGCTGTCAACACGCACGTACGGGCCCACTGCACTGCGCTTCCGTGTCCCGAGCACCAACAGCCGGCCTCCGCGCAAATCCTGCGGGTCCTTCACGCCGCACCAAGCGAGGAAAGACTTGATCTTGCCCTGGGTGACGAGAACTCGGAAATCACTGTCGTCGTGGCGCCCGATTCCCATCCACAGTTGCCCGGTCTTGGGGTTGATCCTCGCCCAATGGAGCTCACCCCACCAGCCCCGGGCCGCCTCGTCGTACCGCTCGTCCGAGCCGGCGTCGAAAGGTACGAAGAACCGCCGGACGGGAAGCTCGAGGTACCCGGCGATCACCACGATCTGGTTCGAAGCCCTGTAGTTGGCGCTCCGCACGACGTCGCGGAACAACGGCATGAGCTTTCGATGGCTGACTGCGTTGCGCTGACCGCCCTCGGGATGATCGACGACATGCCGCGGCGTGGCGTCACCTGCGCGCGACAACGCGTCGGGAGCGCCGTGACGCTCAACCTCGACGTCGGCATCGAGCTCGACCACAATCCGCTGTCCAGCGTTCCTTACGACGTCGACGGGATGCCCCATGTCCCCACCGACCTGCTCGCTCGGTGCCGACCTGTACTCGCAGTCCTCGCTGTGCTTCGCGCTGAAGTGAGCGCCTCGTCCGTCCGAACTCTGACGGACGAAGCTCGCTTGCGCCCTGCATGCGTCACTCGGGCAGATCAGCGAACGACGTCGTTTCGCAATCCCTGTAGCCCCGAGCGCGAGGAAGCCATCAGCCGTGTACTGCGTGCCGTCCGGGACGTAGATCGCGGTCTGCATCAGACATCCCGCCCCACAGGACACGAGCCAACCCCTCGGCCCCCTGCACCATCGCACCCCACGAAATCGGTCATGTTCGAGAGTGGCACGAACTCGGCGCACTTACACAACCCCCGGTTTGGTTCTATTCGAACCGAATCGGGGGTTTCGGCTTCTCAGAGTCTTGACGACCCGAAGACTCGAAGCGCCGCGCTACCGTGGTCGGGTGGCAGGGTCAGCGAAACGAAGGTTCGAGCTGGTCTGGGATGATTCGACTACCGCTCGAGTGCGTCGTGCCGACCCGCTGATGACGCGAGACCGTCCGCTCGCTTGGTTCAGGGCGACGAGGAACGAGCGTGGCGATGTCGTCCGCTTCGACATCTACGCTGACGCAGCTGCGATCGCCGATCGCGTCTGGATGGGCAGGGCCAGCACGACCCAGTCTGCTGTCGAGTTCTGCGCAGAGCGAGAAAGCCCGCTGCAGGAGATGGCGGAAGTTGCCGTGTGGAATCGCCTCGTGAGCGCGTCTGACCGAGGGGACTATCGCCGTCTCATCGAGGAAAGCCACCAGGAGCGCCTCGCGGGTTACGAAATGTTCTCGTGGCGCCCATGCACGCGGATCACGGTCGTTGATCCCGACGCAGAGCCCCTCTAGGGGGATCACTGCATGACGGGCCACAGCCGGCGGAAGCACAGAGCACCACGCATTTCATGATCGAGCCTGTTGTGGGTCGCTTTTTGTGGTACTCTTTTCCTATGGCAATCAGGTGGGCGGACAGCGCAGCGAAGCACGGTATCTCTCGCGAGGATGCTCTGTACGCGATGACGCACGCTGAGAAGGTTGCCGAGCTGGATGGTCAGCCTGGGGAGAAGGTGATGGTCTACCTTGGGCACCCCCACGGACAGACGGATCGCTACCTCGAGGTGATCGCTGCACACCGCCAGCCACGCGACGTCTTCGTGTTCCACGTGATGGAGCTCACGGACGTCTTCCGCTACCTGCTGAACGAAGGAGAGACGAAGTGACCAACTACGACGAGCTGTCCGCTAGGGCGGAGGCTGGCGAGCTTCAGGTGAAGCCTGGCACCACACTGAGCGGGGATGCAGCCGCAGAGTACGGCCGGCAGGCGCTGATGGACGCAACGGGCGCCGCGACCGTGGACGAGGCCGTGACGATCGCTCTCGGCCGGCCGCGCCTCGAGGCGGCCGAGAGCCCCGCCCCGGTGACGTGGAAGGTTCGCACGACGGCTGGGCTGGATCAGGCGGCCAAGGCGGCTGCTCAAGAGCGAGGCGTCTCGGTCTCGCAGCTGGTGCGGGATGCCGTCGCCAGCTACGTCCGCGCGAGCTGATTCACATCCACTGACGTAGTCCTCGGCCGCTGCGGCAGCCTGGCTCTCGTCGGCCGTCGTGGCTACGCTGAGCGGAAGGCGCGAGGCCACCCCCGTTTCCGCCCCATTGCTCCCGGTTGACCTTCCCCCCGATGGTCAGCCGGGGCATTTTTCTGCGTCCGGCGATGAGTCCGGTACACGCTCACCCAACCGCAACGTGGCATGTGGCACACCCTGTCCTGCGTGTACTGAGCGACAAGTTCCCCGGATTTCCGCGGATCTAGTGTGTACTGGTGCTTTACTTCTATTCCCTCTATTGGTAGCATTAGAAGTAATTACCGACTTAGGAGGTCTCGTGCCAGTGAACAGATCGAAGCTCAACGGCTTCGGGTGGAGTGAAGCGGCCGTTGTCGCCACCTGCCAACAGAAGGGCGGCGTCGGCAAGACGTTCCTCACGCTGAGCGTTGCCGACCAATTCGAGCAGATGGGGTACCGAGTGCTCGCGCTCGACCTTGACCCCCAAGCGAATCTCACCGAAGCACTGCAGCCCGATGCGCGTCCAGAGCTGACGATCAATGACGTGCTCGTCGGAGATCGCAGTCGCGGGGGAGAGGTGATCCCAGGAAGCATGAGGGACGCCATCTCGGACGCCGCGCCACAGTGGGGGACCATGCGCTATGTCCCGGCCGAACTGGCGCTTGCCGCTCGCGAGCAGGACCAACTGCTCGGCCGCGAATTCCGCATTCGCGAGGCACTGGACGGGGTGAAGGGTGACTACGACGTCGTTCTCATCGACTGCCCGCCCTCGCTCGGCCAGCTCACCATCAGCTCGCTCGTCGCAGCCGACTACGCCTTGCTCGTCACCGAGCCCCGCGCCGCGAGCGTGCAGGGCCTGGCTGAGATGACTGGCACGCTCGCATCAGTCCGCAAGCACTTCAACCCGTCGCTGCGGACCGCCGGCATCATCGTGAACCGGCACCGGGAATCCAGCAGCGACCGCCGCGAGCAGCTGGGGTACCTCAGGGAGGACTACGGGGACCGGATCCTCGAACCCATCCTGCACGAGCGGGAGGTCGTCCCTCAGGCGTACAGCGCAGCAAGGCCGCTGTCGTCGTTCAAATCGAAGTCGAAAGACATCACGGGGCCGCTCGGTGAGCTCACGGATCAGATCATCGCCACGTTCAGGAAGGACGCCAAGTCATGAGCGCCGAACCCACCCGTTCCCGTCGGAAGCCGAACCTGGAGGGCCTCGACGGCCCGGCGCCCGAGGAGCAGACACGGAGGGTCGAGAAGGCAACTGCGGTCGACCCGGTGATCGGTGTGACAACGGGAGGACGGAGCGAGCCTGAGTCGGTTGAGGTGCCGGCCGCTCCGCCGGTACCGGTCGACAAGGTCAAGAAGCAGTCCTACGACCTCCGGGAGTCGGTTGTGAATGCCGCTCGAGGCACGTGGGCGCTCACGCAGTTCCAGACCGGGTACCGCTCATTCAGCGCTTTCGTCGAAGCCGCGATCGAAGCCGAGACCGCCCGTGTGGCCGAGCGCTACAACGAGGGCAAGCCGTTCCCGCCGATGGAGCCGGGGAAGATCCCGGTGGGGCGGCGACTGGGCTGATGAGCTCGACGTTCGGTTCGGTTCCCTCGATCACTTCGGTTCGGGGGAACCCCTCGAACGCCCCGGTTCCCTCGAATGCTGCAGTTCCCCACAACCCCAACATTCCCTCTAATGCTTGCCCCTCGCTTGACAGCCCCGGTAGGATTGGCCACGCCTCGGCCGTAGGTTCAGAGGTTGGCCAAGTCCTCCCAGGTCTATCGCTCAGTACACCCTCGCGCTCGCCCCGTCCCGGCACCGTCTTGCAGCGTAGGAGTCGGCGACCAGGTCGACTTCGGCCGGCGTCCATCACGCCGACAGTCGGCCGCAGCACAGTGGTTCTTCGTCGCCAGTCTGCGCAGTTCCGCTCGGCTGCATCGGCAGCCGGCACCCCGCGGGGGAGCAGGTACCGGCACTTCCGAAGGCCCGCTGCCATCAGTCAGGTGCACCACCTCACCGCGGTTCCCGTCGACGAGCGTGTACTGGATCGACAGACGCCGACCAATGAGCGCTCCGACCGTCCTGAGTGGTGGGAGGTGATGGTGTGGGTCGCACAGCAACATCGTCTGGGTCTCGCGTAGGCCTGGTGCCCGCTCCCTGGTGGCGCTCGTTCCAGTTCGCAAGGATCTTCGCGTCCGGGTTCACACAGCACCGGGCGTCACCGTGGGGGCGCCGCGTGGCCCTGTTGCAGCTGCCCGTCGTGGCGCCCACGCTTGCGACGTCGGCTCTGCGCCGGCGGTTGTTCTGGAATGGGAGCTCAGCGATCGTCACGATGGCTCCGGTCGACGACCGACGACGCTCACGCCAGCTGTGGTCGGGATTGCTGACGATCATCCTCATGTACCTGCCTCTCGCGGTACTCGTCCCGGCCGTGATGTCGCTATGGGGCCCTGCTGGGCTTCTGGTGTTACTCGCCCTCTTCGCGGTTGTGTTGATGGGAGGGGCGCTCGGTCTCGCGGCTTCGTCGCGGCCTCGTTCGAAGGAGTCGATCGCGGATGAGCGCCAGGTGCTCGAGGAGCACTCGGGTACGCCGACGTGGATCCTCGCCAATCTGGTTCGGGATCCATCGGCACCGGCCGGGGCCGGTGTTGCACTGCTCTCCGCCGCGCTCGTCGACGAGCGGTTCCAGGGTGGGTTGATCGTGGCCACGGCCGCGGTGGAGAAGCTGGCAGCGCAATACGTGTCTGCCGGCATGACTCGAGCTCGGCCGGGAAGCCTCGTCGTCTACAAGCTGACCTGATCGCTGTAACACCACGAATCCCCCCAATGGAACCGTTGGGGGGATTCGTGGTGTCGGTGAGTGCGGATCAGATCATCGTCTTGGGGCGGACGGGGGAGAAGACCGTCATGGTGACGCCGGTGATCGGTGTGGAGTCGACGTCGAGGTTGGTGTAGCCGCGCTTCTTCGATTCGTTAACGAGCCAGGCGATCGGGTCGTTGGTGAACTCGGGGTGTTTCTTGTCCTCTCCACGAAGCTTCGACAGCAGGTCGCTGACGGCGTAACCACCCTTGGTGCCGACCTCCATGGTTCGCCCATTGGCGTAGGTGAGCTGGAACTTGATCTGCTTGTTGCTCCAGCGCTGGTTGCGGGCAGCTGCTCGCACCTTGCTGAGGATCTCCTCGCCGGCCTTCGCTCGCCCCTTCGCCTTCTTCGTCTTGGGCAGGGTGATGTCGTGAAGGCGGCCTCCCTCTGCGAGGTAGCTCGTTGATGTGAAGCGGCCCCGCTTGGGCTGTGAGACGTACCGTCCGCCGGTGTCTTCGGGAACGACGGATTTCGCTGGGCCCCCCTTCGGTGCCCGGACCGGGACGATCTTCCCTGCCTTTGTCCGACGCCGTGGCGGCACGGTCATGGCGTGGCCGGTGTCGACGAGCTCCTGCAGGGTCTTCACGTATGCGTCGCCGCGTGCCTCGCCGCGCAGGATCTTGCTGACCATGCGTGGGTCGCGCTGCAGCTCGTCGGCGATCTCCCTGGCGCTGACGCCTGAGGCGCGGAGCTCGCGAACGAGCTCCTGCGCGGTGAGCTTGGGACTCACGAGGCCATCTCCATTTCGAACGCCGATTCGGGGCCGGCCTTCTCAGCGCGCTTCTTCAGGCTGTCGCGTGCCCGGAGCGATGCCGGCGTGATCATGTTGCCCTCGACCACGCCTTGGAGGCGGAGACGGCCGGTCTTGCCGTCGTCACCGCCTCCGAAGCGTTCGGGGAGCGCCCAGCGGGGAACCTCGGTCGTGTAGATCGCGTCACCGTTGATGCCGATGAGGGTCTTCGGGTTCACCGAGAGCGCCCCACCGCGGGCATTGCCGTAGCTTCCCGCGAGGGGGGTCTCCAGGACCTTCGCTCGTCCTCGTGCCCAGATCTGCGATGCGAACTCGGGGTGGTAGAACGGGCGATTGCGCTCGGAAATCTGTCCGGGAATCGTGTAGGTGAACTCGTTGCCGTAGCGTTCGACGCTGCCCTGGTACTCGACGGGGATCTCGCGCGCTGATGAGACGCGGATGACGCGGTCGAGGCCTCGGGATGCGAATGCGCCAATCGCTTGGATCACCATGGCACGCAGTGCGGCGGAGACAGCCTTGCGCAGGAGGGCGGGCAGCTCGAGGTTGGAGTCGACTCGGTCTCGGGCGCGGATGATGCGCTCGGCGAAGGTGTCGAGGGGGCGCGCTTTCTGGAACTGGACGGCTTCGAGCGGTTCGACGGTCCATCCGTGACGGCGGGCGATGTCGATCTCTGCGGCATCGGCCCAGGTGTCTCCTCCGGTGCCGGGGATGTTCGGGTAGTACCAGCCGTCGGCGACCTTGAGGTGCTGCAGGGCGAAGATGCCGACGTGCTCCCAGTCCTGAGGGACGGTGAAGCGGACGAGGTACCGGGCGCGTGCGTAGCGATCGTTCTCGAGGAGGTCGAACGCTGCCGCGCGGTTGAGGCGACGCCCGGGTCCGATGCCGAGTTCGCGGCACAGCGAGGCATACATGAAGCGGCCGTCGACGTAGGCGAACTTGTCGATGTTCGGTGTCGTCTTCGGGTCGATGAGCGGCTGGCACATGGGCGAATTGGAGAAGTTCTCACCGGCGACGAGGTGCTCGAGGTGGTGCTGGCCGGCGGTCTTGTGGATCTCTTCCGCGATGTCGGCGCTGACCGGCTCGAGGTCGACGTTCTTCGGCAACGACAGGGCCCAGAGGTTACGGCCGGTGGCGGAGGGGCTGAGGAACATCGTGGCGCGTTCCTCGACGTTGCGCAGCGTTGTTGCGACCATGTCCCACGACTGCCGCGCCTGTTCGGGGGAAAGGTGGATGTCTCCGAACCACTCGGCCGCGGTTCGGACTTCGACCTTCTGCAGGGTCGTCTGACGGATGAAGGTCGCCGCGTCTCCCTTGGGGAACACGTTCGCTGCATCCCAGCCCTTCGTCGAGGCCATCAGCCAATGCGCCTTCCCCGGCTCACGGTCGGGGAGCTTGCCGGTGAACATGATCCGGCCGGCGCCGAGATGGGCGGCGGTTTCGAGCATGTCCAGCAGGTTCGGCTTCACACGGCCGCCGGCGATGCGGGGCTTCACTTCGGCGCCGGCTCCAGTGCGTCCGTAGCCGGTGGTGTAGTCCACCCAGATCGTCGGGATCTCCTGAGGGCTCCAGGGCTGGGGTCTCATGTTGGTCTCCTTGGTTCCGTCGCGTCAGGACGCGATCGCCGTCGCTGCAGCTCGAGGCGAGTCACAGCGAACGCAGAATTCGTAGTCGTCGAAGAACTTGTGGCCAGCGGTGGCACACAGCCCGGCGTTGGTTGCGATCGCGCTCGGTTTGGGCGAGCGTTGCCAGCTCGTCGGCGTCCGTTCGATCGACGCCGCGACGAACGAGATCGGATTCGCAACTGGGCCGCTGCGTCGCGCCCAGATTTCAGTTGCCGCTGCGGCGAGGTCCAGGGTGTCCACGGACACCACGCGACCGGCGCGCAGTCGCTCTCGGAGATCGTCGACGTCCAGCCGAGGATCCAGTCCGCTGAGGACGGCCCGGGTCACTCTTTCGATGACAACTTCCGGATCATCATCATCATCGCTGTCCGAGGGCGCCTGCGCCTCTTCAGGTACCTCAGGTACTGATGATGACGGGGGGTTAAGTCTTCTTAAAAGATCGTCTTCCTTAAGCACCGACGGAAAACCCGTCGTCTGGATACCCGTCCTACGGTCGCTCTCGGAGGCGTCCGAATTGTGCGTTTCTCCGGACGACGGGTTTCCCGTCATTCGGGAGTTATCCACAGGCTCGACACCGGACGACGGGTTTTCCGTCATCTGGTGATCTTCGATGCCTTCGACACCGGACGACGGGTTTTCAGTCGTCCGGCTGAAACGCCCAGAATCGGCCCTCTGAGCATGCTTACCCCCGTTTGGCTGGTCCAGGTCAAGCGCAGCCAAACGTGCCCGCTCCGCGACGTCTGCGGGGTCCTGGACGATCCAATCGATCTCTCCCGTGAATGCACCGGACTCATCGCGGATCGCCTGCTTGTGGAGGTAGCCGAGCGCGTAGAGCTCGTTCTTGATCCGTCGCAGCTTGTCCCGACCGACCTTCTTCGCGCGCATCAGCTGCGCCTCGGTCATCGTGAAATCGAATCGGTGCGAGCAGATGTACCAGAGCAGGCCTGCAGCCTCGAGACTGAGTCGCGGGTCCCGAGCCCACGCGTTAGGCATGGGCTCGTAGTCCCGTGCAACGCGCCACTCACCCTTGCGAATCGCCATCAGCGGTCACCCCCGAACGGTCGGCGGAGACCTCGTGTCGATTTCGAAAACAGAAAACGAAATGGGGTATGATCCATCTGATCGCTCCTAACGGACGCATCAAAAACGGCCCTCCTGGGGTCCTGGTTGAACAACTGAATGGGGCACCCGAGATTCGTGGTCGGGGGTGTTCCACCGAAACTCTCTGAGAGCCTCCACTGCTTGCCGGCAGTTGGAGGCTCTCGAGTTTTGCTAGGCGCTGCGTGCCATGGTGGGCAACTCCTCTTGCTGTCGAATGAGTCGCGCGCGTCGTTCCGCGCGTTCGATTTCCTCCAGGACGTACTGGGGAGGTTCTTCGTTGTGCGCTTCCGCCAGCTTGAGCGCGAGATAGCTCCCGAGTGGGATGCCGAGATCGCGGGCGCTGGACTCGTACGCCTCGTAGGTGTTTTCCGGAAGCCGGACGGTCGCTGCCTTGCGCGTTCCCCGAGGCTGTTGACCTGGTTTGGGTGCTGGAAGAAGAGCGGACATGGGATATGTCTAACAGAAAGATGATGCTGCATCAGCATTGAGCGCGTGCGTGTCGCGTGTCCGAACATAGTGGTTCCTACTTCTCGGGAGTTCTGATGGTGATGGGTTCGTCTTCGGGGAGCGAGATCGAGCTGGGCTCACCTGTGCCGAGGTCCCGATAATCGAGCGCGACGTACCCTTCGTCGAGGTCGGGTTCGACACCGTCGATGAGTCCCCAGATGCCGTTGTCGGCGTCGACGAGCGCGATCGCCCCGTTGAAGCCTTCCTCGGAGTCAACGAGGTCGACGAGCGAGATGCTGGAGCTTGCGCCGTAGCCGGCGAACAGATCGGTGTCGTCCTCTTCGACCTCCTGGCTCGCGATCTGTAGCTTGGTCAGCTCGCTGGACTTCTTGCGCGCATAGACGCCGGCGGCCTTCCTGACCGGCATCTCGTCAGCTGCGGACGCGGCGATGATGCGGGTCGCCATGTAGTCGTTGTAGTTCGGGGCGTCCTGGTCGCTCTCACCGTCGAGGTCGACGAAGTCGTCTGGGTCCACGATCTGTTTGAGCTGGTGGATGGTGACCCGTGGGCGCATCCGCTCGACGATCTCCAGGTCGCCGGGGGTGACCCAGTTCTCCGGCGTGGCAGGGTCCGTCTGGTAGGGGTCGGGCGTCCAGTACGCCTGTACCTCGACGGGGATCCCTTCCTGGTTGTACGCGGTCCCACGGCCGATGGCTTTGAGCGGAACGGTGACGCCGATGTTGTACGAATCCCACATCATCTTCGCGCCGTCGGGGGAGAGGCGGCCGAGGGAGATCCGGCAGCCGAAGTTGTCGCGCATGTCGCCGGTGAGGAACTCGGCGTCGGGACGTTGGGTGCCGAGCACGCAGTGCATGCGCACCTTCCGGGCGAGGCTCATGAAGTCGGAGATCTCGTCGAGAGCCGGCGGTGTGGCGAGGCCTCCCTTGGGCTTCACCGATCGGTACCAGCGCGTGAGCGCGTTGCGGAAGGTCTTGTATTCGTCGATGAAGAACAGCACCGGCACGAAGTCCTCGAGCCTGACACGGCCCGCCTCGTAGTCCTCGAACCGTTGCTGCATCATCGTGTAGACCTGGTGGGCGACCCTGGCCTGGTGGTCGATGCGGCCCGCGATGAGGCTGACGTTGGGGTAGCTGCGCAGGCCGAGGAACTCGATGCGCTTCCCGTCGATGCCCCAGATCTCCCAGCCCATCGCTGCGAGGTAGCCGACGATGCCGAGCTCGACGACGGTCTTGCCCTTACCGGTCTTGCCGACGATGAGCATGTGCGGGTCGCGCTTCGGCCGCCAGGTGAGGACGTTGCCGTCCTCGTCGACGGCGTAGGGCACCTCGAGGGAGTCGTAAGTCGCGAGCGGATCCACTTCCTCCGGCGCGACGGACGGGTTCGGGATAATCCCGGGGAGCGCCGGCCGGACTTCGAAGCGGACGCGATCGTGCTGCAGATCCCAGTGCGCCCGCCAGCGGCCGTCGAGAGCGGAGGACAGGTTCATCTCCACGCGATGACGGAGCGCTGAGGAAGCCAGCCGCGGCGTCACCTCGTAGCCGACGGTGATGTCGTGAAGGCCGTCCTTGTCGAAGCCGGTTTCCACCTTGCATCCGGGGCCGAAGATCTTCGCCACCATCGTCTTCACGCGCTCGATCTGGAAGTCCTTGCTGCCCGCCTCGACGACCTTCTCCACGAACGTGACGTAGGTCTTCCTGGCGTCGTGCTTCTCGACGGCGTACGTGGTTCCGAGGCGTCGCTTCGCGTGAGTCGCGATGTCGGGCAGGAACGTGGGGGAGGTGTCATCGAGCACCTCGCTGTAGTGCACACGGAACTTGGTGGGGTGGCCGATCCATCGGCTCGACCACTTCTTGACGCGCAGGACGTCACGAGACGGTTCCCGCCATCCGAGAGTCGATGACACGGCCAGGATGAAGCGATCCGTGAGCTCGGCGCGCCGGCGCGTCCTGATGCCTGCAGTGATCGCTGCAGCGCTCATGAACGGAACACCCACGACACAGCCGGCCAGGAGCTCCCGTTGATCCGTCAGGACGGCGACCCCGCCCACGACAATCCCCAGCAGCGTCGACGTCGCTGTCACCGACACCGCGTGAGTGCGGACAGGTGGCAGCGACGCGTTGGTTGCGGTCGGGCGTTGGGTTGTGAACGGGTTCATCGGGCGCTCCGCGCTGCACGGCGTTCCTTGGCGCGACGGAGGACGAGGACCGTCAGGAAGATCACCAGGGCGAAGAATGCGCCGACGATCACGATTCGGAGGACGTCGAGGCCGGCCCCATTGCCGATCGGAATGATCACGCCGGTGGTGGTGATGATGCCGTGTCCGATCAGCCACACCTGGACTGGGGCGAAGAACGATCCGGCGAGCGCCGGCAGGGCCGGTAGGAGGAATACGCCGAGGAGCAGGTAGGCGAGGACGTCGTTGTCGTCTGTGGCGTTGGTGGTTGTCATGGTGATCTCCTTCGTGTGCGTCTACCTAGGAGGGGTACACGTGGGGCGTCGTTTGGGACATCGGGGGGTGAAGTTAGTAGTTGCGGGCGCAGTCGGGGCCGCAGAGTTCGAGGCCCCAGACCTTGGTGAAGAGTTCTGGGTTGACGTAGCCGGCGCCGTTGGCGTCGAGGGGGAGTGCGGCGACTTGGGGGTTGGTGTTGCCCTGGACGTTGATGCGGACGTCGAGGTGGCAGCCGGTGCTGGGGGCGACGTTGCCGGTGACGCCGATCTGTTGGCCGGGGACGACGGTGGCGCCGACGTCGACGAGGCGTTCGGACTTGTACATGTGGAGGTAGCTGACGACGAAGCCGTCGGGGTGTCTGATCGAGAGGTAGAGCTCGCTGCTGAGGGTGACGGTTCCGGGGAGCATCGCGTAGACGGGGCGGCCGCAGGGGTTGGGGTAGTTCTGGAGGTCGACGGCGGGGTGCCAGGTGCTGGCGCCGGTTCCGGTGTCGGAGCGGGGGCCGAAGTCGTCGGTCATGCTGAATGGCACGTCGAGGGGCATTGCGATTTCGCCGGTGGGGCCGGAGGTGCAGCTTGAGGCGGATCCGCCGAGCTGCTGCAGGAGTTGCGTGGCGGCGGGTTCGTAGTTGGCGTAGCGCTCGGGGTGGGCGCTGACCTGGACGGTTTGTGCGAGCTCGCCGACCGGCATGGTCTCCCAGCCGGGGATGTCGAGCAGGCCGCGCGGGGATCCCGCGTTGGGTCCGTTGGGTCCGCCGAGGAACGCTCTGGTGGCGTAGGAGACATCCATGAGTTCGGCGACGGTTCCCCATCCGCTCTCTACCCGCTGTTGGAAGGGGTTGAGGCTGTCGTGGTCGGATCCGTCGCCATCGTTTGGGTAGTTCGCGGACTCGGGGTAGGCCTTCACGTTGGACAGGTTCCGGCCCTTGGCCTCGACGAGCGTCGTCGCGAACATGGTGATGATGCCGTGGTCGGAGATCTGCTGGGAGTTGGCGACGCCGAGCATCGTGCGCAGGTTGGACAGCTGCGCCTGGTCGAGCGTGAAGCTCGTACCGTCGGCCGTAGTGAGGGTGGTGGTCCCGTCAGAGGTGCCGGCGGGCTGCGCGTTGGTCTCGGAGCTGGGAGCACATCCGCCTCCGGAGAGCGAACTGACGGCACCCACTATCGAGAGGGCCATGAAGGACCCGAAGCCGCCCAGCGGCAGCGCGACCGCGAGCACGCATGCGGGGATCAGCAGACGCTTTTTCATGATCCGTTGGGTCGGGCGATGCGGGCGAGCTCGTTGCGTAGCGGCGACGGGCGGGCGGGTGCTGGTCGGCGGGGCGGCAGGGAGGAGATGTCGTGGACGACCTCGTTCCGTTCAGCCTGGCGTTCGATGTGTCCGTGACCTTCGGCGTCGACGATGATGCGCCGGCCGAAGGGCTGTGAGGCGGGAGCGTCGCCGATGATGTCGATCGGCTGCCGGCCGGCGGGCTCCTCGACGGACGAACGCTGAGCGATGTGACGCTGCAGGATCGTCTGACCCGCCATCGTGGTCGCTCGGAGCGCAACGGAACTGGTGCCACCGGTCGCTGCCGCAGTTGCGAGCTCGGTGGCCGCGAGCGCCGCGCCGAGCATCTTCGATCCGGTGCGGCCTCCGGCAGGGCGTGCCCCGTTGCCTCCGGTGGGTGCGTCCGAGGGGGAGCCTGCTTCCAGCGCTGCGGGACTGGTGTTGTCGCGAGTGGCGTGCATGTAGCCGGCGTCGGCGGTGGGAGCTGGTTGCTTGGCTCGTGGGGCAGCCGGTGCGAGTTGGCGGTCAGCAGTGGGCTTGCGGCTGCTGCGCAGCGCGCTAGCGACGTAGTGTTCGCCGACGCGCATGGCGGAGGAGAGGACCGGTGAGGGGCCGGCGCCGAGCTTGGCGTTGCCGAGGCCGATCTTGGAGAGACGTTCGGCGAGGGTCTCGCCGGCCTTCTTAGCCCGGTGCCGCGCGACGATGAGTGAGACGAGGAAGACGGTGTTGAAGAGGTTCACGATCATCATCTGGGATGCGAGGTTGAGGCCAGCATCGAAGGAGAGCAGGTAGATCAAGAGCCGCAGGTAGACGGCGAGTGCGACGACGGTCGCCGCGAGCGTGAACGCGCCGATGTACGTGCCGAAGACGGACTTCCAGAGGGCAGCGCGGCCGAGAGCGGGGAGGACGGCGACCTGGACAGCGACCATCGACTTCATGGCCTGCCAGAGGGTGTACAGGATCGCTGCGAAGAGGAAGAGCGCGAGACCGATGCCGAGGAT
Source organism: Plantibacter sp. VKM Ac-2880 (assembly GCF_015351235.1). Taxonomy (GTDB): domain Bacteria; phylum Actinomycetota; class Actinomycetes; order Actinomycetales; family Microbacteriaceae; genus Plantibacter. Next base: position 15,145 of record NZ_JADKSJ010000003.1, read on the forward strand.
GAGCAGGGACAGCGTGCCCATGCTCATGCTGCCGGCGGTGATGACCTGGTGCACGCCGGGGTGCTGGACGTGGTCTTTGGCCGCCGGGTCGCAGTCACCGACCCTGTCACGGACCTCGGTGCTGTCGAGGTCGTAGGGCTTGGCGAGCGCCATGGTGTCGGTGAAGACGGCCTCGCAGTCGCCGGTGAGGGGCTTACCGAAGACGACGATCTGGGCGCCCTGACGGACGAAGAGGTCGACGAGTTGTCCGGTGATCGCGGTGGTGATGACGTTCTGTGCATCTGCCGGCCGGACGGCGGTCTGGCCGATCTGATCGTCGTCGGACACGATGCTGGCGGCGAGGTTCGCGCCGTACGTCTGGCTGACCTCGAGGGCACCACCTGGCCCGGTGATAGTGGCGACCGGGTTGGCCAAGAGCCCGCCGGCGAGGACGGCGCAGACTACCGAGACGGCGATCTCGGCGCCGCCCGTGGCGTACCGGCCGCGCATCAACATGATGCCGGCTGCCAGGGCCGTGACCATCAGCGCGAACGGGATCCAGTTCAGTTCCCCGAGGAAGGTCTGGAGGAGCGTCGCGATGCTGTTGAGAGGTGTCGCGAGCCAGCTCACCCACTCGAAGCCAAGGAGCCACTGGAACAGCCAGAGGACCCAGGAGATCACAACCACGCTCGGGATCCAGGCGAAGTCGATCGCAAACCCGACGACGCCCTTGTCCCACCGGGGCGGGAACTGTCCCTGGCCACGGTCGAGCGGCAGCGTGATGTAGTGCGTGAGCGAGACGCCGGCGGAGTCCGTGATCGGGGTCGGCGGCAGGAGCGGGAACTCTGCAGTCTCCGTGCCATCTGCGGCATGGGCCGGAGGTGCGAGAGCGATGCAGGCGATGAGGTAGCCCACCGTCACGATCAGCGCTGCAGTCAGGCGGGGATGGAGGATGCACCACAGGTGGAGCCTGCGGGCACGGTTCTGGAGATCGCGGATGGCCGTCGCGTAGGTGTGGATCATGATGCGGCCCCCTCGAGGTGGAGCGCATGCTCCAGGGTCTGCGGGGTGGTGAGTGTTGCTTCGCGGCGGTGGGGGCGAAGTGACAGGGTCTTGCGGATCTTGCCCATCCGGCCGCGGGCGTCTCGCATGAGGCCCTCTCCTCGGCGCTCGAGGGGCACCTTGCCGTCGTTGCCGAGCGGCGAGAGTTCTTTGGTCACGAGGTGCACGAGGTTGTCGTTGTTGGAGAAGCCCTCCTCGAACCATTCGAGGTTGCCTTTGGCAAGCCCGATGTCGGTTTGGCGCATCAGTACGCGGTTCTTGATCATGCCGCGCAGCTCAGCGGGGCCGAAGTGATGGCAGTCCTGGCCGGCGATGCACAGCGGAGCGCCGTGCTTGCGGCCGTCGAGGAGGAACACGCTCAGTTCCCTGCAGCCGACGATCGAATCGGTGACGTGCTTGACCTCGTCGATGACGAGGAGGGCGAGCTCGTCCGGGTTGGCGAAGCACACCTCGCGGGCCAGGCTCATGAGCAGGGCATACATCGCGTGACCGAAGAGCTTCGGGAGGGACATCTCGGCGTTCATCTTGTCGTTGAGCAGCTCGTGCTCGTCCGGCAGCTCGAGACCGTGGGTGAGAAACACGATCGTGTTGGAGTCGACGTCCAGCGGGGGAAGCGTGGCGTCGAACAGGACGGCGCCGTACTCCTTGTTCGCGTAGAGACCCATCAGGCCGGCGAGGTTCTTCGCCTCCGCATCCTTCTCGCCGAGGACGCGGACATGCTGCAACAGTGCCCCGGCATCGTGGAGACCGTTTGCGACGGCGTACTCGGGTTCGAGGAGTTCGGACAGCATGACGCCGCCCGGCGAGCGCGCGGGGACACCGAGCAGCGACGAGAGGAGCCCCTGCATGTGGGAAGCGCCGGTGCGCGCACCGAACACCCGAAGTGGGTCGAGCGAGAACGCCGGGTTGACGATGTCGACGATGGTCGTACGCTCGGGATCCAGCGAGCGCGCGAACTTGCCGTACTCGCGGCTGGCCGTGCGGTCGATGATGACTGCGCGGCCACCGCGGTCGTGGTTGTCGCCGACGATGCCCTTCAACGCGACAGACTTGCCGGCTCCGGGTTCGGCACAGATCGCTACGGCAGCGGAGATGTCGGAGCGCACCTGGCCGTGGAGGTCGAGGAACACCGGTCGGTTGGTTCCGCTGGTGATGTTGTCGGCGAAGTAGATCCCCTGGTCGTCGCCGAGCTCGCTGGAGGTGCAGGGGATCAGCGACGCGAAGTTGCGGCTGGTGGTGATCTCGGTGAACTCGCGGATCACCCGGTCCGTCGGCACGCCGGGGAGCATGCCCCACCACAGTGCCTCTTGGGCGCCGTAGGGGGATTCGAAGATGAACTCCATCCCCTTGAAGTCCTTCGCGATGAAGTTCGCCTTGCGGCGGGCATCATCAGCGGTCTCGCCGCCCACGGCGACGATCAGAGTCGTCTGGATCTCGACTTCCTTCTCGGTCCGGTTCAGCTCGCGTACGTACTCCTGCAGGGTGGCGGCGGAGTCCTCCATCTCGCTCCCGGATCCGGTGATGGTCTGGGTGCCGCTGCGCTGCTCGAGCTGATCGGTGATGTTGGCCTCAGCGCGAGCATTCCTGCGCAGCGCGACGGAGGCGCGGACGATGTTCAGCCGCAGCGCCCAGTCGGCGTCGACGCCGAGCTCGTCCAGGCGTTGCATCCACTCGACTCCGGGAGACTCCCACCCGCCCTTTGGCGTGCCGGCCAGCGCGAGCATCACCTGGTAGGAGGTGGTGTCCTCCCGCGGGTTGATGACCTTGAGGAACCGCTGCGTGAGCGGGTTGAGCTTCTCCGTGATCCGCTTCGGGTCGGTCTTGCCGCCCTCGTCGAAGAAGGGGTTGGGGAAGATGGCCCCGTTCGTTCCCTGAGTACGGCGAGCGCCGTCGTGGAACTGGTGGGCGACTCCGCCGCGGACGCCGGTGGGTGCGGGGGCGCCGTTGTCGAGGGAGAGGCCGCGTTGCATGGCGTGACCGAACATCCAGAGCTGCTCGGAGGCGGTCGCTCGGGTGGGCTGGAAGGCGGCTGGGATGGCTTCTTCGATGCGGCCGGCGGCTTGGAGGGCGTCTTCGATCTCGCGTTCGGAGGGGCGTCGTGGGCCGAGGGCGAGGAGGTCGAGGGTGGTGGCCTCGGTGGTGCGTCGGAAGGCTTTGAGCTGTTCGACGACGTTGCCGGAGCGGAGGGGGACGGCGAGCCAGTATTCGCGGGTGCCGAGGGGCCGCTCGCGGAGAGCGTCGACGGTGAGGAGGGCTTCTTCTGCCCATCCGGTGTGCTCGGTGATGTTGACGCCCTCGAGCATCTTGTTGACGATGACTTCGGGTTCGATGTCTGCGGTGAGGCCGAGGATGAGGGCTTCGCCGAGGATCGATTGGAACAGGTCCTGGTGGTGTGCGCGGGACCAGCCGTAGGTCTTGCCGCCGCCGAAGCCGCGAGCGAGGCCTTGGATGCGCCAGGTGGCCCAGATTGTGCCCTGGCGGGTCCACATGAGGTGCTGGTTCAACGCGAGGATGGGGACGCGCATTAGTTGGCCTCGTCTTTCCGAGCTTGTTCGAGGAGCCGGCTGAGCCCGCTGGAGGGCATCGTGCGGCGGGTGATGGGGATGACGTTGTCCGGCAGCGGTTCCGAGACAGGTTCTGGTTCCGGCAAGGTCGCCTCTGTTGCTGGCGCCGGGGAGGGCTCCGGTGTCACGTCGACGACGGCGACCGGTGCGACCGGTGCGGCCGCGATGGCCGGTGCGGTCGTGGGGGTGTCCATGATGAGGACGCTTCCGCCGACGTAGTGGGGCTTGAGCTCGCGGACGGTGCGGCCTTGGTAGGTGCCGGTTCGTGAGGCTGAGGCGCCGATTGCGACGTCGAGGGCGATGTTGCCGAGCTGGCGGCGGCTGGCGGGGATCTTGCCTGAGAGCCAGAGTGCTGCCGCCCCTGTAGTGATGGTGATGACGAGATCGGTGATGATGCTGCCGGTGCTCCATACGGGTCGGATGAACCAGCACAGGGCGATCGCTCCGGTCCCGACGCCGACCTGCACGAGCGTGTACGGGCCACCCCAGACGCGGCCGCCGTTGGGCAGCTTGCCGAAGAGGATGGGGAACCGGCGGGCGCTGGTGTAGAACTTGGCGACGTCGGGGCCGTGAGCGTGCTCGGACATGGGTCAGGCTGTCCAGGTGTTCGCGGGAGCGTCGACGGAGATCCCTGCCTGGAGCTGGCCATTCACCTGGTCGGCGAGCCACCCCATGCCGCCGTTGAGAGCGAAGAGCACGATCCCGCCGATGAACAGTGCGCCGATGATGGCGCCGACGCCCAGCTTGCTCTTGATGGCCGCGGCGAGCAGGAGCACGGTCACGGCCAGGCCGCCGAGGTTCTTGACGAGGTCGCCGAGCTGGTTGGTCTGGTCGTTGGCGGTGTCGATGATGCCGGCGCGGGGGATGACCGCGGCGGCGGCCTGGACGTTCGTTGCCAGGTCAGGTGCGGTGAGGACTTCGATGATGGACATGGTGTTGTTCCTTTCGAGCGTTACGGTGCGGTCGGGGTTGGGGTGGACGTCGGCTCCGGGGTCGGTGCCGTCTTCTTCGCCGAGTCGGAGCTGAGGGCGGGGGAAGTGGCGATGGCAGTGACTTCCCACCGGCCGCCCCGGGCTTTCAGTTCGATCGCGTAGGTGGCCTGCAGGGACTGCTCGAGCGCGTTGGTGACGGTGACGGTGGTCAACGTGCGCAGCTCGGTGCCGTCGGCTGGGGTGACGGGTGCTTCCTTGTCGGCGGCGATGTTCGCCGTCGTGATGGACACGTACGGTGCCGGCGTGACCGCGGCGATCGTCGCCTCGGGGGAGATGTACCGGTCGAGATCTCCGGACCCGGCCAGGTAGGCACCGAGGAACGCCTCGACCGCGGCGCCGGCCGCGTCTGAGACACCGAGGGTGACGGGGTACGCGTACACCGGCTGTGTCGTCTTGATCGCGGGAGCCGCGATCGGTGCCGGCAGTCCGAGCGGAGTGAAGGTGGTCGCGTTCGCGATGACGGCGACCTGGAAGTACCGGCGGGGCCAGTTGCTCGCGTCGACGTTCTCCGGATCCGCAGACGGCTCCTGCACGTTCGCCGACACGACCACGGTGATGACGCCGTCGGTGGCGCCAGGGGTGACGGAGGCCACCGCGATGTCACGGTAGGACCACGGGGCGTCGGACAACGACGTCGACGAGAGCTGCACGTACCGGTCGAGTTCGGTGTGCGCCTTCTGCGACGCACCGAGCCATGCTCCGACGTACCCGACGGCGAAAGCACCAGCATCCTGCTGCGTCGTCGTGAAAGCACCGTCGTTGCTCGCCGCTGCGGCCTGCGGCCTTGGGTCCGGGAGCAGATTCCCGGCGAACGCGACTGCGCCTGAGGCTGCCCCGACGACGATCAGGCCTGCGACGAGACGTTGCCGGAGCACGGCCCCCTGCGTCCATCGGGAGGTCAGCGCGACGCCCTGAGGAGCCTCCTCCTCAACGCTGTCCTTCTGCTTGCTCTTCTTCATCGGGTGCCTTCCTTTGTGGTGCCCCAGCTGGACTCGACAAGTCGCGGAAACGTGGCCGCTGCCGAGGCGTACTGCTCGGACTCCAGCCAGCTGAGGAACCGGCTGCGAGCGTCCTCGTCGAACGGGTGCTGGTACAGCTCCACGGCGTGGAGCTCGGTGCGTTCACGTGCCTGGAGCACGCGTCCCGAGCCGCTCGCGAACGCCAGGAAATCGTCATCGATTGCCGGCTGCGTGGACTCGGGTTCGGGGTTCGGGTGCGTCATGTGGCTCTCCCTTGAAGCGGATTGGGGGGCGAAGAAAACGGGTCTTACCTACAAGGGGCACACCGGGAGGACGAATTGGGACAGCGGATCCCCAACTTTTTTCGACGGTCGCGGATCCCAGTCGGCACAAGGGATCGGCGAGGGCAGTACACGGCCGCAAACGACGCTCACCGCAGAGCAGGGCGGCTCAGTACACGGTCGAGTACACGCCGCCTGAGGACGGTGATCAGAGGTACCGCCCACCTCTACGCACCAGGAGCCTCATGTCCATCGAAGCCACCTCCCCGTCGCTGGCCATCACCCTCAACGACGACTGGGCGACGCAGCACGCGAACCGCGAGCGTCACTACGACAGCCTCGGAACGTTCACCGGTGCGGAGCTCCTGCAGGCCATCGCCACCGCCCGGGGCGAGGAGCAGGACCGACTGCTCTACACGCTCATCACGCTCGCGCACGACGGCAACCAAGCCGCAGAGCGGGTGCTCCTCCAGGAGCTCATCGCACCGGCCCGCGAGATGGTGCACCGGGTCACCGCGATGGACACCTACTCACGGACGGACCGCGTCAACGTCGCGATCGGCGCAGCATGGGAGAGCATCCGCTCCTACCGCCTGCACCGCACCGCCCACGTCCGCGGCAACCTCACCATGGAGACCCTGCGCCTGCTCGCTCCCCGCCGCCCAGCCGCCGAGACAGCCGCACACACGATCACCGTGTCGAACGAAGACCTCGCCGAGATCCTCGGCACCTGGGACCCAGAACCCACACCGGAGATGGAACTCGCGAACCTATTCCAGTGGGCGCGCGACACCGGCATCCTCAACCGCGAAGAGATCGCCCTGCTCGCTCGCGTCGAGCTCGGCACCGAGAGCAAGCGCGAGATCGCAGCAGACCTCGGAATCGCCTACGACGCGCTCCGCAAGCGCGCACTCCGCATCCGCACCAAGCTCGCCCAGGGCGTGCGCACCAATCTCCTCGAGTGCGTCTAGAACAGCAACAGCACCCGCCCGCCCTCTGAAGGCGAAGGCTTAGCCCGCTCGACGGGTTGTGATTATGGGTGTGATTTGCGGTGTATTAACCGTATGCTGTCAGTATGGAGATGATCACACCGACTCCCGGACTCGATGTGTTCCAACGATCCATTCGCGACGGAGTCCCACAAATCGTTGACCAGCTCCGTGGCCTGCTGGGCGCCCAGCTCGTCGCCTACCTCGGCAACGTGCAGGAAACCCGTGCCGTGCGTTTGTGGGCAGAAGGAGCGCGCACGCCATCTACCGCCACCGAGCAACGCCTGCGGCTGGCCCTCCAGGTAGCGGGTGTCTTGACCGAACGAGACCACCCGCGCGTGGCTCAGTCGTGGTTCCAGGGCATGAACCCGCAACTCGACGATGAATCGCCCGCTCGTCTCATCCGCACCGGCGAACTCGAGAAAGTCGGACCCCGCGTCCTGGCTGCGGCCCGATCATTCGCTGCGGTCGGCTAGTGGCGCTTGAGGGTGTCAGGGTCGCATTGGACCCCAGTCCCCGGCAGGAGGGCTTGTTGCTCTCTCATGCAGGTGCTGCCCGGTTTGCCTTCAATGCTGGTCTTGCTCATGTGAAAGAGCAGTTAGAGGCGCGTGCTGCAGCGAAGGCCGCCGGGGTACCCGAGGCTGAGCTCCCGGGCGTGGATTGGAGTCTGTACACGCTACGCCGGTGGTGGAACGCCGAGAAAGCGGTCCTCGCGCCGTGGTGGGCGGAGAACTCGAAAGAGGCGTATTCGTCGGGTCTTGACGCTCTGGCGCGGGCGTTGAAGTCGTGGTCGGACTCACGGCGTGGGAGACGGCGCGGCAAGCATGCCGGATTCCCGCAATTCAAGTCCCGTGCTCGCGCTCGTGCGGCGTGGGCATACACGACCGGGAGCTTCGGGATTGCTGACCGGACTGGTGTGCAGCTCCCGCGGATCGGCCGGGTCCATACGCACGAGCAGGTCCAGGGCCGGATCGGTGAGGACCGGATCGTGCGTGCGACAGTCTCTCGAACGGGCGGTCGCTGGTTCGTCGTCTTCACCGTCGAGCGTGCAACGAGAGTCCCCATTCCGCCGTCGGGTGCGCCTATCGGGGTGGACCTGGGGCTGAAAACTCTCGCTGTCATCTCGGACGGCCGGGTGATTGAGAACCCGAAGCATCTGGCCGATGCGCAACGCAGGCTCACAACCGCATCTCGCGCCTACGCGCGGACCCAGCCAGGCTCCTCGGGACGGCGCCATGCCGCCGACCGGCTCGCGAAACTGCACGCACGGGTGGGGTACCTCCGGGAAGACGCCCTCCACAAATTCACCACGAACCTTGCCTGCACCCACGGCACGATCGTGATCGAGGACCTCAACGTCGCCGGCATGATGAAGAATCGCTCCTTCGCCCGTGCAATCGCGGATGCGAGTTTTGGAGAGTTCCGACGCCAGCTGGCCTATAAGGCCACCAAGTTCGGCTCCACCCTGGTCGTCGCTGACCGGTGGATGCCGTCCTCAAAGACTTGCTCGAACTGCGGGACAGTGAAAACCAAGCTGTCCCTCAGCGAACGCACCTTCCGGTGTGAGCACTGCGACCTGATCCTGGATCGCGACCTGAACGCGAGCCGGAACCTCGCGCACCTCGTAACACCCAGCGTCGCCGGGAGTGGCCCGGAGACCGTAAACGGCGGCAGAGCCAGGCAGAAGACCCAGCAGGCTGGGCAGCAGGCGACGAAACCGCAACCACGCACCCTCACCGGGTCAGACGTGGACCGGCAGCCAGCAACGGCTACCACCTAAGCAGAAACACACAGTTTAGGGACGGGACAGAGATGCTTGAAGCGGTGCGTATTGTGCGAGAACCTTCACCTGGGCAGGAGCGATCGATGGCGCCACACGCCAGCAGAGCCCGCTTCGCTTTCAATGCCGGACTGAGCCACGTGAGGTAGCAACTCGACGAACAGGATGAAGCTGCGTGCCGCAGGTGTGCACGACGAAGCACGCCCAGGGTGCGCGTAACCGCAGCCCCTGCGCCATGATTGTCGGGATGCCCCCTACCCCAGATCCCCGAGACGACCTTGCTAACGCCGACATCGCCTGGCTCCAGGACGTCCTCGGCGCGTCACCACTCCGCGTGAGCATCCTCCGATACGCGTCGCAAGCTGCCGGAGCATTCACCGCCCGCATGGTCATGCAAGCGGTCGGCGGAAGCCGCAGCACCGTCGGCGACCACCTGCAGGCGCTGACCAACGCCGGCGTCCTTCACCACGACTTCCGACTCCAGGACCGAACTGGGCGCGGCTCTGAGTCACAGTGGACCTGGCAGCCGGAGGCACTCAGTGCAGGCCTCCGCAAGATCCTCGATCTCCTGGAGAATCCGCCTGCCACTTCCGTCGATTAGCATCATGGTCGGCTTGTCTCCGCGTCTCTTGGGCGAGCCTGCGAAGTAGATTGGTTTGCGGTAATTCCGTAAAGCAACTAGCTTGAAAGTGCACGCACCCAGGGGGGGGGTGACCGTCGTGTAGAACTTTCTCGAAAGAGATTTGTCCCAAACGACCGTCACCGCGTACCCCTTCCAAGTAAGAGCATCCGCTCACGAAAGGGGTCAGCTTGACCACGGCAGAATCGGCACGGGCGAAGAGCCGCCGCACGTCAGGTGACCGCCCGACGAAATCGGCTCCAAAGGAGTCGAAGACCAAGGTCGCGAAGGCTGAGGTCGGCGTCGCCGCGGTGAAGCGGACCACCAAGCCCGCCGCTATCTTCGGCGCGGTCGCTCTCATCCTTGCCGGTGGGCTCGGAGGCGTGTACCTCTATTCGTCCAGTGCCGACGTCTCGCAGGTGTTCGTGATGAGCACCGACGTCGTCCGTGGCGACACCATCGAACAGGACGACCTCACCACGATCGACATCGCGGCCGGCCAGAGCACCGCCGGTTACACCGTCGATCAGGCCAAGGATGTCATCGGACGGGTCGCCGCCGTCGACCTGCCAAAGGGGAGCCTGCTCACCGGCGGCTCGGTCACCGACCAGCTCCCCGTTCCAGAGGGCCAAGCTCTTGTCGGTATCGCACTCACCCCGAGCCAGATGCCAGCGACACCGCTCATCGCCGGTGACAACGTCCGAATCGTCCCCGTCGCCGGCACGAACGCTCCGGTCGGCAGCACCGGTGACTCGGGTATCACCGCAACAGTCTCGAACACCCGATTCGACGACATCGCCAACATGACCATCGTCGACGTCTACGTCGACGAAGCCCTCGCCGCCGACCTCGCGTCACGCGCAGCAACCGGATCCGTTGCCTTGTACGTCTCCACCGCGGTCACGGAGTAGCCCCGTGTCAGTCATCGCATTCGCCTCCTTTGCAGGCTCACCCGGTGTGAGCACCGCTGTCCTCGCCGCTGCCGTCCACTGGCCCCGCCCCGTGCTCGTCCTCGAGGCCGACATCGCCAACGTCTCTTCCGCCATGCCTGGCTTCTTCCGCGCGAATCTCACCAGCGACGCCGGTATGCACAAGCTCGCCTACGCGCAAACCCGCGGATTGCTGAACGCGACCAACCTCATCGACCCCGAGTTCAAGCTCGCGATCGCCGTCCACGAACTCCCCACAGTCACCGACGTCCCGATCCCCGCACTTCCCGATGGTCACCGAATGTGGGTTGTACCCGGATTCCTCGGACTCCAGTCCGTCGACGGGACACAGGCCCTCTGGCGCAGACTCCCCGGACTGCTCTCCACGCTCAGCGAAAGCGGAATCGACGTGCTCGTGGACCTCGGCCGCGTCGGCCGCGACGACGTCCGTTCCGCGATCATCGACGCCGCCGACCAACTCGTGGTGATGGCCAACAGCACCATGGTCGACCTCAACCGCCTCCACAAGCGCTTCCAACTCCCCGACATGTCCGTGCGAACCGAAGGCGTCGGGCGCGCCGAGCGGATGAGCCTCATCCTGGTCAAGTCCCGCCACGAACCGCTCGCCAAACGAGACTTCGACAAGCACATCCTCCCGGTCCTCGCGGAACTGCCCTTCGACCCGGATGGCGCAGCCGTCTTCTCGCTCGGCCGACAGGACCCGAAACCCGAGCGCAACGAGTACCGACAGGCCATCCGACGTTCCCTCCCCGCCCTGGTCAACCGTTCAGCACAGAGCGCAGAAAGGATGGTCGGCTGATGTCAACCAAAGACCAGAACGCCGCAGACGAGGTCGACCTCTCATCCCGCCCCTTCCTCGCGGACCTCGGACACACCGCCAACTCCGCCCCCGAGAGCCACGCGCGCCTGTTTGCCGCAGCCACCGGCGCCCAACTGCACCTCGTGGAACCGGAAGAAGTGGCCAGCGAGGAAACCGACGTCGACCAGCACCTCACGTCGCTCACCGCCGACCCTGCATCCCTCCCCAAAGCGTTCAGCCAAACCCCGACGACACGCGGACGCCGGGCGCGGGAGGACGAGCCCTCGACTGAGGACGTCGACGGCATCAACTGGAAGGTCATCGACACGACTGTCCAGGCGCTGACCACGAACGCCCAAGAAGCCCGCTCGAAGCAGACCTTCGACGTCGCCATCGCTGACGGCCCTGAGACCACGATCGAGCAGGCAGCCTGGGACGAGATCTCCGACCTCATCGACCGTCACGTCGGCCGCATCATCATCAACGAAGGCGACGCGGCCGGATGGTCAGACGAGCGGAAACTACGCCACGTACAGGCAGCGTTCGACCAAGCCTTCCGATACGGACGCCTCCAGCAGCTCCTCCGCGAAGAAGACGTCGAGGACATCAGCATCCAGGGCTTCGACAACGTGCTCGTCACGAAAGCGGACGGTCGGAAGGAATCCCGCCCCGCAATCGCGTTCAACGACGAGGACCTGCAGAACCTGATCGCGAAGATCGCCAGCGACCGAGGTCGAGTGTTCTCACGCCCCAACGGCACCGTCGACTGCGACCTCGGCGGAGCCCGAATGTCAGCTGTCGCACCCTCGATCACGAGCGTGCCCCACCTCACCATTCGCAAGCACAACCACATCGATATCACCCTCGACAAGCTCGTCCAGATGAAGACCATCGACTCGCACATGGCGCAGCTCATGACCGCGCTCGTCCGCGCCAACCGCTCCGGCCTGATCTCCGGATGGGCCGCAGCGGGCAAGACGACTTTCCTCCGAGCGCTGATGTCAGCGGTCGATCCCGAAGAGAAGATCGTGACGATCGAGACCGAGCACGAGCTCTACCTGAACAAGCTCTCCGACCAGCATCACCAGGTCGTGGATCTGCAGTACCTGCCGAGCACGGCAGACTCCGGCCAGGCCGCCTACACGCTCAAACAAGCATTCGAGCAGGGGCTGCGAATGAGCGCCCAGATGATGCTGTTCGGCGAGCTTCGCGGCCCAGAAGGCCCCATCGCGATCAAGGCGATGCAGGCAGGCAAGGGGTCCCTCTCGACCATTCACGCCCGCAGCGCGGATGACGCAATCCACCGCTTCGCGGACATGTTGATGAGCGAGGAGAAGCTCGTCAACGACAACGTGCCGCTGCGACAGATCATGCGCAGCATCGACATCGTCTTCCAGATCGAAGTGCTCCCCGCGACAACCACCCGCCCCCGACGCCGCGTCGTGACGCAGATCGCCGAGATCCAGTCGACCGACGACCAGCTGCCCATGGCGGTCGACCTGGTCCGCTTCAACCGCGACACCGAGCAGTGGGAATGGGACGAGAAACCGACGGCCGAGCTGCTCCAGGCGCTCGTTCGCGCAGGCCTGGACTCTGACTTCTTCCCCGGAGTCGCGCTGTGAACGCCCTGCTATTCGGCGTCATCGGAGCCGTGACCGCCGCCGGACTCGTCCTCCTCGCCGTCGCACTATCACCGAACTACCGCGACCCCGAGTTCACGCGCACCCGTTCCCTCAGCTCACGGATCCGGAAAGCGTTCGTGCAAATGAGCCGGCGAACCCGCATGCTCGTCATCATCGGCGTCGCGGCCGGCATCATCTCCGCCGCCGTCTCCGGCATCATCGTGACCGCGTTCATCGTCCCAGCCGCCATCATCGGCCTGCCCACACTCCTGGGAAAGCAAGACACCCGCGAACGAGACCTCCTCAGCGCGCTCGAAGCATGGTCCCGAGCGCTCTCCAGCGCCACGGCGACGTCGAGCCTGACCCTCCGAGAAGTGTTCGGCGTCACCCGCGAATCGACACCAGCGGAGCTACGAGTCGGAGTCGACCGGATGTACCGACGCATGTCGAGCTCCTGGACCAACGCCGACGCGCTCCGCGCATTCGCCGACGAAATGGACGACGTCTGGGTCGACGAGGTCGTCATCTATCTGATCCAAGCGGCTCAGTACAGCCCGGGAGGTCTCGCCGACGCGCTCGAGGGCATCGCCGACAACCTCGCCAACCAGGTCAAGCTCCGCATGAACATCTACCTCGAGCGAGAGAAGCCACGGCGAGTGCTGGTACAGATGACCATCATCACCGTCGTGGTCCTCGCGGGAACCGTCCTCCTCGCGAGAACCCCACAGCTCGAGATCTACTCGACCCCGTTCGGGCAGATGATCCTCCTGATCATCGCCGCGAGCTGTGCAGCGCTCCTGCTGTGGGCCAAGGGAAGCACCCGGGTCACGCCCGAGCCTCGGCTGGTTTCAGAGCGAGTCAGCGCATGAGCACCCCGCTCATCGCCCTCTTCCCAGGCCTCCTCGTCGGCCTAGGAGTCGCTGTGCTCGTGCTCACCTTCGCTCCCAAGTCGATCCAAGCAACCGACGCCCTGGGCCGTTTGGGTCAGGGCTCCATGTTCGAGGACGAGATCGCCGTGGCAACGACGCGCGACGAGCGCATCGGCGGATGGATCCACCGGCACATCCCGAACATCCCGATTCTGCTGCCGCCCGTGAAGCAGCTGGATCTCCTCGAGGTGCCCATCAGCACCTTCTACGCGAAGAAGCTCATCTACGCGATCATCGGCGCGCTGGCACCGCTGCTGATGAGCGTCGGGTTCGGGATCCTGGGGTACCCCGTCGCTCTCCCGCTCCTACTCAGCCCCGTCTTCGCGATCGCATTCTGGTTCACCCCCGACGCCACGTACCGTGCGCAAGCTCGACAGCGTCAACGCGAGTTCACCCGTTTCGTGACCGTCTACCTCGAGCTCGTCGCCGTGTCCCTCCTCGGCCAATCGACCGCCGACAACGCGCTGGCCGCCGCAGCGGACGTGTCCGACACCTGGGTCTTCCAACGCATTCGCCGCGAATACGCCTACGCCGAAATCACTCGGACTTCAAAGTGGGATGCCCTCGCGCGACTGAGCGAAGCCGTCGAGGTCCCCGCCCTCGGCGACATGGCCCGGATGATGCGACTCAGCGAAGCGAAGGTAGGGATCCGCGACCAGCTGCGCGCAGCCTGCGACAAGCTCCGCCGCCAGGTCGCCACCGACGACGCTCAGGCGGCGACGAAAGTCACCGGCCGCATGCAGGTGCCCGTGTTCCTGCTGCTGCTGCCCATCTTCGCCCTCGTCACCATCCCCGCTCTCGCTCAACTCGTCACGTTCTAACCAAGGAGAAACCCATGCAGAAGCTCGCCCGTTCCACCCGCTCCGCCCACGGTGCTGCACTCCAGCTCGCCGAGGACATCAAGACCCGTGCCGCCCAGCTCCGGGAAGACCCCGAGGGAGGCTTCGACGAGCTGCCCTGGAAGATGATCCTCATGGTGGGCGGCGTCGTGCTCGCCGGCCTTCTCGTCGCCTGGGGCATGACGTACCTCAACGGCAAGCTCGGCGAAATCAAGTAGTCGCACCCATGACCATCCGAACAGCACTGAGGGCGCGCTGGGCGCAGCTTCGCGCTGCCCTCAAACGCGAAGACGGATTGGCAGCGACCGCCATCACCTACCCGCTGTTGTTCGTGCTGGTCATCGCCTTCATCCAGCTCGCCCTCTGGTTCCTCGGCAACGACGTCGCGCAATCCGCCGCCGTCAACGCCTACAACCAGTCACGCGCCTACCAGTCGAACGACGCCGCCGGCGTCCAGGCAGGGACGGAAATCGTCGCCGCCAACGGCGAACTCCTCAACGCCCCAACCGTGCGAGTCACCCGCACTGCGGAATCAGTCACCGTCACGGTTACGGGTCGACCACTCTCGCTCATCCCGGGCCTGAACCTCCCCACGATCAGCCGCTCTGTCACCGGCCCCATCGAACGGTGGGTGCCCAGATGATCCGCCGCATCCGATCCCTCATCAGGAATGAGCGAGGGGAGATCGAAGACATCCCCACCATCGCGGTGCTCTTCGTCGGGGTGTTCATCCCGCTCCTCGCCGTGCTCTTCTTCGTCGGCAGGTACTCCAACGCCAGCAATGTCATCCAAGGTGCGGCTTCGGCCGCTGCACGAGACGCTTCCATCTCGCGCACAGCCACAGATGCCGCCGCCCACGCCACAACGGCCGCCCAGACCTCGCTCAGCGGCAACGTCCGGTGTGCGAGCCTCGGCATCGACATCGATGACAGCGGCTTCCGCACCGCTCTCGGAGTGACTGGCACCGTGAGCGTCACCGTCACCTGCGTGGTCCGCTACGCAGAGTTCGGAGTGCCCTTCATCCCCGCGACGACGACCTTCACCAAGACGGCCGTCAGTCCCATCGACCCCTACCGGGAGCGCTGATGAAATACCTTCCAGCGGCCGTGGTCCTCATGATCGCGATGATCATGTTCTCCGCCCTCGTCGTCGACGGCGGAGGACGCATCCAAGCCAACCAACAGGTGACGACGATCGCCCAGGGCGCCGCACGTGCCGGCACGAACGCCGCCGGCGGCAACGCCATCAACGGTGACGCGTTCCGGCTGAGCCCTGGCGCCGCGCGAGCCGCCGCCGAACAGTACCTCGCCGCAGCAGGCGTTGACGGTATCGTCACGGTCCGGGACCAGCGCGTCATCGTCACCGCCACAAGCACCTACCGCACGAAGCTCGCGTCGATCATCGGCATCCTCCAGCTCCCAGTCGAGGGAACGGCATCCGCCCGACTCATCGACGCCACAACCAACTAGCCGTCCAAGAGAAAGAACAGATCCATGACACGACGACTCACCACTCTCGCGGTGGCCGCCCTCGCGACAACTCTGCTCCTCACCGGCTGCACCACCAACGGCGGCGACAAGCCGGCCCCTTCACCCTCGGCATCAGCATCCGCGGCCCCGACGAAGACGGCATCAGAGAACGAGCCCGGACAGATGGAACCGCCCAAGACCGCGTCGGAAGCCATCGCCGTCTCGAAGGACGCGATCATCGACTTCCTCACCGCCCGCGCGGAGATCATGGAAGACTCCGGCGCCCAACCCGAGCGCATCGCCCCCTACGCCACGGGACCTGCACTGGAGCAGCTCAACGGAGAGGCTGCGAGTGTCGCCCAGCTGACCGCCTCGATCAAGGGACTCCCGAAGTGGACGGTCGACACCGCCCAGACCACCGCAGGATCGATCACCCAGGCAGACGGCACCGTGACCGACAACGGAGTGACCTACATCCGCGGCTGTTTCGACACCAGCACACAGGTGGGCACACGGGCTGATGGTGGCGAGCTGACCCGCCCGAACCGTCCGAACACGCCCATGGAGTTCCAGGTCCACTACTCACCAGAAGCGAAGTCGTGGCTCGTGTATGCGTTGATTTCGCTGACTGACAAGGAGGGCGCCCCAGTATGTGGTTGAACAGGACGCGGCGAGCGCGGATAGCGGCGGGCCTCGCTGTCGCTGTTTCCATCGTTCTACTGGGTGGCGTAGCCCCCGCGGCTGCGGGGAACGGCTGCGAGGAGAATCCGAATCCGTTCTGCGAAGTAGAGGTGCCCAACCCCGGAACCCCGGGCCCCGGCGGTGGAGATCCCGGCGCAGGTGGAAGCGAAGGCGGTGGGTTCACCCCGGGCCCGACGACATGCTCGTTCAATGGTGCTGAGGTGCCGTGCACGTCGGCCGCTGGCTCGTGGAATGGCAGCTGCTACGTGGCGCTGCAGGAGCCTCAGCCGACTCCGCCGGCGGGCGGACAGGCGGGTATCGGTGCGTGGTACACATGCACGCCGTCAGATGCCACCGGTCTCGTCACCACGTTCTGGTCGAACAACCCTCCTCCCGGAGTGGTGACGTACACGCCAGCTCAGGCGGCCTTCCGGTTGGTGCAGCGGTTCCAGCTCGGACCGATCGATATCGGCATGGCGCCGGCCAGCAAGGTGCACGACGACGACGCCCCTGGCACCGCCCCGTACCGGCGCACCTGGGTCGGGATCCCCGTGTGGCTCTGGGTCGAGAACCCTCAGCCGCTGACCTGGGGTCCCTACACCGAGACGGCAACGCTCGGCGGTGTCACTGTCACTGCGACTGCATCGGTGAGCAGCGTCACCTGGACCAGCGACGACGGCAGCAGTGCAACGTGTGGGCTCGGAACCCCATTCGATATCGAGGCGATGCGGGATCAGGCCGCAGTCGACTCGCCAACCTGTGGGTTCCGGTTCCAGAAGACCTCGGCGAAGGAAGCGGATGGCACCTTCACCGTCACGGCGTCCACTCAGTGGACTGTGGCCTGGACGGGTGGCGGTACGGACGGGACGCTCGTCGCGCGGAACACGTCAACGTCGGCCGAAGTCACTGTCGGCGAGCTGCAGTCCGTGAACACGCCCAACCAAGACGGCGACAGGAAGAAGTAATCATGCGCAGATTCGTCAACGGAATCGCGTCGCTCATCGCGATCGCAGCTGTCCTCGTCGGAGTGCCGGCCGCGCTGATCCTGGTGGCAGGCAACCCGCTGCCGACGCCCGAGCAGTGGTCGAGCATGATGAGCTTCACGCCCGACTACGGGTCTCAGATCCTGCTCACGAAGTTCCTCCCGTGCATCGCCTGGTTCGCCTGGCTGCTGTTCGCAGTGCCCTTCCTCATTGAGCTGTTCGGTGCCGTGTCGGGGTGGTCTGCTCCTCGTCTGCCCGTGTTCCGTGGACAGCAGCAGCTCGCTGCCACGCTCATCACCGCCGTCGCTCTGATGTTCGCCGGTGGCCTCGCGATCGGGGGCCCAGCCCCAGCCGCCAACGCGAACGAAGCGCACGGCCCCTCGGCATCAACCACAACCGCGGCCCAGGCGCTCGAGGACGCCGTCGAGGACGTCGAGGCGCCAGCGCCGCCGGCAGCCGCTACTCCGGCGCCAGCGCCGACGGTGGACGAGGAGCGCGTCGTGCAGTCTGGTGACACGCTCTGGGGAATCGCCGAGGAAGAACTCGGGGACGGGAACCGCTACCCGGACATCGCAGCGGCGTCGAACATCGCTGACCCGTCGTACATCTTGCCCGGGTGGAACGTCACGATCCCGGGCGCGGCAACCGCCGCCCCAGCACCGGCACCGACACCCGCGCCGGCGCCTGCGCCGGCCCCGGCCCCGGCCCAGACGCCGGAAGCAGCGACTCCGGATGCTGCGGCCCCCGCAGATGCTCCGGTCGCCCAGGGGGGCACGGGTGGCGTGGCCGGAGGTGCCGAGCAGGCCGCGACTGCGACACCCTCGCCGTCTTCTTCCGCCACCTCGAGCGGGGTAGGCGATGACGCAGCAGACGTCGATGAGATCGACGAGTCCATTCCGCTCCGCACTGCTGGCGGGATCGGCGGGATCCTCGCCGCGGGTCTCCTTGGGGCGCTCGGCATGCGCCGCCTCGTGCAGCGTCGACGTCGCAAGACGAACGAGCGCATCGCGATGCCAGACCCCGAGAGCGAGATCTCCTCGATGGAGATGGAGCTGCGGATGGTCGAGAACCTCGAGCTCGAGGACATCGACCACGTCATGCGCGGCCTGCAGATCTGGGCAGAGGAAACCGGCACTGCGCTCCCGCACATCCTCGCCGTCCGCCTCGAGGCCTCCGAGATCGCCCTGTACCTCACCGAGCCGGCCGATCTGCCGGCTCCGTTCGTTCTCGCGGCCGAGGACCGTACTGCGTGGATTGTGAAGCCCGGAACTGCGATCGCGCCCGTCCGCAAGGTCGTGTCCCCGTACCCGGCGCTGGCGTCCATCGGCACTGACGCTGCAGGTGGCGTGCTCCTCATCGACCTCGAGGAGCTCGGTGCTCTCAGTGTCACCGGTGATGAGGAAGTCGCTCGCGGGATCCTCAACGCTCTGTCCGTCGAGCTCGCGGAGAATCCGTGGTCGGATGAGATCCAGGTGACCCTCGTGGGGATGCCTGCAGGTCTCGCTCGCGACCTCAACGCGTTCCGTGTCAGCCACGTCGACGACGTCGACACGCTCATGAAGCACATCCGCGCGGATCTCGATCGGCGCGCGGAGATCTTCGCTGAGGACGACCTCGACGGGGCACGCGACGCCCGCGTGACTTCGAACACCAACGAGTCCTGGGCGCCGCACGTCATCATCCTCGGGGAGGTCCCCGGCGCCGAGGTGCAGGAGGAGCTCGCCGAGCTCGTCGCACGCGTTCCCCGGCTCGGCCTCGCAACGGTGTCCAATTGGCTGCAGGCCAAGAGCTCCGAGCTGCACGTGGAGTCGAGTGAGCAAGCCACCCTGACCACCGCAGGTGGTCCGCCGCTCCCGTTCATCCCTCAGGTTCTGATGGGACGTGAGCTGGAACTGATCCACGGCATGTTCGCCACCACCACCGCCCCGGCCGCTCCTGCTCCCGCTCCGCTCGTCGAGGTCGAGGTCGAGGCGCACGATGTCGTCCCTGAGGCCGTCACCGGCGCGGAGACGCCTGCAGAGGCGTTCCCAGTCCCAGAGGGCCGGGAAGCAGAGGTCGAGACGGAGGCGGCGTTTGACGGCGCGTCCGATGACGACGTCGACAACGCCGCAGCTTCGTCAGCGCCGGACTGGATCCCGCCGTACGTGAGGATCCTCGGTCCCGTCGACGTCAGTCCCTTGGCAGACCCTGACGCCATGCCGGAACGCGGTCCTGAGGTCATGGCCTACCTGGCTCTCAACTCGCCCGTGAGCGGCGCCACCTTCGGCGCGGACTTCTACCCGAACTCCAAGTCGCAATCCAACAGCCTCCGCCAGGGAGTCAAGCGCGTGCGCAATGGCATCGGCCGGGCTCCTGACGGTGAGAGCCTGATTCCGGAGAACAACGCCCGCAAGGGATACCGCATCCACGACGCCGTCCGCAGCGACTGGGGCGACTTCAAGCAGCTCATCGGCCCCGACCTGCGGAAGACGTCCAACGACGACCTGGTGGCGGCCCTGCGCCTCGTGCGCGGCCAGCCCTTCGCCGGTGTCAACACGCAGCGCTGGTGGCACTGGATCGGGATCCACCAGGAGACCATGATCGCCGAGATCCTCGACGCCGCGGACGAACTCGGCCGACGCGCACTCGAGAACGAGGACGTCATGCAGACCCGGTTCGCCGCGAAGGTCTCGCAGACGGTCGAACCGGCCGCCGAATCAGGCTGGCGCAACGAGATGCGCGCCGCTTGGCTTTCCAGGGACATCGCCGAGTTCCAGACCATCGTCACGAAGCTGAACTCCTTCCTGGACAGCTTCGACGACGACTACGACATGGAGCCCGAAACCCAGGAACTCGTCGCCGAAGCTATGGCAGACCTGCAGCGATGACTGCCGCCACCGCCGCCGTTCGTCGGAGATCGCTGCAGCCTGCGGCCGTCTCCGGCGCAGCGGCTGCGGTCTCGGCAATCCTCGCCGCGGTGCTCCTGCCTCTCGGCCTGGCGCCCGTGTACGTCGCCACCTCGACGTCGGCAATCGTGGCCCTCGCGATCGCTGCAGCCGTGATTGACGCACGCAGCCGGCGCCTTCCCAACGCGCTCGTTGCCCCGATCGGGGCCCTCGCCCTTGTTCAAGCCGTCGCGCTTTCGCTCGAGCGAGGGCACCCGTCGACACTCGGCGCGGCGGTGATCGCTGCAGTCGTGCTCGGGATCCTCTACGCGGCCATGGCGTTCGCAGGGTGGATCGGCGTGGGTGACGTCAAGTTCATATTCGTTCTCGGGCTGTTCATCGGTACGTTCGTGGGATCAGCCGCGATCGCGATCGCACCACTGGCGATCCTTCTGGCAAGCGCCCACCGAGGCCTCGCAGCGCTTCTCGGCCGGGAGACAACACAGCGACTCCCGCACGGCCCCACGATCCTCATCGCGGCCGCGGTAGTCGCGTCATTCATCCCGCTCGGGTTGGTCTAGGGGCCAGCTGACTTCGTTGGCCGTCGCGGGTTGAGCGGCACGCGGTGCACCGCCTGTGCAGAAGCGTCGGCCGCAGTTGATCCGATCTGCACAGGCGCTACACGGTCAATGGGGTGGGTCTGGACGCATATGCAGTCCCCAACCTCGACTGGAGCAGACCCCAACTCAGCGGGTCCATCGCTACAAGGTCATCCGGTGACAACAGCGACGAAGGGCATATCGCGCGCCGACGACGGATTAGGTGATAGTGGTGCCACGCTCACTGCCTATCACGCCCTATCATTGTCGAATGGCTATCAAAACTACGACCACGTTCATCGATGACTTCGATAACTCGGAGCTTGACCCAAACGTAAAGCCCACGACATTTGCGCTCAACGGCACAACCTACGAAATCGACCTGAACGAGAAGAATGCGGCGGCGCTCGCGGATGCGCTCGAACCTTTCATCGCAAAGGCGCGTCCCATTCGCGCATCACGTGGGTCGTCTAAGGGTGGTTCCAAGAGCGCTGGGTCGAATGCCGCTCGACTCGGGAAAATCCGTGACTGGGCTGCGTCAAACGGACATAACGTGAGCAGCCGAGGGCGCATCCCGGCGGTCGTCGTCGAAGCATACGAAACGGCCACCGGCGACCGAAGCTGATCCCATAGAAACCGCCGGACGCCGTGACTTTCCTGCAAGTCACGGCGTCTTTCTGTCTCTTGCATGCCCAATTTCCACCGTGGGCCGTCGAACCAATGTCGCCGGTCGATCAGGAAGAGAGAAGGTTGGGTGCATGGATGAGAATGCGGTCGTGCAGCTGGCCCGTGAGATTGCTGCACGCGCGCACGACGGCCAGGTTGACAAGACGGGGCACCCCTACATCGAGCACCCCGAGCGAGTGGCCGCACGGGTCTCGACCCCGTTCGCCGAGGCGCGTATTTCAGTCGGTAGTTATCCACAGGCGGGGCGGCTTTCGAGCCGCCCCGTTTTCGTGCCCGGCACCCGCGTCAGTCTATGCGCACCGGTAGGGTCGAATCATGAAGAACACACTGGTCGTCGTCGCTCTCACGTCCATGTTCGTGTCCCTGGTGCTTCGGCTTGTGTGGCCGCAGGTGGAATTCCTCGCCGGGCTATCTCTCGCGCTGCAGATCGCTGGAATCCTTCTTCTCGTGATCTACATCGCCGGGTACGTGCGTGGCCGCGCACGATCACGGGCCTGAGACACCAACCGCCGCATCAGTACCGCCGAAGATCAAGCTCCGACGAAGTAGCTGTCCGGAAGGAGTTCCCGGATCGGCCGCATCACGGGTCCATCCCCACCGGGGACCACGACCAGGATGTTGGGGTGCTGGTCAAGAAGTACCTGCCTGCAACGCCCGCAAGGAGGTATCAGCCCGCGTCCGCGGTCGCCGGCTGCAGCGATTGTGAGGAGCTGGGTTGCTCCTGCCGTCGCGGCCACACCGAGCGCTACGAGCTCCGCGCAGGGACCGCCGTTGAAGTGGTAGACGTTCACTGCCTGGTGCACCCGACCATTCAAATCCATGACAGCCGCCGCGACCGTGTGGTTCGGATTGTCACCGAGGGTCCGAGCTAGCGCCTCGGCCGCGTCGATGACCTGTTGTTGAGCTTCGAGTGGTTGCACAAGGGGTCACCGTAGCAGGGGACCTTCGCTTCAGTCTTTCGAGTGTCCTACGGGCACCGGGGCAAGAATGGCGCGCCGTGCATCGACATTGTGCGCGACGAATTGCGCCGTTGATGACCAGAAGTCACCATGCCCTTCGAGGAACATCGTCGCCCAGGGTTCGCGGCCGCGAGCGTGAGAATCGCGAAGCAGCGCGTGCATCGACTGAGTCCGCTGGACGATCGCATCCGGCAGCGCAGTCCGAAGCTTCGCAGTCCATCGAGTGCCGGCCGCGGTGCATCCGATCTGCACGGGCGCTACGCCGTTCTCGCCGTCTTCCGACGCAGAGGAGTGACCTCAGCGAGCGTTGCGCCGCGGTCGGCGTGCTCGCGCTGGACGTGGAGCAAGTCCCACGCTGCGTCTCCGGTGACCGACACCCCTCGGGCGCCCGAGCGGCGGGTCTTGCCGCGAACGAGCATGTACTGCGTCTGGAATACTCCCGACCCGATCTGTTCCTGGACATCGTGGAAGAACACCACGTTGGACACCGGCCCTGTGCCGTCATCGAGTGAGACGAAGACGACACGTTTGCCGCCGCGCATCGGTGGCGTGTTGGTGGCCCGTCGAACGCCAGCGATGATGACCTCGGTGCCGCCGGGCAGGCTTCCAAGATCTCGTGCCGGCGTCACCTGCAGCTCCCGGAACAGGGGATAGAACCGCTCCATCTGATGCCGGTTCACCGCCAGACGCATCTCCTGCAGTTCAAGGTCCGTCTGCGTGCGGCCGCGCAGTTGCAGGGAAGTGACCGTGCTGCGATCGGGCAACGGGAGGTCGAGATCGAACGCGAGCTGCGTGGTCGGCACGTGCTGCGCCTTCGTTGTCACGCCTGCCAGGTGTGCGAGGAGCTCGTGCCGGCGGCGCGGCTGGTACTCGATGAAGGCATCCAGTGCGCCCACGCGTGCGAGGGACTCCATGGTGGTGCGCCTGGGTCTGACGCGATCGCGGAAGTCCTGCAGTGATGAGAACGGCTGATGCTGGACGATGCGGTCCCGTTCGACGTGGCTGCTGCCAACGACTTCCCCCAGCGCCATCCGGACTCCGAGACGTCCATGCGTGGCGGCTTGCTCGACGAGGTACTCGTGGGTCGAGTGCTGCACGTCGATCGGGAGGATTGGCACGTCGAGGTGTCGGGCCTCGGCGAGGATGAGGTCCTTTGGCCACATTCCGGGATCGTGGGTGAGGAGCCCGGCCATGAACTCGGCGGGGTGATGCTGTTTGAGCCAGGCTGATTGGTACGTGGGAAGCGCGAAGGCGGCGCCGTGTGCTTTCGCGAACCCGAACGAGCCGAAGCCGGCGAGGATCCGCCACGCCTTCTCGATGACTGCGTCGGGGAAGCCGCGTTCGAATGCCTTCCCGCGCACGAATGCTTCGATGCCGGCGAGACGGCCGCGGTCGGCGAGCTGGCGCCGCAGGACGTCTGCGGTTCCGAGCCCGCACCCTGTGAGCTCGTCGATGATTCGCATCACCTGCTCATGGAAGATCACCACCCCACGGGTCTCCTGCAGGATCCTCCGCAGCCTCGGGTGCAGGTAGTCGGGCATCGTCTCGCCGTGCCGCGCCTGCAGGTACTGCAGCGGCATGTTGTTCTGCATCGGTCCAGGCCGGAAGAGAGAGATCTCCACGGTGAGGTCGTTGAAGACCTCAGGTTGCAGCTTGCCGACGAGTTCCATCTGCCCGGGCGATTCAAGCTGGAACACACCGAGCGTGCGGGTTGATCGGAGGAGCTCGTAGGTCGGCTCGTCGTCGAGGGGAAGGGCGTCCAGCTCGATCCGGTCGCCAGTGATCCGCTCGTGCTCCTTGACCGCGTGTGCCATCGCGGATTGCATCCGGACGCCCAACACGTCGAGCTTGATGAGTCCCATGTTGTCCATGTCGTGCTTGTCGTACTGGCTCATCGGCAGCCCCATCCCGGACATCTGTGTCGGGGTTCGGTCGAGGAGGCTCGCATCCGAGAGGATCACTCCGCACGGGTGCATGCTCACGTGTCGGGGGAGTCGATCGAGGCGTTCTGTCACGTCGACGAGGAGATCGAGCTCGCGAGATTCACGGACGGCGTCGGCGAGGCCGGCGAGCTCTGGTTTGTCTCGGAGCGCGTCGCGGAACTCGCGGGCGTTGAACCGCCACATCTGCTTCGCGATGACGTCGATGGTCTCTTCGTTCATCCCCAGCGCCAGGCCGGCATCGCGGACGGCACCCCTGGATCGGTAGGCGTTCGTCATCGACATCAGCGTCGCGCGGTCGGCACCGAACTCCTGCACCAGTCTGTGATTGACGTCGTGCCGGCGGGCCGATTCGACGTCGAGGTCGATGTCCGGCATGTTCGGCCGTTCGAGTGCGATGAATCGCTCGACGATCAGCCCATTGCTGATCGGCTCGACTGACGAGGTGTGGAGGGCGTAGTTGAGAACCGACCCGACGCCAGACCCGCGTGCCTGAATGCGGATGCCCATGCTGCGAATGATGTCCGCGGCCTTCGCCACGGTGAGGAAGTACGACGGCATGCCGAGCTGCTCGACGAGTCGCATCTCGTGTGTCAGGGCTCGGTGAGCATCGTCCAGGGATGGCATGCCCGGACGGTCGTATCTCTCGTCGACGCCGGCGCGAGCTCGTTCCCACAGCGCCACCAGCGGATCGCCCGAGATCCCGATCACGGACGCTTCCGGCATCCGGGGGCGTTTCCAGCCGACGTCGCTCACCGGGTCGAGGGCGCAACGCTCAGCGAGGCGTTCTGTCACGGTCAGTAGCTGCTGCACTGCGCCAGGGCTGTGCGAGCCAGCGTCGACGACCATGCGCGCGATCTGCTCCATCTCCAGAGCGGGTTTCAGCCAGGCTTGTCCGTTCGCCTGCAGCTGCTCGCCCGGCGTGAGTGCGTCCAGTGGTTGGAGGTGCCTGACCGCGTCGAGAAGGTCCGCAGTGGCCGCCTCCTCCGGGACACCGTAGCGAACGGCGTTGGTCAGGACTGCCGGGATGCCCGCCGATTCGGCGAGCCCGAGCATCCGGGTGGCCGGCGCGAGACTGCCGCGACCCTGTTCTGTGAGGTGGCACACCACCTCGAGCATCAAGTGGCCGGCGGGGATGACCTGGCGCCACGATTCCAGGGCCCTCCGCGCACCCTCGCCATCCCGCGCGGCGATCGCTACGCCCACATCGGATTCCGGGCCGAGGAGCACCGTGAGTTGAGGATCCTCGGACAGCAGAGCCCCGAGGCGCGTCCTGGTCAGTGCAGGATGCTTGGCGTGTGTGTGCGCGTCGGAGACGGCGCGGCACAGCTGCGCGAAGCCGCGGCCCTCGTTCTGGCCATGGGCCAGCACCACGCGGCCGAGCGATCCGTCCTGGTCGTCGACGGCAGCCAGATCTGCGCCGAGTCCGGGCGAGATCCCCGCTGCGAGGCAGGCGCCGACATGCTTCGGCCCGCCGTAGAGACCATCGCGGTCGGTGAGCCCGAGGAACCACCCACCGTCAGAAGCGGCCAGGCCCGCGAGCGCTGGGCTGGAGGTGGTTCCGTAGTGTGCGGAGAGGTGGGATGCGACGTGGAGGTGGGAGAAGGTCACGTCCAGGCGATCGCGAGGGTCCACCTCCCGTCGGCGTCGCGCCGCAGGTCGTATCGGGTGGGTTCGTCGTCGTCCCGTACTGCGTCGACGCGCCAGAGCTCGGTGTCGATTCGTGCGGGTGATTCGGCGTTTCTCCACCAGGCTGTGCGGGTGAAGAGTGCTCGGGGTTGTCCGACGATGACGTATTCGAATCGATCCCAGATGAACGTGGCGGGGTCCCCGTTGTCCGCAAGGGTGACTGACACCGCAGCGTCGATGATCGTCGACATAGCACCCTCCACATTCGAACGTATGTTCGATTCATCGAGTGTACGTCAAGCGATGAGGGTCAGGGGGTGGCTGTCTTCGAGGGTCGCCTGTCGGGTAGGCCGGCGCGCTGGTCGAGCGTCTCAGCCGCCGCTGATCGGGCGTGCTTCGTCGGGTGGCTCGCTCGCAGGGTTGATGGGGCGTCGGGGTGACAGCCCGATCTCCTCGGAGGTCTTGGTCGGCTCTGCTTGGAGTTCGGCGATCAGCCAGTCCATGTGATCCGCCATGGCCGGCTGTGCGTGCATCGCTTCCTGGGCTGTGCTCTGGTCTACGGGTTCGAAGACGATGTCGTCGTCGAACGACGGGGCAAAGTAGGTGTTCTCGAGGAACACGGTGCGATGCCAGCGGCCTGTGTCCGTGAGCCATCCGAAGATCCGGTACTCATCGAAGTTCTCTTGGGCTGCCACCCATTGCACGACCTGGTTCTTGCTTCGGACCAGGTAGAACGAGAATGAGCTCACGTCAGCGTGTTGATCCGTCGGAGCGGTAGTAGGCGCGGATCGCGTTCCGGACGGCTTCCTCGCGGGTAAGTCGATTCCCGAGCTTCTTCTCACGCTCAACCGCGGCCTCGATGAGGGACAGGGCATCTGCTGGAAGCCGATAGGTCGCCGGGCGTTTCTCGATTCGGGTGGTCGACTTCTGCACGTCCATCATCATTCGATTGTGCCAGGCGCCCCGGAGGCTCGCATCTGCCACGTATTACGTGATTTGAAACATTGCTTGAGCCTGAATGGGCGCGGAACCTGGGGCCAGACCTCCCGGTCTAGCGAAGCGGTGGAGCGAGTAGATATGTCGATCGCGCGACGGAACGGAGCTCGGCCTCGGAGAAGGCGAGACGGCATCGACGGTCGGAGCTATGAGATCGACTTGTCCGATGAGAATGTGGCTGAACTGCGCCGGTCGCTAACCGCTTGTGTCCGTGGCTCGAAAGGTCAAGCCGACGCGTCGGCGTCGCCCCTAACCTGTGCGGCCGACGCAGCCTCAGCTGCTCGGGACTCCTGGTAGGCGAGGATGTCCTCCCGGCGCCACCAGTGGGTCTTCTTCACATAGAAGGGCTCAGGGAACTCTGGATCGGCGCGGCTGTACTTCCGCACGGTCTGCGTCGTGAAACCGAGGATTTCGGCGATGTCCTCGACGGTAACGAGCTGGGAGAAATCGATCTCGGAGGCGACCGGCTTCGGTTTGCGGCCCGATTCAGATCTGGCTCGCTTTGCTGCCGCTGCATCGCTCAACGAGCGCCCGCGCTTGCGCTTGATCGCCCGGCGTTCCTTGTACGCGACGATGTCCGCTCGCCGCCACACAGGAGAGCGAGTATCGGTGATGGGATCCGGGAAATCCGGGTCCTTGATCTTGTAGATCCGCACCGTCTGCAGCGAGAGCCCGAGGATCTCGGCTGCCTCTTCGTAGTTCACGAGGTCGCGTGCACTGATCGTGCTCGCGGACTTGGCTGTGGTCACGGTGATCTCCCTGGATTGTCCCGGTTCGAGTCTAAACCCCACGTTTATTTTCATGGAGTGGGTGTGTGGTGTGTGTTCGCGACTGACTGAGCGTCCAGAAGATCCTCGAGGAGCATCATTCGCAGGTGTGCGTTGGCCTGGATCATCGCGATCACTTCGCCATGCGTTGGTTCGCGAAGAGCGCCCGCGAGAAGCGCGCGCAACTTGCCTGACTCCATTGCGTGCGTGGCGAGCTTTCCGTCGTCGAGAGAGAGCTCGCCGCGATGCGTTGCTGTATCGGACCACTCGATGATGTACCGCATCGGCCGGCGTCATTCATCATCGGAAGCGAGGTCGCGAAGCAGCGCGGCTGCCGCCCGAGCTGTGGCAATGACGACCACGAGTGCCAGGACTCCTGTGCCGGCGACCTGCAGCGCCCGATAGACCGATGGGCCCAGCCAGACGCAAACGACGGCGAGCGCCGTCAGGGTGAGCAGGCCGATGGCGCAGGCCGTGGGGCTGGGGGTGGTTGTGGGTGTGGTGGTGCGCATGGATACTCCTCCGCAATAGTAAATCTGACGTTTATAACGCTATCAGAGTGCGAGAGGGAAGCCAAGGGTTTCGAGGGTCGAAGGTCTCCAAGATCTGCGTTCGGGGAGCGAGGTGGAGTATTACGCTCGCGGGATGACTTCATCGGAGCCTTTGCCGCTTGCGGATCGCGGCGTTCTTGCCGTCGCGCTGACTGGAACTGCCGAAGCGCTGGTGGACGTTGCATCGGGCTTGTGGGAGGTTGTGCCTTCTGACGGGTCGAGGGCGCAGGCTTTGCTCGATGGTTCGCTTGGTGATTCTCCTTTCGCTGACGTGACGATGAGTCTCGCCGCGGCCAGCGATGAATTGAGTGCGTTTGCGTGGATCCTTGGCGGGGATGGGGCATATGGACCGTCGCTGGGCTCGCTGCTTCGCAGCTGTGTTGAGACTCTGGGTCGTGCATGGTGGTTGATCACCGCTGAAGATGCTGCGGTCCTCGCTCACAGAGCTGCCCTGTTGGCTCTCAATGAGGCGGGGTACCTGGCTTCGAATGACGCTGAGGCTGCGATTCGCAGAGAGGACGGTGAGCTTCGACGCCTGCGTGGGTCTGAGATCTCGGATGAAGCGGAGAGGAAGTTCGAGGAAGTTCGGGTGGCCGGCCTTTCAGCGAGAGCTCCGGGCTACCGGAAGCTGGCAGTGGATCTTCTCGACGCGGTCGATAGCCCGAATTCTGGTCGCGATTATTCAACGATGTCTGGGGCGTCTCATGGGGAAAGGACGACTCTCGCTGCGTTTGGAAATGCGCGGCCGGGACAAACGGGATTGGCGCGGGGCGGGCTCGATTTGCCCATCAACGTCGCGAACTTGTTCATCTGGATCTTGCTGGAATCGGTCCATCGGGTGATGACGACGTTGTTCGACATGTGGGGGGAATCAAGTGACGAGCTGCGGCGTCGTTGGAATACCGCTCACGACGACACCGTGCAAATCGTGGCTCCGACCTTTGATCGACTGATGCGGTGAGGAACACTCCAGGGCGGTGGCTCCGGCGAATCGTTACGTAGAGCCGCCGGTGTTCCGCGGCGACGCACTGAGTGTGCCTGTTCGTTGGCTTGCGATACCGAACATGAAGGTGAGGGCGAAGACGCCGGCGAGCGCCAGGGCGAGTGCTGCGTACCCTGCGGGGTTCCCGATGAGCGCGCTGTTGCCGACGATGACGGCGTCCATGATGAAGTGGGCGAGCATCAGTGGGAGGACTGAGCGGTAGATCGCGAATAGGGCGAGGAGCCCGCTTCCCCAAGCCAGGGCCAGGAGTGAGGATGCCCCGCCCTGGTAGAGGTGGTCGATGACTCGCGTGATCAGGCCGATGCCGCCGGCGAGGAGCGCCCATCGCCACAGGGAGTCGGTCGTCCATTCCGGCCTGCCCGTCATCCGGCGGTCGCGATTCAGGACGGAGAGCGCGGCGAAGGCGACGCCGACGGGTATGGCGATGTCGAGGGTCTCCTCGCTCAGGCCGGCGTGCAGAGCTCGCATGGCGCGGTCGGCGATGGTGAGCTCGTCCCAGGAGGTGGTGACGGGTCGGAACTGCCAGCCGAGGAGGGCGGCGATGGGGCGGTTGAGGAGGCCGGCGGCGATGAAGATCGACACGGCGAGGACTGTCGCTCGGACGAATCGGGCGAACGGTGCTCGTGGTTGCTTCCAGTGGAAGCCGAAGCCGCGCATCCCTCGGGCCCACCTGGACAGGATCATGAGCGCGATGATGAGCGCGATGGTCACCCAGCGGACGAGATCCTCGCTGCCGGAGCTGTCGTAGCTCGCGGAGTCCCTGCGGGCGGCTGCGATCCCGCTGACCCAGTGCAGCAGGATCATGCCGGCCAGCATCACGACGAGGAGCCAGGCGGCGATTGTGGTGGCCCAGGTCGCGGAGCGTTGCAGGGAGTTCACGGTCGAACGCTATCGCTGGTCTCGGTCGGCGCCCGGCGGAGCTCTACGGGGCGTCGCATGTGGTGATCGTCGAGGCGAGGGAGTCGCGGTCGGCGGTGTTGATCGTGAGTGGGTATTTCGTGAGGAGGTAGACCCATCGGAACGTGTACTCGCATCGGTATGAGTCGGCCGGCGGCATCCATTCGGCCGGCCCGGAGTCACCCTTGGAGGAGTTCAGGGCGCTGGTGACGAGTTCCAGATTGTCGAGGTCGTTGGCGACGGTGATGCGCAGCTCGTCGGTCCACGAGGCGGCGCCCTGGCGCCAAATCCAGGACTTGGGCAAAACGTGATCGGCCTGGACGTCGGTGCTGAGCGTCTCGGTGGTCAACTCGAGGCGTTCGCCGGAGTAGGGGTCGATGAGGGTTCCGCTGGTGACTTTGCAGCCGTTGGTGCCGGGCTTGTGGGTGACGTCCTGGAGGACGCGATTGATCAGGTCGGATCGTTGATCACAGCCGTTCCTATCGATGTCCTTCCACCGCTGGCCAAATGCGTCGGAGTCGTACGTGTCGGCGTGGGTAGGGGTGGCCACGGGGACTGCGGCGAGTGCTGCTCGGGCGGCCTCGACGTTGTAGGTGGTGGTGTCGTCGACGACGGTGATGAGGCCGGCTTCCTGCAGGGCTGCCGCAGCGGTCGTGCTGGCCTGGGGTGAGTGTGTGAACGGGTTGTCGAGCGTGGTGAGGCTGGCGATAGCGGCGATGCCGGCGGCCGTGAGGACGAGGAGGGCTTTGAAGCGTTTGCGCATGGTCATGATGACGGTCCAGTCAGGGATGGTCGACGCCGCGGCGTCGACGAGGTGGCGATGTTCGCGTGGGCGATGCATCTCGGGGGCTCGGAGGGGACTCGACGAGCTCTAGCGGCGCGAGGGCGCGAAAAAGGCACCCGGCCCAGAGGAGAAACTGTCAGATTTACCCGCTCAGGGGGGCCGGGTGCCGGGTCCAAGGCTACAGCTTCGGAGCGGGCGGGTCGAGCTTCACGCCCCAGAGAGCGATCGCGCGTTCCGGCAGTGGGATGGTCGTGTCGAGGCCGGTCTGGTCTGCGAACTCTGCCGGCGTGAGCACGATCGGGTCCGGGCTCATGGGCTGGCGGAGCTCGTCGACGTAGTCGGCGTAGTCCTCAGCGAACCGGTCGACGTCGGTCCCGAGCGGCAGGTGGACCGTCGCCCAAGCGGCGGCCTGGTCGTTGGGTGTGGGGTGTTTGGTGAGGGTGCGCATGTCTCTCTCCTCTGGGTTGGGCGTGTACTGCCTTCACCTAGAAGGGGCACGCCAGAGAGCGAATTTGGGACAGAACCAGCGGGAAACTGACCGGTGGGTCGACCCGGGGGTGCCGGGCCGACCCGAGGCCGCTACTCGCCCGGGGGGAGTGCCGTGAGGTTGAACGGGGTGTTGAAGTCGCTGTAGATCGCCGTGCCGTCCTCGGCTTCGCCGCTCGGGCTCCAGATCCCCGCAGTCGCTCCGTCCGCGGCGGCAGCCGTGGGGATGATCAACGACTCCGACGAGTCCTGCAGCACGGCCGTCCCCTGTGCATTCGCGGCGGCGGTGGCGAGCTGCATCGCCTGCTCGGCGGTGAAGAAGTGGTCGCCGAGATCTCCGTCGAGCTGCACGCCGTCGAGGGCCACGATGGTGCCTTCGACGTCGAACGCGATGGACTGGACGGTGCGAGTCGCATCGACGTGCCAGGTGAGGTCTGACAGGGCGTACAGCGAGCCGTGGTGCCCCCGGTCGATGACCGAGTCCCAGAACGCGAACGCGATCTTCTGGTCAGCTCCGATGAACGCGAGGACGATCATGCTTCCCTCGGCATCCGGCACGGTCCACGCGCGCGAGCCGGTCGTGTCGTCCACGATCCATGCGTTGAGGGCGACCTCGACGGCGTCGTATTCGAGCAGCCAGTTGTAGTCCTCGTGCTCGGTAGCGTTGATGTCGACCTGGCTGCCGTTCGCGTGAGTGATGGTGACGTGTGTCATGTGCTTCTCCCTGCGTTATAAAGTAAATCTGACGTTTATAACTATATACACGAGTGGGAAGGAACACAACACGGATCTCGCTCAGTACGCTCGGACCATGGACATGCAGCTCGACCAGGCCTGGCAAGAGCTCCTGCAGGCCCAGGAGCGCCCTGTGGGTGGCCTTGTGTGCTCAGATGTGCCCGAGGTGCCAGGCGTGTACCTCTGGCGTCACGACGGCGCGCTCAGCTACGTCGGAACCGCCTCGAACCTCCGCGGCCGCGTCTGGTCGACGCACCTCGGCGGGGGCACGTCGCTCGCGGGCTCGTCGCTACGACGCAACGTCGGTGAGCTTCTCTTCGAGATCCCGCCGTCCAGGACCGCGAAACCGAATCGACAGCTCGTCACCGCTGCGCAGGCTGCGGAGATCCGAGAATGGCTGTGGGAGGGCACAGTGGCTTGGGTGGAGCGACGGACGAGACATCAGGCTGGCGCGTACGAGGCGGAGCTGCGTCGTTCCCACCTGCCGCCGCTGAACCGGGTCTAGGCGCCGAGGCGCCAGTCAGTTCGGGGCGGCGGAGTGCTGAAAGCATGGAGGATCGCGAGCCGGAGATCTTCGTCGTCCCGTTCGTCTCGCCATCGAGTGACGAATGCCCGATCTGCGACCGGGGTTGTGCGACCGAGACCGGACTTGGGAATCGGTGCACGAGTCACAACCAATCCGCCCCCTTCGCTGTCGAGCAGGATCGACAGAGCTGAGCCCGTCGCGGCCATCAAACTCGTGGCAGTCGAGGGGAAGATTCTCACACGGGCCCCTTCCCTGCTGACGGCGATGACATGCGAGGAGTCACTTCCTGGCAGGACGTCGAAATCGGTGCCTGATATCCGACTCACTGCCTCCGTTACCTGCAGGTTGTAGAGCTGTGCCTCAACGGCCAGTGAACGGCCAGCACCATCGGCGGTCAACTTGGCGTAGTTCTCCAGTGTCGAGCGCGCGCGCACTTCGTTGAGGTCGTCGTAGCGGTACGAGACGAATGTGTTTGGCAACTTGCGGATGCGGGTCACGAGTGGTGACGGAGGATCGTCGGCGTGCTCAGTTCCGTCGTCGCTCGGGGGAGACGTTGGGGTACTCGGCTCGGTCATCTCTGCTGCCTCCACCACGGTGCCTAGCGTGGCGAGATGGTCCAGGAACGCGCCACAGATCCGTTCCTGCGTCGCGTTGCTTGCAGAGTCCACGAGCGGAGCCAGCATGTCGACGGCAACCAAGTACGGGAGCCGGTCTGCTTCGTCCCGGGGAAGAGCCCGGTCCGTCACCCACTCGAAACTCTTCCACCAGGCGGCATCGCGCTCCACGCCCTTGTTGTGGCGTAGCTGACGAGCAATAGCCCAGAACCCGATGCCAGCGGCCACAACCGCGGCAACGCCGGCCGCGCCGGGGCTGGTGGAGAAACGTTCCACCCACCCGGCGGCCCCGGCCTGGTCGACTCCAGTCGCGAAAAGCACGCAGACAAAGCCGATGATCACCGCACCGGTCAAGAGCAACAGTGGGTGGATGACTTCCCACGCGCGATCGCGCCTTCGGACCATCGGCCGGGCCGGCGTCGACTCGGAGGGTGGGTCAGCCGCATTGGTCACCGACACAGCGTGGCACACCGTCCACCAAGCGCGGGGGTGTCAGAGCCGGAATAATCGGCACCGTGACGGCGGCCAAAGTAACCACGACCCAACACATCGGTGCTGCCGGTGAACTCCTCGTGCAGTACCGGCTCTTGAAGATGGGCATCGACAGCGCTCGGCTCACTACCGATTCCGGCATCGACCTCGTCGCCTATGCGCCGGCCACCGGGTCTGCGACCACGATCCAGGTCAAGACCGTCGAGCGCAGCACGGCCGCCGGCGGACGAGGGCGCTCGGCCATCGGCTGGAACTTCCCCCACGCCACCCCTGCGCAGCTGCTCGCATTCGCCTACCTGGAACTCGACCGCGTCTGGATCTTCACAGCCGCTCGGGCGCGCGAGCTCGCCCAACAGCACACCCTCGGTGGGATGCGGCGTCTGTACTGGTACACCGACCTCGCCACGCCCCAACGTGCCGGTGTGCCTCTCCTCATGACCGACGTCGACGAGTGGCTACTCGAGGTGCAAGCCCCGCGACTGTTCGCGCGCTGACGCGGATCACTGCCGAATGGAGGACAGCGTGGACCGGCAACCATGGGTGTACGAGAGGTCGGCAGACGGCTCTGCGCGCTTCGTGCTGGGAACGGTCGGGTCAAACCCGCTCATCTGCTTCGGCATCAACCCCAGCACAGCCACGCCGAACGCTCTCGACCGCACGGTCACACGTGTGAGCAGATTCGCTGCCCGCAACGGCTACGACAGCTGGACGATGCTCAACGTCTACCCCCAGATCGCAACCGACCCCAGGGATCTCGACCGCGAGCAACGAGAGGCCCTGAGGGCGGAGAACGAGTCGCGCATCGCGACTGCTCTCGGTGGCCAGCCACGCACGCTCCTAGCCGCCGGGGGTGGACTCATCGACTCTCGGACGTACCTCTCCAGCTTGCTCCGGCCCATCGTCCAGCTCACCGCGGATGCGGGTTGCGACTGGATGTCCCTCGGCCTGCCAACCAAGCTCGGGCACCCCCGGCACCCGTTGTACGTGCGCGGCGATACCCGCCTGCAGGTGTTCGACATCGAGCGGTATCTGCGCGACCTCTAGGAGATAGCTGTCGTCGCCACCGGGCGCCGACGGCGGTGGATCGCGCTTGCGCCAGAAGCAGAGGCGCGTATAGTGATAAACGTCAGATTTATCATTATCGCTTGGAGAATCATGCGCATTCAGCCTGCCCTCGGCCAGCTCGTCCGACTGCTCCCGCCGTCCCATCCGCTCCGTGACGACCCCGCGCGACTGGCGCGCATCGCGCTCGCCTACCGTCACACCCCCGGAGATCCCGCCCTCGCCGAGCGCCTCGAACACCTGGGCGCGATCGCCTTGGCCCAGGAGCTCCTCGATGCCCCCGACGGTGCCGAGCTCGCCCAGCTGATCGCCACCGACATCGCCCGCACCGATGCCGTCAACGCCATCACCCTGATCCCGGGCGACGACACCTGGCCCACCGCTCTCGACGACCTCACCGACGCCGCACCGTTCGTCATCTGGGCCCGCGGCAACCCCCAGCACCTCGCCACGGCAGACCGCGTCACCCTCGTCGGCGGACACGAGCCCACGAGATACGGGCGCGCGATCGCCAACGACTTCGCCGCCGGCCTCGCTACCCGCTCCTACGCGATCTGCACTGGAACAGGCACCGGCACCCACCAGGCCGTCGCAACCGCGGCGCTCGCCGCAGGAGGGCCCCTCATCATCGCCCTACCCGGCGGGATCGGCTCAGCTGCAGCCGACGTCGACGAGACCGTCATGGAACAGATCCTCGACGGGCACGGCTGCATCATCAGCGAGCACCCGCCCAGCGAACCCGCCACGCGCCTCCGCGGCATGAACCGCAACCGCCTCCTCGCCGCCCTCACGTCCGCCACCATCGCCCTCGAATGCGGCGAGCGCAGTGATGCGATACAGGTTGCCGGTCACGCGCGGGTGCTGGGTCGGTTTCTCGGGGCGGTGCCGGGTTCGGTGTACAGCCCGGCTGCGGGTGCGCATCGGTTGATCCGTGGGTTCGGTGCGGAGTTGGTGACGCATGTGGACGACGTCGACGAGCTCGTGCGTGGTGTGAGTGAGACGTGGCGGGATCTGGGGTCGTGGTCGGGGAAGGCGCCGACGTCGGCGGTTGGTCGGCGGGTGCAGTGAATCGCCGTGGAGGCGATCTCGGACCGTCGTGTCCCAGTTCGTCCGATCGGTGTGCCCCTTCTAGGTAAGGGGCGGCGATTCGGCTGTTCCTGCTGGCTGTGGCAGCCGGGTGTTGATCGGGCGGGGTGTGGGCATGGGTTCTATCGGTGGCGACGTCGTGAGGGCGTCAGCGAGGCGCTCGGGCGCCTTGTCTGCGGGTTCCGGGTGGTGTGGGCGATGAGTCGTCGTCGTGAGCTCACGCTGTCGCAGGCCGTGTCCGAGGGGGTCGCGTGCACGCGTCCCTGGGGGTACTTCTTTCCCCCGGTGCCGTTGGTTTCGCCCGAGGCGCGGCTCGTCATCGTTCCACCGGGGACGACTGCCGGCCGACACCGTCTGTGGCTGCTGTCCGCGACGTGGCAGCGCTACGCCTGGGTCCTCGCGCTGACGGTGTTCGCAGCGACGCTGCTGTTCACGCGCGCCGAGTGGATCTTCGTCATCACGGCCGCCGTCGCCGTTTGGTTGCTCGGTTCGACGCTCATCCACGTTCTGGCCAGTCGGCAGCCGCAGCGGCCGCGCGAGATCCGCTCTCCCATCGCCCGCACGCGCCGTGGGTTCCACCCCGCCGACGGGCCCTTCATCGAGCTGCAGACGCACCTGAACTTCCTCGACGCCCTCGAACGAGAGGGCCGCATCAGCCCAGCCCAGTACGCACAGGAGTGGGCCGCGATCTACCGCGCCCTGCCCTCCTCAGAACGAAAGGCGACACGACCATGACCACACCGCTGCGCATCATCACCATTCGTGAGCCCTGGGCGCACCGCCTCATCCACGACGGCAAGGATGTGGAGAACCGAGCCCGCAACATCGTCGGCGCCTACCGCGGACCGATCCTCATCCACGCCGCCGGCCGCGTCGACCACGATGCCCTCACCGGCGCCGAGCGCCAGAAGATCAGACCGGGCCGGCTCCTCGGCGTCGTGGAACTCATCGACGTCCACCACGCCTCCACCTGCGCCGACACCACCAACGATCGAACCTCCACCGGCCTCTGCTCCGAGTGGGCCGAAGACGACTGCTTCCACCTCGTCATGCGCAACCCCCGCACCCTCACCGAACAGATCCCCCACGCCGGCGGCCTCGGCCTCCGCCACGTCACCCCCGACCTCGCCGCCTGGGTATGGGACCACCTCAACGACCCCGCACCCTGGCTCTGCGCCCAAGACCACGGCCCCACCCGCTGCTCCTGGTGCGGCCAGACCACCGCCGCCGAGGGGGTGCGTCGTTATGCCTGAACTCGGCCGCGCCGCCCTCTTCACCCTCCTCGCCGACGGCCGCCACTACGTCGACATCTTCACCGAAGGCGAACTCCCCGACGACCCCGAACGCTGCGCAGAACGCGCGCTCGCCGCAGCGGCCACCGTCGAGCCCGACGCGATGTTCTCCATCGCGGTGAACGAGCGGGCACGCGATCTCATGATGGGCCGGCGGATGCGGGCTCTCGGGTTCTCAGACCTCGACTACAGCCCGATGTTCCCGCGCGAGCGCTACATGGCGGGGCCGGTTCCATCGTCCCCATCTGCAAACGAACACGTCCACGAACGGAGCCTCGCATGAACCTCGATCGCACTCCCAACCCCCGGGGCGGGGTGCCGCGCGCGTCCTGCGACAACGTCAGCTTCCCCTTCGCGAACGTCGGACGCGGGGAACTCATGTGGGTACCCAAGCGGGACCCGCATCTCCTGGTGGCAGGTTCCGACGGAAGCGGGAAGACGTTCCTCGTCCGGCACCTGCTGGATGAGGTGCGAACAGCCGGCTGGGAGACCTGGATGGCCGCAGGGACGGCGAACGCCGTACGCGACGATGCGGGCGTCGACCGGCTGGCAGAGTCGGAGAACGACCGCCAAGCGCTCGTCGACGACGCCCACACCGTGATGGTCGACCGCTACCGGCGCCGCACCGAGACGCCGCTTGAGTCGGTGCGCCCGATCTTGTTTGTGATCGAAGAGCCCTCCCGCCTCCACGAGGAGGCGTTCGAGAACCTGACAGCGCTGGCCATGTACGGCCGATCCGTGGAGGTGCATCTGCTGATCACGATGACCGACCTCGATGGCCGACTCCTCGCCGGACACTTCCGTGACGTCCTCTCACCGTGCATCGGACTCGGCCAGCTTTCCCAAGCCGCTTCACGAATGCTCTTCGGAGATCCCTTCACCGGCTCAATGGCCGGCCCCGGTACCGGGCACATCATCGGACACCACGGGCGGCCCCGCCCGATTGGCATCGAGGCGAGAGGCTCCGGGATGGCAGAGGACGCACAGGAGGGAACGTCATGGTGACGGCGAACCAGGCTCGAACGATGCTCGAACCTCATGGCTTCGTCCACCACGAAGCGCCAGGATTCATCGGATTCCACCGCACACACACGGACGGCCGCAAGCAGCTGCTCCACCTGTTCAGCTGGTCGAACCCGAAGCACGCAGACGCCCAAGGTATCCCGCACTCCTACGTCGTCATCGCACTGATGATCGACGCCTCCAAGCTCCCCGGCGAGAGCGGATTCCACGTCCAGGAGGACGGCCGATTCACCGTCATCGTGAAAGGCTTCGGGGGACACCCTGTCCGCACCTGGGCGGAGGTCTCCGACGAGATCATCGAACGGATCCTCCCCGCGCTCGACCTTCCTGAGCCGACCGGCAGAGCGCTGCTCACCCGACTGCACGAGACGAACCACCTGCCTCCGAAGAAGGAAGACGCCATGAAGAACCTCGACTGGGATCCCTGCATTGTCGACCCGGAGAAGCCCGCGGCGCCGCATCTCATCCCGGTCGAAGAGCGCGAGCGCCTTCAAGCCAGCTGGCTCGCCAACCTGCGCCCACACAGGCCTGAGGACATGCTCAGCGACGGTGAT
The DNA here is from genome assembly GCF_015351235.1 of Plantibacter sp. VKM Ac-2880. GTDB lineage: Bacteria > Actinomycetota > Actinomycetes > Actinomycetales > Microbacteriaceae > Plantibacter. Next base: position 54,188 of record NZ_JADKSJ010000003.1, read on the forward strand.
CGATCGGACGTTTTCGATCTCATGGTGGCGCAACCGGGTGTGCTCCATGGCCGGCTACGCCATCATCCCCGGCAAACGAGCGACGCGTCACGAGAGGACATCTGACATGGGGAACGCCGTCTACGAAGAGCGAAGCAACGACCGGTGGGCTGGCTACGGCGTGCCGGCCGTATGCGACCTCGACGGATGCACCACGGGAATCGACCGCGGGCTCGGCTACAAGTGCGAAGCTGGCCACGCGGATGAAGACGCCTGGCTCGAACTGCCCGAGGACCAGCGCGATCCCGAGTTCGAGGACTCGGGATGCGGCTTGTTCTTCTGCACGGAGCACCTGTACCGCGCCAAGCTCCACGCCGACGCGACGGCGAAACCGGACACCGCAGAGTGGAACGCGCACATGCTCACCGACGAGAGCTGGCGCCAGTGGCGAGAAGAGAATCCCGCACGGGTCGAAGCGCTACAGCTGGCGGCCGGATCAGGCACTGCCGACCTCGTGTCCGGCTCATGAGCGCCAAGATCACCACCCTGCGTCCATGGGGTCCGCGTGAAGCGCACAGCCCGAACGGTGGCTACGGTCCGACCTGCGACTGGGGCGGCTGTGATGACTACACCGAAGCTGTCGTGCTCGTCGACGGGCAGTGGATCTCGATGTGCGCCCCGCACAGCGTCGAGCAGCTCGGAGGACGTGCTCCGCTCCAAGACAACCCGGAATCGCGGCTGGAGTGCGTCGCAGACGCCAGCCCGTCGAAGCCCGCACCGGTGAGAGCGGCAGTCCAGTGGGTACCTTCCGGCAACCCGCTGGACGGCATCCCCGCCGAGGTGGTCCGCCTGCTCGCCGCCGACGACGGACGAACGTTCGGCTACGGCTACGGACCAGGCCGGTCGATGATCTTCCGTCACGAACACGGGGAGGTATCGCTGCTCCCCGGACAACGGATCGCCAAGGGACAGGGAGCTGCCCACCTCCGCACCAACACGGACAGGCCATCGATCAGCTCTCTGCGGCTGGTCCAGCAAGACCCCATGATCCTCGAGGCCCTCGCCTCAGCCAGGGACGCAGGACTCATCGTGGAGATCAAGCCAAGCGCCAACGGCCGCGACGTCACCGTCCTCATCCGCTCGCGTGCCGCCGAGACGCGCGCCGGCGCAGTCGCGTCCTAAGTCGGCGACCGCGCCTTGAGCCGCGGCACCGCAGTAGACGAGTGCGCGGCGCCGTCCTGGCTCTAGGCTGGCCGGATGTGCGGACGTTTCGTCGTGACCGAATCCAGCTCGGCCCTGCTCGCGGACCTCGTGACCGACTTCGAGCCCCCTCGGCCGAACTACAACGTCGCCCCCACAACATCGGTGACGGTCGCGCGAACCTGGGAAGGTGAGCGCACCGCGCCGGCGGTCCGGTGGGGGTTCGTGCCGAGCTGGGCGAAGAACTTCACCAAGCATCGGCCACAACCGATCAACGCACGACTGGAGACTGCGTCAAAATCGCCGTTGTTCCGCAAGGCGTTTGCAGTTGGCCGGGCCCTGGTGCCTGCCGCCGGGTACTACGAATGGACCGTCACCGAGACGGGCAAACAACCGCACTTCATCCACGACGAGAGTGCGCCGCAGGCCATGGCCGGCCTCGTGAGCGCCTGGCCGGATCCCGCGAAGGACGAGGACGACCCCGACAAGTGGCGGTTGTCTATGGCCATCATCACCCGCGACTCGCATGTGGCGCCGGGGGAGGTGCACGACCGCATGCCGGCATGTCTGACGCCGGACGCGTACGACGACTGGCTGGGCGATCACCTCTCCGTCGACGAGCTCCTGCAGCTGCTCGACCGGGAGTCGTACGCCGTCGCGCACGACCTCACCCACTACGAGGTCACCCGCGACGTGAACAGCGTCCGCAACAACGGGCCCCACCTGATCGAGCCGCTGCCGTGACGCACGAGATCACCTACAAACGAGGCTCGGCACCGGAGGGAGAGCCGCACGACGCGCTGGTGCAGTTCGGCGCTGCTCAGCTCCGCGCAAACGCGGTGGAGGGCGGTCTGTATCTTGCGCATGTCGAGACTCCAGAGGAGCTGCAGCGCACTGGCATCGCCTCTGCGTTGTTCGCACGGCTCCACCAGGAACAACCGACGGTGATCGAGTTCTGGACTCACGCCGCCAGCCTCGACATGGATCACTTCCTCCGCCATCTGCGCTCGACCTACTCGTCCCTGACGTTCCACGCCATCGGAGACGACGACGACGACCTCGCCGATGTCGAGTACGGCTCGTAGGCTTGAGCGGTGAAGATCCTCGCTACCGTACGTGACCGCGCCGCCATTGAGGTCGAGGTGTCCGCACCCGATGTCGCTGGCATGCGATCCACGGTGCTCGCCGAGCGAACAGATGGCCATGAGCTCGCAGCGCTGCGTGGCAGAGGCCGCGTCGATGGGAACCTCGGGGGCACCGCGGTGTCCCGTCTCAGTGTGCCGGCGGGGAGTAGTACGGCCTAGCCGTGGAGCCGTTGACGATCAATCTCTGTGCGCTGTTGACGCTGCGCATCCACTGGTCTTGTAGGGGCATGGGCTGGGGCGTGCGTCAGGGTCGAGCGCGCGCACGGTGATTTCCGCTGATGCCTGGTAGGGAGGGTGTGTGGTTCACACGCTGCCGATGGGCGAGGGGCTCTTCCCCCGCGTGGATGCGGCCTTGGCTGGGCGACGCTGGCGGGGTCGTCCGGCGGTCAGCATCATGATCACTCCCGTTGCGCCGAGCGCGCTGGTGAGAGCTGTCAGGGTTATCCATAGGTCCATTGGTCATCGAACGGTGCTCGTCCGCCTCCTTCACTGGAGGGACGCCGGTCGGGGCTGATCGTGACGTGATTTGCCGAATGAAAGCGCTCTAGGGGTTCATGAGCAGCCATGCGAGGGTGGCGAGGAAGATGAGGCTGAGCACGGCACCCACGATCGGCCCGACGGCTGACCATCTGGCCAGATGGCACCGGGTTGCCGGCTCATCCTGATGCCCTGTGCTGCGAGCAGTAGCGGTACTCAGCAGGCGAGCACTGAGCAGGTCCACGTTCCTCTATCTCGCGCAGCTGATGCGATGAGGGAGTTAGAGACCGCAGCGATAACGATACTGAGGATTGCGCAAGCCCGCTCCGAGAATGGTTCGTTCTTCGCGCCCATGGTCATGCGTTAGCGACTGACCTTCGCGAACCGTTCTCCCGAGTCGGAAGTCCACCTGGGGATGAAAGTGTGATGAGGCACCTTGTGGCGGGGGAGCTGATGCGGTTCGGTGAGAACATTCGTTGTGAGCATTTCGGGATCGCGGCGAACGGTGGTCCGCACGTCCGCCGAGGAGCGGGGTTGTCCGGGTGAGTGATACCCCGGATCAACCCCGCTTTCCCGTGACGGCTGCGAACACTCAGCCGAGGCGCCAAGAGTCGGCAACGCGAAGCGCTTGCTCGAGACTATGAACGCCGAGCTTCTTGTACAGGGAAGCGAGATGGCTTTTCGCCGTGTGTGGGGACACATGCAATGCCGCGGCGACTTCCTTGATCGAGCGGTGCTGGTCGAGCACGTCGAGGACTTCGCGCTCCCGTCTGGTGAGTCGGATGGCCTCGGCTCTTGAGTAGACCTCGTCCGGCAGCTCGCACGGTAGTGATACTTTTCGGGCGAGCTCGCTTCGGATGCTCGGATGAGCTTCGACGACTTCGCGGAAGCTGTGTGTTCGGAGGACGGATTCGGCTGCCCGCTCGAGTGATTCGGCGGAAGAGGAGGTGTCACCGAGGATGTGTTCTGCGGCCGCCTTGATGATCAGCAGCGCTGGTGCCGTGCGGTGGCGGCCGCCGTGGAGCTGCTGCGCAGCGGAGACGAGGCTCAGCGCACGTTCTGGTCGCCCGGTGAGGAGAGCGAGGCGTGCTTTCGCTGACCAGACCGCTTCGTGCGCGCTTGTCGCTGCTGGGTCTCGCAGGACGTGTGCTGCAGCTTGATAGTTCTGTGTGGCCATGTAGAGGTTCGCGAGATCCACACGAAGCGTGCTCCCCGCAAGTGTGCCCGCGCTTGTCAAGTCTCGGTGATGGTCCAGCACGTCCTCGAGCACAGCTGCGGCGAATGGTTGTTCAGATCCGGTCAACGCTGCTTTCGCGTGGATGTGGGAGCTGATCCACCAAAACTCGCCCGCGCCAAACTCTTGGTCGCTGCTCTCAACGTCCGTCGTCGCAAAGCTCCCCAGCGCGATGAGTGTTTTGGCGTACTCCGCAACGGTGCAGTAGAACGCATGCATCGGGCCGGTCGCCTGGTCTGAGCGCGGAACCTCCTTGAGGACGAGCTCAGCTTGCGCGAAGTTGCCGAGGAGCGCGTAGGCAAGCGCCGCGAAGTTGCTGACGTGCGGGGCACAGGGGTGGCCCGTGGCCTCGGCGCGTCGGGTCCCCTCCATGAAGATTCCGATAGTGTCGCGTAAGTTGCCGCGGAGCAATTTGACCAGCCCTATTCTGATGAACACGGACGGGAGAATGTCGTCGAACCCGTCGGTGTCCTTCGACTCGGCTATCAACCGCAGCGAAGCGTCCGCTTCTTCGTCGGCGTCTGCGATTCGGCCGGCGGCGATGAGGGCGCGCAGCTGGGTCTGCATGACCCCGAGACGGTCCCGGGCCGCTGGGACATCTTGCTCCTCAACCCAAGCAGCGAAGCGGTCGAATATGGCGGCGGGAATGAGTGCGTATGGGTTCGTTGCCGCCTGGGCAATGGCTCCAGCCATGAGGTACCGGGGGTTCTCCCACAACCACACCTCCGGAGCTGCGGCGAAGCCCTCCAGCAGCGCTTCGGGTTCAACGAGCAGACGTGCGAAGAAGCTGGTGTCGACGGCAGCAGCGAATGCGGCCCAGTCCTGCGATTGCGCCATTGCGCTCATACTCAGCCTAGGCATGGAGTCCCCTCTGGACGCAGAGAGGTCGCCGGGGCAATCTCATCGCAGACAGGGTCCGGGTATGCGTTGTGTGCTCACGGTAGACCCCCTGCTCACTTGCAGGGCCACCCAGTGCCAAGTCGTGACCGTATCCGGGTAGTTCCGGCAGAACTCCCAGTAGTTTCAACAATCGACTGGAGGCGGTCTCCGAGACGAGCGCCTCGCGGGTCTCGTCGGCCACCACGTTCCACCGCATCGACATGCGCGCTTCTCCCTTGATCGCGGCATCCGAACAGGTGAAAACAGCGCGAGGTCACACCGTCCTCGGACACACAAATGAGTTCCGGATTGGTACGACGACCAAGAACACAGATGAGCGTAGGGGCCGAGTAAGGGCTTCCCCTACCATGATGAAACTCATCCCGGTATGAAGTCGAGGTGAAATGGGGGGCATGTTTCCCCCCGTTCCTAGGAAAAAACAACACCTGTCAATTTACTGAGAACGCTGGTCGACCCTTGCGTGTTGGTCTTTCGGCGACTCGTGCACTCGTACCGCGACAGGAAGATCCCGACATGAACAGACTCCGCCCAACCTCCGGACCACCCGGAGCTGTCCAACTCGGTCAGGATCTACGCCTCGCCGCATTCAGTACGCCGTTTCGAGGATCAGCGCTGCTGCTAGCGCTCGCAGTGCTCGCCTCTTCGCTCTTCGGCCTCGGGCTGGCTGCGTTCGGCGGTGCCTCCACGGCTAACGCGGCCCCTGGGGATGCGTTTCCGCCCAGCGAGCCGCTCGTTTTCGTTGCACAAGGTAACCCGACAACCCTCTACAAGTCGACGACTAATGCCGCTGGCGATGTGACCTTCGCTGCGGAGGGGCCGACGTCCGCCTCCGTCTACAACGCGATCTCCTACAACACCGCCGATAACTACCTCTACGGCATCATCGTGCCCGGATCCCCCGGGCCCATCCCCGGGAACTCGTTGATCCGGATCGGTGAGGGCGGCGTCGTCACCCAGGTCGGCACGGCTACCTTCTCCCCAGGCCCTTGGAACGTCGGTGCATTCGGGCCGAACGGGTACCTCTACATCACTAGTTCTGTAGCGGGCACAGATACGACAATGCTCGCAATCGACGTCACCACCGGCACGATTGCGCAAACCATCACGCTTAGCGCCCCCAATACGACTTCGGACCTCACCTTCGCCAACGGGTACTTCTGGGGTGTTACGAACGCTGGCTTGTCAACTCAAGGCATCGTTCGCATCGACCCGGTCTCTGGAGGTCTCTCCACCTTGCCCTTGCCCGCCGGCATGGCGCTGGACTCGCAGGGCTTCGGTGCCGCGTGGACCTTCGGCAACGGAAACCTGGGCTTCTCTGCCAACACCTCCGGTACCGTATACCAGCTCTCTGTCGTAGACCCCGCCGCTTCCGCTCCGACAATCACCCTGGTCTCGACGAAATCTGGACCAGCCAGCGGGAACAACGATGGAGCGGCCTCCCCGGGTCTACCGACCGACCTCGCGATTGTGAAGACAGGGCCCGCGACGTTCACTCCGGACGCAGGAACGTTCACGTACACGCTCACAGTCACGAACAACGGTCCGGGCAATTCCAGCGGGTACGTGGTGGACGACTCTGTGCCGGCACCGCTAACCAATGTCGCATCACCGGACGCTGCGTGCACGGTTACGGGCAACGACGTGCAGTGCACCGGTGGTACCCTCGCTGTCGGCGCCTCTGCCAGCTTCACAATCACCGCAGCGATTCCCGCGGGCGTTACCTCCCCCATCCAGAACACAGCGACCGTGACCGCGAACGAGGCCGACCCGGTCGCAGAGAACAACACGTCGTCCACGACGGCCGTCCCCAGCAGCATCACGGTCCTGAAGTCCGCCGGCACGCCGGAGGACGTCAACGGTAATGGGCTCACCGACGTCGGCGACACTATTCAATACAGCTTCCTGGTCACCAACACTGGACAAGTTGCACTGTCATCGATCACTGTCAACGATGCGAAGGCTGGGGCGGTGACATGTCCCGAGGCCACGCTGGTTCCTGGCGCTGACGAAACGTGTGAAGCAGCCGCGGTATACACGGTTACTGCTGATGATGAGGCTGCTGGTTCGGTCGATAACACGGCGACCGCGTCTGGTACGCCGCCAGGGTCGACGACCCCGATTACGTCGACCCCGTCGACCACGACCACACCGGTTGAGGCTGCGGATCCGTCGTTGACGGTGGACAAGTCCGCGTCGCCTGATGGCGCGTCGACGTTCACGGTGGGGCGGACGATCACGTACTCGTTCCTCGTGACGAACACCGGCAATGTGCCGCTTGACGACATCTCGATCGATGAGACTGCGTTCGATGGTTCCGGTCAGATCTCTGAGGCAGTCTGCCCGCCGGCTCGTCTGGCTGTTGCTGACACGGTGACTTGTACCGCGTCGTACACGGTGACGCAGGCCGATGTTGACAACGGTGGCATCACGAACACTGCGATCGCGAACGGAACCCCTCCGGGTTCTGCGACTCCCGTGCCGTCGAACCCGGACACGGTGGTTGTGCCAGCACCCAACTCTCCGTCGATGACCATTGTGAAGTCCGCGGACCCGGCCTCGGCCGGGAAGGTCGGTGACACCATCACGTACACGTTCGTGCTGACCAACACCGGCAACGTCACCTTGACGGATGTCACCGTGAACGAGGGCGAGTTCTCTGGAACCGGTGAGCTTTCTGAGATCAGCTACCCCACGAGGACGCTGGCGCCAGGAGAGTCCACTTCCGCGACGGCGACGTATGTGTTGACGCAGGCGGATGTTGACGCTGGCGCGGTCACGAACTCGGCGACGGGAACTGGGACTCCGCCCAGCGGTCCGCCGCTGGATCCGACCCCGCCGTCGGAGACGACCGTGCTCATCGAGCCGGACCCGTCGCTTGCGATTGTGAAGTCGGCTGACCCGACGACGGTCGCTGCTGCAGGTGATGTGGTGACGTACTCCTTCGTGGTCACGAACACCGGCAACGTCACCCTCACTGGCGTCACGGTCGCTGAGACTGCGTTTTCCGGGACCGGCACCGCACCGATGATCACGTGCCCTGTTGGCCTTGCTTCGATGGCACCCGGTGCGGTGGAAACCTGCACCGCAACGTATACCGCCACGCAGGCTGATGTTGACGCCGGCTCGATCACGAACAGTGCAACCGCGACAGGCACCCCGCCCACAGGTCCGGCAATCACCACGTCGCCGTCGTCCGCGACCGTCACTGCCGGCCCGACCCCGGGACTCACGATTGTGAAGTCCGCGGACCCGGCCTCGGCCGGGAAGGTCGGTGACACCATCACGTACACGTTCGTGCTGACCAACACCGGCAACGTCACCTTGACGGATGTCACCGTGAACGAGGGCGAGTTCTCTGGAACCGGTGAGCTTTCTGAGATCAGCTACCCCACGAGGACGCTGGCGCCAGGAGAGTCCACTTCCGCGACGGCGACGTATGTGTTGACGCAGGCGGATGTTGACGCTGGCGCGGTCACGAACTCGGCGACGGGAACTGGGACTCCGCCCAGCGGTCCGCCGCTGGATCCGACCCCGCCGTCGGAGACGACCGTGCTCATCGAGCCGGACCCGTCGATGACCATCGTGAAGTCGGTGTCTCCTGGCGATGCTACGAACTTCAAGGTCGGTCAGGAACTTACGTACTCGTTCGTGGTCACCAACACCGGTAACACGACGCTGACGAACGTCACCGTCAACGAGGGCGAGTTCACCGGATCCGGGACGCTGTCGGAGATCACCTACCCCAAGCGCACTCTGGTGCCGGGGGAGGCGCTCACCGCGACGGCCACGTATGTGCTCACGCAGGCAGACGTGGACAACGGGCAGGTCCGGAACACGGCAACGGCAACAGCGACCCCGCCGGACCCGAACACCCCGCCGCCGACAACACCACCGTCGGAGGTGAACGTTCCTTTGGACCCCAAGCCCAGCGTCACCATCGTGAAGTCCGCGAACCGTGATGCGGTGACCGCTGCCGGCCAGGTCGTGCAGTACTCGTTCCTGATCACCAACACCGGCAATGTCACCCTGCGCGACGTCACCGTTGCTGAGGGTACCTTCACCGGCACCGGACAGCTGTCCGCGGTGAGCTACTCGACACGGGTCCTGGTGCCGGGCGAGTCGACTGTTGCGACGGCCAGCTATACCGTCACCGCGGCCGATCTGCTGAACGGCCCGATCAAGAACACCGCGACCGCGACCGGCACCCCGCCCGGAGGAACCCCGATCGATTCGCCGCCGTCGAGCGTGTCGATCTCGGTGCCACCGAAGCCGCCGCTGGCCTCGACCGGTGTCGAAGGAACCAGCCTCCTCATCGGCGGCTCTCTCGTGCTGCTGCTCCTTGGAGGTGCGCTGGTGATCCGGAACCGCCGACACAGCAGCATGCGCTAACCACCAGCCGCCGTCCGCTCACCACGCGGACGGAGGCCCGCATCACGAACTGGTGGTAGCTCCGGAACGCTCAGGGCTGCCACCAGTTTCGTCTCACCCGGAAGCCGACCCCTCATGCGTCGCACCACCACCAGCAAGATGTTCCTCGCCTCAACCATCCTGCTCGCCGGCACCCTGACTGGGTGCACCAACAACACCCCTGACAACCGCTCGAGCGCAACACCCGCCGTGACCAGTACACCGCTGTACTCCGCCGAGGGGCTCCCGCCCGGAGCGGTCGGCGCGACCGAGATCCCAACCGATGTCCCCAACGACCCCAAAGCCCGCAAGAACGTCTCGACCACCAGTTGCACAGCAACGGACGACGGCTGGACCATGACTGGGACCATCGCCAACACCACCAAGAACGACACCAGTTACACCCTCACGGTGTTCTTCACCACCGCCACCGCCACCATCCTCGCCACAACGACGACGGTCGTGGACGTTCCTGCCGGAGAAATCAGGTACTGGGACGGGACTGCGGCCTTCGCCGCGCCCGACGGCACCAAATGTGTTCTCCGCGGCGTCGCAGCTTCCTGATCGTTATGAGCGCGAATACCGCCCCCGTTCCCGTGGCATCGAGGCGACTCGTTTCGAGGGTCACCTGGCGTCATGACGCGCGTCAACGTAAGACGCAAGCCTCCCTCGAACACACCATCCTGACGTTCGCGGCTGAGCGACCATCGACCAAGCTGTCGGTTACCGAGATCACCGACAACGCCGGCATCAACCGCTCCACGTTCTACGCGCATACCCCCAACCCGACCGCGTTCCTCCGTGCAGCCATGCGGCGTCGTTTGGAGTGGACCTCACGGGAACAGATCTCAGGCCCTCTTTCGGTTCATGAGCTGATCGAGCAACTGCTCGACCATGTGCGGCATCACCAGCAGGTCTACGTGACCGCGCAACAAGATCCTGCGGCACACGCGGCGCTGCGAGATGGTCTGGCCGACTTCACCCAAATGCGGCTGATCGGAACACCGTTCCGGCTTCCTGCACCTGTGGCCTCCCTGATCGCCGTGACCATCACTCACGCCATCTATCCGGAATCGCCCGCGGGCACCGGCTACACCGCCGAAGCCAGTGTCGGCCTCATGCGAGAAGGAGCTCGCACCGTCACCCACCTGCTCGAGCAGGAACCGATGGTGGAGCTCGACGAGCAAACGCGATCGGCATCAAAACCTGCACCTCGGGAGGTAACGCCGCGACGAGCTGAGATTCAGAAGGTGCCGACTACGCCCGCGCCACAGAGAAGCGCTCCAAGCGTACTCACCACCACGGCACTGCACAGAGCAAAGGAGAGAGTCATGCCGCCACGACGCGACGACAGCCCTTGGGTGCGACTTCGAGCAGCTATCGAGGCTGACTTCGTTGATGGTCTTCAGCGCCCCCTCACAATGAATCATCTCGGGGTCCGCCTGCACATGAGCAACACCTCGATCACACGCCGCATCGTGAGCGGCGTATTCACTGCCCAGCTGGTCGACAAAGTGTGGGTCATTGACGTTGAAGCAAGTCGAGCAGCGATCGGCGCTGCGATGTGGACTATCACCGAACGGCGGAAGGACAGACACCGCAACGAACTAGTTCACTAGGCCAGGAAATGGCTTTTGCCCGCTGTGATGAGTGCTCTCTGCTTCCGCACATCTCATTAGCCGCGCACACGCCTATCCACGGACAATGGCATTGTGGACGAGGTTCATTGCGATCTGTGCGATGAGCGTCGGGGACCCAAACGCACGGGTGGTGTAGCCGCTGGTCGAGATGGAGATGTCCCGGTGCTCGGCCAGGGGGAGGAGCGTCTCGGTGACCTCCTCTGTGACGAGGGAAGAGGTCGACTGGCTCTGAAAGGAAGACTCTCCGCTCGGCTCGGCTGAAGAGAAGAAGTGCTTCAGCCAGAGCGATTGCTCGATCGTTTACTGCTTCGAGTTGGTTGAAGACAGCGGTGGCGTCTCGGTCGGGGGCTGCAAGTGCTACCTCGAGAACTGTCCGCGTGATACTGAGGGGCGTTCTGAGCTCGTGGGAGGTGTTGGCTGCGAAGCGTTGTCCTTCTGCGACTTACCGATGGTCTCCGAATCTCATCGGCGCGAGCAGACGCGGAAACCGTGAGCGGTGCTCATCCAGTGGTGGAATCCCAACGCGAGTGCGAGGTGTGTCACCAGCAAAAGGGGTAGTGCCCCTGAGTCGGGAACCGTGGAGTTCAGCTAGCGGTGTAGCCAGGCGCTGAAGCCCTGAGGTGTGTTCGTCCACTGTCGGAATCCTGACGCGAGCGCGAAGTACGGCAGAAGAAGGGCTGCGGCCACCGCGAGCAGCCAGACCGGATGCCCGAGCACGATGACAACGATCCCAGCGGCAACGGCTGCGGCGACCCAGATGGCCACGGCGGTTCGCTTCCGTCGGAATCGGGTTTCAGGACTATTACGCATCTCATCTCCCATGGCGCGAGGTTAGGCTTCGGAACAGGAGTTCGCCTGTGAAAAAGTGAGTGGTGAGGATCTCGCGCACTACCGGGGGCTCCCTGATCATCCAGCGCGCCAGAGGGGTAACCCAGGATCGACGCTGAGGCCTGCCGCGCGCTCCGTTGGAACGACGGGGAGATGCGCCTTTTCACGCGCGGTGGGTGGTCAGCAGGCGGATGGAGGGTGTCGGAACACCGACTGCCACGGTGCGCGCGCGTACGACGGACAGCCGCTGGCTTCGGTAGCAGCGTCACGCGTCAACAACCTCCTGGCCAGCAACAGCTAGGGTGTGTCTGACAATACTGGCCGTTCTGTCCAAGGTCACCTGATGCTTGGTTCGCAGGTCGGGTGCATGGCACCTCAACTCGGCTGAAGCGGATCGGTTGCGCGGGTGTTGTAACGGTGGGCGGTCTCGGGGCATGTACTGGGTATGAGACCTCTTGCTCGAGATCCTGACCGCGAGCGGCGATTCGCCGTCCTCTACAACACCGCGTACACGGACGTGTTGCGTTTCGTACGCCGCCGTTCGCCTCTAGATGTGGCCGAGGACCTCGCTCACGACGCATTCTTGATCGCGTGGCACCGCTTCGACCAGGTGCCGCGAGATCCCGACGGGGCCCGGGCATGGCTGTTCACGACAGCCCGCAACTGCATCTTGGCCAATTATCGTACGCGACAACGCTACGAGCAGCTCGGCATCCGCATCGCCGATTCCACACCTCACATTTCTGGGGAAGACGCCTCGTCCGCGGCGTTCCGCCTCGACCTGATCGCCGCGTGGAAGACACTTCCGCCCGCGCAGCAAGAAGTGCTCGCGTTGGCGCTGTGGGAACAACTGCCCGCGAAGGCATCCGGACAGGTGCTCGGCATCAGCGCCGCAGCCTACCGGGTCCGGCTCCACCGCGCCCGGACGGCGCTGCGCGCAGCGCTCGGCGGGGAACCCAGCCTCTCACCCACAGCTATCGCCCCTCAAACGGCGGTTGCGACTCGACCTTCTGCGACGACCACGGAGATGACCGCATGAACCAGCACGACCTCAACAACACCCTCCACGCTCTCGACGCCGCGCCCGAACCGGTACTGGATGACACGGCTCGTCGCCGCGTAGCGAACGGTCTGGACCAGATCCTGGCCTCCACACCGGAGCACGTCGACACTGGACGCCGGCCCCTTCGACGCTGGGCGCTGCCTCTCGTCGGCCTTGCCGCAGCGACCGTGACCGGCATGGCGCTTATCAGCACGATCACTCCCACTCCCGCCTATGCGTCCTGGACCCCGACCCCCGTCACCCTGACGGCAGCTGAACTCGCAATCGCCGGGCCAGCCTGCACGAGCGCCGGCGGGCGCCCGGACGCGGACGTTGTTCTCGCGGAACGGCGTGGCGAGTGGGTCGCAATCGCGGCGCTGACCGACGAACCTGGCACGATCTCGTGCCTGCTGTATCTCCCCGAAGGCGCGATGCAAGCGGAGCATGTCAGCGCCGGCTTTGGGGGCGGCCAAGGCGCGATCCCGACCGCAGGACAGTTCACAGGAGGCTCTATCGCGCAGTTCTCCGAGACGGGGTTTCTTGGGATCGCGGTTGTACCCACGGTCGCGATCGTCGTCGGTGACGTCGGCCCGGACGTGACAGCGGTGGACATTACCATCACCACGGGAGATGTCGTCACTGCGACCGTCGCCGACGGTCACTACATTGCTTGGTGGCCAGGCAGCGCGTTCGGTGATGGCACCGAGGGCAACGGCGGTCCTCGCCCGGACTTGCGTTACCGCCTCACACTGGTCGACGGACGCACCATTGACAACGCGCAGGCAACCCTCCCGCAGTGATGGACAGGACGAGGCCAACCTGGGTGCTTTGTCCTCGGCAGCAGCGTTGGTGACGCTTCGGGTCTTGTGTCAGGAGGAGGCCTCGTTCGGACCAGCTTTGCTGTGTGACTACGGCAGCCTGTCGAGGTCGAAGGGCTGCTCGGGCGTCCGGCTTCCCGAGAGCTGTCTACTCGCTGGCGCTCGAGCGTACCGCGGAGGAAATGATCGCTCTCCGGGTGGCGATGGTACCAATAGTAAGGGCGGTCACGAGCGCGCTGAAACTGACCAACGCGGCCCCTGCCGCCCAGATCGTGAATTCGCCGGGCGTCCCTGCGTCGGTGGCCTGGAACTGCGCGCCGGTGAGGATGGCGGCGATGACGAGAGCCCAAAGAGCGGTTAGTGTCGCACCGTATGCGAGCCACGGCAGGCGCTTGGAGCCGACCCGATCGGCAACAGTATTCGCCGCATGATTGGCGAGGCTGAGCACCCCGACGGTCGAGACGATTGATGCGAGGGCGCCCACAACGTGGATGACTGGATCCCAGGGTCCGGAGGGCGGAACGTTCGAAACGAGCAGCAGTCCCATCGCAAGCATGGGAACACCCAGGGCGAGTTGGGCTGCGATCCTAGCCGGGGTCAGGCGCATTCTGGTGATCATTGTGTCTCCTCGTTTGGATACTTCCAGAGTGCACCCAACCCAGCGTCCGCGCGTCCGGCTTCAGGATGATCCCGATCATCCCGCGAGACGAGGTGGTGATTCTTGAAAGGATCGCTCGATGCTCCGACGACATCACCGCGGGACGAAGGACGCGGCTCCGTCGAGACAGAGATCGCTTGAGACGCCAAAACGGCGTGCGCGACTGCTAGCTCGAGATTGGCTTGCTTGCGACGGTGACGTGAGGGTAGAACAGGACGCAGGGCGACGAATTCGTGCGATCGTGCAGCTTCGAGGGCCTCGTCGCCGGCGCTCCTGGGACAGAGGTATCAGGGCGCTTGGGTCTTTTCCAAGGGCAATCCTCTCGCTGAGGCGATGATGTTGCCTGGGCTTATTGGGTGTCGGGGCTAACGGTGGGTGGTTCCTGGGAGCGATGGCCCGGGGTTGGCGCCAGGGAGGATGACCGACACTTTGAGTCCTCCGGAGGGCTGTGGCGATATGGTTAGGCGTCCATCATGTGCATGCACGATGCTCTTTACGATCGCGAGGCCCAGGCCCGTGCCGTTGTGTCCGCCTCGGATGCGATCCGTGCCTCGTCTAAAGGGTTCTGTCAGCGTCATCGCGAGTTCAGGCGATGCCGGTGCGCCTGTGTTTTCAACGGACAATGTCGCTAGGTCTGGGCCGTTGCTTGAGGAGATTAGTGTGGTTGTAACGTGGACTGTGGCGCCCTGAACATTGTGGACAATGGCAATGTGGACGAGGTTCATTGCGATCTGTGCGATGAGCGTCGGGGACCCGAACGCACGGGTGGTATAGCCGCCGGTCGAGATGGAGATGTCCCGGTGCTCGGCCAGGGGGAGGAGCGTCTCGGTGACCTCCTCTGCGACGAGAGAGGTCGACTGCCTCTGAGAGAAAGACTCTCCGCTCGGCTCGGCTGAAGAGAAGAAGCGCTTCAGTCAGAGCGATTGCTCGATCGTTTACTGCTTCGAGTTGGTTGAAGGCAGCGGTAGCGTCTCGGTCGGGGTCTGCACGTGCCACCTCGAGAACTGTCCGCGTGATACTGAGGGGCGTTCTGAGTTCGTGGGAGGCGTTGGCTGCAAAGCGTTGTCCTTCTGCGACTTGAGCTTCGACGCGTTCGAGCATGACATCGAAGGCGTCGGCAAGTTCGCGGAACTCGTCCGTTCGACCTTTGAGGTGTATCCGGTGCGAGAGATGCCCGGATGTTGCTTTGCTCGTTGCGTCGCGGATGCGGGTCAGCGGAGCGAGCATGACGCCGGCGAGGAGCCAGCCGCCCACGAGTCCGACGAGAAGGATTACGGCCATGAGCGCTCCGGCTCGCGGGAAAAACGCTTTGATGAGCGCGATCCATGGAGGCGTCCGAGTCGGGCATCAAAGCGGTGGTTCCCGCTGCTGATGATCAGAAGCCCACCGGAGATACCGTGGATCACGTGGCGGAAGGCAGGAGGTCTCGACGTTCCCGGATACAAGGGCTGAGTACGTCAACCTGAACCCGCCCCACTCGGTGTGATGCCCGCCCAGGTTGTTGATTCTGCTGATGGGCGGGCCGCTGATTGCGGAGTGGAACCTGTGGTGATTATCCCGCCCTGCCATCATTTCGGGCGATCTCTCTCGATACCGTCGAGGGCGACCGGTCGATGCTCGTCGCGATCGTCCGGGCCGTTGCTCCCGCGGCTGACCTCTTCCCTCTCCTGCGAGCTCAGCTGTCGTTGGTTACGGCGTCGCTTCGGGGGCGGATGCCACCGTGGAAAGCCAGTACTGCCCGCACTGACGACGGACTCGCGCCCAGAGCACGGCCGATCAGCCAGCCCGGCTCACCCCGCCGCTACCTATCCCACAGCGCATCCTCTTGCCCGCTCGTGAACCTCACACGCACCTCCGGACCAATCATCTCGGGTGGTATGTTGACCAGTTGAGACCGCCACCGTTAACGGGTCGGCTTCGTCCACACGAGCGCATACCTCCACAGGGGCAGCCGTCGCCAGTTCGCTCCCGGCAGGACTCGGGCGGCGCTCCTTCGCACGTCGGCGTACGTGTGCAGTGGTGGCGCCGTCGGTGCGGAGTGTTCCCAGACGCCGAAACGTCGAGCGAGACGTCGATGCTGAATGAGTCCCGCAATGTCGTAGGCATGGTCGAGCAGTCGGGATGATCGGGCCAGACCGATGACAGCGACGGTGCCACCCGGGGTGGCGAGTTCGGCGAGTCGAGTCAGCGTTCTATCGAGGTCGGGCAGGTGGTGGATCGTCGCGACGGAAGCCACCACGTCGAACGAGGCAGGCATGAGCGGATAGGTCATGACGTCGCCCTCGACCCAGGTGACGTCCGGCTGCTGGCGACGAGCTGATTCGAGTACGTGAGCGTCAGGATCAATTCCGGTCACCTGAGGCACGAGCTCGCGCAGCTCCATCGCCAGGAGCCCGTCTCCGGTACCGGCGTCGAGCGCGGTGCGTGCTCCGGCCGGCACGACGTCGAGGATGTGCCGGTGGTAGTGGATGTTGTGGTTCCAGCGGACCGCCGGTGCATCTTCCATCGGTCAAGTCTGCCTGGTCTCCAGCGACGGCTGCAATCGGTCGTTTACGGTGGGAGCCGTGTATGGGTCGGATGACGAACGGGAAGCGCTGACGGCGGCCGAGCGGTGCGGCATGTGCGCAGACACGCGCTTGGCGAACGAGCCCAGTGCCCTCGTCGCAGCGACCGGCACGAGCTGCGTACGGCTCGCTCGGAATCAACACCCTGCCGAATACAGCCTTGTCATCTTTGAGAACCGGTGATCGACATGTCGGGACTCCCTCCAGACGAATTCGCGAGGCTATAGGCAGATGTGCAACGAGCGGCGTGCGTCATCGTTGAAGTCTTCCGAGTGTCAGAACTGCTGTCCGCGAAACTGTCCGGGATCGAGATCCGGCCCGCGCTCTTGAAAGCGAAAAGTCCTGAACACCGTTTTGAACGGTGTGGAAATTGTCCGAGAACGGCCAGTATTTGCCGCGCGTAGCCACCCCGCTCCCGTCGGCCTGATGTGGAACCTACGAATGATGGTGATTTTCATCACAACTGCATCTATCTCGATGATGCGCCGTCCGGAAGCGTCTCGCTCACCTTCACCTCGATGAGCTTCCGGAGCGAGGAGGTCTCGGTCGTGAGTGCTTCGATGTGCGCACTGGTGATCGCTTCGGTTACGGCCTCCTTTTGCTCGACGCGCTCGACGATCCATGAGGCGAGAGTGGCAGCGACGACGCCGATGAGGGCGATCCCGCCGATCATGACTCCGACGGCAACCAACTGTCCGGTGTACGTCGCGGGGAAGCCGACGGTGGTGATGGTGGTGATGGCGGCGAATGCCCGCCAGAGGGCTTGGCCGAGTGTCTGGATTGAGCCGTCGCCGCCGCGTTCAGCGTCAAGGACCGCAAGACCCGCGACGTACACCAGGAGGGTGGATGCGCCGGCGGCATAGATGATGACCCGTCCTCGGAAGGCGGCGCCGGCGGTCCGGTTCAGGATCGCCAGGAGCGTGACGAGCCGGAGCAGGCGCAATGGCCGGAGCATCGGGAGGACGACGATCGCGAGGTCGAGAAGGTGTGTGTAGAACCATCGCCATCGTGGTCTCGCGAGCACGAGATTGACGACGTAGTCGGCCGCGAAGGCCACCCACGTCGCCGCGATGATGACCTCGGCGACGCTTCCGCCGGGTTCGGCGATCACCTCGTAGGAGTATGCCGCGAGGAAGACGACTGCAGCGATCGTGAGGGGCCATTCAGTGAGCTTCTGCCAACGTGCCTGAGTCATGCCGCGAGCGTATCTGGAGGAGCCATCCGCGTTAGCGTGGGTGGCGGACTATTCTTGCGCCGTTTGATCGTGCGCACAGAAGGCCTTCGGAGTCATTCCCGCTTGCTCGCTGCGCTGGAATCCGTGCCGTCGGAGCATCAACCATGCATGGTCGCTGCTACTGCGACATACCAGCGGCTGTGCGCGTCGGACGCGACATTGGCCGTTATCACACTCGTCTGGATGTGATTCGGGGTGACAACACCTGCTCATCCCGCGCGACCCGCGGAAACCTCCGAGCCAGCGGCATCAAAGCTGTGATCCCCGAGCCCGACGATCAGAAAGACCACCGAAAACGCTGCGGATCGCCCGACGGAAGACCATTGGGTATGGTCGTTGCCGGTTCCAAGGCCCGAACCTGATCGAACGCCTCTTCTGCGATATCAAGCAGTGGCGCTGTCTTGCCACCCGCTACCATAAGCAGTTCCCGACCTACGGCGCTGCCATCCTCCTCAACACCGCTTGGACGAAGGAACTGTTAGCGCTTCTAAAGATCAAAGCGATGCGGGATGACGCCATCTTTCTCTCCGTAGGGGATGAAGCCCATGGCCGAGTAGTAGGCCAGCGCGCCCACGTTGTCGGCGCCGATACTTGCGTCGACATGTCGCAACCCGGCGGCCTTCGCGGCAGACAACGAGATGGCGAAAAGGCGTCGCCCTACGCCGCTCCGCCCAACACCGGGGTGAATATGCGTGCCGATGATTCCCCACCCCGATGGTACGCCGTAGGGGTTGCCCGGCCACGCGCGTTTGAGCGACTGGAAACCGACGATGCGGCCGTCCTGATCAGCAACCGTGCACGCGACAGTGCGCTCAACGTCAAGGTAACGTTCCCTGATCAGCGTGACATCCACAGGATTCGCCCGGAGCCCAGCGCGATAGATCGCATTCTGCACCTCTGCCATGTCCTCGGCGTCAGTAGGGTCGGCATTCCGAAACTCAATCACAGGTCAAGCTTCTCATCTCTTCTGAAGCTCCTGCTGTCGGACTGCACAACTGCTCCCTCGCTCAGTAGTTCGGCCACGGCAACGTCGGTCAGACACGCCCTAAGTATGATGTCCCCGAGGAGTACGGGAACTTCGGCGATCAACAACATCTATGTGAGCTGCTTTACCTCCTAGGTTCGCGCGCGGCCCACGTCTGTCATCGGTTCATGGTCCGGCCACTGCTCTCGTCTCCTGGCCAGGAGATGTTCTTGATGGTTGCTGGCACTCCGTGCGCGGCCATCGCTCGAGCTGGTGACCGCTCCCTTTCAACCAGGCAGGCAGGCGGGGATCTGCCCAACCGGGGCCGATCTGCGCTCACCACACAAACGAGTGTCTGGGCCGGGCCAGCGATGTGCGTGTCATTCGGCGCACGCGGCCGTTGCCGGGGCATGAGCATGTGCCCTGCACAATGGGCATATGACGATAACAATGCGAGTGGCTACGGTCGCAGACGAAGGGTGGCTCTTCCAGCTCCACGAGGATGCCCACCGAGATCTAGTTGAGGCGGCCTACGGGCCGTGGGTCACGGCGCAGCAGGAGGAATTCTTTCGCCCGCTTATCGATGACCATGAGGTGTTCGTTATTGAGCAGGGAGGAGTTGCCGTCGGTGCGGCGTATCTGGGTATCCGAGGCGGTGACACCTGGCTCGAACTCATCGAGGTGACTCCGTCTCGTCAGGGTGAGGGGATCGGTGCTGCCGTCCTCAGCTGGGTCGTTGAGAGGTCCGAGCTAGCAGGGCGAGGGACGCTGCTTCAGGTCCATAAGCTCAATGCACGAGCGAGGCGCCTGTATGAACGGGAAGGTTTCACGGTCAATGGTGCGACGGACACGCACCATCTGTTCCGTCACGCATAGTCCTGGCGCGGACCGTTGGCAAGTGGCACGACGGGGGGATCCTGGTACTGGGCCTCGACGAGATTCTCGTGCTCGCCGACGAAATCGTTGGGCTGCGGGTTAGGCCAGTTCGACTCGCGCCGCTCGAGCCGCATCTCCGGTCTCCGATGGCCCCAAGCCACGCCGGTAGCGTGAGGCAGTTGAGCCGAGGGGGCTACCTATGGATACGGTCCGTTGTGGTGCTGCCGTCGGCGTGGATTGCGTATCGCGCATGGCGGCGCGTCAGGCAGCATCACGGACGTTCTCCGAACCGTGGCGACAAAGCCCATCGTTGTCGCGACGCTCCTTCTCCTCGCCTCGCGGCTTTCGCCCCCTTGCCACGATTCTCCTGAACCCAGTAATCGCGGCTGGATCCGCTACTCTAACGATCTACATCTCACACACCGTGGCGAGTGTCCCGACTACCTTCCTCATCATGGCCGAAAAAGACCCCGCAACGATTCCATGGTGAGGGCTGGTGCCCGGGGCATATGCCCTCCAAATCGCCACTGTTCTGCTCTTCGGGCCGCTCCTTAGTCGGCTGCGCCGACGAGGACCTGGCGAGATCGCTATGAGCTCTCTCGCGTATCTCGGTGCGAAGCGGCGCCGCTGATGATTTCAGCGCGCGTCCGCTGGCACGGCGAGGCCGTTGCGCGTGATCAGGCAATGCCGGGTGACGGGCTTGAGTTCGGCCGCCGCCGTTCGTCGTTCGTCGCCGCTCAGCTCTTGTCGCCCGGATTCACCGTCGGTGGCGAAACAGATGACCCGCTGCTCAACGCTGAAGGGCCGGTCACATGGTGCAGGAACGGAGAGTCTTGCCCCCACTGTCTCTCCGGACCCTAGCCATCCGATGCAGGCTCTCGTCGGGTGATGACCTGCCCACAGCATAGACCCCGCGAACACCCCGCGTCCGGTCGGATGCGCGAACAGTGCCGCAGGGGAGTCGCCTCGCTGATCGGTGCTGCGCCCGGCGGGTGGGCGCGCGTATGGTGTGGCGCACGACGCACGCCTAGACCCTGCCTGCGAAGAAAATGTCATCTCGCCCCAGGGTTCGGGAGTTCCCGTGTCCAGTTCGTCGACTCCACCGATCAGTTTTCATATCGTCAGCAGCACCGGCAGAGCGTACCTGTTCCAGCGCCTGCTTTTCTTCGTCGAGCGGTGGAGCACTGAGGACATCGACGGGAAACAGTGGACTATCTGGCGAGCGGCGGACGAATGGTGGTCTATCGACGCTCCGACGAGCGTCGGAATCACTCCGGTATCGAAGGATCCATACCAGCTTGCGACGTGGCTGGTCGGCACCTTAGAGGCTCAGCGTCGGGACGCTTAGAGCCGCGAGTACGGCCGAAGTGGTCGCGAAGGCGACGCACTGGGATCCCCTTCGGGCTTGCGCGGGATGAGCCTGCAGCGCGACCCAGCGGGGTAGTCACACATCGGGACTACCAACGAGGGATCGTCAGGGAGCCGGACGAGGGATTGTCGAGAAGTCGGATGACGGGCCAGGTGGCGCGGACTGGATCGGAGTAACGGTGCCAGCGTGTCGGTTGTGCACAGCCGTGCGGTCGTCGCCAGGGATGGCGGCGTCGAGGAAGGCGGCTCAGTGGCGCAGGATGTTTCTGCTTCGTAGGGGTCGGGGCTCAGGATTGCAGAGGTTGGATGGATTCACGGGGTGCTTTCTATTTGGAAACTACATGCTAAACTGAATGCATGGCTACTTCCTCTGATCCTTCTCGCGACCTCGCTCTGGCATCCTCCCTCGCTCAGCAAGCTCGTCGCAGCTTCGTTATGCCCAGGTGGTACGCAATCTGGAGCACGGTTGCGTTCTTGTTCGGCGCTGGGCTGATGGCTCTTGGTATCGCCGTCGGATGGTTTCTCCCATTCCTAGGCGCGATGATCCTGATGGCCAACGTCATCGCGTTTCCGCTTCTGCTCGTGTCGTGGCGAGCTCAAGGCGTTGTGCCTCGCGCAGGGCGTCTGGCCAGCAGCAGATACTGGCGCGTGGCACCGATCATCGTTCCTCTTTCGCTCATACTCGGATTCCTAGCCTTCGCCCTTCCGAACCCGCTGGTCTGGGTGATGGCTGCGGTGGTGATTCCGATGGCTGGGGAGCATGTCTATCGACTGCGCGCATGGGCAAGCCGATGAAGCCAGAGAGGAGCGCATCGAATCCCCGTGACGTGAATGAGGCCTTCGGCACCCTGCCGCGGCTCAAGGTGACAGCGTTCCTATCGGGATGCGACGAAGCCGAATTCGCAGTCATCGCCGCAGCCACAGGTGTGGCGGCGTCCGCGCTCTCAAAGGCCTCGTCTCACCTTGAAGAACTCGGGTACCTCAAAGCGAAAAAAGGACACGTGGGCAAGCGCCCCCGGACGTGGTTGCGACTGACCGACAACGGCCGCGAGGCCTTCGAAAGGCACCTGCGGGCTCTCGAAGCGCTGACTGCAATCGCCGGCCGTGCAAGTGAACCCGCGCAGCCTGCCGACTCGTAGACGGTGCGCTGATGATCGTTCCACCCAGCACAGGTTCTCCGAGAAACCGGAGGTCGCTCACTGACCTCGGTAAAAGTAATGGAGACCGTTCGAGCAGAAGTGATGGCCGGAACGCTACCGCTCTTCTCTCCGAAAATCTGTGTCTCTGTTGCCACCGCATCAAACACCCGCGTTGGGCCGGTGGACATCATCGAGCTGTCAACAGGTCGGGGCCATCGCACACGCAGCAACTATTGGCCGGGTCAGATCTCCGAGACAAACTGAGACACGGACCGCGTGACCACTGCTTGTTCGACTATCAGGATGAAATTGCATCTTTTGGTTAGGTCGGTCGGCCCGCATGGAGCGGGATGACCTCGGTGGTCAGATTGACCCTGATGCTGATGATCCGCGTGGTTCCAGGCTGGGAGAACCTGAGATAGACGGGATCTGTTGCGCTGCGCGACTTCTCGATCTGTCGTTGCGCAAAGCGCGCGAGCGCGGGAGAGGGAAGGCGGTGGACCGCGCCATTGTGGATCACTGCCCAGCCTCCGTCCATCACATGTCCTGTTGCGTTGCGTGGTGGCGGTTGTTCCGCTGTTTGGTGGGGAAGGGACGGGTGGTGCGGATGGTATCTCCGCACCACCCGCGGAGCCACCCGAGGCTCCACGACAGGGATTTCTCCCTGCCGTATTGGTGCCGAACCCGATTCGACACCAATCGTGGGGGAGCAGGCCTGTCTCGGCGTGCTCCTGGTTTGAGGTCTGTGCTGCCGAGGTTCGGGTCAGTCATTGCTGAGTCCCGTGTGTTCGGCGATATCTGCGGCGGCGGCTCTGGAGGTCACGTTCAGCTTGCGGTAGAGCCGACGGAGGGCACCTTTCACGGTATTGGTGCTCACGAACAGTTCGTCGGCGATCTGGGCGATGGTTTTCCCTGTCGGGAGTTGCGACAAGATCTCGCGCTCGCGTTTCGACAGTGAGGAAACGATCGGGGGGAGGCCGACGATCGCAGATCTTCCGACGCGGAGCTGTCCTTCGGGAGCGAGGCCCTGGGTGAGTTCCTGGAAGTGCTCTGGCGTGATGTGGTCGTAAGCGGAGTAGAGCCGTTCCTGGTCAATGAGCACGCGTGCGATGCCGAACTGGTGCGCTGCAACGGCGGGTCGCCGCAGACCGAGGGCCGCAGCGGCGGTGATGGTGAGGGCTACCGCTCGAGGTCGTGGAGGGGCCTCGAAGTGAGTTGCGGCCTTCGCGACTTCAGTGGCGTCGCGGAAGTTCCCGCGTCGATACTCGAAGCTCGCGGCAAGGGCATGTTCGCCCGGACGGCCGGGGATCATGTTGTCGATGGGATACCCCAGCCGGAGTCGCGCGGCTCGGAGCGCGAAGCGATGCAATCCGCCACTGGAGAGCGCGGCGGGCCGCCGGTCGAGTTCGGCGGCGATCTCAGCCTCGAGCAGGGTTCGCTCTGCCGTGGTACTGGCATGCCAGGATCTCACCCAGAGTGCAGCGGACCAGTATTCGCCAATTGGGTAGGCGCTCATTCTCGCCAGCTCGACTGAAGACTTGAGGACCTCCCGGCGGTCCAAGTGGATCAGCGCCGCCGCAAGGTGACTCACAGCTTCGTAGCGCGGGTCTGGGGTGCCGATCGTCCAAGCGCGTTGGAGCCACTGCTCGGCAGTGGTCAGCCAACCGCACCGAGAGTGATGCCAGGCCAGCTGCCCTGCAGAGCGTCGAGCTATCTGGGGTTGCTTCGACGCCATCCCAAGTCGGTAGGCCTCTTCATATTCGAACTGGACATCGAGCCCGACCTCGTCGGCGATCTCCAGCGAACTTCCCCACTGCAGGGCCAGATGGGGGAGGTCCATACGGATCGCCGCGACCTCGGCGCTTGGCGCGTTCGTGAGCCTCCGGCGAGCTTCCGTTGCGGTATCGACGGCCCGGCGGAAGTCTCCCGAAGTGCGCGCGGTCGCCGACGTCGACGTCAGGACTGCCAGCTGTTGCTGTAAGGACCCGCTTCGCAGTGCCTGGTTTACGATCGTGGGATCAGTGACGAACCGGTCCGGGTCCTCGCCATCGATGAGATGTTGGAGATACTCCGCAGCAAGAATAAAGGCGGCGTCATCGAGAAACACCTCGCCAGGGAGAGCCCGCATGGCTGCCAACAGATGGGCAGGTTCGCTCGATGAGTACCGATCCCAGTGCTGCTGAACAATCGTCAACGCAGTCTGTGTGTCGCCCTGATTTATCTCCCGCTGAACGGCCTCGCGAAGCTGCGCCGCTGGCACACGCCCCACCGCATTCGTATTTCCAATCGACATTGTTCGTCTCCAGGATTCGGACCGAGAGACCCCAGAGGACAGATATGGCTCACGCATGGCACGACGCACGGCCGGGTGAACTTGGTGCCAAAGGAAGCGGGGGCTGGGGTTCCTTCGAGACGTCGAGACGCTTGCTGCACAAGCTAAACGACGCCTGAGTATGCGCCGCGTCCTACCCGTTGCGCTACCACCATTCACTCCACCACCCCGAAAACCGACGATATTGGGGGGCATCGAGGGGCCAGTGGGTACAAGTAGGGGTTCATTTTCCCGGATGCGGTTGCTGCTGGGAGCCGGCTTGGAGATGCTCAAAGCGCTTTGCAATCACAGCGCCCTGGTATATGCCACGCGCTCAGCCACTAAGGGGGACCTCCATGCGCATACGAATCGGGGAACGAGGTCGCTCACGCCGCCGCGTTCCCGGTACACGACGGCTGGTGCTTGGAACGAGTAGTCCGCGCCGCGGACTACTCGCGGCCGTCACGAGCATTGGACTGCTCGCCAGTGGTCTCACGGCGGTGTCCTTGCTTGCAGCGCCGACCGCTCCTGCCAGCGCGGCGCCCCCAACGGTGACCTGTACCACCGACGCGAACATCTTCAACACGGCCTACAACTCGACGACGGGCGGCACGCAGACAGTTGGCTCCAACGATGCTCACTGGGAGTCTTCAGGACCAACCGTTGTTCCCACTGGGGTGAACTACGGAGCACAGCTGCCACCCGCGACGACTGTGTTTAACCCCGCCGTAGTGGTCGGCCAAGTCACCGGCCCATCGCCGACAGATCCGAATGGTGGCGATGGTAGTCACTGGGCGCAGAGCCCGTACGGCAACGCCGACTGGATCGCTGAAACGGCCGGCGCCAATGGTGTAAACCAAGGATCCTTCCAAGGCGTTTGGTACTACCGGTACCAGTTCATCCTTGACCCGGCGGTGGACCCGGCGGCGTTCGCACTCCAGATGGACTTCCTTGCCGACAACTCCGTGCAGGGGGTCTTCGTCAACAACGTTGATCAGGGCTACCATCAGGCACCGTACGAACCGGCACCTCCCTTGGGTGCTAGCCAGTCGAACGAATTTGGTTACCTCGGATTCACGCAAGTCAACGCTGCGAGTACCTCGCTCAGCCAGAACTGGCAGGCGGGGTTGAACACCATCACCATCCAGGTCAACAGCGGTCCGGCCTACGAAGGGTTCCTGGCCCAGGTCCGACCGAGTGCCGTCTGCCCGACGCTGTCGGCAACGAAGACACTGGACTCGGATCGCGTGGTTGACACGGACCAGTTCACGATGCAGATCCGCGCCGGCAGCGTCACCGGCCCCATCGTAAACGACACGCTCGCCTCGACCACGACTGGGACCGGCTCGACCGTCACCCCAGGAACCGGAACGACTGGCGGCTATTCCTTCACCCCGGGCACGGAGTACTTCATCACAGAGGACCCTGCCGGGACCACGAATCTTGCGCAGTACGCAGCGACCGTCACCTGTACAGATAGCGCGGGCATTCAGCCGAACCTCCCCACAGACGCATCGCTGGGAGCCGGATTGGCGATCACACCCGTACGCGGCTCGAACGTGAGTTGTACGGTGACCAATGCTTTCGCGCCAGCTCCCGCATATACGGTCGCGAAGTCGGCCTCAGTTCCACGGGCGAACCCCGGTGATGTTGTCACGTACACGGTGACGGTGACGAACACCGGCAACGTCGACTACACGGCAGCAAGCCCAGCAGCCTTCACTGACGACCTGACCGCTGTCCTGGATGACGCGACCTACAACGGTGATGCCGCTGGTGGTGCCACGGTGAGCGGTTCGACATTGTCTTGGTCAGGGCCGCTCGCGCTTGGAGAGACAAAGACCGTCACCTATTCGGTGACGGTGGACAACCCGGACAACGGTGACCACAACCTCGGTAACACGGTTACGCCCGCCGGTCCAGGTGGTAGCTGTGACCCGGCTGGTGCGTGTGTCACGAATACGCCGATCCAGTCGTACTCGACGACGAAGACGGCGGACCGGACCGAGGTTGTGCCCGGCGACACGATCACGTACACGATCACGGTGACCAACACGGGCCAGGCGGAGTACACCGCTGACGCGCCCGCGACGTTCACCGACGATTTGTCCGGTGTGCTCGACGACGCGACGTACAACGACGACGCGAGCAGTGGTGCCAACTACACGGCGCCGACACTGTCGTGGTCCGGGCCGTTGGCTGTGGGAGCAACCGTCACGGTCACCTACTCGGTGACGGTCAACGATCCCGACACGGGTGACAAGATCCTCCCGAACGCCGTTGTGACGAGCACCGGTGGGAACTGCCCGCCTGGGTCCACGGACCCGGCGTGCATCGTGGAGATCCCTGCGCGGGCGTACACGGTGGCGAAGTCGGTCGATCAGACCACGGTCGATCAGAACGGAACGATCACCTACACCGTCACGGTGACCAACACCGGCAAGGTGGCCTACACGGACGAACGGCCGGCATCGTTCGATGACGACCTCTCGGGCGTGCTCGATGACGCCACGTACAACGATGACGCCAGCAATGGTGCCACCGTTGATGGTGTGACGCTGTCGTGGTCCGGTCCGCTGGATGTCGGGGCTACGGTGAACGTCGCCTATTCGGTCACGGTCAACAATCCCGACACCGGCGACAAGGTGCTGAACAACTTCGTGCGTCCCACCGTCCCGGGCGGAACTTGCGCGACTGAGGGCGGCTGCGCCACGAGCACCCCGGTGCGCTCCCTCGAGGTCAGCAAGACGGTCGACAGCACGAACACCGCACCGGGGAAGAAGCTGACGTACACGATCACGATCACGAACACGGGTGCTGCGGACTACACCACCGCATCACCGGCTACGTTCACCGACGACCTGTCGGCGGTGCTCGACGATGCCAGCTACAACGGTGACGCGAACGGCGGCGCCACCTACGCCACCCCAGTGGTCTCTTGGCGGGGTGCGCTCGCCGTCGGGGCAGCTCAGGTTGTGACGTACTCGGTGACCGTCAACAACCCGGACACCGGTGACCACGTGCTCCGTAACGCGGTCGTCTCCCCGGGGAGCAACTGCCTCGTGGGTTCCTCGGATCCCGCCTGCTCGGTGACCACGAAGGTGCCCAAGCAGCCGCTGGCGTCCACCGGTGTCGGTGCCTGGCTCGGTGTTGCGGGGATCGGCGCGCTCATCGCGATCCTGATGGGTCTTGGAGCGACGTTCATCCGTCGCCGTGAGATCACCGAATAACCGATCACCGAAGCGATACCGGACGGGCCAGCGGACATTCGCCGCTGGCCCGTCCTGCTCCCCAGAGAACCCCATGAACACTCGCACCAGAGCCGCGTTCGCCGCCGCGCTCATCACCCTCGTGCCCGGGACTTCATCCCTGGCCGTTGCACCCTCCCCACCCATACCGGTAACCCTCATCAGCGAATGGGTCGCCGATTCCGGCGACACGATCACCGACATCGATGATCGCCCAGGTAGGCCCAGCACTGACGATCCAATGCGAACACCCACCACTCCATCCGTATTGCCCTGGACCTTCGGTCTCGCCGGCCTGATCATGGCCGCCAGCACCGCGGGGGTCCTTCTTGGCCGGCTCCGGCGCCGGTATGCACCAGCAACGACCCCAGCAGCAACCTTGAGGACAGAAACGGACGACGAATGACGCTCCACGACACCCCCGACCTCACCACGCTGGACTCCACGCTCGCCCGAGAACTCGTCATCGATGTACTGCGCGCTGCGGGACGACACGAGGAGCAGTCACATGGCGCAGCCCGGCGGGTCGCATTCCGGACCACTCGGTACCTCATCGAGGGCGCCACCCGTGCGGGCCTGCCGGCGAACGCGATCGCTGACGCGCTCGACGTGAAGCCGGGCACCCTTCGCACCCGCCTCGGAGTAGATGGGCTCGTCGAACCCAGCTTGTTCGCCAAGTTCGCGCACGTCACCGTCCGCGAGCTCGAGTTGTGGCGGACGTCAGGACAGATCGAACTTGCCGGCCCTGATCCTGGCGGAGTAATCGGCTACCACGCGTCAGAGTTGATCGCTGCCCTGGTCCGGTACTCGCTCCTCACCAAACCAACCCGGACTGCTTCCGAGGACCTCGCCGCGGCCGCGCTGTTCAAACCAAGCCGAGACGACCCGCCCACGATCAGACACGTCAGCGGACTGTGACTATGCCCGCCGAATCTCCACTGAGACGCATGAAGGACCCCCGGTTCACGGCGCTGCCACGCACCCATGCCCGATACTGGCGAACCGCAGCCAATCTCTCAGCAGCAGCGGTTCATCTCGCCTCTGAAACACCTTCCACGCACATCACCGTCGGCGACATCGTCAAACGGGCAGGTGTCAACCGCTCCACCTTTTACGCCCACACCGAAAACCCGACCACCCTCCTGAACGCGGCGATGACCGCAGCCCTATCCAGAACCGAGGAAACCGGAGGTGCCAGCGCAAGCTCGACGAGGGATGCACTCCAACGGGCGGTTGTCTCGGCCATCGGCCACGTCAACACCCACCTCCTCGTGTATCGGACCGCGCTCACCGATCCCGCCGCCTCCGGCGCACTCTTCCACAGTCTTGGGGAGTACCTCACCTCGAGAATCAGAACAGCACACCCTCCGACACGTGCCGAAGCCGCCGCCGCCATAGCGGCAGTGGTGTGCGACGTCATCCGACGAGAAGTGACACGAAGCGAAGTGGACCTACAGGCCACGATGGCGGTACTCGATGCAGTACTCAACCTCAACCCGACGCAGCAAACGATCGAAACGCGCGAGCCTTCCGATAACGAGTAAAGAAAGACAATATGTGTCGGATTTGTAAGTTTGCGGAAGTGGCAAGTGTTGCTCGGATCCGCGTCATGAATCGCATATCGGAAGCTCTCTTAGGTAGACGTCTCAGCCCCCGCCCCACCTGGAGAACTACCGTGTCATCAACTCCGCCATCGATGCTGTCAGCAATACCTCACTTCGAAATACTGCCCACGAAACGTACAGCGGGCATTGTTCGCTTGCGGTGCTGGTGCAACATCGACGCCAACCATTCCTACGCCGAATGGCTCGATTCCGGCCGACCGTGCGTCTATGGGAAGGTCCTCTCCGTTGACTGACCTGCATCGATCGGCGATGGATCGGAATCCGCATCGCATGATGGCGTTCTGGAGATCTGCAGTTGATCATCTGCTGATACGGCCGTTCGCGCTTATCGGGGTGCTTATCGGTGGTGTCTTTGCAGTGATCATGATCGCAGTCACCGGAGGCTTCGCTCTTCTTGTACTCTTCGCCGTGGCGGGACTTACCTTGGTGGGGCTTGTCGAATGATGCGCATACCGAACTCATTGAACACAAGTCTGTGGAATGCTCCGTCTCCACGCGCACTGCTCGTGGTGCAGGCTCGCCTGCTTTGGAGGTGGGTAGGCTCGGCGGTGAACGTAATGCCGACCCGAACATGATGATCTGTGCGCTGTCGGTGGTCATTGGGGTGATGGCTCTTGTCGGGACGCTGATGATGGTTGCGGCTCGCCCGCGCACGTGGCGAGCTACTCGGCTGCCGATCGGGCACGCGAGAGTTGACAGAGATGTGCACACGAGTCGACCCGCAGCGGGGACGGACCGTCCTGAGCGGGAGATTTGCAGCTGAAACTCTCAACAACGAAAGCCGTCCCCGATGTGCAGGAATGCAAGGCCGGCGATCGTTTCCGTCCGATCACACTCGCGCCTCCCTCGTGCGAAGGGAGCTTTCGTCCGGTCAGCTGTTCTATCCGTCTCACCGAAGGGGAGCGATGACTTCCACAGCACGACAACGTTCCCGAGATGCCGCGAGGCGTGCGCTTCGAGTCGCGGTGGAACAAGACTTCCTCGACAGCTTCGAGGCGCCGGTTGGAACGCTACAGCTTGCGCGGCGATTGGGCGTGAGACTCACCTCCATTCAATCCAGTATTCGCCGAGGCCAGCTGATCGCTGAGCTCGTCGGCGGACGCTGGCAGATCGACGTGGAGACAAACCGGGACTACATTCTCGACCACATGCCTAAAAGGCCACAGCGCCCGGGCGCGCCCGAACAGGCCGCGGAACGCCCCCCGACGTGGTCTTCTCCGTCACGCTCACCCCGACCTCCTCGAAGCTCCTCGAACGGGCCGGTGTTTCCGCGCTGGAAGCCCCACAACTGATCGAAGACAGCCTCCGGACCGCCCTCTAGACGCCGACGCGGAGGGCTTCGACGGGGTTCATTCGCGCCGCCTTCACAGCTGGGTAGGTGCCGAAGAAGACTCCGATAAAGATTGACAGTCCGGCGGCGAGCGCGACGGTGCGCCCGTCGACGATTGGCATGACGCCGTTGATGGGGAACAGGCTCGCGAGGAGTGCGACTCCGATTCCGAGTACACCGCCGACGATGCTGAGTCCCATTGCTTCGAGGACGAACTGGCCTGCGAGGGAGGCGGGTTGGGCGCCGAGTGCCTTTCTGATCCCGATCTCGCGGGTGCGTTCTCGGACGGTTAGGAGCATGACGTTCGTGACGCCGATTCCGCCGACGAGCAGGCTGATGGATGCGATGCTGGAAAGGAGACTATTGAGGCTCTCTTGGGCTCCGCCGAGCATCTCGCGGAGCTCGTCTGACGATGAGAAGTATGGTTCGGGTTTGTTGCGGGCGGCAAGGATGGCTGTTGCTTGTGCTTTGGCCGTATTGACTGTTTGAGGGCTGGTCGCGCTCATGGCGATCGTTCCGAGGTCGTTGTAGCCGGTGAGGCTGGCTTGCACGCGGCTGATCGGTGCGTAGATGGCTCCGTCACCTCCTGCGAACTGCGTGTCGGCTGCGGTGGGTGCGAGGACTCCGACGATGCGTAGTGGGATGTCGGCTGCGATGATGGTCCTGCCCAGAGCAGATGTCCCGTCGGGGAAGAGTTTGGTTTGCAGTGTCGCGTCGATGACGGCCACGTCCGCTGGGTCGGAGTTTGTGAAGAGGCGGCCTCCGGTGAGGTGGGCGTTGGTGATGGTGAAGTAGTCGGGTGTGGTGCCGGTCATTAGCGGTGAGGCCGATGCTGTGCCTGCGACGGCTTTCGTTTCGGCGTTCACTGTCGGGGCTACGAGGTTGATGTCGGAGCCGAGCGGGTCGGAGGCGAGGGCGTCGGCATCGGCCTGTGTGAGGGGTGAGGTCGTTGTGCCTTGTTCGTCGGACGCCGGGTAGAGCGAGATGGCGCTGGCCCCGAGTGATGCAATCTGTGCGTTGACTTGGGCGGTTGTTCCGTTGCCGACGGCGACGAGGGTGATGACCGAGCCGACGCCGATGACGACCATGAGCACGGTCAGGACGGATCGGGTGAGGTTGCCGCGCAGACTGCGAAGAGCTGCGGCGGTGAGGTCGAGGGGCCTCATGCGATCGCTGTTTCGTTGCTGTAGGACCGTTCGATACGTCCGTCTCGCATGACGATGACTCGTTGTGCGCGGGCCGCCACTTCGTCTTCGTGGGTGATCACGACGACGGTTGCACCTGCGCGGTGTAGCTCATCGAAGATGGTCAGTACTTCGTGGGTCGCGTGCGAGTCGAGGTTGCCGGTGGGTTCGTCGGCCAGGATGAAGGTCGGGCGGTTCACGATGGCTCGAGCCACGGCGACTCGCTGCTGCTGGCCGCCCGAGAGTTGGTTGGGTCGGTGGTTCTCCCTGCCATGCAGGCCGACTCGGTGGAGCGCCTCGCGAGCGCGTTTCCGTCGCTCGAGGCGGCCAGCCCCGGCGTACGCCAGGGGGAGCTCGACGTTTCCCAGCGCAGTGAGCGAGGGAATCAGATTGAACGATTGGAAGACGAACCCGATCTCGGCGTTTCGTATGGACGATATCTCCCGTTCACGCAGCTCGGACACCCGTCGTCCCGCGATCCACAGGGAACCGGAGCTCGGCTGATCGAGGCACCCGAGAATGTTAAGCAAGCTGGACTTACCAGCACCGGATGGTCCGATAACAGCGACATATTCACCGGTTGCGACGACCAGGTTGACGCCGTCCAGGGCGGCTACCGAGCTGCTGGCTGTTCCATGGACTCGTCGGACCTGATCCAGCTCGATCGCGGGAGAAGACACGCTCATTCGAAGCTGCTCCCGTCAGTCATGCCGCCCGTATCGTCGGCTGGAGGCATCGTGAGCTGGACGACGTCGCCGTCTTTCAGCCCGTCGGTGATCTCGATAACGCCGCCTCCCGAGAGCCCCACCTTGACCGGTATCGTCTTGCCGGCCGTTCCGGCCGTCTTCGGAGCCAACAGGACCGTCCCGGTTCCCGGAGCCGTGACGGTCACGGCGGTAGCCGGGAGCGTCGGGACGTCAGCCGAGCTGGCTGTCACGATACTGACGAATGCGGTCTGTCCCAGCTTCACTGTCGGGGGAGGACCCGCAAGTTGGATCACCGCGGCGTAGCTGACGACGCCTGCTGCGTTGGTCTGCGGTGTTGGTGCGATGGATACGACCGTTCCATCGAGGACGACAGATGCGTCACTTGCAAGCGTCACCTTCGCGGCCTGAGTGAGCGCGACCTGCCCGATATCTGCTTCGGCAACGGAGGCCGATACGAAGAGTGAAGACACATCAGAGATGGTGATCAAGCCGCTCGGCGCAGCGGATACGCTCGACCCTGATCCCTCGGCAGGATCGGCAGCCGTAGAGCTGCTGCTGCTCCCGCCGCCGGCCGTGACTGAACCGACCGTCGCGTTGATCGCAGTGACGACACCGGCGATGGGCGCCTTCAACACTGTCTTGTCCCGCTCTGCCTTCGCTGCCTCGACCTCCCGTGCCGCATCGTCTCGAACCATCACTGCATTGACGACTTCGGTGTCCTTCAGGGGCAGAGCGCTTTCCTGATCACGAAGAGATGCGGCGTTCGCTGCGTACTCTGGCGCATCAGCCGGAGTGCTGGCGAGCACTGCGCGAGCGTCGTCGAGAGCGTTGCTCGCCGCGGAATACGAAGCGCGAACATTGCTGAGCGCCGTTTCCGCGGCGCTCAAAGCGCTCTGCGCCTTCTGCAACGCCCGGTCAGCGTCTGCGGGATCGACTGTCGCAAGTTCTTGTCCTGCCGCCACCGTTTGCCCGATGGACACAGCGATGCCGGTGATGGTGCCAGGGTTTGCGAACGCGACGTTTGATGTTGAGGCCGCAGTGATTGAGCCCTTCGCTTCGACCGTTGTCGTGACCGTCCCGGTCGTGACCGTTGCGGTCGCAACCTGCTCCTCGGGTGCACGAGCGAACGGGTTGAAGAACACCGCGACCAAGCTCACGACGATGAGCACCACGGCAGCCGAGCTGGCGACGAGCCAAGACTTACGCCGACGGTTGGCGCCGTCGAGAGAGGACGCTGCGTGATCCTCGCCGCTTGCGACATCGTGATCGATATCGTCCAGGAGGCCAGGCACCTGTTCAGGGTCAGACGACGTAATAGAAGGCATGATCGCACGTTACGAGCCTCGCCGCCGAAGGACATCCTCCGAGGGTCTACTACAGGTCAAGCGTGAGGATGATGCGGAAGTAGCGAAGGCGGGGGTGCCTCCCCGCCAGCTGGCTGGCTATGCGCCCGAAGCAGCTAGAGCGCTGCCGGGGTCTGTCCAGAGTATCTGTGTCACCGGCCGGATCGTTGTGGACGCTCTCGCCGTGAAGAGACCGATTCGTCTAGAGCTAATCCGGCGCGATCCGCGACAAGTGCGGCTTCCAACCGGGACGCCACATCGAGCTTCCGAAGTATCGCGCCGACATGATCTTTCACCGTGGCACGACTGAGATGCAACAGGTCGCCGATCTCGTGGTTCGACGCACCGGTGTTCAACAGTGCTAGCACCTCGACCTCTCGCGGCGTGAGACCTGATATCCGCCGGACAGCATCCTCGGACCCTCTCCGGGAGATTCGCCCGAGGAGGGTCCGAGACACCTGTGGGGAGAGGACAATGCCTCCGGCGGCGAGTGCGCGCAGGAGCACCGGGAGACGCTCCGGGTCGGTGTCTTTCACGAGGAACCCGGAAGCGCCGTCTTGTAATGCGCGGGCAATGTACTCGTCTGAGTCGAACGTGGTCAGGATCGCCACCACCGGAGGAATGTCAAACCCCATCAGCTCATCGAGCACCTCGAGACCATTGCGTCCGGGCATTCGCACGTCGAGCAGCACCAGATCAGGCCTGGTGCGCCTCAGAGCATCAACGGCATGTGTGCCGTCGACCGAGGCGACAACCTCAATGTCAGGCACCGACCCGAGCATCAATTCGAAGCCGACGCGCACGAGTGCCTCGTCGTCCACAATGGCCAGTCTGATCATGAGGCTGCACAGCACGAGGGGGAGACGCCCTGATTCAGGGCTCCTGCTTGCGCTCCCAGCGACGCGTCCTCTGTCCGCGGTGCGTCAACGGACGCCCTGAGAGCGCCAATCAAGATCAAGCCGGCTGAGGGATGTCGAGTGGAGCTGGAATGCATAGAGAGTCCTTGTGGTGGGGGCTGCGCGCCACGAGGCCGCGCGGGGTCGGCGCTGCATCTGGATCGTGTCGCGCGCTCAAGCAACCACGGCGCGCTGTTGCGTGCGCTGCGAAGATGCTGGATGGGGTGGTGCATCGACCAGGACGGCTTGCCTTTTTGTGCACAGGTGAGAGATCCTCTGATCCTGAGACGGGTGTGCGGGTGGGGAGAGCAACGCTGCGAGGCCGGATCGTGCGTGGGTAGGGTCTCCCTCGGCACGCTGCGACGGTGCACACGACTGTGGGGATTCGCGGTTGGTTGTTTGAAGTATCGAGGACATCGGCGAGGGCGTCACAGATCGTTGCCGCAGCTGGGCGGCTGTCAGTCCGTCGCACTGGTCGCTGGCCTTCCTGAAGGGGCGGGCCCTCCAACCGCAGCCCATTCCTCGTAGGTGTGTGAGCGCCCGATGAGGCACCAGCAGGGCACGCGGATGCTGTCGCCCGATCGTTTCGGGGTGGATATCTCGAAGTGGAGGGTCCCACAGAGGGTTTGATGGATGTTCTGGTACCTACTGGGCTGGGGTTGGGGCACTACTAGGAGACCCAAGATCCGGCGGTTCATGACGCAACGAGCTCGCCGTTGTAAGTTGTGGTTCCATCGGCGACGGTGACGAGGCCCGTGTCTTGCAGGGCCGATGCCGCGGTGGTGCTTGCCCTGGGTGAGCCGGCGAATGGGGCGTTCGGGGTGGCGAGAACGGCGACGCCGACGCGAGCCTTGAATCGTTTGCGCGGGGCCGTAGCGATAATCCACTCGTTGGAAAGCGACACGGCTGCGCGGGAGAGGTGGCGATGTTGCGTTGGCGATGCATCTCGGGGCTCGACGAGGACTCGACGAGCTGTGGCTGCTGATGGGCGCGAGAAAACACCCGCCCCAGAGGAGAAACTGTCAAACCTACCCGCTCGGGGGCCGGGTGCAAAGCCTCAGTTCTGAGGCGAGGGTCGAGCGTCACCCGCCGGGGCGCTCTCGCGCGCTCCGGGAATAGCGCGTCATGGTCTGGTCGCCGCGCCCTCTTCTTACTTGGGGCACTCTGAACTCAACCAAATCCGAGATCTCGACTATGCCCTCCCCGAGGACTTCTCCTCTTCGCAAACATTCGTTCCGATCCGAGGTATCGCTTCATGAAGATTCGCCGATTTTTCACCCTCTCAGCACTCCTCGTTGCGGCGTGCGTGCTCAGTGCGTGCGCAGCAGAACCCACTACGTCGACATCAACTGCCGCGCCGGTAACCACGCCCTCGGGCGTCCGTGGAGCCGTTCACCTCGACGACGGGTACGTAGAGCTCGGCTCAGGCCCCAAAGTCGTCGACCTCTTCATCGACCCGCTCTGCCCATTCTGCAAACTCTTCGAGGAGACCTCGGGCCCGATGCTCTTCGCCGAAGCCACGGCCGGCCGCGCAACCCTGCGTGTGCACCCCTTAGCGGTGCTGAACAGGCTCTCACAGGGCACTAGCTACTCCACACGAGCTTCCGCCATGTTCGTCGCAGTTGCGGCACAATCGCCGGACGACGCCCAGAACTTCCTGATCGCCCTCTACGCGCAACAACCCGCCGAAAACTCCACCGGGCTGACGGACACGCAGCTCCAACAGATGGCCGTCGATGCGGGATCCTCGCCTGTCTCCGCTGAGGACACCGCCCAATACCAAGTTTGGGTTGACGAGCACACCCGTCTGGCGCTGACCGGCCCACTCACCGCCACAGACAGCATCATGGCCATCACCCAAGTGCCAACCGTCCTCGTCAACCGCACCGTCTTCACCGGCAACAGCGACGAGACCCTCGCCTTTGCCGCCTTCTATCGAGATCGCTAACGGCCACTGATGGCAGCGTGACTGCGCCGCCACATTGGGATCGAGGTGTCGGCACCTGATGTCGCCGGCATGCGATCCACGGTGCTTGTCGAGGAGCCGGAAGGCTATGAGCTCGCAGCGCTGCGTGGCAGAGGCCGCGTCGACGGGAACCTCGTGGGCACCGCGGTGTTCCGTCCCACTGCAACCAGCACGGTCGAGGCCGAAGGGCGCGACTACTTGTCCGCTCGAGCAACACTCGACGGTCTCGTGACAGCCGATCAGATCGTGCTTTCGCTCCGCGTCGTCGACTGACGAGTCGTTGTACACAACCTTGGAACAGTTTCCCGGGAGGATCTGCAGCTACGTTCCGGCGCTCAGACGTTGAGCGCCGACGGCAGCACAAGGCCGCTTCCGCTCCAGCGCTACGAAGTCGGACGAACCCACGGACCGATG
Organism: Plantibacter sp. VKM Ac-2880; assembly: GCF_015351235.1. Taxonomy (GTDB): domain Bacteria; phylum Actinomycetota; class Actinomycetes; order Actinomycetales; family Microbacteriaceae; genus Plantibacter. The sequence goes on from NZ_JADKSJ010000003.1 coordinate 91,685, forward strand.
CGCGCGATATCCGGCCGGGTAAGCCGGCCGATACCGGACGATCTGCCTGGTTAGCTGCCCGAGCCGTCTGCGAGAATAGAGAGACGGGCCGATCATGCAGTCAGGGTGGCCGGTTCCGGGCAAGAAAAAAGCGCAGATTGCAGTCTGCGCTTGATCTTGCTTCCGGTGAAGAAAGCTTGGGAATCGAGTGGTGATTTCCCGGTTAGAACTACGGAAATCCTACGTGTTCGCAGGTTTCAACGCAACTCCACACGGGTTCGCACGAGCTCTCACGAGCCCGCACGGGCACAGGTGGAACCGCCGCGAGTCGACGAACAGTGCACCGAGCAGAACCACCATCCTCGTCGCCTGACTTTGACGAAGGGGTATGCAAATGGGAGCCAAGTGCGCTCATTGCGGTGCTGACTCTCGCGCTCGATGGATGATCGGACTGACCGTTTCGACGGTCGTCCCGATCTTGATCGCAGTCGTGAGGTTCATGGTGCTGGGAGTGTAGTCACTCCGCAGCGGTCCTCGGCTTCGGTCGGGGGCCGCTGTCTCCACGCGTTCAGACTCTGAACGCTCCAGCCGAGCAGTCCTAGGATTCGGGCATGTACCGTAACGCCTCAGCTGCCATCGCTACCGCCTTCGTCGCCCTGGCCCTTGCTGGCTGCGCGTCCACGCTGGCTGCGCTCGATGAGTGTAAGAGCGCGATCGCGGAACACACCGGCACCATGGAGAGCAACACGGCCGTCACCGAGACGACGGAGAGCCCAACTGGTGCATACGACTGGAGGGGCACCTACGACGGTGGGGAGTTCGCCTGTGCCAGCCCAGACGGCAAGCTACTGACGACCGCGCTGGTCTCAAAGCCGACGGCATCGTCGAGACGGTCGTCGTTCGCCCCTCCTGAGGGGCCGCGTGATGGCGCGCAGAACAGGTAGGGTCGTGATCTTCGGCGAGCGCCGGAGTCCCCCTCGAGGTCGGCCATGCGCAACTTCACCGTTTCCACCACTCAAGATGGCGGCTGGTGGGTGTTCGTCATCCACGAGCTCGGCTGTGTCGGGCAGATGAAGTACCGGTCGGAGGTCCGTTCCGAGGCCCGGTTGCTCGCTGCGCTTTGGCTCGATGTTCAGCCGGGTGAGATCAACATCGGGCGTGTGCGGTACATGCGTGCTCACTGGTCCAAGGTGTTGCCCTGAGCCTGGTGGTGCAGGTCAGTCGGGTTGTGTGAACGTTCCTGGCTGGTAGGTCCCGTCGTCGGCGACGTCGACGGGTGCCATCCGGTGAGGCTGCAGCTCGTGGATGCGGGCGAAGAACGGGCCGCTGTGGTCGTTGAGGTGGCTGTTGTGCCATCTCGTGTCTGGGTAGGTGTCGAACAGCGCCAGGACCATGGCTGTGGCGATTCCCTGCCGGTGGTGCTCTTGCGGTACTCGGATGGAGTTGAAGCGCCCGTAGCCGTCGTTCCAGCGGACGAAGGTGAGTTCGGCTTCGGTCCGGATGGTGTGACCGGTGAAGTCTTGGGAGGTGCCGACGATGCGGGGCCGCGGCGTCAGGGTTCCTTCGACGTACGGCACCGACGTCGGGACGGTGTGCTCGAGGTAGAACCGCCGGCCACCATGGCGGATGGTCCGGTGCGCGCGGCCAGGTCGGCGACCGGCGAGTGGTCGCCACAGCGTGGTTACGCTACGCACGGGTCATCCCTGCACCGCGCGTCGCATGCGGGCCTGGAGGATCTGCTCCTCCTTCGCGTTGGCTGGCCAGTCTCGGAGGTGCGCCGAGACGACGTCGCCCTCGTTGAGCGTCTGCACGCTGCGGCCGAGCTCGCGCGCTGCAGCTCGTGCGGGCGATCGCCATTCGGGCGCCGACACGGCAACGTCGGCGAGGACGGCGCGGGCGCTGCCAGTGTGCTGCAGCTGCTCGCGGATCCCCGCGCGTAGCTCAGTGAAAATGTCGGCCATGCAACCCCCCCCGGTTGCCGTCAGCCTATGCGCGATCACCGCTCGGGGGTGTTGTTACTGCTCCGTCGAAGTCCTGCGCTTACGAGCTCGGAACATGCCGATGAGCATCTTCACAATGTACGCAAAGAGGCCAGCCGTGATCGCGACGAAAGCCCACTGCAGCACGGTTGTAGCCGTGATCGCGCTGATCACCATGTTGCCCAGGATGCCCAGCGTCGCCACGGTTAGGCCAGCGGTCGCAAGGGACGGGCGACGCATCATCCGTGCCAGGACGACGCCGACGGCCGCGAAGCCGACGCCGACGAGGAGGAAGATCCACGCGAGATCGGAGAGGACCATGCCGTCAGTCTGCCAGCTCGACCCGGCGAGCGCCGTGGGTGCTACTGCTTGTCGTTGTCATCGAAGTTCTCCTGGACGATGGCGTGGAACGCTTGGCGGTCTGCGAGCTGTTGGTAGGCCTCCGCGGAGTGGTGGCGAGAGGCGCGCTTGTAGCTGATTGTCTGGATGAGCTCGCTGAGGAAGATGACGACCAGGAGCAGCAAGATCCCGCCCCCGAGGACCATCGGTAGCGGATTCCCGGTGAGGAGCGCTGCGAGGTCGATATCCCATTCGCTCATGTGCTGATCCTTTCACCAGCCACCGTCGCTGGGATGGCTGATCCGTTCGTGGGGGTGGCGTTGCCGGTCGATGATGGGGGCCGCGCTGAGCGGGGGCCTATGTCTTTCGTCAAGTCGAGACCGATTCGGATGGTTGACTTGTGGTGTGGAACTTGAGCAGTGCCGGATGGCTGACGTCGAGGCCCTGACGGCGTTCTTGGGCGAGGTCGATCTCACGCTGAGCGGTCTGGACGCGCCGAGCGTGCGACTGTGGATCGAGCGTGACGAAAGTGGCACGATCGTGGGCAGCACCGGGTACGAGATCAGCACTGACGGTCGCCATGTGTTGATCCGGAGCGTGGCGGTCAGCCCGACGCAGCGCTCACGTGGCCGAGGCAGTGCTCTTGCGAGCTTCGCGCTTGAGCGTGCGGTCGAGGAGGGCGCGATGAGGGCGTGGCTATTCAGCCGCCGGTCGGGACCGTTCTGGCAGAGCTTGGGTTTCGAGTCCGCCGATCGTGACGAGCTAGCTGAGGCGCTGGCTGACACGCATCAGGTGCGTCTGTTCCAGCAGACCGGGCAGCTGGGCCGCGAAGTAGCCTGGTCGCGTCCGCTCGCCGCGTCCTGACCGAACTCAGACCGCGACCGCGTGGCAGAGGCTCCGAGGAACATCGTGAGGAGTCCGAGGTACAGCATTCCGGTGGGGGCGATCGAGGTTCGTTCGTCTTGAGCGCTGGTGGGGCGCTCGCCGGGTGTGCAGGCGCCGGCGGTGTCTACCCGTCGAGGAGGTGTATCAGGTGGGGGCTCATGATCAGGACGACGCCGGTCAGGATCAGGGACGTCGCTGTTCCGAGACTGGGGCTGCTGGTTCCTCGGGGCCTGTCGATGATGTGTCTGCTGATGGCGGAGGATTCGATGAACATCGTAAGGAGTCCGAGGTAGAGCATTCCGGTTTCGAGGGGGAGGATGTTTGCCCTCTGCGTCGACCCATAGCGGCATGTGGAGTCCGTCCGTTCGATGGTGGCTTGGAAGTTGTCGGGTGTGTGCGGGATGCACGCTGAGCGGGGGGGGGCCTATGGTTCTTGTCAAGCGGCAAGCGCTAGGGGTGGCTGGTAGATGGTGCCGTCTCGGAGCATTGCGTAGAGAACGTCGCAGCGTCGTCTCGCGAGAGCGATGAGGGCTTGGTTGTGGCGCTTGCCCTGCGCGCGCTTCCGGTCGTAGTACGACCTCGAAACCGGGTCTCTGAGTGCTGCGAAGGCTGACAGGAACAGGGCCCGTTTCAGGATCTTGTTCCCGCGCCGGGAGGCGTGCTCGCCCCGGATCGAGGATCCCGAGCGTCTCGTCACGGGCGCGAGCCCGGCGTAAGACGCGAGGTGGCCGGCTGACGCGAACGACTTCCCGGCGACCTCGGTGAGGAGCCTCGCTGCGGTCCTGACGCCGACTCCCGGCATGCTCGTCAGGACCGGCGATGCGGGTGCGCGTCAACGAGCCGCTCGACCTCGACCGCGATCTCCGCCCGCTGCGTGCGGAGGTCCTCGAGCTGCTTCGCGAGGCGCGGCAGGACGACGCTCGCGGCGTTCGTGCCGACAACCACGACCGTCTGCTCAGAGAGCGCCTGCATGATCGCGGCCGCGAGGCGCTTGCCCAGGCGCGGCGCGAGCTTCACGAGCCGATTGGCGAGACGAGTCAGGCCAAGCTTCGCGAGATCGGCTGGCGTGGGATGACGCTGCAGGAGATCAACGACCGCGGGGTGATCGAGATGCGGACCCAGGGCCCTCTCGAGTGCTGGATGGATCTGCGTGAGCAGGCCCCGAATGCGGTTGCTGGTCGCGGTGACTTGCCCCGCGAGATCGTCATCGAAGCCGCAGAGCATGCTCAGTTCCGCGACCTGCTCGTCCGCGAGCTGAATCGACCGGAGCGCGTGCGGGAGCGAGCGAGCAGCCTCCGCGATGATGGTCGCGTCTCTCGCGTCCGTTTTGGCTTCTCCCGCATTAAGGTCCGCGATGCGGCGCATCGCGAGCCCCGGCAAGTAGCCGACCAGGACCCCAGCGGCTTGCGCGACCGCGATCGGGAGCGCCCCGATCGTGGCCGGCTGATCGACCACGAACAGCAGCGTCCCGTGGCGCTTCAAACTGTCGATGAGCGAGCGCAGCTTGCTCTCGTCGTTGGGCAGCGCCTTGTCGAACAAGCGCTTCCCGGCGCGGTCGATCGCGACCGCGTGATGCTCGCCTTTGCCGACATCGACACCGATGAACACGTCGACGCTGTCGTGCCCGATGATGCTTGTTTCCATCAGCCCTTCCCCTTCCGAACTCGGTTGCAGTGTTGGCCGAACCAAGAAGCGGCGGAGCTCGACATCCACGATACGAACGACACTCGGACGAGTCCAGGCCCTGTCCCTATCAGCGATTCCCCTGCCGCCAAACCAGGCTCGGTGACAACACCCCCAGATCATCAACGACAGGGGGCAGGAATCATGCCGAGCCCGGGATGGCCAACACCCTCCAAGGATCCCTCCTCAACCGGGTAGGAAGAAAGTAACGGGGGGAGATCGATCGAGGTTCGTTCGTCGATCGAGCGGCGCTCGAGGCACTCGCCGGGTGTGCGGCGAGCGCCCGTGGTGGTCAGCTGCGGTCGAGGTGGTGGCCGAGGGTGTCGAGGACGTCGTATGCGGTGTCGGGGGCGTCGGTGAAGTCTTCTCCTCGGTTGCCGACGAGGAGGACGTTGCCGACGATGCCTTGGACGGGGATGTCGAACAGGCGGGGGATGAGGGTGCCGTAGTAGTTGAAGGGTCGGCGGGTGAGGAGGCCTTCTTCGTCGGCGATGAGGTCGAGGCCGTCGGCGAGGTTGACGACTTCGATGTGGCCGCCGATGGCGTGCTGGAGTTCGGTGAGTCGGTCGGGTCCGTCGGTGATGGTGATGGTTTCGATGGTGTCGTCGGTGTTGATGCGGATAGCGCGCATGGGGTGTTCTCCCTCGTGATTGGTAAATCTGACGTTTATAACTATACCAACTCGGGGTGATGGGTGCAACCCGCGCGCGCTGCACGATGGTGAAGCTGAGCGATCCATACTGGAATGCGATGAAGATCAGCTTCGAGACGGGGAAGGGCGAGACGTGACCCAATTGGTCTGGTGTTTCCCGTGAGGAGCAGCGGAACACGCCGAGCGGGTCTCTGTCTCGCGGCAGCCGTCTGCCTCCTCCCGTGGACACTTGCCGGGTGCAGCCAAGAAAGCTCCGATCCACAGCCGTCAACCAGTGCCGCCAGATCCGTCCCGTCCCTGGCTGCTTACTGCGATGTCCAGGTGCTGCGGCACCTGATCGCTGACGGTGCGCTGTCTCGGTCGGCCTTGCCTGAATGGGCCGATATGACCGAAGTGAACGGTACGCCGCTGATCATCGACTTCACGGAACAGCCGGACGAATCCACCACCGTGCTGGTCGGTCGTTTGCTCGCGTCCGAGGGCCTGCAACAGGTCGAGCTCGATGATAACGAGCGGCGCAACTGCATCGATACAACGACGGACGAGGACATCGAGCTGTCTCAGGGAGGCAAAGGGTATCTTCAGTCCCCTGCGGAATAGGGTCGCGGGGTGCCGATGGTGCGGTCACGGGGTGTGGGCTTCGTGATGATGCAGGCGAACTTTGGCCGCTGAACGGCCCCGGCGAACAGGAGAAGGGAATCAGGGCTGCGTGAGCGGTGCGAGCTTGGGGTTGTCGACGTAGACCTCCGCGGCGTTCTCACGGGTGGTGAGTGTGGACTCCAGCAGGTTCGTGGAAGGCTCCACTGATGGGCGGCAACCCGCCGGTGCCGGGGAATCAGGCAGGCTGACCCCCGGCCTGGCCCGGCCCGGCCCGGCTGGGCCTCAGTCGGCGGTGTCGGCGACGCTCATCTCGGCGTCGATTCCGTGGAGCCTTGCCCACCGGACGGCGGCCTCGGCGGTCTCCCGCGTCCACGGCTTCCCGGTGGTGGGGTCGTGCTGGGTGTCCTCGCCGGCGCCCTGCCCGGGGACGAAGACCTCGATCGTTTCGGCTGCCATGTGCTGCTCCTCACCTAGTTGTAAACCTGACGTTTATAACTATACCTATGCCGCGGGTTGATCGCAAGATGCGTGTAGGTTCCAGGTGGAGATGGCATTTCCTACGGGTGCGTGGCGGGCAGTTGGCCGTTTTGCCACGTGTCCTGGAATTGTGAATCACGGGTCCGGTCTTTGAATGCGATTGGTCAATTGCGCGTACATGTACATGTCTCGCGGGGAGCCGTCTACGCGTTCCCAAGCTCGGAGGAGTCCTTCGCGGAGATATCCCGCTCGTTCTGCGGCGCGCCACGATCCTTCGTTCCACGGCTCCACGTATAGCTCCACCCGGTCCAGGCTGTCGAGTTGGACGGCCCAGGCGGTGAGGGTCGTCAGGGCGTCCGCTGCGTAGCCGCGCCGCCGCTGTGACGGGCCGATCCAGTACCCAATGCTGGCTCGCGCCCATCGGTCGCCAGCGGGAAAGAGCCCGATGTGGCCGATCGCCCGGTCCTCGGCATCGGCAATCGCAAAGACGTAGCCCTCGCGTGACCGCAGTCGCTCGTGCTGACGCTCGATGAAGGCAAGCGCCTCCGGTTCCCCCGGCGTCTGAGGCACGGTTGTCAGCGCGGTGATCAACTGGTCACCGGACGCCTCCTGAACGATCGCAACGTCCGTTGTCCGCCACGCTCGAAGCGTGATGCGGTCACCGGCGAGGGTCGGAAGCACGAGGAGGTCACGGCTCATGGTTCCTATGGTGGCACGGGCGCAAACCGGCCCGTGGATTGCTGCCGAGTACACCGTGCGTTGGCCATTTGCCGTTCTCAGCGCGGCTGGCACCCTGGGCCAGGGCTCAGTGCGCGATCACTATGCTCGGCGACGACCTCGACCGCCCAATAGGCCCGATAGGCGCGGCTCCGGTGAGACGATCCGGTTGGGTGTCGATAGCCCTAGCCTTGTGCGGAGGCTGAACGGAGGGCCCGCGTCGACCCGCTTGCGCCGGCGTCGTAGGTACCGCCGACTGAGGAACGGCAGGGGCCTCGTGAGAGGATTTCGGCGTGCTCATCGATTACTGGCCTCTTCTGAATCTGCGGTTGACGACGGCGCGCGTCGCCCTCCGTTCCCCGAGCGAAGATGAACTGGTGGCTCTTGCCGGAGTGGCCGCCTCGGGTGTGCATCGGCCGGGTGAGCGTCCGTATCTGATGCCCTGGACGGAGGGGACTGCGCAGGAGCGAGCCGTGCACGTACTCCAACAGCACTGGGCTCGGCGCGGAGAATGGACCCCCGATGAGTGGGCCCTTGAACTGGGTGTTTTCGTTGAAGATCAGCCGGTGGGGATCGTCGCGCTTCGGGCACATGAGTTCCGCGTACGTCGCGAGGTAAAGACCGAGTCATGGCTCGGAATGGCCTACCACCGCCGCGGGTACGGTACTGAGGCGCGTGCGGCACTGCTGCACCTGGCTTTCGAGGAGTTGCAGGCCGAGAGCGCCCTCACTGAGGTTTTCCAGGACAATGCTGGTTCTCAAGGGGTATCTCGTCGTCTCGGGTACCGTCATGATGGGGTCTCGCGAGACGTCCGCGACGGGGAGGTGCTCGTCTCGGATCGTTTGCGCCTCGACCGCGCAGATTGGCTCAGTGCTGACCGGATAGAGGTGGCCGCATCCGGCGTGCAGCCGTGTCTGTCCCACTTCGGGGCGAGCCGCTAGCGTGCGGAAGGTCCGTAACGGCGCCGCTCCGCGAGGCGCCGCGGCCCTGCAGGGAGGTAGGTCAGCGGATGGTGTTAATCCGCTCGCGTTGACGTCGCTGACAGCTCCTCTATGCCACTGATGTTCGAGTGTGTTCTAGGCGACGTCGGTCGCTGAGCGGCCAGATGTGTCTCTGCGCAGGTGTCGTCAGCCGGTGGTGACGATGAAGTCGGCCCGAGCGCGAGCGCCGTCCGTTGGGAAGAAAACGTCCTCCTCGTCCATCCACGCTTTCCAACGGCCGCGGTGCGTCGCGCCGTGACCGTCGCGTTCGAGGCCCCGCCGCAGCCGTTCTTCGGCCGCGGCCTCCACCCAGATGCGGCAGGCAAGGTGATCAGCGGCCGCCTCGCGGGTGCAGGTGACGCCCTCGACCACGACGACGGAGGCCCACGGTACCGTCCGCCACTCGCCGAGCCCGCTCCCGAACTCGTCGCCGGCCCAGTCTCGGCGCTGGTACACGGCGTCATCGCCGGCAAGCAACGGCTCGAGTACCTGCTTTTCAAAGCGCGGCCACCATCCGGAGAAGTCGACCCAGGACACGAAATCGTCGACCTCGATGACGGGCGCGTTTAGGCGTCCCGCAAGGGGACGAGCGAGGGTGCTCTTTCCTGATCCGGACGGCCCGTCCACGCCGATGATGCGGACGCCGGGGACGGGTGCATTAAGCGCGTGCTGCGCGATGGACTCGATAAGGGTCGGATCGGGAGAAGTCATGTTCTCGGCTTCCGGTTGGTGCGGTGGACACATTACTTCGCGTCATAGTCGCCCGATAGCGTATCAACCCTCAGCCGTGTAGGTACGCGTAACTTCGCATGGAATTCTGCCCTGAACGCGCGGCCAACCTCTTTGAAATGGCAGCATTGTCCGCCGCCTCAATCGGGAACCTACAATGCGAGCGAGCCCGGAGACCGTGGCAGCTGCGGCGGATCCCTGGACGATGTCGGCGCGTCTGTCCTACGTATGGGGAGCACTGCCCATCGCTCGGCTGTTGGGCGGTCGGTAGCGTGCGGGTGTTCGACCAATCGGAGGAGTAGCAATGAAGATGAGAAATCGAATCATGTCCCTCGTGCTCGCTGTTGCGTGCACAAGCGGCGTCGGGATCGTCGCGGCGGCACCGGCGCAGGCGTTTCCCTGGACGGGCTACAGCGTCGGGGTCATGAACGAGGACGAATGCGAATACAAGCTCGCCAACGCCATCCGGGAGAAGCAGGACGCCGCGTTCAGAATCAGGAACATCCAGCACTGCGCACCGAGCGACAACGGCTACTGGAACGGGTACTTCCAGTACGGCGACTAGCGAGGAGGCGACCTTCGCGCTCGCGCGTGCGGCTGCGCTATCTGAGCGGCGCGAGAGCTGCTGCCCGCCGGGGGCCGAGTGAGGTGAACTCGGCCCCCGGCGTCGCTCACGCGGCCGGGGGAACCTCGCCGGTCTGCCAGTCCGCGCCGCAGGAGGTGCAGCGCTCGCCGTCGAAGACACGTGAGGCGTTCTCGGCCTGGCACCACGCGACGTCGCCGCGATTCTGCCCCGCAGCGGCCGCAGACGGCTCGCTCGCAGCCTCCGGCTCGTAGATCGACTCATCGTTCAGCGAGATCCGCAGGACCGGCCCTGCGGGCGATTCGAGGTCGCCCTCGGTGTCCACGGTGACGAGCGGCAGGCCGACGCTCGTCGAGGACCATCCGGCCCAGATCGTGAACGGCAACCGGTCACCCTCTGGGGTGGTGAAGGAGACCTCGTCGCCGTCGACGTGCGGGGTGAACATGCCGCCGCCCTCGCCGTCGACGGCCTTCCGCTGGCTCTCGGTCGTGACGGCCAGGTACTGCGCCTCGAGGGCGGCGAGATCCTCCCGCTCCCCGACGAAGTCATCGGGGTGGGGGTTGGACCCGATCGTCTCGCGCAGCTCGATGATCTGCTCGCGCAGTTCGGCGGCGCTCACGCTGCACCCTCCTCGCCCTGTGCGGCCCAGAACTCGACGACGTCGGGGAGGTCGAACGGGTTGGGGCGCGGGGTGAAGTGGAACTGCTCCATGCCCATCCGCTCGTACCGGTCCTCGAAGGTGACGGCCTGCTCGGTCTTCCGGCTGCCGTGGCCATTCGCCCAGGGCAGCGGGTCGGCCTCGGTCTCGTCCTCGGCCTTCCACACGCTGCGGGCGATGTGCTCGGCGACGTCGGGTCGGCCGAGGCTGGCCAACAGGTCGGACAGGATCATTCCCTCGGCGACGTTCATCGTGCCGTAGACGCTGCGGTCCCATTCGAGGAACATGTCGCAAGCCTGGTCGAGGGTGTCGGGGCTGGTGGGCTCGGGGTGGGTGTTGGGCTGGGTCATCGTTGCTCCTCTGATCGGTAAATCTGACGTTTATAACGATACCCCATTGGAGCAGTGCGCGCAAGGCCGGGTGTCCACTCTCGGGTGTCGGAGGGCGCACGTAGAGTGGCTGCCCAACACGTCAGGAGACGACCATGACCAGATACGGCCTCGACACCCTCGGCAGCCTCGAAATCGTCCACGACGACACCCTCGGCTGGACGATGCGGGCCTACTCGACGGCTGGACGAGGTGGGGAGCAGGGTCAGAGTTGCGTGGTGGTGCTCGATGCAGAGCTGGCCTCCGCTGTGCTCGTAAGCGCCCCCACCGTGCTGTCAGCGGATGGGTATCAGGTACTCGGAACGTGGCACATCGACGAGGAGGCTCGAACGGTGTGGGCGAATGTCGGTCTGGCCGGTCCGGACGGCGCAGCCCAGCCCCCGGTCGAGGAGTTCGACAAGATCTACGACACGGAGGCTCGATGGGCGCGGACGGGCCACGGACGCGAGACGGGCCGCCCCTAGGCGTCGTCACGCCGTCTGCGACCCCCCGCGCTGTCAGGCGAGGTTCTTCCGCCCACAGGCATCGCAGGAGCCGTGGGTGACCAGGTGCTCCCCGTCGGGAGTGTCCAGGCAGACCGACATCATCAGCCAGTCGTCGAGGTCCCTGGACGCTGCGACGTGTGAGGCACCGGCGCTCTCGTCGAAGTCGACACCTCGAGCGCTGGCCCAGTGGCGCAGATCGGCGAGGACGTCGGCGAGGCGAGTCGTGTCCTCGTCGACGTCGTCGGCGATCAGGGCCACCGCATGATCTGCACGCCAGACGGCGCGCTCAAGCGTGTCGAGCTCCGGCTCGTCATCGTGCCGCGTCACGTGCGCAGCGGGGTGCTGGGCGGCGCTCACAGGATCGTGTTGACGGAGATCGACAGCGGGCAGTCGGCGAGGTAGAACCCGTCACCGCTGGCGAGCCACTTGTCTTGCCGGATCTCGCCACCTTCGACCCACCCGAGGATGAACGCGTCGACGTGCTCGAACCACGACCAGGTGGACATCGCTTCCGGAGCGATGCGCCCCTGGTGATCGCTCCAGGCGTTCAGGAGCGCTTCCGCTGCGTCGTGCTCCACGACCTGAGCGGCACCGGAGGTGTCCACCGTGTCGAGCACGATCGGGGTCGCGAGCGCCGGGCTGCTGATGATCGCACGCGGGAGATCCTCGTCGATCGCCGGCCCCGTGGTTGCGGGCGTCGTTGTGGTGGTCATGGAGTGTCCAATCGTCGAAGCGTGAGAGATGGTCGGGTGGGGCGGGAAATGCCCCTGAGCGGGCGCAGGGCGCCGTCTGGGGGGTTAGGGCCGGTGAGCGGCCCCATGGGGGCAGGGACGCTCACCGGCGTCGAGGAGGGCCATGGCGTGGCCCAGGCTGGAAGATCCGGCGAGCGCCCCGGCTGGTAGGGCGCTCGCCGCAATTCAGCGAGCGCGGCGGGGTGGGACAAATGCCGGGGTGTCGGCGGTGATGGCCTCGGCCCAGCTCTTCGCGATCGTCAGTGATGGACCGGCGGCGGGGGAGGCGTAGGAGGTGCCATCGATGGTCAGCTGGGCGCGCTCGCCGCTGGGGAGGAAGATCTCCCACCAGGCGGAGCTGGTGCGGGTGGACTTGCGGATGGTGACGCCGTCGGAGCGGAGGTACTCGGAGCGGCCGACCTTCGCCCAGGTGAGGTCGGCGCGGTGGGCCTTGTTCTGGGCGACGGTGGTGTGCTCGTACGGGTGAAGGTTCGGCATGTCTAGCTCCCTGCGGTGTGTAAATCTGACGTTTATAAATATACACGCGCGTTGAGCGTGATGCAACCCGTTCGACGACACCGTCCGAGGCTGCGTCAGCGCGTCGCGCTACGGTGTTGGCTACAGCGCTCTGGTGGGTGAGTGCTGGCGGGGATGCTCTGGCCGGTACGTCGGTACTGGCGGATCCCCGGTCAACGTGACGCAGGGGAGAGTCGACATGAGCGACGACCGAAGCAGGCTTGAGCGTGAGGACGACCAGGACCGCGACGTCGTCGCGCCGGGGCAGTTCGTCTCGGGCGGCTACCGACCGACGGAACGGCTGCCCGCAGACGTTCCGGCGATCGCGGACGTCAAGCGCGACTCGACCTTCCAGGCCGCCGACGGCAGCCTATGGAAAGCGTGCGGCGGCGAGATCCTCAACCACTTCGCATGGCGGCGAGCGCTCATCGTCACGCCAGAGGAACACCGCTCGATGGTCCGCTGGGACTGGGCACTCCTCCTCACGAGTGTGGGGCTCACTGGGCTCGCTGGCGTCGCCACGTTCGGTCTGGGGTTACTGCTCATCGGCAGCCTCATGATCGTGCCCGCACTGCTGGTGTTCTGGCGATGGCACCACGTCCGCCGAACCGTCATCGCGCACGTCGTCGCCCCGGGCATGGAAGACATCTACAGCGAGTAATCGCCGCATTCCGGGGCAGATCAGCCCGCAGCCAACAAGAGCACCAGAAATCACATCGAATTGTTCGGGGGAACAATGTCAGCACCGCAATCGAATCCGCCACAGCCCGCCGCAGAACCGGTGCCAGAGGACACGGATGAATCTCCGCTCACCGATGAGAACTTCAATGCGGCGAAGCGCAGTCTGATAACGCTCGTCGCTGGCGCCGTTTTGGGCGCAGGAGGAGTATGGGCGAAGACCGTTCTTGCCATCGAACCATGGTCCACAGTCGCCATTGTTGTTAGCTTGGCGCTCCTCTTGGCAGCGCTCATTCTCGCCTTTACTGCTGTGGCGAAAGGCTCTTCTACGCCGCAAGTCAAGAAGATTCGGCGGTACAAGTTCTTCGTAGCTTGGGGGTTCTTCTCACCAGTAGCAGCGGCAGCACTGGCCGGTCTACTGGCTGACAGTTTGATGTCAGTCAGGTACATCGCAACACTCGTTGCGGTGGCTATCTTCATCGAAGTCGTGATCCAGGCATTGCTGAAATCTGACGTCAAGGGCCACCGGAGAGATGCGCTCGAACTCGCGTCAGTCGTCGTCGGTGTGACTGCTGCGGTGTGGGTGCTCGTCGGGGCCTTCCTCGCTCCTAGCTGAGCCCCGGAGCCGGAGGCGACTGCTCGACCAGGACCACGCGTAGCGGATCGCCCTCCGCACAGCTCACCCGCTCGAGCGCCCGGATGATCTGCGAGCGCGACTCGGCGACGCTGAGCCCACCGGTGCCCGCCCCGATCAGCGGCATGGTCATCGACCGCGCGCCGTGCTCCGCAGCCATCAGCACGGCGCTACGGGCCGACTCGTGCACGCTTCGGGCACTTGCCCGCCAGTACCAGTGCAACCCGGCCACGTGGATGAGCATGGACACCCGATCGAAGTCGCCCGGGCCGGTCTGCACCGCCTGGCCGACGCGCAGCGTCCCGTGCCGTGCGAGGTCGATCCAGGGGGCCTCACCGGTGCGCTTGCGGAGCTGCCCGCTTACCCCGCCGGGGCGGTAGAGACTCCGGGGCACGTAGTTCCGATTCCACGGGTTCACGAGCGCGTCAGCAGAGATCTCGAACAGGTCACCGACGACGCGTTCGAGAGCCACTCGTGGTGTGCGAACAGCGGAAGAGGTCATGAGATCCATCCTGACGGTGTCGGCGCTCGCCGGAGTTGGTGGGCGGTCGGGGCGTGGCTCTGGTGTCGGGGCTCAGGCCGGTGTCAGATGAGTCCGATCGACCACAGTCGACCGGCGTGGGTGGCGTCCTCGAATCGGGCGAAGCGGTAGCGGGTCACGTCGCCCTCGGCGAACACGGCGAGCACGAAGGGGTGGGCCATCGACGATCCCTCAGGGGTGGAGCGGTAGGCGACCGCGGCCGCGAGTCCGGCGCTCAGCCACTGGTTGCTGGGCGTCGGCTCGAACCGCTCTAGCGGCGACTCGAGGTCGGCGCACCAGGTGGTGACCGCCAGGAAGTCCACGACGTCCTCGTGGAGGCCCGAGTGCATCGGCGGTGAGGCGATCTCGGCCGTCGCAGCGACATGGGCGAGGAAGGTGCGGAGGAGGGCGGGTGAGTGGGTCATGCGGTACTCCAGACGAGAACAGGATGCGGCGAGCGCCGGTAGAGGCCCCGAGTTTCCGGCGCAGCGCGGCCACAGAAACGGGGGGGGGGGGGGGGGGGGAGGTGATCGATCGCGGTTCGTTCGCTGGGCAGAGTGCGCGGCGGCGGTTTCGGGGTCCCCGGCTTGTAGCCGGCCCCAGGGCGCCGTCCGACGCCGGCGGCCCGTCTAGCGGGTGTGGGCCGGGGGGATGGTGTGGTGTGCGGTCATCTTGTGTTCTCCTTAGCTGTAAACCTGACGTTTATAACTATACAGACCCGTGGGAGAGAATGCAACCGCGAATCCGGGGTGTGGCCGGGGCGTTGCGCCCCGGCCACGTCTGGCTAGACCTCCTCGGCACTCCAATCGGTGACCTCGAATTCGGACAGGTTGCCCGCATTGACGGCGTCCCTGATCTCGTAGGTCTCGAGGTTTTCACGGGCCGACTGAGCGGCGGCCTCCTCGTCGTGGCCGGTGGCGTTCACGTAGACCGTCACCGTGGCGGAGACTTCGAGTGACACGGTGAACTCCCTATCGCGTCGCGGCCCGCCCATCTCCTCCGCGATGATGTCGTACTGCTCGCAGAAGCTCCTCGCCGTGGCGATCTCCATCGCCGCTTCCCAGAATGCCGTGAGGCGGCTGTCGCCGCCGTCCGTGATCTGCCCGTACTCGGCCCGGCGGAGGTTGGCGCGCAGCTGCTCGATCTCCGCGCGCTGTGCGTCGATGGTCTCCACAAGTTCGAGGCGACGACGGTCGGTCACGACGGGCGCGGGAGGGGTTGCAAGCGCCGGGGTCGGCGCGGGTCCAACGGTCATCGTCGGGGCGGTGGTGTCGAGTGTCAACGTCATGCGTTTCTCCTTGTTCGAAATGGTAAATCTGACGTTCTTAAAGATACGGGTAGCCACCGACATTCGAACCGGCGCCAGGAGCGCGGGGCGGCACGACGGCCGCCCCGCGCCCGCTGGCCTAGATGGATCGGTCCTGGTTGTACGCCCACGCCGCGAGGTCATCCAGGAACGCCGCGTGAGCCTCCTCCAGCGCCTTCCGCGAGTACCGCGCCCCGGCGGGCACCTCAACCGCCTGCAGGGGCGACGGCTCGTCGAACATGAGGAAGCGCTCCACGCCGCGCAGCTCCTCAGTGACCCGGATGGTCTTGCTCCGGTAGACGCGCCGGTTCCGGTCGTGGGACGTGTAGATGTGGACCGCCAGCCGTGCGGCGTCCCCGCGCTCGGTCGTGAACTCCGAGCCCCCCAGCGCCCACGCCGTCGTCTTGCTCCGGTGCACGCTGTTGAACCGCTCCGGCGCGGGTTGGGTCTTGATGAGGATCGTCTTGCCGTCGAAGGCGGGGGCGATGGTCGTGGACATGGTGTCTCCTTCGTTGCGTTGGTAGATCTGACGTTCATAACGTTATGCGCACCCTCTGACACTGGAGCGCTGCGCTGTGTCGGCTGCCCCGCCGCTCTCGTCGTGCTCTCTGGTCTTTCGGACCTGCCGCCGTTTTTTTGGTTCGTTCACTTCTGTTTTTGGGGTTGCTTTTACTTCTGTTTCGGGTGTTGGGTT
>NZ_JADKSJ010000004.1 GCF_015351235.1 Plantibacter sp. VKM Ac-2880
CTGGCGGGGTTTCCCCATTCGGAAATCCTCGGATCACAGCTCGTTTATCAGCTCCCCGAGGCTTATCGCAGATTACTACGTCCTTCTTCGGCTCCAGATGCCAAGGCATCCACCGTTTGCTCTTAGAAATTTGAAATCACATGAGTTTGAATCGATCGTCACCAGTTACCTGATGAAGATTGACCAATGATCAACATCACTTCCGAAGAAGCATGTTTTGATCTTTGTGATCCACAACCCCGAAGGGCCATGAATCTAAGATGCTCGCGTCCACTGTGTAGTTCTCAAAGTACGGGCGGTACCTGCGTCACGGCGATGTATGCCGACAACAACAGGCCCTGAGGTTCGTCCTCCCCCACCGAAGCAGGAAAGATCCGGTCCCTCAGGACCCAACAGCGTGCATGCACCAGACCTCCTGGCCGGCACCGTTCCAACTGCAAGCAGCGTACTAAGTTCCGATCATTCGATCTGATGCCAATGTCAATGTTCCACCCATGAGCGCCACCCGAGAACATTCGTCTCAGTGTGACTTGGCAACGTAAACCTCGCTGTATACAGACGAGCGTTGCACATGCTCCTTAGAAAGGAGGTGATCCAGCCGCACCTTCCGGTACGGCTACCTTGTTACGACTTAGTCCTAATTACCGATCCCACCTTAGACAGCTCCATCCTTGCGGTTAGGCCACTGGCTTCGGGTGTTACCGACTTTCATGACTTGACGGGCGGTGTGTACAAGGCCCGGGAACGTATTCACCGCAGCGTTGCTGATCTGCGATTACTAGCGACTCCGACTTCATGAGGTCGAGTTGCAGACCTCAATCCGAACTGGGACCAGCTTTTTGGGATTCGCTCCACCTTACGGTATTGCAGCCCTTTGTACTGGCCATTGTAGCATGCGTGAAGCCCAAGACATAAGGGGCATGATGATTTGACGTCGTCCCCACCTTCCTCCGAGTTGACCCCGGCAGTATCCCATGAGTTCCCACCATTACGTGCTGGCAACATAGAACGAGGGTTGCGCTCGTTGCGGGACTTAACCCAACATCTCACGACACGAGCTGACGACAACCATGCACCACCTGTTTACGAGTGTCCAAAGAGTTGACCATTTCTGGCCCGTTCTCGTATATGTCAAGCCTTGGTAAGGTTCTTCGCGTTGCATCGAATTAATCCGCATGCTCCGCCGCTTGTGCGGGCCCCCGTCAATTCCTTTGAGTTTTAGCCTTGCGGCCGTACTCCCCAGGCGGGGCGCTTAATGCGTTAGCTACGACACGGAAACCGTGGAATGGTCCCCACATCTAGCGCCCAACGTTTACGGGGTGGACTACCAGGGTATCTAAGCCTGTTTGCTCCCCACCCTTTCGCTCCTCAGCGTCAGTAGCGGCCCAGAGATCTGCCTTCGCCATCGGTGTTCCTCCTGATATCTGCGCATTCCACCGCTACACCAGGAATTCCAATCTCCCCTACCGCACTCTAGTCTGCCCGTACCCACTGCAGACCCGAGGTTGAGCCTCGGGATTTCACAGCAGACGCGACAAACCGCCTACGAGCTCTTTACGCCCAATAATTCCGGACAACGCTTGCACCCTACGTATTACCGCGGCTGCTGGCACGTAGTTAGCCGGTGCTTTTTCTGCAGGTACCGTCACTTTCGCTTCTTCCCTGCTAAAAGAGGTTTACAACCCGAAGGCCGTCGTCCCTCACGCGGCGTTGCTGCATCAGGCTTTCGCCCATTGTGCAATATTCCCCACTGCTGCCTCCCGTAGGAGTCTGGGCCGTGTCTCAGTCCCAGTGTGGCCGGTCACCCTCTCAGGCCGGCTACCCGTCGTCGCCTTGGTGAGCCATTACCTCACCAACAAGCTGATAGGCCGCGAGTCCATCCTTGACCAAAATTCTTTCCAGCAACTCACCATGCGGTGGAAGCTCGTATCCGGTATTAGACGTCGTTTCCAACGCTTATCCCAGAGTCAAGGGCAGGTTACTCACGTGTTACTCACCCGTTCGCCACTAATCCACCCAGCAAGCTGGGCTTCATCGTTCGACTTGCATGTGTTAAGCACGCCGCCAGCGTTCGTCCTGAGCCAGGATCAAACTCTCCGTAAATGTTGAATTGCACGATCCGAAAACCGGCACATTTCGCGCACCATGCCACCGGAATAGGTGAACACGATGCAAGTTTGAAACTGACAGAACAAATCATTACTGACTTGCTTTGTTTTGTTTAAATGTTTTCCAAAGGAATCTCCCGCAACATCAACCAACCGAAAAGGAAGGCATCAATTGCACGAGGTTTTTGGCATTTGACATTGTGCACGCTGTTGAGTTCTCAAGGATCGGATGCTCCTGCCTTTGGCCATCACGACCGCCCTGCAGGGCAACTTCTCTA
>NZ_JADKSJ010000005.1 GCF_015351235.1 Plantibacter sp. VKM Ac-2880
CGTTAACGCAAAATGGCCACCCAAGAACCTTGGGTGGCCATTTCAACGAAGAAGTCCGGCGGTGTCCTACTCTCCCACAGGGTCCCCCCTGCAGTACCATCGGCGCAAAGAGTCTTAGCTTCCGGGTTCGGAATGTGACCGGGCGTTTCCCTCTCGCTATGGCCGCCGAAACACTATTGATGTATCAAAGTGAACAAGCAAACCAACACGCTGTGCGAACACAGTGGTGTTGTTTGCGGGTTCTCGACCGTACATCGAGAACCACTCAGTGGACGCGTAGCATCTTCGTATTCAAACAAAGAAAGTGTTATCAAATTATCGGCTTATTAGTACCGGTCAGCTCCGAGAGTCTTTCGTCCTCTCTTCCACATCCGGCCTATCAACCCAGTAGTCTGGCTGGGAGCCTCTCGCCCGAAGGCATGGAAATCTCATCTTAAGGCCGGCTTCCCGCTTAGATGCTTTCAGCGGTTATCCATCCCGAACGTAGCTAATCAGCGGTGCTCCTGGCGGAACAACTGACACACCAGAGGTTCGTCCAACCCGGTCCTCTCGTACTAGGGTCAGATCCTTTCAAATTTCCTGCGCGCGCAGCGGATAGGGACCGAACTGTCTCACGACGTTCTAAACCCAGCTCGCGTACCGCTTTAATGGGCGAACAGCCCAACCCTTGGGACCTACTCCAGCCCCAGGATGCGACGAGCCGACATCGAGGTGCCAAACCATGCCGTCGATATGGACTCTTGGGCAAGATCAGCCTGTTATCCCCGAGGTACCTTTTATCCGTTGAGCGACAGCGCTTCCACAAGCCACTGCCGGATCACTAGTCCCGACTTTCGTCCCTGCTCGACTTGTCAGTCTCACAGTCAAGCTCCCTTGTGCACTTACACTCGACACCTGATTGCCAACCAGGTTGAGGGAACCTTTGGGCGCCTCCGTTACTTTTTGGGAGGCAACCGCCCCAGTTAAACTACCCACCAGGCACTGTCCCTGAACCGGATTACGGTTCGAAGTTAGATATCCAGAGTGACCAGAGTGGTATTTCAACAATGACTCCACCTGAACTAGCGTCCAAGCTTCAAAGTCTCCCACCTATCCTACACAAGCCACACCGAACACCAATACCAAGCTGTAGTAAAGGTCACGGGGTCTTTCCGTCCTGCTGCGCGTAACGAGCATCTTTACTCGTAATGCAATTTCGCCGAGTTCGCGGTTGAGACAGCTGGGAAGTCGTTACGCCATTCGTGCAGGTCGGAACTTACCCGACAAGGAATTTCGCTACCTTAGGATGGTTATAGTTACCACCGCCGTTTACTGGGGCTTAAATTCTCAGCTTCGCCTTGCGGCTAACCGTTCCTCTTAACCTTCCAGCACCGGGCAGGCGTCAGTCCGTATACATCGTCTTGCGACTTGGCACGGACCTGTGTTTTTAGTAAACAGTCGCTTCCCACTGGTCTCTGCGGCCTTCAAACGCTTTCGGAGCAAGTCCTAATACGCCTCAGGCCCCCCTTCTCCCGAAGTTACGGGGGCATTTTGCCGAGTTCCTTAACCACGATTCTCTCGATCTCCTTAGTATTCTCTACCTGACCACCTGAGTCGGTTTGGGGTACGGGCCACTAGAACCTCGCGTCGATGCTTTTCTTGGCAGCATAGGATCACCTACTATCCCTTACGGGTCCGTATCGTGTCTCAGCCTTCACGAGAGACGGATTTGCCTATCTCTCAGCCTACGCACTTACACCGGGACAACCATCGCCCGGCATAGGCTACCTTCCTGCGTCACACCTGTTAATACGCTAAACGCACCAGCATGGGGTCGAGCGTTAGACCGGACCCATCATCCCCGAAGGGAATCAGTCGTCCGGGTTAGGACTCTTAGCACCACTGGATTGTCTTGGGCGGTTCTTCGCGGGTACGGGAATATCAACCCGTTGTCCATCGACTACGCCTGTCGGCCTCGCCTTAGGTCCCGACTTACCCAGGGAAGATTAGCTTGACCCTGGAACCCTTGGTCTTTCGGAGGACATGTTTCTCACATGTCTTTCGCTACTCATGCCTGCATTCTCACTCGTGTAGCGTCCACGGCTGGTTTACACCGCCGCTTCACTCGCCACACGACGCTCTCCTACCCATCAATACGGCTGGACCACGAAGGCCTACCAAAAATATCAATGCCACAACTTCGGTGGCGTGCTTGAGCCCCGTTACATTGTCGGCGCGGAATCACTTGACCAGTGAGCTATTACGCACTCTTTCAAGG
>NZ_JADKSJ010000006.1 GCF_015351235.1 Plantibacter sp. VKM Ac-2880
ATGCGGCGAGCGCAGTGATGCGATACAGGTTGCCGGTCACGCGCGGGTGCTGGGTCGGTTTCTCGGGGCGGTGCCGGCGCTGGCGCGCTCCCTGGGCCGCTGGCGCGGCCCTCCTGTGCTGATATTTCGAGGCCCGTTCGGGTTGATCTCGTGTCGGTGGCCGGGCGTCGTAGGGCGGTGGTCGTTGGGTGTGTGGTTGGTGCCGCGCTGGCGCGCCTGGCACCCCTGGGGTGGCGTTGCCTGGTCGGGTGTCGGTCGTGGGTGTCGGGTGGTGTGGGTGCGGGGCTGTGCCTGTTCGGTGTGGCGGGTTCGGGTGCTGTGCGCTCCCCTTGGGGTGTGGGGCGGGTTCGGATTCGGTGTTGAGCGGCGCTGTGCGCCCGTCTCAGCCTGTTTCCGTGCGGGTTCGAGGGTTCGGGCGCGGGTGCCCGTGGGCGGGCGTGCAGGTGGTCGGGATCCTGGGCGGGTGTCGGTGCTCGAGGTGGCCGGGGAGAGCGCTGGGGACAGTGGGGCCGCGTGGTAGCGACACCCGGACACGGAACCACCCCTGAACGGTCACCAGCGGCCGCCTGAGCCCCCTGCATCGACACCGCCGGCCCCCGCTGCCGAGACCCCACCAACACCCCTCGCGATCCCCCACCACCACCCCACCACAACACCCCGAACCGACCCCTCCACGCCGCCCCTCCAACGCTGGCATACTTGAATTAGAAGTAATTCGAAACGGGTCAATAGGGGCGGTAACGGTTCGAATGGAAGTAATACGGCTCAACCCGAGCGGTATATCTGAATTAGAAGTAATTCAATACGTAACGATAGGTGCGGCCATGCGAGGCGCTGCGACCGCGCGCCGACCACGCCACGGCAGCACCTCGAGCAGCCACCTCGAGCGAAGCGGCCACACCACGACCAGCACCCCCGCCCGCTCGAGGTGAACCCACCCGGCGACACCCCGAACCGACACCACCACTCCCCCACCGAGACGGCCGACCACCGACAGCCCCGCGCACGAAAAGCCCGGAAATACGCGCCAGAAACGAGAGCCGGCAGGCGATCACCGGCGCCCGTCCGGCGCCGAGCTCACACCATCACCGCCACGGTACTTCGGTGACGGGCGTGCGTGTCATCAGGCCCGCACCAGGCCGCGAACGGCCGTGTAACCACCCGCGCCCCCGCAGCGCACAGCCCGTGTAATCACTCGTCGACCACCACCACCAACACCCGTGTAATCAGTCGCGCACTCCCCCACACAAACCACCCCGAAACCCAACACCCGAAACAGAAGTAAAAGCAACCCCAAAAACAGAAGTGAACGAACCAAAAAAACGGCGGCAGGTCCG
>NZ_JADKSJ010000007.1 GCF_015351235.1 Plantibacter sp. VKM Ac-2880
CTGGTGACTCCCGCCTGAATATATAGGGCGGGTAGAGGGAACGGGGGGAAGTGAAACATCTCAGTACCCCCAGGAAGAGAAAACAACAGTGATTCCGTCAGTAGTGGCGAGCGAAATCGGAAGAGGCTAAACCGGGCATGTGTGATAGCTATCAGGCGTTGCATGTCCGGGGTTGTGGGACTTCTCACTCCGAACTGATATTCGGGGAGCATTAGAACGTGGTATAGACGAATGGGATTGAAAGCCCAGCCAAAGACGGTGCCAGCCCGGTAGTCGAAATGCTGCAATCGTGCGAGGAGTATCCCAAGTAGCACGGGGCCCGAGAAATCCCGTGTGAATCTGTCAGGACCACCTGATAAGCCTAAATACTCCCAGATGACCGATAGCGGACAAGTACCGTGAGGGAAAGGTGAAAAGTACCCCGGGAGGGGAGTGAAATAGTACCTGAAACCGTTTGCTTACAAACCGTTGGAGCACCCTTGTAGGTGTGACAGCGTGCCTTTTGAAGAATGAGCCTGCGAGTTAGCGATATGTGGCGAGGTTAACCCGTGTGGGGTAGCCGTAGCGAAAGCGAGTCTGAATAGGGCGATTCAGTCGCATGTCCTAGACCCGAAGCGAAGTGATCTATCCATGGCCAGGTTGAAGCGACGGTAAGACGTCGTGGAGGACCGAACCCACTTCAGTTGAAAATGGAGGGGATGAGCTGTGGATAGGGGTGAAAGGCCAATCAAACTTCGTGATAGCTGGTTCTCTCCGAAATGCATTTAGGTGCAGCGTTGCGTGTTTCTTGCCGGAGGTAGAGCTACTGGATGGCCGATGGGGCCCAAAAGCTTACTGACGTCAGCCAAACTCCGAATGCCGGTAAGTGAGAGCGCAGCAGTGAGACGGTGGGGGATAAGCTTCATCGTCGAGAGGGAAACAACCCAGACCACCAACTAAGGTCCCAAAGCGCGTGCTAAGTGGGAAAGGATGTG